>JACQWR010000008.1 GCA_016209105.1 Deltaproteobacteria bacterium | reverse complement strand
GAGCCTCTCGGCTCCCTGGGTACCGACATGAGCGGGCTGGACGGCATCGGACGCGAGTTGACCGATCGTCTCGCCATTGGGGATGATATCCTCAAGGCGGGTGCCGGCGGAAAGTCTGGTTTCAGACTGCCGTTCTGAAACAGCTGACGTCAAAAAACACCCCTTTTATCTCAGAACGTTCTTTTTCCTTTTTCCATCGGCACGGAGATCAGATTGCTTTCTTTCAGCATTTCTTTTTGCCGGTGAAGATCCCACGGCAGGAGCCATGGACATCTTTCGCCACAAGCAAGCTTAAGCCCTTCGGGTAGCCGCACAAAACTCTAGGCTCTTATCCGGAGTTTTGTGTGGCTACATAATTGACATACGATCGGAACTTCCCTCCGTTTCATCGACCAGCAAACAATATTTTATCAACAAATAGCGACCGCCTAAACTACATCCTGGCGATGGTTATTTTTTCTCCTACGGAATCCCCAAAACATAATCCAGTTTCACCCTAAAGATCACCCGAAAAATTTCTCACCCCACACCGCTGGAAAGGCCCATCATCAAAACCATATGTGGTCACTTTTTCTTGACGCACAATTGCTATTTTCATATACTCGGCACACCAAGAACAAATTCTTATCAAAAAAACGAGATATTTTAACCCAGCTCCTTTCCTGATATTTTATCAATTGATAATAGAGCACGACAAACTATGATCAAGCGGTGCATCATTACCCATTCTTACCAACGCTTTGAGGGTGACTGGAGATCGAATTTCATCGAATCACTTGCCCGAGCATATGCGAAGGATGATGCCGGTGTAACGGTTTTTGTCCCATATGCCATTAATTTTAATCGCAAGCCAATTAATAATTATGGAGTAAAAATCATCAATAGTAAATACATACATTCCCGATCGTACACACCACTATGTATGTATGGGCCTTCAGATTTATGTGCCTGAAAGCCAACCGTTAATGTTAATAAGGAATTTCTAATATAGAATCGTCGCCCCATAGACAGGTTCAGCAGTGAAAAACAAATGAAAAAAACGAAGCTTGCGTTAATTATTCACGAATTTTATCCGGTTCTCTGCGGGGGAACTGTTTTCGCAGAAAAAATCGGAATGGAATTATTAAAAATGGGTTATGAAGTTGAGATTTTGACAGCAGGAATAGGCAAGAATTTCCCGCGGTGCGAATATCTACACGGTGTAAAAGTTATTCATTTTAACACGATGCGAAAAACAACGCACGATGCCTCTTTTCTTGAACATGTATGTTTTTTTGTGATTGGCGCTCCAAAGATATTTCGGTATTTGCTCAGAAATAGGCCAGATATCATGTTCTCGATTTTCGCAATTCCCACCGGCTTAATTGCCACCTTCATTTCGAAGATACTCCGGATACCAAACATTGTTTTTGTTGATGCTGCGGATCTTCCTGGAATTGAGTCAGCAATGCAAACAATTGCCAAATATCTCGTTATTCCATTTAAACTCGCCACCAATTATGCTGCAGGAGTAACAATCCTGGAAGGCCTGGAAGATGTCGCCGAAAAGTATGTTTCAAACGAGCAGCGCATAGTCATACCAAATGGAACGACAATTCCGGAACAGACCGCAACTCCGGGGAGAAACGAAAGTCCCTTGGTCTTTTTATCAATTGGCCGCCTTGTCTTACGAAAAGGTTTTTTGGATACAATTTTGGCATTGGCTATTGTTAAGAAGAAGCGAAGCGATTTCTTGTTTAACATTGTGGGCTACGGGACAAAGGAAGAGGAAATAGCGAGACTGCTCCAGGACAACGCGCTTGAAGCTAATATTAAGATGTTAGGCCGCGTGGAGTATGACAAGCTATCCGAATATTATTTAGATTCGGATGTATATTTGTTTTACGGAGCGCGAGAAGGATCTTCTTTGGCGATGATCGAGGCAGCTTCCTATGGCTTACCTGTCATTGCTAGCGATTTTCCTGGGAATCGTGCATTTGTTGAGCACGGGCAAAGTGGATTATTGGTAGAACATCGAAATCCAGAGAAACTTGCTGGGGCGATTTTGAATGTTTTGGAGAACAGAAATCAATTGCCAGCGTGGGGGATTAGAAGCCGTGAAATCGCGAACTGTTATAGTTGGAGCAAAATTGCGGAACGCTATGATACATTTTTTAGAAAAGTTGCCCCAAAGGCATTTTTGTGATTTGGGGAGTATTCAAGACACGCCCAATACTGGAGTTACCCCGGTTTCGTAGACGGTTGACGGCTTGAGATTTCATTGAACGACGGCATACTGTTTTTCATACTCCACAAGGAGAACAATAATCCAGCCCGGAGTGACGGCGCTGAGGGTTGTACCAGGCTTCGATGAACTCGAAGACAGCCATTCTGGCCTCGGCCTGGGTCTTGAACCGGCGACGGTCGAGGAGTTCGCACTCCAGGGTGGCAAAGAAGCTTTCACACAGGGCGTTGTCGAAGCAGTCGCCGACAGTTCCGGTAGACGGCCTCACATCGGCCTCTTTGCATCTCTTCCCGAAGGCGATCGAGGTGTACTGGCATCCCTGATCGGAATGATGGATCACCGCGGAGGGGCGGCGTTGCCACAGGGCCATGTTCAATGCCTCCAGCGCCAGTTCCGTCCGGAGGTGCGTCGTCTCCATCGCCCATCCCACGATCCGGCGGGAAAAGGCGTCCATCACTGCAGCCAGATAGAGGAAACCTGCCCCTGTCGGGATGCAGGTGATGTCCGCTACCCACAATCGGTTCGGTGCGGCAGCCAGGAAGTTCCGCTTCACCAGATCCGGGATCGCCTGCGCCTCTGTGCCGCGGATGGTCGTTCTGGTCCCTTTGCGGCGGCTGACGTCCTGTAATCCGGCTATCCGCATCAGGCGGGCCACTCGCTTCCGACCCACCCGAAATCCCTCCCGGGTCAATTCGAAATGGATTCGGGGTATCCCATAGGTCTGGCGGGAACGGCTGTGTATCGCCCGAATCCGCGCTGTCAGCACCGCATCGGTCTTCGCTCGCTCCGAAGGAGCTCGATTCTTCCACGCATGATATCCGTTGGAGGAGACACCCAACAGACGATACCGGATAAATGCCCTGACTCGCCTTCACGAGTCCGAAGACCTCTCCGGGATCGAACCAGTCTCCCGGGCGAACCAAGCCGCTGCCCTTGACAGGATATCTCGCTCCATGCGCAGTTGCCGGTTCTCACGACGTAAACGGAGCAACTCTTTCCGTTCCTCAGTCGTCAACCCGTCGCTGCGCCTCCCTTCATCACGATCCGCCGGGGCTACCCAGTTGTGGATCGACTGGGCCGTGGGTTCAAACTCTCTGGACAACGCTTCTGGGCTCCTCCCGGCTCGCACCAACTCGACCATGCGCCGGCGAAACTCCGGGAGATACGGTGGATGGAACTTTGCCATATGGACACCTCCTTCTCAAAGAATATAGTGTCCACGAAAACGGGTCAACTCCACTGGTTACCTTTTGAGCTAGCTTCTGTCTCCATTTTATAACAAACGAAAAGACCAATATGGCGGTTGTATTGAAAACCGGGCGCGCATTTTTCTGGAAGTGTTTGAGCGTATCCGGCTCTGTGTGAGTGACCATTTCCCGGTAATGCTTAAAATCAATGCGGATGATTTTCTGGAAAAGGGCTTGAATACCGTCGAAATGATCCAGGTGTGCCAGATTCTGGAAGAAGCAGGGAGCGATGCTATTGAAATAAGCGGAGAAACGCAATTGGCCGGAAAATATTTTCCGGCCAGGCCCGGCGCTCCACACTCTGAAGATACGGAGGTCTACTATCGAGAGGCAGCTCGATTATACAAAAAAATATCAGGACCCCTTTAATCCTGGTGGGCGGCATTCGGTCATACCAGGTTGCTGAACGGATCGTTGTGGAGAGTTTGACAGATTATGTTGCATTTAGTCGGCCATTCATCCGTGAATCAGATATGATAAACCGGTTATGGAAAAGAAAAGATATCACTGAAAAAAAGCCATAAACAGTCCTGAGGCGAGGATAAGCATTTGTCTTGATAACCGTATGTAATATCCCGCGAAGTAGTTACGAGTATCTCCCGGCCTTCTCCTGTAAGCGACATCATTTCCGCTAATCGCTTACCCCGCAGCAAGCCACGGAGCATGCCGAGCGAGCGGTTAATCATATCCCCATAATTGCCGTTTATTTATGTTAATGGTTATGTCTTTGGGAGCGACGCTATCGGTAATGGCAAATTCATCTTTGGAGCAGTCACGTTGTCTGGGCGCTAAATAAGGAGAACCGTCTGCTTTTACCACGCTACACACGATAGGATGATGGATTTTTTCTCCTCGACGGATAACCACGGCGATTTCGCCATTGCTTAAACGAACAAATGATCCGGGATGGAAAAGTCCTAATTCTTTTATAAAAAGCTTGGATAGATCCATGTCAAAGCAGTGCCCACGAGATCCCGTAAACATTTCTCGAGCAGCTCTATCGGGGTGTAGAGGCACACGGTAGGCGCGCGGGAAAAGTTTTGCGCAGTAGATGTCGGCCAGCATCAACATACGGGCAGTTTGACAAATATCATCACCGCGCAGCCCCTGGGAATATCCGCTCCCATCTATAAATTCGTGATGTTGGAGCACGGTGGTTAGCCAAGCCTCATCGGCAACGCCATACGAACGCAATAATTCCACGCCGCGATGGGGATGGTTTTTTACCTCAACTCTCTGCCCCTCGGTTAACACTCCTTTTTGGTTAAACAGAACGTCCTGCAATCCAATCATGGTGATGTTCATGGTTAATCCGGCAGCCAGCAGCGGCAGACGCTCTGCTGAAGAACGCCCCAAATGCTTTAGGAAAATCTCGAGAACAAGTGCACAATGAATTTGATGCATTATTGAATATTTACGTTCTTTGCTCAAAAATATGGCGCCCAATGCTGCATCTGCATCTTTTTGACAGGCCTGCTGAAGGCGTTTGCATAAATCGATGACCCGGGATGGGAAATTGACTTTTGTATTCTGGCTCTTGCAAAGGGTTGACAGCTGAAAATATATATCATCTATCAGCCCAAAGGGTGTCGCATCGTGCAATTTTTCGGCTTTTGTACTCTGAATTCGAGCCGGCAAAACATTAAATATGAAATACAAACCTCGGGCGAGGAGGGTATCAATCTGTTTCTGCGATTCCAGTATCTGACCTCTTTGCAGTAATAAAACCCCTTCTGCATCATAAACATCATGAGACAGAGGTCGGCCAATAATAATATCGCCAGTATTGACACGTTTCTTATTTAGCATGGAGTGCCTTCTTCCAGTTAGATAGCTTGTGTTAGAGCGGTTGGACAGGGTTTAAGGGTCTTGAGTAACAGTTCTTCCAATTTCTTCGGCGGCATATGCGTAAGCAACGAATACCGTTTTCTTTATACACCTGTTCTATGAAATAGAAAAGCCTGTTTTTATGAATTATTTTAGCATTGGGAAAAAAAGACAAAATATGTTAGTAATAGTATTTTCAAAATTGGTGCCGACGCTCATGAGGATACTTGGTCTTGATTACGGAAGCAAAAGAATCGGCGTGGCAATCTGCGACGAGCTGGGCATAACTGCCCAGGGGCTTCCCACCATCATCCGGAAGAATCGCAATCAGGACATAGAGGCAATAAGCGAACTGATACGAAGCTATGGCGTGGAAAAAATCGTTATCGGTTATCCAGTCAGGCTTGACGGTACAGAAGGTATTCAGTGCGAGAAAGTCAGCCGTTTCACCTCTCGTCTGGCGTCCGCTTTCGCCCTTCCCGTAATCAGGTGGGATGAAACCCTCAGCACCCGGGAAGCGGACGGCATACTCAGAGAGGCCGGCATGCGCCGGGAAAAGAGAAAAAACATGGTAGACCGGCTTGCTGCCACATTGATTCTCCAAGGATACCTTGATTCACGAAAAAGACCGGGGGCATCCGACACACCGGGAGACGGGTAAATGAAAAAACTGATCAAAACAAACAAAACGCTCATCATCCTAGCGGTCACGACCGCTTTTCTTTTTCTGGCCTTATTTTTTTCAAACTATGCGGGGAGCCCCGTCGGCGGCGCTCCCCGGGTAGTCATGGTCGAGATTTCCAAGGGGGCAAGTTTCCTGCGCATCGTGGAAATCCTCGCACAGCACGGACTCGTAAAAAACAGGCCCTTTTTCTCTGTCCTGGCCGTGATAAGAAAAGCGGCCCGGCACGTCCGGGCAGGGGAATACGAACTGACAACCACTATGTCTCCCATACAAATCCTCGATAAACTGGTCCGGGGCGAGATCAAGGAGTACCGGGTCACCATCCCGGAAGACTTTTCGGCAAAGGAGATCGCCTCCCGACTTGCTTCCTTCAAGCTGATAAAAGAAAAAGAGTTCTTTGCCCTTGCTGCCGACCAGGAGTTTCTCTCCTTCCTGGATATAAAAGCCCCCAGCATCGAAGGCTACCTCTATCCCGATACCTACCTCCTCCACCGCTCCATGGGAACCCGGGAAATTATGAAAATCATGGTGCACAGGTTCTGGGAAAAGATTACCCCCGATCTGATAAAAAAAGCGCAAGAAAAAGGCATGAACTTGACGGAATTCGTGACCATGGCTTCGATCATCGGCAAGGAATCAGGCAACAAGGAAGAAAAAAGCCTGATCTCCGCCGTTTTTCATAACCGCCTGAAAAGAGGGATGAAGCTTCAGAGCGATCCCACGGCAGTTTACCATATTAGCCGATTTTCCGGAATGATAACAAGAGACGACTTGAGGAGCAACACCCCTTACAATACCTACCGGATAAAAGGTCTGCCGCCAGGCCCCATTGCCAATCCCGGCATTGATTCTTTTTATGCCGCTCTTTACCCCACCCCCGTCAATTATCTTTATTTCGTCTCCAAAAATGATGGTTCCCACCAGTTTTCTCCCAGCCTCTCCACCCACAATAGGGCGGTCTTAAAATATCAAATTGATAAGAAAAAATAGTTATTTTTTTACTTGACAAACCCAATATCCCTTCTTTATAGTATGCCCACGTGGAGTAAAGTGGATTATTGTGGAGGGATATTCCAAATGTCTGTTTTTCGGGGACAGTATCATCACACGATAGACGACAAGGGGCGAATCATTTTTCCGTCCAAGTTGCGTGAGGTCTTTGCGGAGAAATACGACAACCGCTTAGTCATCACCAACTGGGACAATTACCTGATGGTCTTCCCCTACGATGAATGGCGCGTCATTGAAGAAAAAGTAAGCCACCAGTCCCTTTTGAGAAAGGAAGTGCGGGCTTTTCAGCGCTTCTTTATGTCCGGCGCCGTCGACTGTGCACTGGACAGCCAAGGAAGAGTGCTTGTACCGCCCAATCTGAGGGAATACGCCAAACTGGAAAAAGATCTCGTTCTGGCAGGAATGATAAAAGTAATCGAAATCTGGAGTAAGGATCGCTTCGAAGCGGAGATGCAGAAAACGGGCAGCGATCTTGACAGCTTCAGCAAGTATATGGCTGATTTGGGAATATAAGGGCTGTAATGTCTGCCTTCCACGAACCGGTCATGCTCAAAGAAGTGATTGCGCTCCTGAACCTTCAAGCGGGCGGAATTTACGTGGATGGAACCGTGGGAGGCGGCGGACACGCCTCAGAGATTCTCCGGGAAACCGCACCGAACGGTCTCCTGATAGGGATTGACATGGACGAAGAAGCAATCCGTGAATCCGGGGAACGCTTAAAATCATTCGGCAACAGGAAAATGCTCGTCAAGGGCAACTTTGCGGATATGGATACCATACTGACTCAATTAGGGATGAAAAAAGTTGACGGCATACTGCTTGACCTGGGGGTTTCTTCCCACCAGTTGCAGACGGCGGAACGAGGCTTTAGTTTTCAGATAGACGCGCCGCTCGACATGCGCATGGACGTGCGTCAGCGTTTCTCAGCCTACGATTTTATCAATACCGCATCCGAAAGCGAACTGGAACAGGTAATCAAAGATTACGGCGAAGAGCCTATGGCCCGGAGAATCGCCAGGCTTGTCTCAGCGCAGAGGAAGACGGCGCCCATCAGGACAACGGCCGAACTCGCCGCCCTCATCGCCAAAAGCCTGCCCCGCAAACTCTGGCATGGGAGGATACATCCGGCCACCAAAACATTTCAGGCTATCAGGATAGCGGTAAACAGAGAGCTTTCCTGCCTGGAGCGGGCAATAGAAAGCGGCACGAAAATCCTCCGGAGGTCCGGCCGCTTCTCCATCATCTCCTTTCATTCACTCGAAGACAGAATTGTTAAGAATGCGTTCAGTTCACGGGGAGGGGGCTGTACCTGTCCCCCTGATTTTCCCCTGTGCGTCTGTAACGCCAAACCCACGTTGAAGGTATTGACGAGAAAACCTGTTAGGCCCGGCACCAATGAAATCACCGCCAATCCACGGGCACGGAGCGCCAGACTCAGAACGGCAGAAAGGATTTAGAGCCATGTCCATTGCTGACGTTTTAAAACAAAATGCCCCGGACAGTGAAAAGGAGATTGCGGCCTTACATTATTCATCGTTCCTCTTCGTCACGTTTGTACTTATGGCCGTAGCCTTGATCTATGTCTGGTCGCACATCCACATGACGGAACTGGAATATCAGATTGCCGCCGAAACAAGTAGAAAAGAACAGTTGCTGGAAGAGCAGCGGAAGCTGAAGGTGGAATATGCAACACTGAAATCGCCCCAGCGCATCGAGGCAATCGCCAGAGAGAACCTGCAAATGATCTATCCGGAGCGGGACCAGGTTATCCTGGTAAAATAAACTGGTCTTATCCGGCACGGTGGGGGTGGGAAAGAAAAAATGCCGGGAACAATAGACGAATCGCTGTATTTCCGCGCTATTCCGACCCCTGGATCACCATAGGCAGGAGGGGAATCATGCCCAGCGAACCAAAAAAATGGCTCAGATTCAGGATCGTTACCCTGTTGGTGTTTTTTCTGGTGCTTTTTATTGCCCTTCTCTCACGGGCGCTGCAGTTGCAGATCCTCTCCGGGAAAACCCTGAAAAGCATCGCGGAGATCCAACACACAAAAACGCTGCAGCTTCAACCGGAACGAGGCATCATCTTTGACCGTAACGGAGAAAAACTCGCCGCCACCGTCATGGTTGATTCCGTCTGTGCCGATCCTTCGAAAATCGCCGATCCCCGTGAAGTGGCAGACAGGGTTGCACCGGCCTTGAACACCGACAAAGAAAGGATCATGCAAAAACTTTCGGGATCCAAAAATTTCTGCTGGCTCGCCAGAAGGATCCCTCCCGAGGAGGCGTCCAGTATAGAAGCCCTTAATATTGATGGCCTTTTCCTGGTAAAAGAACCGAAACGATTTTACCCCAACGGGGAACTGGCCGGACATCTGCTCGGATTCGTGGGCACCGATTCCTCCGGGTTGGAGGGTCTGGAGGCACGGTATGACCGCTACCTTAAAAGCACTCCGGAAAAACTGGTATGGACACGAGACGCCAAAGGGAAACGCCTTTCTCCCCGGATCAATACGGCATCCCTGAGACAGGGGGATGAAAGTGCAAATCTTATTTTAACCATTGACAGCCGCATCCAGTTCCTCGTGGAATCCCACTTGAAAGAGGCCGTCAGGGCGAAAAGCGCCAAGGGTGGCTTCGCCATTGTCATGGATCCCAAGACGGGCGAGATACTTGCCATAGCCAATGAAATGGCCTTCGACCCCAACAACTTTACGGCTTACGGCACCGAGAGGGGAAAAAACAAGGCCATCACCGACTGTTTCGACCCCGGCTCAACCTTTAAACCCTTTATGGCGGCGGCGGCCATCGAGGAAGGTGTCGCAAAAGAAACGGACCGGTTTTATTGTGAGAACGGAAACTATATCGTGGGGGACAGAACAATCCACGAGGCAAACAGGGCGAAACATGGGACGCTCTCTTTTCACGATATCATCAAATACTCGAGCAATATCGGTTCCGTTAAAATTGCAGAGAGACTGGGCAGGGGGAAATTTTACCAATACATAAAAAATTTCGGCTTCGGATCGAGAACGGAAATAGATCTGCCGGGAGAATCCCCGGGGCTCCTGAGACCGGTTCAAAAATGGACGAGAGTTGATGCTGCGACCATCGCTTTCGGCCAGGGCATTTCCGTCACCGCCATTCAGCTGATAACGGCGCTGTCCGCTATCGCGAATAAGGGTGTCCTGATGAAACCCTATGTAGTCAGGGGCATGGTAAACAAACGGGGAGAAATTACAAAGGCAAATTCTCCCACCATCGTCCGGAGGGTCATATCGCCGGCAACGGCAAAAAGGATCACGGCGATCCTTACCGACGTGGTGGGAGCAGACGACGGTACAGGCAAGAAGGCCAAAATCGTGAATGTGGCTGTAGCCGGCAAAACAGGCACCTCACAGAAATTCGATTTCGCCAGGCATGTCTACTCGTCTGAACGGGTCAGGACGTCCTTCATGGGCTTCTTCCCCGCCAACGATCCCCAGATTGCCATCCTGGTTATCCTCGATGAGCCACAGAGAGACAAGTGGGGAGGAATGGCGGCGGCGCCCGTTTTCAAAAACATCGGCGAACAGATTCTCACCTGTTTCAAAACCAACCTGAGAGAAAATTCCTTCCCCGTCCTGGAGGAAGAAAAATTGGAAAACGAGGTAAAATTGAAGCTTGTGGTCGCGCCGGAGATGATCGCCGATGGGACGCCGAGCGACGCCGATGAATCACAAATACCGGACTTCAAGGGGCTGACCATCAGAGAAGTCCTGAAGAAAGCAAAAGAAAGGGGACTGGAAGTCAAAACGATGGGGAGTGGCTGGGCGGTGCATCAGAATCCAATGCCGGGTGCGCCGATAGAGGATCGCCGATCCTGCAGTGTCACCTTCAGCAGTAATGATTAAAAGCGTGCCAGTTCACAACAGTGCCGGAGGGCGGCCGTTCCTGCAGAGGAAGCTTGCCGCCGGGGAACATGCAGTAAAGAGGGCCCTGTGAACCTGTCAGAGGTGATGGAAAACATAAATGTTCTTCAGGTAACCGGTGAGTTTTCGGGCGATGTCTCTTCCATTTGCTATGACTCAAGAAAATGTGACAAAAATTCCCTGTTTGTGGCGATTACCGGCTTGCAGTCCGACGGCCACAATTACATAGGAGAAGCCCTTAATCGGGGAGCGCGATTTATCATCCATGAAAAAGAGTATATTCCCGCCCCCGGTGTAACAGCCATCAAAGTAACTGATAGCCGCCGGGCACTCGGTGTTTTGGGAAAAAATTTTTACCACCATCCCTCTTCCCGTCTCTGTCTTATCGGCGTTACCGGCACCAACGGCAAGACCACCGTAACCTATCTTCTGGAGGCCATTTTAAGGGCGGCAGGATTCAGCGTGGGCATACTGGGAACGGTCAACTACCGGTACGATGGCCAGGTCTTTCCCGCCCCGAATACAACCCCTGAATCCTTTGAGATGCAGAGGGTATTCGGGAAAATGCTGGAGAGCGGGATCAGCCACGTTGTGGCCGAGGTTTCCTCGCATGCCGTGGACTTAAGAAGAATTGACGACTGCGCTTTCGATCGGGGTATCTTTACCAACCTCTCGCAGGATCACCTGGATTACCACGGCAACATGGAAAATTACTTCCGGGCAAAAAAGCGATTTTTCGAGGAGGTCCTTCCCGCCGGGAAAAAACCGGGAGAACACAAGATGATTGTAAACGGGGATGATCCCTGGGGGCGGAAACTGCTGGACAAAATGGGGACCGCGGCTCTTACCTACGGGATAGAAAGCCGGTGCGATATCGCGGCGGAGTCTTTCAGCCTTTCCCTGGAGGGAATCAGGGCGAATATCCGCGCGGGGGAACGCTCCCTCGCCATTGTTTCCCCCCTCATCGGAAAGTTCAACCTGTACAACATTCTGGCCGCGGCAGGAGCCGCCTTTTCCCTCGATATATCCGACCTTCACATACGGGAGGGTATCAGGAATCTGCATAATGTACCGGGCCGCCTGGAAAAAGTAAGTTCGGAGGGAGAACCCGCCGTCTTTGTGGATTATGCCCACACGGACGATGCTCTCAAAAAAGTGCTGCAAAACCTGTGGGAGTTCAAACGGGGGAAGATCATAACCGTTTTCGGCTGCGGGGGAGACAGGGACCGCGGGAAAAGACCCCTGATGGGCGAGGCTGCGGCAAGCATGAGCGACATGACGATCATAACATCCGATAATCCGAGGACGGAGGACCCGCTTATGATTATCTCTGAAATTGAGCGGGGGATTCAGCCTCTTGCGCGGGAGAAGGTCCGTCCCGAAGACCTGGTCAAAAACAGGGACAAAAAGTGTTATGCGGTAATACCCGACCGGGCGGCAGCCGTCGGGGCGGCGGTAACCGTTGCCGATGCCGACGACATTATCCTGATCGCCGGAAAGGGTCATGAAAACTACCAGATCATGGGCATGAAAAAGATCCCCTTCGACGACCGGCTGGTCGCCAGGGGAGCCCTGCAGGCAATGAAGGGAAAGGGAACGTGGAATTGAATTCCTCTCCTCTGCTGTCCGGACGAGAAGTCATTCAGGCCACAGGAGGTGCCCTGCTCCGAGGCAGCGAGAACACGATATTCAACGGCATCTCCACCGACTCACGGGAACCGGCACGGGGAAAGCTGTTCATCCCTTTAATAGGGGAACGATTCGACGGCCATGCTTTTCTCGCCGCGGCAATCAAAGAAGGAGCGGCCGGCGTCCTGGTACAACGTGGCTCGGAACATAAATTGGGCGCCGATCCCGGGGGGACGACGGTCATACTCGTGAAGGACACCCTGACGGCGCTGGGGGATATAGCGCATTTCTGGAGAAAAAAGTTTCCCGTATCCGTGATTGCCATCACGGGAAGTTCGGGAAAGACAACAACCAAGGAAATGGCGGCGGGGATTATGGGAATCAAGAAAAATACCCTCAGCACACGGGGTAACTTCAACAATCTCGTGGGGCTCCCGCTCACCCTCTTCCGGCTCAACGAAGGGCATGCGGCGGCCATCCTGGAGTTGGGGACAAATACCCGGGGAGAAATCGCCCGACTGACACGGATAGCCGCGCCCGATGTGGGGATCATAACCAACATCGGCGCCGCCCATCTGGAAGGCTTCAAATCCATCGAGGCGGTCAGGGAAGAAAAAAGCGACCTGTTCCGAAACATGGACCCGGGCGGCGTTGCCGTAATAAACCGCGATGATGGGGAGTTGATATTTCTGGAAAAGGTATGGCGGGGAAAGCGGGTAACATTCGGAATCAATAACGACGCGGATATCACCGCGGAAAAAATTACAAACAGGGGAGAGGAGGGCGTCCGTTTCGTCCTGAAAATAGGAAATGCCAGGGAAGAGATCGCCATGCGGACCGTGGGTGAACACAATATCTACAACGCGCTTGCCGCCGCGGCCATGTCCTGGGCGGCAGGCTTCGGAAACGCAGAAATCTGCCGCGGTCTTTCGGCATTCAAGGCTGTTCACGGCCGCATGGAGATATATCGTTTAAAAAACGGCGCTTTTCTTATTGATGACACCTACAATGCAAACCCCTCTTCCCTCAGAGAAGCCGTTAAAACACTGGGAAACCTGAAAGGGGGACATGAAAGCACGATTATCTTGGGCGACATGCTGGAACTGGGCGATCGTGCCGAGGAGTTGCATGAAGAAAGCGGCATGTTTATGGCGGATACCGGGATAAGCGCGCTTTTCCTCAAAGGCTCTTTTGCCCGGACAACCGCGAGAGGGGCCATAAAAAACGGAATGGCGAAAGATCGGTTATTTTTCCCGGAAACTCCCGGCGATGTTTTGTCGCTCCTCAGCTCCCGGCTCAAGAAAGGCGACTGGATCCTGGTTAAAGGATCAAGAAAGACGCAGATGGAAATATTCGTACAAGGAATACTGAACACCTTCGGGGTAGAAGAAGGCGGACGGCAAACAACGACATATAATTAAGGACTGTTAAGTGCTCTATCATCTTTTATATCCGCTGCACACCGAATATTCATACTTTAACGTATTTCGTTATATAACGTTCCGGACGATCTACGCCACGATCACGGCGTTGGTCATCTGTTTCGCCATGGGCCCCTGGCTGATCCGGAAACTCCAGGCCATGCATATCGGTCAGCCCATTCGGGAAGATGGCCCCGATTCCCATCTTGCCAAGAAAGGAACCCCCACGATGGGCGGGGTTCTGATCATCTTCGCCGTGGTCATTTCCACCCTTCTCTGGGCTAACCTGACGGTGAATTATATCTGGTTCGTCATCATGGTCACTGTGGGATACGGCCTCATCGGGTTCATGGACGACTACCGGAAACTGACGGGCCAGAACAGCCAAGGCGTCCCCGGTAAAATCAGGCTCGCCGGAGAAATCATTATCGCCCTCTTCATCAGCATCGTCCTGTACCTGAAACCCGGCTTTACGTCCCATGTAACGATACCGTTTTTCAAAACCGTACTTCCCGATCTGGGCTGGGGATACGTGATCCTGTCCACGTTCATTATCGTGGGAGCGGCAAATGCGGTCAATCTCACGGACGGCCTGGACGGCCTGGCCATCGGCCCGGCAATAACCTGCTTCATGACCTACCTGCTCTTCGCCTATTTTGCCGGCAACATCAAAATCGCCGGATACCTGCAGATCCCCTACGTGGCGGGGACGGGCGAGCTCGCCATTTTCTGTGGAGCCATCGTGGGAGCCGGAATCGGGTTCCTCTGGTACAACACCTACCCCGCCCAGGTCTTTATGGGCGACGTGGGGTCGCTGTCTTTGGGCGGCGCCCTCGGCACAATCGCCGTCATCACAAAACAGGAGATACTGCTGGCGATCGTGGGGGGCATATTCGTTGTGGAAACGTTTTCCGTCATTTTTCAGGTAGGTTGGTTCAAGGTATCCCACGGTAGGCGCATTTTCCGGATGGCCCCGATCCACCACCACTTTGAACTCAAGGGATGGGCCGAACCGAAAGTTATCGTCCGGTTCTGGATCATCTCTATTCTGCTGGCGCTGGTGGCCATCAGTACCTTGAAGTTACGCTAAAGGGAATCAGGATGGAACTGGCAGGAAGAAACGTACTGATCATCGGCATGGGGAAGACGGGATTTGTTACGGCCCGCTTCCTCGCGGGGCGTAACGTCCGGATCATCGTTACCGACGAAAAGCCCCGGCAAGCCCTGGAAGATTCCCTCCGGGAGCCAGCCGGGCTGCGCAATGACGTGGAAGTCAGGGAATACGAGACGGGCTGTCTGTCCGGGGTTGACCTGGTCGTTCCTTCACCCGGCGTACCGCCGTTCAATTCCATTCTCAGGGAAGCCGTGAAGAGGAATATACCCATTGTGAGCGAGATAGAACTGGCCTTTCGGTTCTTAGCGATTCCCCTGATTGCCATCACGGGCACCAACGGGAAGACAACGACTACGACACTGATCGGCGACCTCCTCAAGGGGTGTGGGAAAAAAGTATTTGTGGGGGGAAACATTGGGGACCCCCTGATCGGGTACGTTGGAGGCATCCAGACTGACGACTACGCGGTGGTGGAGGTAAGCAGTTTCCAGTTGCAGTGGACGGAACAGTTCCACCCCATTATCTCCGTGCTTTTGAACACCACCTGCGATCATGTCAACTACCACGGCAGCTTTGAGGCCTACCGGCGGACAAAGGAACGGATATTTGCAAACCAGACGGGAACGGATTTTGCCATTCTCAATGCCGATGAACCCTCTTCGCAGACGCTTGCAAAACGCCTCACCGCGCGGGTGAAATATTTTAGTTCTTCACGGAAGGTGGAGGAGGGGATATTCCTTAACCACGAAACACTGGTCGCCGTAGGTTCCCCCGGCATGAGAGAGGAATACCCCGTGGATATGGTAAAGATTCCCGGAAAGCACAATCTTGAAAACGTTATGGCTACAATCCTTGCCGCACGAGAGAGCGGTTGCGAACCCGCGGACATTATCGCAACGGTCGCCAATTTCCGGGGACTGCCGCACCGGATAGAATTTGCCGGTGAAAAAAACGGCATCACGTTCTATGACGACTCCAAAGGAACGAATGTGGACGCAGTCGTACGGGCGCTGGAAACTTTTTCGGCGCCCATTGTCCTGCTCATGGGGGGCAGGGATAAGGAGGGGGATTTTCAGGCGCTTTCCCCACTCGTGGAAAAGAAGGTCAAAGCATTGGTGCTTTTTGGTGAAGCGAGGGAGAAGATTCACCGGGTGCTCGGCAAAACGGTCAGCACTACCCTGTCGGCAACCCTCGGAGACGCCGTCAGGATCGCCCATACAAAAGCCTCTCCCGGGGACATTATTTTGCTTTCCCCGGGATGTGCAAGCTTTGACGAATTTACCGATTACAAGGCACGGGGACGGTTTTTTAAAGATAGGGTGAGGGACCTGATATCATGAACAGTTTTGCACCGGCGGAAAAGAGACCTGATATCATCTTGCTCATGGCCACCCTTATCCTCGTAACCGTGGGCACCGTCATGATCTATAGTTCCAGCTCCATTATGGCGATGGAAAAGTTCAGGGACGGACAGTATTTTCTCAAAAAACAGATTTTCTTCGTATTCTTGGGCATGGGCATCATGGTTTTCCTGACGAAGATTTCTTACCGAAAGCTGAGGAAACTCGCATACGCGGGCATTGTCATTTCTGTATTTTTGCTCTGTCTGCTGTTCGTCCCCGGAATCGGCGTTAAGGCCGGGGGGGCCACCCGCTGGCTGAACACGGGCATTTTTTCGTTCCAGGTGACGGAAATGGTAAAGATAGCCATGGTACTCTTTCTTGCTCATTTCCTGTCGAAAAAAACACAGCACCTGAGGGAATTTAGTCAGGGGATACTCATACCCCTCTCCATAACCCTGGTGATCGTGATACCCATTCTCTTAGAACCTGATTTCGGCACATCGGTGATCATCGCCATAATCCTAATGCTGATGTTGTATCTCTCAGGAACGCGCCTATTGCATCTTGCGGCGCTGGCCGCCGCCTTTGCCCCCGCTGCCGTCTGGCTTATCGTTCATAAGAGTTACCGCTGGCAAAGACTCATAAGTTTTCTGGACCCCTGGAAGGACCCCCGCAACACGGGATTTCAGATCATTCAGTCGCTCCTCTCCTTCGGTTCGGGCGGTACGTTCGGCGTGGGAATTGGTGACGGCATGCAGAAACTTTTCTATCTCCCGGAACCGCATACCGACTTCATCCTGGCGATTATCGCCGAAGAGAGCGGCTTTATCGGGGTGGGGGTCATCATTTTCCTTTTTACCCTTTTTGTTCTCCGGGGATTCATCATTTCCCTGAAGGCTCCCGATCTCTTCGGCACGCTTCTGGCGGCAGGCCTTACGATGATCATTGCTTTGGAAGCATTCATTAATATTGCGGGGGTAATGGGGCTTATCCCCCTGAAAGGACTGGCACTGCCCTTTCTCAGCTACGGCGGAACGTCGCTGATCATGAGCCTCGCGGCAGTGGGGATACTTATGAATATTTCTTCGTACCAGACGTGAAATAAAAGAGGAAACTGCCTGTGTCACCGGTTGTAACGCAGTTTGCGGTACAACCACGGCAATACCAGCAAGGAGCGAAACGTGAAGATGATCATTGCGGGGGGCGGCACGGGTGGCCACCTCTTTCCCGGTATCGCGGTGGCGGAGGAATTCCTGACGAGAAACAGTGAGAACGTGGTGCTGTTTGTGGGAAGCGAACGAGGGCTGGAAAAGAAAATCCTCAAGGACAGCGGATTTGACCTCCGCACCATTGACGTGGAGGGAATAAAGGGCAAAGGACGGATGAAAACCATAGAAGCGCTTCTCAAAATACCCCGCAGCATCGGGCAGGCCGTGAGAATTATCCGTGCTTTTCGTCCGGACATCGTATTCGGCGTCGGCGGATATGCTTCCGGGCCGGTACTGCTGGCCGCGAGTTTTCTGGGAATCAAAACCGCTATCGCGGAACAAAACGCCATACCCGGCATCACGAACAGGATCCTGGGAAAGCTGGTTGACCGGATATTTCTGACCTTTCCTGAAACGGCAATGTCGTTTTCAGAAAGGAAAACCTCTGTTTCCGGAAATCCCGTACGGGCTGCGTTCCTCAAAGGAAACGGCAACAACGCGGCGGCTGACCGCCATCATGCCTCCGGGTCGCCCGCCGCCTTTACGCGGAGCCGGGAACACTTTACGATTCTGGTTTTCGGCGGCAGTCAGGGCGCCCATGCTATCAACAAGGCCGTTGCGGAAGCGCTGCCCCACCTGGAAGACATGAAATCGAGGCTCAAAATAATCCACCAGACAGGCGAGAAGGATCTGCAATACGTATCAGACACGTATCAGGCACGGAACTTTGAAGCACACGTTTTGCCCTTCATTGGGGATATGTCATCCGCCTACCGTGCGGCAGACCTGGTTATCTGCCGGGCGGGCGCCACCTCGATCGCGGAAATAACGGCCATGGGAAAGGCCTCCGTTCTCATCCCCTTCCCCTTTGCCGTAAATGATCACCAGACGAAAAACGCCGGTATCCTGGTAAAGGCGGGGGCGGCGGAGATAATCGCGGAAAAGAATTTGGGCGGCAAAGAACTGGCTTTTGTCATCCGGCGTCTGTATAACCACCCGGAACTTATCATGGACATGGAGGCCAGGTCGGCTTCCCTGGGCAACCACCGCGCGGCAGCAGACATTGTGGATGCTTGCCTGGCGCTGGTTGCCTCATGAACAGGCGCCAAATTTAGTAAGTTAGAAATTATTTTCTACATTTTTCTGGCAGAAAATAATTTCGTTAACGCACTTATCCCGTTTATCGGGGTTAGGATTGGTATGAAAGAACGCAGAAAAACAGACAGCATGCACCGGAAAGTGAAGCGCATTCATTTTGTCGGCATCGGCGGCATCGGCATGAGCGGCATCGCCGAGGTACTTCTCAACCTGGGCTATACCATCAGCGGTTCGGATCTGAACACGTCCGACATAACGATGCGGCTGAAGTCCCTCGGCGCCGCCATTTTTACGGGTCATGAAGCCTCGCACCTTACCGACGCCGATGTGGTGGTCACGTCCACAGCCGTCAAGACCGATAATCCCGAAGTTCAGGAGGCGCATAGGAGAAACATTCCCGTCATCCCGAGGGCGGAAATGCTCGCTGAATTGCTGAAAATGAAGTTTTCCATAGCGATCTCCGGCAGTCACGGGAAAACGACCACGACGTCCATGATATCCACGGTGCTCGGCCACGCCGGGCTCGATCCCACCATGGTGATCGGCGGCAAACTGGCCAATATCGGGAGCAATGCAAAAATGGGGGACGGCGATTTCATCGTGGCGGAAGCGGACGAGAGTGACGGCTCATTCCTCAAATTGAGCCCCTCCCTCGCCGTGATTACCAACGTGGACCGCGAACACCTGGACTATTACCGCGACATCACTGATATCAAAAAGGCGTTTCTGCAGTTTGCCAATATTGTGCCGTTCTATGGTTCCACGATATTGTGCGCCGATGATGAAAACGTGCGGGACATCCTGCCGCAGATAAAGAGAAAAACCGTTACTTACGGCATTGACCACCCGGCCGACTACCGGGCGACGGAAATAACCTTTTCCGGATCGTCATCGGGTTTTTCCCTCTATGAGCGGGATGACCTCGTGGGCGCCATCCGCTTGAACGTTCCCGGCCTGTTCAATATCTATAACGCCATGGCCGCGATTGCCGTAGCCCGCGAGTTGGATCTGGATTTCTCATCCATAAAGGCCGGCCTTGAACTTTTTACCGGTGTCCACCGCAGGCTGGAAGTCAAAGGACGCACAGGCGGCATTACCGTGATTGATGATTACGGTCATCATCCGACGGAGATCAAAGCGACCCTTGCCGCGGCGAGGCAGGCCTGGCAGGGGAAAATCGTCGTCGTCTTCCAGCCGCACCGCTATACCCGCACCAAGGCGCTCTTCAATGAATTCCTGAGCGCCTTTTCCCAGGCAGATGCGCTGATTCTCACGGACATCTATGCCGCCAGCGAAGAACCGATACGGGGCATTGATGCCGCGCGCCTGTGCAAAGGCATCAAAAACAACGGCCACCGGGACGTGCGGCATCTGCCGGATTTCGGTGCAATCGTGGCGCACCTCCTGGCCACGGTGAACCCTTCGGATGTGGTCATAACCCTGGGGGCGGGAAACGTATGGAAGGTGGGCGAGGAATTTCTGAAAAGGCTGAAGGAACGGGGGGCGGAATGAGGACAGGCCGCCTTCATTGAGACCTTCGAAAAAGAGTGAAGATTGGATTTACGAATGCGCAAATTAAATATTTTTCAGTACCATGCCGTCGCAGTAGAGCGTCCGCAAAGGCAAGGTTTGAGCTCGCAAGCGCGAGTTTTGCCTTTGCAGCGAAGCGAGACGATGCATGGTCGAAAAAGATTTTTGAGCGCGTGTAAATCCAATCTTGACGCTCTCTCGTTATGGATACGCAGATGGACAAGGATGAAGTAAAAAGAACACTGCGGAAACTCCTCCCGGCAGGGAAGGTGGTGTTTGATGAATCCCTGGATCGCTATACCTCAATGGGGGTAGGCGGCAGGACCGACATCATGATCTTCCCCGAAAACACGGAAGAGGTCATAAAGACGGTGGCATATTTACGGGAGCGGGAAATACCGTTTCTTCCCGTAGGAAACTGGACGAATCTGATCGTCATGGATTCGGGTTACCGGGGAGCGGTGATCTCCCTGAAAGGCCTCCGCAATATAGAGATGTCCGAAAAAAGCCGCGGCGCCGTTTCCCTCCGGGCGGAGGCGGGGGCTTCCCTCTCCGAGCTCGTTGCTCTGTCGCTGCGGGAAGCGCTCACGGGTATGGAGTTCTGCACGGGCATCCCGGGGAGTGTCGGCGGGGCCGTCAGAATGAATGCCGGCGCCCACGGACGGGAAATAAAGGATGTCCTTGAGACAATCAGACTGATAACCCGGGGAGGAGAACCCCTTGAAATGAAAAGGGAAAGTCTTACGTTTGCATACCGGAGCCTCGACCTTCCGGAAGACAGCATCATAACCGGTGCGTCGTTCCTGCTGAAAAAAGGGGAAAAAACGGCGGTGGAAGAACAGGTGGCCGGCATTCTACAGGCACGCAGGGAAAAACACCCCCTTGAATACCGAAATGCCGGCTCCATATTCAAGAACCCCCCAGGCATTCCGGCAGGTCGTATCATCGAAGAACTGGGGCTCAAAGGCGTCCGCATCGGCGATGCGCAGATATCGGAAAAGCACGCGAATTTCATTGTCAACCTGGGGCACGCAAAAGCTGTGGATATTGTTGCCCTGATTGACCTGGTTATAAAAAAAGTCAAGGGGGAACGGGGCATTGACCTCGAACCGGAGGTCAGGATAATCGGGACCGGTGAATGAAAGCAACAAATCTTAAATCCACGTTCGAGACCAAAAAATACCGACTGCGGCGGCGGCTGAAGAACACGACCCGCGAGTGCCTGAAGGCTGTTCTGCTGGCGGGTATCATTCTTACGCTCGGCGTGGCAATGATTTACGGTTACAACTGTGTCATCAGCCTTCCCTATTTCCAGATCAGGGAAACAGTGGTCAGGGGCTGCAAGGAACTGACGGAAAAAGACATCCTTTCACTTGCCTCAATCAGGCCCTCCCATAATCTCCTCGCCATAAACAGTGAGGCAATAAACCGGAAGATCATGACCAACCCCTGGATCAGGAAAGTTTACATCGGCAGGGAACTGCCGAACCGCTTGGTGATCGTGGTGCGCGAAAGGACGGCCGCCGCCCTGGTAAAGAAACGCGATGATCTATTCCTGATGGATACGGAAGGGACCGTATTCAAAAAGCTTGAGCCATGCGATGACGCCGATCTTCCCGTGCTGACGGGTTGTTTCAACGAAGGGAACGCGAACATCCGGCTGTTGGAGAAATCACTGGAGTTCCTCCGGTTCTTGGCCGCATCGACCGTTTTCCCGACCATGAACCATGTTTCCGAGATAAACTGCCATGAGGTTTTCGGGTTCTCTCTCTTTACCGACAATGGCCTCTGTCTGTTGCTCGGATTTGACAGCTACGAAAACAAACTTAAACGTCTGGGCCCGATCCTTGCCGATCTGGAGAGAAAAAATCCTGAGGCTAAATTCCTCCGCATAGACGCCAGCGACCCCACAAAGATCACCGTCCAGAGGAAAAACATAACGAGACCGGCGGGAACGGGAGACAGGGAAAAGGAATACAAAACTTAAACAGGTGCAAGGAGTGAATGGCAATGGGGAAAAAAGGAAATGTGATCGTCGGACTCGATATCGGAACCACCAAGATCTGCGCTATCGTGGGGGAAGTGAAGGAGACGGGGATTGACATTATCGGTATCGGCTCCTGCCCTTCGGAAGGGTTGAGAAAAGGTGTCGTCGTCAATATCGAAAGCACGGTGGACGCGGTGCGAAAAGCCGTGGATGAAGCCGAACACATGTCCGGCTGCGAGATCAGTTCGGTATACGCCGGCATTGCCGGAGGACACATCAAAGGACAGAACAGTCTCGGCATTGTGGCCATCAAGGGACGAGAAGTCGATGAGGACGATGTGGAACGGGCGATTGAAGCGGCAAAGGCCATCGCCATCCCCCTGGACAGGGAAATCCTGCATACGCTGCCGCAAAGCTATGTAGTGGACGAGCAGGACGGCATCAGAGATCCGGTGGGCATGTCCGGCGTCCGCCTCGAGGCAAAGGTCCACATTGTCACCGGCGCCGTCACCTCGGTGCAGAATATCGTGAAATCGGTCAATCGAGTGGGATTGGACGTGAACGACATTGTCCTGGAACAGTTGGCATCGAGCGAGGCTATTCTCAGCGAAGATGAAAAAGATCTGGGGGTGGCGCTCATGGACATCGGGGGAGGAACCACAGATATCGCCGTATTTTCCGAAGGAAGCATAAAACATACGGCGGTGCTCCCCGTGGGCGGCAACTACCTGACCGGCGATATCGCAACGGGATTGCGAACGCCGATCGCGGAGGCGGAGAAAATAAAAATAAAATACGGCTGCGCTTACAGCCCCATGATACCGAAGGACGAAACAATCGAGGTGCCCAGCGTGGGGGGAAGGGAGCCGCGTGAAGTGTCCCGCCAGATACTGGGACGGATCATCGAACCGCGCATGGAAGAGATCCTGAATCTGGCCTACCGGGAAATCATAAAATCAGGGTTTGAAGATATCTTGGCGGCGGGCGTCGTCCTGACGGGGGGAACAGCCATTATGTCCGGCACGACGGAACTTGCCGAGCATATCTTCAACATGCCCGTCCGGAGAGGTTGTCCCGCCGGCGTGGGTGGGTTGTCCGACGTGGTGAACAGTCCCATGTACGCCACCGGCGTGGGGCTGGTGGTCTATGGAAGCAAAAACATCTCCAAGGAGGCAATCAGGAAAAGTGAGGGGAACATATTCACCAACATAATAAAAGACATAAAAAAGTGGTTCATAGAATTCTTTTAAAAGGGAGGAAGGGCTATGTTTGAATTACCTGATCCGGCTACCATGAGTTCGGCAAAAATCAAAGTGATCGGTATCGGCGGGGGCGGCGGAAACGCCGTAAACACCATGATTTCGTATGACCTGAAGGGGGTTGATTTTATCACGGCCAATACGGACGCCCAGGCGCTGCGTGCATCCAGCGCACCGATCAAGATCCAGCTCGGCGCCGAGATAACGAAAGGACTGGGCGCGGGTTCAGACCCCAGCGTCGGAAAAAAGGCGGCCATGGAGACCAGGGATCTGCTTAGGGAATACCTTGAGGGGGCGGATATGGTGTTCGTCACGGCCGGCCTGGGGGGCGGCACCGGCACGGGCGGGGCGCCGATCGTGGCGGAAATAGCCAAGGAGATGGGAACGCTCACCATCGCCGTCGTCACCAAGCCTTTCCAATTTGAAGGAAAGAGGCGCAACCTACAGGCGGAAGACGGCATCACCGCCCTGAGGAACATCGTTGACACCCTGATCACGGTGCCGAACCAGAGGCTCCTCAGCCTGGGGGGGAAAAACCTGTCGCTCTTGGAGGCCTTCAAAAAGGCGGACGACATCCTCTACCATGCGGTGAAAGGCATTTCTGATCTGATCATCATTCCTGGTCTCATCAACCTGGACTTTGCCGATGTGAGGAACGTCATGTCGGAAATGGGTCTTGCCCTCATGGGAACGGGCACCGCCAGCGGCGAGAACAGGGCGGTGGAAGCGGCACAACGGGCCATATCCTCGCCCCTCTTGGAAGACAACAGCATTCATGGCGCCCACGGCATCCTCTTGAATATCACGGGAGGGCCGGACATGGGTCTTTTGGAAATCAACGAAGCATCTTCCCTTATCCAGGCCGAGGCGCATGAGGACGCCAATATCATCTTCGGAACCGTCGTGGATGAAACCATGGGAGACGAGATACGCATCACCGTCATCGCCACCGGTTTTGAAGACCCCATCAAGGGGAAACAGGGCATTACGAACGTGGCAAACCTTTATAAGCGCGATGATCTGTCTATGCCCACGTATATCAGGACCGGCAAGTCTTTTGAAGCCACCAAAGTGGTAAAGATGGGACTTATTGATGACAACGACGACCCCGATCTCGAGGTGCCGACCTTTCTGCGCAGGCAGGCAGATTAGACCGCGTTGGCCGTGGCCGGCGCGGTGAAGGCAGGATGATGTCCTGGGCGCTGCAGAGGAAATACCGTGATCTTTTAGACCGCGAAGAAGGATACCGGAAAAAAATCTGGGGGAACGTCCTGACGGTGTGTTTGGCCTATCCGAATCACTACCGGACCGGGATGTCCAACCTCGGATTTCAGACCATATATACGCTCTTGAACCGTCAGCCGTCTTTCCTGTGTGAGCGGGTCTTCCTCCCTGACCCCGCGGATATGGCGGCGTTTGAAGGAACATCGGCCCCTCTTTTCAGCCTGGAGTCGCAGAAACCCCTTGCCGAATTCGATATCATCGCTTTTTCCCTTCCTTTTGAAAACGACTATCCCCACATCTTAACAATGCTTGAGATGGGCATGATCCCCCTCCTGTCCACGCAGAGGAGGGAACGGGATCCGCTTGTCATGGGCGGCGGCATCGCCGTCACGCTGAACCCGGAACCTCTGGCCGATTTCTTTGATTGTTTCCTCCTGGGCGAAGGGGAGGAAATCGTTCCTGGGTTCCTCTCACTCTTTGAACACTCCCGCCGGCGTGGGCTTGCCAGAAAGGAGCTCCTCGCCCGCGTTCAGAAAAATATCCCCGGCGCTTACGTGCCGGGCTGCTATGAAATCACCTACAAGAATAACCGGATAGAAAACAGGAGACCCGTCGATTCCTCCTTTCCGGAACAAATAACAAGCGGATCGGTAAAGGACATCAATGCCTTTGTAACCGAGCAATCCATTATGACGGCAGACACGGAATTCGGGGATATGTTTCTCGTGGAGGTCAGCAGAGGCTGCCGGCGCGGCTGCCGGTTCTGCGCGGCGGGGTTTGTTTACCGGCCGGCGCGATTCCGCGATTGTTCGTGCATCGGAACAGCCATAACGCGGGGGATGGACCGGGGGAAGAAAATCGGATTGATGGGCACGGCGGTATCGGATCATCCCGAACTGATTCCCCTCTGTCGCTCCATCGTGGGGCAGCGCGGCAGAGTGGCCATCGCCTCCCTGCGCATGGATATGGTCACCGGCGAAATCGTGCGTATTTTGAAGGAAGGGGGCGTGGAGACCGTATCCCTTGCGCCCGAGGCGGGGAGCGAACGCCTGCGGACGGTCATCCGGAAGGGAATTACGGAACTCCAAATCCTCCAGGCCGTTGAACGGCTGGCTGAATACGGGATCGTCAATATCCGGCTCTATTTCATGGTGGGACTGCCCTCGGAAACGGACGAGGATATTGAGGCCATCATACGTCTGGTCTTACGCATCAAACTTCATGCCGCCCAATACCGCAAAAAGAAAAAACACTTTCGTCTCATTACGCTGAGCATCAACCAGTTTATTCCCAAACCGGCCACGCCCTTTCAATGGCATCCTCTGACCGATCTCAACATCGTGCGGAAAAGGATCCAGCGGATTGAACGGGCGCTTAGCCGTGAAAAATCCATAAAGGTCATCCACGACACCCCCAAACAAAATTACCTCCAGGCGCTCCTTTCCCTCGGCGACCGGCGGTTGGGGAGGATACTCCTCGCAGTGCACGAAAACGGTGGAAACTGGGCGCGGGCGTTAAAAGAATCAGGCATAGATCCCGGTTTTTACGTTTATCGCAGCAAGGATCTCGACGAGCTTCTCCCCTGGGATTTCATAGACCACGGCGTCAGCAAATCCTTCCTCAAGAGGGAATATGGGAAAGCGTTACGGATATCCTAATGCCGATTCCAAATCAAAGCGCTCTCATTGTTGGCTTCGTTGTCGGCTCCTCGACGTACGTTTATGGAGGACTGCGTCGCCTCCTCCTCGCCGCCTTGCTATCATCTTTGATTTGAAATCGGAATAAGACAGAGCACCATCCGGCGCGAAAACAGGCCCGCCATCAACAATGCTCATGCAGCCAGCATAGAATGTCATTGGCAACCTCTTCCCGGTTGACTTCATGGAGCATCTCATGCCGCCCACCCCGATAAAATGTTGAGGTGACGTCCCGCAAACCGGCTTCCCGGTACATCCTTATGAGTTGCAGGACACTTTTCGTATTCCTGCCCACGGGGTCTCTGTCTCCGGAAAAAATATACACCGGGAGATCACGAGGGATAGCGCCAAGGCTTTCCACGGTATGTATTTTCAGGAGGAAGAGAAAAAAATCACGAAAAAAACTGGTCGAAAAGGTGTAACCGCAGTAGGGATCATTGATAAATCTGTCCACTTCCGCGGCATCACTCGTCAGCCAGTCGAATGCGGTCCGGTTCGGCCTGAACTGCCGGTTAAAACCGCCGAAAATAATCCGGTTCAACAGGCGGCTCCGTGCCCGGCGCCCCCTGATCTTCATTTCCACTGCCGCAATCGCCAGCGCCGGATAAAGCAACCAGCCGAATTTTCCCGCCGTGCCGGAGAGGACGACACCCTTCAGTTCCTTCCCATATCGAGAGACATATCCCTGGACGAGAAAGGAACCCATGCTGTGGCCGAAAAGAAACAAGGGCAGATCCTGCCGGTTCTCTTCCCGAACCATGCCGTGTAAATGACGCAGGTCTCCGAGCATCATCTCGAATCCATCACCCTGCCCCAAATAGCCCATGTTTTCCGCTCTCTTTGCCGTTCTGCCGTGTCCCCGCAGGTCCAACGCGTAAACGGCGAAACCGGCCGCCGTCAGGGCGGCGGCAAACCGTTCATAGCGGGCCGCGGTCTCCGCCATCCCATGGACAAGGATCACTGCGGCTTTCCTATCCGCTACTATATCCGGAGACCATTTACATACGGATATTTCCGTCTCTCCCTGACCGCAAAACGTAAATCCCTCTGTTTTCATGGGTCCCTCTTAACGAGCTATTTCTGATTGATGCCCACTTTCAGCAAGTCTTTCAGCGCCCGGTAGTCGGTCTTGCCGGAACCGAGCACGGGAATTTCGTCTAGCTTCACCACCGTGCGGATATGGTGAAACGGTGAGAGCCCGCCTTCGCGAATCTGGCGGTTTACCGTTTCCCGATCAAGGTCCTGCACAGTGAAAAGAACCAATTCCGGATTGACTTCCGCAGGCGTGCTTTCCACCGCGATAACCGGACCGTTATCATCCGCCACGGCATAAAATCCGGCCAGCACGTCTTCGATCGCCGGCAGGGAAATCATCTCGCCGCCGATCTTAACGAACCGCTTCAATCGTCCGACAAAGGTGAGCACACCCTCTTGGTCCTCTGAAACCAGATCGCCCGTGCGGTACCACGTCTTGCCTTCGAATTCAACAAACGGCGAAGGGCCGTCATACTGGAGATACCCGCTGAATATGCTGGAACCGCGCACCAGGAGCATTCCCGCCTCTCCCCTCCCCGCCCGCCGTCCGCCGTCCACGTCCACAATAACATACTGAATGGACGGCAAAACCCTGCCGATCGTCTGCGGCCGCGGCGCCGCTTCGTCGTTGACCGACACGGCGGGTGAGCACTCGGTGATGCCGTAGCCTTCCAGAAGCACCAGGTGCGGCAGACGCCGCGCCACCGTTTCGTAAAGTTGGGCCGGACATTTCTCCGCGCCGGAAATCACCGCACGCAGGGACTCAAGCTGCCGATCGTCCGCGCCGCGCAGGATGCCGCTGAGAAAGGTCGGCGTGCTCACGAGCAGGCTGACGTTGTAAGACTCGATCAGGCGCGCCAGCGTGCCGCCTGCGGTGGGGTTGGGATGATAGACCGTTCTGAGGCCGGCGCACAGCGGGAAACACATCGTGACGGTGATCCCGAAGGAATGGAACGGCGGGAGCATGCCGAGGAGACGGTCCCGGGGCGTGCAGGAGAACACTTTCATGAAGTCGCGGATATTCGCGAGGATGTTGGCATGGCTGAGCGGCACGGCCTTAGGCAGGCTTTCCGATCCGCTGGTGAACAGCACCACTGCCGTGTCCACGCCCTTCGCCCGCGCAAGCGACCTCCAGCTCAAGCGGCTCATCAGGGCGGCTTTCAGTTTTTGCCCCCCGGTGATCCGCTTGCCCACGGTCTCCAGCATGATGAACCGATCGCTGAGCTCCGACAGGTTGCCGCCCTGCGACTCGATCTTTTGCACCAACGCCCCCGCCGTAAGCACCTGCCGCACACCCAGCAGATCCAGGGAATGAACCATGTTCCGCGTACCGACGGTCCAGTTCACCATCACGGGAATCTTGCCGGCAAACAGGGTCGCAAGATAGATGATCGCGGCGCCCGCTGAAGCAGGCAGCATGATGCCGATGTAGTCGCCGCCGAGCTTCTCGATCTCGGGTTTTATCGCCATGACGGCGGTGATAATGTCACGGTAGGTTCGTGCGCCGCCCGTCTGATCGGCGAGGATGACCCGGCCCGGCTGAAGGCGCGCCTGTTTTAGAAATACATCCTGAATCCTCCGCCCCTCGGGAAGTTCAAGCGGCCCCGCACGCCCGTTTCCCTTAAACCAGGCGGGAGGCGGCGGTTTCAGTTCAGCCGGACCGGTGACAGCCACATTCCCGCAGGCGGCGAACATCACGTCGCCGACCGTCTCCAGCACATCTTCACCCACGGCAAACCCAAACTCGCTTTCCAGCCAGAGGGCGAGCTCCACGCGGGCAAGGCTGTCGAGGCCGAGATCGGCGCCCAGTTTTTCACTCGGCTGCAATTGACCCCTGCCGGTCAAATCCCGCAGGTATTTCAGCACGATCTCGCGCGTGGCCGGAGGCACGGCATTGATGTCGTTTTCAATGCGCCTGCCCGCAGGTTCGGGCGCCGCGCGGGCACCGCCCGTTTCCCAAAAGAAATAGGGAACGTAGGTGTTGGGGAGTGCACCCTCGTTATAATACTCTTCCAGAAAATGGTTTAGCGCGGCGCGCCCCCCACGGCACGGCAGGTTCTCCGGCTCTGCCAACTCGATGGACACGCTCCGACGGGGGCAGAAGAAAATTCCATTTGCCAGAAGGATCAGGAACCCTCTTTTCAGGACCCTGCCCAGATTCGGCGCGGTCCCGGAAGCACGGCCGAAGGAACTTCCCCACAGACCGCGCGTGCGGATGAGCACGACCCGCACATCGGGGAGCTCCCGAAGAATAGACTCAACGGCGCTGTTCGCTCCCAGGTCTTCACGATAGCTGCGGTAGACGCGTCCCGCCGGATAGAGGAGGAGGTTCTCGCCGCCCTTGAGAATGTCCATACCCTCACGGAGAATCCGTTCGACTTCGGCACGACTCGCGTCTCCGTACCTGGCCGGATCGGGCAGGGCATGGACCCCGATGATGCGGGCAATCCACCGGATGAAAAAGCGGTCAACCTGGTCCTTGTCGGCCAGCACGCGCGGGGCGAAGTGCTTATGCAGTTCGCTCACCATGATCGGCGGATCAATCAGCGCCGGATGGTTGGGAAGAAACAGGATTCCCCGCGTGCCGCGAGCGGCAACCTGATCGAGACCCGACACCCGGATGCGGTATCGGAGCCGGAGAATCATACGCGCCAGGACGCGGAGGAGAATGGCCGTCATACATCCCCTTTTTGTTTATACATGATATGGAACCATCCGCTCACGGCAAGCGAAAGCGCGCCGGCCAGACCGAAACCGAGCGTGGGGGCGCACAGCGCGTTAAAGATATTCGAGATCAGGCCGGACAACAGGACGCCCGTGAACACGACGAAGTTGTTCACCGCCAAAATGGCGCCCTTTTCCTCAGGCGCGGGACGAATCTGGATAAAACTCTCAACCGGAATCAGGAAAACACCGCCGGATATCCCGACGGCGGCCACCAGGATAAAGAGCGCCGACTGGTGCATGGTCGGCGGCATATAGGGCACGCCCGCCACAGCAATCATCAGCAGCGAAAAAATAATGGCGGCCGGTCCCAGCGGACGATGCCAGCGCTGCCCGTTCGCAATGAAACTCCCCAGCAGGCCGCCCAAACCGATCCCGACCATTTGCGCCACGATCAGATAGCTGGTCAGTGTCTTGCTCAGGCCGAACTGCAGGATGCCCAAGGGATTGATCAGCAGAATCTGCAGAGATCCCATGAACCAGATAAATGCGCTGGCCCCGATCGTAAGCGCCAGCAGCGGATCATGGCGCGTGGCCCAGAGTTTGCAAAACGTCGCCACCGGCCCGCTCCAGGGAAATCGCACGGCGGGGTCCGCCGCCGGCCGGCGGGGAACACCGGTGCTGATGGCGAGTCCCAGCAGGGCTACAGCGATCACGCCGCCTGCCACGGCCAGCCGGCCCTGGGGGAATCCGTAAAAACCCGTGCCGCCGATGTCGAGGGCAAGACCGCCCAGCGCGATCCCGCTGAGGATGGCGAAGGTTACGGCTATGCGCAGAATCGCGTTTGCCCGCGGGACATAGCCTGCGGGGTAGAGTTCCGGGATGGACCCGTTCAGGGCGGGACTGAAAAAAGTAGCCTGGATCCCCATGATGGCCAGCATGGAAAAGATCAGGAGCCAGTCTCCGGAACAGATGCCGACGGCCCCGAAGAGCATGGCGATAAGTTCGCACCACTTTGCGCCGATGACCACCGTGCGTTTGGAGAATCGGTCGGCCATCCAGCCGGCCGGGGCGGCCAGGAGGACAAAAGGGAGGGTAAAGATCGCCAGCGCGTAGCCCTGCATCTCCGGGCGACCGGCGCTCACCGCCAGGAGCAGTGCGGCCTGCTTGTAGAAATTGTCGTTGAAGACGCCGAGCGAATAGGTGGTCGTCATGCACGTGAACCTGCCGTGCGCCAGCCGTATCGCTTCGATCTCACCCGCACCGGTCATATCTCCCGCCCTTCCCTGCCCCCGAAGAATCTCCTGCAATAAACCGAGCCGATGGTGTTGATTTTGTCCAATCAGGTTATTTTGGTTCTTTCCTTTACGATACCTCCCTGCCAAAATCAATCAAGATTAAATCCTTTATTTGGGAAGGCGCATGTTTTGCCGAACTGGTTTTACCCTGCTTGTGAAACTTCCCGCCCATAGGGCGGGGTTTACAGGCGTGACCTCGTCCATTTCTTGCCTACCTGCCCTGTTTGTTGTCTTTACCGTTGACAAAACATCGTCTTTCCATTAACTTCAGCAGGAACCGAGTGGCCCGAAACCGGAGGCAGGGTTTCGCTCGCAGAACCTCGACGGCATGGCACACTGTGATGAGGTGCCAGGCGCATGAAGAGATGATACACGCCATGAAGTTTTTCGATCACCTTATTGACCGGGGGGGCATTGTTCGTCTCCTGGATGTGAAACAACTGAAAACAAAATGGAAGTCTGTTCCGGAACCCTGGAAGGACGCCTATGAACATGAGAAATTCATTACGGCGAAGATCAACGCAATCACAAAAATCGCGCGGCAGGAAATCGACTATGCCGCAAAACCCCGGCTCGCCCCTCGACCCGACCGCGTACAACGCGATAACGGCCAGCTGACGGCGCGGCGGAAACCGGGATTTGGCACTTCTCTCAAAGATGAAGGATGGTCGGATGGGGCTCTTCCGAATCGCTACCTACAACGTGAATTCCATCCGTTCCCGCCTCCACATCGTCATCCCCTGGTTGCGGGAGAACCATCCCGACGTCCTGTGCATGCAGGAAACAAAGGTTGACGACGGCAAATTCCCCGTGGCGGAATTTGCGGAGGTCGGATACGGGGTCGTTTTCCGGGGCGCAAAGCAATACAACGGCGTGGCCACGGCATCCCTCATGAAACCGGAAGATGTCTCCTTTGGCTTTGCGGACAGCGGCCCTGCCGATGAAGAACGCCTGATCCGGGGCGTATTTTCCGGCGTTACCGTCGTGAACACCTATGTCCCCCAGGGGAGGGACCGGGAAAGCCCCCAGTTTGCGTACAAGCTGGAGTGGTTCCGGCGGTTCCGGGCGTTTCTTAAAAAAACGGCATCGCCCGACAAACCGCTTCTCTGGTGCGGCGACTTGAACGTGGCGCCGGAATCCATTGACGTGCACGACCCCAAGAGACTGCTGGGCCACGTATGTTTCACGCCCGAGGTATGGGAGGCCTTCTCCCAGGTAAAGTCCTGGGGACTGGAGGATATTTTCCGAAAGCACCACCCGGCTCAGGCCGGTCAGTATACGTTTTTCGATTACCGTATGCCCGGTTCCGCCGAACGGGGATTGGGCTGGAGAATTGACCACATCCTGGCCACAAAGAAACTGGCGGAAAGGTCGCTGAACTGTTCCATAGACATGAACCCGCGATTCACCGAAAAGCCTTCGGATCATACGGTGCTGATGGCGGAGTTCACACTTGACGGGGTGAAAAAATCAGATGGATGAAATTAATGAAACCCTGAAGGAAAACCAGATTCTTGCCCACAAATTTGAGCGAATAGAAAAAAGACTCGAGGGCATTTCTTCCACGGAAAATCTCTTTGAACATCTTCTTGTCCAGATTGAAAAAGAATTCGCCATTCCCTATGTGTGGGTCTCCATCATCAAGAATGGTCCCCTTTCTGGCATTATCGGCCGATCGAAAGAATTAGGGTGTCTGAAAGATCGGATCAACTCCATTGACGAAGCGATACTGGTAGAGCTCGTGGGACAGAGTTTGTCCCCTGTCCTCGCCAACACGGATTTGCATCCTTTTTACAAGCTCCTGCCCCGGAACATAAAGTATTTCCTCAAGTCTCTCGCTGTCGCCCCCCTGACCGTAAACGGGGCAATCGCGGGCAGCCTGAACCTGGGAGATTATTCCCCGGGGCGTTACCGTCCGGGTATGGATACGGACCTACTGCAGCGGCTGGTGGCTTCGGTTTCCACGCTGCTGTCCGCCATCATCTGCCGGAAAAGATCTGCAGGCGCCAATGAAGAGGCCGGGGGCGCCGACACTCTCCGATAAACACCCACGCGGCATCCCGCTGCCGCCGCTACTGGCGATTGATAAATATCTCGCGTGCCATATTGGTATCGACGGCAAACTCTGAATAGCCGACGCGAAAGATATAGGAAGGGAAGGTCTGAAGGAGCCGGATGCGGTTGCCGGGAAGAACCCCCATGGCCACCAGTTTCTGCATCTTCTTGCTATCCCCCGTCTGTATGTACGCAATCGCCCCTTCCTCGCCTGATTTAAGCTCCGTGAGCGGCACTACCCCCAAGTCGCCGCGCCGCCTCGCCTCCAAGCAGCATTCCCCGGGGGGAATCCGCCTGCCGTGCGGGCAGGTGGCGGGATGGTTCAGCATGGTACAAACCTTCGTGTCCACGCCCTCGTTGAGAAGGTGCTCGAACTGGCACGCCTTGCTGTGGCCGTTCTCGCCGCGCATGTCGAGCACGTCCATCATGAGCCTTTCCGCCAGGCGGTGGCGCCGGATGGTCTTTTCCCCTTCCTTTCTCCCTTCCGGCCGGAAATATGCCCGCTCCCCCTTTATCTCAATATAGGCAAGCCCCGTGAGTTCCTTATAGACCGGGTCATCCGCCGGGACGCCGATTTTCTCGATCTCGGCGAAACCCTGCCCCTCTTCTTCCGCGGCAATCCACATGGCCTCCAGAATTTCTTCCGCTTTTTCAGAAAGTTTCATGATTCAGACCTGATGAAAAATTCTTTATTTGCTGAACCCGATAAACGGGACAAGTGTTTTAACGAAATCCCTCTTGGCGTTATTTCTCCAAAGCCTTAATGGCTTTCAGTTCATCTCCCGTGATTTCCGCTTTCCTTTTCAGGGTCCAACCGCCGACCCAGTTTTTGAACACGCTGAGATTCGCCGCTCTTTCCTGTTCCGTCCCGCCCAGGTAGCGGTACATGTTGCCCGGCTTACCGTCTTTCTTGCTCTTGCCGTCGTCAAGCCTCCGCATCAGAGCGCCGGTACTCGATCCATTTACCAGGACCATGAGATTTGCGTAGGTGTCCGTTCGGGGACCTTTATTTGCCTTTTTAAACCCCTCTTCATTTTTCTTAAATGCCTCCATGGTCGGAGCATCACTGCCATGACAAGACAGACAGCGCTCTGCGATTATCTTTTTAACGTCCTTCTCGTAGGTCGTTTCATCCTTTGCCGCGGCAACTGCCGCCTCCGCAACGCATACCGTCAAGAAAACAAGCCCCATAAGAATTTTCAACATCCTCCTCATTGTTCTTCTCCCTCCTTTTCTGTTTTTTTTATTAACCTCTCCCCGCTCCCGGGGAAAAACCGTATTCTCCGGAACAATCTTTTCACCGTTTTTACCCACTCCGGTTCCGGCGGGATTTCATAATTGCACCGGGGACACTTCACCATTTTGCAGCCGCTGCCCAGGGGACAGTTCCTGCACCCCCGTATTCCCTCCTCCTCGCTGAATTCGTAGCCGCAGAAGCCGCATCGTATCATAGGAGCCCCGTTGTCGCCAGTATCTTATTGAGCGCGTAACCGCTGCCGAAAGCAAAAAAGCTCACAAAAATCCCGATGGCCATGGCCACCTTCAGACCCCGTTCCTTCTTGATGATCAGAAACTGGGCAATGCAGGGGATGAACAGGGTAAGGGTGACCGCGGCCACCGTAAGCTGCCTTGCATTGAGCAGTCCCTTGGTCTGGAGGTCATACAAGCCCGCAGCGCCGTAGTCACGGCGGAAGAACCCGAAGATGAACGCCACCGCGGTCTCCTGGGGCAAACCGATGGCCGCCATAACCGGCGCGGTCCATACCGCCATTTTATCGAAGAAATACGTGATCTTCCCAATCCAGAGGAGGATTGAGGCCAGGATGAACAGCGGCAATATCTCCAGAAGGTACCACTGCATACGGGTGTAGGTCTTGGTCAGTATGTTGGAGAGCTGAGGCAATCGCATGGGGGGGAGTTCCATGTAGAACATGGGCGTCTCCCCCGGAATCACCCGCGCTGCCAGCAACCCCACCAGAAGAAAAACCAGTATCAGGCAAAAACCCCAGATCAGCAGGGCGCGAGGCTCCTGGGAAAGGAGCGCCAGGATGACGCCCAACTGCGCGGAACAGGGAATGGCCAATGCAAGAAGCAGTGTTGCAATGATCCTCTCCCGTGTCGTCTCCAGCGTACGGGTGACCATGGTCGCCATCGTATCGCAGCCGAAACCGAGCACCATGGGGATTACGGCCCGGCCCGTAAGTCCGATCCGCTTGAATATCCGATCCACAAGGAGCGCCAGGCGGGGGAAATAGCCGCTGTCTTCCAGTACGGAGAAAAAGAGAAAAAACGTCGCCACGATTGGCAGGATAATGCCCAGCGCATACCGGAGCCCCAGCGTGATGACGCCGTACTCCCCCGTGAAGAGTTCCTGCCATACCGGCCAGGGGATGAACCCCCTCACGATTTCCGTAATCCACGGGTTGAAATATTTTTCAAAGACCGTCCCTTCCAGGAAATCAACAATCGTCCCGGCGCCGAAAACACCCACAAACTGATAGAGGCCGTAGTACAGGACAATACAAAGCAGCGGCACGCCGGTCAGCGGTCTCACCGACCAGCGGGAAAGTTTTTCTCCCAGGGTGACCTTCCGTTCATCGGGGGCGCGGAATACTCCCTCCAGGATCTTTTCCGTGATCCGCCGCCTCTCCAGGGAAAGATCAAGGTGAAAAGACTCCCGCCGCGCATAAATCTTTTCTCCGATCTTTGCTTCCAGGGCGGCAAAGCCATCCCCTTCCGCTATCCGCACCAGGTCTCCCATCTCCCGATCGCGCTGCAGGAGCAGCAGGGCTACCGCCTTGGTCGAGAGACCGTACTTCCCCCGCAGGAGCCCCGCTATTTCCGCAATATCATTTTCGAGCCACGCGCTGTAGCGGGGAAGGGAATGTTCTCTCTTTGCGTAGCATGATATTTTCCCCTGTATTTCCGCCAACCCGCGCTTTCGGGCAACAGCCGCCCCCACCACCGGGATTCCGAGCCTCTCCCCGAGCAGCGGGATATTGATCGCTATCCCCAGGCGCTCCGCCTCGTCCATGATATTCACCACCAGAATCACCGGCAGCCCGGCCTCGATAAGCTGCACGGTCATAGGCAGCATGCGTTCCAGGTTTCTGGCGTCAACCACGTGGATGACCGCATCCGGAGCATCTTCAAGGAGGATCCGCCGGGCAACCCGTTCTTCCTCGGTGATCGGCAGCAGGGAATACATCCCCGGCGTATCAATGATCTGAAAGCTTACGCCGCCGATAATCGCCGCTCCCCGGGCAACTTCAACGGACGTGCCAGGATAGTTGGAAACGGTCGCGTAGGTCCCCGTCAGCGCGTTGAACAAGACGCTCTTCCCCACGTTGGGATTGCCCACGAGCGCTACTTTCCTTACGCCGCAAGACGCGTCGGCAAGAGGCCCGTGGCAGGAACATCCCTTTCGCAATCTCCTTCTCAATCTGCTTCTGAACAGCGTCATCTGGATGTTACCTTCCACCCTTCTTATTGTTAATGAGTATCACTTTCAATATCGCGACAAAAAAATTACCGGCGACACTTCGCGCAGAGACCGTACAGCTCCAGTTTATGGCTCTCGATCAGAAAGCCGTAACTGTCGGCCACTGCCGCCTGGAGTTTTTCTATCGTTTTGTTTTCAAACTCGGCAATCTTCCCGCAGCGCGTACAGACCAGATGATCGTGGTGTTCGCCGTCCGCAATGTGCTCGTAGCGGGTCTGTCCATCGCCAATGTGGATCTCGCGGGCAATGCCGGACCCGGCAAACAATTTCAGGGTACGGCAAACCGTCGCGTATCCGATGTTCGGATGCTTCGCCCTCAGTTCCCGGTAAAGTTCCTCGATGCTCATATGCTTGGCCGAGGACAGGAAAAACTCGAGGATAATTTCACGCTGCTGCGTGGTTTTCAGCCCTTCCCGGACGATATAGTCGTGGAAAATATTTTTTTTTGCCTGTTTCACGACAGTGCCCCTAATTGATATTGATTATCAATATACATTAACAGAGTTGCCTGTCAAGCTATTTTTCGGAAATGGGGAGGCGGCAAGCCGCGGTAAATGCGTTCGCTGATGAATTCAGCAGCGAGCGAATGCTTAAGCGGTATTGTTCCTTAAGAATCGAAGATTCTCCGCAGCTTGCCCAAGGGAAACTTCAATTCATTGGCCCCTGCGCGATTAAAAACTCAGCAGGTGACCGTTTTCATGCAGCCATTCTTTTTCTTTTTCATACCCCGGGATGGTCCCCGCAAGAAGTCCCCAGAAGCGGCGCGAGTGGCTTTTCTCACGCATATGGGTAAGTTCATGAACTACCACATAATCAATAACGGAGGGCGGAGCCATGATCAGCCTCCAACTGAACAGGAGACGGTTATCATGCGTGCAGCTACCCCAGCGAGACCGTGCATCGCTTAACTTCATTCCCCGTGGCTGAAGAGAGAGGCGCCTGCCAAAGTCGCCAAGCCGTTGGGCAATGTACTCTTCAGCCCTTCTCCGGTACCAGGCGGTAAAAAGCTCTCTTGCCCGTGAGACATCCGTTCTTTTCAGGAGAAAACAACCGCCGGAGAACGTCAAGGGGGCTAAGCCGTTTCCCCCGTCCTCAATCTCCAGGCGACGGGGCATTCCCAGAAAAAGAAAATCCTCACCGGCAACAAAGGACCGGGGAACGCTCTCCCGGTTGCGTTTTTCCACTTCCCCGCGTTTCTCCTCCAGCCAGGTTTTTTTGCTTTTGAAAAAATCCTCTATTTCGCCCCGGGAGGTCCTCCAGGGCGCATGGATCACGGCATATCCATCCTTTTTCAACTGCAGTGAGATTGTCCGTTTCCTTTTTTTGCTTCTCACCAGAACATAGGTCTCACTGCCGCCGCAGGCATCAGTACGGCATGATGATGTTTTCTTACCCATTTTCATTGCATCCACACTCTGTATTTCCGGTAAGCGTGAAGATACGTCTCCCGCACCATTTCTCCCGTTTCCCTTCAAGAAAGAAACCGTTGTCACCGCAGGCGGGATATGCTACTGGGAAAAGTGGATTGCAATCTATTCCCTGAATCCCGCAGAGCGTCCCTGCAGCACCACTGAGATGGCAGGAACCATACCATGAGGAGGTTAGATCTTCAAGATGGAGACAGATCATCGTCCCTGGGGTTACTACGAAGTCCTTTCCGATGAATCAGATCACAAGGTAAAGAGGATCACCGTATATCCGGGGAAACGTCTGAGTCTGCAACGGCATAAACGCAGGGCCGAACACTGGTACATTATCCGCGGTGAAGGCGTCGCGACGCTCAACGGGGAAGAACTGCGCCTGACAACAGGTCAACCCCTTGATATTCTGTGCGGAGCCCTGCACCGGATCATGAACCCCGGAACCGAGAATCTGACTTTTATTGAGGTTCAGACCGGGGAGTATTTTGGTGAAGACGACATCGAACGCTATGAGGACGACTACGGACGGATATGACCCTTCCGTGACACCGGCAAACAAGAAATATCTTGCCAGGAAAATGTTTCTCGCGTAACGTTCGCAACATCCAGTTTGTTTCGGGTTATACCCACCCTCTTCGACGGCCATAGGGGGATGACGATGATTGTTAAGATCATGAGCAGTGCCGTCATCGGTATTGATTCCCATACCGTCCATGTGGAAGTTGATATATCTTCCGGTCTCCCCCAGTTCTCCACCGTCGGTCTCCCCGATTCCGCCATCCGGGAGAGCAGGGATCGTATCAGGGCCGCCATAAAAAATTCCGGCTATGCCTTCCCCCGTCACCACGTCACGGTAAATCTCGCCCCTGCCGACATAAAAAAAGAGGGTACGGGTTTCGATCTGCCTATCGCCGTCGGTATTCTTGCTGCCCAGGAGCTCATCAAGCCCGATGTATTTGAGAATTACCTGATTGTCGGAGAACTTTCCCTGGACGGCAGTGTCAAGGCGGTGCAGGGCGTGCTTTCAGCGGCATCCCGAGCAAAGGAAGCGGGAATAAAAGGCATCATCGTACCGGCGGAAAACGCCGCCGAGGCCGCAATGGTGGAGGCCATTGATGTAATCCCCGTAGCAACGCTCTCCGATGTTGTGGAATTTTTCAACGGGAGGATGAACATATCGCCCGTTAAAGCCGACATTGATGCCCTATTCAGAATGAGCCTCCGACATCCCTTTGATTTCAGTGAAATACGCGGTCAGAAGCAGGCGAAGCGGGCGCTGGAAGTGGCAGCGGGGGGGGGACACAATATCATTATGGTCGGCCCTCCCGGCGCCGGCAAGACCATGCTGGCCCAGCGTCTCATCACGATTTTACCAGAACTTTCTTTCGCTGAAGCGATCGAAACAACGAAGATATTCTCTGTGGCGGGGCTTCTGGACAAGAAAGAGGTTATTTTGGTGACCAGGCCCTTTCGTTCCCCGCACCACACCATATCCGACGCCGGACTCGTTGGGGGCGGTCACACCCCCAGGCCCGGGGAAATCAGTCTCGCCCACCACGGCGTGCTTTTTCTGGATGAACTGCCGGAATTTAAGAAAAATGCCCTGGAGGCTCTGAGGCAACCCCTTGAGGATGGGAAGGTGACGATCACCCGGTCTTCCATCACCACCGTCTATCCGTCAAAATTCATGCTCGTGGCGGCGATGAATCCCTGCCCCTGCGGATACTACGGCGACAGCCACCGGACCTGCAGGTGTACGCCCCCGCAGATACGCAGTTACCAGGCCAAGATTTCCGGCCCGCTGCTGGACAGAATTGATATCCACATCGAGGTGCCCTCTGTCAGATACCGGGAGCTTACCGGAAAAGACGAGGCTGAATCATCACAGAGCATCAGGACAAGGATCGGATGGGCGCGGGAACGGCAAAGAAAACGATTTCAGAACCAGGAAACGCTCTTCAACGCCCGCATGACGGACAAACAGGTGCGAACAGTCTGCATCCTCGACAGGGACTCTCAGAGTCTGGTGGAAATGGCCATAGAACGATTAGGCTTGAGCGCTCGCGCCTATACCAGGATTCTCAAGGTGGCGCGGACGATCGCAGACCTCGAAGATACCGAAAACATCCTTCCCTCACACGTGGCAGAAGCTATCCAGTACCGAAATCTTGATCGATGCCTGATTTAATAGGGGTCATGTGAAGACTTTTTTTGTATTCGGCAGCAAGTGCATTCCCGCGGCTTGCCGCGGGGTAAGCGAGCGAACATATAACGGAGTGATTCCCTAAAGATCGAAGATTCTTCGCAATTTGCTTCGGAAGAAACCAGCCTACGTAACTTAAGTAAACGACTGTTCATATTTTTAACACTTAATATCCCCTTAATCAGCTGATTTTTATAGGTTTAAACGAACGCTAAAAATTTTTAATAAGTGAATGTAAATTTTTATAACACTTTTCGCATGACAATCAATTTCCAACAAATTCGCAGAGCCTTTCACACTCACATATAACTTATTGTTTTTATGCAATATTTATACGTACTGTCCAAAAACTATCCAGATTTTGCTTGTTTGGCATAGTTATTGGATTACTAATAAGTAAAGAAAAAAAACAAGAAAGGAGGAAATGGTTATGGAACTCACAATATTAATTGTCATCACGATGTTAGGGTTAATGATGCCCCTGTTCTGGATTATAGGAACAGTGACCGGCGGCGTTTATTTTTTCCTGCATACCCGCAAAGAGCGTGCTGGCGAGCGGACTATCGCCCTTGATCCTCAACTGGGACTCACCATGGCCGATGGTGGTGATTCCATTGATAAAGAGGGGAAAAAGTGAGCGGCCGTTATCCGGCCTACCCGCAATGTTTCCGATTTCACCAAGGAAGATTATAACGGGAAGTTGCGGTGACAAATCATGTTCGGTGGGTTAGCCTCGATCTGGGTTGCGATGAACGAGGGCAACAATTCGATTGGCGAAGAGAAACAAGGAGGGAAGAAGAGGAGATAGGTGCTCATGGGAATTGACAGAAGAACATTTCTAAAGGGTCTGGGAACGGGAGTGGCAGCGGCAGCGCCGGCCGGGGTAGCCGCAGGCAGTCTTTTGCTGCCGGGCAAAGTTGGTGCGAAAGCGGCTGCCGAAAATAGAGAATTTATGGGGGTTCTTGTTGATACCACCCGATGCGTCGGATGCCGGAGTTGCGAAATGGCATGCGCTGATGCGCACAATTTGCCGATGCCCAATGGCGATGCATCGGTATTGGATAAAAAGCGAGATACATCGGAGACACAATGGACATTGATCAATCGGTATAAAACAGAAAAGGGGGAAGTTTTTGCAAAGAAGCAATGCATGCACTGCAATCAGCCAGGTTGTGTTGCGGCATGCCTGGTGAAGGCAATGGAAAAGAAGAAGGAAGGAGCGGTTACCTGGGACGACAATTGCATGGGATGCAGGTTTTGTATGGTTTCCTGCCCCTTCGACATTCCAAAGTTTGAATACGGCAGCGCTGTTCCCAAGATCCAGAAATGCAGCCTCTGCTGGGAGAAACTTCAAAAAGGAGAAAAGCCTACCTGCGTGGAAGCCTGTCCGGCGGAGGCCCTCACCTTCGGTACCAGGAGGGAACTTATTGAAGAGGCAAATCGGCGAATATACCGGGATTCCGGGAAATATATTTCCCACATTTACGGAGAACATGAGGTAGGCGGCACCGGATATCTGTATCTATCATCGGTTCCGTTTGAACAAATTGGCTTTCGGACCGATTTGGGAACGATCGCTTACCCAGAATACAGTAAGGGATTTCTCTATTCGGTCCCCATTGTTCTTCTTCTCTGGCCTGCGTTATTAGTCGGAGTAAGCACCTTAACCAAACGGGAAGGTGAAGTGAGAAGCAAAGAAGGAGGAGAAAAACGATGAACACGGTGGAATCAACAGCAGTGGCAGCAACGGGAGAAACAAAATCATTTAAAGATATCGTGGCCTTCATTCGCAGCGAATTAAAGCCAAAAGGAAAGATTTTCACACCCTTCAATATAATCTCCGCCCCTATAATTCTTCTTGGCGCCTTCCTCGTCGTATACCGGCTTGTAAAAGGCCTGGGCGCCGTTACCAATCTTTCCCAGGATTTCCCTTGGGGAATATGGATCGGTTTTGATGTGATGGTCGGCGTTGCCTTTGCCGGGGGGGCGTATGTTCTTACCTTTGTGGTCTATGTCCTCCGATCGGAGAAATATCATTCCATTATCAGGGCAACCGTTTTAAACGGCCTCCTTGCCTATATGTTTTATGCCGGGGCAATTTTCCTTGATCTCGGTCGCTGGTGGAATATCACCAACCCGCTCTTTGGAAATAAATTCGGCGCGAATTCCGTGCTCTTCCTGATCGCCTGGCACTTTTTGCTCTATATGATAGCCGAGTTCGTTGAATTCTCTCCGGCAATCGCAGAGTGGCTTGGTCTGAAAAATATCAGGAAGTTCCTTGGTTCGCTCACCTTAGGAGCCGTAGTAGTCGGCATTGCGCTCTCCACCCTTCATCAATCAGGTCTCGGGGCACTGTTTATGATGGCAAAGGGAAAGATTCACCCCTTATGGTATACGGAGTTTATCCCCGTACTTTTCTTTGTTTCCAGCATCTTTGCCGGACTTTCCATGGTGATATTTGAGGGAAGCATAAGCCACCGTGTCTTCAGCGACCAGATAGACCATGAAGATCATGCGTCTTATAATGGCATAATTATAGGCTTAAGCAAGGGATGCGCGGTTGCAATGTTTGTTTATTTCTTCGCGCAACTTCTCATATTCATTCATGGCTGGCACTGGTCTCTCTTAAACACTCCCATGGGCTACTGGTACCTTGCCGAGATGATTGGACTGGTCGCCATCCCCTGCTTCATGTTTTTGCAGGGTGCACGGTACGGAAACATCCTTCTGATTCGGATAGCCGCCATCCTTACCTTGATCGGAATTATCATCAATCGGCTCAATATTTCCATCATTGCGTACAAATGGTGGATCCCGTTGAGCGAACGATATATCCCCTCATGGATGGAGATTGTAATCACCCTGGCTATTATATTTACCGAGGTGTGGGCATTCCGATGGATTGTCAACCGGATGCCGGTGTTCCGAAAACCACCAGAATGGGCAAAAGAAAAGCATTAATGAAATAAGGAGGTAACACAATGGAAGGGTTCACATATATAGATATCTTTGCGACAAAGGGTATTGAATATCTGCTGGTAATTAGTTTTCTGCTCCTTTTCACTCTCTTCTGGCGGATGGTGAGCAGACCTGCAGGAGCAATTTATGAAGCAGTCGCGGGTGTTATCCCGGCAATCAGTG
>JACQWR010000007.1 GCA_016209105.1 Deltaproteobacteria bacterium | reverse complement strand
GCCTTCCAGGCGGGGTCAGGGGGCGCAATGAAGAACATGAAGACCCCTTGCCGGGAAGCCCCGCTCGGAGAGCGGGGAACTTCACAGGAACGTGCTTTCTTCCCGGCAAGTATAGGGAAAAGCCCGTTGAAGTGTCAAGGGGAAAGACGCCCTCTGGAATAATGGGCACAAAATATGGTGTGGGCTCATGGTGATCATGAAAGTGATGCATCGGTGCGGCCAACCTGTCAGTCGCGAGTCCCGTCGAGGGAGCGGTTTTTCGGCGATTTCAACCGTCACGGTGGCCTTTTCGGGCATAATTCAGACAGACCTGTCCTGTGTATTCGTGATACTTGAGGCGTCATGACTGAATATAGGCATCCCAGGAATATTCAGGGTCCCGATAGAGATGATCGTCATTCATTGGCAGTTGAGAATACTTGTCAATGACGTATTCGGTGGCCGGCGGGGCGTGAATTTTCGGCGGCGGCCTTGACCTGACGAGCCACAACCCCAGATGTTTGAGGATGGCCCTGATTGCCTCCCTGTCCTCGATGAAACTGATGATCCGCATGGTTCCCTGACATTTCGGACAGACCAGGGGATCAACCTCGTATATTTTCTGAATCATCCTTGCCCAGTTTTTTCGGAAGGCCTTTACATACCCCAGTGATTCGAGGATGCAGGGAACTCCGTCATCCCTTCCCGCCATCTGCCTTTTCCCCCGTGAGACGTTGCTGTACCAGCCATAGTAGCGCACCATCTGCTCACCCCGGTTGGGGATGTGTGAACACAGGTTGGCCAGCCACTCCGGAGCCGGGAAGACCTTTGTATCCTTGCCGTTCTTCGCTGCATAGACCACCGTTGCCTCCTGATCCAGGTAGGTTATCCGCTCCTGTGAAAAGGAGGCTCGGATGATGTAGCGGGCCAGGTTTTCCATCGCCGTCTCATCTTTTGGCCAGAAGCATTTTGAACGTCTTGTGTTTGAAGATGGCTTCCAGCTTTTTCAGATCCACGGACGGGGCGACGTAGAACATGCCGCTGCCGGAGAAACATTCGTCCGTCACGAGGATGTGGCAGTGGGGATTGAACCCCAGGAAATCACCGAAGGTCTGGACAGCGATGACGGCACCGGGAATGGCATCACGTTCAGGGACCGCCTCCTTCAGAAAGGCCTTCAGGGATTCCCAGGCGCAGCGGCTCAGGTCGGCATGAAGTTTCCGGTCATAGAGGAAGTAACGGCGGAGAATTTTCGGGATGCTGAAGACAAAATCAAGAAGAATCTGAACTGTGGTTATTTCGATTCGAAAGCGGGTATTCTCACCTCGACTGCGTGTTCCTTATGGTCGTCAACAAGGGTAATCGTTGTATCCCGTTGCGGGGTGCCGTCTATCGTTATGCCCGTTGTGCCATCGCCAACCTGCCCGCGCAGAACGGCGATGTGGTAGACCGTTTCCCGATACCGGTAGTGCATCGTGAAGCCCTTCCAATCCGCCGGGAGGAGCGGTGCGAAACTCAGTCTATCCGCCTCCCGTCTCACCCCCAGGAGTGATTCCACGATCAGCCGGTACATCCAGCCGGCCGAACCGGTGTACCACGTCCATCCGCCACGGCCGGTGTGCGGCGAGAGCGCATAGACGTCGGCCGCGACGGCGTAGGGTTCCACTTTGTACGTCGCCACCGCCTCAGGAGAGCGCGCATGGTTCACCGGATTAATCATGGCCGTCAGCTCCCAGGCGCGCCGGCTGTCGCCCAGTTGAGCGAAGGCCATCGCCATCCAGATCGCCCCATGGGTGTATTGCCCGCCGTTCTCCCTGACGCCGGGGACGTATCCTTTGATGTAGCCGGGATTCAAATCGGACTTGTCGAAGGGCGGGTCCAGGAGTTGAATCAGCGCCTGGTCCCGGCGGATAAGGCGCTGATCCGCCGCCTCCATGGCCATGTGCGCGCGCTTGGCATCACCCGCGCCGGAGAGAACAGACCAGCTTTGCGCAATCGCATCAATCCGGCATTCGGGGTTCTTCACCGACCCCAGCGGCGAGCCGTCGTCGAAGTAAGCGCGGCGGTACCACCCGCCATCCCAGCCGTGCTGCTCGATGTTCCGGCGTATCTCGGCCGCCTCTGACTCGCACCGGTCGGCGAAGGGCAGATCGCCGCGCCTGCGGGCAACCTCCGTGAATTGCCTGAGCACGTCATACAGGAAAAAACCCAGCCAGACGCTTTCGCCTTTCCCCTCTGCGCCCACCATGTTCATGCCGTCATTCCAGTCGCCGGAGCCCATGAGCGGCAGGCCGTGCTCGCCATAGTTGAGACCTCTCAGGATGGCTCTTACACAGTGTTCGTATAAAGTAGCCGACTTTTCAGACCGGACGGGCAGATCGTAATACGAGTCCTCGTTCGCATTTATCGGACGGCCTTCGATGAAGTGGATGGACTCATCCAATACACCGTAATCCCCGGTGCTCCGGACATAGCGGCACATCGTCAACGGCAACCAGAGGTAATCGTCGGAACAGTGTGTGCGTACGCCGCGGCCTTGAGGAGGATGCCACCAGTGCTGCACATCACCCTCGGGGAACTGACGGGCTGCAGTGAGAAGCAGGTGCTCGCGCACGAGGCGCGGCTCGGTGTGGATGAGCGCCATCGCGTCCTGCAACTGATCGCGAAAACCGAAGGCGCCCCCGGACTGGTAGTAGCCGCTCCGCGCCCACAGGCGGCACGCCAGCGTCTGGTACACAAGCCAGCCGTTGGCGAGCATGTCGAGGGACTCATCCGGTGTTTCCACGTTCACGGCGCCGAGCGTATGCTGCCAGTATTGCCAGACCGTTTCGAGCGCGCCACGCGCCGCCGCAGTTCCCCGGAAGCGACGGACCATGTTGCCGGCGTCCTCGGCGTCCCGCCCGACACCGAGTCTGAAGACGATTTCACGCTCTTGCCCGGCGGCCAGTTCAAAGGAAACCTGGATCGCGGCACAGGGGTCGAGGGCAGCCCCTATCCTGCCGGAGAGCCGTACCCGGGTCATCGCGTCCGGACTCCGAAGCGTGCCGTTCCTCCCCAGAAATTCCGTCCGGTCGCCGCTTACCGTCCGGGTCGCTTCGTCCACGTCGAAAAAGGCAGTTCGGTCGGGAAACTCCGTATTGTAAGGGTTCCGCGCGAAGAGCGCTCCGCTGTTGGCGTCAATTTCGGTGATCACATGCATGGTCGTTTTGGACCGCAGATCTCCCAGAACCCATTCCGCATATCCGGTAGCAGAGAGCCGGCGTGATCTGCCTGACTCGTTTTTCACTTTCAACACCGTAAACTTGATCGATGCGTCCGTGGCCACGTAAACCCATACCTCGGAGCGCACGCCGCGCTCTGTGTGCTCGAAAACGGTGTAGCCGAATCCGTGCCTGGTGACGTAGGGCATCGCCCCGCGGCTGGGGAGCGGCATGGGGGACCAGAAGTGGCCGCGCTCTTCATCGCGGAGGTAGAACGCTTCTCCGCTCGCATCGCTCACGGGATCGTTATACCAGGGAGTGAGGCGGAACTCGTGGGCATTCTCGGCCCAGGTGTAGGCAGATCCGCTCTCCGAGATGACGGTTCCGAACTGCGGATTCGCCAAGACATTCACCCACGGCGTCGGGGTCACCTGATCAGGCGTGGTTGTAATGATGTACTCACGGCCATCAGGGGTGAAGCCGCCGAGCCCGTTGAAAAACAGCAGATCGTGGCGAGGTAAGGCGGCAACGGCCGGTGGGACAGCGCGGTGAGTTCGGGTCGGCGTAAGGCGTGGCACCGTTGATTCCACGAGGTCCCTCCGGTTGATCTGGTCCGCCAGCATCCCCCGGCTGTCGGTGACGATGGCGCGGGCAACCGTTTGGAGCAGGACGCGTTCCTCGTTCGAAATCTGGTCCGCAGGCCTGACGAAAATGCCTCCCGGCTGTTCCGTCACGGCTGTTCCGACACCTGCGGCAATGAGCCCCATGATCTGGTCGTGGAGGAGCTGCCGGTAACCGGCGTGATCTTCGTTCCAGATCACCAGGTCCACCGCCAGCCCTTTTAAGCGCCAGTACGTATGGGCTTGTATGAGTTGACGCACCAGGTCAATGTTGGCCGGATCTTCAATCCTGAGGAGGAGGATCGGTAAATCGCCGGAAATGGCGTAGCCCCAGAGGCCGGATTGCCCGCGGCTATTCTTGACGATGACGCTTGCGTCGGCGCGGAGCGTTGAATTGGCATAGATCACTGAGCCGGCGAGCCGCCCGTAGAGCTGCGCATCGGCCTCCGTGGCATTGATCTGCCGCAAAAATATATCGCTGTGTGTCCATGCCAGATCGAAGACCCGATCCGCGAGACGCCGGTCCTGGTATTTCTCGACCAGGCTTAAGGCCGCGTCGCGAGTCTCGCCGATGCCGGAGACAATATTGACCGTCGCCGTTTCTTCCGCATCGAGCGTGATGCGATAACGGATCGAAACGATCGGATCCAGCACGGAGCCTTCACTGCCGGAGAGGGCCCCGGAGGTTGCCGATGAATCGTCCATCGCTTGCGGGTCGGCAACCGTATTTCCGCGGCCGATGAACCGCAGGCGGTCGGTCTCATAAGAGATTTCTCCGATGTCCGCGCCGTGCACGGCCATCAGATGAAACATCCAGGGAGCGTGCTCGCCCGGGGAGCGCGGCCGGCGCGTGCAGAGGATCGCCCGCTGCCGGCGGAGGATCTCGGCCTGAACAAAGAGATTGCTGAACGCCGGATGCAGCGCATCCGCGGCCGGCGGGGCGAGGACCACCTCCGCATAACTCGTGACATCGATGGCTCTCTTTTTCCCGGAACGGTTGATGATGGTGATGCGGCGGAGGTCGATGTCATCTTCGGGCGAAACGGCAATTTCCGTATGGGTATCGAGGTCGTGGTCGCGGCAACGGAACTCCGCTTTCGCCTCCGAGAAGATCGTTTCATACGTATCCGCTTGTTTGAGCGCCGGCTGATAGGCCGTTGACCAGAATTCCCCGCTCGCCACGTCGCGGAGGTAACAGAACGTGCCCCAATTATCGCAGGTGCTGTCTTCGCGCCAACGGGTGACGGCGATGTCTTTCCAACGGCTGTACCCGCCGCCCGCGTTCGTGATCATTACGTGGTATCTGCCGTTTGACAACAGGTGCACTTCCGGTTTCGGCGTGTTCGGACTGCCGAAAACGCGCACCGGCGCCTCCGTGCCCGTGGATTCTGTATGGCTTTCGGATAGCTCGGCGGTGTGCACGGAGAACGCCGTCGCCTTGGGGATTCGCTCCTGGAGCAACAGCAGGGTCGCCTGGAACATGGGTTCCGACTCAAATCGCTTCTGCATCGGGCGGTCCAGGAGCACGGAGGCCAGAGAGAGGAAGCTCATGCCCTGATGATGTGCCATGAAGGAGCGGACCATGCTGCTTGATTGTCCGCGCGGCAGACGTGTGGGAGTGTAATCGATTGCTTCATAGAAGCCATAGGCTCCCATAACGCCTTCAGACGCAAGGCGCTCGAGATTCAGGCATGCCTCTTCGGGCGCTACCGTCAGCGCCAGCGCCGAGGCATAGGGCGCAATGACCAGATCCTCGGCGAGCCCGCGTTTGAGACCCAGGCCGGGTACGCCGAAGGCGCGATACTGGTAGTTGAGATGAACGTCGATTGCGTTGTAGCCGGATTCCGAACTGCCCCAGGGCACCCCGCGTTTCCTCCCATACTCGATCTGCCGGGCCACCGCCGCCTTCATGGTCTGGTCGAGCAGCGTGTGTTCGTACGTCGGCATCACCAGGAGCGGCATGAGGTATTCGAACATCGAACCGCTCCAGGAGAGGAGGATCTGCTCTCCGCCGGCGGTGGTCAGCAGGCGTCCCAGGGCGAACCAGCTCTCCTGCGGCAGCTGTCCCTGCGCAATCGCTATGAAACTGCAGAACCGCGCTTCCGAAGCCAAGAGATCGTAGTAACTCGGGTCCCGCCGGCGTTCCCCGACGTTGTAGCCGATAGCCAGGAGATTGCGCGCCTCGTCGAACAGAAAGTCGTATTCCATATGGGCGGCAAGGTCGGCTATCTGCCGTGCCAGCCCTTCGATGGTGTCGATTCTTACCCTGGCACGTTGGCCTGCCTCCGTGATGTAGGGCAGGACGGCGTCCGCCCACGGGCGCACATTGTGCGCCCCTACAGTAAGGTTGGCCAATTGGCGCAGCGTCGGGATTTCATCGATATCCGGCATCTCGCGGAGACTGTCCGGCGATGCCGGCAATGATGTCCAGGCCGCGAGAAATGTCAGCTCATTGAGGGCTGCCCGGCATTGCCGGGCAAGGGCATGTGCCCACCACTGCGCTTGGGGGTCCGTATTGAGAACAATGATGCCGGCGACCACTTCCGCAGCGGACGTTGCCAACCGATCGAGGCACAGCCGCGCCGCTGCGAGCGTGGCAGGCGGGGAATCGATTGCGGACTTGAGCAATTTCCGCAGTTCTCCGAGCTGGTCCGAAGCGGCTTTGCCACCTGCCTCCTCGAGAACACGGAGGGTGTCGCTGATCCCCTCAAACATTCGCGGTCCCAGAATGCGGTCGTCGGGAAGTGCGAGCAGTCCCTGTCGCAGCGTCAGCAGATGGCCGGCAAGGTTTCCGCTGTCCACGGTCGAGATGTAGGTAGGTTGGAGCGGTTGCAGGGACTCAGTGTCGTACCAGTTGTAGAAGTGGCCCCGGTGACGTTCCAGTTTTTCCATCGTATGGAGGGCATTTGTCGTGCGCTCGATGAGTTGTCCCGCCGGAATGTAGCCGAAGTCGTAGGCGGACAAATTTGCGAGAAGGGCCAGGCCCATGTTAGTCGGCGACGTGCGATGCGCAATAACGGCATCGGGATGCTCCTGAAAATTGTCGGGGGGCAGCCAATGATCTTCCGGGCCGACGAAGGTTTCGAAAAACGCCCAGGTCTTGCGGGAAAGCTTCCGGAGAAAGACGGTCTGGTCAGCCGTCAGCCGTGCTTCACGGCGCGCAAGCGGCCGGCTGATCCACCAGGCGACAACAGGAGAGACAAACCAGATGCACAGTATGGGCCCGGCCACTGCCAGGGTAAGGGGCCTCGAAAGCGCCAGATCGATAACCGTGGCGCTGGCAAGAATCGGGGCGATCCACATGGATCGGCAAAAGGAACCGAGGCTCGTGCGGACGCTGCCATATCGTTCGTCCGACGTGCTCCATTCGAGAAGCCCCTTATGGCTTACCAGCATCCGCCAGCCCGTGCGGGCAATCGCATCGAGACTGAAAAATGCCTCGTAGGGCAAGCATAGGAGCGTAAAGAGGGCCTGCGCAAATCTCCGGCTGGCAGAGTGCAGGGTGGCCGCAAGGTGCTGACCCGGAAGCACGTCGCCCGGCTTTTGAAGCACTTCCAGGAGAGAGGAAAATACCGAAGGAATCAGGATGATTCCGAGCACCGCGAGGGTCCAGAAACAAGCCGATGACAAGGCCGTCCAGCTCGCGAGTAAAAGCAGCGTCAACGCCACGGGCACAAGACTGCGCCTGAGGTTGTCGAATATCTTCCATTGGGAAAGCACGGAGAGCGGATTCTTTTGCAGACGCGCATCGGGGCCGGGAATACCCGACAGCAGCCATTGCAGGAGCTGCCAATCGCCGCGAATCCAGCGATGCCGGCGGCTCACGTCAGCATTGTAGCGGGGCGGATATTCCTCGTAGAGCATCACATCGCTCAATAGACCCGCCCGCGTGTAACACCCTTCCAGAAGATCGTGGCTTAAGATCCGGTTCTCGGGGAAACGTCCGTTGAGCGTCCGTTCAAAGGCATCAACATCGTAGATGCCCTTGCCGATGAACGAGCCTTCGCCAAACAGGTCCTGGTAAACATCGGAAACAGCGCGCGTATAGGGATCGATGCCGGGCTCGCTTCCGCACATTGCCGCGTATCGCGACCGGTTCATGCCGGGCAGGCTCACGGCAACCCTCGGCTGGAGAATGCCGTATCCCTCGCAGACACGCTGCTTATCTTCGTCGTAGAGCGCGCGATTCAGCGGGTGCGCCATGGCGCCCACAAACTGCCACGCCGCGTCGCGCGGCAGCTCAGTATCCGTATCCAGGGTGATCACATACTTCACGCTCGATAAGTCTGCCCTGTCGCCGACGACAAGCGAAAAGCGATCCCCGGAGACATTACTAACACCCTCCCCTTCATCCCCTCCCCTCAAGGGAGGGGAAATATTACAACCCTCTCCCCTGGAGGGTGAGGGGGCTGCCCCGCCGCGCAGGAGGGCATTCAAGTCAGCAAGTTTCCCCCGTTTGCGCTCGTAACCCATCCATATCCGTTCCGGGGGATTCCAGCGACGCGGGCGGTGGAAAAGGAAGAAGGAGTCACCCAGGGAAGAACCGTACTTGGTATTCAGCTCTTCGATCCTTTGCCGGGCAAGCCGCAACAGCGGTTCATCCTCCGGCAGTGTCTCCTGCCCGGCGTCCGGGAAATCCGTCAACAGGCCGAAGAGCAGGTTAGCGTCCCGATTTGCCAGGAACCGCACTTCAAGCGCCTCGATCAGATCCTCTATATTCTGCACGCTTACGAGCATCGTCGGAACCACGGCCAAGGTACGGAATTCCGGTGGGATCCCTTTGGAGAAGTCCATGCGCGGCAGCAAATGAGGTGTCGCCAGCAGCGTCGCCAGCAAGTTTACCAGCGCGATGGCCAGTTGACTTGCGCTCAGCGCAGAGAGAAGTACGATCAGAACAATTGCCCATCCCGGTAGCGCACCGATATGCGCCTTTGCCAGTAAGCCTCCGGCAAAAATTGCCGTCATCAGGGTGATGGTGCCGAGATAGAGGAGCAAAGGAAACCGGCGGCTCCATCTCTGAAGGTACTCAAATGGGGAAAGGCGTACCTCCAGCGCCCGTTCGAGTTGCGGCAATCCCTTGTCTATCAGGTAAAAGCCGACATGTGCCGCGCGATCATTGCCGCCGTTTGCGTTCGCACCCCCATGCGCCAGCCCGATCGCCGTGCGCGCCACCTCGCGTTCGGAAAACCGGCTGTGTCTCGCTATCTTTTCCACGACATGGCGGTAACGGTCACGGGTAGAAAAAGCCATGGTGCCGTAAACGCCGCCGGGATCCTCGCGCAGGGTCTGGTCGACAACACTTATCGACTCGACGAACTCTTGCCAGTCCATCGCGCCCAGGAAACGAAGACTGCCGATGCTGTTGCTCATGGATACCTGATCGGCAGCCTGTTGCTGGTTTTCCGCCTGCACCAGTTGCCGGATCGTCTGGCCGCACTCGGACAACCGCTGCTCAAGCCAGGTAAGCGGCAATGACAGAGCAGGACCCTGTCCCTGCAGACGGCGTGTCATTTCCGCGATAAACGAGCTCACCAGTGGCGGATTCGATCTCGCCATGTCGGCGATCACCAGAATCAGGCTTTTCGGATCCTTCGCAGCGCTCTCCGCCATCTGGTCTGCCCAATAATCGGCCAGGTTACGGTCGATCCGATCTGCAGCGATCCGGGCGGCAATGCGTCGGAGATTCTCGATCAGGGCCAGGCGCAGCATGATGGGAATGGCCCACAATTCTCCTAACTTCAGTGGGGTGACGGTCTGGTAGGCGGCGGTAAATCTGATGAGAATCTCCGGATCTACCCGTCCATCGCCATGTAAAATCATCTCCAGCGCAATGTCATAGACGCGCGGCTGAGCAGAAGACGGACTATTCATCAGGCGGGGGAGTTCCCGGCTGTACCCCTTTGGCAAATGTCTCCTGGCGGTGCGTATCTGCTCTTCAATCAGATAGAAGTTGTCGAGCAGCCATTCCCCGGCAGGCGTAATCCGGCGGGTTGCCTTAACCGCCTCCGTCAGCAAATTGTGGACGCCGATCAGGATGCCTTCATTCTCAGCCAGCCGCGTCAGAAGCCGATCCGGAGCCGGTACCGGGCTTAGCGTGTGTGAGCCTGCGAGAGTCTTGCCATGCTGCTCCATCTGATCGGCGCTGAATAACTCGTCTCGCAGCGGCGGCTCGACACAGGTGAACTTTTGTGTCAAACCGTTTCCGCGGAGACTCGCCCGCACCTGGGACAGAATTTTGGGAATGGTCTTGCTGTTTAAAGTCACGTTCAAGCCCTCTTATTGAGCGAGTTGTATCGATAAACCAGTCGCAATGGCGGCAGCGGCTTTTTATGCCTCCTTGAGGCGAGAGAATCTTACCGTAGCAGAGAATCCGGGCGAATCCGATCACGACCGGAATCACCCCCCCATGAAACTGGCAGATCGGAATATCCACGCCTGAAGCTTGTACCACACTTAGTGGTAAAGTTCCGGCATTTTTATTATTTTGACTGAAGTAACTCCCGGCTTCCCACCGCGAATAGAGCTTGACATTGCTTATTATAGGAGTAGGCTCATACCAACAACGTGATTGACTTCAACAACTGAATAGTATCTTTCCCAATATGGGGAAGGAGGAGCAAGAATTTCCGGGCTCCGTCCATTGCAATGTGACGGAGCTTTTTTTGTTTCCGGAAGGAAAAGAATTACGGGGGTCAAAGAAGCACCATAACTTAAGGGAGGCAGTACCAATGATGAAACTTAGCGAGCTGGTATCAATGAGGAAAATCAGGGAAGCATTATCCGTAAAACCGGAAACCGAAGAGAAAATCAAGATTGGTATCGGGGGTCTTATTGGTGGGGCAGTTATCGCCATGGTCATCGGCTTTAATCTGGGTGGTTGGACAACCTCCAGCGCTACCCAAAAGATATCTGAGGCGGCGGTCTTGAAGAGCCAGGCGGCGATCTGCGTTGCCCAAATTATGAAGGAACCAAATAATAAAGCCAAAATGGAAGAATTACAGAAGCTCAGCAGCTATGATAGACCTGAGTACATTGCAAAAAAAGGCTGGGATAAAATGCCCGGGCAAAAAGAAGCCAGCACCGGTGTAAGCAACGCATGCGCTGAAGGGCTTCAACCGGTACTATCAATGAAATAACCATTAAACGTGATTGAAGCTCTCCTTGAGCAAGCCGCGGATAATCTTCGATGCTTAAGGAGCGCTATCGTTCAGCATTCGCTCGCTTACCCCGCTGCACGCGACGGGGAATGCCGAGCGAGTGAATTTATTCGCCGATAGAATGCCTTCTTCACCACTTCCACCATGAAGATATACAGGATCATGATCAGGGCGAGGATCAGAAGAAAAGAGAGGGGCAGGGGGACTAACCCGAATATCCCGCCCAGGGGTGTGAAGGGAAGGATAAGCGTGGCCATTACCACGGCCAGGGTGGCGACAAGCAGCTGATTCCCCGGCCGGCTCTTATAGAAAGGCCTGCGGCTGCGGATGACCAGCACGATGATGGCGGCGGAGGCGACCGATTCCATGAACCATCCCGTCCGGAACTGCTCCGGCGTGGCATGGAGAAGGAGCAACAGCACTCCAAAGGTCAGATAATCGAAGACCGAACTGACCAGCCCGAAGGCGAACATGAATTTCTGAATAAAAACAATATCCCAGCGCCGGGGGCGATTCACCATTTCCACGTCCACCTGATCCGTGGCAATCGTCATCTCGGGAAAATCCGTCATCAGATTGGTCAACAGGATCTGCTTGGGCAACAGCGGAAGAAAGGGCAGAAAGAGGGATGCGCCTGCCATGCTGAACATGTTGCCGAAATTGGCGCTGGTGGACATAAAGACGTATTTCAGCGTGTTGGCAAACGTCGTCCTGCCTTCCTGCACGCCTTCTACGAGAACCGCCAGATCCTTTTCCAGAAGCACGATATCCGCTGCCTCTTTGGCCACATCCACCGCCGTGTCAACGGAAATGCCCACGTCTGCCGCATGCAGGGCTGAGGCGTCATTGATACCGTCCCCCAGGTAACCCACGACATGCCCCGCCTTGCGCAAGGCCAGGATAATGCGTTCTTTCTGGTTAGGCTCCACCTCTGAGAAGATGTCCGTTTCCTGTACCTTCCGCAACAGTGCGCCGTCGCTTATTTCCCGGAGTTCTCCTCCTGTAAGGATTATCGCTTCCGGCATGCCTACATCCCGGCTCACCTTGGCGGCCACGAGACGATTGTCGCCCGTAATAATTTTCAGCGCCACACCCAGCTTTTTGAGGCGGTCAATCGTTCCGGCAATGTCCTTTTTCGGCGGATCAAAGAAAAGAACAAACCCGATGAAGGTCATGTCCTGTTCTTCACCTTTGCCGATGACGGATGCCGGTCCCATCTCCCGGTAAGCCAGACCAATCACGCGCAAGCCCTGAGCGCTGAGCGTCTCGAATTGCCGAAGTATCTGCGGAGTAACCGCAGCAATGTCCACCTTGTCCCCGGCGGGTGTTTCCCCATGGGAACAGACTGCCAGCACCTGGGGAAGGGTGCCTTTGGTGATCATTACGTGTGCGCCGTCATGCTTTATCAGGACGCTCAAACGCTTGCGGATAAAATCATAGGGGATCTCATCCGCCTTTTCGTATCGGGAGACATCCGGTTGCTTATGGGACCGGATCGCCTCATCAATGGGATTGGCAAAGCCCTTTTCAAAGAAGGCATTCAGATAGGCGTGCAGGAAGACCCGGTCACTGGCATGACCATCGAGATCCAATGCCGAATGCAGACGCACCGATCCTTCGGTCAGGGTTCCCGTCTTATCGGAACAGAGGACGTCCATGCTCCCGAAGTTTTCTATGGACGCCAGCCGCTTGACAATGACCTTATTGCCGGCCATTCTTTTGGCGCCGTGGGCCAGGTTGATGCTGATTATGGCCGGCAGCAACTGCGGTGTCAGCCCGACCGCCAGCGCCAGGGAAAAGAGGAAGGCTTCCAGAACGGGCCGGTGGAAGTAGACATTTACGGCAAAAATAACGATCACCAACGACAGGGTCACTTCGAGCAGGAAAAAGCCGAATCGGCGGATACCCTGTTCAAACTCCGTCTCCTGAGGTTTCAGTTTCAGCCGTTCCGAGATTTTACCGAATTCCGCCTGCCTACCCGTGAAAACCGCAACCGCACGGGCGATGCCGCTGATGACATGGGTCCCCATAAAGAGGCTGTTGATGCGCCCGGCGAGCGGCGTTTCCGGCGGCAAGAGAGCGGCTTCCTTCTCGACAGGGTAGGTTTCACCCGTCATGGTGGCCTCATCCACGAAGAGATCACGGGATTCCAGAATCAGGCAATCGGCGGGAATGGCGTCGCCGGCATTCAGGCACACGATGTCTCCCGGGACGACATCTTCCACGGGAATCTCTTGCTCTGTTCCTTCACGAAGCACCGCGGTCTTGACCCTGACGATCGCCAGGAGCTTTGCCACCGCATCGGCGGCGCCCCGTTCCTGCCAGAATCCGAGCAGGCCGCTGATCAGGACGATAATCAGAATAATACCGGCGTCCACCGGGTCATGGAGGAAAAAAGACAACCCGGCCGCAAATACGAGGGTCAGGATAATCGGGCTTTTAAACTGAGCCAATAGCAGGGCCAGGGCGTCCGACCGCTTCGGGGGTTTCAGGAGATTAACGCCGAAGCTTGCCAGCCGCCGCGTTGCCTCATTGCCGCTCAATCCTTCCGGCTGCGTATCGAGCTGTGTCAACAGATCGGCGGGCGGTACGTTCCAGAAAGATGAAGTCTGCTTGATCATAGGGACCCTTTCTTATGGGTCGGATGGAGTAATCTGTTTGAGTCGAGTAGAGCGGTCTCCCCCGATACTTCTGGTTTCCCGGCAACATCTTTTTTCGAGAAGAACTCCTTGGGGGAGTATAAGAAAAACTGTTCTGTATATCAATGGAATAATGGGCAGAAAAAGTGACCACAAAAAATTGATGCGATGATAGATATCTTCGGCATAAGAGGCGAGCAAAAGAAGGTGTGGGGAGTGCCACTCCCCACACCCATAGGAAGAGAGCTTCACTTTGTTGCAGCGGCCTTATTTGCCGACAGCGCATCGGCCAGGATTTTTATCCCCTTTTGCGATTCGTCAACGGACCGGGTGAGCGATTCCCTCGCCAGTTCAGGGTTGTGAAAACCGTCGGAGTTTTCGGCCGTCCAGTATTCCCAGAGGATATGGGCTTTCAGGTGCTGATCCTGGGACTGTCTTATCGCTTCGGCATCCACGCCCGCTTTCTTCGCCTCTTCTATGTTGTCTATCAGGGCCGCAAGCCAGTATTCCGCTTTCCTCATCTTGCCCTTTATGTAGGCTTTCACGGAATCGATGGAATATCTTGCCTGCTCCTCGGTCCACCCGCTGTGACATTTGAGGCAGGTATCCTTGAGCTGCACCCTCGACGTGACGGCAAAATGCGAGGTGTAGGTTTTTCCCGTTTTCTTATTTTTTATTTTCGGCATATGACAGTCGCCGCATCCGGCCCCCGCCCGCGCGTGTTTTGAATTGTAGAATGTCTCGGACTCCGGATGCTGTGCCTTCCAGAGGAGCCCGCCGGTGACGGCGTGTTTGAAGTCGAGGAAGTTTACCTTGTTCACATAGTGGTCATAGAGGTCGAGGACATCCTTGTAGGGGATGTGGTTCGTCCTCCGGTCCGTCATGGTTACCGTGTATTTCGATGTATCGGGATTTTTCGTATCATAACCGGGATTGCAGGTGTATTCCACATGGCACTGCCCGCAGATAAGCCGTGTGTCGTACTTCTCCAGGAGGGCGATCTTTCTCGTGAAGCCCCGCATGCCCATTTCTATGACCCGCATCTTTGTGCGCTGCGGATCCTTGTGCCACAGGGTATCCCCGTCGGGCCGCGTCAGGGCATCAATAAGGGCATCCCTTACGATCCGGGGTCTTGCCGCATGGGGGTCGTGGCAGGTAAAGCAGTTTAGCCCGTGCTGGAGGTCTTTCACCAGGTCCACAACCTTGGATGTTCTCGACCACTGCGCTCCCTCAACGGGATCTCCCCGGTAGGCCCATTTGAGGATGTGGTCCTGGGACTTGCACTGCAGACAAACTGGATTTGCCGCCGCGGCGCTCTGGGGAATAATGGGCTTATGCTCCTTGATGTCGGGATACTTGTCTTCCAGGATGTCCCATGCCTTGCCCTTTTCCAGCAGGTAATTCCAGCCGTTCTTGCCCTGGAAGCGCCCGCCGAATGCCCTGTCCACCACCAGGTGGTCCGGCAGCATAAGGACGTGGCTTCTGGTGAGATTGTGCTCCTTGGTGAAGCCGTGCCCGGCCATCAGCTTATCCCAGAAAGGATTGGGCGCCCTGTTGGTAAGCTGGGACTTCTCGTCGCGCGCCGGCCGGTGCACGCTGGTCGTCATAAAGCTATTGTACTGTTCGCGGTGACACTGGCCGCAGGCTTCCCATGAGGTATTTGTAACGGGTCTTGTGGAAGGTCCCGGATCTTGCAGATGTTTGGCGAGGCCGGTGTGGCATTTTGAACAATTTATCCGAGCATGCTTGCCGCCCTGGTGAAGTTCCTCCACGGGCGCATGACAGCCGTAGCAGGCCGCAACGTTTACCGCTTTTTCCGCAGTGACCGGTTTCGCCGCGGTTTTATGCTTGCCCTGGGCGGATGAACCGCCGCTCCAGGCGATGATGACGAAAGCCAAGACAGCCGTGATTGGTAATACGTGTTTTGCGGTCATATGGGTACCTCCTCGTTTCTGCTTATTGTGCATATCTCTGCGGCCGTTTCATCCCCTTTGGGAAAAGTGATAAAACTTCTCTTTATCACTTTTCCCGTTCTTCTTTCCACCCCCCTGTTTCGCGCCGAAAAGATTCTTGCCCCCCCCCCCGGTGCGTCCGCTTTTGTATGCTCGTTTCACTAAAGTTTGGGAGAAGAAATGCCGATTATCATATCGAAAGATAAATCTGCAATGCCCGTTAGTGGGACATGGCAACGGAATCGAATACATAATAAAAGCACAGGATACATACCCCCTCTGAGGGGATCCTGATTAAAAAGCGATTCCTTCCTCCTGTACAGACGGCATGGGCGGATTACTTACAACCCCCTGCGGGTCGGATCCCGTGGGGGGTTGTCGTTTTTGGGTGCGCTGTTCCGGTTTCTATCGGGTAGGGTGATTTCCAATTCCCCCAGCCGTTCCGGGAATGGTCGTAGAGGATTACATCGTTGAATCCCAACAATCTCAGCACAAAGTACGTGAATGACGCCCTTCGGCCGGAATGGCAGTACACAATGACGGTCTTTTCCGGGTTTATCGCCCGGTAAAGTGTCCGGAGTTCTCCATAAGACTTTAACTGTTCTTTCTTTCTGCATCTTAAGCCACCGGGCAGTTGCGAGAAAATCTCCTCCCGGATACGTATCGCCTCCGGGGGCGAGGGAGTGTCTGGCAGTGCCGTCATTCATGGTTGATTTTTTCTGCTCATGATGGTTATTTGTGATAATTTCTGCCGGCAGGAGTGGCGAAGGTTGCCCGTTACACGGATTTGGCGATAAGTGCGGCAATCCCGATGAACCAGCAGTAGTAAGCAAAAAATTGTAGTCCCGCATTATGAATGACTTTAAAGAGCAGTTTGAGGGAAGCGAAACCGGCGATGAGGGCGGCCGTGAAGCCGGCGACATAGACGGGCAGATCATGGGGCGATACGGAGGAGATATGACGCGCTTGCAGGAGAACGGCGCCGACAATGGCCGGGATGGAGAGAAGAAAGGAGAATCTTGCCGCAGCGGCGGGATCAACGTTTCTGAAGATTCCGAATGCGATGGTTGCCCCCGATCGGGAAATGCCCGGCATGATTGCAACGCCCTGTGCGATGCCGATGATAATGCCGTCCGCAACCGTCATGTTCTCTTCTTTCTTGATTCCTTTCTTGGCCTTGCCGGCCAGGTAGAGAAGAACCCCCGTGATGAGCAGCATGCATGCCGCCGTCTCGACGGATTGGAAGAGTTCCTCCACCCTGCTCTTGAAAGGAAGTCCGATGGCGCCGGTACAGAAGGTTGCCAAGATGATGAGAAAAGCCGTTCTTACTCCGCCGCTTTTCAGGGTATTGCCGGAGCAACCCCTCCGCCATTGAATCTCGGTAAGGGATACCATGATATCTGCGATGTTTTTCCTGAGAAAGAAAATGACTGCGAAGAGGGTGCCCAGGTGCAGCGTAACATCAAAGAGGACCCCTGGCTGATGGAATTCCGGGATAAGGCTCTGGGTAAAGACCAGATGGGCCGAAGAGCTTACGGGTAAAAATTCCGTTAACCCCTGGACAACACCCAGGATAATGGCTTCTCCAGTATTCAAAAGTTTTTCCTAACCCCGATAAACGGGATACGTGCGCAAGCGAAATTCTTTTCTGCCGGAAAAACGCAGAAAATGATTTCTAACGTACTAACTGTTGTCGTGACCGTCATGGCTTTTCAGGAAGTGCTCCGCTCCTCGTAATTCCTGATAATGGCGCTCCGCACCTGCTCTATCAGGACGTCGTGGTTTTCGGCGGTGTAGCCGCTCACGTCTATCTGTTTGCCGATGACAACGGTAATTTTCCCCGGTTTTACGTTCAGGGATCCTTTGGGCATAATCTGACCGCTGCCGATAATGGATATGGGAACAATAGGAGCGCCGGAGGCAATGGCCAGGTGGAACATGCCCTGTTTGAACGGCCTGATGATGCCGTTTCTGCTCCTTGTCCCTTCCGGAAAGCTCATGATGGATTTTCCCTCTCTTATTTTTTGCAAGGCCTTCTCGATGCTCTCCATCGCCTTTTCGTGATTTTGCCTGTCAATGCCTATGTAGCCGGATTTTCGCATCGCTATGCCGAAGAGGGGTATTTTGAGCAATTCTTTTTTGGCAATCCAGCGGAACTGGCCGGGTATGGCGGCGAGAAGGACCAATATGTCAAAGTCGCTTTGATGATTGGCCATCAGTATCTGCGGTTTTCCCACGTAGATATTTTCGGCCCCGATTACCTCTATTCTGGTATTGAAAAGAAGAAGAAGTATTCTTGCCCAGAGCTTTGCGACTTTGTGTCCCCGGTCTTCTCCCATGGCCTGAGAAATAAGGGAAAAGACGACAACACAGCTTGCCATGACTATGGTAACCGCTACAGCCGTTATTATCATGAGCGCAGAACGAATCATAAGAGAAATCCTCAAATGTTGTATTTGGCGGGACTGTTGTTTGAGGCGAACAATACGCACGCTTCGACCGGGAGCGTATTCCACATTTTCCCCGTTGCAACCGGAGCGAAGAGCGTTAATTTTTTACTGGATAAATTGGTTGAAGTCAACCGGGAATATTCCGTACGTTTAAACCCCGCTGTTGAATTCGCTCGCTCGGTATCCCCCGCGGCTTGCTCAAGGAGAGCTTTAATTCAGATTTGTTTGTTTGATAAAATATTCCTTTTTGACGGGGGACGTATAAGAAGAACGGCCCTGTATGTCAAGGAGATTGTACAGCAAAATACGTTGAACGGAAAAGGGAAGTGAAGACGGTATTTCTATACTGTAGAGTTTCAGGAAAGGCTTTACCCTGCCGTCATTTCGAGCACATTCGCTACGCTCGGCGTAAACGCCGCAGAAAATCTTCATGAAAATAAACTCGTAAAAGATATCTCCCTTTGGCCGATAGGACATCTTAAGAATTGAAACACTCCATGAGGGGGGATTGCCGTTATGATTCCGATTTATCAATGATGTGGACGACCCGCCTGATCTTCCAAATATACTCCATTGTCTCGGGGTCGAAACCTCTGCTTAACCGGTTTTCCACTCTTGCCGGGCCGAGGTTATACGCGGCTAATGCCAGTTCCCGATCCTTGAATTTCTTCAGCAGCGTCGTGTAGTATTTCGTCCCCGCGTTCAGGTTATTGAGCGAATGTTCGATGTCGTCGAAGCCCATCGCCCTCGCGGTCGTTCTTTTGACTCCCATCAGGCCTATTGCGCCCTCGCGGGATTGGGCGTTCTCATTCATTGACGACTCGACGATGGCAATAGCCTTGATATCCTTCGGGCAGGCGTAATACTTTCTTGAGATGAGATTGATGTGGCTGCCATATTTTTTCTCAGCCTTGTTCACCAGCCGGAGAATTTGTTTGTCATCGGCCCATCGAATGGACTTTGCCATGGCACGCTTCACTGGTTTACTATAGGTTTTTGGATGGAGGGAGCTTTCCCCTCTCAATTGATTTTCGTAGAGAGGGGCTATCCATAAAACGATAGCGGCTGCCAGAAAAAATGCAGTGAAAAGTTTCAGCATGGTTTTCATGGGACAACCCCTCTTTCTTCTTTCCGCACATCCCGGTCTGTGCAAATGGCGGATGCGTCAATCTTCCCATCCGTGAAAACCCATCCCGATCAGATCGAATCGAGATGTTCCTGAACGTTTGCTGGAGAGGCCCGTTATCGGATCACTGTTATGCGGCGGACTTCAAAGTAGGATGAGTGATGGCGCGGATGGAGATGGCATTTCGCCGAATAGTTTTCTTGTAGTGATAGTAATATTCCCGCCACGGGAACTCAATGAGGATTGAATGGAAGCACATTGGTAGGCATAAGCTACCGGTAAAAAAAGCCTGGAATCAGGCGGGAGGGGTCGGTCTGCTGTCCAGGACCTCTTCTCACTCCACCCAAAACACATCTCTTCAAATCACCTCTTTCGCATCTCTTGTAGCGTCTCTGTCCGTCTCATCCGTTCCCTCCAACGTGACCGTCCTAAACCGGACAGGTTACGTGCTACAATACCGGACATATTACTTGCTACTGGCAAAATTTTCAAAAGGATTGACAAAATACAGACTTAATAATAAGATGCGTAGCCCAGCAATTCTATATCTTCTGTGCCTCATGCAATTGGACACGAAACCGGGGAACCATGGAGAGCGTCATTACCAAAAAAAAAGCCTACGGGATTATCGAGAAATTTTCCAAAGCAAAGGTCTTGGTGGTGGGCGATATCATGGTGGATCATTTCATCTGGGGAAAGGTCTCGCGGATTTCCCAGGAAGCCCCGGTTCCCGTCGTTGACGTCCAAAAAGACAATTTGATGCTGGGCGGATGTGCGAATGTTTTAAATAATATCTGCTCCATGGGTGGTATGGCTTACGGCACGGGGGTTGTGGGCGCCGATGATACGGGTGAGCGTTTGCGGAAGGAGTTGCGAAAAAGGCATATTGATACGCAGGGGCTCATCGTAGAGCGGAACCGGCCTACCACCCTGAAAACGAGGATCATTGCCCACGGCCAGCAGGTCGTGAGATTCGACAGGGAAAATAGGGCTTCCGTCAATACCGTTAGCACGGGGAAAATAATCGGCTACATAGAGAAGAGAGTTCGTGACGGTCTGGGGGCTATCGTTATTTCGGATTACAGCAAGGGGGTAATTACCGGCGCTCTGCTCGACGGTATCCGGCGTGCCGTTTCAGGACGCAGCATTGTCGTTTGCGTGGATCCGAAACATCACGATTTTTCTCTCTATCACGGATTTGATGTCATTACGCCCAATCATCATGAAGCGGAGCGCGCCTTAGGCATTGAGGATATGCATGGTGATAGGGTCGGTAAGGACCCGGGGATTCGCAAAGCCGTACAAAACCTTTTGACCAGGCATGGCATAAAATCCCTGCTTGTTACCCGGGGTGAGGAGGGGATGAGTCTTTTTGAGAGGAATGGCGGGATCGTCCATACCCTCTTCCCCACCAAAGCACGGGAGGTTTTCGATGTAACCGGCGCCGGAGATACCGTCATCGGTGTCTTTGCCCTGAGCATGGCCTCCGGGGCGACTTTCCGGGAAGCCGCTGCCCTGGCGAATCACGCGGCCGGCATCGTGGTGGGAAAAATAGGAACAGCCACGGTTTCCCGGGAAGAACTCAAGAAGAGCCTATGAGCAAACCAAAGACTGCGGGAGAGGTAAAGCTGATCATGAGCGTCTTCTCCGCGGATCGGGACCGGTTGAACGGGGCACTGGAAGCTTTGTCCGGACAATACGGGAGCGCCGATTTTATCAGCGCCTTTATGCCCTTTGAGTTTACCCAGTACTACCACGGGGAAATGGGGGGGCCTTTGGCAAGGCGTTTTATTGCGTTTGAGAAGTTGGCACGTCCTGAGTCTCTGCCCGATATAAAAATCCTGACAAACGGCATGGAGGAACGATTTGCCTTGGGCGGCGTACGGCGGGTGAACATAGACCCCGGGTATATATCGCCGGCCCATCTTATCCTTGCCACGGGAAAGGGATACACGCACCGTCCCTACCTGAGGGACGGTATTTATGCCGATTTGACGCTGGTGTACCGGGCCGGGGCTTTTCATGCCCTTCCCTGGACGTACCCCGATTATGCGGCGGTAGAGGTCCGGGAGATGCTGCAGAGGATCAGGGCAAAGTATATAGCGCAACTTAAACCGTCGGCTCACCGTGATGGATCATAGGAAATAGAAGCAAAAAGGGAACGTCTTCCCTTGAGCTTTTGTTGCGATGGAGAGATATTCGGATGATTAAAAGCATGACCGGTTACGGAAGGGCGGAATCCATTTGCGATGGCAGAAGATTTTCCGTAGAGATAAAGTCCCTTAACCATCGTTATCTGGAGATGTCCGTTCGTCTGCCGGGCATCCTTTCCCAGATCGAAGTGGACATTAAAAAGAAGCTCGGCGAGAAGCTTTCACGGGGAAAAATCGAAGTAACTATTCGGATGGATATGGAAAATGGAGAGCGGACAGGCAGGTACGACCTGAATCTCCCGCTCGTGAAGAACTACCATGCCCTGCTTCTTAAGTTAAAACAGGAATTGAATCTTGCGGATGACGTTACCTTGGAGATAATCGCCGGTCTGGGGGGTATATTCGTTCCTCTTGATACGGGTGAAGATATTGCAGCGCTCTGGAAACAACTGGAGAAAGCCCTTGACGAGGCAATGGCCACTCTGGTCGAAATGAAGCAGCGGGAAGGAGAAATGCTTTACCGGGATCTGGTGTCGCGCATTGATCTGATGAAAAGTTGCCTCGACTCAATCGCGCAGAGGGCGCCGCAGGCCGTTGCCGGTTACCAGAAGCGGTTGGCGGAGCGCGTGAAAGAGATCACGGGCGGGATGGAGATTGATGCCGCCCGGTTGTGCCAGGAAGTTGCCATTATGGCCGAGAAGAGTGATATTACGGAGGAGATCGTCCGTTTTAAAAGTCACATCAGCCAGTTTAACGACATGCTGGGAAGCGATGAAGCGGTGGGGAGAAAGGTGGATTTCCTGCTCCAGGAGATGGGGAGGGAGGTCAACACGATCGGTTCCAAAAGCAACGATGCGGAAATATCCAAGAGCGTTATTGAGATCAAGAGCGAATTGGCCAAGGTGAGAGAACAGGTGCAAAATATTGAATAGGGATGCTGCGGGACAGTCGGAAGGGTTGTTTATCGTCGTTTCAGCGCCGTCCGGTACAGGCAAAACCTCGATATTGAAAGCGCTTATGCAGAACTGTCCCAATATCATGTTTTCCGTTTCCTATACCACGAGGCCGCCGCGTCCGGGGGAGGTAGACGGCAGGGACTATCACTTTATTTCCGAACAGGAATTCAGGGAACGTATTGCCGCTGGCGAATTTGCCGAATGGGTTGAAAACTACGGCCAGCTTTATGGGACATCGGGTAAAACAATGAGGGCTTTCCTGGAGCAGGGTTTTGACCTGATGCTTGACGTGGAAGCGCGGGGGGCACAGGCGCTGAAAACGAATTATCCGGGGGGAATTTTCGTATTCGTTCTTCCTCCGTCGCTTGCGGAACTTAGGAAGAGACTGGGGGGGCGGGGCTGTGAGAGCGAAGAGGCAATGAAGCGGCGTCTGGATAAGGCGGTTGACGAAATACGGGAGATCGGGTGGTATGATTATGTTATCTTTAACGACCGGCTTGAAGATGCCGTTGATCGTCTCCGGTCGATCTATGTTGCGGAAAAGAGCAGGAGGGAGCGTCTCACTGAAAGGATAGAGGGCTTTCTTGCATAATATCCCTGTCCCGGGAAATAGGTACGGTACAGGCAGTCGGTTCGTATATATCAGCAAATTCATAGAGGAGGTTTTCTAAGAACATATGGCGAGAATTACCGTTGAAGATTCTTTGAAGGTGGGAAAGAGCAGGTTTGCCTTGGTTTTGTTGACGGCGAAGAGGGCGAGGCAATTGCTGAAGGGGTCCGCGCCCATGATTGATACGAGGAATAACAGAGAGATTGTGACGGCTTTGAGGGAAATAGCGGCGGAGAAGGTCTCCTATGCCCATCCCGAGTATTTGCAGGGATCGAAAGAAGATTTCAAGCCCATTGTGGATGACGGTACGGAATTCATCGGTGATGAAGAATATACCGAATAATGCCCCGCGCGAACATCTGATCTTTGCCCTCGATGTTGCGGGGGAAATCGAAGAAGCCCTTGCCTGGGTTGAACGTCTTCGTGATCACGTGGGGATGTTTAAGGTGGGGAAGGAGTCTTTTGCCGGCTATGGTCCCGAGATCGTCAGAGAGATACGGGCCAGGGGCGGCAAGGTTTTCCTCGATCTTAAATTTCATGATATCCCCCATACGGTTGCCCGGGCGGCGGAAGCATCGGTCAGGATGGGGGTCTCCATGTTCAATGTCCATGCCCTGGGCGGGGAAAAAATGATGGCGGAAGCGGTTTCCGCCGCCGTTAGGGCGGCGCGTGCGGCAGACAGTGCAGTGCCGATCGTTCTCGCCGTTACCGTCCTTACGAGTTTGGGTGATGATGACCTCAAGGGATTTGGATTTCAGTGTTCGGCCGGGGAACTTACCCTCCATCTGGCAAAAATGGCAAAAAATGCCGGAATACACGGAGTCGTGGCTTCTGCCCGCGATGTTTCTGCCGTCAGAGAGGTCTGCGGGCGGGATTTTGTGATCGTAACTCCGGGGATCAGATCCGCAACGGATATCCCGGGCGATGACCAGAAAAGGACGCTGACTCCCGCTGATGCGATCGGACGGGGGGCCGATTACCTTGTCGTGGGCAGACCTATTCTCTTGGCCCAGGACCCTGTTCATGCGGCCGATGATATGGCCGGGGATATCGCGGCGGGTTTGCTGCTCCGCCAATAGGGGAGATTTCCCATGCAGGTGATCTACGGCATCAATCCGCTCCTGGAGGCCATGAAATGCGGTCGGATGGATGTGCGGAGCATCGTCCTTGCCTCGGGGAGAACGGGTAAGCCGGTTCAGAGGATAATGACCCTCGCGGCCGAAAAGGGAATCCCCGTTGAATTCAAGACGCGTGAACAGGTAGATAAGTTGGCAGGGAACAGGTCCAACCAGGGGGTGGCCGGTATTTGCAGACCCTATGCCTATGCCGATGTGGATGAGCTGATTGCCAACCGGCATGCCTCCTTGAAAAGCGGCTTGGTGCTCATTCTCGACGGCATAACCGATCCCCAAAACCTCGGCTCTCTGATCAGAACCGCCCAGTGTTGCGGGGCAAACGGGGTTATTATTCCGGAAAACCGTGCCGCGCCTGTCACCGCGGCCGTGATCAAGGCGTCGGCCGGTGCGGCACAGCACACGTCGGTTGCCGCGGTGGTTAATCTGGCCGGCACCCTGGATTATCTGAAGGAAAAGGGCTTCTGGGTATATGCCGCCGACGCGGCAGCCCGCAACGATTTTCGGGATATGGATTATGACGGAAACGTGGCGCTGGTGATGGGGAGCGAGGGGACGGGAATACGGCCGCTCGTGAGAAAAAAGTGTGATTTTTTCGTCTCTGTTCCCCTGTTGGGCAAGGTGGAATCTCTCAATGTGTCCGTGGCGGCGGGAATCATCATGTATCATATTTCCGGAAAACTGAAGGAAGGGGCTTGATTATGGCGGTATTCCTGTGGGAGGCGGAAACCAAAAAGGGCGAACTGAAAAAGGGCGAGCTGGATGCTGCCGATGAGGCGGCCGTCAAGGGACTGCTGCGCCGTCAGGGCTTTAAATCAATCACCGTCAAGAAGAAGCCAAAAGATCTTCTTGAATACTTGCCCTTCCTGCAACAGAAGGTCAAGGAGAAGGATGTCGTCGTTTTTTGCAGAATATTTTCCACCATGATCAACGCGGGTCTTCCCCTGATCCAGTGTCTCGAACTGCTCGCATCCCAGGAGCAGAACAAGACCTTCGCCAAAATGATTATCGCGATTAAGGAAGACGTGGAAGGAGGGGCGACCCTTACGGATGCGCTCAAAAAATATCCGGAAGTGTTTGACGAGCTCTTCGTAAATCTGGTCGCTGCCGGGGAGAGCGGCGGTATTCTGGACGTCATCCTGTCCCGCCTTTCCGGCTATATGGAAAAGGCGATGAAATTGAAAAGCAAGGTAAAGGGAGCCATGACCTATCCCGCGAGCGTGCTCGTTATTTCCATAGGCGTTGTTTCCCTGCTCTTGCTCAAGGTTATCCCTGTTTTCCAGAAAATGTTCGAGGGCATGGGGGGAACCCTGCCTGCTCCCACCCAGTTCCTCGTTGATGCGAGCAGTTTCATGCAGCATTACTGGTACTATATGTTTGGGGCCGTGATTGCCCTATTTGTCGCTTTTAAAAGATTTTACCGCACCGAAAAGGGCACGCTCATAGTTGATGCTTTGGTGCTCAAGTCGCCGGTTTTCGGCCCTCTGCTCAAAAAAGTTGCGGTGGCGAAGTTCACCAGGACGATGTCCACCATGATGACCAGCGGTGTTCCCATCCTCGAGGGACTGGGTATCGTGAGCAAAACCGCGGGGAACAAGATCATTGAGGGCGCCCTGATGAAAGTCAGACAGAGCATCTCCGAGGGAAAAAGCATTGCCGAACCGCTCGCCGAGACGGATATCTTTCCTTCCATGGTAGTGCAGATGATCGCCGTGGGCGAGGCAACGGGAGCCCTTGATGCGATGCTTTCAAAGATTGCAGACTTTTACGATGATGAGGTGGACGCGGCCGTTGATGCCATGACCGCTCTCCTGGAACCGTTTATGATGGTTTTTCTCGGGGGTGTCGTGGGGGGAATGATCATTGCCATGTATCTTCCTATTTTCAAGATGGCGGGGGCCGTCGGTTAGGCGGTTCTTTCTTCGGAAGTTACTGGATTTTCCGGCCGTTACATGATACGATTGCAGACGAAAAAGATGGGCTAAAGAGGGCAATAAATGGTCGGGATGGCGCGATTTGAACGCGCGACTCCTGCGTCCCGAACGCAGTGCCCTACCAAGCTGGGCCACATCCCGACATGGCGCGGAAGATATATAATTTATTTTTAAATGTCCATCATTATTTTAATGGTGGGTGAAGTATAGCTACGATTCTGACCGGGTACGCACCTGGTAAGCCCCGCCCTCAAGGGCGGGGAGCTTCACAGGATACGGTCTTGCGGGTCTTTAAGGAGAAAAGGCAAGTGATAATCTATGATTTACAATGTGAGAAGGGACACAAGTTTGAGGGCTGGTTTGAGGACAGGGCCGCCTTCGAAGATCAGAAGGCCCGAAAGCTTGTTGCCTGTCCCATATGCGGCGGCTGTAACGTGGAGATGGTGCTTTCGTCTCTTTCCATCATGGGGAAAGAGAGCATGGCGCCGCAGCGGGGGCAGGATGTGGAAATTTCCCCTATGAAGGCGCTTCGTTTGTTTCATGAGTACCTGGATAAAAATTTCGACGATGTGGGCGATAAGTTTGCCGAGGTGGCCCTAAAGATGCACAATGGGGAGGAGGAGCAGAAAAATATAAAAGGGACCACGACCAAGGTTGAAGAGGATATGCTGAAGGAAGACGGTGTCCAGTTCATCAAGGTTCCCATACCGAAATTCGACAGTTAAGAAACAGCCGTCTTGCCCGGGACGGGCGTTTTACACACATCTGACCGGTGGCGCACCCTGCAAACCCCGCCTTGGAGGCGGGATAAGGGGTGCGATGAAAATAACCATTCCTCACCGGGAAGCCCCACCCGATGAGCGGTGAACTTCACATGCGTTTTGGCAAATCATCTTGTTAACTGCTCCTACTTTTTTGCCCGGGAGAGGGGGAAGGGTTATGATAGCAGGGGTGAGAAAGTCAACCATTGCCGGCTCATGGTATCCGGATAATCCCCAGGTCTTGCGGGAGGAAATAGCGGGGTTCTTGCGCAGTGTGCCGGATGAAGAGGTAAAAGGCGTCGTCGGCCTCGTAGCGCCCCATGCCGGTTATGTGTATTCGGGACAAGTGGCCGCCTATGCCTATAAGTTAATCCGGGACAGGATTTTCGATCATGTCATCGTAATCGCTCCAAGCCACCACGCATTTTTTCGCGGCGTTTCTCTTTATGGTCAGGGTGGTTATGAAACGCCGCTGGGGGTTATTGCGGTGGACGAAGCTTTGGCGGGAAATATTGCAGCCGGAAGCGCGATCGTGGCCTCCCTGCCGGAAACTCACCTGCGGGAGCATTCAATTGAAATCCAGCTCCCCTTTCTCCAGGTGGCTTTTTCCCGGTCATTCCGTTTTGTTCCCCTCCTCATGGGGGAGCAGGATTTGAGGACGTGCGAGGCATTGGCTGATTCCGTCGTGGGAGCCGTCGGGGAAAGCAGTGTCCTGATCGTGGGAAGTTCCGACCTTTCCCACTTTCATGCCTATGAGCAGGCGTTGAAAATGGATGGCCGGGCGCTTTATCATATGGAGAAGATGGATGCCGCCGGTCTTCTCGATGATATTGAGAACAGGAGATGCGAGGCCTGTGGCGGCGGACCGGCCGCGGTGACCATGATGGCGGCGCGCCGTCTTGGCGCCGACAGCGCCAAACTGCTGAAGTATGCCAATTCGGGTGATGTGACGGGAGACAGGAGCAGCGTGGTCGGTTACGCATCCGCGGTCTTTTATAAAAGCGTTTCTGCCCTGGATTAACGGGGGCGGGGAGGCGGATCGTTATGAAACTCACGGAAGAAGAGAAAAGCGCGCTTATTGCCATCGTGAGAAAAACTATTGAATGCCGGTTAGCCGGCAAAGAACTCCCCGAATTTAGTGTGGAATCGGGTGCCCTCCGGGAAAAGAGGGGGGGATTTGTAACCTTAGAAAAGCGCGGGCAATTGAGGGGATGCATCGGTTATATCGAGGCCAGGAAACCCTTGTACAAGACCGTAGAGGAAATGGCGCTGGCAGCGGCCTTCGGAGATCCGAGATTCCCACCCCTGACTGCGGAAGAATTCAGGGATGTAACCGTTGAGATATCAGTCCTTTCACCCCTCAGGGAGATCACCGACATCAAGGAAATCGAAGTTGGTGTCCACGGGATTTATATAGTAAGGGGGTTTTCCTCTGGGCTTTTACTTCCCCAGGTTGCCGCCCGATATAAATGGGACCCAAAAACGTTTTTGAGAGAGACCTGCCGTAAAGCGGGACTTCCCGCCGATGCATGGCAGGATAAGAACACGAAAATTTATATTTTTTCTGCCGATATCATTGGTGAGAAGGAATAGCGCCTGCTGGCGCCCATTTGAAGATTCTCCCAGCAGGCTGCGGAGAATCTTCGATTCTTAAGAAATCGTACTGATAAGCGTTCGCTCGTTTATCCCCCAGCAAGCCGCGGGGAATGCGCTCGCTATCGAATTCAATAAGTGCCCCCCCGTGGTGTTCCTTATATCGTGCAGCCATAAGAAATATTTAAATGGATTGGAAAAATCTTCTTGACAAAAAACATTATTAAAATTAAAGTCGGCGATTCAGACTTTCAATTTATACGGGCAGGTATGCCAGTTAGAGAGAAAGACAGAGAATTATGATGGGTTGGCTGGCGTAGCTCAATAGGTAGAGCAGCTGATTTGTAATCAGCAGGTTGCGGGTTCAAGTCCCATCGCCAGCTCCAGGAATGTGCTTTTGAGTTCAGTAGCGAGCGTATTCCCCGAAGCTTGCTGCGAAGAGCTTCAATCCGGAGGGGTTCCCGAGCGGCCAATGGGAGCAGACTGTAAATCTGCCGGCGATGCCTTCGGAGGTTCGAATCCTCCCCCCTCCACCATTTTAGATTGGGAAGCGGGAGTAGCTCAGGGGCTAGAGCGTCAGCCTTCCAAGCTGAGGGTCGCGGGTTCGAATCCCGTTTCCCGCTCCATTTATTTTGCTAATGGATGCGGTTGTTTGATGCTTTTCATGTGTGCGTCATTTCGGCAGCATGGAGCTCCATGATGAGCAAGGATGAGCAGCTGGATTCGTTTTAGGCTGTTGAGGACCGGGGGAGGTGCTTTTTAATCCGCCCACGTAGCTCAGTCGGTAGAGCACATCCTTGGTAAGGATGAGGTCACCAGTTCAATCCTGGTCGTGGGCTCCATCTCGAAGAGTAGGTAGATCATGAGAAACATTATCACGCTGGCTTGTACGGAATGTAAGCAGAGAAATTATACGACGACGAAGAACAAGAGGACCATGCAGAATCGTCTTGAGCTGAAAAAGTACTGTAAATTCTGCCGGTCCCACAAGTTACACCGGGAAACGAAGTAATCCCGCGTCCGCGGGATTTGAGAGCAATGCACCGGACAGGCCAGTAGCTCTAATGGATAGAGCGCCGGACTCCAAATCCGGATGCTGGGGGTTCAAGTCCCTCCTGGCCTGCCATTTATTCAGAGGTTTGCAAGGGTTTGTCGGATGGATAGCTTAAAGTTGACGGCGGGGAAGGTGAAGCAGTTTTTGCTGGAGGCGCGGAACGAACTCAAAAAAGTTACCTGGCCGACGCGGAAACAGGCCCTTGCTTCTACATCAGTGGTAATCATCGTGGTTATCATCGTATCCCTGTTCCTGGGTATGGTTGATTTTGGCCTTGTCAAGATAATAAAACTGATATTGGGTTAGTTATGGCCTTCAAGTGGTACGTGGTTCATACATATTCCGGTTTTGAGAACAGGGTGAAGCTGTCCCTGCAGGAGAGGATAGAAGCTGCCGGGATGCAGCAGTACTTTTCCGATATTCTCATCCCGGAAGAAGATGTGGTCGAACTTGTTTCCGGCGAGAAGAAGACCTCAAAGAGGAAATTCTTCCCTGGGTACATCCTGGTCCGGATGGAAATGCAGGATGAGACGTGGCATATCGTCAAAAACACCCCCAAGGTGACCGGTTTTATCGGAAGCAAGGATAAACCCTCTCCCATATCGGATAAAGATGTGGAGCACCTGAAGACGAGGATTGACGAGGGAACCCTCAAACCGAAACCAAAATTCAAGTTTGAGGTCGGCGATCATGTGCGGATTATTGATGGTCCCTTTACGAATTTTGACGGGGTTATTGACGAAGTAAGGGCCGAGAAGGGGAAGCTAAGGGTTATCGTCAGTATCTTCGGCAGGCAGACGCCGGTGGAATTGGATTTTATACAGGTTACACAGAATTGAGGGAACGGTACCGGACAAGTTGAATTCGGCAGCGAGCGCATTCTCCGCGGCTTGCCGCGGGGAATGCGAGCGGATGGACGATGAAGTTCTTTAGAAATCGAAGATTCTCCCCAGCTTGCTGCGGAGAGATTCAATTTACGTAACAATACAGGGTGGTTATTATGGCGAAAAAGGTTATAGCGAACATTAAGCTTCAGATCAGCGCGGGGAAGGCGACCCCGTCACCGCCAATCGGCCCGGCGCTTGGTCAGCATGGTGTTAACATCATGGAATTCTGTAAGGCGTACAACGCCCTTACCCAAAACCAGGAGGGCACGGTTATTCCCGTTGTTATCACGGTATATGCCGACCGGTCGTTCACGTTTATTACCAAAACGCCGCCTGCATCGGTTCTGCTGAAAAAGGCGGCCAAGATTGCGAAAGGCTCCGGTGACCCCAAGCGGGAGAAGGTTGGTTCCGTAACCCCCGCGCAGGTGAAGGAAATTGCCGAACTGAAGTATAAGGATTTGAATGCCGTAAATGTGGAGGGGGCCATAAAAATAGTCGAGGGTACGGCAAGGTCTATGGGAATTGAGATAGCAGGATAGAATTATTGAGGTTTTATCATGTCTAATAAAGGCAAGCGTATTGTAGAGGCAAAGAAAAAGGTGGAACCGGGGAGACGTTACAGCCTGCGGGAAGCCGTAGAGCTGGTCGTAAGTACCCCCCGGGTAAAATTTGACGAAACCGTGGATGCGGCAATCCGGCTGGGAGTCAATCCCGCCCATGCAGACCAGATGGTGAGAGGAAGCGTGGTGCTCCCCCACGGCCTCGGAAAATCGGTACGGGTGCTGGTGTTTGCCAAGGGGGAAAAGGAAAAGGAAGCCCTCGACGCGGGCGCGGACGTGACCGGCTCCGACGATATCGTGGAAAAGATAAAAGGCGGGTGGCTGGAATTCGACCGGGTGGTGGCCACCCCCGATATGATGGGTAGCGTGGGGAAGCTGGGCAAAATACTGGGTCCCCGGGGATTGATGCCCAATCCGAAAGTCGGCACCGTCACCTTTGATGTGGGCAATGCCGTTCGGGATCTCAAGTCCGGGAAGGTGGAATTCCGCGTAGAAAAGGCGGGGATCGTACACAGTCCCGTGGGCAAGGTATCGTTCGGTGTGGAAAAGCTGGTGGAAAACGTTACGGCCGTGGTGGAGGCTATTGTAAAGTTGAAACCTTCATCGAGCAAGGGCGCTTATCTGAGAAGCGTATCCCTGTCTTCCACCATGGGCCCAGGGGTCAAGGTAGATCCCCTTGATTTAAGGAGTGTTTAAGTTTAGACCGGTAATCGGCGTTCATCCGTAACGGAAGGATTTGACTGATTGACCGTAAAATTGGAGTCTGAGACAGCGGGTACAGCGGTTTAAACGAGCATATCGGCCTGCCGAGACGAGTAAGTAGCGTTTTTTTCGGATGCTTCATTGCCGTTTTTATCCTGTATGTCGCTTGAGTTCTCTGATTTCCGACAGAATGCTGAAACAGTAAACGATATTTGGGAATTCAGACCGAATTCACCAAGGGAAAGGAGGCGTAAAGATTGGATCGGAGAACGAAGGAGCGAGTAGCCGTTGAGCTTCATGAGAAACTGAAGGGCGTCAAGTTGGCCGTTCTTACCAATTACAGCGGTATGAACGTGGAAAAGATGACGGTCCTGAGGAATGCCTTGCGCAAGTCCGACACGGAACTGCGGGTGGTTAAAAACACGCTTTTGGGGATTGCTTCAAAAGAGACGGACCTCGGCGTGTTGCAGGATCATTTCAAGGGTCCCTTGGCTGTCGTCCTCAATTATGGCGACGTTGTGGCACCAACAAAGATTCTGGTGGAATTTGCCAAAAAGAATGCCGAACTGGAAATCAAGGCCGGCATGCTGAACGGCAAATTGCTGACCAAAGAACAGATTACCCAACTGGCAGAATTGCCGAGCAGGGAAGTCCTACTCGGGAAGCTGCTGTCTGTTTTGGTCGGCACCCAGACATCGCTGGTGAACGTGCTGAGTGCGGTTCCGAGAAGTTTGGTGCAGGTTCTCGCAGCGTACAAGACAACAAAAGAATCAGGAAACTAAAACATACAGGAAGGAAAGGGAACAATGGCGACGATTACGAAAGAAGACGTGGTAAAGTTTATCGAAGGAATGACGGTTCTTGAGCTGTCCGAACTGGTCAAAGAACTGGAAGAGAAATTCGGCGTATCAGCAGCCGCTCCCGTAGCGGTCGCCGCGGTTGCCGGCGGCGCTTCACAGCAGGCAGCGCCGGCGGAAGAGAAGACCGAGTTTGATGTCATCCTTACCGGCTTTGGCGAGCAGAAAATCCAGGTCATCAAAGTGGTGAGGGCATTGACGGGATTAGGGCTCAAGGAAGCCAAAGACATGGTTGATGGTGTGCCTAAACCCGTCAAGGAAGGGATTTCCAAAGATGAGGCGGCTGATATCAAGAAAAAGATAGAGGAAGCCGGGGGTACGGTAGAAATAAAGTAAAACGTGCCGGTGTTCGCCGGTTTCAAGATAAATCGCGCAGTGAACGCATTCCCCGCGACGTGCTCAAGGGGTAAGCGAGTGAATAATGATGAACCGCGTTATTCTTCAGGATCGAAGATCCTCCGCAATGTACGGCGGAGGGCTTCAAAAGCACTGCATGCGCGGCATGCAAAACCTTGGTATGGCTTAAAAGCCACCGGCTCAAAGCCGAAAGGATGCTATGGGCGAATTTAGGAAATATTTTGGCCACATAAAGAAGATATTGGATATTCCGAATCTTATCGACATCCAGATACGATCCTACGAAAAATTTCTTCAGAGAGATATGGAACCTGCCCAGAGGAGCACCTTTGGGCTTCAGGGGGCGTTCAAGAGCGTTTTCCCCATTTCTGATTTCAGTGGGAAATGCTCCCTGGAGTTCGAAAGTTATAAAATCGGTAATGTCAGATATGATGTAAAGGAGTGCCTTCAGAAGGGGATGACCTATGCGGCCCCGCTGAAAATCGTGGTACGGCTTGTTGTCTTTGATGTGGAACGGGCAGGAAATCCTGAGCACAAGTCCATCCGGGACATCAAAGAGCAGGAGATTTACTTCGGTGAGATCCCCTTGATGACGGACAATGGGACGTTCATCGTCAACGGTACGGAGCGGGTGATCGTCAGCCAGCTCCACCGGTCGCCTGGCATTTTTTTCGACCATGACAAGGGGAAGACCGTCACCAGTGGGAAGCTTATCTATTCAGCCAGGATTATCCCCATCAGGGGTTCCTGGCTGGACCTTGAGTTCGATTCCAAGGATCTCCTGTATGTGAGAATTGACCGGCGCCGGAAGATGCCGGTGACAATCCTTCTCAAGGCCATGGGGAATTCGGCGGAGCGCATCCTGAGTTACTTCTACAATGTCGGGACGGTGTTTATTGAAGATGACCGGCTCTCGGTAGCTGTGGGCGAGTCCCTTGTCGGCGAGAAGGCCCCGGAAGACATCAAGGATCAGAAAACCGGCGAGGTTATCGGCAAGAAGGGCAGGAAAATCACCAAGGTTATGCTGAAACGGATGAGCGATGCCGGTATCAGACGCATACGTGTCGGTGAGGACGATATCGTGGGGAAGATACTTTCCTCCGATATCAAGGATCCGAAGACCGGCGATATTCTCTTAAAGTGCAACGAGGAACTGACCGTCGAAGGTCTGGACCTGTTGCGTACGAAAGGAATACGGGAGTTTAGGTTTATCCAGATTGATGAAGACAAGTCCAATGCCTCCATCCGAGAAACCCTCCTTATCGATCGGATTGAAAACACGGAAGAAGCGATCATGGAGATTTATCGGAGGCTTCGGCCCAGCAACCCCCCTACACCCGAGACGGCCCGGAAATTCTTCAACAGTCTCTTCTTCGAGCCCGAAAGCTATGATCTCTCCGATGTGGGGAGAGCGAAGATGAATTATAAGCTGCGTCTTGATGTTTCTACCGATGTGACGGTTTTACGAAATGAGGATATCATGGCGGCAGTCAAGTACCTGATCGAACTGAAAAACGGCGTCGGTGACTGCACGGTTGATGACATTGATCATCTGGGCAACCGCCGCGTTCGGTCCGTGGGTGAGTTGATTGAGAACCAGTACCGCATCGGATTGGTGAGGATGGAACGGGCCATCAAGGAAAAGATGAGCCTGCAGGACATCGAAACGATGATGCCTCACGACCTGGTGAACGCCAAACCCGTTTCGGCGGTGGTCAATGAATTTTTCGGATCGAGCCAGCTTTCGCAGTTTATGGACCAGACCAATCCCCTCTCTGAGATTACGCACAAGCGCAGGCTGTCGGCGCTGGGACCCGGAGGACTCACCCGGGAACGGGCGGGCTTCGAGGTCCGTGACGTGCATCCCACGCATTACGGCCGCATCTGTCCCGTGGAAACACCGGAAGGTCCCAATATCGGCCTTATCGTCTCCCTGAGTACCTACGCGCGGGTGAATGAATTCGGCTTCATAGAGACCCCGTACCGGGTCGTGGAAAAGGGCCGGGTTTTGGATGAAGTGCGCTTCCTGACTGCCATCGAGGAAGAGAACAAGATCATTGCCCAGGCCGACCGGCCGCTTGATGCGAACGGAAAATTCACGGAACCCCTCATTTCTGCTCGAAGAGGCGGCGACTTTCTTACCGTCATGCCGACGGAAGTGAATATGATGGACGTCTCTCCCAACCAGCTCGTCAGTGTGGCGGCCACCCTGATTCCCTTTCTCGAACACGATGACGCCAACCGCGCCCTCATGGGGTCCAACATGCAGAGGCAGGCGGTCCCGCTCATGAAGCCGGAAATCCCCGTTGTCGGCACCGGAATGGAATCGGTCGTAGCGCGGGATTCGGGGGCCGTTATCGCTGCCCGGAGGGCGGGTGTCGTGGAAAACGTGGATGCAGAGCGGATCGTCATCAAGTGCGACGCCAAGAAGGACGGTCTCGACGCGGGCGTGGATATTTACAATTTGGCCAAGTACCAGCGCTCGAACCAGGATACCTGCTTCAATCAGAAACCGATCGTCAATAAGGGGGACCGGATCAGGGAAGGGGCCATCATCGCCGACGGTCCCGCCACCGATAACGGCGAACTCGCCCTGGGCAGGAATGTGATGGTGGCCTTCATGTCCTGGGGCGGCTACAACTATGAAGATTCTATTTTGGTCAGCGAACGGATCGTCAAGGATGACATCTATACCTCTATCCACATAGAGGAATTCGAGACCATGGCCCGGGATACGAAGCTGGGCAAGGAAGAAATCACCCGGGATATTCCGAATGTGGGAGAGGACGCCCTCAGAAATCTTGATGAAAGCGGCATCATCCGTATCGGCGTGGCGGTCAAACCGGGGGACATTCTCGTGGGAAAGATCACGCCCAAAGGGGAAACCCAGTTGTCTGCGGAGGAGAAACTCCTTCGCACCATATTCGGCGAGAAGGCAAGCGACGTGCGCGATACGTCGCTCCGGGTTCCTCCCGGCGTGGAAGGCACCGTCATTGATGCCAAAATATTTTCCCGGAAAGGCGCGGAAAAGGATCAGCGTTCCCAGTTCATCGAAGAAGAAGCGATAAAAGCGCTGGAGAAAGACCGGGATGATGAAATAGCCATCATTACCGAAAGCGTGAGGGGCAAAGTCGCCGCCATGCTCAGCGGGAAGACCGTTGCGGCAAGGCTCATGGACCAGAAAAAGAAAAAAATATTTCTGAAAAAGGGCGAAGTCATTACCAAGGATCTCCTGGCGAAGATACCCATCGAACTCTGGCAGGACATCGCGCTTGCCAACGCCGAGACAACGGAAGAAAAGGCGGGCCTCCTGCTCACGAACCTTCGCGGAAAGATAGAAGCCATCGAGGCCCTCTTCCAGGAAAAGAAGGAGAAGGTGAAGGCCAGCGATGAACTTCCGCCGGGGGTTATCAAGCTGGTAAAAGTTTACATCGCCATCAAGCGAAAGCTCTCCGTGGGTGATAAGATGGCAGGGCGCCACGGCAACAAGGGAGTTCTGTCCCGTATCCTTCCGGAAGAAGACATGCCCTACTTCGAGGACGGTACGCCGGTGGATATCGTGCTCAACCCTCTGGGCGTTCCTTCGCGAATGAATGTGGGACAGATACTGGAAACGCATCTGGGCCTGGCAGCGAAAGGGATGGGCGCAAAGATCAACGCAATGCTTGAAAAGGCACAGAGCGCCGAACGCATCAAGAAAGAATTGAAGGCAGTCTATTCCTCGCCGGATTTCAATCGCTTTATCGATGGCGCCAACGAGGAAGAGGTCAGGCGGTTTGTCAAACGCCTGAAAAACGGCGTTCCCGTGGCCACGCCCGTATTCGACGGCACCAAAGAAAGTGAAATCAGGGACATGCTTAGCGCAGGCGGTCTTCCCGAAACGGGTCAGACCGTACTCTACGATGGCCGGACCGGGGAACCGTTCGATCAGGAAATAACCGTTGGGATCATCTACATGCTGAAGCTCCACCACCTTGTTGACAATAAGATCCATGCCCGATCCATCGGCCCCTACTCGCTGGTTACCCAGCAGCCGCTTGGCGGCAAAGCGCAGTTCGGCGGTCAGCGGCTGGGTGAGATGGAGGTCTGGGCCATGGAAGCGTACGGCGCCGCCTACTCGCTGCAGGAATTCCTGACGGTAAAATCCGACGATGTGGCGGGCAGAACGAGGATTTACGAAGCCATTGTAAAAGGCGAGCACACATCCGAACCGGGACTGCCCGAATCCTTCAACGTTTTGGTGAAGGAACTGCAGAGCCTCTCCCTGGATGTGGAGTTGATTGAGGAAGAGTAAATGTGCACTGTCCCTGGGGCGGTATCTTGCCCTGGGAACTGCATTCATAAGTAAATCAGGAGATTACATTCGTGGAAGACGCTGTCAGCTATTTTGAAAAACCGAAAGATCCGATCAGGTTTAATTCCATTAAAATTTCTATCGCGTCCCCGGAAAAGATCCTTTCGTGGTCGCATGGAGAGGTGAAGAAACCTGAGACGATCAACTACCGGACGTTCAAGCCTGAACGAGACGGACTCTTTTGCGCAAAAATCTTCGGCCCGGTCAAGGATTACGAGTGCCTCTGCGGCCGCTACAAGCGGATGAAACACCGTGGGGTCGTCTGCGAGAAATGCGGTGTCGAGGTTATTCAATCCAAGGTGCGCAGGGAGAGGATGGGGCACATCACTCTGGCGACACCGGTAGCCCATATCTGGTTTTTGAAAAGCCTTCCGAGCCGCATTGGGAACGTTCTCGATCTCACCCTCAAGGAACTGGAAAAGGTCCTCTATTTTGAGGCCTGGATTGTGCTCGATCCCAAGAATACGACGCTGAAGGAAAAGCAGCTCCTTTCCGAAGAGGAACTCAGCGAAATGCGGGAACGGCACGGAGCTGATGCCTTTGAAGCGGGGATCGGCGCCGAGGCAATACGATCCATTCTTGAGAAGGTGGACGTCGTCAAACTCGACGAGGAACTGCGGACAGAATTGAAGACCGCCGTTTCCGATACGAAACGGAAAAAGATCGTCAAGAGACTAAAGGTTGTGGAGGCCCTGAAGAAGTCCGGCAACCGGCCGGAGTGGATGATCCTTACCATTTTGCCGGTTATTCCCCCGGATCTGCGGCCGCTGGTCCCTCTGGATGGCGGACGCTTTGCAACGTCGGACCTGAATGATCTCTACCGTCGCGTAATTAACCGGAACAACCGGCTGAAGCGCCTTCAAGAGCTGAACGCGCCGGAGATCATCATCAGAAACGAAAAACGGATGCTCCAGGAAGCCGTGGACGTCCTGTTTGACAATGGCCGGAGAGGAAGGGCCATCACGGGTTCCAACAAGCGGCCGCTCAGGTCCCTCTCTGACATGCTTAAGGGGAAGCAGGGGCGGTTTCGACAGAATCTTCTCGGCAAGCGGGTAGATTATTCCGGGCGGTCCGTCATTGTCGTAGGGCCTGATCTCCGGTTGCACCAGTGCGGTCTTCCGAAAAAAATGGCGCTCGAGCTCTTCAAACCCTTTATCTATAACCGATTGCAGGAGAAGGGCTATGTCACGACGGTGAAAAGCGCCAAGAAACTGGTGGAGAAGGAAACCGCCGAGGTATGGGATGCGCTGGATGAAGTTGTCCGTGAATATCCCGTAATGCTGAACCGGGCGCCGACGTTGCACCGGCTCGGTCTGCAGGCCTTTGAGCCCGTCCTGATAGAGGGAAAGGCCATCCAGCTGCATCCCCTCGTGTGTACGGCATTCAACGCCGATTTTGACGGCGACCAGATGGCCGTGCACGTGCCGCTGGCAATCGAAGCCCAGGCGGAGGCCCGGGTCCTGATGATGTCCACCAACAATATCCTCTCTCCGGCAAACGGCAAACCCATCATTATTCCCAGCCAGGACATTGTTCTGGGGATCTATTATCTCACGAGGGCCAAGATAGCGGCCAAAGGCGAGGGGATGAAATTCTCCGGTCCCGATGAGGTCCGCAGCGCCCTGGATGCCGGGGCAGTCGATCTCCATGCCAATATTAAGGTCCGGATTGACGGCGAATTGAAGGATACGACCGCGGGCAGGGTGGTGCTTGCCGAGATTATTCCCGAAGAAATTCCCTTCGATGTCATCAACAAGGTGATGAACAAGAAGGAACTGGCGAACCTCATTGATCATTGCTACCGGACGTGCGGCGATAAAACCACCGTGCTGCTTGCCGACCGTCTCAAAGATCTGGGGTTTAAATATGCCACCAGTTCCGGTGTCTCCTTTGCCGTTCACAATATGATCATTCCCGCCAATAAGAAAGAGATCGTGGGCAAGGCGGATAAGGATGTATTGAAGATACAGAAACAGTACATGGACGGTCTCATCACGGACGGGGAACGGTACAACAAGGTGATAGACATCTGGGCCCAGTCCACGGAAAATATTGCATCTGAAATGCTTGCCGGTATCAGCAGTGAGGACGTGAAAGGGGCAGACGGCACGAAGAGGAAAATAGAGAGTTTCAACCCCATTTTCATGATGGCCGACTCCGGCGCGAGGGGAAGCGCCGTACAGCTCCGGCAGCTCGCGGGGATGAGGGGATTGATGGCCAAACCGTCCGGTGAGATCATCGAAACCCCGATTACGGCAAACTTCCGGGAAGGGTTGACCGTCCTCCAGTACTTTATCTCCACCCACGGCGCACGAAAAGGGCTCGCCGATACGGCGCTCAAAACCGCCAATTCCGGATATCTCACCCGGAGGCTGGTGGATGTGGCGCAGGACTGCATTATTACCGAAGAAGACTGCGGCACTATTGATGGAATCTATGTGTATGCTCTCATGGAAGGAGGGGAGATCATCGAAACGGCAGGCGAGCGCGTCCTGGGAAGGGTCGCCCTGACGGAAATAAAGGATCCCTTCACCGGCGAAATCCTGGTGCAGGCGAACGAGGCAATCGATGAGTTCCTGGCGGAGAAAATCGACCGGTCGGGCATAGAGAAAGTCAATATCCGTTCCGTTTTGACCTGCAAGTCCAAGCACGGTGTCTGCGCCATGTGTTACGGCAGGGATCTGGCGCACGGCCACATCGTGAACATCGGGGAAGCAGTGGGTATCGTGGCCGCTCAATCCATCGGTGAGCCGGGCACGCAGCTGACGATGAGAACGTTTCATATCGGCGGTACGGCAAAGTTTGATGAACATTCCACCCTGGAAGCGAGACATGACGGAGTGGTGAAGCTTGTGAACTTGAATGCCGTCAAAACGAAGGCCGGCAACCTGGTGGTCATGAACCGCCACGGGGAGGTGCATGTCCTCGACGAGCAGCGAAGGAGCCGCGGCAAGTATACCGTACCCTACGGCGCCCACCTCAAGGTCAAAGAAAACAGCATCGTCAAGAGCGGCGATCTGATTGCGGAATGGGATCCTTTCTCCATCCCGATTCTCGCCGAGGTTGATGGTACGGTGAAATTTGGAGACATTATCGAAGGCAAGACGATGCAGGAGCAGGTTGATGAAGTGACCGGCCTTTCCCGGAAGGTGGTCGTGGAGTTCAAGGGCGCCGATCTGCGTCCCCGGGTGTCCATCAAGGACAAGAAGGGGAAAACCGCCAAGGTTCCCGGCACGGACACCGTGGCGAGGCATCTCCTGTCGGTGGGCGCCAACATCGTGGTCTCCGAGGGCGATCCGGTAAGCGCAGGTGATATTATTGCCAAGATACCACGGGAGACGACCAAGACGAAGGACATCACGGGGGGACTTCCCCGCGTAGCGGAGCTTTTTGAAGCCCGGAAACCGAAGGATTTTGCCGTTATCAGCGAGATTGACGGGGTTGTATCTTACGGTAAGGATGCCAAGGGGAAACGGAAGGTGGTCGTCACTCCCGAGGGGGGAGAACCTAAGGAATACCTGATTCCGAAGGGTAAGCATGTGAGCGTACAGGAAGGCGACCGGGTTACCGCCGGTGAGCCGCTGATGGACGGGGTGAACAATCCCCATGACCTCCTGGCCATCAAGGGTGAAAAAGAGCTGGCCCGGTACCTCGTGGATGAAGTCCAGGAAGTGTACCGTCTGCAGGGTGTCAAGATAAATGACAAGCATATGGAGGTCATTGTACGCCAGATGCTCAGGCGGGTGAAGGTAATTGATCCGGGGGACACGTCCTTTATCGGTGAAGAGCAGGTGGAGCGATACCGGTTCCAGGAGGAGAACGAACGGGTCATTGCCAAGGCCGGCCGGCCGGCCGTCGGGAGACCTATCCTCCTCGGCATCACGAAGGCATCCCTTTCCACGCAGAGCTTCATTTCTGCCGCGTCGTTCCAGGAGACTACACGCGTCCTTACCGAGGCCGGTCTGGCGGGAAAGACGGACTACCTGCGTGGCTTGAAGGAAAACGTTATCATGGGCAGGTTGATTCCGGCAGGCACGGGTCTTGTCATGTACCGGAAGCTTGGTATCCAGACGGAGGCTGTTGAAGAACCCGCCGGTCGGGAAAAGCAAGACGGGGACGAAAAAATAGTTGAGAAAACGCTTGACATACAAGCGGCGAATTGATAGTTTTCGCTACTTTACAGCCCCCTCTCACGGGGGAGGTTTGGAACAGGTTTGGGAGGAGTGATGCCTACAGTTAACCAACTGGTACGCAAGGGAAGAGCCAAGATGCAGAGAAAAGCGGCAACCCCGGCGCTGGCCGGCTCACCGCAGAGAAGGGGAGTTTGCGTCAGGGTGTATACCTCGACGCCGAAAAAGCCGAACTCGGCGCTCAGAAAAGTGGCGAGGGTTCGCCTGACAAGCGGCTACGAGGTAACCTCGTATATACCCGGTGTGGGACATAACCTTCAGGAACATTCGGTTGTCCTTGTCAGGGGCGGGAGGGTGAAGGATCTTCCCGGTGTGCGATACCATATTATCAGGGGGACGCTGGATGCCGTTGGCGTCCAGGACAGGAAACAGGGCAGATCGAAATACGGCGCAAAGAAGCCGAGTTAAACTCAGGACAGTATCATGCCGAGAAGAAGAGAAGTCGCAAAAAGGGAAATATTGCCGGACCCCAAATACAACAATAAGCTGGTGGCAAAGTTCATCAACAGCCTCCTCAAGCGGGGAAAGAAGAGCGTTGCCGAGTCCATCCTTTACGGGGCCTTTGATATTCTGGAGAAGAGAACCAAGGAGCCGCCGGTGGAACTTTTTGAAAAGGCCGTCAACAATGTCAAACCGGTGATCGAGGTTAAATCGCGGCGGGTAGGCGGTTCCACGTATCAGGTGCCGACGGAGGTCGTGCCCTCGAGAAGGGTCGCACTGGGGATCCGGTGGCTGATCCTTCATGCGCGGGAACGCGCCGAAAAGACCATGCAGGAGAAACTGGCCGCGGAACTGATTGATGCGGCCAACAACCGGGGGGCTGCCGTAAAGAAGAGAGAGAGTGTCCATAAGATGGCGGAGGCAAACAAGGCGTTTGCCCATTACCGGTTTTAGCGCCAACGTTCGTTTCCCGGGCCGATGTGCAATACGTTCGTAAGAAGCGGCCGTCTCCGGCCGAGCTGGTACTCGCAGGCAACCCGCTGTTTACTCGTCTTGTTTAATCACAAGAGAGATTCCTCTGGCAGATATGCGTTCAGCCATGATGAACGCGGAAGATGATTCGGGGGTGATCTCCGATGTCCCGGGCATGAGTTGGAATGTGTTTCTTAGTCGGTTTGGCGAACGGGTGATGGGGTGAGGGGCTGAAACGTTAAAGGAACAAAGAGCGAACCATTCAAAGTTTAAGGAGGTAGATAGAGATGGCTAAGAAAAAATTTGAAAGGACAAAGCCGCATCTAAATATCGGGACCATCGGACACGTGGATCACGGCAAGACAACCCTGACGGCCGCTATTACCAAGCACCTCGCAAAAAAGGGGTTTGCCGAGTTCCGTCCCTTTGATTCAATAGACAACGCCCCGGAAGAAAAGGAGAGGGGCGTTACCATAAATATTTCCCATGTGGAATATGAAACGCAGAAGCGTCATTATGCCCACGTGGATTGTCCGGGACATGCCGACTACATCAAGAACATGATTTCGGGAGCGGCGCACATGGATGGAGCTATCCTGGTTGTTGCCGCCTCGGATGGTCCCATGCCTCAGACCAGGGAGCATATCCTCCTCGCCAGACAGGTTCAGGTTCCCTTCATGGTCGTTTACCTCAACAAGGTTGACCTGGTTGACGATCCGGAACTCCTTGATTTGGTGGAACTGGAATTGAGAGAGTTGCTCACTTCCTATGAGTTTCCCGGCGATGACATTCCCATTATCAGGGGATCGGCGCTGAAAGCGCTGGAAACCGATGATTCCGATTCCGCCGATGCCAAATCCGTCTGGGAGTTGATGGAAGCCGTGGACAGCTATATTCCCGAGCCGACGCGCGATCTCGACAAGCCCTTCCTCATGCCGGTAGGCGATGTGTTTACCATCTCGGGGCGGGGAACGGTGGCCACCGGAAGGGTAGACCGGGGCATTGTCAAAACAGGGGATGAAGTGGAAATTATCGGCATCAAGCCGACCGCGAAAACGGTTTGCACGGGTGTGGAAATGTTTCGCAAAACCCTCGACGAAGGCCGGGCCGGTGACGACGTTGGCCTGCTCCTGCGGGGAACAAAACGCGAAGACATTGAACGGGGACAGGTTATTGCCAAACCCGGTTCGATTACTCCGCATACCAAATTTAAAGCCGCGGTTTACGTCCTTACGAAGGAAGAAGGCGGAAGGCATACGCCGTTCTTCTCCGGCTACCGTCCGCAGTTTTATTTCAGGACCACGGACGTGACGGGCGTTGCCACTCTGCCGGAAGGCGTGGAGATGGTTATGCCGGGAGATAATGTCAATATGGATGTGGAACTCATTACCCCTATTGCCATGGAAGAGCAGCTTCGGTTTGCCATCCGCGAGGGCGGCAGGACCGTGGGCGCGGGCGTGGTGAGCAAAGTTATTGAATAAGGAGAGGAGGGACAGATCGTCCCTGCTCCCGTTGTCTTAAACCGGGTTAAACGGAATAATGAAAGATCAGAAAATAAGAATTCGCCTTAAGGCCTATGATTCCAAACTGCTTGACCGGTCGGTGGAGGAGATTATCGACACCGCCAAAAGGACGGGAGCGCGCGTGGCCGGTCCCATACCTCTGCCGACGGAGATAAACAAGTACTGCGTCAACCGGTCGCCACATGTGGACAAAAAGTCGAGAGAACAGTTTGAGATCAGGACCCATAAAAGACTCCTGGACATTATCGAACCGACACAATCGACGGTGGATGCGCTGATGAAGCTGGACCTTTCCGCCGGTGTCGATGTGGAGATAAAAACATAGGGCTTTTCCCCCGGCTCATGCGCGGGTTGTCTTTTGGCGCGTGGGAATGGTAAGGCGTGAGGCCGAAAGCGGCGTGGTGTTTAAAATTCTGTCTCTATGGTATGCGGGTAGAGCGATATTCGATAAAGTGATTAATGATGAAAAAGGGACTTATCGGTAGAAAATTGGGAATGACCCAGGTGTTCTCGGAAGAGGGCGTCACAGTGCCCGTTACGGTTATCGAAGTTGAGCCGTCCGTGGTGGTGCAGAAGAAAACCGGGGAAAAGGACGGCTATGACGCCATACAGCTCGGTTATGGCAGTGTGAAACCGGGCAGGGTTACAAAACCCCGCCAGGGACATTTCAAAAAAGCCGGCACGGGGCTTTTTAGAATACTGCGCGAATTCAACAATGTCGGCAACTATGAAGCCGGCCAGGAGATTAAGGCGGATATTTTTGCTCCGGGCGAGTATGTGGACATTGAGGGCATCACGAAGGGCAAGGGGTTTGCCGGCGTGGTGAAAAGGCACGGTTTTGGGGGGGGCAGGGCAACGCATGGCTCCATGTTCCACCGCGCGCCGGGTTCCATCGGCGCGAGTGCGGATCCCTCCCGCGTATTCAAGGGAACCAAGCTGCCGGGGCAAATGGGAAACGAGAAAAAAACGGTTCAGAATCTTTTGGTGTGGAGCGTGAGGCCCGACAGGAACGTGATCCTCGTCAGGGGGGCAGTTCCGGGCGGCAGGAACAGTTTTGTTCTTATCAAGCAGTCTGTGAAAAAAGGAAGTTGATCAGCAGGATCTTAAGGTGAGCATAATGCCGGTTGCGGATGTATATGATATTGAAAAAAAGAAGGTCTCGGAAATCGAGTTAAGCGATGCCGTGTTCGGCGCTGAGGCAAACGAGGCAATCCTCTACGAAGTCGTGAAGATGCAGATGGCCTCGCGGAGGCGTGGTACTGCCGCAACGAAAACGCGGAGTGATATAAGTGGTGGGGGGAAGAAGCCCTGGCGTCAGAAGGGCACGGGTAGAGCGCGGGCAGGAACCACCAGGTCTCCTCTGTGGAGAAGCGGGGGTACCGTATTTGGGCCTCATCCGCGTGATTATGCCTACAAGGTTCCCAAAAAGGTGAGGAAGAAGGCGCTTTCGGTGGCGCTCAGCATGAAGGTCAAAGACGGGATGATGACCATCCTCCGTGATTTCCCTCTGGGGGAAATAAAAACAAGAAAATTTAAGGAAGTTGTAGACCGATTCGGATGGAAAAAGGCCCTTTTCGTGATAGACAAGTCTTATCCGGTGTTGGAAAAATCTTCGCGGAATATCCCGGATGTGAAGATGATACGCTCCGAGGGCATCAATGTGTATGACCTGCTCAATTATGAACAGGTGGTGCTGCTTGAGCCCTCGGTGAAGCTGATAGAAGGGGCGCTGTCATAATGGAAAACAATTACGTCATTAAACGGGCGGTGATTACGGAAAAGAGCACTATTGCCAAGGACCAGAGCAATACCTATGTCTTTGAAGTTGATCGCAGGACGAACAAGATCGAGATCGGCAAGGCAGTGGAGAAGCTTTTCCAGGTCAAAGTGCTGGACGTTCGCGTTATGAACGTTCTGGGCAAGAAGAAGCGAATGGGAAGAATCATTGGCGAGAAAAGTTCCTGGAAAAAAGCTGTGGTGACCCTGGAACCGGGCAGTCGCATAGAGCTTTTCGAAGGGGTATAGCATCAGATTGTTACGAGTATCTGTGTAGATTGAGGATAAAGGCGGATGGCGATAAGAAAGTACAATCCCACGTCTCCGGGGAGAAGATTTCAGACCTGTTCAACGTTCGAGGAAGTCACTTCCCCGGAGCCAGAGAAAAGTCTCCTGCGTTCCCTGAAGAAAACGGGGGGACGTAACTCCTACGGCAGGATTACGAGCAGGCATATCGGTGGCGGACACAGGAAGAAATATCGGCTGGTGGATTTCCGGCGCGACAAGACGGACGTTCCGGCCAAAGTTGCGGCCGTTGAATACGACCCCAATCGTTCGGCAAGGATTGCCCGCCTGCATTATCTTGACGGGGAGAAACGCTATATCATTGCCCCTGAAAAGCTGATCGTGGGGGATAGCATCGTGAGCAGTGACAAGGCGGATATAAAACCGGGGAACACGGTGCCGCTCAAGAATATCCCTCTGGGTTCCCTGATCCATAACCTGGAGCTGAAGGTGGGACGCGGCGGTCAGATGATCAGGAGCGCAGGAACGTACGGACAGCTTATGGCGAAGGAAGGCCGGTACGCCCAGGTGCGTCTCCCGTCGGGTGAAGTGAGGAAGGTATTCATTGATTGTCGGGCGACTATCGGACAGGTGGGCAATATCGATCACGAGAACGTAAGCCTCGGCAAGGCCGGCCGGACACGGTGGTTGGGAAAACGCCCCAAAGTCCGCGGTGTGGCCATGAATCCTGTGGATCATCCCATGGGCGGCGGGGAAGGTAAATCCTCCGGCGGAAGGCATCCCTGCACGCCGTGGGGTATTCCGACAAAGGGGCATAAGACGAGGGCAAACAGGGGTACGGATAAATATATTGTAAAGAGAAGGGATTAGAAGGTGGCTCGTTCGATAAAAAAAGGCGCGTTCATCGAGGGGAAGTTACTTGCAAAGGTAAGGGCGGCCGAATCTTCGGGAAATAAGAGCGTGATCAAAACATGGTCCCGCCGGTCCACCATTACTCCCGAACTTATCGGGCAGACGTTTGCGGTGCATAACGGCAAGAAATTTATTCCCGTGTTTGTTACCGAAAATATGGTGGGGCATAAACTCGGTGAATTTGCTCCGACCAGAACTTTTTACAGTCACGCTGGCGATCGGAAGTCGAAGTTGCGTAAATAGCAGGTGTGTCGTTTTGCGGCCGTGACCGGACAGTCGGCGTTTTCACCGTGGGGAGGCACAGGACACTAAGGTGCCTTGCATCGCAGTGCTTGGGAGTTGATATGGAAGTAAAGGCAGTAGCGAAATATATCCGTGTTTCACCACAGAAGGCAAAGCTGGTGGTGGATCTGGTCAGAGGAAAGAAGATTCATGAGGCCCAGCAGGTGCTCCTTTTCACGAGGAAATATGCCGCCGGCGTGGTGGGACAACTGCTCAAGTCCGCCGTTGCCAACGCGAAACAGAACAGCAATGTGGATGAAAATATTCTCTATGTAAAGGAGATATTCGTGGATCAGGGGCCCTCTCTGAAGCGGTGGAGGGCACGGGCGCAGGGAAGAGCGGCCGCGATAAAAAAGAGGATGAGTCATATAACAGTTATCCTGGATGAAGCGTAACCATTTTAGGAGGTGTGAGATTGGGGCAGAAGGTTAACCCGATCGGGTTCAGGTTGGGCGGTATCAAAGCTTGGAGTTCGTTATGGTTTTCGGACAAAGAATATAGCGAATTGCTTCACGAGGATATCAGCATCAGGAAACATCTGAAACAAAAACTGTATAACGCGGGTATATCCAAAATAGAGATAGAGCGAGCGGCCAGCAAGGCCAAGGTTAATATCTACGCGGCCCGGCCGGGGCTGATCATCGGCAAAAAGGGAGCCGAGATCGAAAAACTGAAAAAGGATATCGAGGCGGTTACCAAACGGGATGTCATCATAAACATTCTCGAGGTGCGTAAGCCGGAAACCGATGCACAATTGGTTGCCGAGAACGTGGCGCTTCAACTGGAGAGACGCGTAGCCTTCAGAAGGGCAATGAAAAAGTGCGTGACGTCTGCGCACAAGTTCGGCGCTAAGGGCATACGGGTAAACTGTTCCGGGCGGCTTGGCGGGGCGGAAATGTCAAGATCGGAATGGTACCGGGAAGGGCGGGTGCCGCTCCACACCCTGCGGGCGGACATTGATTCAGGATTTGCCGAGGCGCATACCGCATACGGTCTCATCGGAGTGAAGGTGTTAATATTTCATGGGGAAGTGTTGCCTGCCAAGGATAGTCAAGTACCGAAGGCGAAAGGTTGATGCTCTCGTAAGAAGAAGGACAGGGTTTTTGAATCATGTTAATGCCGAAGAGGGTTAAATACCGGAAGGTGCAAAAAGGCCGTATGGGCGGAAAAGCGGGCAAGGGTGCCGCCATTGTATTTGGAGGCTATGCGTTGCAGGCCAGCGAGTGCGGTTGGATAACAGCACGGCAGATTGAAGCGGCGCGTATTGCTATGACCCGCTATGTAAAACGGGGGGGTAAAATATGGATCAGGATATTCCCCCAGAAGTCAATTACCAAGAAACCGGCTGAGACGCGTATGGGCAAGGGCAAGGGGAATCCTGAAGAATGGGTGGCCGTGGTGAAACCGGGCATCGTTCTTTATGAAATGGACGGAGTCACGCCGGAGGTGGCCCGCGAGGCCTTCCGACTGGCTGCCCATAAGCTTCCCATAGCGACACAGTTCCTTTCCCGGGAGATGGAAGATGAAAATTAAAGAGATCAGGGAACTGGGTACCGATGAGCTGAAACAGAAGAATCGGGAGCTTGTCGAAGAAATGTTCAAGCTCCGCATACGCCATGCCGCCGGACAACTGGAGTCCCCTTCCACGCTGGGTAAGGTAAGAAAGGATATTGCTCGAGTAGAAACCCTATTGAGAGAAAGGGAGAATAGGTAGGAATGGCTGAGAGGGGAAGCAAGAGAACCATTACCGGCATTGTGGTCAGCGACAAGATGGACAAGACCATTGTTGTTCGTGCCGAACGGCTGGTCAAGCACCCGGTGTTTCATAAATTTATGAGAAGACACGTACGGTACAAGGCCCACGATGAGGAAAATGCATGCAGCGTCGGCGATAAGGTGCTTATTGTGGAGTCGCGACCGCTGAGCCGTGAGAAACGCTGGCGGATGCAGGAGATACTGGAGAAAGCGAAATAGTGAACCTCTTCCGGGCAGGACTTCCCGGGGAGGAAATAATAATTTTCCGTGCGCCCCCGAACCCCGCCTCCAAAGCGGCATACGGTGATGCGCTCCCGGTCAGGATATGCGGTTGGCAGGAGAGCCGATAGCGGTATACGGGCCTTAAACCCTAAGTTTGGCAAGGTGTTCTTATGATTCAGATGCAGACCATTTTAAATGTGGCGGACAATTCAGGTGCAAAGAAAGTCGCATGCATCAAGGTGTTGGGCGGTTCGAGAAGAAGATATGCCAGCCTCGGCGATGTGATTGTTGTAGCTGTCAAGGAAGCGATCCCCAATTCTAAGGTGAAGAAGGGGGATGTGATGAAGGCCGTTATCGTCCGGACGGTCAAGGAAGTAAGGAGACCGGACGGTTCTTACCTGAAATTTGATGACAACTCTGCCGTTCTGATCACGAATCAGATGGAGCCGGTGGGGACAAGAATATTCGGCCCCGTGGCACGCGAATTGAGGGCAAAACAGTTCATGAAGATTATATCTCTGGCCCCGGAGGTGTTATAGGGCCGTCAAGGGGAAAAGAAGAGGCGAAGCGATGTTATTGAAGAAAGGCGACATGGTAAAGGTGATTGCCGGCAGGGAAAAAGAGAAAACCGGCAAAATACTGAAGACCATAGCCGAGAGAGACCGAGTAGTTGTAGAAAAGATCAACCTGGTTAAACGGCACCGCAAGCCCGACGCCAAGGGCAAGGGCGGTATTGTGGAAAAAGAGTCATCCCTGCATGTATCGAACGTGATGTTGCTCTGCGGCAAGTGCAATACCGGTGTCAGGATAGGATACAAAATGCTGGATGACGGTAAGAAGGTGCGCGTCTGCAATAAGTGTAAAGAGATATTGGATGTGTAGCCCGGGGGAGAGATGGCAAGACTGAAAGAGTATTACAAAAAAAAGGTGGTTCCCGCCCTTATCAAGGAGTTCGGTTACAAAAATCCGATGCAGGCTCCGAGGATCGAGAAGATCGTCGTCAATATGGGCCTGGGAGAAGCGATTCAAAACGTTAAGGTTCTTGACAGCGCGGTGGAAGAACTTTCCCTGATTACGGGACAGAAACCGGTTATCAAAAAAGCAAAAAAATCTATTGCGACCTTCAAACTTCGCCAGGGTATGCCTATCGGATGCTGTGTAACCTTACGGAGAGAAAAAATGTACGAGTTTTTCGACCGTCTCGTCAATATTGATATCCCCCGCATCAGGGATTTCCGGGGCATTTCGCCGGATTCCTTTGACGGGAGAGGTAATTTTTCTCTGGGGTTGCAGGAACAGATAATCTTCCCTGAGATAGAGTATGACAAGATAGACAAGGTGCGGGGGATGAATATCGTCATTGTAACCTCTGCCAAAACGAACGAAGAAGCGCGACAGCTCTTGCGATACATGGGGGTTCCCTTTAAGAGTTAGCGGACGGTCCCGGGGGCCGGCGCCGGGGCAACAGAAGAAGTAATAGCCGGTGACCACGGAGGAATTGGGTGTGGCAAAAAAATCCTTAATCGTAAAGTCCAAGAGAAGCAATAAATTCCCGGTGAGGGACTATAACCGCTGTCCCCTCTGCGGGAGACCGAGAGCATATTACCGGAAATTCGACATGTGCAGGATATGCCTGAGGAAGCTGGCCTTAAAGGGCGAGATTCCCGGAGTTATAAAATCGAGTTGGTAACCAGAGCAATTTTTAAGGAGTAGTATATGGGGATGACCGATCCTATTGCGGATATGCTGACCAGGATCAGAAATGCCAGCAGGGTTCGTTTCAAGAGTGTGGATGTGATGCTGTCCAAGCTTAATCTGAATATCGCCAGTGTGTTGAAAAAGGCAGGTTATATCAGCGGCTACGATGTGAAGAAGGACGGCGCCGGGCTGCAGGTGCTGAGAATATATCTGAAATACCCCGATCACAAAAAATCCGTTATTACCGGCATAAAAAGGGTCAGCAAGCCCGGAAGAAGGGTTTATGTGAAGAGTGAGAAGATTCCCAAGGTGTTGAACGGCTATGGTATTGCAATAATATCTACGTCCCGGGGAGTGATGACCGACAGCGAAGCGAGGGATTTGAGCGTGGGCGGCGAGATTCTCTGCAATATATGGTGATAAGGCGAGGCGTAGGGCTTCTTAAGCCATGCACCCGTTTGGGAGATTTAATTCATGTCAAGAATCGGCAAAAAACCTATCAAGTTTCCCGCAGGCGTGAAGCTGAAGCAGGAGAGTAATATCATCAGAGTTGATGGTCCCAAGGGCAGCCTTTCCCTGGCGTTGCCGGAGGGGGTTGCAGTGAGTAGTGATGACAGGACGCTGGTGGTGACGCGGCTTTCTGAAGAGAGGAAGGAGCGGTCTCGCCACGGTCTGGTAAGAACCCTGCTCGCCAACATGGTAATCGGGGTCAGTGCGGGTTTTGAAAAGACGCTCGAGATATCGGGCGTAGGATACCGCGCTGAAACGAAGGATGATACGGTAAGGCTGCTCCTCGGATATTCGAGTCCCGTGGAGTATAAGGTGCCCAAAGGTATCACCATCAAGGTTGACAAGCAGGTAAACATCATCATTTCCGGAATCGACAAGGAACTGGTGGGAAAAGTTGCCGCAGAGATACGGGGTTTGAAGAAACCTGAGCCGTACAAGGGCAAGGGAATCAAGTACGCGGGTGAGCGGATACGGAGAAAGGTCGGGAAGTCCGTAGGGGCGTAATTGAAGCTTTCCGCAAGGAATGGGGGGCGTTGAGCATTCGTTCGCTTACCCCGCTGTTTGCTGCGGTGAGTGTGTCTGCGCCGGATTCAAGTTGCCCGTTGGGGGCTTACTAAGAGGAGGAAGGTGCTTCACGCGGTTTCAACGCGCGGCATGTAAAGAGGGAGAGCAGTGGCATCGAAGAAAATAGAGAAGATCAGGGCAAAGCGTAAGGCAAGGGTAAGAGGGAAAGTGAGCGGAACGGAAACAAGGCCGCGCCTTTCCGTGTTTCGGAGCGCGAATCATATTTATGTGCAGGCCATTGCCGATGATGTGGGGAAAACTCTGGCTGCGGCGTCAACCCTGAGCGGAGAACTGGTCGGCAATCTCGATGGCAAGAAGAAAGTTGATGCAGCCAAGGAAGTCGGGAAACTGATATCGAAACGATTGAAGGACCTTGGGGTGAACGAGGCGGTCTTTGATCGGGGTCGGTACCTTTATCATGGACGAGTAAAGGCTCTTGCCGAGGCGGCGAGAGAGTCTGGACTTAAATTTTAACGTGTGTAAATAACCTATTTATAAAGGGATGACCGTTGGATAAGATGGATGCGAAAGATTTGGAGCTTCTTGACCGGGTGGTGGCGATCAACAGAACCGCCAAAGTCGTCAAGGGAGGACGGAGATTCAGATTCAGTGCGGTGGTTGTCGTGGGCGACGGTAACGGTTCGGTAGGCACCGGTCTCGGAAAAGCCCATGAGGTTCCCGAAGCGATCAGAAAAGGCATGGAACAGGCGAAAAAAAACATGCTCAAGGTTGCGGTCGTCAACCGAACGATCCCCTATGAAGTGATCGGGCATTACGGGGCCGGCAAGGTTCTCCTGAAGCCGGCTTCCGAGGGAACGGGGCTTATCGCGGGAGGAGCCGTCAGGGCGGTCCTTGAGGTTGCCGGCATTCATAATATATTGACGAAATGCCTCGGTTCCCACAACCCGCATAATCTGGTGAAGGCAACGATAGAAGGACTTTCCCAGTTGAAAGATCCGGCTGATCTTTCCCTGGTACGAGGGAAGGAAATCTAATCTCACGCTGAACACTTCAGAATAAGCTGCAACGTATCCCGTCGTTGAACTATGAGGAGCAGGTAGTGGCAAAGAAGAAAAATACGAAGAAACTCAAGATAACGCAATCAAAGAGCTATATCGGCAGACCGGAAGCGCAGAGGAAAGTTTTGCGCGGTCTTGGACTGGGGAAGATGAACAGGACCGTACTGCTGAACGATACGCCTGAAATACGGGGCATGGTCCTGAAGGTTATCCACCTGGTAACCGTGACAGAGCTTGAGGGGAAAGATATATGAATTTAAGTGCATTGAAACCTCCGGCGGGAGCGGTGAAGAAGAAGAAGCGGGTCGGCCGGGGCGACGGATCGGGACATGGCGGCACGGCGGGCAAGGGGGCGAAGGGCCAGAATGCCCGTTCTGGCGGCGGAGTGCGGGCGGGCTTTGAGGGCGGTCAGATGCCGTTGTCCAGGAGATTGCCCAAGCGGGGTTTCCGCAATCGCTTCCGGAAGGAGTTTGCTGTTGTTAATATCGGGCAGCTGGGCAGATTTCCCAAGGGGTCCCTGGTGGACGAGGAAGCCATCCTGAAAAGCGGGCTGGTGAAGCGCAGAGGCGATGGTATCAAGCTCCTGGGGAAGGGCAGTCTGGATTACCCGCTCACTATTAAGGTAAGCAGCATCAGCGCTGCTGCGCGGGAGAAGATTACCACCGCTGGCGGTTCGGTTTCTTAACAGACTGCTGAAAAACGCCCATCTGCGGCGTTTCCCTTATCCTTCGCCACTCGACGTACGCACCAGTACGCCTCATGGTTCAGGATTTCGGGGGCCTTGCATCTGGACATTTTTGAGCAGCCTGTAAAAGCGACTTTTTTAGTAATCTGTTAGGGGCATCTGATTTGTTAGACGGTTTAAAAAATATATCAAAAGTTCAGGAGCTTCAGAAGAGGATACTCTTCTCTTTTCTCCTTTTGATTGTGTACCGGGTGGGATCGCATGTCCCCACTCCCGGCATTGACACCGTCGCGCTGGCCGCCTTTTTTGAGCAGGCGAAAGGGTCGCTCTTGGGATTATTTGACATGTTTGCCGGCGGCGCATTAAGCAAGTTATCCGTTTTTGCTCTGGGCATCATGCCCTATATCAGCGCCTCGATTATTCTCCAGTTGCTGACGGTTGCCATTCCCCACCTGGAGAAGCTTTCCAAGGAGGGCGAGGCGGGGCGGAGAAAAATAACCCAGTACACGCGGTACGGTACGGTTTTCTTGAGCATCATCCAGGGATTCGGCATTGCCGTAGGGCTGGAAAACATGGCAGGGCCTACCGGGGCTTCGATTGTCATTCAGCCGGGTTGGGGATTTCGCTTGATTACGGTTATCACGCTGACTGCCGGAACGGCTTTTATCATGTGGCTCGGAGAGCAGATTACGGAACGGGGCATCGGCAACGGTATTTCCCTTATCATTTTTGCGGGCATTGTGGTCAGGGGGCCGGAGGCGATACTGAATACGTTCCGCCTTTTGTCCACCGGCGAGATGGGTATTTTTTTTATTGTCCTGCTTATTGTTTTAATGGTCGGCGTTGTAGCGGCTATCGTTTTTGTGGAAAGCGCCCAAAGAAGGATACCCATACAGTACGCAAAACGTGTTGTAGGAAACAAGATGTACGGCGGCCAGTCAACACATCTTCCGCTGAAGGTTAATACGGCGGGCGTGATTCCGCCCATATTTGCGTCTTCGATTATCATGTTTCCGGCGACGATTGCGAATTTCATACCCCATCCGTGGATGAAAACGGTGGCGGATATTCTGATGCCGGGAAATTTCGGGTACGAGCTGCTCTTTGTGGGGTTCATCGGTTTCTTTTGCTACTTCTATACGGCCGTTACCTTCAATCCTGTTGAAGTTGCCGATAATATCAAGAAGTATGGCGGGTACATACCGGGCATACGGCCGGGGAAGAAAACGGCGGAATATATAGATGACGTCCTGACGAAGATCACCTTAAGCGGCGCTATTTATGTGTCTGCGGTCTGCGTTTTGCCCAGTATCCTGATCAGCAATTTTAATGTTCCTTTTTATTTTGGAGGAACGGCGCTCCTGATCGTGGTGGGGGTGGCCCTGGATACGGCAGGTCAGATTGAGACGCATCTCCTGACCAGGCAGTATGAGGGGTTCATGAAGAAGGGCCAGATAGCGAGAAGGCGCTAAGGATGCCGGCAGCGAAGGGGTTTTGCGGATGGTCATCCTGAAGGAAGCGGAGGAAATAGAACGGATCAGGGCGAGCAACAGGATTGTGGCGGAGGTCCTGGGCGAACTGAAAGAGAGAGTGAAGCCCGGCGTTACGACCATTGATCTGGATAGATGCTCTGAAGAGCTTGCCCGAAAAAGAAATGCGAAGCCCGCATTCAAGGGATACCGGGGATATCCTTTTTCACTCTGCGTATCGGTTAACTGTGAAGTTGTGCATGGGTTGCCTTCGCAGAGAGTTCTTGCCGCGGGAGACATTGTAAGTCTCGACTTTGGCGTATATTATAAGGGGTACTACGGCGACGCGGCGGTAACGGTTCCCGTGGGGGACGTTTCCGAAGAGGCGGCAAGGCTTATCAGGGTCACGGAACAGGGTCTCTACGACGGCATTCAGGAAGCCAAAGCGGGGAACCGCTTGGGCGACATATCCGCCGCGGTTCAGGGGCGCGTTGAATCTGCCGGCTTTTCCGTTGTCCGGGATTTTGTGGGGCATGGCATCGGGAAGAATCTGCACGAGGATCCTCAGGTACCCAATTATGGCGTAAAAGGTCGGGGCATTGAGTTAAAAGTCGGTATGGTGCTGGCTATTGAGCCCATGGTCAACGAGGGTACGTATAAGGTGAGAATATTGGACAATGGGTGGACGGTGGTAACGGATGATGTAAAGCTTTCCGCCCATTTCGAACACTCCGTGGCAATTACCGAGCATGGACCGGAAATACTGAGCGCCCTGCATTAACCGGGACCTGCGGGGACGGGGAATTTATGCCGAAAGAGGAATCCATAGAAGTTGAGGGGCGCGTCATTGAACCCCTTCCCAACGCCATGTTCCGTGTGGAACTGGAAAACGGGCACCGCGTTCTCGCCCACATATCGGGGAAGATGCGGATGCATTTTATCAAGATACTGCCCGGCGACAAGGTTACCGTGGAATTGTCCCCCTATGACCTGACCCGGGGCAGGATTACCTACAGGACAAAATAAACGGGGCGTAACGGGTAAAAGAGACGTTACCCGTCCTTGATTGATTGAGGGGTGGTAGAAGTGAAAGTACGGTCTTCCGTCAAAAAGATATGCGACAAATGTAAGATCATCAAGAGGCGAGGTGTCTTGAGGGTGATTTGTGAAAATCCCAAGCATAAACAGCGTCAGGGATAGAAGGTTCTTTTAGTCTTCAGGAGGTTGGCAGGTGGCAAGAATTGCGGGTGTTGATTTACCGAAAAATAAGAGGATGGAGATAGCATTGACCTATATCTATGGTATAGGACGCAGCAAGGCGAGGAGCATCCTTGAGCAGGCGGGGGTTAGTCCCGATACGAAGACGGATACCCTCGCTGATTCCGAAATAACCTCCATACGAAACATCATTGACAAGGAACACAAGGTGGAAGGCGATTTGAGGAGAGACATCTCCATGTCAATCAAGAGACTCATGGATGTGGGCACCTACCGTGGATTACGGCACCGGAAGGGGCTTCCCGTGAGAGGACAGAGAACCAGCACGAACGCCAGGACGAGAAAAGGCCCACGACGGTCCATCGCCGGCAAGAAGAAGTGATCGTCGTTTACCGATAATCAGTTATCCCGCAGGGAACCGGAGGCACCATGGCAGCGCCAGTAAGGAAGACAGGGAAGAAAAAAGAAAAGAAAAATGTGTCGGAAGGTATAGTGCATATACAGTCCACTTTTAACAATACTATCATCACGATAACGGATCTCGCCGGCAATGTAATCGCGTGGTCGTCCGCCGGACTGCAAGGGTTCAAGGGTTCAAGAAAGAGCACCCCCTTTGCTGCGCAGATGGCTGCCGAGGATGCCGTGAAAAAGGCCAAGGAACAGGGACTCAGAAAAGTTCAGGTGTATGTGAAAGGGCCCGGTTCGGGCAGGGAATCGGCCTTGCGTTCTCTCCAGGTAGCCGGTCTTAACATCAGTCTAATCAGGGATGTGACACCCATTCCCCACAACGGGTGTCGTCCGCCGAAGAGGAGAAGAGTGTAGGTAAGAGGGAACGTGGATTTGTCAGCAGGCGCATTTCCCGTAGCTTGGCTTTGGGGTAAGCGAATGGATGGTAGTGGTACCGTTCCTTTTTCAAATAAAAAAATTTCCAGTTTAGATTAAGGGAGGCTTTTTTGGCAAGGTATAGAGAATCAGTATGTAGGTTATGCCGAAGAGAAGGTTTGAAGCTGTTTCTGAAAGGCGACAGATGTTATGGAGATAAATGCGCCTTTGAGAGAAGGGGCTATGCGCCCGGAGATCACGGTCAGCAGCGCAGAAAACAGCACTCCGATTACGGCGTCCAGTTGAGGGAAAAACAGAAGCTCAAGAGGATGTACGGTCTTTTGGAGAGGCAGTTTAGAGGGAACTTTGAAAAAGCCGATCGGCGGAAGGGTATAACGGGGACCAATTTGCTGCTTTCCTTGGAAGGGCGGCTCGATAATATGGTGTTTCGTATGGGCTTTGCCAATTCGAGAAGCGAAGCGAGACAGCTGGTTACGCACAATCATTTTTTGCTGAACGGCAAAGCGATCAATATTCCTTCATACCTGGTCAGCGCCGGCGATGAGATTCAGGTCAGGGAAAAAAGCAGAAAAGTGATCAGTATCCTGGAAGCCATGGGGACGATAGCGAGGCGGGGTGTTGCATCGTGGATCGAACTGGACAAGGATAATTTTAAGGGCGTGGTTAAGATGCTGCCCACCAGGGATGTGCTGACCATGCCGGTTCAGGAACAGTTGGTAGTTGAACTGTATTCTAAATAGGACTGAGGCGGAGACAGGCGCTCGTAGGGGGCTGTGCACCGTATATGAATACGGGATAGGCGAGTGAAATCCGCTTTTTTGGGTTTTCTTTGGTGGCTTTTGTCGGCTGCTGAACCCTTTAACAAAGGCAAGGAATGGAAACTATGAAGAAAAACTGGTCCAGTTTGATACGGCCCAAACGCATTGATATTGATGAAAGCACCCATACTCGTTTTTTTGGGGAATTCTCTTGCCAGCCCTTGGAAAGGGGATTCGGCATCACACTCGGTAACGCCTTGAGAAGGGTGCTCTTGTCGTCAATTCGCGGCGCTGCGATTGTATCCGTGAAGATTAAGGGCGTCATGCATGAGTTTTCCACCGTACCGGGAATTAAGGAAGATGTGACCGACATTATTCTGAACTTAAAAGGAGTACGGTTGTTGATGCACCAGCAGGACGGGCCGAAGGCCGTCCATATTGATGCGAAAAAGGAAGGCGTTATTACCGCAGGAGATATCATTACCGACGGGACGATTGAGATATTGAACCCGGAGCATCACATTGCGACCCTTTCCGGCAGCGCGCCCTTCAAGGCGGAACTGTTAGTTGATATGGGGCGTGGGTATGTGCCCGCAAAAAGTGAACTGGGACCTGACCAGCCGGCGGGAACGATAAATATTGATGCGGTGTTTTCTCCGGTAAAAAAAGTAAATTATGTCGTTACCCACGCCCGTGTAGGGCAGGTTGCCGATTATGACAGGCTGATCATGGAGATATGGACGGACGGCAGTGTCCTGCCTGAAGATGCCGTTGCCTATGCGGCCAAGATACTCAAAGAGCAGTTGGATGTTTTTGTCAATTTTGATGAGGTCGAAGAAGAAGAAGAGAAACCGGAGGTTAAGGAAGAAGGGAATATCAGTGATGTCCTCATGAGGCACGTGGATGATCTCGAACTTTCCGTAAGATCCGCCAACTGTCTGAAGAATGCGGGGATCAACCTTATCGGCGAACTGGTACAGAAGACGGAAGCGGAAATGCTTAAGACGAAGAATTTTGGCAGAAAATCACTGAGTGAAATTAAAGAGATCCTTGCGGAAATCGGCCTCGGATTCGGTATGAAACTTGACTCGCAGTCCTGGGGCAGCGACGAAAAGAAGGAAGCGGGAAAAAGAACGGGGAAAAGCAGGGAAGCGATCTGATTTAAGGAAAGGATAACGATCAATGCGCCACGGGAAGTTCGGGAAAAAACTGGGAAGAACAACGAGTCACCGGATAGCCATGTTGAGAAACATGGTTACCTCCATGCTGAAACATGAGAAGATTGTGACTACGGATATAAAGGCCAAGGAACTGAGAAGAGTGGCTGACAAGATGATCACCTTGGGTAAGAGGGGGGATCTCCATGCACGGAGACAAGCGCTCTCTTTTGTGAGGGAACCGGAGACCGTGGGGAAGCTGTTCAGTGAGCTGTCGGCGCGCTATAAGGACCGCTCCGGCGGGTATACGAGAATCATCAAAACAGGCTACCGTAAAGGTGACAATGCGCCCATGTCGGTTATCGAATTTGTTGCCGAGGTCAAGCAGCCGAAGGCGAAGAAAAAACCTTCCGCACGGTCGTAATCTTTTTTCGCTAAAGGCAATCCCGGCATTTCAAAAGCAGGTAGAAAAATACCTGCTTTTTTTGTGCCTGTTTTCGCTTGTTTTTTTGTTACAAAGGATATAATCTTGAGCCCAAAAAGGTTATGATAATAGAACCACTTTAGTACAAGCATAAGGCAGTGTGTGGGCGAGGAGGGGGTTCATCATGGCTGAAGAGAAAATCGGTGAGGTGGTCAAGTTTTTTTCAAAACCGTCCGTTGCAGCCGTAAAAATAACGGCAGGAGAACTAAAACGGGGAGATACGCTTAAGTTTACGGGACATACTACGGATCTGACAGAGACCCTTGACTCCATGGAAGTTGATAACAGAGCGGTGGAGAGAGCAGCCGCAGGTGATTTTATCGGCATCAAGGTAAGTCAACGAGTCCGTCCCGGGGATGAGGTTTTCAAAGTGGTTTCCTAACGTGTTGTGTATCCGGTAGGCGGGTTTCCGCTTACGTGCTGATGTGACGGGGGTGCTCAAAAGAAAATGGAGATCAGGATTCTGGGTTGCCATGGATCACAACTACCCGGCTGCAATACAACGAGTTTCCTTTTAAACAGCACGATCCTTGTCGATGCCGGCACCGTAACACCCGTGCTGACCCTGGAGGAGCAGGTCAATATTGACTATATCCTGGTGACCCACACCCACCTGGATCATGTACGGGACATCATGTTTCTGGCGGATAATATCTGTTTTCTGAAAAAAGATAAACCGCTGGTTGTTCTCAGCACACCCCAAATTATTGAAACGATCAGGACCTGTCTTTTCAACGGGATCATATGGCCTGATTTTTCCCTGTTGCCGAGCGCCGAGCATCCTGTTCTCAAGTTTGAAGCCATTACGCCCGGAGTAACCATCAAACTGTATGATCTGTCCGTAACTGCCTTCAGTGTAAACCACACCGTGGAAACCGTGGGGTATGTCATAGAAGCCGCAGAGGGCGCCGTCATCTTCATGGGGGATACGGGCCCAACGGATGATGTTTGGGATATCGCAAACAAGGTTAAACAACTGAAAGCGGTATTTGTAGAAACGTCTCTGCCCGATGGAATGAAGGATATCGCCGATATGACCGGCCATCTTACTCCCGCCAGTTTGTCCCGCGAGTTGAAGAAGCTGGACACCCATAAAATCGATATTTATCTCTATCATATGAAATTGCAGTATCACACGTTCATACAGAAAGAGATTTCTCTGCTCAATAACAAAAATGTCTGTATCCTCGAAGACGGTCAGATCGTCCGGATATAGTTCGAAGAAAATTACCCCTAACGATAGATAGTGTACATGCAAGATCCCCTCGCATATCTTTCCGGATTAAACAGCACCGTTATACGCTTGGGACTTAAACCTGTTTCCCGCCTTCTCGGCCGCCTGGGCAATCCTCACAAAAAATACCCAAGCATTCTTATCGGAGGAACCAACGGCAAGGGCTCTATCGCCGCGATGACGGCGTCCATTCTCCGCATGGCCGGTTTACGGGTCGGACGGTATACTTCCCCCCATCTGATTGATCTGCGGGAGAGAATAAATGTTGACGGCAGTATGATACCGTCGGAGGATCTGCGGGCATGCATTGAAGAGGTACGGGCGCACCTTGGCGGGGAGGAGGTTACCTATTTTGAGTTTCTCACCGCAGTGGCGTTCCTCCATTTTCGGTACGAGCGGGTGGATGTGGCTGTTCTTGAAGTCGGCATGGGTGGCAGACTGGACGCAACCAACGTGGTTACTCCCGTCGTATCGGTCATATCCAACATTTCCCTGGAACACCGGTCCTATCTGGGAAACAGCTTGGAGGAAATTGCCCGCGAAAAGGCCGGCATTATAAAAGCCGGAGGGATATGCGTTACGGCGGCGAGACAGAAAAAGGTTGTCGAAGTGTTCAGGCGTGCGAGCCGTGCAAAGGGGGCGAAACTTTACCGGATCGGCAATGATATCAAGGTCAGGAGAACCGGGGAGGGGATGTTTTCTTACCGGGGTATTCACCGGCAGTATCGAGGCCTGTCCTGTCCCCTCAGGGGGCGGCACCAGTTTGAAAATGCCGCTGCGGCCATCGCGGCCGCGGAAATATTCGCTGCAAAAAGAGTTGCTGTTGATGACCGCGCCGTGTATCAAGGCATTGCCGGCGTGCAGTGGGAAGGAAGACTGGAAATACTGCGGCATGCTCCCACGCTCGTGGTGGACGGCGGCCACAATCCGGCAGGCATTACCGTCCTTTGCCGCGCATTAAAAGAGGATTTTTCCTATAAACGGTTAATCCTGGTTTTCGGTGTTCTCGATGACAAGGATTATGCCGGCATGCTGAAGAAGCTGCTTTCCCTTGCGGACAGCGTTATCATTACCAGGCCGGCAATCGGCAGGGCCGTGTCCCCTGCGGGACTCCTGCCGCTTGTGGGACAGTATCGGAAGCGCGTCCGCATCGTGGAAAAGTCGGACGAGGCATTGCGGCTGGCGCTCAATCAGGCCGGGAAAGATGACCTCGTATGCGTAACCGGTTCGCTTTATCTTGTCGGGGAGGTGAAGCGGGCCTTTTCCGCAGGGGGAAACCCGTTAGTTGAGATATGAAAAAATTCGGGGTTCATTTCATAGCAGCGTTCCTTCTCGTTTTCTGGTCGGCTGGATCCGCCTTGGCGGAGAACAGGGTGATTTACACGGTGCAGGCCTGCTCTTCCACAAGCGAGGGAAAAATCGTCCGGGCCGCACGCATGCTTGAAACTTCGGAAAAGGACGGGGTACGGGTAGAGAAGATAAACGGTCTCTATACGCTGAGGGCCGGCAGGTACGCAAAGAACGGAGAGGGTATTGCCTGTCTCGGGAGGGCAAGAAAGGTATACCCCGGTGCTATCTTAAGAAGGGCATATGACATGCCGGAGCGGATCGTATACGCCGGGAACGCGATTCCGGAGATGCCGGAGAATGTTGCGCCTTTGGAAGCCCCCGGGAAAACGATTCCAGAAATGCCGGAAAACGCAGCGCCTTCGGAAGCCCCCCTCCGGAAAGCAGCAGTGGTTCAGGATCCCGTCGGCAGTGAAAAAATGAGGAGTGAGAGCGGACCGGTAAGCGCCGGCGGTGAAACGACGACGGTGTTCAGGGGGGTGGTTCATGACGGCGAGGGGAAACCGGTCAGGGATGCAACCGTGGAGATCATCGGCATTTCGCTTGCCCCCGTAAAGACCGGTGACGATGGAGGCTTCACTATTTCCGGCCTTCCCCCATTCAAGGTGTTTTCCCTGAAGATTGTCAGGGAAGGGTATGATACGATCCGCACCCCTATCATTGATGTTTCGTCAGACATCAAAGGGGAACCGGAGCGCTATACGATGCGTCCCCTGTCACCGGCGGCGCTCGCGGCCATGCCGCGGGAAGGTCTTTCCCCGGCGCCTGCCTCGCCGCCTGATCCGAAACCCCCTCCCGCCGGTCCGGAGTCCCTTCTGCCCGAACCGGATACCCCTCCTGCGACGGGTGCGGTGGATATCGAAGCGGACAGCATCTCCTACAGCAGAGATGAGGATACCTACCATGCCCGCGGCAATGTGGTCATCACCTATGAAGGCAGCGTCCTAACGGCGGATTCCGTAGTCATGAACAAGGGCACGAACGACGCCCTTGCCGAGGGCGCAGTGACCGTCTGGAGCGATAACGACATCCTCGAAGGGGAGCGGGTTGCGTTTAATATCGCGACCAAGATGGGCGTCGCCTATCAGGGCAAGGTGTTTCTGGCCCAGAACCATTTTTATCTGCAGGGGAAGAAGATCGAGAAGAAGGGCGAGGCGACTTACCGTGTGTACGATGCCTTGGCAACCACCTGTGACGGCGATTCCCCGGACTGGCAGTTGAAGGGCAGCGAACTAAACGTCACCGTTGACGGTTACGGCACCCTGAAGGACGGCACACTGCTGGCAAAGAATCTCCCCGTCCTCTATACCCCCTATCTGTTTTTTCCCGCCAAAACAACGCGGCAGTCGGGGTTGCTCTATCCCCGTCTTTCCTATTCCAAAGATAAAAGCGGATGGGATACGGAGCTGCCCTTCTACTGGGCAATTTCCAAGAGCTCGGATGCCACCTTCTACCAGCGCTATATGGATAAACGCGGTTTCAAGGAGGGCGTGGAATTCAGGTATTTTATCAGCAAGGATTCCTCCGGTACGTTTTACGGCGATTACATGAACGATACTGGGCGTTTCACCGGACCAACCTTAAACAGAGACTGGAAGGTTGGCCAGAGGCGTTGGTCGCTTTATTGGAATCACGAAACCACCTTCAGCCCCACATCCTATGTCAGGACCGATATCATGAAGGTTTCCGATCCCTGGTACTTCCGGGACTTCGACTCTTACAATTACTATCTTGATAATTATTCGAAAGAGGAGCGGCGATTCAAAAAAATCTCCTTCCAGGCAAATGAATCCCTGGCGGGGACGGATTCGACGGTGCGCTTCGTCAAGAACTGGCCGCTTTACAATCTGACGGGGCTTGTCAAATACAGCGACGATTTCAACAACGTTACCAACGATGCCACGCTGCAGCGATATCCGGAGATCACGCTGGCGGGGATAAAGAGGCCTATCATGGATACCGGGTACAATCTGGAGTTTGCCGCTGCCTATGATTATTTTTACCGGGTAAAAGGTCAGAAGGGGCATTTTACTGATGTCCAGCCCATACTTTCCTATCCCTATAACGTTGTCCCGTACTTCCAGGTGATACCGGAGATAGCCCTGCGGGAGACATACTGGAGCAGGGACGACAAGACGTCTGATGACAACCGGCAAGGGGACCGCTCCATGTATCGTCTCGGGCTTAATCTCAACACGGAGGTGCACCGGATTTTCATCATAGGAGGCGAGAGGCTGGATAAGATCCGCCACGGTATCAAACCGGAGCTCACGTACACCTACATCCCCAATATTAACCAGACGGACATGCCCAATTATGTTGGCGCGGTTGCGGAGCAGAACACGCTGACCTATGCGTTGACCAACACGTTTATTGCCCGGCTGAAGGAGAAAGGGGGGATGGCAAGTTACCGGGAGTTCCTCCGCCTCAAGCTGGCCCAGACCTATAATATTAGAGAGTCAAGGAGGACTGTCGTTGCCCCCGATCCGGACAGGAGGCCCTTCGGTGACGTGGACATGGAGGCAGATTTTTTACCGTTCAGCTACCTGTCGTTCGCGGCGCGCCACAAGTTCAACGTAAATTCGGGCCACTGGAAGCAGACGAATTATGATGTGAGCGTAAGCGACGTCCGCGGCGATGCCGCCACTCTCGGCTACCGGTATACCCAGTTTTCCCTGGAGGAGGTTAACCTTTCCCTGAATGCCGCGCTCACCCGCTCCCTGGATGCGATTTATATTTTACGGAGAAACGAATTCGATCACATAACCCTGGAAAAAACGTATGGCTTTAAGTATCGGAAACAGTGCTGGAAGGTTGAAGCAACCTATTCGGAGAAAGAGAATGACAGGATTTGGATGGTGCTGATTTCGCTTTACGGTCTGGGCCAGTTTGGCCAGGAGATATGGAAAGACACCATCCCACCGCCGCGTAACTAAAACATGCCCGCCATTTGTGGACAAGGGCTATAAGCCGAGTTCTTCAGCAATAAGAAAAACATGTATCCTGTCTTTGTCTACCCTCTGGCCTCGAATAACCGTGAGCGCGCAGCAGATGGTCGCGGGGGGCTTGCAATCGCTGCAAAAACCGGTCGTCGCGCAGGGGGGCTGCATATCTTTCGGAAACCATCGGTGGCGCTGGGCATTTGCCGGTCCGGCGATCTCTCTGATCCGGCGAAATCCTTCCTCCCGGTCCGGCACGATTTTATTTGTCCCCGCCACGACCAGGACTTTCTTCGGTCCGAAGATCATGGCCGCGACCCGGTTCCCCCGCCCGTCCATGTTGATAAGTTCACCCTCCAGCGTGATCGCGTTCGTTCCCGCCACGAACACGTCAGCGGTGAAGATCCGTCTCTGCATTTCGACCTTTCGTTCCCCATCCTGTTCCGCCCAGGGATTGAGTAGATGATAATCCCCTTTCTCCAGGGCAGCGATGATTCCTGTCTGCTGGAGCGTAAGGGAATCCCCCAGTCCCACCACCGAACCGCCGGGGATGTGTCTGAGTATCTCCGGCACGGCATCCCGCGCGGAGGCAAAGTAGTGCCCGTTCATGCAGTTCTTGCTTAAGTTCCGGATAATTCGTTCTGCCCGTTTTTCCTGCAACCATTCACGCTCGTTCATGAACATGATCCTCCGGTTGAGTTTTCCTTCCCCGGGCGCGGGGAACTTCACGGTATGGTGTGATCGGATGGCGGGCCGTTAGGGTGCCGCGCCGCGAAGCGGTAAAAAATGGTGGCGGTGCAGGGAATCGAACCCCGGACACTACGGATATGAGCCGTATGCTCTAACCATCTGAGCTACACCGCCTGATTTTCTTGACTGACGACTACGGCAGGATTGGCAAACAAACGTTCTGCCCAGCCTGAATCCAGCAGCGAACGCATTCCCCGCGGTTTACTGCGGAGAGATTAACCGGTGAATCCGGTGAAGGAGATATTGCAAGCTACTGAAAAGGTGACGGACTTTTATAACAGTTTCTCCCGTTTGTCAACCCCCTCGCGGGAGCACCGTTTCGCCGGCCTCAAAAATTCCCGTTCCTGATAAAATCAACGGCATTTCGGAAAATGGCGAGTCCCATTCCTTCTTCCGGCAGTTTTTCCCGGGTCCAGCGCGGGTGGTTCGTATAGTGGAGATAGGCTTCCGGGTGGGGCATAAGGCCGAAGATCCGCCCCGTTGCGTTGCAGATGCCGGCAATGGCATCTACGGAACCGTTGGGATTGGCCGGGTAATCCAGGGTCGGCTCCCGATAATCGGGACCGCTGTACTGGAGGACGATCCCGCCGGCGGCGCGGAGCCGTTTCCTCGTTTCCTCGTCTTTCATGATGAACTTCCCCTCGCCATGCCGTACGGGCAGGTAGATGCCTTTCATGCCCTTCGTGAAAACACAGGGAGAATCGCCGTTGACCCGCAGGTACACCCAGCGGTCCTCAAACCGGCCCGAGTCGTTGAAGGTGAGGGTTGTTGTTTGATCGTTGTGTTTTCCGTCCAGGCCGGGAAGCATGCCGAGTTTGACGAGCAACTGGAAGCCATTGCAGACACCGAGGATCAGCTTCCCATCCTTGATAAACCGGGCAAACTGGTCATAGAGTTTTTCTCCCGTTCCCACGACTGCGGCGTGCAGGATCCGGTTGGCTCCCGCCTTTGCAGAACCCAAGTCGTCACCGTCGAGAAAACCGCCCGGAAGGTTAAGGAAGTGGTAATCGTCCAGGCTCTTCTCACCGTAGAGGAGGACGCTAATGTGTACGATGTCCACTTCTTCGGCTCCGGCGAGTCGGCAGGCATGGGCCATCTCCATTTCGCAGTTGGTGCCGTTGCCCGTGATGACGATTGCTTTTACTCTTTTCGGCATTTGTTCTCTCACCGGGGGCGCCCCCGCAAGCCCCGCCTTCCCGGCGGGGTTAAGGGGCGTAATGAAAATTAATATTCCTTACCGGGAAGCCCCGCTCTCTGAGCGGGGAGCTTCACTAAAAGTTCAGCGGTTTCTGCCATGCCGCTTTCAGCGTATGAATGTCCTCATTGAGAATGCGCGTTCCCCGGAGGCCGCTTATCATGAGCAGTTCTTCGGCGTGCACCGTTCCCACCTGCGCCGCCACGCAGCCGTCCATGATCTTTTCGAATTGTTCCCGGTGCTCCGGGGCGACGGTTGCGACAAAGCGGCTCTGGGATTCAGAAAAGAGCAGGGTGTCGTCGCGGTCAATCCCCGTGCCCGGAATCTGTTTTAAGTCAATTGCCATGCCCAAGCCGCCGGAGAAAGCCGTTTCCGCCAGCGCCACACCGAGACCCCCGTCGGAGCAATCGTGGCACGATGCCACGCATCCTGCTTGAATTGCCCGGTGCAGGGCACCGTAGAGCGTCCAAGCCGCGTTGACATTTACCTTGGGCACCGCATTGCCGACGGCGCCGTGCAGGGCGTACCATTCCGATGCGCCCAGTTCCGGGTACGTCATGCCGAGGACATATACGAGATCTCCCGCTTTCTTGGCGTCCATGGTGACCGCCTTTCGCACATCGTCCATCCTGCCGAGCACGGAAAAGAGGAGCGTCGGCGGGATTGATATCCTTGTCCCTCCGATCTGGTAATCGTTTTTCATGCTGTCCTTCCCCGATATGCAGGGCACGCCGTACGCCGTGGCCACATCATAGAGGGCCATGTTGGCGCGGACGAGTTGGGCGAGCTTGTGCGGGCCGTCGGGATTTTTTTCCGACTGGACGGGATCGCACCAGCAGAAGTTGTCCAGTCCCGCTATCCTGTCCAGAGGGCAGCCAACGGCAACGGCGTTTCTTACCGCTTCATCTATGGCGCAGGCCGCCATGTGATAGGCGTCAATATCCCCGTAGCGGGGGCAGATGCCGTTAGCCACGACAACTCCGGCGAAGGAATCGAGGAGCGGCCTGATCACCGCTGCATCAGAAGGACCGTCGTTGGCGACGCCTGAGAGAGGCTTGATGACGCTTCCGCCCTGCACTTCGTGATCGTACTGCCTGACGACGGACTCCTTGCTGCAGATGTTAAATCGGGAGAGCATATCCCGGAGGGCCTGCCCCAGGTTTTCCGGTTCGGGGAAGTCCGGTTCTGCATAACGCGGCGGCGTCCACCGGGCAGGTAACTGCATCTGGGGGAGGCCTCCGTGGAGGAATTCCATGGAAAGATAAACAACGGTCTCTTTCCCGTAGCGAATATGAAACATTCCCGAGTCAGTGTACCTGCCGAGAACGGTCGCCTCGACGTCCATCTTCTCTGCCAGGGCAAGGAATGCATCCGCTTTTGCCGGATCAACGGCCAGGGTCATCCGTTCCTGCGATTCCGAAATGAGAATCTCCCAGGGATTGAGGCCGGGATACTTGAGGGGCGCTTTTTTCAGGTCTATCTCGCAGCCGCCGGCGAGTCGTGCCGTCTCCCCCACGGAGGAGGAAAGACCGCCGGCCCCGTTGTCGGTGAGGCCGCGATAGAGGCCCCGGTCCCGCGCCATGAGGAGAAAATCGGTCATCTTCTTCTGGGTGATGGGATCGCCGATCTGGACGGCGGTAACGGGCGAGCCCTCGTGCAGTTCTTCCGAGGAAAAGGTGGCGCCGTGGATGCCGTCCTTGCCGATGCGGCCGCCTGTCATGACGATCAGGTCGCCGGGCAGGATCGCTTTCGTATGGGTGGGCTCGCCGTTGATGCGGGCGGGCATGATTCCCCCCGTCCCGCAGTACACGAGCGGCTTTCCCAGGTAGCGTTCATCGAAGACGATGCAGCCGTTCACCGTGGGGATGCCGCTCTTGTTGCCCCCGTGTTCCACCCCTTCGCGCACGCCCTCATAGATGCGGCGCGGATGGAGGATGCGCGGCGGCAGCGGTTTTGCGTAGGTGGGCGGGGCAAAGCAGAAGATATCGGTATTGAAGATGAGTTTTGCCCCCCGGCCGGTGCCGAAGGGGTCCCGGTTAACGCCCACGATACCCGTCAGCGCGCCGCCGTAGGGATCGAGCGCCGAGGGGGAATTGTGGGTTTCCACCTTGAAGACCAAGTTGTGCTCGTCGTTGAATTTGATGATGCCCGCGTTGTCGCTGAAGACGGAGAGGCACCAGTCATCCTTGCCGAGGCGTGCCCGGATTTCCGTCGTGGTGCGCCGGACGTAGCTATCGAAGAGGGAATCTATCTGACGGGTATTGCCTTCACCATCGTCATAGTTAATCAGGCTGCTGAATATCTTGTGCTTGCAGTGCTCGGACCAGGTTTGGGCGAGGCATTCCAGTTCCGCGTCTGTCGCCTTGCCGCCGAGCCCCTCTTTTTTTCTCGCCGTGAGGACATCTCTCTTTTTCAGATAGTCGCGGATGATCTTCATTTCCGCAAGGGTGAGGGCGAGCACGCGCTCGTTGCTGATCCCGATGAGCGTCCCATCATCCACATCCAGGTCTATTTCTTCCGTGTGCGGCCGATCCGTGCCCGCGACACGGGGCACGTAGGGGGCAATCCCCTTTCTCCGGTCCCAGATCTTCCCATCAATGATTTTGTAGTGCTCGATAAGCTCGTTGGCGAGGAGGCTGGTGGCAATCGTCTCCGCCTCGTTCCTGCCGATTTTCCCTTCGATCAGGTACTGGCGGGATGTATAGACGGGGGGCATGTCGGCGGTGCGTCTCTTGAGGAGGAGAGCGATGGCCTCCCGCGCCGTCTTTCCCACGTTATCCGTGACGCCGGGACGGAAGCCCACCTCGATGAGCCAATCAAAGCTGACTGCAAGAGGAGTATTAACGGCAAATTCCTGGATGATGGGATCGGAAAGGGGGGCGCTGGCCGCCTGACGAAGTTCCTCGGCACTCAGGCCATCGGCGATAGTATAGACCTCAATCGTCTTTACGCCGTCCACCTGTATTCCCAAGTGTTCTACGATCCTGCGCCTGATCTTCCCGCCCAGGGCATCCCTGATCCCTTTCTTGAAACCAATTTCTATCCTGTCAGCCATGTCCTTCCCCGGATTTTTTTCCGTTCGACTTATACCAGAAGGAAGGCGGTAAAGCAAAAGGGAATTGGCGCCATACGGCGATAATGTCAAAGACAACGCGAAAACGGCGGCTGGCGCTTTATCCGCCTGTCAATGGTCGAGGTTGCTTTCTCCTATCGAGCCAGTTGGCAAGGAGCGGCAGCATCAAGAAACCAAAGGGGAGAACCAAAAGTATTAAGAACGGCGCGGAAGTAGACAGGTGTTTTATCTGGATTACCAGTTTGTCTATTTCTTCTTTGGTCCATTTGCCTCTTCGGTTTCTATCTTTCATGAGCAGGTACATGAAATTGTCCATCTCAACGCTCTGCGCGTATATCTGATTTCTGTAATTCGCAAATAAGCCCATCTTGATCCCTCCTTTTGCCTCAACCGAAGGACATCTACCTCCAACGGCGAGCGCATTCCCCCGCCCGCTGCGGGGGATAAATAAGTGAATGTTGAAGCTCCTGCAAATATAAAGAATCCATCAAAATCCCCCGCTGCGTGTGGCGGGGAGATTCAGTTGACGCGAATTTCTTTTCGTCTGTCGAGTATGCCGGCAAGAAGCGGCAGCATCAATACCCCAAGGGGGAGGATGAAAATAACTAAAAAAGGCACGGAATTGGATAAAAGTTTTATCTGGTTCTTGATTTTACCTACATCGTCCGTTGTCCATTTGCCTTTCTTGTTTCTCTCTTTCATGAGCAGGTACATGAAATCGTTCGTTTTGTCACTGTGTTCGTAGATTAGATTTTTGTAATTCGTTAATAGTCCCATCGTAATCCTCCCCTTTCAATTGAAAGACATCCGAATCCAGTAGCGAGCGCATTCTCCGCAGCGGCAAGGCAAGCATGTGGATGCTTAACGCCCCCATTCCTTAAGAACCGAAGATTCTCCGCAGTGTGCTACGGGGAGCTTCAATCCCAACATCTTAATTATCTTACAATTTTCTGTCTATTACCTGTCCAATAGGGCATCGGACATTTTTTTACGGACTTCGAAAGAGCAGTAGCAACTTGTATTGCTTTGGGATGGTACAGCGGTATTATCGTCAATATTGCCAAAAACTTTAATAAAAAGAAATAAGAAATAAAAGGGGCCAGATTCCTTTTAATATGAAAAGGCTTCGTAAAAAGTCTTGGAGTCGAGAAGCATAACCCCCAAGGCATGAGAGAGGTGCATTGCGCGTACGCCGCAAGCCTGCCCCGAGCGTGTAGAAGGGAAGGATGAGGCGCAATGTGGGCACCTCCGAATTCGTCATAATTTCTCTTCCAGAGATATGACCGTACCTAAAATCCGGCCCGTCTTTCCATCGGAAGGATCAAAATCGGCTACCGCGGCCTCCGTTCTTCACGACTCCGGCGCTGTAGGCAATCCGATTTCGTTCATTCTCGCAGAAGTCCAGGAAAAATTCTTCGGTTTTGAGACGGTCGGGGTCATACGTTTCATGGTGGACGAGGTGCTCCAGCGGGCGACGGGATCTTGTCTGGCCGGGGACTTTCGGATAGCCGATGGGAAGTCCTGCCATGAGGCGGACAGGTTCGGGAATTTTTAAGAGACGACGCAGCTTCCTGCCCATGCGATCCTCGGCAAAGCCGGTTAGCCACGCCATCCCCAGCCCCAGAGAGGACGCCGCCAAAAACATGTTTTCCACGGCGGCGGCCACGCTCTGCACGAAGATCAATTCCCTGTTCCTGGCATACATGCGCCGCAGCGCCGGGGTGAAATCGGTGCCGGGATAGGCCTGCTTCCAGCGGGGATCGGCCACGACCACGATCATTGCCGGAACCTTGGCGATATATGATTTGGCGCTGCCGGGGAAATTTACCTTCTCACGGATGCGCTGTTCCCGATCCTCGACGAATATCCGACCAATCTTTTCCAGCGTGTCGCGGCGCTTCACGACAATAAATTCCCAGGGCTGTGAATTTCCCCCCGAGGGCGCCCAGCGTCCGGCCTCCAGGATCTTCATGACCACCTCGTCGGCAACCGGGGTCGGCTGAAACGAACGGATGCTGCGGCGATGAATGATGCATTCGATCAGCGGATCAAAAAGATCGTCCGTTCCCCGTTTCTTGGCTTCTTCGCGTTCCTTGCCCGTCATGTGCCTTCCTCCAGATCCCATTCGCATGTAGATTGCCGTTAAAACAAGGCCTTGTAAAAAATTTCAGCGGCAAGCCGAGGAGCCAACCTTGGGGGAGTGTTGTTTACCAATGCTCATGGCGGGATCAAACTTGCCGAGATGGTCGGTGATTGGGCACTCCCCATTTCTCTCCGGACCTGTTCCGACAGAGAGGGGATAATCTCGCCGAGACTCACTCGACTATCCTTAATTAAGGGCCTTGGCGACGACGTCGGCAATCCGGCGGCAATAATCTTCCGTTTCCTTTTGCGAGGGGCCCTCCACCATGATGCGACACATGTTCTGCGTCCCCGAATACCGCACCAGCACCCGGCCGCTCTTGCCCAGCTTCTTCTCCACGTCGCCGATTATCCGGACGATCTCCGGCACCGTCTCGATCTCCGGTCTTCTTTTCACCTCCAGGTTAATGAGCACCTGGGGTGATACCTTCATGATGCTTGCAAGTTCGGAAAGGGGTTTTCCTTCCTTCTTCATGGCCGCCAGGAGCTGCAGGGCCGTGATGATGCCGTCTCCCGTCGTATGGTGGTTGAGGAAGATCAGGTGCCCCGAATCTTCGCCGCCGATGACGGCGCCGTTTGCCTGCATTTCCTCCAGAACGGCCCGGTCGCCCACCGCGGCGGTCGCCCACTCAATGCCCAATTCCCGGAAGGTCTGGGAAAGTCCGATGTTGCTCATAACCGTCCGTACCACCAGGTTGTTCGCAAGCCTGCCCTCCTTTTTCAATACCGAAGCGCAGATGGCCAGTATCTGGTCGCCCGTAAGCGTCGTGCCTGTTTCATCCACGGCGATAAGGCGGTCGCCGTCGCCGTCGAAGGCGAAACCTATGTCGGCCTTTTGTTTCACCACTTCCCCGGCCAGCGTTTCCGGGTGTTGCGAACCGCAATTGACGTTGATGTTGCCGCCGTTGGGCTCATCAAAGAGGGCGCTTACCTCCGCCCCCAGCTCGAAAAAGGTGGCGGGCGCCACCCGGTAGGTTGCGCCGTTGGCGCAGTCGAGGACCACCTTTGTACCCTCGACGCTCAGTTCCTTGGGGAAGGCGTGTTTTAAGAATACGATGTAGCGCCCGCGCGCGTCGTCCATGCGGTAGGCCTTGCCCAGGTCCCTTGGGGCGGGATGGAGGCTGTGCATGTTGTTTGCAAGGATCATCTCTTCTATGGCAAGTTCCTTTTCATCGGGGAGCTTGTATCCTTCGCTGCCGAAGATCTTGATACCGTTGTCCTGGAGGGGATTGTGCGAAGCGGAAATAACAATGCCGGCATCGGCCCGCATGCTGTTGGTGAGAAAGGCGATCCCCGGCGTGGGAATGACGCCCACCATGATGGCGTTGACGCCCATGGAGCAGATCCCCGAGACGAGGGCGTTTTCGAACATGTAACCCGATATGCGGGTGTCCTTGCCGACGATGATCTTGGGGGTGTGTCCCTCACGCTTGAACAGGCGGGCCGTGGCGCGTCCTATGTTTAAGGCCATTTCGGCCGTCATAGGGTATTCATTGGCAACCCCCCTGATGCCGTCGGTGCCGAACAATTTTCCCATGGATATCCCCCTCGTTTGTTCCGCAAACCGGCCGTCCTGTTTGTCTGAAAAGGAAGCCGTCTGCTCCGCATGACAAGTGCCCGATAAGATAAGAACTTCTATATCACCGCCCGCCATTTTGCAACAGGAAATCGCTTCCTCTCAAGCGGCGGCTGTACGAGCGAGTCATCCGCTCTTTTCCTCCTGTTGTATTAATTTTCACTCTGGTATATAAAGCAGCGGCTGATTCCGGGAAATAATTCGCCTGCAGCAACGAGGGGCGATTGAGAACCGGTCCACAATTACAGGAACGGAAGGAGAAGTGTCATGGACAAAAAAGTTACCGTTATCGGCGCCGGGAACGTGGGGTCTACGGCGGCGCAGCGTCTCGCCGAGAAGGAACTATGCGACGTCGTCCTTATTGACGTTGTGGAGGGATTGCCCCAGGGCAAGGCGCTGGATCTGGCGGAAGCGGCGCCCATTGAGAAACACGACGCGCACCTCGCGGGCAGTAACGGTTATGAGGCTTCCGCCGGCTCCCAGATCGTTATCATTACCGCCGGAATTGCACGGAAGCCGGGAATGAGCCGGGACGATCTCCTGGCAACCAACCGGAGAATTGTGAAAGGCGTCACGGAACAGGTCGTAAAGTTTTCTCCCGATGCTTTTCTGATTATCGTGAGCAATCCCCTGGACGCCATGTGCCACGTGGCGCTCGACGCGAGCGGCTTGCCTCGGAACCGGGTGATCGGCATGGCCGGGGTCCTCGATTCGGCCCGCTTCCGCGCCTTCATTGCCATGGAGTTGAAGGTATCCGTAGAGAACATCCATGCCTTTGTTCTCGGGGGGCATGGCGACACGATGGTGCCCCTGGTGCGCTATTCCACGGTTGCCGGCATTCCCATTACGGAACTGATCCCGCCGGAGCGGATTGAAGCGCTGGTGGAACGGACGCGCAAGGGGGGGGCGGAAATCGTAGAGCTTCTGAAGACGGGCAGCGCCTATTATGCCCCGGCATCCGCCGCCGTGGAGATGGCCGAATCAATTCTGAAGGACCGAAAAAAAATCCTTCCCTGCGCCGCCTATCTCGAGGGCGAGTACGGGATACAAGGGCTCTTCATGGGCGTCCCCGTGAAACTGGGGGCGGGCGGCATCGAAGAGATCATATCGGTGAAGCTGACGCCGGCGGAGCAGTCCGCAGTAAAGAAGTCTGCCGACGCCGTGCAGGAGTTGGTGGACGCGATGAAAAACCTGAAATAGGCTGTTAAAAAACGCCCAAAGGATCTAAGATGCTCCGCAGCTTGCTGCGGAGAATCTCAAATTCGCGGCTCTGGCAATGTAAGGACTTACACGTTCGCCCTTTTCCACGGGGAAGGGGAAGACGGGAAGATCAATCAGTAAACTCATAAGCCCTCCTGTGCGCGATATTTGTTATCCTGCCGGAGCAGGGGAATCATTTTTCCTTGGTACCCAAGAGATACCATTTTGATTATCGAGTTTACCTGCCTACTGTTCAGTGGCAGTCTATTTTTAGAAATGAAGATTACGGATCGGAGGGGCATAACGGCGGCGGCGGTTTTTTCTTTTCGTCCCCGCCCCACGACAAAGCTCACGGGGAGGCGTGCGAGCACGCCGAGCCCGTGCAGCACTTGGTTATCCGGTCTTGATTTTTATATCACCTTCTATGTAACGGTGAATGATGCCGGAAATAAGCGTTTGATATGGGATTCCCATCTCCATAGCTCTTTTTTGAATACCAATAAAGTCATGGTCATATAGCCGAATCGTTATACGCTTGTCTTTTTTGAGGGTGTTATTTGCTGCTGCCTTAATTGATTCTATTTCTTTTTTTGATGGCGTAGCAAGCTTCATCTTTCCTTTTTCTAACGCATCAAGAATATCTTTTTCTTCTTTATCGTATTTCATTTTGATTCTCCTGTTCTTCTTTATACATCTTTGTTGCTTTCCTGCTGGGTATTATTGTTTTCAAAAAAATATAATCCTTCTCAACTACATAGGGAACGATATAAATATAGCTATCGATAACAACAAAATACAGCTTTTGTCCGGGATAGTTTAATTGGTCGAGATGATCAGCTACTTTCCAGACATCACCCCGTGAAAGATGAATGATTATCTGCTCGAAAGATATATGCCTTTCTTTTTTTAACCATTCATTTTTTTTAGGATTCCACTCGTATCTCATGACTCAATTGTACATCATTTGTGTGTACAGATCAAGGGATTTTTTAGCATGGAAATTGTTAATCTATTACGGATAACGGCGGAGCTGAGCGTCGGCACGAGCCTGCGAGGAGCGCCTTTAGGCGCAACCAGTGCAGGCGCCGTGACGTGCGCGCCGATCCGGCGCAGCGACTGGTTGCCCGATTTATCTGCTTTTTAAGTAACTCTTGAGATCACGATAATAATTTTCATGAGAGCCAATCATGACAAGTTCCAAATCTGTGCCGGCTTTCCTATATGCCAGCAAATATAAATTCGCCTTGAGTTTGAATTTATGGATAAACACACCTTTCAAATCACCCTTTTTCTCATCACCAATATTCGGGTTTTCAGCAATATTTTTCACTTCACGATCTAAAGCACCTTTTTCAGCTTTAGACATTTTTTTTACTTTTTTTTCAAATAATCTCGATTGGTAGATTTTCATGGCACCTATCCGAATTTGTATTCTGTCTTTTCACCCTGATCTAATTCATCAAGACCGATCAAGATTTCTTTAATGAGAGAATAGGACAAATCCGGATTTTCCTCAGCACACTTTCCCATACGCGCCCAATGCTCGATTTGACCAGCTAAGGAACGATGATCAATGCGGCTGAATCTCTTTGCTTCATCAACGAGTTCTTCTGATATTCTAACTGCTGTAGGCATAATTTTCCTCCAAGCTATTTTATTCACATAATATTGCAATATGACGCATTATGCAATATTTTATTTCATGGGGTAACGGCGGAGCTGCGCGTCGGCACGAGCCTGCGAGGAGCGCCTTTAGACGCAACCAGTGCAGGCGCCGTGACGTGCGCTCCAGCTGTTTGATGGGCGGCCTCTATTTACGTTGTTGTCATTCCTTTTATGGCCGCCCGGCAAATGGCTGGACCGAGCGCAAGCGCAGCTCCGCCGATGGGGCGAGGGACGGTCTTTTTCTTTTCGTCCCCGCCCCATCAATTAATATACCTGGTTGGCATTTCCCGACTTTTCTCGAATTCTACAGTATTTCATGAAAAATGGAAAGAGGATATTCCATCGTAAAATCAACATAATTGAACTCTCATCATTGGGTATTTTGTGTTAATAAAGACCAAATACCAAGTTGGTAAAATATGGGAAAAATGGCAACAACACTCGGTGACGAGCTGCCAGCGTTCCAAAAATACCTTCTGGAGAAGCATCTGGCCCCGGAAAAGAATGTGCCGTTCTATGCCCATTGGGTCAGCCGGTTTCTCGATTATGCAAGAAAAAATGAATTGTCTGCTTCGGAATATCAGGAGGCTGTAATATTAGACTTCTTGGATTCCCCGAAATCGGAAAATCATGTTCTGGATTGATGAAAGTGCCGCGTGTGCATGCGGCACTTTTTTTATTCCGCCCGCGTCGCGCCGGGCGCTTGTTCCTGCGGCGCCGGTAGCAGATGCTGCCAGCGTCCCAGGATTACCGATTCCACAGCCGTTGCCAAGCCGAAAGACAAGACGCTGATGACGAGCGGCATGCCGTGCGCGCCGATCAGGTCATAGAGGAAAACCTTGATCGCGCCGATAACCGTCACCAGAACGGCCACGTTGCGCACTTCCCGGTTGCGGTGAGCCAGGGCGAAAAACATGAGCACGGCGGCGGATATGTTGATAATGGCCGACTGGCTGCAGCGGAAGGCATTGTTCAGGTCGGCCGGGGCGAGTGACATTGCCAGAACCTGGTAGTCAATGACCCGGAGCATGAAAAATGCGCTCATGAGGGCCGCCAGTAAAACGAGAACGGCGCTGTAGTCCTCTCCATCTATCCGGGAGAAAAAGGACGACTCTTCGGGCGGTTTATGGCTGCGGCACCACTTGTATTGCAGCAGCCCCAGACAGGCAAGACCGCCAGCCGACACCGTGCTTGTCAGAAAAGAGGAAGGCGTTTCCTGTCCGAGCAGCGCCACCGCGAGCGCCACGCTCGCATAGATCTGCAGGAGGTAGGCCGTCAGGCGGACGCTGCCGCTGCGCCACTTCTCCGACATCCGGACGATCCAGAGCGCAACCGCCGCCAGGAGCGGAAGAGAGAGCAAAATGCCGTCCATTGCGGCGGGCAGGGCGAGCGCCAGCAACACGACGCCCGCAAAGACGAAGGCATTGGTTCCCCGCGCTCCTTTCGGGTCCAGTCGGGCGAGCCGCGTTGAGGCCGTTAGGTGTCCCGCTCCGACAATGACGCCGATGAGGCCAAGCAGGATATTGCTGCCGCCCAGGGCGGTGACCACGTATCGGGCTAATACGAAAGCCCAGGCCACATTTATGGCGGGCAGCGCAAGTTCAAATTTGTGTATCCTTCCAGGAAGGCTGCGAACGATGCCGTAGAATCCCGTGACCAGGTAGGTTATGGTAAAAATGGTCAGCAGCGGAATGAACCAAGCCGGCGCCAGTGTCCCTGCCGGCTTGTCGCCGCCGAGCAGCGTCATTCCCAGTTTGATGCCCCACAGGTGGATCATAAACAGGGTTACCAGGAGCAATATCCAACGGAGCCAGGAATACCGGTATGCCCGTGCGGCAAAGTAACCCAGCAGGTTTGCCGTTAAGAGCACGATCCCCAGGTGGGGGAAAAAGGGAGAGGGATAGTCAATCGCCGCCCCCGCCAGGCACATGCCGAGGTTGCCCACGGCAACCGGGGCCGGCACCCGATGGACATAGCTGATAACGGCTGCCCCGAAACCGGTCAGCATCAGGAGGATATAAGCCGGGACGGAGGGAAGGGCTTCGAAGTGGGTGTGTGCTTCCACGACGATGGTAAACATGAGAACGGTTCCGCAGACGGTGAATATGGGGGCCAGGGGGTTCGATCTCCGGTACCGGCGCCAGCCCATGAACATCAGGGTGACGGCGTAGCCCATGCCGATGATGGCGCCGAGCTGAAGGTTGATCATGCCGTTGTCGGTGACCGTACGCAGTATCAGGGCTACGACCAGCAGAAAACAGAGAGTCGAGAGGCGCTGGAGGAACGAGGACTTTCCCACCCAGGAGAGCAATTCTTCCGATGCGTTGGGTAATTCATCCCCCCGGGGCGGGGTTCCATCCATGGCCGATCCGACACCGCAACCATCCACGCGCGCCGAAAGCTTGTCCACCTTCGCGGTCAGCGCCTCTACCTGTGCGGCGAGTTGTTCCACGAGGGCTTCCAGAGACGATGGCTGTTCAATCATCCGCTTCTCCCCTCCTTACCTTGAGTGTTGGAGTTCTCCTTGAACAAGTCTCTGCGAATCTTCGATTCCTTAAGGAACGGTATCGTTCAGCATTCGCTCGCTTACCCCTTGAGCAAGCTACGGGGAATGCGCTCGTTACCGAATTCACGAAGATTGCGCTCGCTGCCGTATAATTTCTATCACGCCTGGGAGTATGGAAATAATAATAATAGCAATGATTATGAGGGTAAAGTTCTGTTTTACGAAAGGCAAGCTTCCGAAGTAGTATCCGCCGAGGATAAAAACCGTGATCCAGGTGATGCCGCCCAGGACATTATAGCAGGCAAAACGCCAATAGGTCATACTGCCGATGCCGGCCACAAAAGGCGCAAAGGTACGGATGATGGGGACGAAGCGCGCCAGGAAAATAGTTTTCCCGCCATATTTTTCGTAGAATTTATGGGTGCGGTCGAGGTATTCCCTTTTCAGAAAGCGGACGTTTTCCCCGCGAAAGATCCGGGGCCCCAGGATATGACCCGCAACGTAATTGACCGCGTCTCCGGCCACCGCTGCGATGGTAAGGGTAACGAGCAACAGTTCCAGTTCCAGGGCCCCTATTGCGGCAAACGTTCCCAGGGCAAAGAGAAGGGAATCACCGGGCAAAAAGGGCGTGACCACCAGACCGGTCTCACAGAATATAATGAGAAAAATAATTACATAGGTCCAGGCGCCAAAGGTTCCGATAAGCAGTGTCAGGTTTTTATCCAGATGGATAAACAGGCCGATAAAATCTGCGATCATTTCCATAAAAGTGCCTTTCTGCCGTATTTTCTGCCCCCTGCTGCACTGAGATGAGCGAGGGTACGCTGCGGTATAATAGAAGAGAGTGATGGTGTCAATAATTAATGAAGAGCGGATTTACCGGGGTTCTCAAAGTTGTTGCTAAAGAAACGTTCCAGGCTGCTCAAAAATGCTCGGATACAAGGCCTCCGAAGCGCTGAGGAGCGAGGCGTACTTGGGATGGTGCCGCAGCGACGAAGGACGAGGGAACGCTGTAGACGAGCATTTTTCAGCAGCCTGTTAAGGGATCTGGGACTCGCACGGCACGCCCGTCTGACAAAGTCCGCACGCGTAGCTGTCAACCCCTAAGAGTGATTTCATGTAATCCGCCGTTACCGAGCGGGTATATTTGCTGCATTTTCCCTTGTCATGCCCTGTTTTGCCGATTGCCCCTACCGGGCAGCGATCTATGCAGGCGCCGCAGGTCCCTTCCGAAAAAAAGAGGCAGTAGGCGTGGTGATCGCGGTAGGGTCTTGTCGTGGCCGGGATTTCTATCCGGGCAATGACGGACCCGCAGCGCACGGCCTTGCCGGCGGCGGTGATAAGCCCGTCGCACAATCCGAAGGTGCCAAGACCGGAGGCATAGGCGGCATGCCGTTCCGACCAGGTAGAGGCGCGACCGTAGCGTTCCGACGTGATGCCCTTGGAGAGGGGAGAAAACGAGGGGGCAAGGGCTTGATATCCCGCCTCGTGGAGAACGGCAATAACGTGCCGGCGCAGCGCTACGTTAAACTCTTCTCCGTAGAAACGCGCTCTGGCCCATCGCTCTGAAGGGAGTGCTGTCTCCTGCTGATTATCCGCTTTAATCACGGCCGTGTGAGGGAGAATCCAGCTTATTACCGTCAGATCGGAATCGGAAATCTTTTCCTTCGGGAAGGCCTCGGTGAACAGCTCCAGGGGCGTCAGGTAAAGGTCGCTGATATGTCTTTTGTATTCCCGGTAAAGAGGATCATCGCCGTTTGAAAATCCCACGAGGGGTTCGTCCCACGCCCTCTCGTTCGTTTCGTTTCGCAGGCTGTTTGTCGGGGAGATCTTGGTAAAATCTTTGATCAGGTTCTTCAGCCACGCCGAAACGTCTTTACGGAGATTCATTGTTTATCCCCTTTCTTGGCAAAATTTTACTTCTTTCCTAATGTTTTTCTCGTTTTGGACGATATGTTTCATTATCACGAATTTGAGGAATAGAAAAGCCCTCAAGGGCGGGGAGCTTCACCGTTCATCAATCTCTGTTGCACGGTGTCCGGATATCCGCTTCAGGAATAATAAAAATGTTTTCAGAAAAATACAAAAAATGGTAAAGATTATTGCAAATTACAAAAGATGAAACACCGCCGGGTATTCTCTCCGTTCATGCAGCCGGTTTCTATGCTGCGGTCGCGAATAATCACCGTAAGGAGAAGACGATGAAGGTACGTACGGTCGTGCTGGTGTTGTTGCTGGGGATTTTTCCCCTTTCTACCAGTGACGGAGCTGCAAAGAAAAGCCCCGGCAAGACCCGGATCATGGTCGTCAGCAGCTACCACCAGGATTATCTCTGGAGCCAGGAATCGAATCGAGGTTTTTGCGAGGCCATGCGGAAATTCGGTTATTTTGCCAGCGATGAACAGGCCAAGAAATATACCGCCGACAATTACGTGGAGACGCCCCGGGTAATCGTGAAAAAGATGTGGATGGACGCCAAAAGGAAAGCGGGACGTGTGGAACTGGCAAAGATTGCCGGAGAAATTACCGCGGCGATACGAACGTTTCGTCCTCATCTTATTTTTCTCGGTGATGATGAGGCCGGCAACTACATCGGCAGCCAGCTTCTTGATACCGCCATTCCCGTCGTTTTCTGGGGATTCAATGATTCTCCCGTAAAATATGGACTGGTAGACACGGCAGAGAGGCCGGGACACAATGTGACAGGCGTGTATCAATCGGGCTATTACCTTGAAAGCATGCAACTGTTGACGAAACTGGTTCCGGAGGCAAGAACCTTTGCCATCCTGACTGATGATTCGCCCTCGGGAAGAGCACACCAAAAGGGGGTGGAGTTTCTCGCGCGCAAGAACGCGCTTCCTTTGAAGCTGACAGAGACGGTGACGACGAACAGTTACGAACAGTGGCAACGCAAGGCCCTGGAACTGCAAAACAGGGCGGATGCTTTTTTTGTGGCGCAGTATTCCGCATTGAAAAATGAAAAGGGCGACCATATTGCCAATACGGAAGTGGCAAGATGGTACAGAGAAAATATCAGGATTCCGGAAGCCACTCTCGGCTTTTTCGTGCGGCACGGCCTGCTGTGCGGCGCTGATGATTCCGGTTACAACCAGGCCTATGAGGCCGTAGAAATCGCACAGGAAATCCTCACGAAGGGCAAAAACCCGGCAACCTTTCCCACCCGAACGCCGAAGCGCGGCGCCCTCCTCGTGAACCGGGAGCGGGCAAGCATGCTCGGCATTGTTCTGACGGAGCGCATGGGCATCGAGGAATATGCGAACGGCGCTCTCCCGGCGCGGGGGCCATAGGATGGAAAAGACCATGAAGGTAAAGATCGTTCTCGTTGTCGCATTCATGGGCATTTTCCTGACCGGGGCCGGAGACGCGGCCGTTAAGAAGACGTCCGGTAAAATACGGCTGCTCGTCGTCAGCAGCTATCACAAGGGGTATGCATGGTCAAAGGAGACCAACAAGGGGCTTTGCGCCGCCCTGCTCAAGTTCGGGTATTTCGACGATAAACGCCAGGTAGAAGCGTTCACGAACATTGACGCCGTCGAGACGTCAAAGATGGTGATGAATAAGTTCTGGATGGATGCCAAGAGGCTAAGCTCCGAAGCGGAGATGGAGACGATGGCCAAAGGCATCTACGTTATTGCGCGGGCATTCAACCCCACCCTCATTTTCCTTGGTGACGACGAGGCCGCCCGTTATGTGGGGGGAAAATTTCTGGATACGAAAATTCCCGTCGTCTTCTGGGGATTGAACAATACGCCGCTCAAGTATGGCTTGGTGGACAGCATGGAAAAGCCGGGGCATAATGTGACTGGCGTCTATCAGACGGGAACGTATGCCGAGGCCATCTTTTTTTTAAAGAAGCTTGTGCCCGGTGTGAAGACATTTGCCGTTCTCTCGGGGGATTCCGCCGGCGCACGATCACACTACAAAGCGATAGAATATCTTGACCGTACCGGCGCGCTGCCGGTAAAACTGGTGGAAACGGCGGCAACGAATGATTACGGTATCTGGAAAAAGAAGGCCCTGGAACTCCAGAAGAAAGTGGACGCCTTTTTTGTGGTCAATTATGCGGGTCTCAAAGACAGCTCCGGCAATTACGTGTCGCTGGAAGAGGTGGCCGAGTGGTACCTTTCGTCCATAAAAATTCCGGAGACGGGACTGCAACACCAGTTTGTGAAACAGGGCATGCTCTGCGGGGTCGAGGATCCGGGATACGACCAAGGCTTTGAAGCGGCGGTCATTGCCCATGACCTTCTGGACAAGGGGGCGGAACCGGCCACCTACAGGCCCCGTACCCCAAAGCGCGTCATCCGGATGGTAAACAGACAGAGGGCTCATATGTTTAATATTAAGGTTACTCGTGAGTTTGGTATAGAGGAATTCACGGATACGTCATTGCCCCCTATGAAGGAGGCAAATGGTGATAAATAATATCAAAGGCTTATCCATATTTCACCGATTGCTCGCCACTTTTTTGAGCGTTATCATAGTTTTTGGCGCCATACTGGTGTTTACTTTTTATTCTTTCAACAGGGAGTCCATTGAACGGCAAACCAGAGAGCGCATTTCCCAACAATTTGAAAGCATGGAACGCGAGTTCGTGGATGAATGGCAGCGGGGATTGGCCGTATCACTGACATTGCTGGCAGCCAGTCCTCTTCTCGATGAATTTATCACGTCTTCGCAGATTGAAAAGGAAATCCACGCCAGGTCACTGGAAAGACTTTTCCGGCAGCAAATCCGTTATAAGGGAAACTATCGTCGCATCTATTTCGTAGATCCCCTGGGGAGAGAAAGAATAACCGTTGATAGAGCAGGCATTGGAAGAGAACGTCGCAACCTCAAGGAGAACAAGCTGTTCAGCCTGCTTGAATCCGCGGCGCCGGGAACTATTCGGGCGGAGGGGCCTTACCGGGACAAGAGAGGGGAATTTATCTTTTCCCTGGGTATTGCCAAGGCCGATCCCGATATCGGGAAATTCGGCGGCGTTCTTATCATAGATTTGGGATTGAAAGAGTTTCTCTCGTATTTGGGTAAACCCACGATTTTTGGTGAGAACCCCGTCTGGGCCATTGCCCCGGACGGAGAGGTGTTGAAACAACCTCAGACGGCAAGGGCCACGCTTGATCCCCGTCCCTACATGTCCCGAGAGCATCAGGAAGAGCGTGCATTTAAGGCGTTAAAGAACGGGCTGCTGATGTACCAAGACCTGTTTATTATTCCGGGGCAGCGCCTCCTGAGAGTGGCTATCAGCATCCCTTCCGCGCTGTTGCTCAAAGATGCCAGATGGGTTCTCAAATTTTTGTTCGTAGTTTTTATCCTTTTTCTTTTCTTGGTTTCTTTAGTCGTCTTCTACCTGTCGAAGTACTTTTCCATGCCGATCGTGGAGCTTGCACGGGCGGTCACCGGGCATGCCCGAGGGGAGCGCGTCAACAGGGTTAATATAAAAACTTCGGGAGAGGTGCAATTACTGATTGACAGTTTCAACAGCATGGCGCACGAGCTGCAAACAACCACCGTCTCCAGGGATTATGTGGATAATATCATTGACAGCATGCAGGAGGCGCTTGTCGTTCTTTCACCGGAAGGCAAGATGATAAAAGTCAATAAGGCAGCCCTCATGCTTCTGGAGTACGAGGAAAAGGAACTGATCGGACAGCAGATAGGGATGCTTGTCGCGAGTAAGTCATCGGATGATAATGCGGAGGAAGATATCTGGAACGGCTATTTTTCCGGTAACATGGAAAAGACATTCCTGGCAAAAAACGGCAGGCAGATACCGGTGCTTTTTTCAGCCGCCATGCTGTGGGATGGGCACAATGCGTTCCAGGGCGTGGTATGCGTGGCGCAGGATATAACCAAACTGAAAAAGACAGAGAAGGAACTGATCGAAGCCCGCCGGGCCGCGGAAGAATCAAACAAGATCAAATCAGAGTTTCTTGCCAATGTGAGCCACGAAATACGGACTCCCATGAACGGCATCATCGGGATGACAACCCTTGCCTTGGAAACGGATTTAAGCGAAGAGCAACGGGATTACCTGGGAACCATACAGCGCAGCGCCAACGCCCTGCTCGATATTATCAATGACATCCTTGATTTTTCCAAGATAGAGGCGGGGAAGTTATCGCTGGAGATTATCAATTTCAATCTGCGCCTGACCGTGGAGGGCGTAATTGACACGCTGGCGCCCCAGGCGTCTGCAAAAGGACTGAAGCTGGAGTGTTTTCTCAGCCCGGAAGTCCCGTCCATGCTGAGGGGTGATCCCGGAAGGCTCCGCCAGGTGCTGCTGAATTTCGGCAGCAATGCCGTGAAGTTTACCCATACGGGAGATGTGGTTATTCAGGCGGAACTCCAGGAAGAAAGGGAAGATCGTGCGACGATTCTGTTCTCTGTTAGCGATACGGGCATAGGGATTCCCCGGGACAAACAGGATGTCATATTTGATGCCTTTGTCCAAGCCGATGGTTCTACAACAAGACTCTACGGAGGCACGGGGCTGGGATTATCCATCACGAAAAATCTTGCCGCTATGATGGGCGGGGAGATCGGCGTAGAAAGCGAAGTCGGGCGAGGCAGCCGCTTCTGGTTTTCTGCGACGTTTGAAAAGCAGGGCGAAGAAGAGATTTCTTCTGATAAAGCGCCGCCCGATATGAATAATGTGCGCGTGCTGGTGGTTGATGATAACGAAACGAACAGTACCATTCTGGTCAAGATGCTGGAGAAGTTCGGCTGCAACGCGGAAGCGGTAAATAGCGGAGCGGATGCAATCAGAACCCTAAAGGAAGCCGGCATGGGGGTCAATCCTTTCCAGATTCTGTTCCTCGACATGCAGATGCCCGGGATGGACGGAGAGCATACGGCGATGATCATCAGGCATACGCCGGAGATCAGCACTATTCCCATTATCATCCTGACCTCTGTGGGGAGGCGCGGAGAAGTGTCTCATCTGCGCGATTTGGGATGCGACGGCTACCTGGTGAAGCCCATCCGGCAGTCATTCCTGTTAGATGCCATTGCCGCCGTTATGAGCATCCGGGACGGGAAGGGGAACGTAAGAGAGAAGATCGTGGTTACTCGTCATTCCGTACAGGAGGAAAAACTCAAGAATATCAAGATTCTTCTGGTGGAGGACAATCCCATTAACCAGAAGGTGGCGGTGGCAGTCTTGAAGAAGGAAGGCTACCGGGTAGATGCGGTGGAAAACGGATTCCTTGCCGTGGAAGCAGCTGGCCAAAATAATTATGATTTGATTTTAATGGACGTACAGATGCCGGAGATGGATGGCGTGGAAGCTACTCGCCTGATTCGTGAAAAAGAAGGCGGGAAGCGACGGTCGGTCATCATTGCCATGACGGCAAACGTGATGTCGGAAGACAAGGACCGCTGCCTGGAGGCGGGGATGGATGATTATATATCGAAGCCGCTGGAACCGGGGGAAGTGTTCAGCGTCTTGGGAAAATGGGTTAGAGCGAGGGTGGATGATGTCCCCGTGCGCCAGAAAGAGGCGAGTGTCTCAAGGGTGGAGCCGGATAAAGGGGGTCCCTCTGACGCAATTATTGATATGGAAAGCGCCATGTTGAGATTCGGCGATGACCGGGAGTTTTACCGTGAACTGATCGGTGATTTCCTGAATTATGTTCCAGGAAGGATAAAGGCGCTTGAAGAGGCGGTGCAGGCGCGGGACGTAGAAAATATACAAAGTTATGCGCACAGCATAAAAGGCGCGGCGGGAAATCTGAGCGCCAAAAAGATATTTTCCACGGCCCTGCGCATAGAAAACAGAGGCAGTGGCGGTGTTCTGGAGGATGTTTCTCTCCTGGTTGAAGAACTGAAATCTGAAATCGCACGGCTGAAAGAATTCAGCAGAACACTGTAGCGATCCGGAGCTTTTAGTTATGCTCATATTAATTGTTGAAGATGATCCCATTTCCGGCAAGCTTCTCAAGAGAATGCTTGAAAGCTGGGGGCATGAAGTCCTTGTGGCCGGGGACGGGGATGAGGCATGGAATATCGTCCAGAGTCGGAAAGTTAAGTTTGTAATTGCCGACTGGCTGATGCCGGGTATGGACGGCGTAACTCTCTGCCGCAAGATTCGCTCCTCCGAGGATGCCGGATACATTTATTTTATCCTGCTTACGAGCAAGGACAAGAAAGAAGATATCATTACCGGTCTCGATGCGGGCGCCGACGACTACGTTATTAAACCGTTTGAAAGAGGCGAACTCAAGGTCAGGGTGCGCGCCGGCGAACGGATATTGAACCTTGAACGGGAACTCAACGACCAGAATGAAAAACTGAACAGACTGAACACCAAACTGGAAGGGCTTATCAGGCTTGATCCCCTGATGAACATAGGAAACCGGCGGTATTTTTACGAAACGATAGATAAAGTGCACCAACATGCCCGCAGGTACGCCAAGGGATACGGCATCATCATGTGTGATATTGACAACTTTAAATCATTTAATGACATTTACGGACATTTAGGGGGTGACGGTATCTTAAAAATGGTTGCCGATGCCACCAGAAAGTCGGTCCGTGCGTCCGATCATATATTCCGCTTCGGCGGTGAGGAGATAGTCATCGTGCTCCCGGAACAGGATCTGGAGAGTACGACCCTTGTGGCGGATAAGATCAGGGGCAACGTAGAGGCCCTCGATATACAGCACAAAGGGAGCAGCAGGGGTGTTCTCACCATAAGCTGCGGCGCGGCTGCATTTGACGGCAGCAATCCGGACTTGCGGTGGGAGACGGTGCTCGATCTCGCCGACCGGGCGCTGTATCAGGCAAAATCTTTAGGCAGGAACCAGGTGTGTTCGAGTTCTGAAAGAGCGGAGACGGGAATTGGTTCTTAAAGTTTTTTGACTGCAATTATCACGAATGAGAAAGGAGAGAGAAAACCCATGTCGAAAACCACCGATGCGTTGAAGCAGGCCTTTGCCGGCGAATCGCAGGCAAACCGCAAATACCTGGCGTTTGCCGTTCGCGCGGATCAGGAAGGCCACAAACAGGCGGCAAGCCTCTTCCGCGCCGCCGCCGAGGCGGAAACAGTCCATGCCCACGCCCACCTGAAGGTGCTTGGGGGGATTCGCAGCACAAAGGAGAATATTGAAGAAGCCATTTCCGGCGAGACGTTTGAATTCAACAGCATGTATCCGGAAATGATTGCCGACGCGAAGGCGGAGGGCAACAAGGAGGCGGAACGCTCTTTCCAGTGGGCAAATGAGGTGGAGAAAATCCATGCCGGACTCTACCGAAAAATGGCGGCCGATCTGGGAAAGGCGGGTGAAAATTACCCCTATTACGTATGTCCTGTTTGTGGATATACGGCGGAAAAGAGCGCGCCCGATGAGTGTCCCGTCTGCGGCACTAAGGGAAAGGCTTTTAAGAAAGTAGAATAACCGTACGACGACGTCGGGAAGGTGGACATGCTCAAAGGTCTCCTAACCCTCACCACCGGGATAGTATTGTTTCTCTTCGGCATGCTGCAGCTGAACACGGTTGTCCAGCGCCTGTTCACCGCCCGCTTCCGCCAGTACGTGAAGTATTCCGTCAGGAAGCCGGTTTACGGACTCTTGACCGGCATCGTATCCACGATCCTCTTCCAGAGCAGTTCCGCCACCACGGTGTTGGTCATCGGCATGGTCGGCGCCGGGCTGATCACCTTTTACCATTCCCTGGGCATCATCCTGGGCGCGGACATCGGCACGACGCTCACCGTGCAGCTCGTCGTCTGGAAATTTACCGATCTGGCGCCCCTGTTTATCATTGCCGGCGGCTGTCTGTGGGTGACGGGGAAAAAGAAATGGAAGTCCGCCGGAGAGGCGCTCTTTTACTTCGGCCTGATTTTCTTCGGTCTGGGACTCGCCGCCGTCGCAACGGCCCCTCTGAAGGAGAATCAGACCTTTATCCGCTTTTTCCAAGAGACGAAAAACCCCCTGTTCGGCGTGGTCATCGGCGTGATTTTCACGGGGATCGTGCATGCCTCCGTCATCCCCATCAGCATCCTCGTCATTCTTGCCCAGTACGGCCTCATCACCATTGAAAATGCCCTGCCCATCGTTTTCGGCGCCAACGTAGGCACCACCGTCACCGCCCTGATGGCGAGCATGGTGGCGGGCGTCAGCGGCAAACGAAGCGCCCTTTCCCATTTTCTGTTCAAATTGGCGGGCGTCATCCTCTGTCTTGCCGCTCTGCCGCTCTTTGTCGCTATCCTGAAAGCGATTTCCTCCGGCATCGCACAGCAGATCGCCATCGGTCACTTCCTGTTCAACCTCCTCGTGGTGGCCGCTTTCTTCTTTCTCCTGAAGCCCTTTGCCCGCCTCATCGAAAAAATCATTCCCGGGGAAGAAAATGTTCTGCCTCTGTGGCCCGAATATATCAATGACGAATGTCTGACGGAGCCGGGAAAGGCACTGGACTGCGTGAAGAAGGAGCTGGAGCGGGAAATTGTCCTTACGGCAAGAATGTTTGCGGAGGCGATGAGCATTACGGGCAATTACCAAGTTGGCCGGAGGAGAAACATCATCTACATGAAACTGGTGCTGGACAATGTGCGGACGGAGATCGTCCGGTACCTGTGGAAGGTTTCCAATGTTGCGCTCTCTCCGGAGCTGTCGAAGAAACTCTTCACCTTTACGGGCGTAAACGGCGAGATCGGAAGGATAGGCGATCAGATCGTCAGTATCGCCGATCTTTTTAAGGATAAGGCGCAGCGCGGCATTGAGTTCAGCGAAGCGGCAAAGGCGGAAATAGAGGAGATAGAGAAGCTGGCGGCGGAAAACCTCCGTGAAACCGTTTCCCTTATCGAGAAGCGGGACGGAGAGAAAATATGGTTTATTTTCCGCCGCGAGGAGGAAATTGACGGCAAAGTGAAGGAAGGCAGGGAGCGGCATCTGGAGCGGTTTTGCGAGAAGGCTTGCCAGCCCGAGGCCGGGCCCGTTTTCGTTTCCTTGCTGATCCACCTGGAGCGGATATCGGATCACTGCCAGAATATTGCCGAGTATATCGAGGATCTGAAAGATATCTGAGTATTCTGACGAAGAAATCAGCCGGAGCGTAGCAATCGGCTGGATTGACGGGTTAGACAATTATTATATTCAAATAGATCGGAAATTAATTTTATCAAATCTTCTTCACAACAAAAATAGGTAACTCCACAAATATTATTCTTTTTTGCAAAAGTATCAAAGATAGAGCAAGTATCATAAAGTATCTTTTTTAAATCATTGTAAGTAAAGCCTGTTTCTTTTGCGAAATTCCTTATGGATATTTCCTGATCTCTGTGAGCAATGACTTTACTGCGGTATTTATATAGACGTCTTCCCCTATCCCAGAGATCATTGAATTCAGGATATATTTGAATGCCGTGCAGTTTGTCTAAAGTGATATCTTTAGGAATGGTACTAAATAGTGATGAGAGTTTAATTGCAAAAGTGCAATATAAGGCAGGACGAAGGGTGTCAAAAAAAATCAGATATTTATTGTGGACGAATTTTATTTGTTCTCTTTTTGGATGTTTTCCAGTAAACAGCCACCATGCATCATAGCACCTTTTTGCATGGCTTAGAGTATTTCTTATATCGTCTTCGTATTTTTTCATTTTGTTATGTCTAACGGGCGCGAGATGAGCCGCACCCCCTTGGGCGCGGGAGATGCAATTTATCGCAGCTTCCGTGACAATGGGGGCGGAGCCGCCGGAGGCGGTGCGGTTCCATCGCTGGTTCGAGCCGCCCTGCGGCGAGGACCGGCGATAGTGCAGCTCGCGCCCGTTCGCGCCGTGTAGACGCCGTCAGGTGGCGTAGCGGCGCGAACATGGAGTAGACCGCCTATTGGCGGTAGTATAATAGCGCCGATGGTAAGGTACATTGATAAAAACTTTTAAATTATTTATGGTTAGTTGTCAATATAATCTCCTGTTAATGAGAAATAGACCGACGGTGCAGTGCGGATATAATTATCGGATCACGCCAAGAATGTTGCTTGATGACTGATCAGTTCCAAAGAGCTTGACCGGGGCGGGGGCCTATGGTACTTTTCACCATACCGTTTTACACACCATTTCACCAAATACCCGAAGGAGACCGGCCATGGAAGAGAAACGTCTGGATGCGCTTAAGGTTGCGCTCAATAATGAAATGAGGGAACACGAATTTTATCTCAAGAATGCGCAGCGGACAAAGAATGCCTTGGGGGAGGCCATGTTCCGGCAGATAGCGGGTGAAGAACTGGAACACTACGAACGGTTGAAGCAGCTCAGCGAAACTTGGGAAAAAAAGGGGACGTGGCCCAAGACGGTTCCCCTGAAGGTGAAGGATACGAACGTGGATACGATCCTGAAGAACATGGTGAAGAAGGCCGGTCAGATACCGGCCGGCGATACCGATGATCTACAGGCAATCCGCACCGCCATTGATTTCGAAGCCAAGGGGGCGGAATTCTATGCCGGGCTCCGGGATGAGGTGTCCGATCCCAAAGAAAAGGATTTTTTCGGCCTCCTCGCCAACATCGAGCGGGAGCACTTTACTTCTCTGAAAGAGACGGAGGAATTTCTCACCAATCCCGCCGAGTGGTACCAGCGGACGGAGAGGACGGGGCTGGACGGGGCATAGACGGCTTCGTAAAAAGGCAAAAATCCTGTCACTCCCGCGGAAGCGGGAGTCCAGAACAACTAAAAGGCACTGGATTCCCGTTTGCACGGGAATGACAAAAAGATGGCTCCTCTCACTTCTTACAGCATCGTCAAGATTTTCTATCGCGAAGGCGTCAGAGTTTGGGGCTGTTTTCGGCGGGTTCCGCCTGGGCGATGAGAGCCACCGTTTGTTCCCAACGGGGGTACAGTTCTTCCAGTTCTGAGGCAATTGTCTTTAGTTCCCGGTTCAGCGCTTTTATCCGTGCCGGATCCCTGTGCGTATCCGATTCGCACAGGAGCGCCTCGTTCCTCCTCTTGTGCTCTTCCAGGGCGGTGATTTGTCCTTCGAGGGCTGAGAGCTCTTTCTTCAGGGCGCTTCTGATTTTGTAGAGCCGGTTTCTCTCCTCGGCTTCCAGTTTCTTTTCTTCCCTCGTTCGGTAAGCGGCGCCGGGTTTGGCAGGGCTTGCGGCCTCGCCGGCATTCCCGTTTCCCGCCGGAGTCGTCTCCCACTCCTTCCGCTTCTCGATAAAGTAGGAATAGTTGCCGCTGTAGGTGCGAATGACCCCGTCCCGTAATTCGATCACCCTCGTGATCAGGCAATCGAGGAAGTAGCGATCATGGGAGACGATGATCACCGTACCGTGGTAGTTGAGAAGGGCTTCCTGAAAGATAGCCTTCGTCTTGAGATCCAGGTGATTGGTGGGTTCGTCGAGGATGAGAAGATTGGCGTCCGACAGAAGAACCTTCAGCAGTTTTAGGCGTGATTTTTCACCGCCGGAGAGAACGGAAATCTCCTTGTTGATGTCGCTCCCCGAGAAGAGAAAGGCGCCGAGGAGATTTCTCTTGTCCTGATCGGTGCTTCTCGTGCCTGCCGCATTGATTTCTTCCCAGACGGTCTTCCCGTAATTAAGGGTCTCCGCGCTTTCCTGAGAGAAAAAGGCCATCTTCACATGGAGACCGTACGTAACGTCACCTGCGGCAGGCTGTTCCGTTTTGCTTAAGAGGCGGAGCAGCGTTGATTTCCCAGCGCCGTTTATGCCCACGAGGGCGATTTTTTCCCCACGGGAGATCGTGAAATCGAGAGCCTCGAAAATTGTAAGCGCGCCGTAGGACTTGGAAAGCCGCCGCGCTGTAACAACGTCCCTGCCGCTTCTCACGGTCGGCGGAAATTTTATGGTCACCGTTTTTGTCTTTTCCGGCGCGCGCACGGTTTCAAATTTTTCCAGCATCTTGAGGCGGCTCTGCACCTGTCTGGCCTTGGTGGCCTTGTAACGAAACCGCTCCACGAAATCCTGCATCCGCTTCATCTCTGATCCCTGGCCGGCCATTTCCTTCTTCAGGATTTCCAGGCGTTTTTCTTTCTCGCTCAGGTAGGTGGAATAGTTCCCGCTGTAGAGGGTGAGACGCCGGTCTGCGAGGTCGGCTATTTGCTTCACGATCTTGTCCAGAAAAACACGGTCATGGGAAACAGCGATGATCGTGCCCGGATAATCCTTCAGGTAACTTTCCAGCCACTCCATGCTCTCCGTGTCCAGGTGGTTCGTCGGCTCGTCAAGCAGCATGATGTCGGCGCGGGAAAGAAGGATGACGGCGAGCAGTATCCTCATCTTCCAGCCGCCGGAGAACTCGGCGCAGTTTTTTGCGAAATCGCCCTCCCGGAAGCCGAGGCCCTTCATGATCTGTTTCGCCCGCGCCTCGAAGGAATATCCGTCCCGCATCGAGTACAGGGCCAGCGCCGATTCGTAGGCGGTAAGGAGCTGCCCGTGTTCCGCCTGTTCCGGCGCGCAACCGGAGATCTGTTCTTCATAACCCCCTATCGCTTCCTCCAGGTCGTAAATGCCGCTCTTCTTTTTCAGGTAGAGGAGCAGGTTTAAGGGTTCCAGTTCGGCAAGGTCCTGGGGCAGATAGCCGATGGTCTTTTTCTTCCTCTCCGGGATTTCAACGGCGCCCTCTTCAGGCTCCACCTGTCCGGCAATCATCCGGAGGAGCGTAGTTTTCCCCATGCCGTTGTCGCCGACAAGACCGATCCGGCTTTTTTCCGTGATCGTCCAGTTGATTTGATCGAAGAGTTTCCTGTCCGCGAAGGACAGACTGATGTTTTTCAGGTAAATCATGTTTTCTCCAGAAGAGTATGCGGATATATAGAGAAAAGGGCAGGGGTTGTCAATCATGTCCTACAGCCTGTCAAAGTAACTTCGGCAACGACGGCGAAGCCACCCGCAGTAGGCCTGTTTTCCAACTTTGTACGAGTCCATCAAATATGGTAAAGGGAAACGGTCAGTTTTATGCTATATGCGGAAATGAAGGAGGAACGAACATGGCTGGAGCTGATACCGCGGGATCGGGTAAAACCGGCGGAGGGGAATCACTGGCCTCCTGGCTGGGCATAAACAGGGCTACGCTTGCGGTACTCGTGGTTACCGCCGGGCTGGGGCTTTCCGAGGAGATATGGCGGAACTTCCTCGCCATTCACCTGAAGGACTCCCTCACGGGCATTAATCATACCGCCCAGGTTCTGGGGGCGGTTAAGTACATGGGGATCTTTGCCGTTTTGGTCAACCTTCTCGAAGGTTTCGGCTACATCATCGGCGGCGCCGTGGCCCACCGGATGGGCGCCCGCGTGGCCTTTCTCGTTTCAGCGCTCCCCATGACGGCGGGCTTTTGCCTCCTTCTGGCGACGCGCAACCCCCTGCTGATCATTGCGGGTGCGCTCCTCGTAACCAACTGGGAATCGCTTTCCGTTCCCGCGACCTTTGAAGTGGTGGGCAACGAAACGCCGTCAAACCGGCTCACCATCGCGTTCGCCATGCAGAGCATACAGAAACGCCTGCCTAAGGTGTTCGGTCCGCTGATCGGCGGTTTTGTCATGGCCGTGGGGTACTGGGTGAATTTGTCGCTTGCCTTCGGCCTGGTTGTGATCGTTTCGGTCATCCAGTTTACCCTGCTGGGGCGCATGCGTCCCAAGGACGAGGGAAGATATGTTCCCCTGAAACTGATTCTGAAAGACATGCCGCCTCATCTCAAAAGTCTTCTCTCCGCGGAGATCATTCTCCGGTGGGGGGACTGGTTCGTGCGCGACTTTGCCGTGCTCTACCTGGTGGGGGTGCTGGCGGTGAGCGCCGGCGAGGCGGGCATGCTGGTGGCCCTCAGCGGCCTGACGGCGCTTATCACGTACATACCCGTGGGCAAGATGGTGGATAACGCATCGAGTCCCCGGCTGTTCATCGGCCTTACGTTTTTTCTTTTTGCCCTGTTTCCCCTGAACTTGGTCTTGTTGCCCCAGTTGTCTCCGCTCGTGGGCGTACCGGTTATGGGGGCGCTGATCGTCGTCTTCATCCTGAACGGCCTGCGCGAGGTGGGGGAACCGGCGCGCAAAGCGATGATTTCCAGCGGATTTCCCCGGGAGACGAGGGCGCGGGCCATCGGCCTGTACTGGGGACTACGTTCCTTTGCGTTCTGCCCGGCCCCGCTTATTTCCTACCTCCTGTGGAGCCGCCTGGGGCCGGAGTCCACCTTCCTGATCGGGGGGGTGCTGGGCATGGTTGCCACCCTGTGGTTCTGGCTCAGGGTCAGATTCGCGCCTACAGGCTGTTGAATAAGTTATTTTACCAACAGACTGCTCAAAAATGCCCAGATGCAAGGCCCCCGAAATACTTTGCCATGAAGGCGTACTTGCCCGTACGTCGAATGGCGAAGGATGAGGGAAACGCAGCAGATGGGCGTTTTTCAGCAGTCTGTTAGATGCCCAGGTAGGCGCTCTTGACGGATTCATTGTTGAGGAGACTCCGGGCCGTTCCCGAAAAGGCAATGCGGCCGTTTTCCATGACGTAACCCCGGTGGGCGATCTTGAGCGCCATATTGGCATTCTGTTCCACGAGCAGGATGGTCGTGCCCTGCTCGTCGGAGATTTTTCTGATCATCGTGAGGATCAGTTTGACGAAAAGCGGCGCGAGTCCGAGAGACGGCTCGTCGAGCAAGAGAAGCCTCGGCCGTGCCATGAGCGCGCGGGCGATGGCGAGCATCTGCTGCTCACCGCCGCTCAAGGTGCCGCCCTGCTGGTATCTCCGCTGGGCGAGGATGGGAAAGAGCCCGTAGATATAATCCAGGTCGCTCTTGATACCCGCCTGGTCGCTCCGCAGGAACGCCCCCATGTCCAGATTTTCCGCAACGGTCAGTTTGGGAAAGATGCGGCGTCCCTCCGGCACCTGGGAGATGCCGAGGGAGACGATTTCGTCCGGGCCGAGCGTTTGAATCGGCTGTCCCAGGAAAAGAATCTCGCCGGAACGGGGCGGCACGATCCCGGAGATGGACATCAAGGTGGTGGTCTTGCCTGCGCCGTTGGCGCCGATGAGCGCGACGATTTCCCCGGCCGGCACGGAGAGGGTGACATCCTTGAGCGCCATGATGTTTCCGTAACATGTCCGGATATCCTTCAGTTCAAGCATCAGGGTCCTCTCCCAGGTATGCCTCGATGACGATGGGGTTTCCCCTGATTTCCGCCGGCGTCCCTTCTGCAATCTTCTCCCCATAATCCATCACGCAGAGGCGGTCGGAGATGCTCATGACCAGCTTCATGTCATGCTCGATGAGCAGGATGGATATCTTTTTTCCGTTCCGTATCTGCCGTATCAGTCCTTCGAGCTCCTTCGTTTCCTGGGGGTTCATGCCGGCGGCCGGTTCGTCGAGGAGCAGGAGAAAGGGATCTGTTGCCACGGCGCGGGCGATTTCGAGGCGGCGCTGCGCTCCGTAGGGCAGGTTTATGGCCAATTCGTTGACGGAAGCGTCGAGCCCCACCGTCTCCAAAATTTCATAACTCTTGTTCACGATTCCTTCCTCTTCCCGCAGGGTTCCCGCTCCCCGGAGCACCGCGCCCAGGAGGCCGGACGATGTGCGGCAATGGCGGCCCACCATCACGTTTTCCAGGACCGTCATGGCGGGGAAGATGTGTATGTTCTGGAACGTGCGCGCCATGCCGTGCTCCGTTACCGTGTGCATCTTCAGGCCGTTGATGCGCCTGCGTTTCCCGCCGGGCGGAGCAAGGAAGATGTCGCCGCTTGCGGGAGGATAGATGCCCGTGATGCAGTTGAAGAAGGTAGTCTTTCCCGCGCCGTTGGGGCCTACCAAGGCGACAATCTCTTCCCGTTCAACGTGCAGGTCCACGTTGTCCAGGGCCCGCAACCCCCCGAATGTCATCGTCAGTCCCCTGACCTGAAGCACGGGTTCCATGCTCATCCCCTCTCCAGTTCGGGGCCGCTTTTCCGTCTCCGGAACGTGTAGGTGCGGCGCGCGCCCGCTACGATGCCCTGGGGACGAAAGAGCATCATGAGCACCATGACGGAGCCGAAGATGAGCATGCGATAGTTGCTGAATGCCCGAAGGTACTCCGGCACGAGGATGAGAAAGAGCGCGGCTGTGATGATGCCGGGGATGGAGCCGATGCCGCCCAGAACCACGATGGAGAGAATCATGGCGGATTCCAGGAACGTGAAGCTTGCCGGATTGATAAACGTGGTTTTGGCGGCAAAGATGACGCCCACCATGCCGGCCCAGAAGGCGCCGAGGGCAAAGGCCGTGAGTTTCGTTTTTGTTCCGTCAATGCCCATGGCCTGGGATGCCGTTTCGTCCTCCCGGATGGCGATCCAGGCCCTGCCGATACGCGAGTTTTGCAGGCGATTGACGATGAAAACGGTTGCCAGGCACAACAGCAGTACGAGGAAATAGAGGTATATGGTTGCTCCCCGGATGTCGAGGGCGATCCCGAAGAAACCGGGCCGGGGGATATTCGATATGCCGCTCGGGCCGAAAGAAAAGTCGTTCCAGTTTTCCAGGACGAGGCGGGTAATTTCGCCGAAGCCAAGGGTTACGATAGCCAGGTAATCGCCGCGCAGCCGGAGAACGGGGAAGCCAAGCAGGATGCCGAAGAGGGCGCCGACGACGGCCCCCACGGGAAGGGCGGTCCAGAAACCGATCCCGAAGTGATGGTTCAAAAGGGCATAGCTGTAAGCGCCCGCCGCGTAGAAGGCCACGTAGCCAAGGTTGAGAAGTCCCGCCTGCCCCACGACGATATTTAAACCCAGTCCCAGAACCGCGTACATGAGGGCGGTCGCCATGATGTTCGTCTGGTAGGTGGAAAAGACAAAGGGAAAGATAAGGGCAAGGATCATGGCGCCGACACTCAGGTACCGGCCCACTTCCGGTCTTCCGGCGAGGAAACGACCGAGAGTTTGTTCGTGATCTTCAGTTCTTTCCGCCTCTTTGCGGGCGGCCTCCCTCCTGTCGCTTAAGTAGCGCCACAGAAAGGTGAGAAGGAAGCTTGCCGTTCCCACCCAGATCATGTTCCTCCAGCGCCATTCCACGACATTCTCAATGGTGTTCACGCGGATCACCATGAGGGGAAAGGTGAGAAACATGAACCATGCAGAAACCAGGAGGGGCTGTTTTAAGGCTGTCAGGTTCTTCATGGTTCGATACCCCTATACCTTCGGCGCGGCCGCCCGTCCCAGCAAGCCTGTCGGTCTCAGGATCAGGATCACAATGAGCAGCGCGAAGGCAAAGACGTCTTCGTAATCGCTGGAGACGTACCCCGTGGCGAAACTCTCCGTTAAGCCCAGCACCAGTCCACCCAGGACGGCTCCCGGTATGCTGCCGATCCCTCCCAGGACTGCCGCCGTGAAGGCCTTGATGCCGGCGATAAAGCCGATGAAGAAATTGACCCGTCCCACGTGCGAGGCAATCAGGATGCCGCCAACGGCGGCCAGGGCGGAACCGATGACGAAGGTGTTGGAAATCACGCGGTTCACGTTTATCCCCACCAGCATGGCCATGTCCCGGTCCTGGGCGGTGGCGCGCATGGCTTTTCCCATTTTCGTGAATTTTATGACGAGTGTCAGCCCCCCCATGATGACCGCCGTTGTCAGCAGTATGATCAGTTCCGTGGAGCCGATGATGTTGCCGAAGGCCTCCGGCAGCGGCAGCTCCGGGAGGAGATTGGGGAAGGGCAGGAAATCCGGCGTTTGGGCCAGCAGGACGTAATTCTGGAGGAAAATGGACATGCCGATGGCGCTGATGAGGGGGGAGAGGCGCGGGGCGCGGCGCAACGGCTTGTAGGCGATCTTTTCCACGGTAAATCCGTATGCCGATGCGTAGACAACCGCCACGATGGAAGCAAGGACGAGAGCGGAAACGCCGCTCATGCCGGACATGGCGAGGACGCTGGAGACGATCAGGGCGGTGAAGGCCCCGATCATGTAGATTTCGCCGTGGGCAAAATTGATCAGCTCGATGATGCCGTACACCATGGTGTACCCGAGGGCAATCAGGGCATAGATGCTTCCCCGGGTCAGCCCGCCTGCGAAGAGTTCAAGAAAGTATTCCATGCCCTTCTACTTCACTTCCGTATAGAAGCCCTTCCGCACCTGGTAAATGGAGAAACCGACGCCCACAGCGTCGCCCCTCTTGTCAAACCGGATCTTTCCCAACGGGGTGTTCACGTAATTGGTGCGAAGCGCTTTCCCCGTGTTTTCATAATTTTCCGAGCCGGCCTTTTGAATGGCGTTCAAGAGCGCCTGCGTGGCCGTGTAGGCATTCAGGAAAAACGCGCCGGGTTCGGTACCGTAGTTCTTTTTGTGGGTATCGTTGGCGGCGATGGCCAGGGGATTTTTTGAGACATCCCTGGGGCCCGTGGCGTAAACGCCTTCGGCGTATTTGCCCGCAACCTTGATGAACGTTTCATCCTTCACGCCGTCGTCGGAAACAAAAAAAGTTTTCATATTCTTTTTGCGCATCTGGGTGACAATCAGCGCCGCTTCCGGGTGGTATCCACCGAAGAGAACCGTATCCGTTTCCGCCCGCCTGATCTTTTGCACCACGGCGGCATAATCAACAGCCCCGGGCGTGACCCCTTCGTAGAGCACGACTTTTGCTTTTCCCGATGCCTTGATGAACTTCCGGGCGTGTTCGGCCAACCCCTTGCCGTAGTCGCCCTTGTCGTGCAGAACGGCGATCTTCCGCGCTTTCAGCACGCCGATTGCGAAGTCAACCTCCAGCCGGGCCTGGGCGTCGTCGGAGGCTATGGTGCGGTAGAAGTTGGGATACTCGCCGCTCTGGGTTAATTCGGGATTGGTGGCGGAGGGGGACATAACAATCACTTTCGCGTCCCGGTAGATGCCGAGAGCGGCCTTCGTGGCGCCGCTGCAGATGTGGCCCATCACCACCTTGATGCCTTCTGAAACCAGCTTCGTTGCCGTATTGGTGGCGACCTCCGGTTTGCACGCGTCGTCCTCGACGCGCAGTTCCACTTTTCTGCCCAGGATGCCGCCCTTCGCATTGATGTCCTTCACCACCAGTTCGGCGGCCCGGAGCGAGGGGATGCCGTAAGAAGCAAGATCGCCGCTGTGGGCGCCCGCGATACCGAGCCTGACCGACTCGGCAGCCTGCCCGGCCGACGGCGCCGTCGGGATGCAGAAGAGTGCAAGGGCGGCGATGATCCGTATGCGGGTAAACCATATTTTTTTCATGGGGATTCCCTTAAATTGCATTGATAAAAACTTGCTTTTTGTGTGGGCAGTGTAAGGAAAAGGGGGTTGTGTGTCAAGGAAAAGTGAAGCTCCCGCCGGAGGGCGGGGCTTCCCGGCAAGAAGAATTTATTTTTATTGCGCCCCTTATCCCCGCCGGGAAGGCGGGCTTGCGGGGGTGCCCCCGGTGACCATGATAAATAGGTGCGGCGATGCAGCGAATCGCAGGGGAGATTTTCCTTTTGCGCGTTATTATTGCATCACGATTTAATCATCACCAGCATCATCTTAAACTTCTTCAGAGCCTTCAATGCGTGGGGTTTTCCGGCAGGCATAATGATTATTTCCCCTTCCTTTACCTGATGCGATTCTCCGGAAATAATAATCTCCGCCTCGCCTTCCACTATTTGAACCAAGGCATCAAAGGGAGCGGTATGTTCACTCAATCCCTGATCCCGGTCAAAAGCAAAGAGGGTCACTGTCCCCGTCGGCTTGTTGATAATCTCTTTGCTGACAATAGAGCCAACCTGATAGACTGCCATATCCTTCATATTCGATACTTCCTGGGTCATGCTGTCCTCCTTTAAAGGTATGATGATGAGGGGTAAAAAACGATGAAACCTGACCCCTGACCGGGGGCGTTCTCCGCAAGCCCCGCTCTCCTGAGCGGGGAGCTTCACAATCATTTTCTTGGTATGCCCCCCGTGATCTCGACACGCATCTTATACAATTTGGCGAAAAGATAATATCAAAATTTCTGGAGGTATTCTACTAAGTTGGCAGATGCCAAAAAAGATTACGAGGACATTATTCCTTGACAAACTGTTCTTGTTCCTGCGTGAAATATTTCACACAGTCCTCTGCGGGTGACGGTTTACCAATGAGATACCCTTGCACCTCGTGGCACCCCTCTTTGAGGAGATATGTTTTCTGATATTCGGTTTCGACGCCTTCGGCTGTCACCTGCAAGCTTAATTTCTTCGACGTTTCAATAATCGTTGAAATTATTTCACTGCCCTCCCAGGCATTGATTGCCCAAACGAAACGGCGATCTATTTTTATCACATCTATGAAAGAATAGCACAGATGGCTCAGTAAAGAATACCCCGTACCAAAGTCATCCAGGGCAATCGAGACGCCCATTTTCTGCAATGTATCGAGCGTATTAATGATGGAATCGTCCTCTTCTGTTGCCTGCGGAGACGGCGCTTCAGGACTCCCTGGTTGTCCCTTGGTTCGTGGCACGACTATGGGCTTAGCAAGCTGCATCAGGGAGCTTTCCGTAATTTCAATCTGCAGAAGATGGGGAGCCATTCCCGTACACTCAAACACCCGCCGAATTGTGTCAACGATATTACTCCGCTTAAACTGAACGGCGGAAATATTGACGGCGATTTTTATCGGCTCATATCCCATGGCCTGCCAGGCCACGTTCTGACGGCAGGCCTCTGAGAGGATCCATTTCCCCAGGGGGACAATCAGGCCAGTAGCCTCGGCAACAGGGATAAAGGTGTTCGGAAAAACAACTCCCTTATCCGGATGCTTCCACCGTATCAGCGCTTCCATCCCTTTCAATTTCCCCGTCAGGGTGTCGAATTGCGGCTGATAGTGCAGACAGAATTCATTACGTTCCAGGGCCAAGCGGATCTCGCTTTGCAGGGTAAGGCGTGTGTCGGTCTCAATCTGCATCTCCGGCGAGAACAGTTTGTAGTTGTTTTTTCCCTGCTCCTTGGCAAAGTACATTGCCGTATCAGCCTGTTTCAGCAGGTCATCAGCGTTTCCCGCGTCGTTGGGATAAACGGCAACACCGATACTGGCGGTGACAAAGATGATCTTTGACTCAAGCGTAAAAGGTTCAGAAAATGTATCCATTAATTTCTGGGCCAGTGTGCAAATGACGTCGAGCGAAGGGACATTCTGAAGACAGAGGGTAAACTCGTCGCCGCCCAATCGTGCGACGGTGTCGGTGGACCGGGTTACGGAAAGGAGTCGTTGGCCCACCTCCCGCAGAAGCATGTCGCCTGCATTGTGCCCCATGCTGTCATTGATGTCTTTGAACTGGTCGAGATCGATGAACATGACGGCAACCATGCTATGCTGGCGCACCGCCTGGCGAACTGCCTGTTCCAGACGATCATAAAAGAGGATCCTGTTGGGTAGGCCTGTCAGGTTGTCGTACAAAGCCAACGAGCGGATCTGAACCTCCGCCTGTTTTCGCTCCGTAATATCCTGGACGGTACCGGTCACACGGACAAATCGGCCCTGTCTGTCGGAAACAGGTTGTCCCTCTGTACTGACAAAACGCTCCGTGCCGTCGGCGAGGACAATTTTATAATCGAGGCGGAACGGTTGCTGTGAGCCGACGGCTTCCTCGATGGTCATTTTTACGCGTTCCTTCTCGAGGGGATGGATGATGCCGATAAACGTGTCGTAGGTGCCTGTGCATGTGGCGGGATCGAGAGCAAAGATATGATAGAGTTCAGAAGACCAGCGGAACTTGTCGTTCACCCTATCCCAATCCCAGCTCCCCAAATGGGCGATCTTCTGCGCCGAGAGAAGTTGCGCCCTGTTCTTGCTCAGTTCCTGAAAGGCCTGGTTTGCCCGGTGCATGTAATTGACCCGGTACCCGAGTATCCGCCAGTTTATAGGCTTAGTGATGAAGTCCGTGGCGCCGACGCTGTATGCCTGCTTGATGGAAACCACATCATCGAGACCGGTCATCATCAGGACAGCGACATATTTCCCATCGGGATGGTTGCGAATCTGCCGGCAGACGGTAAAACCGTCGATGCCCGGTAACATAACATCAAGCAGAATGACATCGGGCAGGATATCTGCGAGCATCGTAAGGGCCGCTTCTCCATCAGCTGCTTCCGCAACGCGGATGGTCGTGTCGTCGTCCACCACCAGGACCTGTTTGTTTTCGTTCTGCTCAACGGTATGATTCATGATGGATGTCGCTCCTTGTCGATAGAGGAGGTTCTTTCCTCGTTTGTCTCTTCCCTCTGCTCAATGCCGGTCAGTGATTCACGGACCTGGGGATAGAGGGATTCGATTTGGCGGAAGAGCGTTTCTGCGCCCCCGGTGGACTGGGCATGGCCGATTGCTTCGATCTGCCGGCAAAGCGCGGCAAGCGATGAGGCTCCCACATTGGCACTGCTCGTTTTGAGAGAATGGGCGGCGCTTCTCAAAACCGTCGCGTCTCCTTCCGCGATTCCCCGGCGGATGGCATCCATGAGACCGGGGGCGGAGGCAACGTACTCCCCGATCACCTTGTGGAGCAGATCGGGGCGTCCGGGCCGTTGCAGACTTTTTATGTTGTTGAGGAAACTCATGTCGATCACGGGTTCGCCATCGGGGGCAGTCGGTTGCTCATGTTCCGATTTCCTCATCTCCTGCTCCCGGATGCCAGGAACGGGAACGGCGCTTTCTTTTTCCGTCAGCAGGGACGATTCCGGCAGCCACCGTTCCAGCAATGACTTTAGTTGCGCGATGGCAAAGGGCTTTGCCAGGTAATCATCCATACCGATGGAAAGGAACTTCTCCCGGTCTCCCTCCATGGCGAGGCCCGTCAGGGCGATAATAATAGTGGGCGGCCTCGTGCCACCGCATGCGCCGAGGGCTTCCGCTTCCCGGATGCGGGCCGTCGCTTCGTAGCCGTCCATGACGGGCATCTGCCCATCCATGAAGATCATCTCGTGGTGATGCTCCGACCATGCCGTTATGGCCTCCCGGCCATTGACGGCCATGTCCACCTCACAGTTGAACAATTCGAGGGCCGCCTGAATGACCTGTTGGTTTACGGGATTGTCCTCGGCAACGAGGATGCGGGATTTTCCGCCCCTTTCCGGCTGTAGTTTCTCCGGGACGGGGTCGGCGGTTGCGGTTGTCTGTTCTGTGCCATGGAATAAGGCGACGATGTTTTCGTAGAGTCGCGATTGCCGGATGGGCTTGGTCAGGAATGAGGAGATGCCCCATTGCTCTGCGTGGTTGCGGTCTATCTCATGGTTGATTGAGGTGAGCAGCATGATTTGCAGGGGGGGAATGGCGGCGTCGTTACGAATGGCATGGGCCAGTTCGATGCCGTTCATGCCGGGCATCATCATATCCAGAATGGCAAGGTCGTAATGATTATTGCTGCCTGCGGCGCGAAGCAGCTCCAGGGCTTCCGGCCCGCCCGATGCACCGTGGCAGACCATCCCCCAGAAGGCGGTCTGTTCCTCAAGGATACGGCGGTTTGTTTCATTGTCGTCCACAGCAAGCACCCGCAGCCCCCGCAAGAGGCCGTCGGCGTTCGTGGCGGGTTTTGTTTCTTTCTCCAATCGGACCGTGAACCGGAAGGTAGTCCCGACTCCCGGTGTGCTGACAACCCCGATGTCACCGCCCATGAGGGAAATTAACTGTTTGGAGATCGTAAGCCCCAGGCCCGTGCCGCCGAACTTCCGGGTCGTGGATCCGTCGGCCTGGGTGAAGCCTTCAAAAATTCGGGTCTGGGCCGCAGGCGGTATACCGATCCCCGTGTCCCGCACCTCGAACCGCACCAGAACGGTTTTCTCCTCCTCCTCTGCCATCGTTGCCATGATGTCGATCTCTCCCTGTTCGGTAAACTTGACGGCGTTATTCACCAGGTTGGTCAGCACCTGGCGGAGACGGTTGGAATCGCCCCGCACCCAGGCAGGGACATTGGTATGGACATGGCAGGTTATCTCCAGGCCTTTGCGTTGGGCGCTTTCGGCAAAGAGTTCAGCGGTATCCTCCACCGTATCCCACAGGGGAAAGGAGGTGATTTCCAGTTCCAGTTTTCCCGCCTCGATCTTGGAAAAATCCAGGATATCGTTGATGACGGAAAGCAACATATCGCCGGACCGGCGGGCGGTTTCGGCGAAGTGCCGCTGTTTGGGAGACAGCTCACTGTTGAGAATCAGCTCAACCATCCCCATCATCCCGTTCATGGGCGTCCGAATCTCATGGCTCATGTTGGCCAAAAATTCACTTTTCGCTTTATTGGCCACTATTGCTTGATGACCCTCTTCAGCCTGTCTTTTTGCAATTCTTAACTCATTGATTGTATCTTGAAGTTTCGTCGTCATAATTTGAAGAGAACTGTTCAACGCTCCTACTTCGTCATTTCGTTCCGGCAACCATTCAATATCTGCCTTGCCGGCACCTATGCTGTCAGCCACCTTGACAATATGCAGGAGTGGTTTGGTCAGCCATCTGCTTAAATAGATTGAATAGCCCGAAAGAAAGAGGAGCATGAAGATGCTGATTAATACCCCATAAAAAATATTTTTTTTGTTCTGATCAAGTGCTGCATGGTCATCAATTCCGCACAAGAGATAACTATCCGATTTTTTTAACCCGGGAAAGGCGATTTTGGATGATAGAATTGAATCAACCGACAGAGAAAGGGGGCCGAACTCTTGTATTCTTGTCGCCTCATCAACGAACGGCAACAGGAAAGATGATTCCATACTTTCGGACTGGATACGGCCGCCACTGATCAACAAAGAATTTGTGAAGGGGCTGTCTAAAACGACATCCTTGGCAATCAAGAGCACAGCGATCACTACGTTTCCTGAGAGGACGGGCGAAACCGCCGTCAGGCACAGAAGCTTTTCAGCCGTTCCCCGTTTACGTTGGGCATAAAAGGAGGAAGGCAGTCCTTTTTTCGCATTTTCGAATGCGTCGGAGAAATCAGTTAGATAGCCCTTGATTGGATGCCCGACCGTCACAGTATATATCCCGTCCGGAGACAGAAGGGACAGAGTCACGAGCTTGTTCTGGCTGAACAAATGCGCTAAATGAGCCTGTAACTGATACTGCACTTTGAGTTTGTAAGGAACGATGATCTGGTTGTCGGAGGAAATCCGAAGGGCCTTTTCCTTGAAGGAGTCCAAACGGTTAAGAAGCAAAGTGGAATTTAGATCCTCGAGTTGCTGTATTTTGATTTTTGAAAACTCTACAATCCTTTGGTGCTCAGCCTTCTGGAAAATGTATAACCCCGCCAAGGTGAGTATCGTTGGAAGGGCTATTATGGCAAGCAGAAGTCTCGAAGTGATTGAGTTTTTAAAAGTAATTCGTTCCATTAGCTTTATTTCTTTCGAACAATCTGGATTGATGACTCGATTATTCTGCTTGGGTTAAAAGGGCCATTGAGTCGTAAATTACCGCTGCGCCTATTAACTCATCGGGAATCTTGATTTTGAGCATATCCGCGTTTCCCGTATTAAACGTAATGAGGTACTGCTCTGCCGACTCGATGGGGAGTTCCCGGATATTCTTTCCCTTGAGCAACTTGATTCCCATAACACCTGCCTGTCTGCCCATAGCGGCAAAATCGACAGAAGCCCCGCCGAATAAACCGAGCCTCGCAAAATCAAAGTTCAGAGCCATTCCAGGTTTTTTGCATTTTTCAATAAAGGCTTTGAGGGTGGTTTTGAAACCTACGCTTTCCCCCGTGTCATCCATCACGCTCAGGACCACGGGATAAACTGCCTGTATAGAGGGGTCATTATTTATTTCGGCTATCTCCCGGAGATAGTCTTTCATCGTGCCGACCTGTTTGAAAACGACCTCCACTTTCTCACCGTAACCGATCAACTCTTTTTCAAGCTGAATACGAATGGCCCGGCCGGTAGAGCTCATATCGAGCAGGGCAACTATTTTCTTTAAACCCGGTATCACCCCCCTCATCACATTGAGAGCGGTCTGAAAATGGAGCTTCTCATAAACACCGGTGATATTTGAACTGGGTCGGCCCCTACTATCCAGAAAATGGGTATTTTTATTATAATTTTCCGGTTGGCCATTCATTCCGGAAAATATGACCGGGTAGCGCTGTCCTTTCAACTTTAGCCCCACTTCGCGAAAAGCATCATCATCTAAGGTAAAGACCATGTTGGGCTTGAATGACTCTACTTCGCGCAGCACAAGGAGGGCTTCTTTTTGCATTTTATCAGGGGTACTGTTGATCGTTTTCGTGTTCATGAAATGGCTTCTTATCTGGATTCGATCTTTAAATTCCTTCATAAGTGAATCCGTAATACCTCTCCCCTGAGGCGCTCCACAAACTTGATCTTCCTCATAGCTATGGACAATAAAGACCCTAATTTTTTCCAAACCTCCCTGCCCTTTTTTTCCCTTCCCCTCTTCAGCGGATGCCGCATGAATGAAAATCATGAGAATTAAGATGGCTATCTGGATCCCCAAAACATTTTTTCTCATGGGTCATACCTCCTTTGCTTCCGTAAATCTCGAATATTACGCCAATTGAAACTCTCCGCAGCTTGCTGCGGAGAATCTCCGATTCCTAAGGAATAGTATCCGTTTATCATTCGCTCGCTTACCCCGCGGCAAGCCGCGGGGAATGCGCTCGCTGCCGAATTCATGGTCTATATGGTATATTTAGCGTATAATGATATATTCGGCATAAACAGAAGAAACTTTAATGATTTTATGGATAAATGGAAAAGGTGCTAAAGAACGGTCATATGTAAACGGTTGACGGCAGAGGATGCGATCAGATCAAATGATTATTGGTTGTAGTTTGGTGTGACCGGGGGCGCCCTCCGCAAGCCCCGCCTTCCAGCGGGGGTAACGGGCGCAATGAGGGAAATACCTGTTCCTTACCGGGAAGCCCCGCTCTCTGAGCGGGGAGCTTCATTATCGAGGGTGACTGGTTTGTGAACTCTAACCGAAGAGGGGTGCTGTTTGCGTCAGGTTTTTTTCCGAAAAATTATCCGGATCGGCACCTGGTCGAAACCGAATGATTCCCTGATCCGGTTGACGAGGAACCGCTCATAGGAGAAGTGAATGCTCTTTGGTTGCCGGGTGAAAAATACGAATGAGGGCGGTTTGACGGATACCTGCGTCATGTAGCCGAACTGAACCTCCCGGTTCTGGAATCGAGAGGGGGGATTTGCGGCGATGATTTCCCGCATCGTCTTGTTCAGTTCGGGGGTGCCCACCCGCTTGGTGTATTGAGCGTAGACGCTGTTTACCAATCCGAATATTTTTGACACCCGCTGGCCCGTAAGGGCGGAGATAAAGATGATCGGCGCAAAATCCATGAATTTTAGATCATCCTTGATGTCTCTGACATAGGCGCCCACCGTCCGGTCATCCTTTTTTACCATGTCCCATTTGTTGACCACGATGATCGCCGCCGTTCCCTTCTCAAGGGTGAGGCCGGCGATTTTCACGTCCTGCTCCGTAATCCCCTCGTCGGCGTCAACGAGAACGAGGGCGATGTCGCAGCGCTCCATGGCCTTCAAGGCGTGGACGACGCTATATTTTTCCAGGGTCAGGCTCACCCTGCTTTTGCGCCTGATGCCGGCCGTGTCAATCAGGAGATAGCGGTGACCGCCTACCTGGAAGGGGGTATCAATGGCGTCCCGTGTGGTGCCGGGAAGGGGATTGACGATAGTCCGTTCGTAGCCGAGAATTTTATTGACCAGCGATGACTTTCCCACATTCGGCCTGCCGATGACGGCTATCCTGATGGGCGGTTCATCCTCCTCTGCCGCTTCTTTCGGCTCGGAGAGGTGTACGGCCACGCCGTCCATGAGTTCGTCAATGCCGTACCCGTGCTCGGCAGACAAGGGGTAGAGGGTCTCTATTCCCAGACCGTAGAATTCATGGGCAAGGTTTTCGTGGCGGGGACCGTCAATCTTGTTGACGACATAAAAAACCGCTTTCCCCGTTGCCCGGAGAAGGCCGGCGATTTCCCTGTCGGACGGGGTAAGGCCGTCCCGCCCGTCCATGAGGAAGATGATGACGTCCGCCTCTTCCATGGCGAGGAGGGTCTGTTCCCGCATCTGGGACATGATTCCCTGCGTGGATGCGGGCTCGAAACCGCCCGTATCAATGAGCAGAAAGGGCTTGTCGTTCCAGGCGCAATCGGCGTAGTTGCGGTCCCGCGTGGCGCCGGGCTCGTTGATGACGATGGCCTTTTTCTTGTGGGACAGGCGGTTGAACAGGGTGGACTTCCCCACGTTGGGCCTGCCGATGATGGCGATTACTGGTGGCATGGTTTTTTAATCTTTCAGGATTTTTCCGTATATCCCAGTTCCCGAAGCATCCTTATATCATGGCTCCAATCCTTTTGCACACGGACGAACAGCTCCAGGAATATTCTTGCGGCAAAAAATTTCTCCATGTCTCGCCTGGCCCTTGTGCCGATCTCCTTCAGCATGGCGCCCTTTTTGCCGATGATGATCCCTTTTTGCGAATCCTTTTCCACGATGATTGTCGCCTGGATGCGGATCAGGTTCTTTCCTTCGTCCTCCCGGAAGGTATCCACGACCACCGCCGTTGCGTAGGGGAGTTCCCGGTGGGTGAGGAGCGTGATTTTTTCCCTGATGATCTCCGCGGCGATGAAACGCTCCGTGCGGTCCGTCATCATATCCTCAGGGAAATACCGCGGGCCTTCCGGGAGCAGCTTCCGGATTTCTTCGATGAGAACGGGCACCCCTTCTCCTTTCAGGGCGGACAGAAACAGGATTTCCCGAAAGGGGAAGAGCTGCCGGAATTGATCGGCGAGGGGAAGAAGCGTCGGCTTGTTTACGAGGTCAATCTTGTTGATGGCCAGGATCACCGGCTGTTTGACCTTTTTCAGCAGACGAATGATGAACTGGTCTTCGGGGGAGACTCTCTTGCCGGCCTCGGTGAGGAAAAGCAGAATATCGGCGCTTTCCAGCGTGCCGAGGGCCGTCTCCGTCATCTGCAGATTCAGAGGAGTGGACGCCCGGTGAATGCCGGGTGTATCGAGGAAGATAAGCTGGCCGTCGCTGACATTCCTGATGCCCGTAATCCGGTTTCTCGTGGTCTGGGGCTTGTGCGTCGTAATGGCGATTTTTTCGCCCACGATGAGGTTGAGCAGCGTTGATTTTCCCGTGTTGGGGCTGCCGATGATGCTTATGAATCCTGAACGGAACACGGTTCGTCTCCTGTTTTGATTAAGGTAAGAAACGCCCAAAGAGAGCCGAGGGTCAATACGGCGATAATGCCGTACAGGGCGAGGAGGTTGGCGTACGCGAGAACGGATGTCGCCATCAGGGGGCCGACGGCATTGCCGAAGAATCGCGCTGCGTTCAGGAAGCCGATCATCTTCCCTCCCACGCTTCTGGCGAAGAAAGAAACCGTCAGGGGGAACGCGGCGGCGATGAAGAATATTTGCAGCATTCGGATGGCGGTAAAACTCCAGAATCCGTGCCCGAAGATAAGAAAAATCTGCAGGAAGGACGCCATGCTTAGCGCGATGGTCATAATTTTTTTCAAGCCAACCCGGTAAGCAATATTGCAGAGAATATAGGAGCCCACGATGGCCGCGGCGGTATAGGCCATCATGATAATGCCCGCCGCGTTCAACGCGATCTTCTCGGTCAATTTGAAATCCGCCAGAATCCGGGGCAGGATGCTGGGCAGAAAAATGAGATGCACGGTGGCGATAAAGCATAAGAACCAGCCGACCAGGATTTCCTTTTTCAACGTCGCGCTCTGCCTGGGGGGATCCTGCTGGGGCGGAATGGCGCGAACGGAACGGTGACAGAAAATGAGGACGACAACCAGCATAAGGAAAGCGAGCAGAAAGGGGAGATGATAACCGAGCGTAGCTGCGGCATAGGCTCCCACGGGGGGCCCCAACAACTGGCCTGCGGTGATGGCGTTTTGAAAGAACCCGATGTTGGTGTTGAGTTTTTCCTTCGGCGACAGTGCGGAGGTGAGAATAAGCCCAATGGTGGATGCCCCTCCCAGCGCCCCCTGGGTCATCCTCAGCAACAAGAGCAGGTAGACGCTCTCCGTGTATCCCATGAGGAGAATGATGACGGCGCTGCAGAAAATGCCCCGTTCGAAGAGCAGTTTGGGGCTGAATCTGGCCGTAAGCCCTCCCCAGAACGGGGAGAAAATCGCCGTGGCGATACTCGTTCCACCGAGGATGAATCCTATCCAGAGCAGGGTCTCGCGGGGGCCGAAGGGACTTATTTTTAGGATGTAAAAGGGCATGAAAACCATAATGAAATTGTTGGAAAAAGCGACGCCGAACTGAGTGACGGCGATAAAGAATATGCCCTTATCGGCAATTTTAAATGACGGTAGCATCTTCAATCTATAGGCCTGAAAAAAGAATGGTGGCGGTGATGCCGCTCACCCTGGGTTGTTCCGTGCGGAGTTTTATCCTTTTCCTTTTGGGGAGGAAGGTTGAAGAAGAGTTATTCCGCCCTTGTGCAAATTCGAACGTCCTTCTATAACCAATTGGGGATATTGTCAATAGGGGGCGCGGTGATCGAGGTAGTGCGCATGATTCCGCCGTCTGCCGCGAGGGCGAGCGATCCCCGTTCCCGGCCCGGATCGGCGCAGAGGGTAATGTCTCGCAGCCCGAAACGCGTTTTCAGGAGGAGCAGGTTTTTATTCTTCTGCCCGCGAAGATGGGAGACATCCCGCGGCGACAGGAAAAAGGCGGCTTCCCGGCACCCGTTTTCTCCCGACGACAGGAGAGCGGTTGCCATATCAAGAAACAGCGATTCTTCGACCAGGGAGCGGAAGGCGGGATGAAAGGGACCGGCGATGACGCCGCCCGCCGCTTCCATCTCGGCGGTCGTTTGGAGGCCGATCCTGATGACGGATATCCGTGCCATGGCAAACTTCCTTAAGGCCCATTTGCAGATTTCGATGGATTCGGCCAACGGAAGAGGTTTGTACTCTCCCCGGATATAGGCGTCTGCGAGCGGCGTATCGGGAAGAACAATCGTGGGATGAAGACGCACCGTGTGAGGACCGAGCGAAATAGTCTCCCCGACCGTGAAGGCGAATCGCTCGGCGTTGTCTCCGGGCAGCCCGGCCATGAGTTGCACGCCGGTTTGGAAACCGCGCCGTTTCAACAGCGTCACTGCCCTGGCGACATCATCCGCACTGTGGCCGCGTCCGGAGCGCTCCAGGACATCGTCCACAAGGGACTGGGCGCCGATTTCCACGGTGTTGACGCCGAATTCTTCCAGGAGGGCTATGCGGGCTTCATCAAGGTAATCGGGCCTTGTGGAGACACGAATGCCGTCCACCACGCCAAGCCGCACAAAGGATCGCGCCATTCCCAGGAGCTCGATCTGGTATTTCCGCTCCATGCCGGTGAAACTGCCGCCGTAAAAGGCAATCTGGACGGACTCGCTCTTTTTCGCGGTACGGAGATGGGCCTGTACCGTCTTCCGGAGGGCTTCCACGGAGATATTTCTCCGGCAATTACCGGCAGTCTTTTGTACATTGCAGAACACACAGCGGTTCGGGCAACCGCCGTACATGACAAACAGGGGGATGATCATGTCTTACAGCGCCTCATCCGTGCGGAGAGAGACTCTCTCCAATTCCTCGATGGCCATTTTTGCCGCCTGCTGTTCCGCCTCTTTCTTGCTTTTGCCCGTGCCGGTGGTCGTGACCATGTCGGCGACGGAAAGCCGGACGGAAAAAGTTTTTTCGTGATCCGGGCCGTTTTCGCTGATCGGCGTATAGCGGGGCAGGTCTTTGAAGTTGATCTGGCATAGCTCCTGAAGCGCTGTTTTATAGTCGCGGTAAACCGTGTCCCTTCCCTCGCCGATCAGCGGCTCGAACAGGTTCCTGATAAATTTTCCCGTTCTTTCAAAACCGCAATCAACATAAATCGCCGCAATGACCGCCTCAAACGTATTGGCAAGCAGGGAATTTTTTGTACGGCCGCCGGTGCTTACCTCTCCCTTGCCCAAAAGCAGGTAATCTCCCAAACGGAGCTGCCGGGCCAACTCCGCCAGCGGCTGTTCGTTCACCAGGGAAGCCCTGAGCTTGGAGAGTTGGCCCTCCGCGTCGTCCGGGAATTTTTCCATCAGCAGGTCGCTTACGCACAGCCCCAGCACCGCATCGCCGAGAAACTCAAGCCGTTCATTGTCCCGGGAGGCCAGGCCGGGATTTTCGTTTACGAAGGAACTGTGGGTGAGCGCGTTGTCTAAGAGACCGATATCGTGGAAACGGTGGGTGAGAATATTTTCGAGATTCTTGAGTTCCTGAAGTCTTTCGTCAGTCATGCACGATCCTTCCGAACAGCTTCCCGTCCCGATACTCCTCCGGCACGACGGATACGATGCGATTTATGTGCTCTCTCGTGGTGTCGGCAACGGCCAGAGGGAGGTAATTGCCGGAGAACCCCTGCAGGCAGCCTGTTTTCCGGTCTTTCCTGCTTTCAATGAGCACGGAGAGTTCCTTACCCTTGAATTGCTCCGCAAACAGTTCCTTTTTCTTTTTTCCCAGGTTCCTTAGCATCTCGCCCCGTTTCTTTTTTTCCCGTTCCCCTACCTTTCCCGGCAGGCTTGCCGCAGCGGTTCCCGGCCGTTCCGAATAGGGAAAAACATGGAGGTAGGCGATGGGGAGTTCCTCGATCAGTCTTAAGGTATTGAAGAATTCTTTTTCCCGCTCTCCGGGGAATCCTACCATGACGTCTATGCCGATGGCAATGTCGGGGACGGCGCGAACAATCTTTTCCAGGAGGTCCCTGAAGAATTCCGCGTCATAGTCCCGTTTCATGAGGGAAAGTATCCGGCTGTCGCCGCTTTGGAGAGGAATGTGGAGGTGGTGACAGATATGGTTTGCCTTTCTCAGGAAGGCGAGCAGATCATCGTGGATTTCGGTCGGTTCCAGCGAACTCAAACGGAGCCGCTCCACCGCTTCGTTCTTTTCACTGTTTTCGAGGACACGCAACAGGCTTGTCGGAGGGGTCAGATCCTGACCATATGCCCCCAGATGAATGCCCGTCAATACTATTTCCCGGTAGCCTGCCGCTGCGAGCGTCCCCAGACGGCGCATGATCTCTCCTTCGGGAAGGCTCTTGCTCTGTCCACGGGCATAGGGCACGATGCAGTAACTGCAAAAAGCATTGCATCCGTCCTGAATCTTCAGGAATCCCCTGGTGTGTCCGGGGAATGTCTTTGCTTCCAGGGGGGATATTCTCCTGACCGTGAAGATATCTCCCACCAAAACGCGATGAGCTCCCGGGAATGTTTCCCCCAGCAGATCCGGGATGTCCTCCTTTTCCGATGTTCCTGCAACGAGGGCTACCCCGGGGATACAGGCTACGTCTTCCGGCGCCGTCTGCGCGTAACAGCCGGTAACGATCACCGCTGCGTCGGGGTTGTTCCTGGTTGCCCGCCGGATAAGCTGCCTTGACTGGTAATCCGTCTTCCCGGTGACGGTGCAGGTATTGACGATATAGAAATCGGCCGGATCGCCGAACGGCACGAGGGAGAAGCCCCGCATGCGGAGGGCCTCCATAATGCCCGCCGATTCATATTGATTTACTTTGCAGCCGAGCGTTGCTACCGCAACTTTCATCCTTGTCATGCCTTTCTTTTTCTCCGGCGGCAAGCGAGAGATGGGAGGATGCTAAATGGCACGCCGCTGTTTGTCAAGGCGAAACAGGTTCCTCAATCCTCCACCACGTTTACTGGGGAGAAGTTATGAGGACGTTGCAGAGCAGCCTCCTTCACGTTCAGGATATTCTTTCGACCCTGCGACTCCTCGCTTTGCTGCAAAGACAAAACTCGCACTGACGTGCTCAAACAGTGCCTTTGCAGGCCGCTCCGCTCCGCAGCCAGGGCGCCCCGAAAAAATCTCCAATTCACACGTGCGGAGGCTGCTCTTCCTATCGGCTTTCCTCTCTCCTGCCGCAAATGAGGTGAAAAAAATCTACGATACCTCCCGGTGTTCACGGAACTTATCAATATGTGGTGGTGGATTTGGGTAGATTCCAAACGTTGATAGTGATAGAATAATCAGCAAAAATAGCTCTTAAAACAAAACGGCGGCTTGTATGAATGAAGAGAACAACAGCGGGCAGTTTTTCCCTACACGTTTCTCTTTAGGCTCGGATGTTTTTTGGGTATCATCCGTTGCACTCGTCTATTTCGCAACGGCGCGGTTCAGTCTGTCGCTGCTGTTTCAGCCGGAAGGCATTGCCGCCATCTGGCCTCCCGCAGGCATTTTTCTCTCGGCCATCCTGTTAACCAAGCGCAGCGTGAGACCTTTTCTGGTGGCAGCTCTTTTCGTCACGGACTTGATTGTGGAGCTCCTCGCCGGCACGCAGTTTCTTGTCGGCGCTATTTATGCGCTTACGCATGCGGGCGGTGCGGTTCTGAGTTCATGGCTGTTGTTTCGTTTCTCGGGAGAGCCGATCAGGTTCAGGGAGGTTCGAGAGGTGTTTGGCTTTCTGATTCTGGCCGTCATTCTCAGCAACGCCTCGATGTCGTTAATGGCGGCAGCGGCATCTGAGCTTGTTCCCGGAACCTCCTCGTTTTGGAATTCATGGAGATTGTGGGCGGTATCGAACGGTATGGGTAATCTTTTGGTGACCCCTTTTATTTTAAGTTGGGCATCTTGGGCAAACGTTCGGTTGGTGACCTGGAATCTGAAACGAGCATTTGAGAGTGCTGTTTTGTTCATTGCGCTCGCTCTTCTGAATTTTTTTGCCTTCAGCTATCTGTCGAAATCCGCTTTACTCTCCCTGTTTCTCCCCTATTTGACTTTTCCCTTCCTCATGTGGGCAGCCTTGCGTTTCGGGATGCCCGGCGTGACCTCGGTCTTGGTCATACTGACGGCAATTACCATCCCTTTTGCTGCTGGGGGCCGGGTCCCCTTCTTTTCCCTTAACGGGTCCCCATTGGATACCCTGATTGTCGTTCAGTTATACCTGGCCGCTATGGCGATTCCTTCACTTTTTTTGGCTGCGGTTGTCACCGAGCGCTGGCGGGCAGAGGGAGCGCAGCGAAAGAGTAAAGAAGATGCAAAACGGCTCGCTCAGGAAAATGAGTTGATTGCCGAAATCGGGCGGATCATCAGTTCAACGCTGAACATTGAAGAGGTATATGAGCGTTTCGCCGAGAAGGTGAGGACGATTATCCCTTTTAATCGAATTGCCGTTAACTGTGTCAACATGAAAGATTATACCCGTTCTATACGGTATGCTGCGGGGGATAGGATTGGGGGCGGGCGAACGGGGGCTGTTTATCCTTTAGCCGGTTCAGGGACTGAAGAAATTATGCGTACCAAGTCAGTTCTGCTCATCAACAGCAAGAACATAGAAGAGCTGAGAAGGAAGTTCCCCCGCATGTCATTAATTCGGTCTGGAGTTCAATCGGCGATGTACATTCCGTTGATCTCAAAAGACGAAGTGATTGGAGCCCTTATCTTTCAATCGTTCAACCCCGCTGCGTATTCTGAAAATAACATGGCGCTTGCCGAACGAGTCGGCAACCAGATTGCAGGCGCCGTTGCCAATGCGCAGCTTTTTCTTGAGCGCCGGCAAGTGGAGGAAGCGCTGCGAGAGAGTGAAGAGGAGGCAAGGCAGTTAGCGCAAAAGAATGCGATCATAGCCGAGATCGGACGCATCATCAGTTCGACGCTAAACCTCAATGAGGTATTTGAACGTTTCGCCAAAGAGGTCCGCAAGCTCATTCAATTCGATCGCGTTTCGGCCACCACCATCAATCCCCATGAACATACCTTCACCAATATTTATGCGTCGGGAATTGACGTTGCAGAACGTCGTCAGGGATCCGTGATTCCATTAACAGGCAAGTCAAGCACTGAATTAATGCTGCGAAGAAGGGCCGGGCTGATTATTCAGGCGACAACGGAAAAAGAGGTCGCGGAGCTCTATCCTGATTTCTCGAACGTATTCCGGGCCGGAATGCAGTCGAAGATGTCGGTCCCGTTAATCTCGAAGGATGAAGTGATAGGTGTCCTTCACTTTCGATCCCGCATAGCAAATGCGTATACAAAACGTGACTTAATGCTTGCGGAGACTATTGCGGGCCAGATTGCAGGCGCCGTTGCCAATGCGCAGCTTTTTCTTGAGCGCAAGCAGATGGAAACGGAGCGCATGAACATCGAGGAGCGCCTGCATCGTGCCGAGAAGATGGAGGCCTTGGGAACGCTCGCCGGTGGGGTAGCCCATGATCTCAATAATGTTCTCGGGGTGCTGACCGGTTACGCGGAACTGCTTCAGTTAGAAATCCCGGAAGGGAATCGGCTGCGAAATTATGTGGGCAAGATTCTGGCCTCCAGCGAGAAGGGCGCCTCGATCATCAATGATCTCCTGACACTGGCCAGGAGGGGCGTGGCTGTTTCGGAAGTGGTTGATCTCAACCGTATCGTTTCTGCCTTCCTCAGGACACCGGTCTATGAGAAATTGCAGGCCTATCACCCCCAGGTGACCTTCCGGACAGACCTTTCCGACGAAATTTTGAATATCAAAGGCTCTCCCCTCCATCTGGAAAAAACGGTGATGAACCTAATCTCGAACGCGGCAGAGGCAATTTCCGGAAACGGGGAAGTGGTAATCCGGACGGAGGGCTGCTACCTCGATCAAGCCATCCGGGGCTATGATCAGGTGGCGGAAGGGGAGTATGTCGTCCTGACGGTTTCCGATACGGGCAGAGGTATCCCGGCAGACGATCTCCCGAAGATATTCGAGCCGTTCTATACGAAGAAGACTATGGGGAGGAGCGGGACAGGCCTGGGACTGGCTGTGGTCTGGGGTACGGTGAAGGATCATAACGGCTATATTGATGTGCAGAGCGAAGAGGGCAAGGGAAGCACCTTCACGCTCTACTTCCCCACCACTCGTGAGCAGGCGGGCAGGGATGTGAAGAAGATACCCATGGAGCAGTACCTGGGGAAGGGGGAAACGATTCTGGTGGTGGATGACGTGCGGGATCAGCGGGAAATGGCCACCGGAATGCTGACGAGACTGGGGTACAAGGTTCATGCTGTTTCGAGCGGAGAAGAAGCAGTAGAATATCTGAAGACCAATACGGTTGATCTGATGGTTCTGGACATGATTATGGATCCGGGGATTGATGGCCTGGAGACCTATCGGCGGGTTCTGGAAATCAACCCGAAGCAGAAAGCTATCATTGTCAGCGGTTTTTCGGAAACGGATCGAACCAAAGATGCCCGGAGATTGGGCGCCGGGGCCTATGTCAGGAAACCCTATCTCTTGGAAAAGATCGGTATTGCAATCCGGGATGAACTAAGCCGATAACATACTGCTGGTTTCCCTGTGGCAGTAATCCCCAAAAGGCGGGCTGGATTTTAACCCGTTTTTAGGGTAAATTCTCAGCCGCGACGGTGACCGGGGGGTTCCCGCAAGCCCAGCCTTCCAGACGAGGCAAGGGGATCACTCAAAGAAAATAATTACTCCTTACCGGGAGCCCGCTCTCTGAGCGGGGAGCTTCACAATTCCCGTAGCGGTTCTTAAGGGGGGTATGCGTTCCGTGGGAACCGCGTTTTCCTTTGCCGTTCCTTCGATTTCGTTATTCTGCGAGGAGTTTGGTTATGGATAGTATCCAGCAGTATTTCTCTATCCATCCTCTGGCAATTATGGTGTTGGTTTTTGTCGGCCTTTTGCTCGTGTACTTCATCTTCAAGCAACTCATAAAAATGGCAATCGTGTTGATTGTTCTTCTTCTGGCGCTGGCGGGATATTTCTATTTCAAGTCTCCGGGGAACGTATGGGAAAATATGAAGGGCACGCTGCAGAAGGCAAAAACGGAAGCGGGCGGAGTGGTTGAGAAAGGGAAAGCGGCGTATACGGCGGGGAAAAATCTCTACGAAAAGGGAAAGACGGTGCCCGGGGATATCAAAAAATTCCTGGATAAAAACGGGGAAACGCACGACCGGAGGTAAAGAGAACATTATGGAGAGGCAAAAACGCAGACTGCTTATCAACTGGAGCAATACACACCGTGATCTTAAATGGTTGATTGAAAATAACGAGCCGTATGAGAGCAAAATAGGAAATAACAAAGGCTGGTCCTATATAACGTTCTTTCCCAAAGATGTCCGGGCAAATAAAATGCTCTATGATATAAACCGTCTCTTGGAAGTGGCTAAGGATAATAGCTACTATCTTCCCCGAGAGGTGGTGATTCAACATAACAAGGTTGTTTTGACCGCGTATCCGGATGGGAAGTCTCTCATATCGCCCCTTGTCGGTCTTTATCATTTAGTGACCTCTTACGTGGACCAATTCAGCGATATCCGGAAATATCCCGCTCATGGATTCTACGGGAAGCTGGGGGGGATATACGAACGGCCGGAAAAGGGGAGGGTGCTTGCCCTGTATTCACGGAACGACAATGCCTTGCTCGATATTTATGAGTCTCTCGATCATCTGATTTCCGAGGCGGCATTGGAGGGAATCCAATTTAAACTTCGTTTTTCCAATGGCCTCAGCGCCATTCCGAGAATGCTGCATGGCTTTGATGATCCGGAATACAACCGTTCCGGAGGCGGACATTACAAGATAACCGATCCCGACAGATTTACCGTTCTGCTGAATCAGGCCAGACATGATTATGAACGGTATCCTTTTGATGAGGCGGGCGCCGTCGGGGAAAACTGAGGCAGTCCGCTGTTGAGAATCTTCGATCATTAACCTGTTCGCTTGCGTATCCCGAAAGCCGAGCTCAAGGGGGAGGCGTTCACGAAAGGGTTCGCTCCCGCACATTCCTTCGGTCACTACGCACGTTCTCATGGAAAAAAGGACTTTCCCGTTGTGCTGACGCGAGCATTGTTTCTCCTGCTGCCGGCCATTTTTTCCCTGGCGCTTTTTCTGAGCGCCGGTCTTCTCTTTCTTGTCGAACCCATAATCGCCAAGATGATCCTTCCCCTGCTGGGCGGCACGCCTGCCGTCTGGAACACCTGCATGATGTTCTTCCAGGCGGTGCTCCTTGCGGGCTACTACTATGCCCATATCTCCGGCAGCAAGGCGCGGATAAACCGGCAGATTCTCATTCACCTTGTCGTCTCCGTGGCGGCATGCGCCGTCTTGCCGATCTCCATTTCCCGGCATTGGGCGCCTTCTTCCGAGGGGAGCCCGATTGGCTACATACTGCTCCTCCTTCTGATTTCCGTAGGATTGCCTTTTTTCATCCTCTCATCCAATTCACTCCTGCTTCAGAAGTGGTTTGCCGACACCGGTCACCCGTCGGCAAAAGATCCGTATTTTCTCTACAGCGCAAGCAATCTCGGCAGCATGTTGGCCTTAATCAGCTACCCCACCGTGATAGAACCGTATTTCAGGCTCGCTGAGCAAAGCCGCGCATGGTCCTGGGGATATGTCGTCTTGTTGGCATTCACCGTCCTCTGCGCATGGCTCACCAGAAAATATCTGGTACCTGAGGGGCAGGGAACAGGGAATAGTGAGGGGGCCGCGTGCATTGTCGCTGATTCACCGCTGCCGCTTCTGAGACGGTGCTCTTGGATACTCCTTGCCTTTGTGCCGTCGAGCCTGATGCTTGGCGTGACAACCTTCCTGAGCACCGATGTCGCCGCCGTTCCGCTCTTCTGGATTATTCCGCTCTCGCTTTACCTGCTGTCCTTTATCATTGTCTTTGCCAGGATCCCAGCCGTTGTCCACAGGGGGATGCTGCTGCTTATGCCCCTTTCGGTCACCGCCCTCATCGTTGTAACCTTCTCCGATCTCGCTATCCCGAAATGGATTGTTTTTATTTTCCATCTCGTGAATTTCTTTGTCTACTGCATGGTCTGCCACGGAGAAATTGCACGGTCACGGCCGGCTACGCACCATCTGACCGAATTTTATCTCTCAATTTCCATCGGCGGCGTGCTCGGCGGCATCTTCAATGCCCTTATCGCGCCGGTTGCCTTCAGCACCGTTTTGGAATATCCCCTCGTCCTCATTCTCGGGGCCATGCTTCTGCCCGTCCGGAATCGGAAAACCATACCCGTTCCGAGGCGCTGGAAGGAAGGTCTTCTCTATGTGGGAATACCGCTCGTGCTCGTCCTCCTCACCTACTGGTTTGCCAAGACATTGCGCGCGGACAGTCTTAGCCTTGCGGCGATTGCCGCCCTTCTCGATGTGAAGACAAGGACCCTGTTCCTGATCGGCACCTTTGGATCCCTTGCGCTGCTCTGCGGCGCGCTGGTTTTCCTGAAAAGACCCCTGCTCTTTGGAATCGGTATTGCCGCCGTCCTGATGACTTTGGTTGTGTCAAAAGACCTTGACCGGGATATTGTCCATCGGGAAAGGAGTTTTTACGGCGTTCTTACGGTGGAACGGACATCGGACGGAGAATTCATGAGTCTTTACCACGGCACAACGCTGCACGGCAAGGAGTGGATCACTCCCGACAAGCACTCGGACCCTCTTACCTACTACCACCCCCAGGGGCCGGTGGGGCAGGTTTTTTCCGAGTTCAGCGGGGACAGGAGAAAGACACGCATTGCCGTCACCGGTCTCGGCGCCGGCACCATCGCTGCCTATGCGGAGGCGGGACAGGAGATAGACTTCTACGAGATTGATCCGGCGGTAAGAATGATCGCAATCAATACCGGGTTCTTCTCATACCTGACGGATTGCCGTGCCCGCTGGAGAATCATTCTGGGCGACGCCCGACTGACCATGACGAAGGCCCCCCCTCATCACTACGGGATCATCATCCTTGATGCGTTCAGTTCCGATGCAATTCCGGTGCACCTGCTTACCAGAGAGGCCGTAGCGCTCTATTTTTCCAAACTGAGTCCGGACGGTGTGCTGCTCGTTCATATTTCGAACCGGTATGTAAACCTCGCGCCGATCCTGGGGCGGCTTGCCGATGACAGCGGCCTGGCATGCATGATATCAAGCGACCGGGAGGAATTGGGGAACGAAAAGAGTGCCTCCACCTGGGTGTTGCTTGCCCGGAGAGAAACAGACTTCGGCGCTCTGGCCCGGAGCGCCCTCTGGGGAAAAATACGGCTGCAGAAAACGGTGAAAACCTGGACTGATGATTTTTCCGACATCCTCTCGATTTTCAAATGGTAGCGCAGCCGAGCGCACTCATTGAGAACGGCAAAGAACACGGGGAACGAGGGGAAACATCTCCTTGCCGGGAATCCCCACCCGCAAGAGCGGGGCGCTTCACTTATTCCCGCGCCACTCCGTGTACTTCAGTCGTTTCATCTCAAACGGTTCCCGGATACCGTGGTAGTAATCGTCGCCAAGCCTTCCCAGGACATTCATTCCCAAGCAATCCGGCAGACCATTCTTCCAGAGGTTGTCGTTAATGTGAAACACGACGGCTTCAGCGATAACGTAATCGTGCGCACCCTGATCCTGGCCGAATTTTAGGATTTCTTTAACAATGCATTCCATTTGTGCCGGGGAATCGGCAATCAGGGGCGGTCGCACCGAAACGGCGGAGCGGACGGAAAAACCGGCCGGCTCGACCTCACTTTCCTCGGGAGGGAAATCCATGGCGGCAATGTTTATTTTCTGGGCCATGGATTCCGTTACCAGGTTAATCACCAGTTCCCCTGTTTGCCGGATGTTGAGCAGGGTGTCCTTCTCCTTACCCTGCCTTCGCCCGACGGCAATGCCCAGGAGCGGCGGCAGAACGGAAACAACGCCGTAAAAACTGAAGGGGGCCACATTTACCCGTCCTTCCTGATTTACCGTGCTCACCAGGGCAATCGGACGCGGCATTACCAGATTGCGCAAGAGGTGGTGGCTCTCAACTGGTCCCAGCTTCTCTCCACTGATTTGCATCGTTTCCCTCCTTATGAGAATTGATTGCTTTCAATTCACTTGCTCGGCATTCCCCGCAGCGTGGCTTTGGGGTAACGGAGAATCTTTTCACGGAACAGGGGCGGATCGCACGGTATTTTTCAGGACGCCCCTCAGCATCAGACTGGCCGGCAGTGAAGGAAAGCCGGCAACGAAGCGGTGGATAGTTGATAAAAACTCGTTTTCAACCCGATAAGTGTAAGAAAAAGGAAGAGGTGTGTCAAGGAAAAGTGACCACAAATGCAGTTGCAATTAAATTCAATTTCAAATCACCGTGTGGTATAATCACTCGTCACCAGCAGTGAGGACCAGCCATGAAATATTCATTTATCAGGTCTATAAGAGCCCAATTGCTTATCCTGGTATTACTGTCGGTGCTTCCGGCGTTCGGCATTGTCATCTATTCGGGATTCGACCGTCAGCGCCGTGATATAGAAAATGCGAAGGGAGATGCCCTCAAGGGCTTGCGGGCTGTCGCATCTTACCATGAACGCACGGTGGAAGGCACCCGGCAGTTCCTCATGACGCTTGCCCAGTTGCCCGATGTGCGGAATCGGAATGCCGCCGCGTGCAACAAGCTCTTCGCATCATTGCTTCGGGAAAATCCCATTTACGCAACCATCATGGCGACAACGGCCGAAGGAATGGTATTCGCCAACGCCCTGCCCGTTCCCCCCTTTAGCATAACGCAAAGGAACTATTTCAACACTACTTTGCGGACAAAGAAATTCTCCGCGGGGGAGTACATCATGGGGGTGGCGTCACGTCGCCACGTGCTTCCCTTTGCCTATCCGGCCGTTGATTCCCGTGGCCTGATCAGGGCGGTTGTCGTGGTGGGCATTGACCTTGAGCACTACGGTCAAATGTTTGTCAGGGCGAAATTACCCGAGGGTTCCCGGTTCGGAATGTTTGACCGCAAGCATATACGTCTGTACCGGTCTCGGGAGCCCGGAAAGTACATAGGGAAAGCCGATTCTCCGGAGATGATCAGGCAGATGTCGGCGCCGTCTGAGGAAGGGAGTTTCACGTCAGTCGGGAACGATGGCGTTAAAGGTTTCATGACCTATAAAAAATTTTATCTGGAAGGCAGTTCGTCGCCATACCTTTTCATGCGTGTCGGCGTTCCGGAGGAGATGGTGCTTGCGCGCGCTCGTCAAACAATGGTTTATAACCTGGCGCTCCTTTCTCTCGTTTTTATCGTTGTCATGACGTTTTCGTGGTTTTTGGGAGACATTATTATCGTACGCAGGTTGAAGAAACTGGCGGACGTTGCTCAACGGCTTGGACAGGGCGACCTGACGGCACGCACCGAACTGGAACACCGTGAAGATGAACTGGGTCGGGTGGTCTCCTCCTTCGATGAAATGGCGGGCGCGTTGGAGCGAAACGAGTTTAACCGCTTAACCGCTGAAAAGACGTTGCGGGAATCGGAAGAAAAATATCGTTCATTGGCTTCCACGGCGGACACCATGTATCTGGTAGACAGGGAATGCCGTTATCTGCTCGCGAATAAAAAATATTTGGAGAGACGAGGGCTTACGAAGGGCTTCCTTGTCGGGAAAAAACATGGAGAGCTTCACGGTGAGAAAGAATCAAGAGACTTCCACGCGATTGTAGCAAAGGTATTTGAAACCGGCGAATCCTGTCAAGATGAACACCTGAGCGACACAGGCGGCAGGAGCCTCCTTCGGACATTCAGTCCCGTCAGGGACGCAGAGGGGAAAATAATCGCGGTAACCGTTGTGGGAAAGGACATCACGGAGCGCAAGCGAATGGAAAAAGAGCGTTTGCATCTGGAGGAGCGGCTGCATCGGGCGGAAAAGATGGAGGCGCTCGGTACGCTGGCAGGGGGAGTCGCCCACGATCTGAATAACGTTCTCGGGGTGCTGGTGGGATATTCGGAGCTGCTCCTGGAAAAAATCCCTGAAGAAAATGCGCTGAGGAAGTACGCGTCCAACATCCTGCAGTCCAGCCAGCGGTGCGCTGAGATCATCCAGGATTTGCTGACGCTGGCCAGGAGAGGCGTGGCGGTTTCCGAGATTGTAAATCTGAACGCGCTTGTCTCCGACTATCTCAAGAGTCCTGAGTTTGAACGGTTGAAAGCCCATCATCCGAACGTGAGCTTCAGGAACGACCTTGAAAAAGACCTGTTGAACATCAAAGGTTCTTCCATCCATCTGAGAAAGACGGTAATGAATCTGGTGTCGAATGCGGCGGAGGCAATTTCCGGTGGGGGTGAGGTGACGCTCCGGACGGAAAACCGCCATATAGATAAGCCCGTCCCCGGTTATGATGAGGTGCGGGAAGGCGACTATGCGGTTCTCACGGTGTCCGATACGGGGAAGGGCATTCCCTCAACGGACATGGGGAGGATATTTGAGCCTTTCTACACGACGAAGGTCATGGGCAGGAGCGGTACGGGGCTCGGATTGGCTATTGTCTGGGGAACGGTGAAGGATCATGACGGTTACATTGATGTGCAGAGCGAGGAGGGAAGGGGAAGCGCCTTCACGATCTATGTGCCCGCTACGAGAGAGGAATTGATAAGGGATTATAAGGAGCCGCCTCCCGATCTCTACCGGGGCAAGGGGGAAATGATTCTGGTGGTGGACGACGTGAAAGAGCAGCGTGAGGTTGCCGTGAGCATGTTGTCCAGGCTGGGCTACACTGCGCGCGCTGTTTCGGGAGGAGAAGACGCGGTTGAGTACCTTAAGACCAATCCCGTGGATCTGCTTGTTCTGGACATGATTATGTATACCGGGATTGACGGCCTGGAGACCTACGAGCGGATTCTTGAAATCAACCCGAAACAGAAGGCCATTATTGTGAGCGGGTTTTCCGAAACGGACCGGGTAAAAAAGGCCCAGGAGCTGGGCGCCGGGGATTATGTCCGGAAACCCTACATTCTGCAGAAGATCGGTCTGGCAATAAGAAAGGAACTGGACCGGATTTGAATTCGGCAGCGCTCGCATTCCCCGCGGCAAGCTGCGGGGAATGCGAGCGAATGCTGAACATTTCGCCCGCTCGGCCTTCCCCGCGGCGTGTGCGGAGAGCTTCACGTTGGCGCCTTATCGGCGTGTGTCAATTGCGACGAATTTGTTTCCGCCTGTCAAGCAAGCTGGCTAAAACCGGCAGCAGCAGGAAGCCGAAGGGGGAATTTACAATAATTAAATAAGGCACAGACTCGGATAGGTCCTTTATGTGCGTTAAAATTTCTTTTTTTTCTTCTTTTGTCCATTTGCCCTTCTGGTTCCTCTGTTTCATGAGCAGGGACATGAAATTGGTTCTGTCGGCTTTCTGATTGTAGATTGTTTCTTTGTACCTATCTAATAGTTCCACTCTCATCCTCCTCTTCAATCTAAAGATGTCTGAATTCCCACAGACTCATTATAGGACAAAGCGCCTTGTCGCTTTTACCCGTCATAACAGGTCCGATAAGGCCGGGACCTTTTTACCTTGAAAGACATCGCACGAGCATTGCTTGTTGTTAATCCACGTATCATGTTGAGGGTGATACCCGTGAAGCTCTCCGCAGCAGGAAGCTACGGAGAATCTGCGATTCTTAAGGAACAAGCGCATTCAGCATTGAAGCTCCCCGCTCAGAGAGCGGGGCTTCCCGGTACGGAGTATTTATTTTCTCAGTGCGCCCCTTAACCCCGCCTACAAGGCGGGGCTTGCGGGAGCACCCCCGGTCGCCCGCTTCCCCCTTGAGCACGCTACAGGGAATGCCGGGCGAGCGAATTCATGCATTCACGCTCCCATGTCCATTATGTTTGCCGGATAATTTATGTTCGTACATTGCCTCATCCGCCCTGGCCATAAGCTCATCTCGGGAGACTGGCGATTCCGGGTCGTATTCTGCCACACCGACACTGAAAGACAATGTATAGTGGTTGACACCGCGCGCATTATGTGCGGCGATATTACTCTGGAGCCGGGAAAGCGTTTCGTCCGGTGTTGACGTGATGGAATTTAGCATCAGAACGGCGAACTCGTCCCCGCCCGTGCGGCCGATGATGTCCGTCTCCCGGAACGTTTCCCGGAGGATTGCCGCCGTTTCGATCAGTGCTGCATCTCCTGCCTGGTGTCCGAGGGTATCATTGATCCGTTTCATATCGTCCAGGTCAATATACAAAAGCAGCATTTCCTGTTTGGCCCGTCCAGCCAGTTTCAAGTGTTGCTCCAGCATGGAGAAAAACCCCCGCCGGTTGTACAGATTGGTGAGGGGATCGGTAACGGCGAGCGCCTGGAGTTTCTCTTCATTGTTCTTCAGTTCCCGGAGAAGAATGCTGTAAGGGTTTCGTAGCCCTGTTTCGATGATTGCTTTATAGATAAGGTAGAAGGAAATGATCTTGAAATAGTGGCCGATGAGGTTTGAGAGATCGTAGACGCTGATATAGAAGGTGAAAGCCAGTTCGGAGATGATCGTGGCGGCAATTGACCAGGAGATGAGGCGCAGAACGCCCCGGTCAAATTGTTCGCGGTATTTGAACAACAGGAACAGCGCCCCCAGCAGGATAAGGGAAATGACATACTCGCTGTAGATTTTAAAAGGAGTCAGTCCCCTTCCCTCGATGAAACAGACGGGGAATACCCTCCAGTAAAATATCGTAGTCAGCAACAGCAGTGTCAGGACAAAGAAAGCACTGAAAATTGCGTAAGGATTGAACCTGCGTTTGAAGAACAGGGGCGCCGCAAAGAGAGAGATGCTCTCCAGATAACGCCCAAGGATCCAAAGCTGGGTGGGGAGGTTGGCGTCAAATTCCCGGAAGAGCGCCATGCCCTTAAAGGCCAGGGCATGAGCCAAATCAATGCAACCCACAAAGAGATAGGAGATGCCGAGGAAGAGGAGATAGTTATTGTTCATGATTTGCCGGGAGTTCCAGGCAATCATGAAAATACTGCCGGAGATGGCGATGGAAAATATCTCGGTTATGCTGTGGAAAAGCAGGTAACTATAGAGGCTTGCCAGGTAGAACCCGAAGAAGACTGATACTGCCCAGAGAATATTTATGGAGAGGATCATAAATTCGATACGAACTCACTTTCCTGTTAACGGAGTGTAAGGAAAAGAACGTTGTGTGTCAAGAAAAAATAGTCGCAATAATAACGGGGTGCGGTGAAAATAGCGTTTCCGTGCCGGGACAGTCGGCTTGATAAGAGCAATATTCGAGCTACGAGTATAGTTCGTTACGCACTTCATCCGTCACGCTCTGTATTTGATCGGGAGAAATGTTAAGGTGGACCAACGCTTGATGTGCAAATTCGAGACTCGCCTCAAATTCCGGCTGTATAACATGGGCAACGTCCAGATCGTGAAGATCCTGCATCTGTTCCAACCCTTCGGCCCGCGCGATGATGTGGATGTCCGGATTCAGCTTTCGCGCCTGGGACACAATGGCTTGGGAAACAATAGTTATCGGTGTGGTGATCAATAGCAGCTTGGCTTTTTTTATTTCTACCGCTTCCAGAATGATTTCCTTGCTGGCGTCTCCGAATATGATCGGGAACCCGAATGCTTTTATTTCGTCAACCCGCCGGGAAATCAATTCCACGATCACAAAGGGTATGGCCATGCGGTAGAGAACGGCGGCGATATGCTTTCCGACTCTCCCACCGCCTGCAATGACGAGATGATCGTACAAACCCGTCTTGGGAAAATTGATTGGTTGCAGCTCGACGGGCTTGAGCCAGCGGACGTACATCGAATAGAGTGGGGCGGTGAAACCAGAAAACAGAGGCGTCAGCAACATCGTGACGATGGTCATGGTAAGGATCAAGGAGTAAAATTCAGGGGAAATGGAGTTCGTGCCGATGCCGACTCTGCCGAGGACAAAGGAAAATTCGCCCACCTGCGAAAGTCCCAATCCCATCGCCAGCGGTATGATGTTACGGTAATGGAATGTCCGGCTCAATATGGCAAAAATCAGGGCTTTCCCGATCATCACAACCAGAACCAGAAACAGTATCATTCCCAGGTGGGCCAACAGAAAATGAGGGTCCAGCAACATGCCGATGGAAGTAAAAAAAAGCAGGCTGAAGACATCCCGTAACGGGATGATATCGCTGAGCGCCTGATAACCATAATCCGATTCACTCAGCAGCATGCCGGCCACAAAGGCGCCAAAGGCAAACGAGAGACCAAAAAGATATGTGCCGTATCCAATTCCCAAACCCAGGGAGGCGGTGGCGACAAGAAATAATTCTCTCGAGTTCCAGCTGGCGATGAATCTCATCATCCGGGGAATGATCCGGGTGCCGAAAAAAATCATCAGGATGAGAAAGACAGCGGCTTTCAAGGCGGCAAACGCCAACACGGTCAGGCCTGCCTGGGGGGCGCTTAACTGGGGCAGAATAATCAACATCGGCACGATTGCCAAATCCTGAACGATGAGCACGCCGATCATGACACGGCTGGACAGCGTGCCGAACATGCCCTGGTTTTCCAGGGTTTTCAGGATGACCATGGTGCTGGATAGAGAGATCAGCGCCCCGAACCACAGGGATGGCGTCCATTCCCAACCCAGCAATCGGCCGATGCCAAACCCGTAAGCGGTCGTTAACATGATTTGAATGGGGGTGCCGAACAGGGCAATCGCGCGCACCGGCTTCAGTTCCCGGAAAGAAAATTCAAGCCCCAGCGCGAACAGTAAAAGAGCCACCCCAATTTCGGCCAGCTTCTCAATGTTGTGAACATCGGATACCGTTATGCCGCCCGTATAAGGGCCGACAACGACACCGGCAAGGATATATCCCAAAATTAAGGGCTGCTTGAGTTTCTGGGCGATTAAGCCGCCCAGTAAAGCAGCCACGACAATAATGGCGATGTCTCCAGCTATTCCCATGTCAATACGATCCCGTTCGAAAAAGAGTGCACGAAGGATATGAAGCTCCCCGCGCAGGAGAGCGGGGCTTCCCGGCAAGGAACATCTCTCTTCATCATTGCGCCCCTTGCCCCGCCTGGAAGGCGGGGCTTGCGGAGGGCGCCTCCGGTCTGAACTACACGTGTTACGTGTAACACGTTATTCTACGGTGACGGCGAAGATTTTTGTGACCTTTGTCCGGTTATCGTCCTCAACGGCGGCGCCGAAGCGAAACGTTCCCTTCTGGTTCGGTTGACGGCGCCAGGATATCTTTCCGGAGTGCTTGTCAATGGTCATGCCCGGCACATGAGGGGCCTCCAGGCTGAAGGCGACCAGGTTGCCGTCGGGTGCGGCGCCGACCAGTTGCAGCTCAATGGGATCTCCGATTTTTCTCGCCTGGCGCACGGCCTTCAGTGCAAGCGACGGGGGGACGCTGTGAATGGCGACCACCGGACTCTCCACCGCAAATCCGGCGATGTCGCCGTCATGGGGCGTGACGGTGACGGTGACGAGGTCCTGTTTTTTGAAGGGTGAAAGATTCAAGGTATCTCCTGTCGCCTCCTCGATGATCCGGTCGTTCACCTTCCATAGATAGGCGTAGGTAAGCGGTCCGGGGGCGCCTGATGCGACCTCGACCGCCGCCGTCAGGGTGTCCAGTCTGGTGGGTTCTGAGGGCTGCAGGCGAACGGTCTGAAGGAAGGCAAGGGGTTTCTCCGGTATCCTGGCGGCCGGTGCGGCGGCGGATGCCGGGGGTTGACGGTTCGGGCTCCCCTCGGTTCCCGCAGACCGGGAGGGGGGCGGCGCGGGCGGCGCTTTCTTCTGCGCGGGCACAAGCATAAACCAGGCAATCACGATGACCAACGCAACCGCGCCGCCGACGGACCATATCCATCGGGGCAGCCGGGGCGTCGTCGCTGCCTTCTTCCCGGCCTTGCCCTTTCGTCCCATTTTCAGCTTTATCTTCTTTGTCGGTTTCATATCGTTTCTAAAATCAGAGACGCTTTTCCGTTAATTCATGTCCGGATACCTTGTTCATTTCGATAGGAAATCTACATGAATCTTATTGATATGTCTATTGTTTGTTTCGGGAGGAAACATTTCTTCAGCCGGGAGCTTCACCGGATATGGACATCACGGGAAGGTCGGGGACTTGAGAAATGATCCGGAGGCTCGGAAAGAATCTTCGCTTCTGCAGGGAATGGCAATTTTCGACATTCGCTTTCTTACCCCGCGGCACGCTAGGGGAAAATTCGCTCGGTGACCAACGCAAACCGAAGAAGTCACGAAAATCCGGATGGCAATAACGGCGCCGGAAATTTGATCATTTTCGGAAGAGGGGGCCGCTTTTTTTTGAGGAATGGCTGGATTTTAACGGTTTTTTGCGGTAAGAAATAACGCATTTGGCATAACTACCCCCGGCGATGACGGGGTAGGGCGTTTTCCAGAGTAATGGCGCCGTGATTTAAAATACCGGTAAGGGAGGGAGAGATATGCGTGGGGGGAGGGTTCAACCGAAGGAAAGGGAATTTTACTGGAATCCCGTCCTTGAGACCATGCCTTTGGATAGTCTCAAGGACCTGCAGTTGAAAAAGTTCAAGAGGATCTTTCGGTGGGGGTATGAACATTCGAAGATGTACCGACGCCTCTACGATGCGGCCGGTCTGAAACCGGAGGATGTGAAGACCTGGGATGATGTACGACGGGTTCCCATGCTGGAGAAGGAACACTACCGTCACGCCCAGGCCAAGGAACCCTGGCCCTATGGCGACTCCCTCTGTGTGCCCCTGGAACAGATTACCACGTACCACCAGACGAGCGGCACCACAGGCCAACCCATCTATCAGCCGGACACCTGGCAGGACTGGGAATGGTGGATGGAGTGTTGGTCATGTATTATCTGGGCTCAGGGGTTCAGAAAAACAGACAGGGTGTATTTCCCCTTCGGCTATAACGTGTTTATCGCCTACTGGGGGGCCCACTATGCCTGTGAAAAGGTGGGGTGTGAAGTGGTATCGGGCGCCATGCTGGGCACCGAGGAGCGGATACTGAAGATGCGGGAACTGAAAGTGAACGCGTTTATGGCTACTCCCACCTATGTGCTGGGCTTGGCGGATACGGCGAGGAACAAATTAGGCATTGACCCCCGCAGCCTGGGCATAAAACGGATCACCTGCGCCGGTGAACCGGGCGCCAGCATACCCACCACGAAGAAGAGGATGGAAGAGGCATGGGGGGCAGACGTGTTCGATCATGTAGGGGCCACAGAGATCGGGGCCTGGGGGTACGAGTGTGTTATGAAGCCGGGCGGCGTCCATGTCAATGAGGCGATGTTTCTGGTAGAGCTCCTCGACATTGAAACGGGTGAGGTTATCGAAGAGCCGAACCGGCTGGGCAGAATCGTTATTACGACCTTTGACCGGCTTGCCCAGCCCTGCATCCGCTTCGACAGCAAGGATATCGCCATGTGGGGCGACGTGTGCGACTGCGGGCGGACGTTCCGAGTGCTCAGGGGCGGCGTCCAGGGCCGAACCGACCATATCACCAAGGTGAAAGGCGTCCTGTTCTGTCCCGCCGCGGTGGAGGACGTCGTGCACAATATCCCCGCGCTGGGCGATGAATACGAGTTGATCGTCACCCGGGAAAAGGACATTGATAAAATCACCCTGAAATTCGAGATAAAATCCGGCGCCGAGCAGCGGGAAGCGGAGCTGACAGCGGATCTGGCCAGACAGCTGAAGCTCAAGACGAACCTGAACTATAACCTTGAGTGTTGCCCCTTCGGCACCTTGAAACGATACGAGGTCAAGGCGAAGCGCTTTACCGATATGAGAGAAAAAGAGAAAGGCGGTGGTAACAATGGTTAGCCGTGATGAGATGAAGGGGCTGGCCGGCAAAATCTCGGCCGTCAAACGGGAGATTGGGGAGTTGAAAACGGCAGGCCAGGGATTCAACTGCATAGAGCGGAATGTGGAGAAGATGCTCGCCTGCGTCCATGTGCTGGAATTGGAAATAAGCGATGCGGTGGAGCATATTAAGAAGCCCTGACGCATCGGCGCATTGAAGCGCGCTACCTGCAAGCCCCATCGTGTAGGCGGGGCGTGCAGGTAGCAATGAGAATAAAATTTCTTACCGGGAAGCCCCGCCTTCAATGGCAAAATTAAAAAACAGAATCTCCCCTATTATCTCCCCCCTGACGATTTTCATTTTTTCTTATCGAAATACCCGGAATCAATAAACTTGAGCCACAGGCTCCCCACGACCTTGTTGTTCTCCTGCCTGAAGAGGTAATGACCAAAACCCTCCACCCGGGCGACCCGGCACTTGGCATAGTAGGGCTCCATCACCTCGCGATGGGCATCCACGACCTTCGGGGGCAGGACCTCATCCTTGGTGCCGTTCATTTCAAGGACCGGCACCTTCTTCAGCGCTTTCGGCGGGAAGGACGGCTCATAAAAATCCGAGACGAATTTCGCAAAGCCCTCTTTCCGGTATGACGCGGGAAGAAAGTCCGCCGTCCACAGCCGGGCCGCCATTTCCGCCAGGGCCGCGGCTCCGAACATCATCGTGGGATCTTCCATGCTCTTGAAACGCGGGCTCTTCAGCGCATTTTGCCACCAGGCATCCTTGATTTCTTGCGGCACCTCCTTGGTATAGATATCGAAATCGGGCGTCCCCCGTTCGCGAACCCTCAAGCCGGAACGATCATAGGGCAGCTTGAAATTCCCCTGTTTGGCCGTGCGGTAGAGATAGGCCAACCCCGTGTTGCTGGTTCCCCAGCCCAGATAGCCGTCGGGCGTCACGTACTTGCTCAAGGGGAACAGGAACGCACCGCCCGTGGACATACCCCAGTAGAGCAGGGTGGATTTATGCCGTTCCTTCGCCGGCAAGACCGTCCTGAGTGCCAGCGTATAGCCTTTCAGAACGGTAAGGGGAGCGGCGGCCAGCATCTGGTTGTACAATTCGGTGCCCGGCTTGGGATACCGGTTGATGTTGCTGGCGCTCGCCGTGGCGCCGGCCTGCATTTTCTCAACCGTATAATCGTCGGGCGACCAGTTGGTCTGCTGATCACGATTAAAGATCGGCATCCGCTGATCGAGGGGAATATCCTTCCAGGAACCGCTCCCGTCGGAGGCGAGAAAGTTCCACCTTCCCACCCGGGTGAGACCGATAAAGGTAACCCCCCGCTTCGCCAGCCAGATCCCCATGCCCTCCTTGCCTTCCACGGTTTCCAGAAAATCAACGGCGTATTCGCTGCCCGGCTCACCGCCGACGACCACCAGCTTTTTCCCGTTGCGCAGGCGGGGTTTCTTGGGATCAAGACGGATCACCACCTGGGTGAATTTCTTCCCGTAGGAAGCGAAATCCAGAAATTCGATCCTTTTGGTATAGGTCGTCGTTTCCGGATAATCGTTACCGGCAAGGATTTCGGTGATCTCTCCTTGTCCCATGGTAGCGCGATCCGCCGGCAGATTCCACGCAAATCCGGGGGCGATGTCCAGGACGCCGATCATCGCCAATGCCAAGATTGACACAGCAAACTTCCTCATCATGGTTCCTCCTTTTGGATAAAATTGTCGTTATGCCTATTACGCGGCAACAGCGCGTACTGATGGGGGTATAAAAAATCGGTTAGAGGTATTCGCAGTTGTTCTACAGGATGATTAACGGGAAATCATGGGAGAACGCTCTTGAGTTTCATCCCGCATCTTCATGCTATTCTTGCCGGCAATTGTGAAGCCACCTTGACGGGGAGCGTATTCCTTTAAGCCCTGCCCCGTGGGCGTGGAACTTCACGGTCAGCCTGGTTGATGGCGCATTCCGGATGGGATGGCGGGACGCCTTTCCTCTGAGGGGAACTGCAAACATCGCGCGTGTCCGCTTATATTCTTTTATGGACAGGACGTTTCATTTCTCCCGTTTATCGATGAATTTTTTCGATTTGTATTCCGACCGTTGCAGGGTTCCCGACGGAACCACTTCCGCTTCCACGCGTATCTCCAGACATTCCCGAAGGTCCTTTTTGAGGAGTTCCACTATTTCTGCGGGAGGCTTGCCTTCGGATAACTCCAGCAAAATCTTCAGGTCCGCCATGCCTTTTCTCGTGTAAGCCACGATCTGATATTCTTCGCCCGCACCGAGGTATTTCGCTACGACCGCCCCTATCTGGGAGGGGTAGATGTTCATCCCCCTGACGGTGATCATTTCGTCGCTTCTGCCGATGACGCCTCCCTCCAGAAGCAGGAATGTCCGACCGCAGGCGCACTGCCCTTCCTTTACGTTGACGATGTCGCCCGTCCTGAACCGTATTGCCGGCGAGCATACGCGTCCCAGGTTCGTGAGCACCATCTCGCCCACGCCGCCGCCGCTCAGCGGCACACCGGTCTGCGGGTCTATCAGCTCAAGAAGAAATTCCTCTTCGTTCATATGAATGGACGTTTCCTGGCAGGTGCAGTGCATGCCGTAAGCCCCCGCTTCCGTCAGGCCCGGATAATCGAATGGCATGGCATTCCAGGCCGCCTTGATCTTTTCCCGGAAGGAAGGGATCAATGCCCCCGGTTCGCCCGCATGGAAGGTAATGCGCACGTTGCTCTTCCCCAGGTTGATTCCCGCCCCCTCCGCCTCCTCGGCCATTCTGAGCGCATAGGTGGGGGTGCAGGCTACGACGGTTACCTTATTTTCCATAATAAATTTTACGCGCTGTAGCGTATCCCAGCCGCCGCCGGCGATGGCCAGGGCGCCGATCTGGAAAGCGCCTTCCCATATCCCCCAGAAAGCTACGTGGGGACCGAAGGCAAAGGGGAAAAAAATGGTGTCGGCGGCGGTTACGCCCGTGGCGGTAAGGGACATGGCTGCGCACCTGCCCCGCCAGTCCCAGCCTTCCCGCGTATCGAGCCATTTGAGCGGCCTGCCGGTGGTTCCCGTGGTCTGATGGAACCGTACGTAATTTTCCAGCGGTTCGGTAAGGTTGGTGCCATACGGTGGATTTTCAGCCTGATCCCGTTGGAATTCCCCTTTGTAGGCGTAGGGAAGCCGTGTCAAATCTTCCAGCGATGTCATGTCAACATTGCCGATTCCCGCCTCGGCGAATTTTCTCCGGTAAAAAGGGTTGGTAGCGCATACCCTCTTCAGCAGGTTATTAAGTTTTGCAAGTTGGAGATCCCGGATTGTTTCCCGGGGAGCGGTTTCAACTTCGTGGTGAAAATACGCAGTCACTGCGAACTCCTCTCGTCTTGCCCATTTACGAAAAACCGCAAACGGGCGAAAGCCGCGGCTTCGGGAAAAGCATCCCGAACCTCAGCATGGGCAGGATCCGGCAAGGCACGGGGGATGGGGTGTTCCTTCACGGACACCGCAGGCCTGCCCCGAGAAGGCGGGGCAGGCCTTGAGCGCAACGCTGCAGAGGGGGTTCCGCAGCCGATTATTTGCTTTTGCTATGCTGCCGTTCGGCAACATCCAAGGCATCAAAGACGCTCGTCCACGGCTTGCCCTCCACGTACTCCGGCAACTCTTTTTCGATGGAGATGTACCATGGTTCGGGGTAGCGTATGCCCGATTCCGACCGCAGCCAGAGCTTGTCGGGGTTTTTCACGGCGGTCTTTTTCCGCGATACCTTTGCGATGACGTGCGTGGTGTCGTACTTGCGCGGACCTTCCGCAAGGTCCTTGATGAATAATTCCCGTTTTCCTTCCTTCATATCGGAAAATTTTCTGACAAACGTTTGCCATTCTTTCATAGAGGTCTCCTTATTGACAACTTCGTAAAAAGCCCGGATGCTGCGTTGATCTTCATCCTTCGTCGTTGCAGCGTACCTCAAGGTACGCCTCACTCCTCAGGATTCGCTCGCCTTGCCTGCGGAGCTTTTTACGAAACCGTCCCGAAATTAATGTTATGATAACTTACAGGACGTCCTTATTTTTTCGTAATGCCGTAACTTTTCCAGTTCTTCTCCACATAGGCCTGTGTCTCGGCGGAATAGATGGTCTTATATGACGCTTTCACGGGGACGATTTCCGGCGGCCATTCGGGAGGCCAGGTGCTGTCGAACACCACCGATACTCCTTTGAGCTTGCTGCGCTCCTCGGGACTGTAAAAGGGAGTCAGTGAATTGGATCTTCCCTCGTAGTGCTCGTAGAATATGCCCCTGCCTGGATGGCATCTCGTGGCAAAGGCGTGGAGCACCTCGCCCATGTTGAAGACGTCCACGTCCTCATCCACGACGATGTGCTTGTTCGTCATGATTCTCCTTAAGGTGAAATAGTCGAGGACCTTCTTCGCTATCTCCGCTCCTCCCTTCTTGACCCCGACGATGATCAGGTGGGTAACGCCTTCCGGCGGGACGTACACGTCGGTGACCGGCACGCCGTGCCGGAGCAGTCCCTTTTTCATCGCTACGGCCGCCGACAGCGAAGCGGCGATGGAGCTGTCGTCGGGGGGGGTGCCGAGCGCGATCATGGTCAGGATGGGATCGTTGCGATAGGTGACGGCATTGACCTTCACGGCGATGCCGTTGGACATGGTGCCGCTCCGGTAGCCGGGGTATTCGCCGAAGGGTCCGTCGGGCGCTATCCGGTCCGGCATGACTTCGCCTTCGATGACGATTTCAGCGTGTGCCGGAACATACAGGTCGCTGGTTTCACATTTTACGAGGTCCACCGGCTTGCCCCGGAAACTGCCCACGCAAGCCGCTTCATCTTCAAAGGGCTTGATGGGTGCGGTGGCGATAATGTGGGACATGGGGTCGGCGCCCAGAACGACTGCTACCGGCATCGGCTTGTTGAGAGGACGATAGCTGCGGTTGAAAATGAAGGCAAACTGGCTGGTGGACTGGGGCCAGCCGGTCAACCAGTTCTTCGTGTGCACCATGAAGCGGTACATACCCCAGTTCTGCCAACCTGTTTCCAGATCCTTGCAGATCACCGCGTCCCACGTCCCGATATACCTTCCTCCGTCACCTTCATGGATCATGGGCGCCGGGAAGCGGTAGAGGTCCACCTTATCGTCCAGCATAATATTTTCTTTGCAGGGGGCCTTGGCATTTCCCACGGTGACCGGCGGGATTTTCTTTTCCAGGCGTTTCTCATAGGTGGCATAGATGTCCCTGACGGAAGTGTTCTTGGGTAGATTCATGGCCAGCGCCACCCGCGGCCATGTTCCCGTCGTGCCGTTGGAGATCCGGAAACCCGCCGGATAATCCTTGATCTTTTCGAAGAGCAGGCAGGGACCGGAACTTTCGTAAACCTTTCTCCCTATGGCCCCCACTTCCACGTCCCAGTTCACTTCCTTTTTTACGCGCGCCAGTTCCCCTTCCTTGTCAAGGACCTCAAAGAAGTCCCTATGGCTTTTATATGACATGATAACCTCCTTTGGTTATTTTATTGTACAGTTTCCCCTGTTCATCGCATTCGCCCATCGGGCAATAAGCGTGGATTCTGCCTTGCCCGTGTTCAGGAATAAAAGCAACATCTGTGCCGTTTTTTATTCAGGACAATGATAAATGAACGCAGCGATACGAAAACGGACGCAGGAGGACAAGAGGGTTGCTCTTCTTCCTGCCGTTATGTAACCCGGCGCTGGCCGGGGACGCCCTCCGCAAGCCCCGCCTTCCAGGCGGGGTAAGGGGCGCAATGATGAATAGAGATATTCCTTGGGAAAGCCCCGCTCCCTGAGCGAGAATCTTCACTTTACGGAAAGCGCGTCTTGCGACGGCATATACTCGGAAAAGATTCCGTTCCCCTGGGAGCGCCGGTTCATGGGGAAAGCAGCGTTTGAGCCCAAACGCAGTTATGTTTTTGCTTGGCGGTAAGGTTGTTGTTTCTCGGCGTTTGCATTTATGTCCAGATTATGGTAGAAGTGTCCAAATTGTAAACAGATCCCAAGGAGAAGATCATATGAAGAAACTGGGCATACTTCTCGATGAGCTGGGCGCGTATGGGGTTGCGCCCCTGACTGCTTATGGCCTTCGGTTTTTCCTGAACAATCCCTATGAGAGCCTCATCATCGTTGATAAGGACGCGAAAGTCGTCTTTATGGACCGCAATTCGGAGAAGTTTTTCGGTCTGGCGCAGGGAGGGGCAAAGGGCATTGACATACGCGAGTTTGTCCCCCAGTCGGGTCTGCCCGTTACTCTGCAGACGGGGGAGCCCATGATCGGCCGTATATTCGAGGTGAAGGGGAAAAAGAGCATCGGCTCCGTTTACCCGATCGTATGGCAGGGTGAAACCGTCGGGGCGATCGGCAGACTGATTTTCCGTTCCCTGGAAGAGGTGGAGAGAATAAACCGGGAAATAAAAAACCTGAAAAAGGAGATCCACTATTTCAAGGAAATGGAGCAGCAGGAGCGCAGTTCCCGTTACACCTTCGATAATATCCTGGGCGGGAGCGCCCTGATACGGGACGCCATCGAACTGGCGAAAAAAATCGCCATGATCAATACGGATGTCCTGATCGTCGGGGAAAGCGGCACGGGCAAGGAATTGTTCGCCCACAGCATCCACGATTACGCACACGGCAACAAGCCCATCATGAAAATCAACTGTCCCGCCATCCCCTTTGAACTCGCCGAATCAGAACTCTTCGGGTATGAAAAGGGCGCTTTTTCCGGCGCCCTGTCCGCGGGGAAGGCCGGCAAGTTTGAAATAGCCCATAACGGCACGGTATTTTTGGATGAAGTTTCGTCGCTGCCGCTGTCCATTCAGGCAAAACTCCTGCGGGTGCTCCAGGAAAGAGAGGTTGAGCGTCTGGGCAGCACGAAAACGAGGAAAATCAATTTCCGCATCATCGCCGCCACGAATACGGATTTGAGAGGGTTGGTGGAAGAGGGAAAATTCCGGGAAGACCTTTATTACCGGTTGGCCAAGGCTATTTTCCATATTTCCCCGCTCCGGGAAAGGAAAGAGGATATTCCCTTGTACGTGGCCCATTATCTGGGAACGATCAACCGCGCGTTCAGCACGCAGATTAAAAGGGTTTCCCCGCAGGCCATGGAAGTCCTTCTGAGTCATAACTGGCCCGGCAATGTGAGGGAACTGATCAATGTGCTGGAACAGGCGGTTCTTAAGGCATGGAAGGGCGACGAGATTCTCGAGGAACACCTGCCCGGCGAAGTGGGCGCCCGCCCCCCGGGAGTGCGTTTGTCGGAGAAGAAGAACCTTCCCGCAGCTATGGAAACGGGGAACTTCCGGGCCGAAGTGGAAAAACGGGAAAAGGACATGATCCTTTCTGCCCTGGAACGCAACCGGGGCAGCAAAGCGAAAGCGGCCCGCTTGTTAGGTATGCCCCGGTCCACGCTGTATGAGAAGATGAAGCGGTATGGTATGACAACTTCGTAACCCCGATAAACGGGGTTACGAAGTTGTCATAAAATTAACGTGTTGGTAACATTTTACGAGTTCATCACTTCTTGAGCTTCAGGAGCTTCCGGGCATTGCCCTCGTATATGGTCTGACGTTCCTGGGGGGTGATGTCCAGGCCGTCAATGATTTCGATGGTCCAGCGGATATAGGCGGAACCTTTTTCCGGATCGAAGGGCGAATCGGAGCTGAAGAGCGTCTTTTCCGTCCCGAAGAATTTCAGGCCGCAGACGGTGGCTTCCTTAGCGCCGAAGAGCGCCGTATCGGCGTAGAACATGCGGAAATAGTCAAGGGGTCTCTTCTTCAGTTTTTTCAGGAGGAGAAAATAGTCTTCGTCGGAAGTGCGGGTTCCCAATTGGTCCCAGCCGTGGCCGACGCGGCCTTCAAAATAGGGGATCATGGCTCCCATATGGTGGGTGATGATCTTGATTCCGGGGTGGCGGTCAAAAAGCCCGGAAAAAACCAGATGGGCCATGGCGGCGCTCGTTTCGTAAGGCCAGCCGAATGTCCACCAGATTTCATAGTGACTCTTTTTTTCGCCCTTGTAGTCCGGAAAATCGGCGCCGCGCGCCGGATGCATCCAGAGGGGATAGTCCAGCTCCGCCATCAGGTCAAACAGGGGCATCGTTTCCGGCCTGTCCAGTGGCCTTCCCAAGACGTTCGTGAAAATCTGCACCCCCACGGCGCCCAGTTGGGTGACGGCCCGTCGGGCTTCGGCAAGAAGTCCTGTGGGATCGTTCATGGGGAGGGAGGCGATAAAGGCGGGGAAGCGGTCGGGGTATTTCCGGACCAGTTCCGCCATGCCGTCGTTGGCGATTTTCGCCAGTTCCGTGGAGACGGGCGGCGGCCCGTAAACCTCAAGGGGAGGCGAGGGGAGGCAGATCACCTGACAGTAGTCATCGAACCGATCCATGATGCGGAACCGTTCGTCAAGATCAACGATGCAGGGGATATTGCGCACGCGCTTGTGCATGTCCGCCCCGTTGGGAGCGACTTCTACCATCCTGTCAAAAAACTTTTTGGGGAAGATGTGATTGAAAATGTCAATTTTCATGGTCTGCCTCCATTTTTAATGTTTTTTGCATCACCGGCGCACTGTATGCCCGAATTTTTTCTAAATAGCCAGGTGAAATTCTTTGTGAGCAAGCTCAAGGAGAATCTTCGATCTTAAGGGTAGTATCGTTAACATTCGCTCGCTTGCCCCGCAGCAAGCTGCGGGGAATGCGCTCGCTGATGAACTCAAAGAGTTGTTCTTTCCCGTGCTTTCTCCTGTTATTGCTCCGGTGAAAATGCACTGTCCGGATTATGAACATATTTTCTCCTTGCTTTTTTCAGGGAAAGAATTCATCATGCCCCCGAACCGGCGAAAAACACTTTTTCCATTATCGTGGCTGCCGCGCCGGAACACGGCAGCTTCTCTCGTATCTTATCAATAATAGACAAAGAATTCTGATTCCTCGGAGCCTCAGTAACCCGCTTATCCGTGCGGCGCATGACAAACACCTTGAGCTATAAGCAAAGAACGAACCAGGGCACGATTATTGCTCAATCTATAGCAATAAATTCCCGGGAGGTGGCTATGGCAAAAAATTTAAGCGCTTATCTTAAGGAGTTGAAAAAGAAGTCGCCGGAAGACCTGGTTACCATAACGAAGGCGGTTAATCCGGCAGACTTCGATGTTACCGCCATTCTGAAACACTTGGAGGTTTCCGGTCTCTTCCCCCTCTTGATGTTTGAAAACCCCAAAAACCTTAAAGGGAAGACGTCTCCGTTTAAGCTGGTGACCAATGTCTTTGCCACCCGGCAGCGATGCGCAACCGCTATGGACCTTGATCCCGAACGGTGGAAGCTGGACTTAAGCCTGGAATATGCCAAACGGGAGAGCAATCCCATCGAGCCGGAAATCATCACCCGCAAAGAATCCCCCGTAAAAGAGGTAATAAAGACCGGCCGGGATGTGGATTTGCGGGATTTCCCCATCGTCAGGCACCATGAGATGGATGGCGGGCCGTACATAGATATGACGGTTGTTGCCAAGGACCCGGATGAGGGTTTTTACAACGTCGCCTTCCTCCGGAATCAGTACAAGGCGCCGCAAAAACTGGGCATCCACATGTCTCCCCGCCACAACTGGACGATCTTCAGAAAGAATGAGGAGAAGAACCGGCCCACGCCCGTAATCATCGTGGTGAGCCACCATCCGGCTTTTTATCTCGGGGCGCTGAATGTGGCGCACTTCGGCGTGGACGATTATAAACTGATCGGCGGCATCATGGCAGAACCCCTGCGACTGGTGCCATCCGAAACATGGGGCAAAAATTTTCTCGTCCCTGCAGACGCGGACATTGTTATCGAAGGGGAAATCCTTCCCCAGGTGCGGGAGGTAGAAGGCCCCTTCGGCGAGTTTCCCGGCACGTACGGCCCCCAGAGATGGCGACCCGTCATCGAGGTCAGGGCCATAACCCACAAGAAGGATGCCATATACCAGGACGTCTTTGTAGGACACCGGGATAACTGGATACTGGGCGGCATTCCCAAAGAGGGCAGCGTATTCTCCGCGATAAAAGGGGTGGTGCCCACCGTGAAAGCCGTGCATTTCGCCATTTCAGGGAGTTGCCGGTTCAACTGCTACATTGCCATAGACAAGAAAGTTGAGGGAGAAGAAAAGCAGGCGGCATTGATGGCGCTTGCCCAGTGCGATTTTGTGAAGAACGTGATCGTCGTGGATGCCGACATTGATCCCTTCAACGAGCAGGAGGTGATGTGGGCCGTGGCGACGCGCATGCAGCCCGACAATGATATTGACGTCATCAGGAACATCAAGGCCAATACCCTGGATCCTTCCCTGGTGCATGACATCAGGGGCAGCAAGATGATCATCAACGCCACCATGCCGACGGACCGTCCCTTTGCCGATCGGGTTAATGTGCCCGTTGATGCCCTCAAACGGGTCAAGCTTGCTGATTTCATCCCGGACGCAGCTCTCAAAAGGGTGCCGAGGTTCTACGATTCCGTACGCAGCCGTTAAAGAAGAGCGGCGTTCCCATGTCTGCTCCCGCGGAGGCGGGGAAGGAGTAAAACATAACTTAAGCATAGGAGCTTTTACGAAGCCAACAGGTTACTGAAAAAATTGCCTTTGCAGGCTGTTCAAAAATGTCCAGATGCAAGGCCCCCGAAATACTTCGCCATGAGACGTACTTGTCGGTACGTTGAGTGGCGAAGGATGAGGGAAACGCAGCAGATGGGCATTTTTCAACAGCCTGCTCAAGAAAGGAGAAACCGATCATGGTCAGAATATTTACCCTCGCCTGTCCGAAATGCAATAAGAGATTCGAAGTCCATTATGAGGAACTGCGCCATAAGAAGATTAAGCTGCATTGTCCGTACTGCGATAACTGGTTTCTGCAGACGGAAAGCAAGGATATAGACGATCGCTGGTAATTCGTATCGTAACTAAATAAACAAAAAGGGGGGATATCATGAGGAGGATGATCTTTGGTTTGTTCTTAAGTTTTGTGACAATTCTTTCTTTTGTGGAGCCATCTTGCAACGGCCGCCGAGAAACTTCCCAGCACGGTAAGCATAGGGACGCATCCGGTAGGTTCTTTCTTCAATTCCGTCGGAACTGCGGCGGCAAAAGCCATCACGGATCATACAAAAATACAGGGTGTTCCGAAACCGATGGCGGGACCTACTGCCTGGTTCCCCTATATGGAAAGGGGCGATATTGAACTTGGCGTCTTGAACGTTTGGGATGCCGAGAAGGGCTACCTCGGCGAATCGCTCTATGAAAAGCTGTCCGGCAAGAAGGGGTTTTCCGCCCGTCTGCTTGCAGTGACGGTTCCGAATCTGGGCGGTCTTGTCGTTGCCAAGGACTCGGGCATATACCGCTACTCCGATCTGAAGGGAAAGAGAGTGGGCGGCAACTTCCCCACTCCCTCATTGCAGGCCCAGGTCGAAGCGTACCTCGCGAACGGCAACCTTGAATGGAAAGATATAATCCCCGTGCCCGTCAACTCCGTGGTAGAGGGGGTAAAAATGGTGATAGACGGCAGGGCTGATGTTTCAGGAACGGCTGCCCTCGGCATGGGCGTCATCGAGGAGCTCAATGCAAAGAAGGGCGCCAGGTTTCTGGGCGTGGATACGTCTCCTCAGGCGCTTGAGAGAACCAGGAAGTTTCACCCCGGCTATCCCTACAAAGTGAAACCGGATCCGAAATATACGGGGGTGGAGAAAGAACAGTACGTATGGGCCTACGATATCTACCTCATTGCGGGCGAGCGGGTGCCCGATGAAGTGATTTATCTCATTACCAAGGCCCTTATGGAAAACTATAAGGATTTCGAGAAGGTTCATCAACTCTTGAAAGACTGGACGCCGGACCGGTTCGTATCGAAGGAAGCGGCGATTCCCTATCATCCGGGGGCTATCAAGTTCTATAAAGAAAAGGGCCTGTGGACGAAGGAGATGGAGGAAATTCAGAAAAAATTGCTGAGCAGGAAAAAAGGGTAACGAGCAGCCGATAGGTCTTTAATCTCCGGAGGATGCCCACACATGAAGAAGGAAAGCAAGAGAAGCGTTTCAGGAGATACGGATGAAGGAGGAGGCGCCCGTTTCCGGGAGTTATCGGGGTATGCAGGGCTCTACGCCGACATTGTCCTGGCCCTGATCCCGGTTGCGGGGATCATCGGTATCCTTAATCTTCCCTCATACTTCAGAATCTCCCTTTATCTCCAGCAGTATATCGGTTTTATCTACGGCCTCGTGATAGGCGCCGCGTTTATTTTGATCCCGATCAGGAAGAGTTCCGCACTTGACAGACTTCCCTGGTATGATTTGGTCTGTTCGGTCGTGGCGATCGTCGCCGGTCTGTACGTAGCGATCAACTACAAGACCATTGCCATAGACGTGGGGATGATCCAGACGGAAAGGGTGATCCTCGGAACCGCCGCCGTCCTGCTGACCCTGGAGGCATCGCGCCGGACCGTGGGAATGCCCTTTGCCGTCATCGTCATCGTTTTCCTGGCCTATGCCCTTCTTTCCCCTTTCATGCCGGGCATACTCAGGACAAAAGGCATCACGTATGATACCTGCGCCACTTACCTTTATCTCGATCCGCAGGGGATATTGGGCGTGCCCCTCGAGGTTGCAACCACCATTGTTCTGGTCTTTGTCCTTTTTGGCCAGACGATTACCCGGGTAGGCGTGAGCAGACTGTTCAACGACGTCGCCTTTTCCCTGATGGGACGATTTCGGGGCGGTCCGGCCAAGGCCGCGGTTCTCGCATCTTCTCTCTTCGGCATGATCTCCGGGAGCGCCGTTGCCAACGTGGTGACGACAGGGGTGTTTACGATACCGCTCATGAAAAAGGCGGGATATAAGCCTTATTTTGCCGGCGCGGTTGAGGCCGTGGCCAGTACGGGCGGTCAGATTATGCCCCCGATCATGGGCGCCGCCGCCTTCCTGATGGCCACGTTTTTAGGTGTCCCCTACGGGAAGGTTGCCTTGGCGGCAATGATCCCTGCCATTTTGTACTATTGGGCCGTGTTCATTCAGGTAGACTTGAGAGCGGCCAAAGAAAATTTAAGCGGCATCCCGCAGTCGGAATTGCCCCGATTCTTCCAGGTTCTCAAGGAAAGCTGGTATCTGGCCATACCGCTCATCGTGCTCGTCTACGCCCTGTTTTTCGCCTCGATGGAGGCCGAAACCGCGGGGTTGATAGGCATTGTAGCTGCCCTGATACTGGGGTCCCTGAATCGCCAACTGCGAGTGAAGACAATGTTCTTGTTGCTCAGGGATTGCGGGAAAGGCCTCCTGGAGGTGGGAGTGACCAGCGCCGGCGCCGGCATCATCATCGGCATACTGACCCTTACCGGGCTTGCCTACCTCTTCTCATCCATTTTGATCGGCCTTGCCAACGGAAATGTTTTTCTCTTGCTCGTCATGTCTGCCATTGTGTCGAGCATTCTCGGCATGGGGATGACCGTAACCGCGGCCTACCTGCTGACGGTGGCAATCGGCGCTCCCGCGCTGATAGAAGTGGGAATCCCTCCTTTGCTGGCACACTTCTTCATCTTCTATTACGCCGTCCTGTCGTTTCTGACGCCGCCGGTGTGTTTGGCCGCCTATGCCGCCGCCTCGATCGCCGGCGCAAACATGATGAAGACGGCTTCTCAGGCCATGCGGCTCGGAATTGCGGCCTATGTGGTCCCCTTTATTTTCGCATACAAACCGGCCCTGTTGCTCCAGGGAAGTGTCGTGGACATCGGCGAGGCAAGCCTGAGCGCGTTGCTTGGCGTCACGTTTCTTGCGATCGGCCTTGAAGGTTTTCTGTTTACGCCGCTTTTCTGGTGGAAAAGAATCGTCCTCATGATTGGGGGCCTCGTACTGATGATTCCGGGGATCCTGTTCGATGCGATAGGTCTTGGAATCGTCAGCCCCGTCATAATCATCGAGGCGCTTGGCAGGATAGCCAGAAAGCGTGCGTTGAAGGAAGCATCCATGGAGATGGTTTTGTGAAGCCGTCAATAATTTCAGTTTGCAAGGGATTCATACTATCCAAAGGAGGGAACATGAACACGTTCAGACGCGCAACACGGGGGTTGAGGGTTTTTGTCTTATCGGTAGGCATCGTTGTTTGTTTAGCCGGCGCGACCGCAGCTGCGGAAACACCCAATGCAGTATCGTTCGGCACCTCTTCCGTGGGCAGCGCCTTTTATACGCTGTCCGTCGTCATTGCCAACGTCATCACCAAGCACAGCGGCATTACGGCTACGGTGGAACCGGTAGGCGGTTCCGATGCCACGGTTCGGGGACTCGCGGCGAAAAAGGTGGAGATTGCGATGCTGAATGCGAGCAGCGCCGTTTTGGCTTTTGAAGGGGAAGGCGGGTTTGCAAAATCAGGGAAGGTTCCCCTTGCCCTCATTGCCCAGGGGCAGGACAGTCTCCGCCAGATCGTCGTCCGGAATGACGCCGGGATAAAGACGGTCAAGGATCTTGCCGGGAAACGGTTTATCGCCAAGCGGCGGGCGCTTCCCGAAATTGAGAAGATCGCCGATGTCCTGTTAGAACTGTACGGCGTCCCCAAAGCGGACGTGAAGATCCTGGAAACGCCGGAGACCAATGAAGCGATTGAGGCCCTCAAGGTGGGCACGGCGGATGCCGCGATCATCCCGGCCGGCGTGCCGGCGAGTTTTCTCCTTGATCTCTTCCAGAGCGCCAAGGTCTCTTTTTTGCCCATATCTGACGACAAATTCAATGCCCTGCTGAAACGAATGGGAAACGCCTTCCACAGCGGGATAATCCCGGCCAATACGTATCGCGGACAGACGCTCCCGATGAAGTACCCCGCCATGTCGGCGGTAATTGTTGTCCGGCCCGATCTGCCCGAGGAGAGCGTCTATAAGATTACGAAAGCCATGTTCAGCAATGAAATCGAGATACGGGTGGGGCACTCTGCCGGCAAGGACTGGAATTTAAAAAAGACATTGCAGGACCCCCCCCTTCCCTTCCATCCCGGGGCCATTCGCTACTTTAAAGAGGTCGGCGCCTGGGGTAAGCGGTGATGCACATATCCTTGAACTCAAGGGAAAGGGAATGACGGCATGCTGGAATTCAAGAAAGTCGTAAGGGTCGTGGCAGGTCTCACTGCCCTGTACCAGCTTTTTATTGCGAGCCGCGTGCTGACGTGGTTCGGTATTTTTCTTCCCCCCGCACAGCACCGGGCGATCTGTCTCATGTGCGGGTTGTTCCTTATTTATTCCTTGCGCACTCCCGGCGGCAATTACCGGGAGGGGAAACTTGCCTGGTACGATTTTTTTCCCCTCTTGGCGGGTCTTGTGGGAGTCGGTTTCGTGGTGTTCAATTACGAAGCCATTCTCGATTATTCTTTTTACGGATTTCTGGATACCAAAGGGGTCGTGCTGGTCCTGCTGTTGATGGTCTCCCTGTTCGAGGCGTCGCGGCGTCTGACGGGATGGGCATTCCCCGTGATTGTGCTGACCTTTGTGTTGGCCACGATCTTTCAGAACTATCTGCCCGGCCTTTTATACGGCAAGGGATACGGGCTTGACCGGCTCGGCTACAGCGTTTACGTGGGCACCTCCGGCATCTTTGGCACCCCCCTGGGGGTGGCCACCACGATCCTCATTACCTATATCGTGTTCGGCAAGCTGATGCAGGAGGCAGGGGCCGGGCGTTTTTTCATCAACCTGGCGCTTTCGGTAACGGGATGGATGCGCGGGGGGGTGGCCAAGGCCACGATCTTTGCCAGTTGTCTTTTCGGCATGATTTCCGGTTCTCCCTCGGCGGAAGTGGCCACGGTCGGAAGCATCTCGATCCCCATGATGATCTCCGCCGGGTATTCGGCCCGCTTCGCCGCCGCCGTTGAAGCGGTGGCCGGGACGGGCGGTCAGTTCATGCCGCCGGTCATGGGGGCCATAGCCTTTATCATGGCGGAGTGGCTCGGCATACCCTATGCGAAGATAGCGATTGCCGCCTTCATACCCGCGGTTCTCTACTTCTTCGTTCTCTTCGTTGCCATTCACTTCGAGGCCCTAAAGATCGGGTTGCAGCCGGTGGCGAGCAAGGACATTCCCCCCGTGGCGAAGACCCTGAAGGAAGGCTGGTACTACCTGCTCCCCCTGGCGCTCCTCATTTATCTCCTGATCGGGAAATCCTACCCGCCGGAGATGGCGGGGCTCTATTCCCTTCTTTCCCTGATTGCCGTTAGCTTCATTTCTTTTGACCGGCAGCGTCACCTTACCCCGAAAAAAATCTGGGCCGCCCTCGTAGACAGCGTCAAGACCTGGATCATTCTGGCGGGTGTGACGGCTACGGTGGGCATGCTCATCGGCGCCCTCGAACTGAGCGGCCTGGGGATAAAATTTTCGGGATTCATTGTGGATATGACGCAGGGGAGCCTGCTCTTAACGTTGATTTTTGTGGGCGTCGCAAGTTTTATTCTGGGCATGGGACTTGATTCCATCCCCGCTTACATTACCCTCGCTATCCTTGCCGGTCCGGCCTTGATTAAACTGGGGGTGCCGCCCATGGTTGCCCATCTGTACGTGATCTACTGGGGCCTTTCCTCCTTTTTCACGCCCCCTGTCTGCCTTGCGGTCTACGTGGCCTGCGGCATCAGCGGATCGAAGTTCTGGGAAACGGGATGGGAGGCCGTCCGGCTGGGCATATCGGTCTTTATCATCCCCTTCGCCTTCGTGTATAACCGCGCCCTCCTCTGCGAGGGAACGCCGCTGGAAATTATTTTGGCGGTTCTTACCGCTGCCATGGGCGGCATCCTCGTGGCTTCCGCCAGCCGCGGCTACTTTACGCTGCCCCTGGCGTGGTGGCAGCGGATCATCGTATTTTTAGGCGGGTGTACTCTGATCGGGCCGACCACGTTCCTGACGACGGCAGCGGGGATCGCATTGGGCGCTTTGGGCATCCTCGGATCGAAATTGTGGAAACAAAAATTGCCGGATGCGGCGACGTCATAGCGGGGTGTTTGTTTTGTGGTGACGCCGATGTTTATTGCTTCGGCAACGGGATATGTCAGCTTGTCATTCCGGCGTGTCGCTCCGGTAAAGACCGGGGCAGATTTCAGGTCTGCCCCGGTCTTTCCATTTTTTGAATTTCGCAACGAGCGCCTTTCCCACGGCATGCTGCGGGGTACGCAAGCAAATAATGCATGATACGGTTCCTGCCCCCTTTTCCCCCGGCGAGAAAACGACCCTCTGCCTATCTGGGCACTTTGGTCAGGGGGAGTCCCAGCGCCTTGGCCACCCCCTTGCCGTAGGCCGGGTCTGCCTTCAGGCAATTGCCGATGTGGCGGACCTTGATCATCTCCGGCGCGTCGCCCATTGCCCGGCCGGTGTTTTCACAGAGGACCTTCTGCTGGGCGGCGCTCATCAGGCGGAAGAGCTTGCCGGGCTGGGTGAAGTAGTCGTCATCGTCCTCGCGGAAATTCCAGTGATCGGCGGCGCCCTCCAGTTTCAGCGGCGGTTCGGCGAAGCCGGGCTGCTCCTGCCACTCGCCGTAACTGTTCGGCTCGTATCCGAGGGTGCTGCCGTAATTGCCGTCCACCCGCATGGCGCCGTCGCGATGATAGCTATGGTATGGGCAACGGGGGGCATTGACCGGGATCTGGTGGTGGTTCACCCCCAGCCGGTAGCGGTGGGCATCGCCGTAGGAGAAGAGCCGTCCTTGCAGCATCTTGTCGGGCGAGAAGCCGATGCCGGGGACGACATGGGCCGGGTTGAAGGCGGCCTGTTCGACCTCGGCGAAATAATTTTCCGGGTTCTTGTTCAATTCGAGGACGCCCACCTCGATCAGCGGATAGTCCTTGTGGTACCAGACCTTGGTGATGTCGAAGGGGTGGTAGGGGCAGGTCGCCGCGTCCTTCTCCGGCATGATCTGGACAGAGAATGTCCAGCGGGGAAAGTCTTTCTTCTCGATAGTCTCGTACAGGTCGCGCTGGTGGCTTTCCCGGTCTTTGCCGACAATTGCCTCCGCCTCCTGGTCGGTCAGGTTCTTGATTCCCTGCTGGGTCTTGAGATGGAACTTGACCCAGAACCGCTGGTTCTTGGCGTTGATGAAGCTGAAGGTGTGGCTGCCGAAGCCGTGCATATGGCGGTAGGAATAGGGGATTCCCCGATCGCTCATGACGATGGTGACCTGGTGGAGCGCCTCCGGCAGCGAGGTCCAGAAATCCCAGTTATTTTTGGCGCTCCGCATGTTGGTGCGGGGGTCCCTTTTCACGGCGTGGTTGAGGTCGGGGAATTTGAGCGGATCGCGCAGAAAGAATACGGGCGTGTTGTTCCCCACCAGATCCCAGTTTCCTTCCTCGGTGTAGAACTTCATGGCAAAGCCCCGGATGTCCCGCTCGGCGTCGGCGGCGCCGCGTTCGCCGGCCACGGTGGAGAAGCGCAAGAAACAGTCGGTCTTTTTCCCCACCTTTGAGAATATCTTGGCTTTGGTATACTTGGTGATGTCATGGGTGACGGTGAAAGTGCCGTAGGCGCCGGAGCCCTTGGCGTGCATCCGCCGTTCGGGGATTACCTCCCGGTCGAAGTGGGCGAGTTTCTCCAGGAACCAGACGTCTTGCAACAGCGCCGGGCCGCGCGGTCCGGCGGTCATGATGTTTTGGTTGTCCACGACGGGTGCGCCGTTCCTGGTGGTCAGTTTTTTTGAATTCTTCATATATCCTCCTTTGCTATGCGTTTCGGTTTGAAATCCCTGTGGACCTTTTACCCTCTTTTAAACTGGAATCATTCCAGATAAAGTACCCAAAAAAAAGACGGCAGAAACAATCAGGCAACGCCCTTTTTGGGCTGTCGTGCAACGTTGAGGTCTTTTCGTTTCATGGTACAGTCCCGGCAATACCCGTAATACTCCATCCGCGCGTCCATCACCAGAAAGCCGGCCCTGCGGGCAATATCTTTCGGTTCAATGGACGGGGGAATATGATAGTCAGTAATTTTTCCGCAGTGTCTGCAGACAAGATTGATGTGCTCTTCGAGATCTCCTTCGTAGCGGTTTTCCATCCGGTCAAACTCCAGGGATTTGATGAGGCCTTGTTGGGAGAACTCGCCTAATGTTGCGTACACGGTTGACAAACTAATGTTCTTTGTTTTTTTCCGGGCCTCTGCATGGATAAGATTTGTGCCGGGATGAAGAAGCCTGTTCTCGACCAGGGCCTCGATGATAGCAATCCGTTGAGGGGTGATCTTTAATCCCTTTTCCTTCAACTGCCGAATAAGCCCTTCACGCGTGATTGTTTCCATTTCGGAATCATTCCAGTTTAGATAGACAGATACTCCATCCTTTGTGATATGTCAATTTTTTATTTTGGTAAAAATCAAGATAGTCGCCCAGCGCTTCTTTAGATGAAGGACTCGAGCAAATTTCGGGGCAGACCCTTGAAGACGGCCACGCATTCCGGACAGAGTTGCGTGCCGCAGACCTCTTCGATAACCTCCATCGCCTTTTCGGGGATCATTCCGCGGCGATAGGGGCGATCGCTGACCAGGGCATGGTAGGTATCGGCGACGGCGGTCATTCTGGCCCAGAGGGCGATCTTGTCACCCTTGAGTCCGTCGGGATATCCTTTCCCGTCGAATTGCTCGTGGTGATGGAGGATAACCGGCAGGAGGGGTTTGATGCTCGAAATCACGCCCAGGATGGAGGCCCCGATGGTCGGGTGTTTCCTGAGGACGGTAAACTCGTCCTTGCTGAGAAAATCGGGCTTCAACAGGATGCTGTCGGGCACGCCGATCTTTCCGATATCATGGAGCCTTCCGGCCATGCCGAGCGATTCTATCTCGTCGGCAGTGGCATTCATCTGGAGCCCCATTTCGGTAACAAGCGTGGCTACCGCCTCGGAATGCCCACGGGTGTAAGAGTCCCGGGCCTCTAAGGCTGTAATAAGACTGGTGATGCTTGCCAGCATCATCCTCTGTTCGGTATCGAGGCGTTCTTTCTCCTTGAAGAGGATGAGGAAATGATCCGAAAGCAGTCTTTCGACGATGATCACGATCTGTTCCAGATTGAAGGGTTTGACGAGATAGCTGTCGGCCCCCCATTGCATGAGGCGGCGCATGATCGACCGATCGCTGTTGCCGCTCATAATGACAAAGGGAATCGTACCCAGGATAGGATCGTGATGCAGCTCTTTGCAGAGCTCGATCCCGCTCATCTCGGGCATGTCGATGTCGCTGATGATCAGGTCCGGTTTTCGCTCACCGATCCTTTTCATAGCCTGTTTCCCGTTTTCAGCCGTCGTGACCTGAAAACCCGCCTCTTCAAGAGACTGCGCGACCATCCGGCGGATGGTCGAGGAATCGTCTACGACCAAAACCTGGCGGCTGCGCTGAAACCAGGACTTTTCAAGGACCCGTTCAATGGCCCCGTTCAGATTGAACTGGGCCTCCGATTTCTTGACGTAGGCCGCCGCCCCGACCTGGAATCCGCGCTCAATATCCTTGTTGGTTTCAAGGGTGCTCAGGATGATGACCGGAATGCCTCTCGTTTTGGGATCACTTTTCAACCGCTCGCAGAGGCCGAACCCGTCCAGATGAGGCATCTCCACATCCGATATGATCAGATCGTATGGGGAGGAGAGGGCCGCCTTCAACCCCTGCTGTCCGTCCTCCGTTTGCGTAACCCGGGCGCCAAACCGCTCCAGCTGCGTCTTCAATGCCCGACGGATAATCGCACTGTCATCAACAATGAGGATCCTTGGTTGAACATTCATGAGAACGGCCTTTTTTTGATAGGCATTTGTTTTTGCGCCGGAGAAGTATAGGGAATGATAAGTTGTGTGTCAAGGAAAAGAGGCCGCACTATTGGGTATATGTTGGCGGTTTGTGGACGGTGCGAATTCGGCAGCGAGCGCATTCCCCGTGGCTTGCCGCGGGGTAAGCGAGCGAATTATAGACGATAATGTTCCTTAGGAATCGAAGATTCTCCGCAGCGTGCTCAAGGAGAGCTTCAATGAGGCTTCTGAAAGATGTCCATTATCGCGCGAAATCAGCGACCTCCCATGATTCCTGCTGATGGTGGAGCATAAGGACGCTATGCGTTGCCCGTTCAATCAAGTGCCGATCAGCGCAATTTTTTTTGCAGGGCGTTGATTTTTCCTCTAATGTCGTCCGCCTCCAGGATCTCCGTGACGGCGCAGATGAGGCGGGCGCCGTGACTTACGACCTCGCCGATGTTCTGTTCCTTGATACCGCCGATGGCGACAAAGGGGATGGGGCAGTTGGCGACCACGTAATCCAGATACTCAAGTCCCACGGGCTCGCAGACACCGCGTTTGGTGAATGTTCGGAAGACGGGGCCTACGCCGATGTAATCCGCGCCCTTCGCCACGGCCTCGCTGGCCTGTTCGGGCGCGTGGGTGGAGAGGCCGATGATCATGTCCCCCCCCACCAGTTTCCTGACTTCTTCGATGGGAAGATCATCCTGGCCGATATGCACGCCGTCGGCCTTCACGATCATGGCGATATCCACGTCATCATTCACGATGAAGGCAATCCCCGCCTCTTCCGTCATCCTCCTGATCTCCCGGCACTGGAGATACTTGTCCCGCGCGCTTTTTTCCTTTTCCCGGTACTGGATCATCTTCACGCCCGCGCCGATCATTTCCCGAACGACCTGCAGATTCGTCCGCCCCCGTGAAAACGCCTCTCCGATGATGCAGTACAGCCCGCTAACAGGAATCTTTTTACTCATCGTTCCTTTCTTCCTTGATAACCTTGAAAAGTGATGGAAATTTGGTTCAGAAGGTGCGAATCAAAGGTTTTTCAGGCACCATGCCTTCGAGCGTAAGCGTCGGCGAAGACAATGTTTAAACGCGTGGGCGCGAGTTTTTCCTTGATAGCGAAGCGAGACGATGCATGGTCGAAAAAGATTTTTGAGCTCGGATGAATCCAATTTCTTAAGACAACGTTCTCCCCTCCTGCGTCCGTTTTCCATACTTCCCGGCCCGCGTATCAGGACACCGTTTCAGACCGTGTGCCAGTCCTTGAAGATAGGCTGGTAGCCTTTTTGCAGAAGCGTTTCCTTCATTTCTCCCACGGTCCGGTGATCCGCTATCTCGAACTGGCTTGGTTGTCTCCGGGCCTCAAGACGGCCGCCCACTTCCGTGGATGACCCGGCGGACATTTTCGTCACTCCCAGCGGCAGGATGTGATTGCGAAGTACGCTGTCTTCCCGCGTGGAAACGGTTATGCCCGCGCGCGGCAGGAAAAGCCGGCTTGCCAGGAGCGCCTGTATGAAACTGCGATTATCCACTGCGCGTGCGGGCCGAAAGTCCCCCGCGTGGGGACGGAAGCGGGGAAAGGAAAGGCCGATTTCCACGTTCCAGTGCCTGTTCTGAAGATAGTCGGCATGGATTCCTGCAAAAAATACTTCCCGGCGCCAGTCGTCGAGACCCAGAAGGGGGCCCACGGTCACCGCCCGCATCCCTGCCCGGCACCCTCTCTCCGGGGCATCCAGACGGTAATGGAAGTTCTTCTTCGGCCCGGCCAGGTGAACTTGGTCGTATCTCTTTTCATGGTAAACTTCCTGGTAGATCGTCAGTCCGTCTACGCCGGCCGTCACCAGTTCTCCGTATTCCTCCGTATCCAGGGGATAGATCTCCACGGAAATGGAAGAAAAATATTTCTTCAGAACCTGTACGCATTCCCGGATGTAGGAGGGGGGACTATACTGCCGGGATTCTCCCGTGAGAATCAAGACATGTTTTAAGTCGGTCTCGGCGATCCGGCGGGCTTCTTCCTCAAGTTCTTGCAAGTTCAATTTCTTCCGTGCGAAAGGATTCCCCACATTGAAGCCGCAATAGGCGCATTGGTTCTCGCAGTAATCGGACAGGTAGATGGGGGTGAACAGGAAGATGACCCGTCCGAAGTTGCGCACGGTCAGGTGGTGCGCTTTTTGGGCCATCTCTTCCAGGTGATTTCCCGCCGCAGGCGATAGGAGCGTCAGAAAGTCTTCTGCGGAGTGGCGTTCCCGCGTCAGGGCGGCCGGCACGTCTGCCGCGGTGACGTTGCGGAAGAAGGTGTCGAAATCAAAGTTCCGGTAGCGGGAGTAGACATCATCATAATATCCCATGACGCAAATTCCCTCTATTCCCGTCCCAGGAATCCGGTGAGCGGGGAAGAGGCCTCCGCTCGCTCCCTTGTTGCCGCGGGGCCCGCAAGGTACGCCCGCCTCCCCGCCTTTATCCCCAGATCAAAGGCCGCGGCCATGGCGGCGGGATCCTGCGCCGTGGCGATGGCCGTATTCACAAGCACGGCCGCGGCGCCCATTTCCATGGCCTGGGCCGCTTCCGACGGTTTCCCGATCCCCGCATCCACGATGACGGGGAGAGCGATCTCGTTTATCAGGATGCGGATCATCTCTCTCGTTTCCAGCCCCCGGTTCGTGCCGATAGGTGCGCCCAGCGGCATGACCGCTGCCGCGCCCGCATCCTTCAGCTTCTTCGCCGTGATGAGATCGGGGTTTATGTAGGGGAACACGGCGAAACCTTCCCCTGCCAGGATCTCCGTGGCCTTGACGGTCTCGTCATTGTCGGGCAGCAGGTATTTGTGATCCGGCACCACTTCTATCTTGACCCAGTTCCCGCACCCGGAGGCCTTTGCGACGCGGGCGATGCGGACCGCCTCTCCGGCGTTCCGGGCTCCCGATGTGTTTGGCATCAGGATGCACTCATGGGGAACGTATTGCAGGATGTTCTCCTGCGATGATTCAAAATCAATCCTGCGCAGCGCCACCGTCACCACTTGGGCGCCCGAGCGCCGGATCGCTTCTTCCATGAGGCGGTTGTCCGAGAACTTGCCCGTTCCTATGAACAGCCTGTTCTCAAGTTCCTTCCCGCCTATTTTTAATGCGTCCTCCACGCTACAGCACCTCCCCCCATGAACCGCAGAATTTCCAGGGAGTCATTTTCTCCGATTACCGTTTTTGGCCAATCTCCCTGCGGTATGATTTCTCGGTTTAATTCCACCACGATCCCCTTCCGATCAATGCCTTTCTCTTGCAGGAAGCTGTCAATATCTGTCGGCGCCGAAAGGGTTTCTTTCGTTCCGTTTACCGTGATTTTCACCGTTATTCTCTCCTTGTTCTCTACCGTCTGACGGGGACCTCATGACGCTTCCAGGAGTACGTCCCAGTCGAGCGTGGCAAAGGTGCGATGCAGGGAGTGGTCATCGTCCAACGCTATAAAGGTCAGATGAGAAAAGACCATGCTGCAGATTTCGCGGGTGGGTTCAAGGGGAAGCACGTTATCGAAACTGCCCTGAAAGACCTCCACGGGAACGGATAACCGGCGATCCAGAAAGGGCCCGAATGCCGGCAGACCTACGGCCGGCGCCAGCAGGATCAACTTTTTCACCCGTTCCTCATGTTCGCAGGCGAAGATCGCCGCCATCAGCCCGCCATAACTGGAACCAACCAGAATCATGTCCGTTTTATCCGCGAGGAGCATATTCAGTGCATTCATCCGGTCGGCAAGGTCTCCGGTAAAATCCTCGATGATCATATCGGGATATCGTTTTCTGAAAAATTCTCCCTTCACTCCCCGGCCGGAACTTTCCAGGCCGTGGATGAAGACCCTCGTTGCGTTCATAGTGTGTCCTTACTGGTATAAGAGGGGAAGTGCCGGCTTGCGACGATGTTCTCCTTTTGGAATAGATGCTTTCGCGTTGATTTCAGTATGCCAGTATGTTAAAAATCGCGCAAGAGGAGAATTTGCCATGTCCCAAATAGTACCGTTTAAAGCGCTGAGGCCCTGGAGAGAATTGGCAAAGCAAGTGGCGGCTTGCCCCTATGATGTGGTGAGCCTGGAAGAGGCAAGGGAGATTGTCCACAATAAGCACCTGAGTTTTCTGCGCGTGGAAAAATCGGAGGTGGACGTGCCGACCTATCCCGAAGGCAACGTGTATGGGATGGCACGGATGAACTTGCACGATCTTCTGGAGAAGGGCATCCTCTTCCAGGAGAGAAAAGAATGTCTGTACATCTACCGTCAACAAATGGGTTCCCATGTGCAAACAGGGATCGTGGCGGGGGCAAGCGTGGAGGAGTACGAATCGGGAAAGATTAAGCGACATGAACTTACGAGAACGGATAAGGAAACGGACCGGATCAAGCATATTACCATGGTCAATGCCCAGACAGGCCCCGTTTTTTTAACCTACAAGTCGCGGCTTGCCCTGGACCGCATTGTGGAAAGAATCGCCTCCGCAACAACTCCGGAGTACGATTTTGTCGCCGATGACGGGGTTGCGCATACGGTCTGGATCGTGAGCGAAGAAAATGATATCCGCGCCGTGCAGGCGGAATTCGCGAAGGTGGACACGCTGTATATTGCCGATGGTCACCACCGTGCCGCCGCCGCTGCCGCCGTGGCAAAAACAAGGAGGACGCGGGCGCCGAAATGCCAGGGTGATGAACCGTACAACCACATCATGGCGGTCATTTTTCCCCATGACCAGCTTCGGATCATGGACTACAACCGCGCGGTGAGGGACTTAAACGGATTGGACGTTGCCGGATTTCTGCAAAAGGCGACCGGCCGTTTCCGTGTAGAAGAGCATTTTGCGGAAAAATCACCGCGGCGCCTCCATGAGTTCGGCATGTACCTGGACGACAGGTGGTTCAAGCTTTCAGTCAGGGAAAGCGCCACCTGCGGCAATGATCCGCTCAAAAGTCTCGACGTTTCCATCCTCCAGGATCATCTGCTGGAACCGGTGCTCGGCATCCGTGACCCGAGAACGGACAGGAGGATTGAATTCATCGGCGGCGTCAGGGGAATGGGGGAGCTGGAAAGGCTCGTTGATTCGGGCGGCTTTGCGGTCGCATTTTCCCTGTATCCCACATCGCTCGATCAGCTTATGACAGTCGCCGACCAGGGCAGGGTCATGCCCCCCAAATCCACGTGGTTCGAACCAAAACTGTTAAGCGGCCTCTTCGTTTACCCGTTGGAGTAGTCCGATGGCCGATCTTTTCCGGGAAGAGGAAACCGTTGATGACCTGCTGGGAGGAACGCTCAAGATATTCCAGAAGAAAAAGGGATACCGATTTTCCCTCGATGCACTCCTCCTTTCCCAGTTTGTAAAATTGAAGAGCGGCGACCAGATCCTGGACATGGGCGCCGGCGCCGGCGTGATTGCGCTGATTCTCGCGAAGCGCGGAGATTGCGGGAAGGTGACCGGCATGGATATCCAGGAGGAAATGGTGGAGATGGCGACGCGCAGCGCCCGCCTCAACAAGCTGGATGACCGGGTCGTTTTTTTGCCGGGAGACGTGAAGGAGATCGCCGCCGTCATGAAATCCCAGTCCTTTGATGCGGTGGTTTTCAATCCTCCCTACCGGAAGCTTCATTCAGGCCGGATCAATCCCGATGACCGGAAGGCGACGGCGCGGCACGAGATAAGAGGCTCCCTGGGGGATTTTCTGGCCGCCGCCCGCCATGTCCTGAAGGCGGGGGGACGCGTCTTCATCATTTATCCGGCGACACGCATGGTGGAATTGTTGTGCCGCATGCGCGCGGAACGGCTGGAGCCCAAGAGAGTGCGGCTGGTGCATTCAGATTGCATTTCCGGAGGAGAATTTGTTCTCGCCGAGGGTGTCAAGGGGGGAGGGGAGGAGTTGGAGGTCATGGCGCCGCTCCTCATTTACGGTCCGGATGGCGAATATACCGCCGCCATGAAGGACATCTTCAGAGAGCTTTCTTCGAACACCTCGTAAAGAGTCCGGATATTACCGTCATGTCATTTCGAACGTCGGCGAGAAATCCGAGTCTGCGAGTCGTCCCGAAGCAAAGCGAGGGATCTTTTAAGATTCCTCGTCGCTTGCACTCCACGGAATGACACAGGGGGGCTTTTTCCCGAGTCGTCATCTTTCAGAAGTTTTCTTCTCTTCCCTGAGTCTGCGCCGGGAGATCTCCCGGGTCATCACCTTTTTCAGGATGTCCTTGAGTTCCGGATCGGCGATGGATGCGGTATTTTCCTCGATCATCCTTTTGTCTCTCGCCTTCAGGGAATGGCGAGCGGCGCCGGGCAGTTTGTCCTCCGCAGCGGGAAGGGGAGACGTCTTCCCCAGGGAGAAGTGGATGTTCGTCACCGTTTTGCCTTCCAGCAGCTGATTGATTTTCCCCAGGATGTCCTGCTTCAAGAAATGAAGCTGCTGCATCCACACGGAGTCGGATACCTTTACAAAGAGTGTATCCCGTTGCAGTTTGTCCGGACGGGTGTGGACGGCGATCCGGTTACCGACCGCTTTGTTCCATGCCGCCGTGAGGCGCTTGTCTTCCCGGTTCAAAGACAGGTTCAGGGAAATTTTCCGCTTTTTCAGGACCTTCCCCAGGATATCGCCTAAGCTCTCGATGTTTCCCGCTTGCGTGCGTCTGCGCATGGTTTTTCACGCTGCTTTTCAGGTTGTGGGCGGCGTTTTTGCCGAAGCCGTCATTTTTGTTTTCTCGGTTGTTTCGTAACCGCCAAATTGTCCCGGTGTATTATCTCGTCGTAATCCTTGTGGCCGAGGAGGGCCTCTATGTCGGAGGTCTTTACCCCCATGATTTTCCTGATGTCGGCCGCGCAGTAGTTGACCAGACCCGTAGCGAAGGCCGCCCCTTCCGCATCGGCGCAGGTTACGGGGTCTCCGATCTCAAAATTCCCTTCGAGATTGACGATGCCGGAGGGAAGCAGACTTTTTCCCTTCTCCACAATGGCTTTCCGTGCCCCTTCGTCGAGGAACAGTTTGCCGCGCGACCTGAGCGTGAAGGCGATCCAGTGTTTCCTGCTGTGCATGGGCTTGTCCGCGGGCAGAAAGAGGGTCCCCCGTTCCTTTCCGGCAAAGATATCCTGAATGACCCCTTTTTTTCTTCCGGGGGCGATAATGTAAGGGATCCCGTAGGCGGTAATTTTCTTTGCCGCCCGCACCTTGCTTTTCATGCCCCCCAGTCCCGCGGCAGTGGTGTCGTCCGTGGCGGCCGACTCGATTTCCTCCGTGACTTCCCTTACCAGCGGGATGAATCTGGCATCATCCGATAACGAGGGATTGCCGCTGTAAAGACCTTCCGTACTGGTAAGATTGATGACTAGGTGGGCGTCAACCAGGGGGGCGATCATGGCGGTGAGAGTGTCGTTATCGCCGAACTTGATTTCGTCTATGGCCACGGTGTCATTCTCATTGATGATCGCAATGACCCCCCATTCCATAAGCGTGGAGAGGGTATTGCGGATGTTCAGGAACCGTTTCCTGTCCGTCAGGTCGCTCAGGGTAAGGAGGATTTGGGCGACGTACAGGCCGTGCTTTGCGAAGGCCGTCGAATAGAGGCGCATGAGCCGCCCCTGCCCGATGGCGGCGGCAGCCTGCTTCTGGGGCATGCTCTTCAACGCACCCATTATTCCCATCCGATGTTTGCCCGACGCAATCGCCCCGGAGGTGACGATTACCACCTGGCAGCCTTTTTTTGTAAGTCCGGCGAGCTCATCAACCAGTTGTTCAATGATGGTCAGATCCAGACCGTCTTTGCCGGTGAGCACGGCGCTGCCGATTTTGACGATCACTTTTTTCACGTTTGCCAAGATGTCGTTTCGGATGTTCTTCATTATTCCTTTAACGTGCCTTCGTCTTTTCCAGGACCCTCGTGATAGCGTTTATGACCGGCCTGATGCCTTCACCCGTTGCGGCGGAAAAAGGCAGGACGGTTATTTTCTTTTTCTTAAAGATGCCGATTTCTTTTTTAAGCCGTTCTTGCGCGATAGGCAAGTCAATTTTGTTGATCGCCACGATCTGCGGTTTTTCCATCAGCGCCGGGCTGAACAGGGCCAGTTCCCGGTTGATCGTTTCAAAGTCGTGCCAAGCGCCCCGGAATTCCTCATCCGCGATGTCGAGGATATGCAGGAGAACGGACGTCCGTTCTATATGCCGAAGAAACTGCATCCCCATGCCCGTTCCCGCATGGGCCCCTTCGATCAAGCCCGGTATATCGGCAATGACGAAGCTTTTGTCGTCTCCGTACCGGACGACGCCCAGATTCGGCGCCAGCGTGGTGAACGGGTAATCGGCGATCTTGGGGCGCGCCGCCGAGACTTTTGAGATGAAGGTTGATTTCCCCACGTTGGGGCGGCCGACGATTCCCACGTCTGCGAGAAGCTTGAGTTCCAGGGTGAGGGTTCGCTCTTCGCCTTTTATTCCTTCCTGGGCGTAGCGGGGGGCCTGGTTGGTGGATGTGGCGAAACAAGCATTGCCGCGCCCGCCGATTCCCCCCTTTGCCGCTGTGAACTCCTGGCCGTCCGCGGTCAGATCCGCCAGCAGCTCCCCCGTTTCGGCGTCTTTGATAAGGGTGCCCACGGGAACGGTTATCAGCACGTCCTCCGAGTCGCGCCCGCTCCGATTGCTCCCCTCTCCGTGACCTCCGCGCCGTGCCACGTGGTGCTGCCGGTATTTTAAATCGAGGAGAGTCCGGCTGCCGGCGGAGGCCCGGATGATTACGTCGCCGCCCTTTCCGCCTGTCCCGCCGTCGGGGCCTCCGCGAGGGACGAATTTTTCCCTCCGGAAACTGACGCAGCCCTTCCCGCCGTCACCCGCCTTTACGTATATTTTTGCTTCATCTATGAATTTCATGAGAGTAGGGGCCTATTCTCCGTGGAGATGCGGTTTCATTGCCATACACAAAAAACAAAAGGCACTGTAAAAGTGCCTCTTTTTCTGCCGAGAGAAGATTGCTTGCGCTTATGTTAAAAAGGCAACCAGGGTGATTCCGCTTGCCGTTTCCAGATGCCTTATGAAGCGTAAACGCTGACCTTTTTTCTTTTCTTATCCAGACGTTCGTATTTTACCACGCCGTCAATCATGGCGTAAATGGTGTAGTCCTTTCCCAGACCGACATTGTTGCCCGGGTGTATTCTCGTGCCGAGCTGGCGAACGATGATAGAACCGGCATGGATTGCCTGGCCGCTGTATACTTTTATCCCCCGCATTTGGGGGTTGCTGTCCCTGCCGTTCCGGGAACTTCCCTGTCCTTTCTTGTGTGCCATGTTGTCCTCCGCTTAAACCGTAATTTCCTTAATCTTGAGGATCGTAAGTGGCTGGCGATGCCCCGTTTTCTTGTGGAAACCCTTTCTCCGCTTCATCCTGAAGACGTTAATTTTGGGAGCCTTCGTCTGGGAGACGATTTCGCCTACCACCTTTGCCCCGGCAACGAGGGGTGTTCCCACATTGATGTTTCCTTCCCGGGCCACCATCAGCACCTCGCTGAAGACCACGGCATCCCCCCTATTTCCCTCTATCTTTTCGATATTCAGCACCTCTCCCTCGGAGACACGGTACTGTTTTCCTCCCGTTTTTATGATTGCGTACATAGTTAATACCCGCCCGAAATGATTTGAACCGGTACCATACATAAAATTGCCACCGTTTGTCAATAGAATTTATAACGACCGGGGTAGCTCCATGGGGAAGCGACCCGCCAGGAGGGGCGGAGAGTTTTCCTGTTTCCGGCGCGATCGTATCCCGTCATGGACAAAAAATAAAAGGGCTTTACAGGAGTAACGCTTCTCTTTATACTGCCGCATCGTACCGGAGCCGCTTACCGGAGACCTGGCAAAAGCGGATGAATCGCAAAACGATTAACCGTCGTGTGGGCGGAATAGCGAAGGAACCTGATCGGAAATGGAGAAAAAAATAAAAGCGCGGGATTTAAAAGTAGGAATGTACGTCATTCTTCCCACATCCTGGTTTAGACATCCCTTTCTAAAAAATAAATTCAACATTACCTCCGAGGATGAAATCAGGACCATTATCAAATGGGGTTTGAAAGAAGTCTTGATAGACCCCACTCTGGAGGAGAAAATCCCTGATAAAAAGGTCGCCCCGGAGAAGACAAGCAAAGCGGCGTCCCCGTCAGCTTCGAAAACAGGAGATACAGGAGCGCCGGTTACGGTAATAATAGCAGATAAGAATGCGCCGACGGAGGGCTACAAGGACATAATTCTTCCCCATACCTGGGAAGCGGAAAAGCTGATGCTTCCCGAACTCAGAGAGGCTATCCATGACAAGAATCTCCCTCCCCAAAAAAAGGCGGAGGCCGTATACAAATCGTCACTTACGATAATGTCCGCAGTTTTAGAGACGCCTACGGCGGAAAGTATCCAAGAGGTAAAGGCGGGAATTTCGGAAATCGTTGATCTGATCATTTCGGATGATGAGACCTCAAAGTACCTCCTTTCGATTACCAGCCATGATTTTTATACCTATACCCATTCAGTGAGGGTGGGGGTTTTCTCCGTCATGCTTGCAAAATCCCTTTATAAAAACTCATCTGCACATGACATGCATGAACTGGGCGCCGGCTTTTTCCTCCACGACATCGGCAAAACCCGCATCAATCCGGATATCATCAACAAGCCGGGGAAGTTGGACGAGGAGGAGTGGAAGGAAATGAAAACCCATCCCTTCCTGGGATATAAAATATTGTCGGATACAGATCAGCTGACCAAAGAAAGCAGAATTATCGTGCTGCAGCACCACGAATGGAATAACGGCAAGGGGTATCCAAACGGACTAAAGGGAAACGAGATCCACGAATACGCGCGCATCTGCAGCATCGCCGATGTTTATGACGCTATTACTTCCGAGCGTCCCTATAAAAAGAAAAAAGAAACCTTTGAGGCGCTCAGCATTATGAAGGAAGAAATGAACGATCATTTCGGCGAGGTACTGTTCGAGAAATTCGTTCTTCTTTTTTTGTGATCCAACCATCCCCACGGCCATGTCGTTTCACCTCCGCCGGGAGGCTCCGTCCTTTGCATTCGCTCACATTTCCCGTGAGCTTGCTTAAGGGGAGCTTCAATTCGATTCCCCGTTCGCAAAGGTGAAGGGGGGATTTACTTCAGCTTGTACCGGCGGCTCATTGCGGGAAGATAAAACGCTGCAGCCGACAATACGGCAATAATAATTACCACGCCCAAGATGAATACCATCCTGAGGTAGGGCTGACCCAGCGATAAACGTTCCTGCGCTATTGCAATTGCAGTCCTCACCCATTCTATCGCCGCAATAAACAATGCAACCTGAACGACCCTCGCCGCCCATCTTTCGGTTATCAGCAAGAAGAATGGCAGAAATAGCGATACCGCTGCTGGCAGGAGATATCCGCCGCGAAAGAAATGGGCGGCTATCATCAGGAAACTGAGGACAATCGTTGTTGAGCTGATGATGATCATCAAAAATGCTATAGCTCGTTTTTGCCAAAAGCTTTGGCTTCGGCCTTCAGAAGTGCAACCGTGAGTTTCTGCATTTCAATTCCCTGTATCGAATTAATTCCGGGAATATTCCTCAAGTGCATGGATTCTAAATTGGAACAATATCTAAGTCAAGGACGATGAGGAATTACCTATTGCCCATAGGAAGATACATCAGCCGAACCGGTCTTTCGCAAAGTGCGTGTCCGTTTTCAGGATGCGCATCGTTTTCGCGTCGTCGGCGTCCATGCCGAGGGCCCGCGTGAGAATATCGGCGGGCTTCACGCTCGTGCCGTTTATAATGCTGAGCGAGATATGGAGACGACGGTTCTCCCGGTCGAGGGTTATGCCGTTCACGAGGGGCCGTATGTCCCTGATGATGGTTTTCCCCTCCTTTTCCTTCGCGATCGTAAACGTTTCTTTCCGGAGGAATTGTCCTCTGTGTTCCTCTAACCCGGTGAAATCATCGTCGGCAAATTCCGGAGGAAGGGAAACCTCGTATTCGAAGCCCCTCAGCAGTTCCGAGAGTGAAGGGCCATTCGCGGGCGTTTCCTCCGCGGATAGTATCTTAAGTCCTTCCGGCAGGGCGGCGTTGATTTTCCCCAGCAGGTGATAGAAGTCGGCGGGAATGTCCTCGATGGTCATGTCGGCGAATTCCCCCGCGCTTTCCATGCCCACTGAGGTGGCAATGGCGAAGGACAACCTGGGGTGGGGGTGGAACCCCTGTGAGTAGACGAACGAAAGCCCACCCTGGTTGATGGCCCGGATGAGGGCGGCAGAAACCTCCAGGTGGGAGAGGAAACGGGCGATACCCCGTTTGGTGAATTTGAATCTCAACCGCGTCGGCTCCGGGGAAGCTACTGCCGGCGTGTCTGCCGCGTTTCCCGCGCTTATGGCTAAGGAAGGCGAAACGATGGCGGGGCTGATCGTTGTATGGTCGCAGACGCCGCAGTCGCCGCAGTTGCCGGCACGGCAATCGGGCGTCAGTTCGCCGGTCAATGCCTTCTTCGCCTCTTCCCGGAGAAATCCCCTGCTCACGCCGCAGACGATCCGGTCCCAGGGGAAGGCTTCCTCTATCCCCCGCTCCCGCAGGTAATCCTCACTTCTGATATTCATCTCCTCCATGGCTTTTTCCCACAGGTCGAAACGGAAGCGGTCGGACCAGCCGTCAAAGCGGCAGCCGAGACGGAAGGCCTTCTCGATCAGGATGCCGAGCCGCTCATCACCCCGTGAAAACATCCCTTCGAGCAGACTCATGCGGCTGTCGTGCCATTTGACATTCACGTGGCGGTTGCGCAGGCGCCCTTTCAGGTATTCCTGTTTTCTCAAGGTCTCTTCCAGGGTGATCTGGCGCTGCCACTGGAAGGGCGTGTGGGGTTTCGGCACGAAGGTGGACAGGCTGAGCGTAACCTGTTTTCTGTTCTTCCCTTCGCGCATGACCTTGTAACCGAGGTCCACGATTCCCTCCAGGTCTTCGTCCTGTTCGCCCGGCAGTCCCAGCATGAAATAGAGCTTGACGGATTTCCAGCCCGCCTCAAAAACCCGCTGCGACGTGGCAAGCAGGTCCGCCTCCGTGTTGCCCTTGTTGATGATGTTCCGGAGCCGCTGGGTGCCCGCTTCCAGGGCGAGGGTGAAGCTCGTTTTGCGCACCCGCTTTATCACCTCGATCAGATTCGCGCTCAGCGTTTCCACGCGGAGCGACGGAAGGGCCAACGCCACGCGCTTCTCGTAGTACCGATCCATCAGGGAGGCGAGGAGCGGCTCAATGCATCCGTAGTCGCCGGAGCTGAGGGAGAGAAGCGAGATTTCGCGGTAACCCGTCACCGCGAGCAGCGCTTCGGCCGCCTGTTCGAGGAACCGGGGGTTCCGTTCCCGGACCGGCCGCCACACCATCCCCGCCTGACAGAAACGGCATCCCCGCGTGCAGCCGCGCGCAATTTCCAGCGTGATGCGGTCATGGATGGTTTTCATGAGGGGCACCAAGGGTTTCGGCGGTGGGAGCCATGTGTCGAGCGAAACGACAAGCCTCTTCTTGATGCGTTCTCCGCCGGTATGCAGGGCGGGCACGTAAACACCCTCGATGGCGGCCAGGGCGGCGATGATGTCCCGACGCGACCGTCCCTTTTCCTTCGCCTCCAGGGCGGCCATCGCGATTTCCGAGACCACTTCTTCTCCCTCGCCGATCACAAAGGCATCAATAAAGTCCGACATGGGCGCCGGATTGAAAGCGCAGGGGCCGCCGGCGATGATAACGGGATGGTTCTCCCCGCGGTCGTTGCTCCTGAGGGGGATGCCGCCCAGTTCCAGCATGTTGAGGACGTTTGTGTAGGACAGTTCATACTGAAGGGAGAAACCGACGATGTCGAATTCATGCAGGGGGGTGTGCGACTCCAGCGAGAAGAGGGGCAGGCGGTGTCTCCGCATCGCCTCTTCCATGTCCGGCCAGGGGGCATAGCACCGTTCGGCGGCAATGGCGGGATTGCCGTTCAAGATGGAGTAGAGAATCTGGATTCCGAGGTGCGACATGCCGACCTCGTACGTATCGGGGAAGGCGAGGGCGATAGCGAGCCTGCAGGCGCGCCGGTCTTTTCGGGACGCATGGATTTCCCCCCCGATGTACCGGCTCGGCTTTTCCACGTGCGGCAGTATGTCTTCCCAGTTCATTCTCTTATCCTCTATCAGGCTACTGAAAAATGCCCATCCCACGCCTTCGCGGGGACGTCGTCTGCTGTGTTTCCTCACCTTTCGTCGCTGCGACGTACGATGAAGTACGTCTCGCTCCTTAAGGTTTCGGGGCCTTGCATCTGGACATTTTTGAGCAGCCTGTAAAAACAACTTTCTCAGCAGCCTGCTACACCACGGGGCCACGAAAAAAGCTTCTTTACCATCTTTGGTCTTGACCTGCAATTTTATTCCTCGTATATACTATGGCTCCCTCGGCGGGGACGCTGTTCTGCCCTTGCTGCGGGTCTCATAACTAACATCATTAACGATAGAAACTCGACCAGCGGGGGGAATGTGCTGACCGATGCACGAGCACGCCTTTATCCATCTCTGCCAGCCCGATGCGGGCAAGTCCTGCGGCGCCTGCTGCGGTCTCTACAACTGGGCCGACAGTAGCGCGGAGTCACTCGTGGAGCGGTTGAAGAGTCGGACGCGGCGCTTTCAGGGGATGGTCCGCGGGCTTGACGATATCCCCTCTTTTTCCGAGGCCACGAAATCGGCGGAGGATCAAACGAAACGGTACGAGGAGATTTACTGCTGCGAATACCTGGGCTTCCTCGACGACGAAGAGAAGCGCGTGGGGTGCCTGCTCCATCCCCTCCGGAACGGGGGCACGGACATGCGGGATGTTTCTTTCTACGGGAAGGAACTCTGCGCGGGGCATTTGTGCCCCTCGTACCACTACATCTCCGACGCGGAGAAGCAGGCGCTTATCCACATCCTTGACGACTGGTATCTCTACGGGCTCTGCCTGACCGATATTGATCTCGTAAAAAATTATTTTCGCCTGATCAGCGAAGGGGTGTATGAGATGCCGCCGCCGTCGCGGTTTGAAGGCGGCGCACTCCGGGAGATCGCGCGCCGATTCTTCTCGTTCAAGATTTCCTGGCCATTCCGGAACGACGCGGCCAACCGTTTCGGGAAATACTATTTCGACGGTTCCCAGTACATGATCAGCCGCATTGATTATGCGGCCCTTGGCTGCGGGCGATCTCGTTTTGATGCCATTTTCCTGAGCTTGTGTTCAGAGTTCAGGAAGGGGGAAGAGGTCAGGCGCGCGGAGGACATGATCCAGGCCAACATTGATGCCTTCGTAGCAAGCTACCAAAACGTTGATTGAAAGCCCCCTGCGGTTTGCGGGGGAAAATCGCCCTATTGTATTGACGGGTCTCCTCTATAACGGAGAACGTTCGGGCGGCGGAAAACGACGGAGGGATTCGATCCATGAAAAAAGAGATCCTCTTTACCAGGGACGTCATCGAAAAGCGGGTTCGTGAGCTCGCCCGCGTCATTTCCCATGAGTATCAGGAGAGGGATCTAATCGTCATCGGCGTCCTGAAAGGGGCGTTCATCTTCATGGCGGACCTGATCCGCTCTATGAGCATACCCTGCCGGGTGGATTTTGTGCGGTTGGCGAGCTACGGCGCCGGGGCGGCGAGCACGGGGAAGGTCCTGCTCACGAAAGACCTGGACACCTCCATCAGGGGGAAAGACGTGCTTATCGTGGAAGACATCGTTGATACGGGATGCACCCTTTCCTTTCTCGTCAACTGGCTGAAGGAGCGGGATCCGCGGACGTTGAAAGTATGCGCGTTTCTTGATAAGAGGGGGAGACGCAGGGTGTCCTTTGAGGCTGATTATGTGGGTTTTACCATTGAGGACGGCTTTGTCGTGGGCTATGGTCTCGATTTTAACGAAATGTCCCGTTTTTTTCCGGATGTGTGGCTTGTCAGTGAGATCGGTGAAGGGGAGCAGCTATGATTGTCGAGTGCAAAAAATGCGAAACCAAATTCAGGTTTGACGAGGCGGTTATCAGCGGGGAGGGCGCGTGGGTGCGCTGCAGCGTCTGCAAGAATATTTTTTTCCAGGATAACCCGATAAAGGAAAAAAAGGCGGAGATTCCCCCGGCGGACCCGACAGCGGGCGCATCCCCCGCGGCGCATGACGGGGCGGGCGGGCAAATGCCGAACGATCGCAGTTCCTCAAGAAGCGAAGATTCTCCGCATCCTGCCGCGGAGCGCTTCCCCGGTGCGGGGGACAGAGAACCGGCCGCTTTCGGGGGAGAGCCGGTAGTGGTGATGGAGGAAAGGCGCGCGGCCGGGGTTGATGCAGCGCCGTCCGAGTCACGCGGGATGGAACCCCCCGGCATGCCATTTGCCGCCGCAGGGGAAGAATCCGTGCCGGAGGATGGTGAAGGTGAAACGTGGCCGGAAGAGGATCGGAAGGGGTCGGGCTTCAGGAGAGCGGCGTTATATTTGATAGTGCTTGTCCTCGTGATCGGCGGTTTGTATCTGTGGCTGTTTTCGCCGTGGGGCGGGCAGGGTCTGTCGCGCTCCTTTGACAGAGAGGCGCTGACGGAATGGGCTTCGTCCCTGCCCCTGGTTGATAAGATCGCGGGAACGAGCCATAGGCAAAAAGATTTCAGCGTCGGCCAGGTCAGGATTCAGGACCTGAAACAGCGCGTCGTCAAGAACATGCTTCTGGGCGACCTGCGGGTCGTTGAGGGCACGGCCTTGAACCAGTCGCCGTTTGTCATTTCCAAGGTCCAGGTGCGGGGAAGGATGTATGACGCGGCAGGCGCCGCTTTGGGCGACCGCGTTTCCTCCTGCGGCAACGTCCTGACCGATGAGGAGCTTGCTTCCCTGACGGAAGACGACATGCAGAAGGTGCTTTCCCTTCCCCAGGGAAGGAATACCTCCAACGAGCAGCTCGCGGAAAATGCCCGGATACCCTTTATGATCGTGTTTGCCAATGTCCCGCCGGGCATGGCAAAAATAACGGCTCTGCCGGTGGGGGCGGAGAGGTTGCTGCCGTAGCGGTATCCCTTTTCTAAGGAGGAATTCTCCTTAAGCGAAAGAATAAAGGAGCGCAGGTTTTTGAAATCTGCGCCCCTTTTGCGTTATCGGTGTCCCGCCCGTTTATTTCGCCGTGCCGGCCGCGGTGCCTGCAATCGTACCGGCGCCCGTGTTTATCGTCCCGGCCGCCGCGCCGCGGAACTCGACAACGGAGCCGTTCATGCTGCCCGTGCCGCTGTAGGTGCCGCCTCCGTTCGTCACCGTAGAAAGCCATTTCCCGCCTGCCGTATCCCACGTCTTTACATTAAAATTCGTCGTCAGGCCGTTTCCCGTAAGAGGAACGGTAGTGTTGGCGTAGCCGTAAGCGGTGTCGTAGCTGCCCGTAACCCCGTTTGTCGCCCAGATCCGCGGCGCCCCGCCGGCAGAAGAGGCGAAGAACGTAACGTTGCTCATCGTTACGGAAAGGTTGCCCTGCGTGGATGCATTCGGCCCATTTCCGGTGAGAGTCGTCTTTCCCACCTCGATGGCAGGAATGTTGAGCTGCTGAAGCGTGGCCCGTCCGGCGTCGGTCTGCGCCAGTGTAAGAAAGGTGCTCGTATCGACATACGCGGCAATCTGAACGGCCTGCCAGGTAAGCGCGGATAAATTGTACGTGCCGATGGTTTCTCCAACGTTAATCCAGGTAAAGGGCGTTGCGGTGATGTCGGCGGCGAAGCCGCGGGTATCGCCAAGCAATTTCCCCGCCGCCCCTGCCGGTTTACCGATTGTTTCCGAGCCGGTGGCAATGGTATTGCCGGAATTGATATAGTCTGTTCCGAGATACCACGTATCGGGCGGCGTGCCCGTGAAGGTGCCGCCGATGATCGCCTGCGTTATCCCCCACTTGCGGTCCGGCACGGTGTATGCGCATGCCTGGTATGTCGTTCCCCCCGTTGCCTGCACGAAGCTCCCGCCGCTGAAGCTGCCGCTTACCAAAGCGGTGCCGAGGGTGCTGTCCATGCTGGCGTAGGGGGTGGTTATGTTTATGCCGGTTATGTCTGCGGTTGACCGGCCGCTTCCCAGCTCAACCGCCGTCCATGATCCGTCCGCCCGGTACATGGTGATATCGGGGTAGTAATTTCCCGTGAGCGGGCCCTTCAGAATGCCCGCTTTTCCCGTGGGCGATACGTAAAGTCCGTAGATGTCGGCGTTAAAAGTCTTATCCCGCCACATGCCGCCGGTGAGCGCGAAGAATGCCCCGCCGTCGGCGGTGGTTTTGCTGGCCTGGGACGCGTTGTAACTGTACAGAGGCGCCGTCCAGACATAGGGGCCCTGGCCGCCGGAAGGCGTATATGCCCCCATATAGGTCAGGCCGGGCGTGCCGCTCCAGGGAGAGGCGAGTCCTCCGGCGAGTCCTCCGGCGGTGTCGCCCTGGCCGCTGATGCCGGCGCCGCTCACACTGTAGAGGCCATAGCTTTTGTTGTCCGGGGCGATGTTGCCGCTCCAGGCGAGGGAATCAAGCGTGATGTCGCCGGCGCCGATGCTTCGGTAGCCGCCTGAACTCGCGTTGTAGCCGTTGTAATCGAACCTGATCGTTCCCAGGTAGTTCCTGTCCATGTAGTCAAGTGAGCCGCTCAAGGTTACCTGTCCCGCGGAATTGTCACTGCCGGAGAGTTTGTCTTTTGTGAGCATCTGGTACTTGTTTGTCCCTATGGAACCGGATGTGCCGAAATATGCCGACAGGGTCGGGGAGCCGCTCAGATTCTGATAGGTGCCGCCGTTTGATATTACGCCCCACACGACGAGTTTTTTCCCGCCCGTGACCGTGATGCCGCGCAATTCTTTTTCCGCGGCGTGGGCTGAAACGGTCAGGGTTGAATTCGCGTTTACCGTTACATCGCCAAAAAGCGGCAGGCCGAGATCCCAGGTCGAGGCGTCCATCGTGCTCTCAAGGTCGGCGGCGGCAACGGCAGTGGTGCCTCTCTCATCCTGTTTGGCCGTACCCGTGCCGGTAAAGGTATTCCCGGTAAAGCTGCCGGAAATGGGGCCGTAGAAGAAACCGGCGTTCGTGCCCGACACATAGATGGTCCTTAAGCGCCCTCGCCGTGTCCGATCCTTCAGGATTGCCCATGAAATATCCGGCAAAGCTGGTCTGGGGCGTTTCGTCTATGGTGCCGCGTAGGTGCCCGCCCGCGGCGTCAACGGGGTTGGCGTCACGGGTGGTGCCGCTCACTTTCGTGGTAATATCGGTCGTTGTCTTTTTCGTGCCGGAAAAATCAGCATTGTCAATCTTATGGGTAAAGGTCGTGTTCGTCTCGTCAATCGTTCCCTTCAGGGGTGTGCCCGGGGATTCAAAGGGAACCGGCGGCGGTGGTGGCGGTGGCGGCGGCGGTGGCGGCGGCGGTGGCGGCGGCGGTGGCGGTGGTGGCGGAGGTGGAAGGACAGGTCCACCCGAACCAGTACCGGATGTCCCCGGTTCGCCGCCCTGGGAACCGCCCGGCGCCGTCCCCTGCTGGAGCTGCTGCAGTTCCTGGGTCGTGGCGGTCCTGATCACCGGGGGCAGGTTGGGGTTTGTCACCACCATCGCCTGGCCGGGAATGATGGCATGGATCTCCTGCGGCCGGTTGATGCTGTAGCCGTATCCCGTCCCTTCCCTGAAGATGGCGCCGGTGATTCCCGCCTGATGGTAGGCAAAGAAATTGGTGCCCCTCACCCCGGCGACCGCCGTGGGGGTGTGGATTTCGTAGCGGCTAACCTTGTCGGGGTCGGCGCCGGCAAACTTCTGGACGATGCTCTGTATCGTGCCGCGGAAGAGGTTCAGAATCTCGCTGCGCCGGTCCCGTTCGGCGAGGTATTCCGTAATCTTGAGGCGCGTGTTTTCGGCAAGCCGGAGGATGTTCCCGTCGGTGAAGGTGATCTCGCACCGCGATTTACTCTTGGTGCGGATAATATCGCCCACGTTCAACGGGTCTCCCAGGTTCGCCGGTTTTGCCTCCCTGCCGGGGCCGGTGATGTCCACCCTGCCTTCCACGCTGGTCAGCTTTCCCACGGCGGCAGCGCCCGCAAGCGAGGGGAACACCAGCGCGAGCGCCAATAAAGCGATCAGTATGGATTTCGTTTTCATAATGCCTCCCGCTGTTTTACCGTTCTTCATGCGCACGGCCGGACATATTAAAATCTGAATTCAAACCCCGCCGAATAGAGGTTCCGGGTATATTCATAGGCGGGGATGTTGGAATCGGCCTTTGTTCTGGTAACCTGCACGATGAGGCTGGTATCTTTCCAGAAGACCCAGTTGAGGCCGACTGAACCGTTAAAGACCTTGTCTCTTCGGGTTATGTTTTGAGTTGACCCGTCTTTTTCCTGGTAAGACTGATCGAACTTGAAATCCTGAAAAAATGCCCCTCCCGTGAGCTGGAGGCTCAGTGCACCGAAACGCTTTGTCCGCTCCTGATCAAGCAGGGGGATGCTCACGTTTGCCGTGAAACGGTTCCCTTCATTTTCCCACCAGATTCCGTCCGCGTGATCCTTGTTGAATTCGTAGCGCAGGTTCAGGAAGGCATTTTCCCTGAAGAGCCAGATCCAGCTCGCGTACGCTCGAACTCCCGTCACATCCTTATCCGACTCGTTCGAGGATATTTTCTGGTTGAAGTATTCCTTCTTGTCGTAACCGACGAAGAATTCCAGGTTGTTGGTCTGGCTGATGAAAAATCGCAGCGCCGGGCCGAAGGTTGTGTAATCGAGGTATCGCTTGTAGCCGGGGTTGGATTCGGAATCGGTGCTTGAGTTGACGTTGGGATCGTTTCGCAAGAGGGTGTTCGTATAGCCCATGTTGAAATAAAGGGCGAACCGGCCGAAATTGTATCCCGGCGAAAGAAAAAAACTGTTCGATAGAGAATCGTGGGAATGGGTATGTCGCGAGTTTATGGTGGAGGAAAAGGCGTACTGGGCATTGAAAAGCCAGGCGCCTTCGAGCTTGGGGATATAGTCCACCCTCGCCGACGAGTTAAGGACGGAGCCGCTCTCGTCGGTGATGCCCCCGGCGACGGATTCTTCCGTGGGTTTGGACACGATATTGGTGTCATAGCCGGCGAAGAGCCCGATGGTCAGCCGCAGGGGCCTTTCCTGGTACATGGTCTGTTCCACCACGTCCTGGTACTGACGGGCATAACTGGCCCAGTCGGACAGGGGGTCTTTGGCAACGGACGTCTGGAAACGGATTTTTGCCATCTCCAGCTTTTTTTCGTTGAGATAGCAGATGCCGATCTGGAATTCGCAGGTCTGGGACAGGCCGGGGTCCATTTTTTGCGCCGTTTCAAAGGCCTCGATCGCCTCCCGGTTTTTGTTTTCCTTGGCGAGGATCAATCCCTTCAGGTACACAAGGTTCGGCGTGACGAGCTTCTCCTTTTCGGCCACCTGTATCCACCGTTTCGCCTCGTCGGTTTTCCCCGTCTCATACAGGACGCCGATCAGCTCCACCAGGGCATTCTTGACACCGGGGGGCAGGGTGACGGCATCGCGCAGATTGGCGACGGCCTTTTCATAGTCCAGCGTCTGCTTGAAGGCCATGCCGAGGTAAAAAGCCGCCAGCGAGGACGAGGGCTCTTTTTCCCGCACCTTTGTCAGAATCTCGATTGCCTCTTCGTAATTTTCCTCCCGGTACTGGCTTATCCCCTCGTCCAGGGAGATGGGCTGTGCGCCCAGGGCATCGGGAACGAAATTCATAATGATAAAGAAGGCAAGCAGGTACGAAAAAAAGAGCGGCGCTTTTTTCATTTCCGGTCCTTTCCGAAACGTTAAACAAGAAACAAGCAATTATTATGCCTGTTTAATAACTTTAATACGCCTACCTTAAAGTAAGACATTCCGTAATAATTGAAATAATTTAATAGGAATTGCGGAACGACTTGTCTTGAACACCATGAGGAAGTATTTTCCCGGTGTTTCAGTTCCCAAAGGTGTTTTTTCTTACATTTTCTCCCGCAAAAGTCAAGCCAAAACTTGTCGCAACATGCGGTGATTTTTATGGAAATTCTGCTTTTTACGTTTTTTTAAACACGTTTTGGAAAAGTACGGAAGGGATAGCTCCCTCTCTCAGGAGGGCGGGCGGGTCCACCGTGACATCCAGAATCGTCGAGCCATGACCGCCGGCTGTTTCACCTCCATCAATCACGGCATCAATCCGGTCTCCCAGGCAACGGATTACTTCCCGAGCACGGGTGCATGACGGTGAGCCGGAAGGGTTGGCGCTGGTGGCAATGAGGGGATGCGCCATGCTTTTTGCCAGCATGGCCGCCAGGGGGTGACTGGAGATGCGGATGCCGATTTTGCCCGTACCCGCCGTGAGGCGAACGGGTATGCGGGGAGATGCCCGGAAAACGAGGGTAAGCGCCCCCGGCCAGAACTCTCTCATAAGGAGCCTGGCTTTGGGGGGGATTTCTTCCGTGAAAAGTGCCAGCTCCTTCTCGCTCCCTATGATTACGGGCAGGGGACTTCCCGCGTCCCGTCCCTTAATCAGGAATATCCTCTCCACCGCCTCTTCATCTTCTGCGTTTGCGCCGAGCCCGTAGAAGGTCTCGGTGGGATAGACGATCACCCCGCCTTCTTCCATAATCCTGACAGCACGGGCAATGAGCCGTTCATCAGGGTCGTCCGGGGCGATTTTTATTATTTCCGGCATGGGAGTTTGAAGACGACTTTACTACGAGTTCGTCAGTTTTTTGTGTTTCTTTTCCACATCGTAAGCCATGTCCTCATGGTAGGAACTCAACTTTTTTTGCAGGCTTTTTTCCTCCAGGGCAAGGATGCGCACGGCAAGCAGGGCGGCGTTTTTTGCGCCCGCCTTGCCGATGGCCATGGTGGCCACGGGGATGCCGCCCGGCATCTGCACGGTGGCCAGGAGGGCATCCAAGCCCCTGAGCGCCGTTGCGTCAATGGGGACCCCTATGACGGGGAGCGGTGTGTGGGCGGCGATAACACCGGCCAGATGGGCCGCCGCGCCCGCCCCTACAATGATGATCCTGATCCCCCGTGCGGCCGCCTTCCCGGCGAAGGAGGAAGTCCTTTCCGGGGAACGGTGCGCGGATGTCAGGAATATTTCAAAAGGGACCCCGAAAGAATCGAGCGCCTTGACGGTTTCCTCCATAACGGTGAAGTCGGAATCGCTCCCCATGACGACGCTGACAACGGGCGCCTGTTTGCTCTTTTTCATGATAATCGGTCTCCCTTAGTAAATGTGTCGTTTAAGGGGTCTGAAATCCCGCCTCCCCTCCCTTTCCAAAGAGGGGGAGGGGATTTTCCGAAGCCGTTAGTGTTTGAAGTGCCGCCTGCCGGTAAATATCATCGCCATGTTGTGTTCATCAGCCGCCTTGATCACATCCTTGTCCCGGATGGATTCGCCGGGCTGCACGACGGCCGTGATGCCCGCCTGGGCGGCGAGATCGAGACCGTCCCGGAAGGGGAAAAAGGCATCCGAGGCCATGACCGACCCGCGTGTGGGGAGAATGGCCCTCATCCCGGCGATCTTTACCGAGTCCACCCGGCTCGTCTGACCGGCTCCCACGCCCACCAGCTGGTCTTTCGTCGCATACACGATGGCGTTTGATTTGACGTGCTTTACCACCCGCCAGCCGAAATCGAGGGCCGCATATTCCGCTTCCGTAGGCGCCCGTTTGGTCACGACCTGCGCCTTCCTGATGTCGAATTCTTCGCTGTCCCGATCCTGTATCAAAAGCCCGCCCGCGACACGCCGGAAGTCGTAGCCCAGACGGCGGTTGCTGCAGGAAGGCGGTATCTCCAGGACACGCAGGTTCTGCTTTGCATTGAGCAGGGCCAGTGCTTCTTTATCGAAACCCGGGGCGATGATGACTTCGAGGAAAATTTTGACCAGTTCCTCTGCCGTTTTTGCATTCACGGGCCGGTTCAGCGCCACGATGCCGCCAAAGGCGGAGACGGGATCGGTTGCCAGGGCCTTCAGGTAGGCATCCGAGATGTCGGCGCTCGTCGTGGCGGCGCCGCAGGGATTGGCATGCTTGATGATTACGGCGGCGGGCAGATCGAAATCGGACACGGCCAGCCAGGCCGCGTCGCTGTCCATGATGTTATTGTACGATAGTTCCTTGCCCTGGATCTGCCGGGCATTGGAAAGGGCCGACAGGGAGGCGTCCCGTTCCCGGTAAAAAGCCGCCTGCTGGTGCGGATTCTCTCCGTAGCGGAGATCCTGCGCCTTGGCGAACTGGATGGTGAAGGTGTCGGGAAACAGCTTCTTTTCCTGTTTGTCGGGGCTTATGGCGCCCAGGTAATTGGAAATGGCGCCGTCGTACCGCGCGGTCAGCTGGAACGTTTTCACGGCCAGGGCGAAGTTGGTCGCTTCCGATACCTTGCCCCCGGTCTTTTTCATTTCCGCCAGGATCGTTTCATAATCGGCAGGGTCCGTGACCACGCTGACAAACCGGTGATTCTTTGCCGCCGCCCGCAGCATGGTCGGTCCGCCGATATCAATGTTCTCGATAGCCTCTTCCAGTTTGCAACCCTCTTTCGCTACCGTATCCTCGAAGCGATACAGGTTGATGACCACCATATCGATCAGGCCGATACCGTGTTTTGTTGCCGCTTCCATGTGGGATTTGTTATCCCGGATGGCGAGTATCCCTCCGTGAATCTTCGGATGGAGGGTTTTCAGGCGTCCGTCCATCATTTCCGGAAAACCCGTATGCTCGGAAACATCCGTAACCTTGATGCCGCTGTTGCGCATGTGGGCGGCCGTGCCGCCGGTGGAAAGTATTTCCGCTCCGAAATCCGCCAGTCCCTTGGCAAACTCCACGATCCCTTTTTTGTCTGTAACGCTTATCAGGACACGCTTAATTTCATTTACTCTCATGTTCTTTTTTCTCCTGTCAAAATGCCGGTAAAGGGGGCGCCTCCTCTGTACGCTACCGCCCGTCCCCGGTGTTATCCCTGATTGCTTTCATGTGATTGATTCGCTTCTCAATCAATTCCCTGGTTCCGATATCCGGCCGGTGATCAACCTGTCCGCTGATTGCACCTGCCGCTCTTTCCGCAATTTTTTCCGCCTCCGCGAGGGTTGCGGCGATGCCCACGACGCCGATCGCACGGGAGGAGGTCATATGAATTCCATCGTCCCGTTTATCCACGGAGGAATAGTACAGACGGGCATTGCCGATCGCGCCGATTTCGATTTTTGACGATGCCGCCGCGGCGTCCGGATGGCCGGCCGGTAGTCCATATCCCTTGGGAACGATATACTTGCAGACCGTGGCCTTGTCGGCGAATTTGATTTTCCCCTGGCTGAGCGTGCCTTCCAGGATCGCCTTGCAGATATCAACGAAATCGGTTTCCAGGATGGGCAGAATGTTCATTGCCTCCGGATCACCGAAACGGGCGTTGTATTCAATGAGCTTTACGCCTGATTTCGTGACCATGAACCCGCCGTACATGATGCCCCGGTAGTGTTCCCCTGTTTCCCGATAGATCGCGTCTGCGACCCGCTGGGTGATTTCGAGTCCCGTTTTCACGTCCTGCTCATTCAGAAAGGGCAGGAGATGGGTTTCGCAGGAATAGGACCCCATGCCCCCGGTGTTGGGGCCGCTGTCGCCGGGAAAGCGGCGCTTATGATCCTGTACGGGAGGGGTTGCCACCACGGTTTTGCCGTCCGAGAGGCACTGGAGGGAAAATTCTTCGCCATCGAGTTTCTCCTCGATGATGACGCTGGGGTGTCCGGTGAGGATGTCCCGGCAGTGTGTCAGGGCCTCTCTCGGCGTCTCGAAGTGTTCGCCCTGGACCAAAACCCCCTTGCCCCCCGTGAGACCATCCGGCTTTATGACGACGGCGTCCAGCTCATCGAGGTATGCCTCCATACCTGCGGCTGAGGTAAAATTCCGGAAGCGGGGGTTGCCGGGTATCCCGTATTTTTCCAGAAGATTGCGCGTGAAGAACTTGGATGTTTCCAGGCGGGCCAGGAGTTTTCCCGGGCCCACTGCGGGGATCCCCGCGCTCTTCAGGGCGTCCACCACACCGTTGTTCAGGGGATCTTCGGGCCCGACGATGGCGAAGTCGCTGCGGGACTCTCGGGCGAAATCGGTAATTTGCCTGAGGTCGCCATAGCCACCCAGCTTTACCTTTTCCGCACACTGGGCGATGCCCGGGTTGTTGGCCTTCATGTAGGCAAAAAGCCCGGGTTTATGGCTGGATCTGATTATCGCCTCGGCGAGGGCATGCTCACGGGCGCCGTTTCCGATCAAGAGGATGTTGGCCATGTGTCTGTTCCTGTGAAACTTAAGTGGAGATAACGGAGGAGTCGCCCGCGGCTGTTTCTCTGTCTGCGGTCTCCCGGTTGTTTTTTGCGAGGCTGTTTAATAGCTGAAAATGTTGCCTGAGTCAATAACTATGACCGGCGGCAAGAAGGAGCGGTAATTAAGGGTTGTCTTTCGCCTGGCAAGTCTGGTATGCTACGGCAACTGTCTCGTTTATATGGAAATTATTGGCTTTTGAACGGAAAATGAGAGGAAGGATGGAGAGATGCCCGCTTTGTTACCGATATTTTCCCAATGCAAGTGCGCGAGGGGAGAGGGGAAAAAGAGGAATGTCTCCGTGGTGATTCTGGCTGCGGGTAAGGGGACGAGAATGAAGTCCGATATGGCCAAGGTGCTCCATTCCATCTGCGGGCGGCCTATGCTGGCCTATACGGTGGATACGGCACGGGCGGTTGGGGCCGAGAAGATTGTTGTGGTCGTAGGCCACCAGTCGGATGCGGTGAGGGAAGCCTTCGCCGGGGAGGGGTTAACGTTCGTAGAACAGCGCTGGCAACTGGGCACGGCCCATGCCATACTGCAGACCAGGGAACAATTGCCCGGTCGTGGCGGAACGATCATCATTCTCTGTGGCGATGTGCCCCTTCTTCGGGCCTCAACCGTACGGGCGCTGTTTGACCTGCATGTTTCAGAAAAAGCGACGGTTACGGTTTTGACGACAATCCCGGAGGATCCGTTCGGCTACGGCCGGATTGTCAAGGGGGAGGGCGGGGAGGTGCTCCGGATTGTGGAGGAGAAGGACGCCACAGCCGAGGAGAAAAAAATCCGCGAGATAAACACGGGGATATACTGTGTGGAGAGCGGCTTCCTTTACGGGGCGGTGGCGGAAATCGGCAATGATAATGCGCAGGGCGAGTATTACCTTACGGATATCATCGGAATCGCAGGCAGAAAGGGCGCCAGGATAAGATCATTTATTGCCGCCGACCCTGTCGAAACCATGGGAATCAACACGCCCGATGATCTTGAACGGGCGAGCATATACAAAAAAAGCGAACCGGCGGTCAGGGATTGAAGTGAACATCGGCGGCTTATCTCTCAAGAATAGTGTTTTTCTGGCGCCCATGGCCGGCATTACCAACCTGCCTTTCCGGATCATCGTCAGACGGTTCGGGTGTGGTCTCGCGTTTACCGAAATGATCAGCGCCAATGGTCTTGTCCGGGGGATGGAAAAAACTCGCCGTTATCTCGATTCATCGGACGAAGACAGGCCGCTCGGGGTCCAGATATTCGGCCAGGATCCGGCGGTGCTCGCCGAAGCGGCACGCATGGTCACGGAGAGCGGGGGCGCCGATCTTCTCGATATCAACATGGGTTGTCCGGTGAAGAAAGTGGTGCGCGCCGGCGCCGGCGCCGCCCTGATGAAAAATCCCGGACAGGTGGATCTCATCATGAAAGCGGTGAGGAAAGCCACCCCGTTGCCCCTTACGGTTAAGCTCCGCTCCGGGTGGAGCCGACGCGACATCAATGCCCTCATCCTTGCCCGCATCGCGGAAGACGACGGGGCGGATGCTGTCATCATTCACCCCCGCACCGTGGATCAGGGATTCGGCGGTGAGGCGGACTGGGATGTTATCGCCTCACTTAAAAAACACCTGAAGATACCGCTCGTGGGAAGCGGTGACATACGATCTCCCGACGATGCACTCAGGATGCTGGATACCACGGGCTGTGATGCCGTGATGGTCGGCAGGGCCTCGCTGGGGAATCCCTGGATTTTCTGGGGCATCATCTCCCGCCTGAAAAACGAGGGGTACCCCTTGCCAACCCTGATGGAACGGGAGGCGTTGATCAGGGATCACCTGAAAATGGAGGCAGCCTATACGGGGGAATGTCGCGGGAGCAGGAACTTTCGCAAACACCTCCTCTGGTACACGAAGGGCCTGAGGAATGGCGCCCGGTTCCGCCAGATGGTAGGCGCCTTCAGCGAACAGGAGCCCATGCTGAAAGAACTGCACCGTTTTTTCCAATCCCTTGCAGAAAACGACGAGGGAATGTCAGAAAACCTATAGAAGATACTCCAACGGCACACATCAAGATTTACAATATTCCGGCTTTCCCATGATTTTTCTCGGTAATCCTGCTTAGCGTCTGATTTCAACGAGTCCTTCGGTTTTGGTCACTTTTATTAAAAAAGCCTAAAGTTTTCCGAATATATGCCGATTACTCCATTGATAATTTTTAAGGGGGAATAACCGTTTTTTATGAATTCATCGGCGCTCGCATTTCCCGCGGCTTGCCGCAGGGTAGGCGAGCGAATGGCAACGATACTGTCCTTACGGATCGAAGATTCTTCGCGGCTTGCTCACGGAAAGCTTCACATAAGCCTAATAAATAATAGGGGGATAGGCAATGAACATGTTGAGGGGGGGTGTTGGGGCGCGTTTGGGATTGGGGTTTAGTATCTTAGTCTTGTTCTTAATAGTCGGAACTGCTGTCGGAGTCTGGGGGGTAAATCAGGTCTCTAAAATAACCGCGGCGGAGCTTGAAAGGGGCGCCAGGATCATGACGCTTGTTTCTCAAGAGCTGGCAAGCGTTCTTGGAATGCGCGGATATGAAAAGGACATGATTTTAGGTTTTGACTCGCAGGAAAGATATACGGATGCTTATAACAAGTGGCAGGCGGAACGTGAACAGTTTCAGGCCAGGATCATCGAACTTGAAAAAGCCGTTACGGAAAAGCAGGAAAGAAGTATTATTGACATGATGAAGACGGAGATTATCCCGTATGATGCCGGTATCACAAAAATTTTCGGACTGCTTAAGGAGGGCAAGATAACGTCCCCAAAAGAAGCGAGTGAAATTGTCGCTAAGGGTCCGATAGGAAAACTGGAAATGGGAGTCAGGGATCTTGCCGACCGGGGCAATAAGAGGCTTGCTTCCATAGAGGGAACGGTTGCCGGATCAGGGAGAAACATATCCTACACGCTTCTCGTTCTCGCATCGCTCGCCATTGTCGTGGGCATCGTGTTGAGCATTGTCATAACCAAGAGCATCACGCGGCCGTTGAATACGGTAACGGCGGGACTTATTGGCGCCTCCAACCAGGTGACGTCCGCATCGGCCCAGGTTTCTTCGTCAAGCCAGACTTTAGCGGAAGGGGCCAGCGAACAGGCATCTTCACTGGAGGAAACGTCCTCCTCTCTGGAAGAAATGTCTTCCATGACACGGCAGAATGCGGATAACGCCAGTCAAGCGAAAGCCATGATGCTGGATGCGAGGCAAACCGTGGAAGCGACTCATCAGCATATGAGTGATATGGCTGAAGCTATCATGGAAATCACGAAGTCCAGCGAGGAGACGGAAAAAATCGTCAAGACCATTGACGAAATCGCTTTCCAGACGAATCTTCTCGCTCTCAATGCCGCCGTGGAGGCGGCACGGGCCGGTGAAGCCGGCGCCGGGTTTGCCGTGGTGGCCGATGAGGTCAGAAATCTGGCCATGCGATCGGCAGAGGCGGCGAAAACGACGAGTTCCTTGATTGAAAACACTATTAAAACCGTGCGGATAGGCAATGATCTGACGATGTCAACGCAGAAGAAATTCCAGGAAAACATGGAGATTACCGAAAAGATCGGCCACCTGGTGGACGAGATTGCGGCGGCCTCCGACGAGCAGAGCCAGGGGATCGCCCAGGTCAACAGGGCCGTTTTGGAAATGGACAAGGTGACGCAGCAAACGGCATCTACTGCGGAAGAATCCGCCAGCGCCGCAGAAGAAATGAACGCCCAGGCACGCGCTGTGAAAGACTACGTGCATGATCTTGCGGCCGTCATCGGGGGAAAGAGCAATGGCTTGCAGTTATCAACTACACAAGGGTTGTCTACGGCGAAACCGCTAAAAATCCGGCGGCGGGCGCATACCCCGCAGCTTGTTGCGGAGAGCTTCAGCGGAGGCCTTCAGTAAGAGGCACCACGTAATTTAACGCGTCAAAACGAGACAGGGGGCAACTATCCTCCGATGTGGGGATTTTAGACTGAAACATTAATGTTGTTGAGTGGATAGAGTGAGTAAACGGGGAATAAGCCGGTTAAACAGCTCACACATGAAAAGGCGGAGCAAGACTCTAATTAAGGTCTTGACTTTCCCGTATCAAGTTGCGATAATCTGCCCGCCTGAAAGAAGACAGGCGGTGGGTAGTTAAAGAAAAGAAAGCCGTGGTGTGCTGCTGTGAATCTGGGAAAATTTGGTGAACTGGAAGAAAAGATAAAGGGTGTCATCGAGGAATATGCCTTACTGAAAAAGAGGAATCAGGAAATCGAGGCACTGTTAAAAAATAAAGAACTGGAGCTGGGAGAGGCGAATAATAAGATAAGGGGGCTAAACGAGGAGAGGGAGACCATACGCACAAAGGTCGATTTACTTCTGGAATTGCTTCAGGATATGAATACGCCACGATAGAGTTTTTGAGGGTATGTCTTGAAAAAACGCTATCATATCAAAATACTGGGGCAGGAACTTTCCGTTTTAAGCGAGGCAGGGGATGAACATGTGGCGAGAGTTGTTGAGTATGTTAATAATAAAGTTAAAGAACTGGGAGATAAGCCGGGTAGTATCAACACGGTAAATGTTGCTATTCTGGTTGCCCTGAACATTGCCGATGAGTATTTGAGTGCTAAGGGAGTAAGCGAGGAAATTTACGACCAATTAGGAAGTAGATCGGAAAAACTGATTCACCTTATAGATGAGATCAAGTAAAATTTTGCGAAGACAGAATCCCCTGCGTTGTGCGTGATTAAACATTTGTTTTTTGAGCCAACACCTTGGAACCGGGAGCCGATCTTGTCTGCCGTGCGCGTGTCCACCGATATCCCGCGGTAGCGGTAGATGGAATACCCGAAGCGACAAAACGAGGCGCCCACGTATTTCAACAGGTTCAAAAAGGTGATTAACACGGCATATGCGGGGGTTTTGTTTATCCAGTGTTAGAATCGCGCCGACAAGTAGGAATATCCCCGTTACGTCCCTTAAATCCCTCCCCTTTTATACGGTTTTCTCATCGTTCCTTTTTCCCGGTTTTTTAGCGCCGATTCAGGCAATGTTAGTTTGAATTCGCTCGCTCGGCATTTCCCGTAGCTTGCTGCGGGGAATGCCGAGCGAATGCTGAACAGTATTGTTCCTTAAGAATCGAAGATTCTCCGCAGCTTGTTGCGGAGAATCTTCAAATATCTCCGCAGTTTTCTCTGCGGAGCGCTTCAACTTTTTCATTTTCAAAGCTATTACCTTAAGGAGGTGAATTGCATTGCTATATAACAGTATTATTATATTGACCATATTCGCAACCGCCGCTATCGGGGCTGTGTTGGGTTACCTGTTCAGACAGAGGGTCTCCAAAAAGAAACTTGATTCTTCGGAGAATCTTTCGGCGAGAATCATTGTGGAGGCCAAGAGGGAAGCGGACACCATCAAGAAGGAGGCGGTGCTTCAGGCGAAAGAAAACCTGCTCCGGCTGAAAGCGGAATTTGAAAAGGACACCAGAGAGAGAAAACTTGAACTGGACAGTCTGGAAAAAAGACTTCGTTCCAAAGAAGAAAATATCGAAAAAAGGATAGACTCTCTGTCGCAAAAAGAGGCGACATTTGAGAACCGGGAGAAGGGCCTGCTGAAAAAAGAATCACAGCTTGAAGAAAAAAATGAGCGGATGAATCGCCTGATCTCTGAACAGACGGAGAAGCTGGAAAAAATTGCCGGCATATCTTCAGAAGAGGCGAAGAACCACTTGATACAGTCCATGGAGGCGGAGGCAAGACGCGAAGCGGCCATGATTATCAGGAAGATTGAAGAGGAGGCTAAACGCACTGCCGACAATAAATCACGGGAGATCATTGCCTATGCCATTCAGCGGTATGCCGGCGACTTTGTCGCTGAGAATACCGTATCCGTGGTTGCTCTTCCCAACGATGAGATGAAGGGAAGAATTATCGGGAGGGAAGGGCGGAATATCAGGGCCATCGAGGCGGCCACGGGGATTGATTTGATCGTGGATGATACGCCCGAAGCAGTGGTTCTTTCAAGCTTCGATCCCGTCCGGCGCGAAGTTGCAAGGATATCCCTCGAGAGATTGATCGTGGACGGCAGAATCCATCCGGGAAGAATTGAAGACATTGTTAAGAAGGTACAGCAGGAGGTGGAAACGGTCATTCGAGAAACCGGGGAGCGGACGTCATTTGATGTGGGGGTTCATGATATCCATCCGGAGATTATCACCCTGCTGGGCAGTCTTAAGTTTCGCACCAGCTTTTCCCAGAACGTACTGCAGCATTCCGTGGATGTGGCATACCTGATGGGCATGATGGCGGCCGAACTGAAATTGAACGTCAAGGAGGCCAAGAGGGCGGGATTGCTGCATGATATCGGTAAAGCGGTGGACCACAAGATTGAGGGAACGCATGCCGCCATCGGGGCCGATTATGCGAAACGCTTTGGCGAGTCCCCACGGATTGTTCAGGCCATTGCCACGCATCATGACGACGGTCTCAATAATACCATCCTGGGCGTTCTTGTCCAGGCTGCGGATACGCTTTCTGCGGCAAGGCCCGGCGCCCGCAGAGAAATGCTGGAGACCTATGTCAATCGTCTCGAAGAGCTGGAACGGATCGCTAATTCATTCGGCGGCGTAGATAAATCATACGCAATCCAGGCGGGGAGGGAGATCCGCATTCTCGTGGAAAACGAGAAGATATCGGACAACGATGCCGTCATGCTCTGCAAGGATATTGTGAAGAAGGTTGAAGCGGAATTGACGTATCCGGGGCAAATCAAGGTCACGGTGATCAGGGAGACGAGGGTTTCCGATTACGCCAAATAAGGCGGACGTCTCCGAAATAAATTGAAAGTCGTAGGCGCCATGAAAATTCTGTTCATCGGTGACATCATTGGCAAGCCGGGCCGGAAAGCGGTTCGCGAGGTTATCCCGCGGATCATATCCGGGCGCGGGATTGATCTCGTCATTGCAAACTGTGAAAATGCCGCGGCAGGCTTCGGGGTGACTCGCGAGGTGGTTGAGGAGCTTTACCAGAATAATATTGATGTGTTGACCTCGGGCAACCACCTATGGGATAAAAAAGAAGTAACCGAGTTCATTGAAGATTACGAAACACTTTTGAGGCCCGCCAATTATCCGCACGGTGTGCCGGGACGGGGGACGGTTATCGTGCCGGTCCCTTCCGGCAATTACGTAGGTGTCCTGAACCTTGCGGGAAGAATCTTCATGCAACCCCTCGATTGCCCCTTTCGGACGGCGGAAAGGGAGATTGAAAGAATAAGGGAGAAAACTCCGATTATCATCGTGGACATTCATGCCGAGGCGACGTCGGAGAAACGGGCACTGGGATGGTTCCTGGATGGGCGCGTCAGCGCCGTCCTGGGCACGCATACGCACGTGCAGACTGCCGACGAGGATATACTGCCGGGCGGCGCCGCATATATCACCGACGTGGGCATGACGGGATCTTTCGATTCGGTTATCGGGATAAAAAAAGAAATAGTGCTGGAGCGCTTTTTAACGCAGATGCCCAACAAGTTTGAGGTGGCTAAAAACGACGTACGCCTGCAGGGCGTTGTCGTTGATGTGGATGAGGCAACCGGCAGAAGTACCGGGATTGAACGACTGAGCGTGAAAATGGGGGGGGGGATAATTTAATCCTCTTACGAACCCTGAGGCGATTTTCGGAAACAGATCATTACACAAGTTTTATACTTTCCAACTCCACCATGTCCTTGTGCTCAGCCTCGCCATACAGGTTAATGATTTCCTTCACAGGACCATGGATTTCGCCCTTTGCCTCGATTTCATATTCATGGAGCGGCGCGTAGGCCTCAATTCCTTTTCCTTCGGGATTCACGGTTTCCTTGGGGCCATACCCTTTTTCTATACGAAGCCCCGGTGGAAGTGATCCGAACAGGGTTTTCAATTCCTCTCCCAATTTTCGTGAATAAGCGTGATAGCTGAACTCGAAGTAGGCTTCGGTAATGCTTCTCACAGAAACAATTTTTAGATCATTTTTGAGGTTTCTCTTTTCTATGGCTTCGCGGATCAAGTCATACAACCCGGTGCCGACAAGCAGGTTGGTCTGATTTCCTTTTGTCCTGATGAAGCGCAGTAGTTGCCCGAACTTGCTTTCATTTTCGATGTGGTGCTCCGCTTCAAATATTGCCTCACCCTGTATCCCGCTTCCCTCGAGAAAGCCAAGAACAAAGCCTTTCATGAAATCGAAGGACCCTTCAAAAACCACTTCACAGTATTTTTTTATCATTTCCACTGACCCTTCTTCTATAGGTAGCACTTTCCGATCTACACAAACTTTCCGTTTTATTTACACAATCAAGCAATCAAGGTTCTCCGCAAGGTGTCAAGTTCCCCCTTTTCTCTGTCGTTTTCGGGCGTTATTCCCTTTGATTCGCATTGCTTTCTGATAGGCAAGCTATAAGAAAATTCCAATGGTATGTCAACAGGTTTCTTCCACGAGATGGTGGATTGGTTTCCGGTGATGGCGGATGCAGGTTTCTGTTTTACAAAAGTCTTGCCTTGTGTTACTAAATCAAATTCACGGTTTGCATCAGGAGTTGCTGCTCCTTTACAAGTGTCTTGCCTTGTGTTATTCACTTTCACTACTTCGGTTATCAGGATAAAAAAGAGATGGCGTGGGAGCGTTTGTTAACACAGATTCCCAACAGGTTTGGGGTGGCAAAAAACGATGTACACCTGCAGGGAGTTGGCGTTGATGTGGATGGGGCGGGTGGAAGAAGTAATGGAGAAGAGCGACTAAGTATGGAAATGGAGGAAATGTAGTTTGGGAAGTATTTATGATGTCCTTCTTGAAAGGGGCTTTATCGAGCAGGTGACCGATGCGGCACTGGTAAGCGATCGCTTGGAGAAGGACAAGATTACCTGTTATATCGGTTTTGATCCTACGGCGGCGAGCCTGCACGTAGGAAGCCTGGTCCCCATCATGGCGCTCATCCACATGCAAAGGCACGGTCACCGGCCTATTGTGCTCGTGGGCGGCGGGACGGGGCTTATCGGCGATCCCAGCGGCAAGACGGAGATGCGCCAAATCCTCACGGAGGAGCGGATCGCATCCAATGCACGTTGCCTGCAGGGACAGTTGTCACGATACCTTGATTTTGACAACGGCCGGGCCTTGATGCTGAATAATGCCGATTGGCTGACAAAATTGAATTATATCGAATTCTTGAGAGACATAGGGCGGCATTTCAGCGTAAACAAAATGCTTTCTGCGGAGAGTTACCGCTTGCGCCTCGAAAAGGGACTGAACCTGATTGAATTTAATTATATGCTTCTCCAGGCCTACGATTACCTGTATCTTTTTCAGCATCAGGATTGCGTCTTACAAATGGGGGGAAACGATCAGTGGGGAAATATCCTCGCCGGCATTGACCTGGTCAGGAGGGTCGAGGGGAAACTGGTCCATGGCATGACGTTCCCGCTGCTTATTACCTCCCAGGGACATAAGATGGGCAAGACGGAGCGGGGCGCGCTCTGGCTGGAGGGGGCTCTGACCGCTCCGTACGACTATTACCAGTATTGGATTAATACGGATGACGCCGATGTGCAGAGGTTCCTGGCGCTGTTCACCTTTTTGCCCATGTCCGAGATCAAACAAGCAGATCGCTTAGCGGACAGTGAGCTGAATATGGCAAAATCCGTCCTGGCCTTTGAGGCCACCAGAATTACGCATGGTGAAGAGGCGGCGGTGGCGGCCTGGAGGGCATCGGCGGGGGCGTTTGATACGAAGCCGGTTCCGGCCGAACTATTGCCGTCAAGCGTGATCCCGCGCGGCGCCGTCTCTTCCGATGTATCGTCCATACCTTTCCTTGAGAAGGCCAGGGAAGAAATGGCTCGAGGTATTTCCGCGTTCGAGCTCTTCCACGAAACAGGCCTCTGCGCTTCCAAAGGCGAGGCCCGGCGTCTGATTGCCCAGGGGGGGCTCTATGTCAGTGACCTCCCCGTAACGTCTTTCGATGAGAAGATAGGGTTGGGGCATCTTGATGAGCGGGGCGAGATCCGTCTCCGGAAGGGCAAAAAAAAGTATTTCATTATTCGCATAAAATAAATAGTGTTTGACTCTTTGGACAAGAAAGGGTAGAAGACCCCTTCGCGTTTGCGAAGTGGATTGGAAAGAGCAGAAAATATTTTTAAATAATACTTGACATACGCGATTCAAAGTCATATACATACTGCTTCCAAATCAGGTTAATCAATAGTGCGCTTTCGAGTGGTTCTGTTGCCCAGTACTTGAGACAGGAATTGAAAATTTGGCCTGGAGTTACGGGCTCTTTTTTACCGGTTCTTTGGAAATTGAATAGTGGGATAATTGATTTGTGGGTCCTTAGTACAAATTGAGAAAAGCTAGAGATACAATCTCTACAGTATTATAAACTGGAGAGTTTGATCCTGGCTCAGAACAAACGCTGGCGGCGTGCCTAACACATGCAAGTCGTACGTGAAAGTCCGTTTCGGCGGGCGAGTAAAGTGGCGCACGGGTGAGTAACGCGTGGATAATCTGCCCTTTAGCCGGGAATAACTCATCGAAAGGTGGGCTAATACCCGATAATGCTGCTTCTACCTCGGTGGAATAGCCAAAGAGAGCTTCTGTTTACATGCCCTCACTGAAGGATGAGTCCGCGTACCATTAGCTGGTTGGTGGGGTAATGGCCTACCAAGGCGATGATGGTTAGCTGGTCTGAGAGGATGATCAGCCACACTGGAACTGAGACACGGTCCAGACTCCTACGGGAGGCAGCAGTGAGGAATCTTGCGCAATGGGGGAAACCCTGACGCAGCAACGCCGCGTGAGTGAGGAAGGTTTTCGGATCGTAAAGCTCTGTCGGGTGGGAAGAAATGCATGGAGATCAATACCCTCCATGCTTGACGGTACCGCCAAAGGAAGCACCGGCTAACTCCGTGCCAGCAGCCGCGGTAATACGGGGGGTGCAAGCGTTGTTCGGAATTATTGGGCGTAAAGAGCGTGTAGGCGGCTGGATAAGTCAGATGTGAAATCCCTGGGCTTAACCCAGGAAGTGCATTTGAAACTGTCCAGCTTGAGTAGGGGAGAGGGAAGTGGAATTCCTGGTGTAGAGGTGAAATTCGTAGATATCAGGAGGAACACCGGCGGCGAAGGCGACTTCCTGGCCCTATACTGACGCTGAGACGCGAGAGCGTGGGTAGCAAACAGGATTAGATACCCTGGTAGTCCACGCCGTAAACGATGTTCACTAGGTGTTGGGGGTATTGACCCCCTCAGTGCCGGAGCTAACGCATTAAGTGAACCGCCTGGGGAGTACGGTCGCAAGACTAAAACTCAAAGGAATTGACGGGGGCCCGCACAAGCGGTGGAGCATGTGGTTTAATTCGATGCAACGCGAAGAACCTTACCTGGGCTTGACATTTCAGGAATCCCCTGGAAACAGGGGGGTGCCCGCAAGGGAGCCTGAGAACAGGTGCTGCATGGCTGTCGTCAGCTCGTGTCGTGACATGTTCGGTTAAGTCCCGCAACGAGCGCAACCCTTGTCTTTAATTGCCATCATTAAGTTGGGCACTTTAGAGAGACTGCCGGTGTTAAACCGGAGGAAGGTGGGGATGACGTCAAAGTCTGCAACTCGACTTCATGAAGTTGGAATCGCTAGTAATCGCGGATCAGCATGCCGCGGTGAATACGTTCCCGGGCCTTGTACACACCGCCCGTCACACCCGGAAAATTGATTGCACAAGAAGTCGTTGAGCTAACCCCTATTTATAGAGGAGGCAGACGCCGACGGTGTGGTTGGTAATCGGGGTGAAGTCGTAACAAGGTAGCCGTAGGGGAACCTGTGGCTGGATCACCTCCTTTCTAAGGAGTAGCTTAAGTGAGGCGCTTAATTCGCGTCAATAAGCTTACATCCTAGGTCAGTACCCGCAAGTCATTATCCCCACTATTCGTTCATTGATGTATTCGTAAGAAAGTCCCGAAAGGGATTTCTTGCGGAACCGTCATGATTGTTCTACCGATAGAGAAAGCATCCGGGGAAAGGGCCTATAGCTCAGTTGGTTAGAGCGCACGCCTGATAAGCGTGAGGTCGGTAGTTCAAATCTACCTAGGCCCACCATTATCGCAGGGCTTAGAGTGGACGCGTGTACGGTGGACATTCGAGTCGGGGGTGTAGCTCAGTTGGGAGAGCGCCTGCCTTGCACGCAGGAGGTCATCGGTTCGAACCCGTTCACCTCCACCATCTGTGCAGATAATGGCTGACCGTTCATGCGGGGAAGTATGAATAGCCAGTCATCGGCTGCACGCCGGTGGTAAATGATGTTCTTTGACAATTGCATATTGTGAACAAAATGTTAGCTGAGCAAATAGTAAAAAAATATTTATGGTCAAGCTACTAAGGGCGCAGGGCGGATGCCTTGGCGCCAGGAGGCGATGAAAGACGTGGTTAGCTGCGATAAGCCTCGGGGAGCCGCTAAACAGGCTTTGATCCGGGGATTTCTGAATGGGGAAACCCTATCCGTGTCATGACGGATAATCTATGACTGAATACATAGGTCATAGAGGCGAACGAAGGGAACTGAAACATCTAAGTACCTTCAGGAGTAGAAAGCGACAGCGATTCCCCAAGTAGTGGCGAGCGAACGGGGATCAGCCTAAACCGGTTGTGTGTGATAGCCTGCGAGCGTTGCATGGCCGGGGTTGCGGAGCTTTGTTGGAGGAGATTGCAGTCTTCTCGGAAAGTTACAAATCCTGTTTATAGCCGAATCTGCTGGAAAGCGGAGTCACAGAGGGTGATAGCCCCGTAAGCGAAATGAACAGGACTTTCTGGACAAAGTTTCCAAGTACCGCGGGACACGTGGAATCCTGCGGGAATCTAGGGGGACCATCTCCTAAGGCTAAATACTACCTGGCGACCGATAGTGAACTAGTACCGTGAGGGAAAGGTGAAAAGAACCCCGGGAGGGGAGTGAAATAGTACCTGAAACCGTGTGCCTACAAGCTGTGGAAGGACCATGGGTGGCAAGAGGGGTAACCCTTTTTCTATCCGGTCTGACTGCGTGCCTTTTGTATAATGAGTCAGCGAGTTACTCTATGTAGCGAGGTTAAGCCGTCAGGTGGAGCCGTAGCGAAAGCGAGTCTGAATAGGGCGATTTAGTTGCATGGAGTAGACCCGAAGCCAAGTGATCTATCCATGGCCAGGGTGAAGCGCATGTAACAATGCGTAGAGGCCCGAACCGGTGTGGGTTGAAAACCGCTCGGATGAGTTGTGGATAGGGGTGAAAGGCTAATCAAACTTGGAAATAGCTGGTTCTCCCCGAAATATATTTTGGTATAGCCTTGTAACTTTAAGTATTGGAGGTAGAGCACTGAATGGGCTAGGGGTCCTACCAGACTACCAAACCCAACCAAACTCCGAATGCCAATAACTTTAATTACAGGAGTCAGACTACGGGAGATAAGTTCCGTGGTCGAGAGGGAAACAGCCCAGACCGCCAGCTAAGGTCCCTAATACATGCTAAGTGGAAAAGGATGTGGAAGCGTATAGACAGCCAGGAGGTTGGCTTAGAAGCAGCCATCCTTTAAAGAAAGCGTAATAGCTCACTGGTCGAATGAGTCTGCGCCGAAAATTTAACGGGGCTCAAGCATGTAACCGAAGCTGCGGATTTACGCCGCAAGGCGTGAGTGGTAGGGGAGCATTCCATGTTAGGTCGAAGCCGGATCGTAAGGACCGGTGGACGAAATGGAAGAGATTATGCTGACATAAGTAGCGATAAAGTCTGTGAGAAACAGACTCACCGAAAACCTAAGGTTTCCTGAGTAAAGCTAATCTTCTCAGGGTTAGTCGATCCCTAAGCCGAGGCCGTCAGGCGTAGGTGATGGGAAACAGGTTAATATTCCTGTACCACTGGATCAGCGTTTGAGCAATGGGGGGACGTAGAAGGGTAGGCCATCCGGGTGTTGGATGTCCCGGTTCAAGCCCGTAGGGGGAGATTCCAGGTAAATCCGGAATCTCATTCAACTCCAAGGGGTGATGAGGAGAGATTTATCTCGTAAACTGGTTGATCCCATACTACCAAGAAAAGCCTCTAGCGAGTTGATTCGGTGATCGTACCGTAAACCGACACAGGTAGGTGGGGAGAGTATCCCAAGGTGCTTGAGTGATCCCTCGTTAAGGAACTCGGCAAAATGACACCGTAACTTCGGAAGAAGGTGTGCCCCGTTAGCGTGAAGCGATTAGCACGTGGAGCGCGAGGGGGTTGCAGTGAAAAGGCCCAAGCGACTGTTTAGCAAAAACACAGGTCTCTGCTAAGTCGTAAGACGATGTATAGGGACTGACGCCTGCCCGGTGCTGGAAGGTTAAGGGGATTTGTTAGCCGCAAGGCGAAGCTTTGAACCGAAGCCCCAGTAAACGGCGGCCGTAACTATAACGGTCCTAAGGTAGCGAAATTCCTTGTCGGGTAAGTTCCGACCTGCACGAATGGCGTAACGATTTGGGCGCTG
>JACQWR010000006.1 GCA_016209105.1 Deltaproteobacteria bacterium | reverse complement strand
GAGCCTCTCGGCTCCCTGGGTACCGACATGAGCGGGCTGGACGGCATCGGACGCGAGTTGACCGATCGTCTCGCCATTGGGGATGATATCCTCAAGGCGGGTGCCGGCGGAAAGTCTGGTTTCAGACTGCCGTTCTGAAACGGCTGACGTCAAAAAACAACCGATTTATCTCAGAACGTTCTTTTTCATCGGCCTGGGAATCGGATTGCCCTCTTTCAGTATTTTGACCTACCGGTGAAGCTTCCCCCAGCAGGAGCCGGGGGTATCTTTCACTACCAGCAAGCTTGAGCTCCTTCGCCTAAACTACATCCTTTCGATGGTTATTTTTTCTTCTGCCAAAGCCCCAAGACAAAATCCAGTTCCTCTCTAAAAACTACCCCAAAATCCCCCCCGGACCCATACCGCCGGAAAGGCCCATCATCAAAACCATATGTGGTCACTTTTTCTGCTTCACTTTTTCACTTTTTCTTGACACACCATCGCTATTTTCATATACTCGCCCGCCCTAAATTGAGTTCTCATCGGCGGAGCTAAGCGGTGGCATGAGCATGCGGGAAGCGCAGCTTCCAGAGCATGCGGAATGCCAACCGTCTTCAGCGATTTGTTGGCGCCACGCGAATCAGCGCGCGAGGCTACAGTGCTTTTATTAATTTACCCGCAATCAAGACCGGAGTTAATGATCGTAGGCGCCATAAAAAGAGCGAAGAAGCGGTAGCTTAGCTCCGCCGTTGCCGACGCGCGCAGCGCGGCGGCAACAAAGGATTGATGGCGGTTGCTTTTAAAACAGGCAGATAACTACTTATAAAAAGGAGCGCACGATGGCAAAGAAAATTGACGAATTTATGCGTGAGGTTGTCCGCAAGAATCCCGGTGAGACCGAGTTTCACCAGGCCGTAAGCGAAGTAGCTGAATCAGTAATGCCTCTTATCGAGAAGAACCCCAAGTATGAAAAAGCCAAAATTCTGGAGAGGATGACTGAGCCCGAGCGGACTATAATATTCCGCGTTCCCTGGATCAATGACAAGGGCGAGGTGCAGATTAACCGGGGGTTCCGCATTCAGATGAGCAGCGCTATCGGTCCTTATAAGGGCGGCATACGCCTTCATCCCAGCGTGAACTTAGGCATATTGAAATTCCTGGCTTTTGAGCAGGTTTTTAAGAACAGTTTGACCACGCTCCCTATGGGTGGCGGTAAGGGCGGTTCGGATTTTGACCCTAAGGGTAAATCCGATAATGAGGTAATGAGATTCTGCCAGAGTTTTATGACTGAACTATTCAGGCATATCGGCCCGGATACTGACGTGCCTGCCGGAGATATCGGCACCGGCGGCCGGGAGATCGGTTTTATGTTCGGACAGTACAAAAGGCTGCGCAATGAGTTTACCGGCGTTCTTACCGGCAAAGGGTTAAGTTGGGGCGGCAGCTTGATCCGTCCGGAAGCTACCGGTTATGGATGCGTGTATTTTACCCAGGAGATGTTGAAGACCCGCAGCGAATCCCTGGAAGGAAAGATCTGCGCTGTTTCCGGATCAGGCAATGTAGCCCAGTATACCGTGGGGAAACTGCTTCAACTCGGCGCCAAACCAGTAACCTTGTCTGATTCCAATGGCTATATTTATGACCCGGCTGGCATCAGCGAAAAGAAATTACATTTTGTCATGGAAGTAAAGAATGTCCGGCGCGGCCGGATAAAGGAATATGCCGATAAATACGGGTGCAAATATGTTAACGGAAAAAAACCGTGGGATGTAAAATGCGATATGGCATTCCCGTCGGCTACCCAGAACGAGATAGACGGAAATGACGCCAAGAAATTAGTGAAGAACGGCTGCATCTGCATCGGGGAAGGGGCAAATATGCCTTCAACCCCTGAGGCAATTGAAGTATTTCAGGGTGCTAAAATCCTCTATGCCCCCGGTAAGGCTGCCAATGCCGGCGGGGTTGCTACCAGCGGCCTGGAAATGTCCCAAAACAGCCAGAGATTTAACTGGTCAAGCAAAGAGGTTGACGAAAAACTGCATCAGATCATGATTAATATCCATGAATCCTGCGTTAAATACGGAAAAGAAGGAAAATACATCAACTACGTTAAAGGGGCGAATATCGCCGGCTTTGTTAAAGTAGCTGATGCCATGCTTGACCAGGGAATCGTGTAACGCGTTGAACGTACGCGTAACAAGCGCCCACCCAACGTTACGGGAGAGATGCGTGGCGTTTATGCATGCGCCAGAGAGATAACGGCATAAAAGCAGAGTTCGCTCAGAAGCGGACTCTGCTTTTATTATGATAGGGGCACGTTCGGCGCGGGGAAGGGAAAAAATGGCCGATGACGCGCCGGTCCGGGGAACAGCCCATTTACTTGTCGGCGGCTTTCTGATAGATTTAATCTTATGATAAGCACCGGTTTAATAGGTTTGGACAAAGTTTTGAGCGGACTCGCGCTGGGCGATAATGTTGTCTGGCAGATTGACGCGATGGATGATTACGCGGATTTTGTGCGGCCCTTCGTGAACAACGCGCTCATCGAGATGAGGAAAGTCGTTTATATCCGTTTCGCCAGCCACAAGCCGATATTAGAAAAAAACCCAAACATCACGCTGTATGAGCTCAGTCCGTCTGTTGGATTCGAGTCTTTTTCGACCGAAGTCAACAATATCTGCGCGAAAGAAGGAGAGAGAGTTTTTTATGTCTTCGACTGCCTGTCGGACCTCCTTTCCGTCTGGTCGAACGACCTCATGATCGGCAATTTTTTTAAAGTCACCTGTCCCTATCTCTTTGAACTTGATACCATCGCCTATTTTGCTCTCCTGCGCAACCGTCATTCCTTTAAAACCGTCGCCCGCATCCGAGACACAACCCAGATCCTGATTGATGTCTATCACGACGAAGACAATTATTACGTGCATCCGCTGAAGGTCTGGAACCGCTATTCCCCAACCATGTTCCTGCCGCACATCAAGCAAGTCGACCGCTTCGTCCCCATCGCGAACAGTGTGGACACGGCAAAACTTTTTTCCCATGTTTTGAAGAAAGAAAAGAAGAGCACGAAACAGAACCTGGATTACTGGGACAGGCTATTCCTGGAGGCTGAGGACGCAGCCGGACGGGAAGGCCCTCTCGAGAAGCGCAAAGGGAGGGTGGAACAGCTATGCAAAATCGTGGTCTCCCGCGATGACAAATTATCGGAACTGGCAAGAAACTACCTGACGCTCGAGGACCTGCTCAATATCAAGTCGAGAATGATCGGAACGGGATTTATCGGCGGCAAGGCCGCCGGCATGCTGATCGCCCGTAATATTTTGCTGAGCGACAAATCCTTTGAGGCGGACCAGTTGTTCGAACCGCATGATTCCTTCTATATCGGGGCCGATGTGTTTTATACCTATATCGTCGAAAACGGCTGGTGGAAGTTGCGGATGAAACAACGGACAAAGGAGGGTTATTTCGATGTCGCGAAAGAACTCAGAAAAAAATTGTTGAACGGTATTTTCCCCGAGGAGATCAAAGAACAATTCCAGGAGATGATCGAATATTTCGGCCAGGCTCCCATCATCGTTCGTTCGAGCAGTCTCCTGGAAGACGGTTATGGAGGGGCCTTTGCCGGCAAGTACGAAAGCATCTTCCTGACCAACCAGGGGGCGCCCGAGGAACGCTATGCCAAATTCGTCGACGCGGTCCGCCAGGTTTATGCTTCCACGATGAATGAAAGCGCGCTCGTTTATCGTTTGCAACGGGGCTTGCACGATCTGGATGAACAAATGGCTCTTTTGGTGCAGAGAGTTTCCGGCAGCCACTATTCACCCTATTTCTTCCCGGATGTGGCCGGCGTCGGCATTTCTTACAATACGTTTGTCTGGAAAAATACCATGGACCCCACGGCGGGAATGCTTCGGCTGGTTCTGGGTTTGGGCACCCGGGCAGTCAATCGCGTGGAAGGCGATTATCCGCGCATCGTGGCTTTGGACATGCCCCTCCTGCGCGCCCACGCAGGTATGGCGGACACCCAGAAATTCTCTCAACACGAAGTTGATGTGCTGAATATCAGAAAGAACCTCCTCGAAACCGTATCACTGCGGGAACTCCTGAAGAAAAATGTCGGGGTAAAGCTGGATTGGATTGCCGTGAGAGACGATGACGCGACCCGGGAGTTGAAAAACATGGGCATAGAGGAAGATGTCTGGGTATTGACGTTCGATGAACTTCTCTCCAAGACAAGTTTTTGCGATATCCTGACGCGAATTCTGAAAACTCTGGAAAAAGCCTATCAATACCCGGTGGACATTGAATTCACGGTGAACTTTAAAAAAAACGGGGAATATCAATTGAATCTGCTTCAATGCCGGCCCGTGCGGACCAAGGGGTTGGGCCGGAAGGTGGAAATCCCGAAGGGAATCCCGAAGAACAATATCCTCTTCAAATCATCGGGATATTTTCTCGGAGGGAATCTTTCGCAAAAGATCCAAAGAATCATCTATGTGGATCCCAAGGCATACAGTGAACTGCCCACGCAGTCCGCGCGGTATGACATCGCGCGCTGTGTCGGGGAGCTCAACCGGGAGATCAAAGACAAGGAAAAAATGGCCGTAATGCTGTTGGGCCCGGGACGCTGGGGCACAAGCACGCCGTCTCTGGGCGTCCCTGTTTCTTTCGCGGAAATAAGCAACATCACGGTTTTAGGCGAAATCGCTTTTGCCACCTCGAATTCCATTCCGGAATTGTCCTTTGGGACTCATTTCTTCCAGGACCTGGTGGAGACAGGCATCTTTTATCTCGCCCTTTTTCCTGTAAATAAAAATGTGTATTTTCATCAGGCATTTTTTGATTCGATCGAGAAGCCTCTCGCGGCATCCCGCTCCCGCAAAAAATACGAACACGTGATTAAGGTCTTTAATGTGGACTCAAAGAATCTCCGCGTTATCGCCGATATCGTTTCCCAGAAAGTCATCTGTTTCTTTTCTTAAAAAACATGCCTTTCTTGCCGTGCGCTTCCACTTGGCATTCTCATAATTTTACTCAGGGCACGGCAGGCCCTCATAAATTTAACTTGACAAAACACCGTAATTGACCAATTTTTACGCGGTGCTAAAGAGGTTGGGATACCGACAACGCCCCGGAAGGCAGAAAACAGGACAAAAGGTTTAACCGGCATGGGTGAAAGACAACCAGTCACAAAAAGGGCAAGGGAAATCGCCGGGCTGTTGTACCTTGCCGCAGCATTGCTTCTTCTGCTGTGCCTTGTCTCATACCATCCCCTCGATCCCTCCTTTACCCATTTTGTGGGGGATGACATACACCTGCACAACCTTGTGGGTTCCTTCGGATCATACCTGTCGGATTCTCTTCTGAGACTGCTGGGGGCAAGCGCTTTTCTGATCCCGATCATACTTTTAGCCATATCGTTCAAATACTTTCTGAAGGGCGTTTTCGTCGTCAATGGAATGAACAGTGCGGGTTCGGCGGGCCTGATCGTCTCCGCTTCGGGGATCCTTGCCGTTGCGCTCGCAGACGTCCGGGTATACGGCGTCACCCTGCGCCCCGGCGGATTGCTGGGGGCTGCGGTCGACACCTTGCTGGAGACCTACTTCAATCCCATAGGCGCCTACCTGATTCTCGCGCTCATCATGACCATATCTCTCATGGTGATGATAGACCTTTCCCTCGTTTCACTGGGCGTCAGATGTATAGCCCTGGCCCGTGCGGCGGCACCAGGGTTGAAAAAAATCATGATATCGGCGTGGGGAAAGATGCGCGTCCGCAAAGATTCCGGACCCAGCGTGAAAACGGTTAAGACCTCCCCCAAAATTGAAGAAACGCCGACCCTGATGGAAAAGGCCAAACGCAAAAAGGCGGAACAGATTCCCTTCGATTTTATTCAGACCAGCGGTGCCTTTATGCTGCCGCCACTCACGCTCCTCGAAGAAGGCGAACACCGGGACACGAAGATAAAACGGGATATCCTCCTCGCCAACTCCCGTGCCCTGGAAAAGAAGCTCTCTGACTTCGGCGTAGAGGGAAAAGTAGTCGAAGTGCGACCCGGGCCCGTGATCACGATGTACGAACTGGAACCCGCGCCGGGAATAAAAATCAACAAGATCACCAATCTCTCCGATGATCTGGCGCTGGCACTCAAGGCGCCGAGCATCAGAATCATCGCCCCCATCCCCGGCAAGGCCGTCGTGGGGATAGAGATTCCGAACCAGGAGCGGGAGCAGGTGCACTTGAAGGACGTGCTCGATAACGAGACGTTCCTCTCCACCCAGTTCCAGTTGCCCATTGCCCTGGGGAAAAACATCGTGGGAACCCCGGTTGTCACCGACCTCTCCCGGATGCCCCATCTTCTCATCGCCGGGACGACCGGTTCGGGAAAGAGCGTATCCTTGAATGCCATGATTTGCAGCATCCTCTTCCGGGCGCTGCCCGACGAGGTTAAGTTCCTCATGATCGACCCCAAAAGACTGGAGCTGTCGTCCTACGAAGGCATCCCCCATCTCCTGCACCCCGTGGTGGTTGACCCGAAGAAGGCCGCCCAGGTGCTGAAGTGGGCCGTAGAAGAAATGGAACGACGCTATCAGATCATCAGTGAACTGGGCGTTAAAAGCATTGAAAATTACAACAGCCTTGTGGAAAAGAAACGGGGCAAAAGCGGCAAATCCCTGCCTGCCGGGGAAGAAGGCGGCGGCGCGCCGCCGGAGACTGCCTCACCGCCGGCGGAGAAGCCCGCCGGGAACAGAAGCCATGCCCGGCTTCCCTACCTGGTGATCGTCATTGACGAACTGGCGGATTTGATGATGGTCGCCCAGAGAAACGTGGAAGAATCCCTCTCTCGTCTGGCGCAGATGGCCAGGGCCGCGGGAATTCACTTGATCCTGGCCACACAGCGGCCTTCGGTGGACGTCATTACGGGTATTATCAAGGCCAACTTCCCCACCCGCATATCTTTTCAGGTGTCATCGAAGGTGGATTCCCGGACGATCCTTGACCAGCACGGCGCGGAAAAACTGCTGGGGTCGGGAGATATGCTTTTTATCCCGCCCGGCGCCTCCAAGCTCATCCGCATCCACGGCGCCTATGTGTCGGACAAGGAGATTGAACGGGTCGTCGAATTCGTAACAAAACAGGGGAAACCCGCTTATGACGAATCCATCACGGAAGAAAAACCGGATGCGCCGGACGGGGATAAGATCGACGGGGATTTCGATGAAAAATACGACGCGGCAGTGGAGCTGGTATCCGACCTGGGACACGCCTCGATCTCCCTGGTACAGCGCTACCTGAAAATCGGCTATAACCGCTCGGCTCGCATCATCGAACGCATGGAGTCGGAAGGCGTCGTTGGTCCTTCCGACGGCGTGAAACCGCGAAAAGTCCTGATCAAGAAGTTGCCCCGTTGAGAAACCGGAACGTCCACATAGTCAGCCTCGGCTGCCCCAAGAATCAGGTTGATTCCGAAGTAATGGCCGCCTCCCTGGCCGGGAGCGGTTTCACTATCGTCCCCACCCCCGACGACGCCGACATCATTCTGGTCAACACCTGCGCCTTCATCCTGCCCGCCAAAGAGGAATCCATAGACGAAATCCTGCGCATGGCCGAGCTGAAGAAGACAGGAAAGTGTTCCCGCCTGGTTGTCACCGGTTGCCTGCCCCAGCGCTACGGGAAAAGCCTCGCACGGGAGATGCCCGAGGTGGATCTCTTCCTGGGCACGGGTGAACTGCCCTCCATCGCCGGACGCCTGGAAAAACTGATGCAGGACTCCCCGCCGTCTTCCCGCTCCGTGGTGGGACAACCGACCTTCCTCATGAATGCCGGCCACTCCCGCCTCCTTTCGACACCGTTTTACAGCGCCTACCTGAAGATCGCCGAGGGCTGCTCCAACTGGTGTTCATACTGCGTCATTCCCGCCATCAGGGGGAAGGCGAGAAGCCGGCAGGTGAACGATATCCTGAAGGAAGCGGAGCGACTGGCGGCAGGCGGCGTAAAGGAAGTCATTATCACCGCCCAGGACACGACCGCCTACGGCCGGGATCTGAAGGGGAAACCCTCCCTCGCCGTGGTGCTCAGGGAACTGGCCGGCATAAAGGAATTGCGCTGGATCAGGCTGCTCTACACCTACCCGGCCAACCTGACGAAAGAGATACTGGAAACGGTGGCCGAAGAAAATAGGATCTGCAACTACCTCGACATCCCCATCCAGCACGTAGACGATGACATCCTGAAAGCCATGCACAGAAAGGGCGGAAGCCGAATAATAAAAGAAAGCGTCGCGGCGGCACGGTCCATCATCCCGGAGGTGGCGTTAAGAACCTCGCTCATTGTGGGATTTCCCGGGGAAACGCGGGCCGGGTTCAACAGGCTTCTGTCCTTCGTCCGGGAAACGAGATTCGACCACCTGGGCGTTTTTGAATACTCCCGCGAGGAGGAAACCCCCGCCGCGTCGTTTCCCGCGCAGGTAACGAAAAAAACAAAAGAGAACCGCAGGCGGCTTGTCATGGAAGAGCAGGCAATGATTTCCCACGAAATAAACCGGTCGCTGGTGGGATCACATCAGGAAATACTGATCGAGGGGAGAAGCGATATCCCCGGTTATGACTTTACGGGGCGGTGCCGGAGGCAAGCCCCGGACATTGACGGCATAACCTACGTGAAGGGAAAAAACCTGACCGCAGGAACAATCGTGACAGGCGCGATCACCGCGGGCGAGGAGTACGACCTCTTCGCCGAAACGTCGGAAATATAGCCCACGAACCGGAAGCCGACATCGTTCATTTATAGAGTAGATTTCTCACACAACTCGTGATAGGAAGCATCAGGATATGAAAGACGCCTGAAGAAGCTTTATCCCTATAACCCTCCCGGAGGGAGATATGGACTGAGTGTCAATAAACCCCGTTTCTCCAAAAGAGCGGGGTTTTTTTAAACGGGGAAAACCCGATGAAAATAAGCCATTCGTACAAGCTATTCGCTATCACGATCACCCTGTTGCTCATCATCATAGGAATCGTTGTTTTCAAGGCGCTCACCGTTCAGGACGACGTCACCCGGAGTGAACAACACCGTTTCCGGTCCTTCTTGCTCGCCATGGAATTATTTCAAAGCTCTGAAAACATGACCCGCATGGCGCGCAGTTACGTCACTACGGGCAATCCGATCTATGAGAACCGTTACTTCGAAATACTCGATATCCGAAACGGCAAAAAGCCGCGCCCGGAACATTACACCGTCACCTATTGGCATCTTTCCGGTGTTGGCAGGGGCCCGGCCATCGCACCGGGAGAAGCTGTAGCGTTGCAGGATTTGATGCGACGCGAAGGTTTTACGGAACAGGAATTTGCCTTGCTGCGGCAATCTCAGGCGAACTCAGATAAATTGGCAACCATGGAAAAACAGGCCTTTGCCGCCCTGAAGGGCTTGTATGACGACGGTCACGGCAATCTCACGGTGCGCGGCGCGCCAAACCGCGGTTATGCCGCCCGCCTGTTGTTCAGCGAAAAATACTTCGATGAAAAAGCCCGTATCATGGCGCCGATCCAGGAGTTCATGGATGGGATTGATGAGCGGATCCAAGCCGAATTGAGCGCCCTTCAATCTAAGCTGCGGCGATATATTCTGGCGGCGTTGGTTTTTATCGTCATGACGCTGCTTACCGTGGCGGCGAAGATCATCCATGTGTTTCGCAGCATTTTGAAGCCTATTGAATATCTGAGCAGCCGGGTTGCCGACATCGCACAGGGCAACTATGCCGTTCGCTGCGACATCCGATCTTCAGATGAGATCGGCGAACTCTGCGCGCACTTCAACAGCATGGCGGATTTCATCGAAACGGACATTCGCCAGCGCAGGGTGACCGAAGAGGCACTGCAGGAGAGCGAGCAACAAGTGCGCCTTCTGTTCAACTCCACTGCAGAAGCGATATACGGCATTGATCTCCGGGGCAACTGTACCTTTGCCAATCCCTCCTGTCTCAGAATGCTGGGCTATATAGACATGGGCCAACTGCTCGGCAAGAATATGCACTCTCTGATTCATCATTCACGCCCGGATGGAAGTCCGATGCCTGTTGAAGTTTGCAGAATATACCAGGCGTTCCGCGAGGGCACGGGCGTACACGTTGACGACGAGGTTTTTTGGAGGGCCGACGGCACGTGTTTTCCGGCGGAATACTGGTCTTATCCGCAGATAGTGAACGGCAAGGTATCCGGCGCGGCGGTAACGTTTATCAATATTACCGAACGCAAGCAGGCCGAGGAAGCGCTGAGGGAAAGCCGGCAACAATTCCAGGGATTAGTGGAGACATTGTATGACTGGGTCTGGGAGGTGGATACCCAGGGACGGTATACCTATATCAGTCCCCAGATCAAAAACATCCTCGGCTACGAGCCGGGTGAGATCCTCGGCAAGACGCCTTTTGACCTGATGTCTCCGGAGGAGGCAAAGCGCGTTTCGGAAATATTCGGCGCCTTGATAGCGGAACGGAAACCCATCGCCGCATTGGAAAACATCAACCTCCATAAAGACGGCCATCCGGTCATCCTGGAAACCAACGGCCTCCCTTTCTACGATGCCGATGGAAATTTCCAGGGGTATCGCGGCACCGATCGCGACATCACCGAGCGCAAGAAGGCGGAAGAAGAAATAAAGCAGAGCGAAGAAAAACTCAAAGAGGCACAGCGTATCGCGCGCATGGGAAATTGGGAACTGGATTTAACGAAGAATATCCTTTTCTGGTCGGATGGCATATACGAATTGTTTGAAATCGATCCCAGGGAATTTGGCGCTTCGTATGATGCTTTCTTAAATACAATCCATCCCGATGACCGTGAGGAGGTCGGTCGAGCGTATGCCGAGTCACTCAAAAACAGAACTCCGTATGAAATCTCGCATCGGTTACTCATGAAAGACGGACGGATCAAGTGGGTGAACGAAGGCTGCCGCACCGAATACGACATACAGGGCAATCCTCTGAAATCCTTTGGAATTGTACAAGACATCACCGAGCGCAAGCAGACGGAAGAAACGCTCAAGGAAACCAGCGAATATCTCAACAATCTCATAGAATATGCAAACGCCCCGATAATCGTCTGGGATGCAAAATTGAGGATAACGCGCTTCAATCAGGCGTTCGAGCGCATAACCGGCAAGAGCGCAGAGGATGTACTGGGGAAACATATCGAACTGCTGTTCCCGGAGGAGACGAAGACGCCGACGCTGGAACATATCCGCAAGACCGTTGCCGGCGAAAAATGGGAAACTGTCGAGATTCCGATAAAGCACGTTGACGGGACAATACGGACGTTGCTCTGGAACTCCGCCAACATTTACCGCACCGACGGAAAGGCGCTTGTATCCACTGTTGCCCAGGGACAGGATATCACCGAGCGCAAGCGGACGGAAGAGAAGATCCGGCACATGGCGACCCACGATGGATTGACCGACCTTCCAAGCCTGAAATTGGCCAAGGATCGCCTTGCCATGGCCATGGGCATGGCGCGCCGAAAAAAAACGGCCGCCGCCGTGATGTTCACTGACCTCGACGGATTCAAGGCAATCAATGACACCTACGGACATGATGTCGGGGACGAGGTGCTCAGGGAAGTGGCGAACCGATTTTGTTCCTGTGTGCGCGAAACCGATACGGTCGCGCGCGTCGGGGGGGATGAGTTCCTGATGGTCATAACCGAACTGCAATCCCCGGAAAATGCGGCGAAGATTGCGGAGAAGATGATTCGACTCGTTTCGCAACCGATCATGATAAAAGGGCGGCAGGCATCGGTCGGCGCGAGTATCGGCATTGCCCTCTTCCCCCGCGACGGCGATAATATAGATCGCTTGATCAAGCTGGCTGATGAGGCTATGTATAGCATCAAAAACTCCGGCAAGAACGGTTACCGTTTCGCAAGCACTGCAACGTGAAGGAGAACGTATGAAGACCATAAAGATCATGCCGTGTCTTGATATGAAGAACGGCCGGGTAGTGAAAGGGGTGCATTTTGTAGATATAAAAGATGCGGGGGATCCTGTCGAGAATGCCGCGTATTATCAGCAAGAAGGGGCGGATGAGCTGGCAATGCTTGACATTGCGGCAACGGTTGAAAACCGGAAAACACGATTGGAATGGGTGAAAAACGTTTCTTCAGTAATAAGCATCCCCTTGACAGTCGGAGGAGGAATCTCCTCGATGCAGGACATCGAGCAGGTCCTCGAAGCGGGCGCCGACCGGGTTTCGATGAACAGCGCCGCGGTCGGGAATCCGGACATCATACGACAGGCAGCGCAGAAATTCGGTTCTGAAAAAATAGTGGTGGCTATTGATGCGCGGAGGAATAAGGAGATGCCGTCGGGATTTGAACTGGTTGTTTCGGGCGGCACAAAACCCGTCGGGGAAGACGCCGTCGCCTGGGCCCGACAGTGTCAGAGCCTGGGCGCCGGCATCATTCTGCCGACCAGCATGGATGGAGACGGGACCCAGACGGGCTACGATCTGGAGTTTACCCGGGCGATCTCGGACGTGGTCCACGTGCCGGTGGTTGCCTCCGGCGGCGCGGGGAAACTGGAGCATTTTTACGAGGCGGTCGTTCAGGGAGGCGCGCAGATACTCCTGGCCGCATCGGTCTTTCACTACCGGACATTCCGCATCCGGGAGGTGAAAGAGTATCTGCAAAAAAAGGGTGTACCCGTTATATTGTAGGGCGTACCCCGCCAATCTATCACCAATGTCCGGGTAGCGGAGCGTCTTGAGAAGGCATCTTGATGAGCAGTTTAACGAGTCGCTCAAGAGGGTCGGGCAAAAGGCGTCCGCTTCTCAACTCGTTGGTTCGCGCCCCTTGCGGCGGCGTGAACGGGGCGATGAGTTTGCGGTGCTGTTGCGCTTCGTGAAGGAAGATCGGGAAGCGCCGGCGGTTGTGGAGAGCATCCGCCATCCCCTCAATCAACGGACATGCCTCTGACCTGATGCTGATGCCTATCTATGGTGCTCCGGTGTTCGGCGCTCTTGAGAGAACCAACAAGTAAGGAGGCGCAAAGATGGGAAAAAGAGAGACGAACCCCTCGTTTTGCCGCCGGTGTGCCTTTCTGCTGTTCATCCTGTCGTCAGGCATACTGTTTTCAGCCTGTGCCGGAGGTGTTTCTCGTGTCAAATGGATAGCCAGCCCTGGATATGTGTCGGACGTGGCGCCATACGGCGGCAGAATGAGCGTTTCGTGGAAAACATCCGGTCTCCCAGAGAACTTAATCGGCAAGAAGTACTACTTTCTCGGCAGGATATCGGGGCGCTCGACATGGTGCGGAATCGTGCCGCCTATACAAAATGAGGAACTGCAAAATCACCTGATTGATCAAGCGCGCCAGAAAGGCGGCAATGCGATCATATTAGAGTGTGGTTATGGCGGATACGAGCCTCAGTGTTATTGCTATGGCGACGTGCTTCTCTTCGTAGATTAAGAAGCTTGAGACAAAACCACAGGAGAAATTAATGAAAAGCGTATTCACCTATTTAACTGTTTTGAGTATGGTTTTCGGCATAATGGCGTTTGAATGTTCGTCGGCCGAGTTGACAGACGCTAAATCGTATATTCAACAAATGCAGTTCGATAAAGCAAAAGAATCTTTGCTTACAGAACTCCGGAAAAATCCAACCAGCGACGAAGGCTGGTACTTGCTCGGTTATCTTTACGGTGAAGCTAATAACGTTGTTCGTATGACCGAAGCGTTCGAAAAATCTCTCAGTATAAGCAAAAAGTTTGCATCTCAAATCAGCGAATCGGTCAAATATTATTGGGCTATCAGTTTTAACAACGGCGTGAGCAATTTCAACAAAGCGACAATAGCATCAACCAAAGATTCTGCAAACATGTTTTACGATAAAGCAGTTGCAGATTTTACTCATGCGATAATGCTTCAACCCGATTCCCTCGCTTCATACACAAATCTTGTTTACACCTATCTCAATATGAACAACGTTGACGAAGCAATTCCGGTTCTTGAAAAAGCCATGACCGTTGCTTCATCCCCTGACGTGACCGTCATGTTGGGACAAATCTATAATGAAAAAGGTGCCAAGCTGATGGAACATTACCAGGCTTCAAAAAATGTTGAAGACAGCGTTCAGTCTTTAGAATGGTACGGGAAAGCTATTAACGTTTTGGAAAAAGGAAGAACCAAGTTCCCGGAAAACGGCGATATCTTATCAAGACTTTTGAACGCATACATCGGCGCTCATAAGTTAGATGTTGCCACCGATGCGTTTCGAGCAGGCGTTGAAAAAGAACCAAAAAATAAATATTACCGTTATAACTACGGAGTGCTTCTGTTGAACTCCAATGATTATACCGGCGCCGAAACACAGTTCAAGAAAGCCGTAGAAATTGACCCTGCATACACAAACGCCATTTATAATCTTGCTGTTACTTACCTGAGATGGGGCACGCACCTGAAAGAAGATATGGCAGCCACGGGCAACGTTACAGACGCCTATAAGGAAAAAATCAATCTTGCTATCCCGATGCTCGAAAAATATTTAACGCAAAATCCGAAAGAACCGCAGATTTGGGAATTACTCGGCAGGGTTTATGTACACCTTGGTATGCAGGAAAAATCCGAGGATGCTTTTAAAAAGGCGGATCAGTACAGATAAGAACTACTATTTTTATTCTGTTCATCAATTCTGATTAAACGGAAGGAGAAAACTTTATGAGAAGAATATTGTCAGGCTTGGGTTTGATGCTGGTTATCGTTTGCTGTGCATCAGCGGCGCTTTCCGCAACGACGGCCAAAGAGACGGCCTTTGAAGCGGTGGAACGGAACAAGGGAGAAATCGCGAAGGTGGGCGACGCAATCTATAGCTTTGCCGAACTGGGGATGCAGGAGATTGAAACGAGTAAACTCTGCGCAGACCTGCTCAAGAGCATCGGATACGATGTTAAAACCGGGATTGCAGGATTTCCCACGGCCATCATGGCGACATACGGTTCCGGTAAGCCGGTTCTTGCCGTCCATATTGAATACGATGCCGTTCCCAGCGGCTCGCAACAGACAGGCGCTCTGGAACGGAAGGAGATCGTTCCCGGCGCTCCCGGCCACGCCGAAGGCCACAATACGAATGCCGCCGCCTGGATGGGCGCGGCGTTTGCCGTGAAAGAAGCAATTGACAAACACAAGCTGAGGGGGACGGTTAAGTTTTTCACGGCCCCTGCGGAAGAACAGCTCGTCAGCAGGCCTTTTTTTGTCCGGGACGGTTATTTCAAAGATGTTGATGCCGCTTTTCATGTACACGTCGGGGAAACGCTGTCCACGAGTTACGGCATACGGCAGTATGCCCTCGTGTCCGTTGAATATGAATTCTTCGGAAAAACCGCCCACTCGGGAACATCGCCTTGGACGGGTGCAAGCGCCGTAGATGCAGCCAAACTCATGGATATCGGATGGGATGTGCTCCGCGAACACCTCCCGCCCACCCAGAGAAGCCACTCTGTTATTGTGAACGGCGGCGTTCAGCCGAATGTGGTCCCGGACCGCGCGAAGATATGGTTTTTCTTTCGGGAGGCCACGTACGAGGGAGCAAACAATCTCTTTACGAAGGCCGACAAAGTGGCCGAAGGCGCGGCGCTTATGACCGGCACCACCTGGAAGCGCAATGTGCTTTCTGCGTGCTGGCCGACGCGGGACAACAAAATCATGGGCGAGCTCGTGCAATCCAATATCGAACTCGTCGGCATGCCGGTCTGGAGCGAGGACGAGCAAAAATTAGCAAAAGCCATTCAGAAGGTGGCAGGGGGTGAGCAAAAAGGCCTCGCCATGAAAATATCGCCCCTCAAAGAGGCGAAGCAGGGAACGTCTTCCAATGATTCGGGGGATATTACCTGGACGGTTCCCCATGGCCGCATAACGATTCCTTCCAACGTGGGCAATGTGCCGGGACATCATTGGGCGGCTACGATAGCGGTAGCGACTTCGATCGCCCATAAGGGGGAGGTTGCGGGAGCAAAAGTGCTTGCCGGTTCGATGGTGGACCTCCTGACAAACCCGGACCTGCTTGCAAAGGCAAAAGAGACATTCAAGAAAGAGGTGGGCGGCGCGACCTACAAACCGCTCTTGCCCCCCGATCAGAAACCGCCTCTCTCCCTGAATACGGAAGAGATGGCCAAGTACCGGGATTTGATGAAACCGCATTACCGGCGGGCGCCTATTCAGTTCAAATAGACAGACTGATCTTCCGGGCATGCCGGTTAACCGGCATGCCCGGAAAAATTCCAACTTGCCCCACAGCAAGCAATGGAAAATGCGCTCGCCGCCTGACTTAATCAGTATTTTTTGATACTCCTTGCTCGATAATTATGATACGAGGATGGAGAATGGAAACAGGAACTCCCTGCCGGGAAGCCCCGCCCTCAAGGGCAGTAAGTTTCACGAACGGGAATATGTTGCGATTCTGCAAGAGGGTTTAGATGAAGGATCGGAATAACGCACTGTCTCTCATCACCTACCTGAACCTCGTCTACGTGCCTCTGGCAACCAGCTTTTCCGAAGAGTCTGCCAAGGCCTTCGGCTTGGACCGGGATGGGGCGATGAGGCTCACCCTCGCCTGTGAAGAGATCTTTGTGTATCTCTGTCAAACAGGCCGACTGGACGAGCCCATTACGGTCGAGGCAATGGACGGTAAATATTATGTCCAGGTACGGTTCCTGTTTCAGGACCCTGAATTCAACCCCCGGGCGTTTAATCTCACGGCCCGGGTATCGTTCGATGACACGGACAGCCTGAACGAAATGGGACTGCTGATTGCTTCCCGGACCGTAGATCGCTTCCATATCGCCGGCACCCCCCGACTGGGGTTGGAGCTGGCGCTGATTAAAGAAAAGGCCTACTCCGAGCTTGCCGATCTCAATGTCCCGGAAATAAAGCCGGGCCGGAGCTTCGTCGTCAAGACGCCGGAGCCGGAAAGCCTTAAACTCTTCAGCCGGCTCATTGCGGCTCACTATCCGGAGAATGCCTCCCCTCCCGCCTTCCGCCTCCCCGGTAAACTGGTGGATATGATTTCCAGCGGCGAGTATGGCGCCGCGCTGGCGATAAGCGAGGGAGGAGATATCGGGGGCGGCGTCCTCTGGCGCTGGGTCGGCAATAAGACCGTCGAATCCTTCGGCCCGTACCTGTTCAATCAACCGTCCGGTGCGGAGCTGGCGAACAATCTGCTGGACTCCTGCCTGGGACGGATCGCAAAAACTGATGCTGTCGGCTTGCTTCACCGCTGGGGCACCCCGGAGCTGCCCCGGAGTTACTTTGAGCCCTTGGGAACAATTGACTTTATCCAAGCGGACGGATTGACAACGTCCCGTCCCGTTTACTACCGGCATCTGAACGAAGATTTAGGATGCCGGGTTTGGACGCATCCCGACCTGGAGGATTTCCTGCAAGCCGAGTACGGACGTCTGTACTTCGCCCGCGAGATCCGGCTAATCAGGCACGGGGGCGAGCGGAGGCCGGCTCATTCCGTCTTTGCCACCCAGTTCGACAGGGCCCGTGGACAGGTAACGTTGCGGGCGATCTGGGACGGTGAGGACGTTGCCGAGAACCTGGCACAGCACGTCGCCATCCTGAAGGCCGAGAACCTCCGGAATATGTTTTTTGAAGTGGATCTCGCCTACGCCTGGCAGGCCAATCTGCTCCAGGCGCTTACGGAAAATAAGTTCCGTCCCCGTCTGATCCTGCCCTATGGCGGAGAAGCCGACGTCGTCGTTTTTCAATACGCAGAAGGCACTTAAATGGGCATCGAGAGCATCTCTTTTGAAAAACTGGTGCCGGATTATGTAAAGCGCTTCGAGCCCTACATCCCCAGCAAGCCCGACCGGGAGCTGATGAAGCTCTATGGCTGCGACCATCTCTACCGTCTGAATAACAATGAAAATCCCCTGGGGCCGCCCCCCGCGGCGCGGGAAACCCTGCGCCGTTTCAACCCGCCCCGGGCGGCCGTTTACCCGAGCGGAGACTCCTATTATCTGCGACAGAAACTGGCCGAGAGGCACGGTCTCAAGCCGGACCAGTTCCTGGTCGGCAATGGGGCAAACGAGGTAATTGCCTTTGTCATAAAAGCCTTCTGCCAGGAGGGCGACAACATCATCACGGCGGACAAGACATTTGCCGTCTACGAATGGGTGGCCGAGTTTTCCGGCTTCAAAGCACGGCTGGTTCCGCTTAAGAATTTCCGCTTCGATGATCAGGGGATGCTCGAACAAATTGACGAACGGACAAAAATCCTCTTTGTCTGCAACCCAAACAATCCGACGGGCACCTACTGGGATGAAGCGACGCTCCGGCGGTTTCTGGATGCGATAGCGGTCCATCAGATCGTCGTGGTGGATGAGGCCTATATCGAATTTGTGGAAAAGAACGATTGTCCGGACGGGATGAAACTGCTCCGGGAATATCCCAACCTGATTGTTTTTCGGACCTTCTCCAAGATGTATGGCCTGGCGGGATTGCGTATCGGCTATCTGGCCGGCGCTTTGGAAACGGTAGATATCATCCGCCGCACCTGCGTCGTTTATTCGGTGAACGGCATCGCCCAGGAAGCGGCCCTGGCCGCGCTCGACGACGACGAACATATCCGGCGGACCAGGGAACTGGTGAGCCGGGAGAAGGCCTTTCTCGCCCGGGAATTTGCCCGACTGGGTCTCACGACACAAGCCGGCGAGGGTTGCTATGTGATGATCAGGCTGCCGATGAGCGACACCCTGGCCTACCGGAAACTTATGGCGCAGGGGGTTATGGTCCGCTCCATGACGGGGTTCCGGTATCCCAACTGGATCCGGGTGAGCATCGGCACGCATGAAGCGATGGAAGCCTTCATAAAGGCTTTGCAGACGATACTTGCAAAATCATGAAGAATGCAAAAAACGGGATTCTTGAAATCGGCAAAGCAACGCCCCGTGCGGACGCCCGCGGCAAGGTGACGGGCGCGGAAAAGTATGCCGCCGATTATTACGGCGATCAACTCCTCTGGGCGGGAGTGAAGCGCGCCGGCATTCCCCATGCCCGGATTAAAGGCATGGAGCTGGAAGGAGCCCGCAATCATCCCGGCGTCCTCGCGGTGCTCACCTGCCGTGACGTACGCGGTTCAAACCGGCAGGGGGTGATCCGGCAGGACCAGCCGGTTTTGGTGGACGACAAGGTGCGACACTGCGGCGACGCGGTCGCCCTGGTTGTTGCCGAAGACCGTCCGGCGTTGGCGAAAGCCCTGGACCTGATTGCCGTCGAGTACGAGCCGTTGCCGGGCGTCTTTGACATGGAAACGGCCCTTAAGCCGGGGGCCGTCCTGGTTCACGAGGACAACGCCGAAGGGAATGTATTGCTGAAGGGCGAGTTGAAGACCGGCCGGGGAGAAGCGGCACTGACGGAATGCGATGTGGAGGTGACGGCGTTCTTTGAGGTTCCCCGCCAAGAGCATGCCTACCTGGAAACCGAAGGGGGCGTGGCCCTGCTCAGGGAAGACGGGACCCTGGAGATCGTCGTTTCCACACAGACTCCTTTTCGGGATCGGGCCGAGGTGGCCAAGGCGTTGGGATTGGATTTGGAAAAGATCCGCATTCTTGCCCCTTACTGCGGAGGCGCCTTCGGGGGCAAAGACGGAATAACCGTGCAAACTCTCCTTGGTTTGGCCGCACTCCATTGCCCGGGCCGCCCCATCAAGATGCAGTGGCGCCGCGAGGAAAGCTTTCTCGCCGGCGTGAAGCGTCACCACGGCCGCCTTCATTACCGGCTGGGCGCCAAAGCAGACGGGACCCTGCATGCCCTCGATGCGGAAATCTATTATGATACCGGGCCTTACGATCATCTGGGCGGCGCCGTCCTGGCTCTCGGTCTGGAACATGCGGGCGGACCGTACCGTATCCCCCACACCCGACTGCGGGGGTGGAGCGTCTACACGAATAATCCCCTGGGTGGGGCTTTCCGGGGTTTCGGCGTTCCTCAGGTCGCAGCGGCCATGGAGCAAATGATGGACATGGCCGCGGCCCGACTGGGCGTATCTCCGTTGGAGATGCGCCTCAAGAACGCCGTGCGCAGAGGGGACAAGAATCCGGTAGGGGTGACATTGACAAGCTCGACGGGCGTGCACGAGTGCCTGGCCCTCCTGGCCGGACAGGAGCTTTGGCAGGAGAGGGAGACCTGGAAAGCCGCGGCCCGATCCTTCCGGCTGCGGGGCGTGGGGCTCGCCTGCGTCATGCACGGCATGGGCTACGGTCCCCTCGTGCCCGACTGCGGCAACGCCAAAATCGAGATCACGGAGCAAGGCGTCTTCCGCATTTTTTCCGGCGTCGTTGACATGGGCCAAGGCAATGCCGCCACCTATCTCCAGATTGCCGGCAGCATCCTGAATCAGGACGGCGACCACCTGGAACTGGTTCAGCCGGACACGGGAAAGGCGCTTCCCTCCGGCTCCGCCTCGGCCAGCCGCACGACCTACACCTTCGGGAACGCCCTCATCGGTGCGGCGCTGGCCCTTAAGGAACGCATTGTGCGGCGGGCGGCGGCGTTAGTTGAAAACAGTGGCGGCGGGGAGGACTTCACGATGGCTCCCGGCGCCCTCGTGCACCGGCCAACGGGGCAATTGATACCGTTACCACAGGTGGCGCGTATCCTTGATGAGGCGGAAAGAATCAGTGTCTTTACCTTTCAAGCTCCCGTGGCCGCAGAACGGCCGACAGCGGATCAAAACTTGCAACTGCACGGCATTCCCCACCGTATTTTTTCCTACGGCGCTCATCTGGCCTGCGTCGAGATTGATGAACTCACGGGCAAGGTAGAGGTCAAACACTATTGTGCGGTCAGCGACTGCGGCAGTATCATCAACCCCCAGATCGTCGAGCAGCAGATCCAGGGGGGGATTGCCCAGGGACTCGGCTATGCGCTCTCCGAGGACTTTATTGTGGAAAACGGCAGGATGGCGACCCCGGATCTCAGCGCCTACATCATCCCCACCGCGATGGATATTCCCGATCTCGGCACCTTTGCCGTGGAACTGCCCGAAGAGACGGGGCCCTTCGGCCTGAAGGGCGCCGGTGAAATATCCATGGATGGTCCGCTTCCCGCGCTCGCCAACGCCGTGGCCGATGCCTGCGGCGTGCGTCTCTTCCGGTATCCCCTGACCGCTGAACGGGTCCTGCAGGCGCTGGCGGAGAAACGCGGCGAGGGGACCGGGCCATGAAGATCTCATTCCTTTTGAACAACCGTGAAATCGAGCTTGACGTTCCGTCGGATCGAAGGGTGGTTGATCTTCTGCGCGAAGATCTGGCCCTCACGGGGACCAAAGAAGGCTGCGGCGCGGGGGAATGCGGCGCCTGCACCATTCTGGTGAACGGGAAGAGCAGACTTTCCTGTCTTATGCTGGCCGCCCAGCTGGAAGGATGCAGCGTCACCACGATCGAGGGGCTTTCGCCGGGGGATGCCCTCCATCCCGTGCAGGAGGCATTTATCGAGCACGGGGCCGTTCAATGCGGCTTCTGCACGCCCGGGATGGTCATTGCCGCCGTTGATCTTCTCCGGCGCACCCCCGACCCTGACCGTCCGGCAATCCGCCGGGGGTTGAGCGGAAATCTCTGCCGTTGCACCGGGTATCAAAAAATCATCGATGCGGTGGAAGATACATCCCGCCGCCGGGGGAAGGGGAAAGCCTCATGAGCCACGTCTTCCTACCCCCGGATCTCGACCGGTTATGGAACATACTCGAAGAAAACCCGGGTGCGCTCCTCTATGCGGGGGGAACCGATTTGCTGGTCAGGCTTCGGCAAAACCCCCTCAAACCGCCTTCCCTGGTATGCCTGGAGCGGATAGAAGAACTCCACGGGGTCAGAGAACGGGGAGAGGAGGTTTTTATCGGCGCGTGCGCCACGCACACCGGCCTGCTTGCCGATGCAATCATACGCGATAATTTCCCGGTGCTTGTCAAAGGGCTTGCCTGTTTGGGCTCCCCCCCCATCAGAAACATGGGGACGATCGGGGGGAACATCTGCACCGCTTCGCCTGCCGGGGATGCCCTTCCCCCCCTTTACACGCTCGATGCCGGACTGGAAATCCGGAGTCGTAATTCCTCTCGGCGTATGGCGCTCACGGATTTCATTCTGGGGCCGGGAAAAACAAGCCTTCAGCAGGGAGAAATCCTTGCCGGCGTCTGGCTGAATCGCCATCCCCCTTTCGCTATCCATCATTTCGAAAAGGTGGGGCAGAGAAATGCACTGGCTATTTCCCTGGTAAGCCTGGCTGCGCTCCTCACGGTGTCGGCACCGGGCATTATTGAACGGGTGCGGCTCGCCTGGGGCAGTGTGGCGCCGACGGTCGCAACCTCCGCGGCCGTGGAAGCGATGCTCACGGGACGACCGTTATCGCGGGAGACAATGGATAGCGCCATTCCCCTGATCGGAGACGCCATTTCGCCCATCAGCGATACGCGGGCAACCGCCCGCTATCGCCGAACCGTGGCGGGGAATCTGCTGCTCAGGCTGATCGAGGTAGATCGCCGATGCAAATGACCAATCGAGACGGCATTAATCCGCAAAGACGTGTGAGGCGAGTTCTTGCCATTACCGGCAAGGGAAACGGGGAGTGAAGGATGTCCGGAACGTCGTCGCCTGAACGGTTGTTCACGAAAGAATTCTTGGCGCTCAATGGGATTGCCTTTCTGACCTTCTGCAACATGGCAATCTTTTTCCAATTCTACCGCTATCTCCAAGGTCTGCTTATCGGACCGCAGTGGCATGGCTTTCTCATCGCCCTTTTTTCCATTACCGGCCTGATTGTCCGTCCGTTCATCAGCCCGTTTCTTCATACCGGCAATGCGCGTCTCTGGATGCTCGTCAGCACCGCAGGGGTGACGCTTTCGTTGTGGGGTTACAATCTCGCCGGAGACTTCTGGAGCATGTTTCTGGTCCGGGCGGTACACGGAATCACCTATGTTGTTCTTGGCGCCGCCCTGAACGCTTCGCTCGTCGGCCTCATACCCCCATCAAGGAGCGGCCAGGCTTTCGGTCTCGTTACCGTCATAACGCTCCTGCCGTTCGCCGTCGTTCCCCCCGTTCTGGACCAGGTAACGCACAGCATGGGCGGCTTGCTCCCGGTACTCAACGCGGCAGCCGTACTCATGCTCCTTGTCTGGCCGCTTTCTCTGGCGATGAAGACCCCGCCCGACAGAGAACAGGACTTGGCGCAATCGCGCTTTTCGCTCCAGGACGTGATGGGGAATCTCAAGAATAAACGAGTTGCCGTTCTTCTCGTGATCATGCTTCTCCTTTACTCCAGCTTTACGCCGGTTTTCTTCTTTCTCGAAAGCTACGCAAAGGAGATGGGCGTTGCCAATCCCGGCCTTTTTTTCACTCTCTCCACGATGAGCGAAATAGGCATCCGCCTTGCGGCCGGGTCGCTGTTCGACAAGATGAATAAGGCGTCCCTGATCGCCGGCTCACTTGCCGGAATAACTCTGGGATACCTGGCGCTGGCTCACCTCTCCGGGGAGACGATGCTGTACGCCCTCGGCATATTTCTCGGCCTGGGATGGGGAATTGTCATGCCGGTGCTCAATGCCTTGATGTTCGATATTTCCCCGGTTCATTTTCGCGGTCTCAACACCAACCTCGGCGTCCAGATGTTTCAGGGGGGATTCTTTTTGGGGCCTTTGGTAGGAGCGTTCGTGCTCGCGCACTGCGGCTTCCGGGGGCTCTATTACCTCTGCGCCTGCCTGACCATTGTTTCTCTGGCGCTTACGCCGCTGCTGGTTATAAAAAAGAAGGGAAGACTATGAATCAGGAAGATTCCCACGATAGTATCGAGCCGGGACAGGACGTCGAGATTGATTGTTTCCGGTCGGAAGATGCCGAAGGAGTGGCAAGGCTTTTCCGGATCGTCTACGGCAGCGGCTACCCGATACAAACATTTCTTGAGCCGGAAATCCTGCGGCGGGAGAATGCCGCCGGCCGGACCATCTCCACGGTGGCCCGCACGCCAAAAGGCGACATTGTCGGCCACAATGCCCTGTACCAGAGCACACCCCACCCCCGGACCTATGAATCGGGAGCGGGGCTGGTCCATCCCGCCTACCGGGGAAACAAGGGGATGTTTACCAGGCTGATTGCGCACGGCGAGGAGACAGGATGCAGGGAATTTGGGATAGAGGGCATCTTTGGCGAAGCGGTCTGCAATCATCTCCTATCGCAGAAGGCGGCTTCCCGCCAGGGATGGATCACACAGGCCCTGGAAGTTGACCTTATGCCCGCCTCGGCCTATGATAAAGAGAAGAGCGCCACCGGCCGGGTCTCCTCCCTGGTGGACTTTAAAACGCTTATGCCAAAACCCCAGAGGGTTTGCCTGCCGGCTGTCTATGAAGGAGCCTTCCGCCTGCTCTATGGCGGTCTGGACGACAGCCGCCACATGGACTTTGTTGAGAACGAATCCCTGCCTGACTCCGCCACCGATATCAAGACGCAGTTTTTTGCGTTCGCCGGCGTGGCGCGCATCGCCGTTCATGCAGCGGGGACGGAATTTGCCGGCTCCTTCGATGTGCAGGAACAGGCGGTTCTGAAACAGGGGGCGCTCGTTATTCAGGTCTGGCTGCCGCTCGCCTTCCCGTGGATCAGCCGGCTCGTGGGCGACCTTAAGGAACGGGGGTATTTCCTGGGCGGCCTCTTGCCGCGTTGGTTTGGCGGGGACGGCATGTTGATGCAAAAAATTCTGCAACGACCAAACTGGGAGGGGATTCAGCTCTATTCCGACCGGGCCGGGACAATCCTGGAACTGGTGAAGGCGGACTGGGCTCGAACAGTCAACGTTTCGTAAAGGGGAAAACACTATGGAAATCACCACACGGAAAGAAAAACAGGTAATTGTTGTTTCACTCCAAGGCAGGCTGGACGCCGTCACTGCCCCCGAATTGGAAAGAAGGCTTTCCGCCTTGATAGTCCAGGGGGAGCTGTTCTTTCTTTTAAACATGAACGGACTCGAATATATCAGCAGTGCGGGCCTGCGCGGCATTCTGGCAACCGCAAAGAAACTGAAAGAAAAACAGGGGAAGATTGTGTTTGCCGGCTTAAAAGGCACCGTGGAAGAGGTTTTCAAGATATCGGGTTTCCTCTCCATTTTTACCGCATTTGATTCAGAAGAGGCCGCCCTCAGGACTATGGAATGAGATGAGATGAAATGGAAACATTGCTCTCTACGGTGCTCCCGGCCAGACTGGAACATTTAGAAGAATTGGTGAAGTCGGTGTCGGACTGTGCACGATCCCAGGGATTTGACCGGAAAAGGATTGGTGAGATTGAACTCGCCGTCGAGGAGGCCTTTGTGAATATCTGTCGCTATTCCTACCCGGGAAAAACAGGAGACGCGGCCATATCCTGCCGGCTCGATAATAATCGCTTCATGATCGAAATTGCTGATTCAGGCATCCCCTTCGACATCACGCAGTTATCCGATCCCGATATTACCGCGCCTGCCGAGGCGAGGGGAATCGGCGGATTGGGGATTTTTCTGGTGAAGAAGATGATGGATGCGGTAACCTACCGCCGGGAAGGGGACCGGAATGTGCTTAATTTGATCGTTATGAAGGAAGAAGAGCGATGAGGAAAAAAGTGCTCCTTCTCTCTGCGCTCCTGCTTTGGGAAGCGTCGCCTCTCGGCGCGGCCATGCAGAAGGCGTCCTTTCTCCCCCAATGGAGCCCGCAGGCGCAGTTTGCCGGATATTATGTGGCCTATGAAAAGGGGCTATATCGGAAAAACGGCATTGATCTGACCATACTGCAGGGAGGCTCCAACCAACCCCCGCATGATTATCTGGAAGGACGAAAGGCAGACTTCGTTTCCGCGTGGCTTGCCGCAGCAATTCAAAAACGTTCGCAGGGGGTGAAACTCGTCAACATCGGTCAGGTTGTACAGCGTTCGGCGCTGATGCTCGTGGCGAAAAAATCCAGCAATATCAGAACACCCCGGGATATGCAGGGAAAAAAGGTGGGGCTCTGGGAGGGCGATTTTCAGATTCAACCGAAGGCCTTTTTTAAGAAATACAACCTCCGGGTAAACGTTATCCCCCAGTCGTTCTCCGTCAATCTCTTTCTGAGAGGCGGGGTGGATGTGGCCTCCGCCATGTGGTACAATGAGTATCACACCATTCTGAATGCCGGCATTAATCCCGACGAGCTCTCCACTTTTTTCTTCCATGAATCGGGACTTAACTTCCCTGAAGACGGCATCTATACGCTGGAAACAACCTTCCGGCAAAACCCTTCCCTGGCGACGGCCTTTGTCAGGGCATCTCTCGAAGGCTGGCAGTATGCCTTTGCCCATCCCGATGAGGCGCTCACCATCGTGCTTGCCTATATCTCGCGGGCGAGAATCCCCGCCAACAGGATGCATCAAAAATGGATGCTGGCCCGGATGAAAGATATTATTTCCCCTCCGAACCGGGCCGCCCCGCCGGGGGTTCTTCAGCCATCCGATTATGCACGGGTCGCCCATGAACTCAGGGAAAGCGGTTTAATCAACAAGATACCGGATTATCATTCTTTTTTTGTCAGGTGGGATAGCCATGCTGAGAAATAGGGGCATTGCCTTCAAGCTGATCCTTTTTTTCACTCTGAGCAGCGGACTCATCTTATTGCTGATTTTCGGGTTCAATTATCGTTTTTCCCGATTACTGTTCGAAAAGAAGATGGCAGATGACGCCGAGAACCTCGTGCACGCGAAGGTGAACCGAATCGAAAGCTCCCTGCTGGCGGTGCAGAAGGTCCCCGATACCTTGGCCTCCCTTCTTGAAAACAGCCCGTACCGCAAAGAAGAACTGCTGCCCCTGCTCCGCGCGTTAGTGAACAATAATCCCGACATCTACGGCGCCGCTATTGCCTTCGAACCATCCGGGGTTGACGGGAAATCGCCCCCTTTTGCGCCCTATTTCTTCAAGCAACAGGGGGAACTGAAATACGCCGACCTCGGCAAGGCATCGTACCGCTATGATCACTGGGACTGGTACCAGCTGCCCAAAGAAATCAACCATTCCGCCTGGAGCGAGCCGTACTATGACGACGGCGGCGGCAACATCCTGATGGCCACCTACTCCGTGCCTTTTTATCGAATGAGCGGGAGTAACCGTCAATTCGCCGGGATCGTGACGGCGGATATTAATCTGGACTGGCTGCAGGAAGTCGTTTCTTCCATCAAGGTGCTTGAGACGGGGTATGGTTTCCTGATTTCCAAAAACGGGACATTCCTCACCCATCCGTTGAGAGAGTTGATTATGAACGAGACGCTGTTCGGCATTGCCGAAGCGCGGAACGATGCCCGGCTGCGGGAAATCGGGAGGAAGATGATCCGGGGCGAATCGGGGTTTGTCCCCTTCCGGAGCATTGTCTCCCAAGAACCCTGCTGGATGTATTATATGCCTGTTCCCGCAAACGGCTGGACGCTTGCTGTTCTTTTCCCGCAGAATGAATTTACCGCTGATATCGCCCGTCTGAGCCGCATGATCATTATCTTGGGGATTGCAGGTCTGCTGTTGCTTTCCATTGCCGTGGCTTTCATCGCCCGTTCTATTACCAACCCGCTCGCGGCCATGGCACAGGCATCAAAGGCAATCGCCACCGGGAACCTGGACGTTGAACTGCCCGCTTGTGCCTCGAATGATGAAGTCGGAAAGCTCGCGGAAGCGTTCCGATATATGAAAGAGTCGCTCAAAGAGTACATCACTCAACTGACCGAGACGACGGCGTCCAAGGAACGGATAGAAAGCGAATTAAAAATCGCCCACGACATTCAGGTAAGCATCCTTCCCAAAATATTCCCCCCGTTTCCGGACAGGCCGGAATTTGACATTTATGCCGTGATCGAACCGGCCAGAGAGGTTGGCGGGGATTTCTATGACTTTTTCTTCATTGATGACAAAAATTTTTGCTTTGTTATCGGGGATGTTTCCGGCAAGGGCGTTCCAGCCGCCCTGTTCATGGCGGTGACAAAGACACTCATCAAGGCGACCGCTCAGCGGGGAATTGATCCCGGCGAGATATTAACGAACGTAAATCGTGAACTCAGTCAAGGAAACGATTCGTGCATGTTTGCGACGATCTTCTGCGGCATGCTCAATACCGAGACGGGCGCGCTTTCTTTTGCCAATGGCGGACATAATTCCCCCTTGATCGTGCGCCGGGATAAGGAACCGGAATTTCTGGCCGGAACAGGAGGCCTTGTGGTGGGAGCGATGGAAGATGCCGCGTATGCGACGCAGACAGTACCGTTGGAACCCGATGAATCGCTTTTCCTGTATACCGACGGCGTAACGGAAGCGATGGATGCGCGGGGAGAATTTTATTCCGATGAACGCCTCAACCAGCAGGTCGCTCAACACCGGGGGAACCCTATCCGGCAGATCATTGAAGGCATTATGGAAAACATTGCTTCTTTTTCCCGGGGCGCGCTCCAATCCGATGACATTACCATCATGATGATACAGTTTAAAAAGAACGAGGAACGGACCGCTTCAGGAATAACAGATGTTAGAGCATGATGCTGAGCCCCAAAACGATTTGGACGGGGTAGAGGCACAGCGCGATGATACCGAAGATGCGGTGGAGTCTCCGGTAGGTTGAGTTGTGTTCCCTGATCCTGCGGGAAATAAGATAAGCCGCCGAGAGGGACAGCACGATGGCAAGCCCCGTGGAGAGGTGGAGGGGATACTCCGCGATTTTTCCCCTGTCGATCGCCACGATAACCAGCCCGGCAAGAAAGCCGACCATACCGAAGAGGGCCAACACCGGGCCGGATTGACGGTGTCTCCTGACGACGGCGAGCGGAACCGGAGTGTTGTTCATGCGCTTCCTCCGGATAACATGCCCCAGCCACCCCTGGCAGAAAAACAGCAGCATCAGAAGCCCATTGAAGACAGCATGCCCCAGCACAAACCAGGGAATAACAAGTTTGATTGTCATAAAATTTCTCCGCCGAATAATACGTTCACCCGCCGCCCTTTTCCCTAATCGCTCCCTATTCCACGACCTCGATCACGCCGTGCATGCCGCGCTCTTTGTGGCTCTTGAAAAACAGTAACCGCTTCGTGCAGTCGAAGGAATATTTGCCGGCCTTTGTGGGGGTAAACTTGATGACCGTGGGCTCGCTGCTCAGGCTCACGGAAAAATCAATCCCCGCCTCCGGCGCCTTCAGCACGATATCATGGGGCGTGACCCCGCCGGCCTTCCTGACCTTCAGCTCCACGGGGACATTGACCTTTACCACAATGACATTGGGTTCAAAATAGTACTCACCGCCGAGAACGTCCACGTGCTGTGCCCCGTCCGGACCGATTGGTGCGACGATACGCTTTTCCGGAACCTGGTCGGCATACGCGACAACGCTGATCAGCAACAGCGTCACGATAAAAAAAGTTTTGGTGCGCATAGAAATCATCTCCTTTCGCTTTATTTCTTCTGTCTGCGTGAGCCCGGCTTCTTGCCGACTTCCCGTTGGGGGAGTTCTTCCAGCAGGCGTCCGAACCCTTTGACCGGCTGCCGGATATGCAGTCTCCTCTGGAGGTCCCAAACACGGGCAGGCACCGGGTGTATTACGGGCACCTGCAAGTCTTGCTCCAGAAGGCTGATCACCTCAAGCACCCGCCATCCCGAACCGAGCATGTAGATGCATTCCGCTTCCGGATGCTCAAGGTATTGTTTTTTGGTGAAGGCGTAAACCTCATGCGGCGTAAGCCTGCCGATATCGCCGAAGGAGACATCAAGTCCATCCATTCCCAGAACATCGAAACCGGCCTCGCGGAAATATTTGGCGTATTTCCGGTTGATATCGCCGGTAAAATAGGTGACCCCCAACATCTTCCCGATCCCCAGCGCCCGCATGGCATCCACCTGGCTGGTTCCGGACGTGAAGACGGGAATCCCGTGCTTTTTCTCCATGCGGCGGATGATCTCCGCCTCGCCTTTGTACCCTCGCAGCATGAACGGCGGAGCCCCTTCGGGATGGATGATATCCACTCCCAACGTTGCAATTTCATCAACCTTCGCCTCGATAAGATCCATGACAACGAGAAATTCCTTCTCCGTTCCCGATTTGACGCCCAGGAACAGGGGTATGACCCCGACGCCCTCGGGAAGAAGACGGATAAACTCCTCGAGAGAACCCGGACGGTACGTAGGCTTTATGACTCCCACAACTCCTCTCCAGCTGCGAGTGAACATTCTCTAACCTCCTCCATCATGATCGCAGGAAAGCGCTTTGCCTCTTCATCGGTGCATCCCGGAACAGCCTACAGGTAAGCGCATTATATGAAATATTTGACATTTTGTCGTTATTAAATTACAGTCGCGCGTACCTTCTCACTCGGGAGTCGGCCTTGCAGATACAGGATGTGTTTAATCACTATAGCGAAGAGTTGAACCGCGTAGAAGAACACATGCAAATGTGTCTGCGTTCCGATGTGGGGCTCATCCATGAAATTATCAATCATATCATCGGCAGCGGCGGCAAACGATTCAGGCCCCTTTTGCTCCTGGCCGCGTCGGGACTGTGCAGATACCGGGGGGAACGGCGCTTTCCCCTGTCGGTTGTTATAGAGTTCGTTCACACCGCCACTCTCCTTCACGACGACGTCATTGACCATGCCAAGATCAGGCGCGGCAAGACTTCCGCCAACAACATCTGGGGCAACGCCGCCAGCGTCCTTGTGGGGGATTTCCTCTATTCCATGTCCTTCAAACTGATGACGGCCGACGGCAATCTCAACATCATGAAACTGATCTCGGCCACCACGAACAGCATGTCGGAAGGAGAAGTCTTCCAGTTGATGAAGTGCGGCGATACCCACATAACCGAGGCCGAATACATTTCCATCATCGAGAAGAAAACCTCCATCCTTATCTCGGCAGCCTGTGCCGTGGGAGGCATCCTGGGCGGAGCGGGAGAAACGGATATCGCGGCGCTGACCAACTTCGGCATGAGGCTCGGATCGGCTTTCCAGATAACCGATGATACGCTGGACTATATGGCAAAAGAAGAAGAATTCGGAAAATCCGTCGGGCAGGATTTCCAGGAGGGAAAGATCACCCTTCCCCTCATCCGCACGCTCAAGAACTGCTCACCGGCAGAACGGAAACTCATCAAGAAGACCATCGGCAAGAAAAAATTGACCGGCGAAAATATCGCGGATGTTATTTCCCTGATACACAAATACGACGGCGCCGGTTACGCCCTGAATAAGGCAAGAAAATACATTGACGAGGGCAAGGAGTTTCTCCGTCACTTCAGGGACTCGGAAGACAAAGCCGCTCTTTTGACCATATCGGACTACATTCTGGAACGAAGATTGTAACAGAAATCAATAGGGCTTTACCCTTTTGCCGTCATACCCCCTTAAATTAGACAGGGCAGATATCTCTCCCCGCAACTGCCGGCACGGTCGAGTTTCATGGCCCGCGGCAGATAATCCATAATATCGCGGGCGGTAATCCCGTCTTCCCCCTTGTCCGCCGCGGCCAGGTCGCCCGCTACACCGTGGAGGAAAACCCCTTTCCGCGCCGCATCTTCCGGAGAAAGGCCAAGCCCGCACATGGCCGCAATGGCGCCCGCGAGAACGTCGCCCGATCCCGCCGTGGCCATTCCCGGGTTGCCGCTCAAATTGATGAACACCCTTCCGTCCGGGGCGCCGATCAGGGAATGGGGGCCCTTCAGCACCACGATCGCCTTGAGTTCCTTTGCCGCGGCCTGCAGCGCGCCGACCCGGTCGCGCTCAATTTCGCCCACGCTCTTTCCCGTCAGCCGCGACATCTCGCCGGGATGGGGGGTGAGGATAGTCGCCGCTCTCCTGCCCCGGATAATACGGGGATGACCGGCCACTGCCGTAAGCCCGTCCCCGTCTATCAGAACGGGCTTTTCGATGGCCCGTGCCAGTTCCCTCACCAGACGCTGGGTTTCCTCATGGAGCGACAGGCCGGGACCGATAACGACCATATCCGTTTTTTCCGCGAGGGCCAGGAGGCGATCCCTGTTCTCTCCTGAGATGCTTCCTGCGGCGGTTTCCTTCTGGGGGATGAATACGATCTCGCTCCCCCTCCTGGCAATCACCGGAGTTATGGACGCAGGCGCCGCCAGGCGGGAATATCCTCCACCGGCCTTGAGGAAGGACCGGGCCGCAAAATACGGCGCCCCAAAATAATTCGTCGCTCCAGCGATAAAGAGAACATCGCCCACGCTGCCCTTATGGGCGCTCTTGCTTCTTGCAGGAAGGATGATTTCGTTGTTCAAGCCGACCTTCAGGTTTTTCCCTTCCCGAAGAGCGGGGGGAAACGAGATGGGGGTTACGAAGAGTTTTCCGCAGAGACCATAACCGGGATACAGCATGTTTCCCCGCTTGGGCAGTCCGAAGGCAACCGTCCAGTCCGCCTTCACGGCCACGCCCATAATTGCGCCCGTATCGCCGTTTATGCCCGACGGTATATCGAGGCTCAACACCTTTCTGCCGCTTACGTTCACGAGGTTGATTGCGTCCCGGTAAATGCCCGTCACCTCGCGGGCGAGACCGGTGCCGAACAGGGCGTCCACAATCACGTGGGCATGGGCGACTTCCCGCTTGATCTCTGCGGCAGATTTGATCGCGCTTACGTCCACGGATATTTTTTTCAGGATATCCAGATTTTTCTTTGCCGCTTCCCCGAACTTGCCCGGATCGCCGAGAATGAATACCCGAACCGATCCGCCGCCGGCATTGATGTTGCGGGCCACCACAAACCCGTCGCCGCCGTTGTTGCCGACGCCGCACAGAATAACGATCCGCTTGTTTCGCATCCCCGCTTCTCTTGCCAGGACAGAGGACGCTGCCTGACCGGCATCCTCCATGAGAATCTCTTCACTGATGCCCAGTTTTTCAGTGGCATAACGATCCAGGGACGCCATTTCCGCGACACTGCATACTTTCATTTCCCCACCTCTGCCGTCTGATGTATCCCCATGAACAGTCCCTTTTCACGCTTGAACGGGCACGCATCTTATGCCATAATCGCCGCGCGCCCGGCAGCCGGTATCCGGGGATTTTTTTACCACCCTCTTTACCGCAGGGTCAATGAGTTTTTGACGAGTCCATCAATCTCAGAGGAGACTAAACGGAGTGTCAGCGTGATCATAGACAGCCATGTACATATGTTTTCCCAGAGAATCATTGCCAACGTCTCGAAAAAGTCGGAAATGACGGCAAGACTCCGCCTCCAGACCGACGGGGCCCAGTCGCGGTGCAGCGCGGAGGCTCTCGAACAGGAAGCGCGTCCGGCGGGTATAAGCGCCTGCCTGCTGCTCCCCACGGCCGATGCGGCAAACGTACAGAAAGTAAATACCGCCTTCCTGCGCATGGCCGCGGAAACCGATTTTCTCTACACCTCCGGGACCCTTCACCCGGCACGCAAGGACAACGACAAAGAGCTCTTGAGGCTTGAGGCCGCCTCCGTACGGGCATTGAAGTTCTGCTCCTTTTCGCAGGGCTTCGCGCTGGAAGCCCCGGGAACGCTCTGTCTCTTTGACCTGATTCAGGATTTCAACAGAAAGAAAAAAAACGGCTTCTTTGTCGTCATGGATACGCTTTACCATGCCCACAGACATTTCGGAACGCTCCCCCAGTACAATACATCCCCGGCGCTCCTCGGAAAGCTGGCGCGATCCTATCCGGGCATCAAGTTCGTCGCCGCCCACATGGGCGGTCTCGACGCTCCGTTCGATGAAATCCTCAGGGGCCTCCCCCCGGCAAAGAACCTGTTCCTCGATACGTCCAATGCAGGACACACTCTCCAGGAAAAAGAATTTCTCCACCTCCTTGAGCTCCACGGCCCGGAGCACATACTCTTCGGAAGCGACTGGCCCTGGTTTGGCTATGAGAAGGAAATAAAACACATTGACAAACTTCTCGGAAAGGCGGGGTATACCGAAAAAGAGAAATCCCGGGTCTTCAGCGGCAACATCGCCCGCCTGCTGGGAATCGAGATGGCAGCTATGGAACGTGAGAGACAGTCTTAGACGTCATGGTTTTTTGAAAGATGCTCAGCATCCAACCTGTCTTTTTCGCGACCTGTTGATAGCTTGTTTTTTATTAGATCTTTTTTCGATAAGAAAGGAACGTTCAGACCATCAACCGCTATGATTTCTTTTGCGTTATGCGCATCTAAAAACTGAACCCCATCAATGCTGGTAATGATATCAATACGGCGGGGAGCGATGCCGATCTGAAATGTGATGCCTTTTTCAGTGAACGTCTGCTCAGAAATATCGGCAAGGGGCACACCGAACTCGGCAAGAGATGCATAGATTTTTTTTGCGTTCGCCGGCGAGGTATCAACCCATATGTCGAAGTCTCCCGTGGCGCGGGGATAGCCATAAGCGCCAAGCGCATATGCGCCGACAACGAGGAAGCGAACCTCATTGCCGAGTAAGACGTACAACATGTCTCGGTAATCTTCGTTCAACATACTCAGACCCTGTAAGCGACCACAGCTCTGCCGTCAATTCCCACATGAACAAGACACATTCCGCCGCAGTAGCGCGGACGAAGCTGTCATCCTCTGGGGAAATCTTTTTTAATGTTGATTGAGTGCGAATCACTTTCATGCTCGTAATTATATCACATTTTCAGTATTCTTGCGGGATGAATGATTAATGGGGGCAACCGTCCCCCTTTCGTCTTTCGTCTTATTTTTTCCACTTGTAATTCCTTTCGGTGTAACACTCCGGAGGCATTCTGCTCTTTACCCCTGATTTGGCAAGCTCGCTCTCGAACATCTTCCTGATTTCCGGATCTTCATCGAAATAATCCACTTCTACATGCTTATCGCCCAGGACGGGGGATTTGGTGTGCAGCACCAAATATCGCGCCGGCTCGGCGCCCGTATTGAAGTGCTGGTGGTACCAGCATTCACCCTGCAGGTCGGTGAGTCCCACGCCGAAGAGGCTGCCGGGCTTCCAATCCACCTTTATTTTGTTCTTTTCCTCCCCGGGCTTCCAGAGGAGCGAAAATCCCCGACCGGTGATGAGGATGATGGAGCGGCCGGGAGGATGGGCATGGGCTTTCTTGTACGTTCCGACGGGAAAATCCGATTGGTGCGAATGCAACCGCACGCAACCGGGCAGGTAGAAGCGAACGCTGCTGCCGCCGGCGCCTCTGCTGTCGTTGCCCGTCATTTTGTCAAAGGCCCGCACGTCGGGGATAAAATTTGCAACCCAGACCAGATAGTTCCACGGAGGGCTTTCCCGGTATATTTTCGCCTCCGGTGAATAAAAATCATCCCCCAGCCCCGGGAAGACAAAGTCGTTTTCAAACAGGAACTTATTGCTCTTGAAATACTGCAGGACCGCCGGCATCGTTGTCTTGGCGAATAGTCTGGCAGGCCTGGCTTCATCGCCGTTGAAGTGCTGGTAGCGCACATTTGCGGGAAGGGCAAAGAGCGACTGCTCTTTCCATTCGAAGGTTCTGGCGGGGGCGCCCTCATGGGTCCAGTATGTTGTCGCCCCGCGCCCCGAGACAACGTAGACCAGTTCCTCGTACATGTGCCTTTGGGGCTTAAGGGTCTCTCCCGGCCGTATCTCGCACAGATAGTTGCCGCCCAGGACTTCTTCACCGAGAAGATTTACGAAGGCGCCCAAACCGCCCATGCGGGCCCAGGGCTTTACCTCTATGGCTTTCAAATCCTCGAAATAATATCCTGTGTAGACGGGAATGCCCTCTTCCTTTTGAAATTCGGGATAGTACTCCCGTTGCGCATCAGCCAGCAGCACGGCATCTTTAAGCTTATCTTCCAGGTTCTTATCGCTCATAACCACGCTCCCTCTTTTGATTAAATTGAGTTAGTACAATTGCAAACAGCAGAGAAATCAGAAGCACCTTTCGAGTTCTATTTTTTTAAAGGGTTCCCGCCTTTTTGCAGCTTATTTTTTAGCAGGCGCCGGCGCCTTGGCGCCCTTGACGCTGCGGTACACAGGGCCCCAAAGGGGGTGCCCCTCCTCTGCTGGTTGAAGCTCAAAATCAGGGTCCAGTATAAAGATTTTTTTGAATTCAATGGTGCATAACTTTTTTCGGCCGGAGACGCAATGAATGAAGGCGAGATATTTGTGCGCTTTGACCCGATCGTTCCTGTCGGAGAGGCCCTTCTTCAAGGCTTCCTGCAGGAGTTTTGCAGAGTCCTTGTAGTTTGCTTCTTCATAACTTTTGATGCCCGCTGAAAGTTTCTGCTCCCCCTCGCTCGGAGAACCTTTCAGCAGATTGACGCTCTTGCCCGCACATCCGGAACAGATCAGCATTCCCGCCGCAACGATCAACCACCTTCGAGAAACCGTCATGGGAGGAACCCTCCTGTCATTGGAACTTGTGTTTAATCCCGATAGTGCCGCCGCGGTTCGTCCTCTGCGTCATCATCTGCCTCCAGAAAGCGTGCTCAACATCAAGTAACCGCCTGATGTAGCCGTCATCGCGCGCCACAGAGAGATGCACCGTGGGACGGTCCGGCAGGTAACACCAGAAATCAATCGTTTGGAGGTTGGTAACGGCGAGGATATGCTGAAGCTGACCGAAATAATAGCCGGGAACTTTCCGGGACGTCGAAGACTTGCGATAGACGCTCTCCCCGCACTTGATTTCAACTACCATGCTGCCGTTCACCGCCAATCCGTCAACGCTCGCCCGCAACCAATCAAAACGGGCGCTCTGCAGGCAGGCGGGAACAACCCGAACGCCGACCGCGGTCTCGTAACATCTTCGCGCCTCCGGCTCAAGCTCTGTGCCGCGAACCATGGCGGCATTCGGACTGTAGGTTTTCCGCTCACACTTCTCATGCAGTAATTGAGACGCGCTCTTCCAGGGGTTCTCCCCCATGATCGCCGGGGCATCGGATGCGCCTATTCCCTGACTGCGCCATTCAAGCCAGGCGTCGGTGCCTTGCTGGAGATTTACGATGGTATAGGCGGTATCCTTCATGCGTTGACAGCTCCTTCTCTTCTTGCCGCGCCCGCCTCACAACAGGCATGGTGCTCCCTGTCTGCGGGGCGGTACGGGATGCATCCGCGTGATGCGCCCCCGATCACTTTAGTTTCGCCTTGGGCATCGGCTCTATCCACGTTTCCGCCTCGAAAGCCTCGGCGAGCTCCTTCGCAATGGCTTCCATGCCTCCCATATTTTCTGTTTCCACCACGAGATCGTAATCATCAAGCAGCTTGAGCCTGCCGTGCTTATTGACGATATCGGTCACCTGCATGACATCGGCGGTAAACCAGCCTTTCATGCGGCTGAGCAGCTCCTCGCCCCGGAGGGGGCGTTCGATAACCAGATCAACGCGCCGCTGCTTGGCTTCCCAGCCGAGTGCGGCCGGCCTCTTGAGCACCGGACGAACCGGATCGTGCATTGCGGCGCATTTAAACCATAATAGTGCCCGTTCCACAATTCCTCCCTTTGACGACTTCGTAAAAATTTTCCATAATGTACTGAGGGGAAAATATATTCTCCCTTTCGTCCGGCGGTATCATAAGACCGCAGCCGGGCTGCGTCAAGCATTATCAATTACCAGTGGACACGGCGCTGGTCTTGTAATAAATATGCGAATAATAATTCCGCCAAATCACATAGCAGGCTGCTCAAAAAAGGCCAGATGCAAGGCCCCCGATATCCTGAGCCATGAGTCGTACTTGCACGTACGTCAAATGGCGAAGGAACAGAGCGGCAGACGCCGTCCCCGCGAAGGCGGGGACGGGCATTTTTGAAGCTCTCCGCAGTAAACTGCGGAGAAGCTCCGATTCTTAAGGAATCGTATCGTCATTATTCGCTCGCTTGCCCGCAGCAGACTGCGGGGCATGCGCTCGCTGCCGAATTCAACAGCCTGATGGAAGGAGAAATAATGATGGACATTTTTTCCGCCATGGAACAGAGGAAAAGCGCTCGGGCATATCTGGACAACCCCGTCACCCGCCAAGATATAGAGGAGATATTCAAATACGCCGGGCTTGCCCCCTCGGCAATCAACCTGCAACCCTGGGAATTTATCGTCACGTACGGCGAGGAAAAGGACCGCCTTGTCCGGCGCCTGTTAAAGGCCCACGCGGAACGCAGCGTGCCCTGCGGTCCCGGAACAGCCAAGCCCCTGCCGAAAAAATATGCCAAACGCAGCATGGACGCCCTAACGGTCATGGAAACACCCGTATCCCGGCTGGGCATGACGTTCAACCGGTTCATCGAGGAGGGGAGCTGTTCCTTTTACGGGGCGCCCATCGCCATCATCGTTGCCATAGATAAGATATTCCCCGCCATCCGTTACCTGGACGCGGGACTCGCCGTATCCTACCTGCTGCTCGCCGCCCACGCCAAGGGGCTCGCCACCTGTCCCATCGGACTTATAACGGCATACACCCCCGAAATCGCCGACGTGCTCGGCATCCCGGAGGAAAAGGAAATCATTCTCGGCATCGCCCTGGGATATGCTGACGAGAACTCGCCGGCCAACGCATTCAAAACGGACAGGGAAAAGACGGAGGAGATACTGAGCTGGTACGAATAGGCATAGCAGGGAACAGGAATGTCCCCTATTCGATCTTCTGTTGTATCCGTGAAAGAACGACCGAAGTTTCGACCTGGCGCGCCGGAATGTTCCAGTACTTCTTGAGCAGACGATTCTTCTCATCCGTTGAAACGAGCCGGTAGCCGTTCTTCTCGTAGAAGGCGATTGCCCAGGTCGCATCGGCCCAGGTGCCGATCAGAATGGTCTTATCCGTCTTTGACTCAAGGAATCGCAGTAGGTTCGACCCCGTGCCGCGGTTCCTGAGCCGGGCTCTGACGTATGCGTGACGGATGAGCGTCACGTCTCCCTTGTCCTGTATCCCCATCACGCCGATCAGATTGCCATCTTCTTCAAAGCCCCAGAAGGATACGCCGTCATCAATCTCCCGCTCAAGTTCCTCTTGCGGCATGTAGGGCTCGTGCCACCGGTCGGGAGGAATCACGCCACGGTACGCCTCTGCGGCATCGTTGATGATTTCAACGATTGCTCCCAGGTCTTTTTCCGCGCACCGGCGAATCATGCACTACGCCCTTCCTGAAACGATCAGCATTGACGGTTTATGAGAAGTCCCCCTCTGCTCCCGTAAAAAAGCAACCCTGCCGCCCCACTCAGAGTTCCCTGATCTGCGGGGCTTTCAAGAGCAGACTCAGGGCAATAAATATGCAAATCCCCGCCCCCAGAGACAGGGCTATCGGGGCGCCCAGGAGACCGGCGCCCGCTCCCATGACAAACCCTCCCAGCGGCCTCAGCCCTCGATCCAGCAGGTAGATTCCCAAAATCTTTCCCCGTAATTCGTCGGGGGCAAGGAGTTGGACGAGGGTCTGGTTGATCGTTCTCGAAAACATCTCCATAACCCCCACCAGGAAGATGAGCGTGATGGAAAGCAAAAACCAGGAAGAAGCAGCGAAAAGAATCAGCAGGGCTCCGTAGGCCAGGAAGGTGAGAAGAAAAAAACGGCCTTTCCCTTTGAAATCGCCCAAGCCGGCAATGATCATCCCGCCAAGCACCGCTCCTCCTCCCATGGCCGCCATGAGAAAACCATAGCCTTCGGCGCCTACATTCAGCACATACCGCGCAAAGAGGGGAAGGATGACTTGAGCCTGCAAGCCAAAGGTCAGGAAAGAAAAGGAGGCCGCGATCAGCAGAAGGAGGGGCGCGTCTCCCTTGATATAGGCAAAGGTCTTGGCCAACTCCCTGATGATGCCGCGGCTGTATACTTCCCTCTTTGAAGACTCCGGGGGGCGCATCAGCAGCAGAGATATGAGGATGGCGATGAAACTGAGTCCGTTGATAAAGAGGCACCAGCCGCCTCCCCAGATGCCGATCAAAATGCCGGCGATGGAAGGGCCGATGATCTTGGCAAGGTTCATTCCGGTCGAGTGGAGGGCCAGCGCATTCATCAGGTCTTCCTTGCCCACCAGGTCAAAGACGTACGCCTGGCGGCAGACCACATAAACGGCCTTTAAAAATCCAAAGACGGGCAACAAAACCAGAATGTGCCAGTACTGTATTTTCCCGGCGAGCACCAGAAAGGCAAAGAACAGAGCGAGGAACATCTCGCTCCCCTGGTACACGATCAGGAGCTTCTGCCGGTTTTTCCGATCGGCGATCACTCCCCCGATAATTCCAAAAAAAAGACGGGGCAATCCCTGAAAAAGGCCGGCAAGTCCCATCAGGAAGGGCGAGTCGGTGATAAGCAATACCAGCCAGCTTACCGCCACAATCTGCATTTCGTCCCCGATGTGGGAGAGCACGCCTCCTATCCAGAGAAGGCGGAAATTCCGGTTCTTGAGAGAGCTGAAGGCCTTTCCTCTATTTCGGTCGGGAGCTTCCCCCGCCCCGTTTGCAGTTACGCCAAATATCTTTTTCAAATGCATCAAAGGGTTCTTTCAAAAGTGCCGCAATTTTTTCGTTATTTCCGTTGCATATGGTCATCACGTTTGCGTTATCTCTGCTGGAACGCTACTCTTCCGTCGTTTCGATGGCGACTTTTCCGATACGCTCGCGGGTGAAGAGGGGAGAAATCAGGAAAGCGAGGGAAATAAGGATAAAAACCAGGGAAATGGGACGGGTAAAGAATATCCCCAGGCTGCCTTCGGACATCATCAGCGAACGGCGCAGGGAATTCTCCAGCATCGGCCCCAGGACCAGCGCCAGGATCAGGGGGGCGGCCTCAAACTTGTAACGCTTCATCAGATATCCCATGAGGCCGAAGATGTTCATGAAGAGCACGCCTTCCGTGCTGCTGTTCACGCTGTAAGCGCCGATCTGGCAAAACAGGACGATCAGGACGCCAAGGATGGAATAGGGAACCTTGAGCAACTGCACCCACAATCCGATCAGGGGAAGATTCAGCACGAGCAGCAGCACGTTGCCGAGATACATGCTGGCGATAAGGCCCCAGAACAGGTCGGGACGGTTGCTGATGAGCAGCGGGCCGGGCTGGAAGCCCAGGATCATCAGAGACCCCAGCAGAATCGAGGAAGAAACGTTGACCGGGATGCCGAGGGAAAGCAGGGGGATGAAGGTGCCGCTCGATGCGGCGTTGTTGGCCGCTTCCGGACCGGCGACGCCTTCGATGGCTCCCTTCCCGAATTTCTCCGGATGGCGGGAGAGTTTTCTCTCCATGGCGTAGGAGAGGAACGTCGTGATAGCCGAGCCGAAGCCGGGCAGGATGCCGAGGAAGAAACCGAGCACGGTGCCGCGGGCGATGGGCCTGGCCGAGTCCCGCCAATCCCGGCGGTTGGGCAACAGATGTTTTATATCCGTCTGGAGGATTTCCTTGTTCATGGATTCACCGAGATTGAGCAGTACCTCGCTCAATCCGAAGAGTCCCATCGCCACGTACACAATCTCGAAACCGTCGAGCAGGGCGGGCAGCCCGAAGGTGAAGCGGCCGGTAGAGGTAATGGGATCCATGCCCACCGTACTCATGATCAGCCCGACGCAACCCATGATCAGGCTGCGAATGAGGGAACCCTTGCTTACGTAGGTAACAAGCGTGAAACTCATGAACGCCATGGCAAAGTATTCCGGCGGCCCGAAGCGGAGCGCAAAACTCGCCAGTGTCGGCGCAAAGAGCATCAACCCGATGAGACCGAAGGTGCCGGCAATGAACGAACCGAAAGCGGCGATGCCCAGCGCGGCGCCCGCCCTTCCCTGCTTCGCCATCTGGTACCCGTCAAGACAGGTCACCACGGAGGCAACCTCGCCGGGGATGTTGACCAGAATGGAGGTAGTGGAGCCGCCGTACATGGCGCCGTAACAGATCCCTGCCAGCATGATCATGGCGGAGACGCCGGGAACGTGGAAGAGCGTCGGCAGCAGCAGGGAGATGGCGGCCGCCGACCCGAGGCCGGGAAGAACCCCCACCAGCGTGCCCATGAAGACGCCGAGGAAACAGAAAAGAATATTCTCCGGCTGCAGAACAATGCCGAAGCCATAGATCAGACTGTGCAATGCTTCCAACGAAGTGCTCCTATATACCCAGAAATCCCACGGGAAAATACACCTTCAGGATGATGCCGAACACCACGTAGGCGACGGCCGTAACCAGGGCGCTTATCCCGAGCAGCGCCCACCACGGGCGGCGCTGGGCAAGATGAAACAGCACCGCCATCAGGAAGAACGTCGCCACGACGAAACCGGCTACATCCATGATCAGGCTGTAAACGAATAACGCAATAAGGGCAATAAGGGTGACGCCGGAGTGCCTCACCCGCGCCGCCCCCTTGTCCGCTTTCCAACCCCTGATGATGAGCGCCAGGGCAAAAACCGCCAGGATCACGCCCGCCCAGAGCGAAAGGAATCCCGCCCCCGGTTCCTTCATGGTCCCGGTGCCCATGCGCAGAGACTCCCCCACGACAAACAGGGAAAGCCCTAAAAACAGAAAACCGCTTGGTGTTTCTCTCATGGCACGCTCACGATACCTACTTCTTGCTCAGGCCGGCTTCCTGGGCAACCTTGCCCGCGGTCTCCTGCCGGTTTTTTATAAACGCGCGAAACTCAGCCTGCGCTTTGTAATCAGCCACAAATCCCGCACGCACGGCCCGCTGGAGGATCTCCGGGTTTTTGAAAACCTTGGCCGCCGCGGGAACCAGGACGTTGATCACGGATTGGGGCGTACCGGCCGGCGCAAATAAGCCGAACCAGGTGCGGAAATTAATATCGGGCATGCCCGCTTCTGCGGTGGTGGGGATATCGGGAAAATCGGGGACTCTTTTATCCGAAGTGATGGCCAGTCCCCTGAGTTTTCCCGCCTTGATCTGGGGGCCAACGGTCGTAATCGTATTGGAAGCCATGTCCACATGTCCGCCCAGAAGCGCCGGCAGGGCCTCGCCGCCGCTCTTGAAGGGTATCGTGGTTATCTTGATCTTCTCCTTGGCGCAGAGCAATGCCAGATTGAAGTAGCTTTCCGTGCCCAGCCCCCCGGCGCCGTTTTTCAGTTTCCCCGGGTTGGCGCGGGCATATTCGATCAAATCATTCAGGGTACGAAAAGGAGAGTCGCTCCGGACAACGAAGGCGGAAGGAACGGACACAAACTGTGCGATGGGGATGAAATCCTTGAGGGGATCATAGGTCGCTTCCTTATTGATGATGGGCATAACGATGAGCGACGTCCCGGACCCGAGGAAGAGGGTATAGCCGTCCTTTCTCCCCCGCGCCACATAGAGGCTCGCCTGGACGCCGGAACCGCCCGCCCGGTTTACCACAATGATCGGAACCTTGAGCGCCTTGCCCAGTTCATCGCTGAACATGCGGGCGGACACATCGGCGCCTCCTCCCGGCGCCATAGGAATCACCAGTTCGACGGGACGATCCGGATACCCCTTCGCCTGGGTCCCCGCCGGACTGACAAGATAAACCAGTGCACAAATCGCCGTAAAAAAAAGATATCGCTTCATAGCCCCTCCTTTTAAGTGTTTATCAACCGGCGCAAACCACCTACGCTATCTTTCCCTAAGTGGAAACGCATAACGCGACGACCGGCATTCATGAGCGCCTCGCGGTCGCCCATGGCTTGGGCGGTCTTGAGGACGCCGAACGTCACGGAAGAGGCAGGCGCGCCCAGTTCATCCGGGATCGGCGCATCGCGCGGATCATCGGCGGTCAACTGGATGAACAGGCCTTGACCGCCGTCGCCCTTGTGCAGCTGGCCGGTGGAGTGCAGAAAGCGCGGCCCGTACCCCACCGTCGTCGCAACCCCTGAGCGCTCCCGTATCCGCCGGCGCAGGCTGCCGAGCGCCGCATCAGTTTCGGCGGAGGGACAGAGGTAGGCATGAATCGCGACATAGTCTCCCGGCCGGACATGGCTGAGAAACCGAATCAACGCCTCGGCCGCGGTCGCCGCCTGCACCTCCCCGTAGACGGCGACGCCGTCATCGGATAGGGCGGGGCGCTCCGCCGGCAGGCTCCCCTCCTCACGGTACCGGGCGATCATTTTTCTTGCGAGGACCTTTGCCGCCTCCACATCGGGCTGGTCAAAGGGATTGATGCCGAGACGCCAGCCTGCCACCGCCGTAGCCATCTCCCAGAGGAAACATTGCGCCCCAAGATCGTAAGGATCGTCAAGCTGCATCTCCACGACCGGATGGCCGGCCTGTTCAATGGCGTTTAACCCGGCGTCATTGGTATCGTCATCCTTGAGGCGGAGGGAAACAAAGAGACGGTCATCACCATAGGCATGGGGATCTCCGAACGGCTCCCCGGTCACCGGCAGGATCCCCTTCCCCTCCTTGCCCGTGCTCTCCGCAAGAAGTTGTTCCAGCCAGTCGCCAAAGCCCGCAATGCGCGGCGAAAGGATGAACGTAACCTTATTGCGGCCCCGCCTCGCCATCTCCCCCAGCACCGCGCCGAGATAAGCGCCGCAGGGAGTTCCCGCGTTCCGTGCGTCCCCCGCTTGCTCCTGCCGCTGCGCGGCGACGGCACGGTCGAGAACAGCCTTGATATCAACGCCGGTCAGCGCCGCCGGAACCAGGCCGAAATAGGATAGCGCCGAATAGCGTCCGCCGATATCCGGATCATTGAGGAAAAGCTCGCGGAAATTGTGTGCGACGGCCAGGTCCGCCAGGGCGCTGCCGGAATCGGTGATGGCGATGAAATGCTCCCCGGTCCGCTCGGCCCCGAGGGACTGGGCCATGACGTTATAGAAATACTTGAGGAAGGAAAAGGTCTCCACCGTCCCGCCGGACTTCGTGGAAACGACAAAAAGCGTTTTTCCCGGATCCATAGCTTCCGCAGAGGCGAGGACGGCGCCGGGGTCGGTGCTGTCGTGAACCATGAGGACCGGATAGCCGCGTCGGGCGCCGAACGTTTTATGAAAGACCTCGGGGGCCAGAGAAGAGCCTCCCATGCCCAGCAGGATCAGGCGGTTATAGCCGCCGGCATGCACCTTCTGGGCTGCCGCATTTATCAGCGCCAGCTTGTTCGTCATGTCTTCGGCGCTCTTGAGCCAGCCCAGACGATTCACGATCTCGACGGGCGACGGCTTCCAGACGGTGTAATCCTTTTCCCAGATGCGGGCGACAATCCGCTCCCCGGCCATTTCCGCCAGGGCGGCATCCACCTCCGCCTGGAAACTGCCGGGACTGAACTTTATTGTATGGTTCATGGCTGCTCTCTCCCTTCATCCCACAGCCCACCAAAAAGGCGCCGTTTATCCGCGCCATGGCCGGCGGATGTGTTATCGGGCGCCGCGCTTTATTACCCCTTTTGCCGCCGCCGCCACCTGCTCGGCGGTAATGCCGAATTTTTTGTAGAGAACGCCGGCGGGGGCGCTGGCCCCGAAGCCGTCCATCCCGATCACGGCGCCGTCCAGTCCCACGTAATGCTCCCATCCGAGCTTGCTTCCCGCCTCCACGGCAACCCGCGCGCGGACGGAGGGCGGCAGGACGCGTTCGCGGTAATCAGGCGTCTGCCGGTCAAAAAGCTCCCACGAGGGAAGCGACACCACTCGCACCCGCGTGCCTTCCGCGGCAAGCGTTTTACCCGCCTCCAGCGCGATCACCAGTTCCGATCCCGTCCCGATCAGGATGACGTCGGGCGTGCCGGCGGCGGACTCCCACAGGATGTAGCCTCCGGCACGCAGTCCTTCCGCCGTGGCAAGCTCCTTCCTGTTCAGCACGGGGAGGTTCTGCCGGGTAAAGATCAGCGCTGTGGGCCCTTTCTCATTGAGAAGGGCGCACCGCCACGCCTCCACCGTCTCGTTGGCGTCGGCGGGCCGGATAACGGTCAGGTTCGGCACGGCGCGCAGGTTCATCACGTGCTCTACCGGCTGATGGGTGGGGCCGTCCTCGCCCACGCCGATGCTGTCGTGCGTGAAGACATAAATCGCCTTCAGGCCCATCAGGGCCCCCAGGCGCAGGGGCGGACGCATATAATCGGCAAAGGTGAGAAACGTGGCCGTATAGGGAATAATGCCCCCGTGCAGCGCCATGCCGCCGGTGATGGAACCCATGGCATGTTCGCGCACGCCGAAATGGACATTGCGCCCGCCATACCCCCATTCGCCGCCCACGGCGCCCGGCACCTTCTCCGGCAAAGCGCCGGGGCGCTGGAAATCGCCGAGTCCCTTGAGCCAGGTGAACGTGGAGGGATTCAGGTCGGCGGAGCCGCCCATAAGCTCCGGTATCACCGGGGCAAGGGCCTGCATGACGGCCTCCGAGGTCTTGCGCGTGGCAACGTCCTTTGTATCGGCAGGGTAAACGGGCAGCGCGGATTCCCAGCCGGCGGGAAGATCTCCGGCCATACGGCGTTTAAACTCGGCGGCAAGATCGGGAAATGCGCGCTCATAGTCCTGGAAGGCCTTTTTCCACTTACCCTCGCCGACCTCGCCCTGTTTTTTGTTTTCACGAAAATACGCGGACACTTCTCCGGGGACGAAGAAAGCCGGTTCCAGCGGCCAGCCGAGATTTTTCTTCGCCGCCAGCAACTCCTCCTGGCCCAGGGGGGAGCCATGGGCATCGGCAGTCCCTTGCTTATGGGGCGCGCCATACCCGATGTTTGTACAGACGAAGATTATGGAAGGATGCTCCTTGTCCGCCTTCGCCCTTGTCAGCGCCCGATCAACGGCGTTCACGTCGTTCCCCTCTTTCAGGCATTCCACGTGCCATCCGCAGGCCTCAAACCGTTTTCCCACGTCTTCGGTAAACGAGAGGGCAGTGGAACCCGCCAGGGATACGCCGTTGTCATCATACAGGACAATCAGCTTGCCCAGGCCGAGGTGCCCGGCAAGGGAGCAGGACTCATGGGTGACGCCCTCCATCAGATCGCCGTCGCTGGCGATAACGTAGGTAAAGTGATCCACGACGCTGTGGCCGGGACGATTGTATGTCTCCGCCAGATGCGCCTCCGCCAACGCCATGCCCACGGCATTGCTGATCCCCTGTCCCAGGGGCCCCGTCGTCACTTCGACGCCGGGAGTTGCATGGCGCTCCGGATGTCCCGGCGTTCTGCTGCCCCATTGCCGAAATGATTGCAGATCGGCCAGGGAAAGATCATAACCCGCCAGGTGGAGGAGGGCGTACAGGAGCATTGAGGCATGCCCCGCGGAAAGGACGAAACGGTCGCGGTCCGCCCACTGGGGGTTTGCCGGATTGTGTTTCAAATGCCTGGTCCAGAGGATATAGGCCATCGCCGCCGCGCCCATGGGCATGCCCGGATGCCCGGATTTTGCCTTTTCCACGGCATCGGCCGCAAGAAAACGGATGGTATTAATGCACTGTTCGTCAATCGTATCCTTCTGGATCATCGCACCTCTCCTTGATGTATAATAACTGTTCTATTGTTCCCGACAAGTATAAACGTACTCGGTATCCACAAATAACAACTGCCACCTAATCATCGTTCACCGGCAAAACGTATGCTATGGAAAATCGTGATGTCCGCGGTACGATTCCAGACCGATGCCGGCCGCGCCCAGAAGAGCGGCACGGGGATTCAATACCACAGAGACCGGCGCGCGTCCCACGAAATCGGAAAAACGCCCCTTGCGCCGGAACGCCTCCATAAACCCGCTCTTCTCCAAAAACGGCAGGATGCGCGGGACGATGCCTCCCGCCACATAGATCCCGCCGGTTGCCAGTACCCGAAGGGCCAGGTTGCCCGCTTCGGCGCCGAGAATCGCCAGGAAGAGGGACAGTGTTTTCACGCAGAGGCCGCAGTATCGCCCGCTGTCGAGAGCGGCATTCACGATAACGGGGACCACATCGGGGGCGGCGGCAAGCTCCTCGGCAAGCCAAGGAGGTTCTTCCTCATTATTTCGATCCCTCAAAAACCGGTAAATATCCGGCAATCCCTGGCCGGAACAGACATTATCGTAACTCACGTGTTCATACTTCTCCAGCAGGAAACGGAGCAATTCTATTTCCAGAATGTTGTTCGGCGCGAAATCCGCGTGTCCGCCCTCCGAAGCATATTCCCGGTAGCGCTGATCGCTCCACACCAAAAACGCTTCGCCAAGCCCGGTGCCGGGCGCAACGACGCCGATGTTCCCGCCGGGGGCCGCCTCGCCCTTGCTCAGGACGCGCAAATCCCCGGGGGGGAGAGACGGTATTGCGCGGGCGGTAGCCGCGAGATCATTCACCAGGCTAACCGCGGCGATGTCCAGTTCGCTGCGGAGCCGTTCCCCGTCTATAACCCAGGGCAGATTGGTTATCGCGGTCGGGCGGCCGGCAACCACCGGGCCCGCTATGCCGAAGCAGGCCCTCTCGACAGGCATCTTGACCGAGCCGAGGAACTGCCGGACGATGGTCTCCAGATCAGGATACCGGGCATTTTCAAATGTTGCTTCCGTTAGGGCGTGAAGCGGTCCCGATTCCGGGGTAAAGACGCCCAGAATGGTCTTGGTCCCTCCTACGTCACCCGCGAGCAACATGAATAACTACTCCTCTCATCAGGCTGTTCAAAAATGTCCGGATGCAAGACCCCCGACATCCTGAGCCATGGAGGCGCACTAATACGTACGTCGAATGGCGAAGGAACAGAGCAGCAGACGGGCGTTTTTCAACAGCCTGCCAGTTCGTCTTGCAGCCACTCCAGGTAATCGCCGCTGCCGGCCAGAATAGCGGTGGCGATTATCTCCGGTGTTTCATACGGATGGACAGACCTGACGGTCTTTTCAACCTCGCTGAATAAGTCCTCCCTGCTCTTTATGAGGCACTGCCATTCCTCAGTCTCCTCCACCTTCCCCTTCCACCGGTACGCGCTCATGACGGGTCCCACGATCTGAACACAGGCCGCCAGCCGCTTCTCTACCAGAAGCCGCGCTATGCGTTCGGCGTCCTCCCGCTTTTCCGTCGTCGTCAGAACCTGAATGAATTTTCTCACGGCACGCTATTGCCTATCCTTCCCTTTGCGCACTCATACATCATAATCGCCGCCGCCTGGGGCAGGCTGAGCGATTCGGCGTCGCCGGTCCCGGGAATGCGCCATTTCTCCCCGGCAAGACCGAGCAGAGAATCCGGCAGACCGTGGCTCTCGCTGCCCAAGAGAAGGGCCGTATCACTCGTGCAGGGATGGGGCATGATTCCCTCATCTGCCTGGCTCGCAATGAGAAAATACCGTTTCCGGATTTCCGGCAGCACACCGGCAAAGTCCACATCCGGGATCACCGTAAGGTGGAAGATACTGCCCATGGAAGACCTCACCACCTTGGGGTTGGTGAAATCCACCGATCCGGCGCTGATCACGACCGCCCCAAACCCGAACCAGTGGGCGCTGCGCAAAAGGGCGCCGAGATTATTGGGATTATTTATCCGGTAGGCAAACAGGGCATGCCCGGATGCCGGCAAATCAGAAATAGGGGCGGGACGGGACAGGGCGACAACGGCCATTATCCCTTCGGGGTTTTTATCCTGACTTAACTTCCTCCATTGCGCTGCCGTTAGATTGTATACTTCCCTACGTTCGGGCAGTCCGGAAAGGAAGGCGCCCCAACGGTCCCTTTTTTCGTCCATCACCAGAAGGGCGCGGACTTCCCACGCGCTCTTCAGCAACTCGCCTACAACCTTGAATCCCTCCGCCAGGAGAATCCCCTCCCGGCTGCGGGCCTCCGCCGTGTCCAAATTTCCCCACAGTTTCAACTGAGACTTTGACGGTTTGTGCGGCAATGTGTCTTTCATGCAATATTATGCTCGATTTTGCAAGGACGTTGTGAAGCGTTCCGCCCCCGGCTTTTAGACGGGCGAAAGACGTTGGTCATCACATCAGAGCTGCTTCGTGAGAACCTGCGCGGCGATATGAATCAGGTCCCATGACCCGCCGAAGGGAGGAGAATAGGCCAGATCAAGGAATGCCACATCATCGAGTCCCATTTCCGACCAGAGAACCGCGGCAAGGGTGTTTATACGGCTTACCGCCCCCGCCTCTCCCACGGCCTGGGCGCCGAGAAGCTTGCCCGTGGCGCGATCGGCCACCAGCTTTATCCCCAGTTTTTTCGCCGCGGGCATGGATGCGGCAACGGCGTTTCCCCACACAAGCGCAGTCGCAGGCCGATAACCGCTTTCAGCGGCCGCCTTTTCATCGAGACCGGTCGCGGCTACTTCCAAGCCAAACACCTTAAAGGACTGGGATCCGACGATTCCGCGAAAAGCCGAGGGGGCGCCCCCGATATTCCGGCCGGCCACGCGCCCCTGCTTATTGGCCACATCCCCCAACGGCATATTCACCCAGCGGCGGCTGACACGATGGAAAGCCTCGCAGCAGTCGCCCACCGCATAAACCCCTTCCATAGATGTGGCCTGTGCAGCGTCAACCTTAATAGCGCCCGTATCGCCGATAACAATCCCCATGTCAGAGGCGCATTTCACATTCGGTCTCACTCCCAGCGCCAGCAGGATCAGGTCCGCCTCCATCTCCCCCTGATCCGTGATCAGGCGCAGGCGGGACTCCCGTCCGTTCTCGACGGCCAGCGCCTTGACGTTTTTCAGGAACGGCGCCTGATTGCGCTCCAGCTCTTCCGCGATCAACTTGGAAAACTCCGGATCCCAGCGGCTTGCCGGAAGTGAGCCCCGGTGTACGATCTTCGTATCCAGACCAATGTTTCTTAAGGCCTCCGCCATTTCCATGGCGATGAAACCGGCACCCACGATCAAGGCCTTCCGGCAACGCTCCGTCGTTATGTAGGCCTTTATCGCAAGCGCATCGGCGAGGTTTTTCAGCATGAAGACACCGTCCCGGTTTTCGCCGGGTATGCCCGGACGCAGGGCATCCGCCCCCGTTCCAATAACCAGCGCATCGTAGGGAAGCCTTGAACCATCCGATAACCGGACAACCCGCTGTTCGGGATCAACCCCCTCTGCCCGGGTCTTCAGCCTGACCTCGATTCCGTCTTCGGCAAACCGCTCCTTGGTGCGAGCAATCAGGCGTTTTTCCTCTTTGATTACATCGCCGATGTAATAGGGCGTCGGTCAGGAGGCGAAGGAAACGTATGACCCCGCCTCTATGATCGTCACTCCGAGGGATGCATCCCTGCGCTTTGCCTCGGCGGCGGCAGAGGGCCCCGCCGCCCCGCCGCCGATAATAACCACGTTACGGCCCATGACCTGTCCCTCCTTTCTTGACGACTTCGCAAACAGTAAAGGTTCCCTTACCACGCCAAGTTTTAGCGGGCCTGCGACTTCCGCAGCATCAGGATGCCCCACCCGGCCGCTATCATCAGCACACAGAGGAGTTGTCCCATCGTCAGGCTGCCTAAAATAAAACCGAGATGGCCGTCCGGTTCCCGGAAGAACTCGATGAAGAAACGGACGAGACCGTAGCCGATAATGTACAGAGAAAAAAGGAAACCGTCAAAAGGGCTCTTTTTCCTTATACTCCAGAGGAGAAGAAACAGTACGAGCCCTTCGAAAAAAGCCTCGTAAAGCTGGGACGGATGGCGAAGTTGGCGGGTGGGGTCAAGGGGAAAATACATGCCCCACGGCGCGTCCGTGGCGCGTCCGAACAGCTCGCCGTTGATGAAATTGCCGATCCGGCCGAACGTATATCCGAGGGGCACGGCGGGGCAAAAGAGGTCGGCAAGATTCCAGAAATTCAGGGCGGAGCGGCGGCAAAAAATCAGGGAAACGACCAGGACGCCGATGGCGCCGCCATGGTAAGACATGCCGCTGATTCCCACAAAGTGGATGCCGCCGTCGAAACTGAAGGGCAGCAGTATCTCCAGGGGATGCTTGAGATAGTAAGCAAGATTGTAAAACAGGACATACCCCAGCCTGGCACCGATGATGAGACCGGAAATACCCCAGAAAAACAAGTCCTGGATTGTTTCCGCAGAATACCGGTAGTCTTCGCGCCGGATGCGGCACATAACCAACACGTAGGTCAGGAAAAAAGCGACAAGGTACATCACGCTGTAGTAGCGGAGTTGGAACGAGCCGATTTCCAGAATGACGGGGCTCAAGCGTGCGGGCAAATGCTGCCAGGCGGTGATCCAGTTGTTCATATCGGAATAATCCTCAGTCCACTAATACGATTCCCCTTTGAGCGCCTCTATATAAAGCTGGGCGGAAAAGGCGGCCGTGGCGCCGTCACCGCACGCGGTGACGACCTGGCGGAGGAGTTTATTGATGCAGTCCCCACAGGCGAAAATGCCCTTGGCCGATGTTTGCATGGCGCTGTCGGCAACGATATAGCCCCCGTCATCAAGGCGTACGACATCTCGGAATACATCCGTGTTCGGCGTTAAACCGGCGAAGATAAAAATCCCCTCCACGGGCAGGTCTCTTGTCTCACCGGGAGATTTTACGCTCTTGAGCTTCACGGTTTCAACAAAGTCGCCGCCCCCTATCTCCTCAACCACGCTGTTCCAGGCAAACTCAATCTTCTTGTTGGCAAAGGCCCTCTTCTGCAATATCCCCGCGGCGCGCAGGCGGTCGCGCCGATGAATAACGGTGACCTTCCTGGCAATGTTGGCAAGAAAGAGGGCCTCCTGGATGGCCGTGTCCCCGCCGCCGACGACGGCTACATCCTTGCCCCGGTAAAACGGGCCGTCGCAGGTCGCGCAGTTGGACACCCCCTTGCCCATAAAGCCCTCTTCGCCGGGGATACTGAGTCTGCGCCATTTTGCCCCGGTTGCTATAATGACGGCCAGCGCATCATACCCTGCGCCGCCTACCGATACATGCCATCCATCCGCATCACCGCAGCGCGTAGCCGCGACCTTCGTAACATCACCCGCCGTCACTTCTACCCCGAACTGAACGGCTTGTTTTTTAAATCGTTCTATAAGCTCAAACCCGCCGATCCCTTCGGAGATGCCCGGATAATTCTCTATCAAATCCGTGACGGTAATCTGGCTGACCGTGGAGCCGCCTTCCATCAGCAAAACCCGGAAGCCGGCCCGCGCGGCATAAAGTCCCGCCGTAAACCCCGCAGGGCCGCCGCCGATAATCACTATATCATAAACCGCGCCAGGCATTGGATTCTCCGCCATACTCCTAAACTCCCTGATTGTTGTCTCTCTTCATCGGATGCCCCCGCAGCGACCGATATGCCGGCGGAAGAACGGGATACATCCCCCCCCCCCAAGACGGACTTTTATTTAATTGATAAAGCCGATTTTGTAAAGCTCTAAAAGATCAAGTTTCTCATTCTGAGCGTCCCTTATTTTCTTGCCGGTTCCGCCGGATACATGATATGCTTCATTCCGGTCTCATATCTCATAAATAATTGTCCTATTGACCGGGGGAGATATCTTCGTTAGGTGAAGATGTTCGCGAGACTTCTCGTTTTACTCGAAATGACAGGTTACCTAAATTATTAATGGGACATGACACGCGTTCACGCGAAATTACCTTTATAAGGAGTGAATATGGATGATCGTTTTCCCAGGTACAAAGCGGCAGGCGTGCAAATGGCGGCGGTATGGGGGGATCGGGACGCAACAACGGATAAGATATGTGATCTGGCCGAAAAGGCACGGGCACAGGGTGCGGAGCTTATCGTTTTCCCTGAAGTGATCATTCCGGGAAGCCCCCACTGGATTTGGTCATCGCCGGAAAACTACGATCGCTACGTGGAACTTTACAAAAACTCTGTGGATATCCCCGGCAAGACGACGCAAAAGCTTTGCGAAACAGCCAAGAGGATTCAGGCTTTTCTCATCGTGGGGGTAAACGAGCGCCATGGGAAGGTTCTTTACAATACGATGCTTTTCATTGATCGGAAAGGCAACCTCCTGGGAGCGCACCGGAAGTTAATGGGCACCTATGTTGAAAAGATTATCTGGGCGATGGGAGGCGGGGACAGCCTGGAGGTATTCAATACGGAGTTCGGTGTCATCGGGGGACTGATCTGCCGGGAGAACTTGAGCAACTTATCGCGCCACGTCCTTGCCAGCCAGGGAGAACAGGTGCACGCGGGGATTTGGCTCGCGGGTTCCGCCCGGAGGGGCCCCCACTTCAGTAAATGCATGGAGGCGGCCTGCATCACGCATGCGCTATCAACGCCGACCTATGTTATCGGCGTACAGTCCTGTGCGTCTGAACGAGAGATCGAAATGTTCAAGTTGAAAGGTCCCGGGGGATGGAGTGCAATCATTTCCCCCCAGGGGGAGATAGTGGCGGGGCCCCTTCCTGAGGGAGAAGGCATCGTGGTCGGCGATATTGATCTGGAAAGCGCCATCCGCGCCTATCCCCGGAGGGATGAGACCGGCTACCACGGACGCCCCGATATATTTAAGGTGCTGGTAAACCGGGAGCCCTACACGCAGGAATTAGGGGAGTTTTCCCTTCATCGGAAACCACTATAGCAAACAACCGTCAGAGGCATTAACAAAAAAAGGAGGCATAGGAAATGAAGGTTCTATCCGGTTATGTAATCTCGGTTTTCTTGTTAAGCTGTTTGGTTTCTCTTTCCTTTGCGGGCGATCTTCCGTCTGATTATGTGAGGCAAGGAGAAAAAGTCCTGGTCACCCTGGAAGAAACGATCAATCCTCGGCATACCGCTTTGGTCATTGTAGATGTTCAAAACGACTTCGTCTATGGAAAGGGGAAATTGAGCACCCCCGCCGGGAAAACAAATCCCTGCGAAGAGATTTTGTCTCCCCTGAATGCCTTCATCGAAAAATGCAGAAAATTAGGGGTGCCGGTTTTGTATACCTATACCGTCCATGCCGGCGATTTGGATCTGCCCCCCTACAAGGCCAGAATGATCAGAAGGCAGACTGCGCCGGTTTGTATGAGGGGAAGCAAAGGAGCCGAGTTTCCCGACAAGCTGAACAAACCATTGCCGAATGAACCCGTGGTTATCAAACACGGATTTGATGCCTTTGCGGATGGCGATTTGAACACGCTGCTGCAGAACCGGGGAATAAAATCCATTATTTTCAGCGGAATTGACAGCGCGGTTTGTGTTGACACGACCCTGAGGCACGGTTTCCACCTTGGATATTATGTCGTGTTGGCCAAAGACCTCAGCGCATCGCCGCAGCCGGCCCGTCAGGAATGCGCCATTAACCTGATCGGCAGTCAATACGGTTTCGTGAGTACCAGCAAGGAGATCATGCAGCTATGGGATAAAGCCAAATAGCTTCCGAATGGACACGAAACGGCGCTATCCCCTCTCGCAAGGTATTTTCATTCGGGAAGAACTTCCCTATGAGGGAAAAAGAGCATGAGGCTTGTGTCGGTAGTATTGAGCAAGGATATGCAATCTGGATTATGGAGGTGGGAGACATGAGAAAAAGGCTTTTCGTTGCGGCAATAACGATGATGGTGTTCATCTCGATTCATTCTATTGCGTATGCTGCCGGATCTTTTTATGAAGGGAAAACCATTCGCATCGTCGTGGGGTTCTCCGCCGGCGGTGGTTTCGATGTGTACGCCAGGCTGCTTTCAAGGCATATGGGGAAACACATTCCCGGGAACCCCACAATAATCGTTGAGAACATGACGGGCGCCGGAAGTCTGATTTCAGCCAATTACCTCTATAGAGTAGCAAAACCTGACGGACTCACCATCGGTCACTTCGTAGGCAATCTATTCATAAGTCAACTCCTGGGGCAACCGGGAATTGAATTCGATGCGCGGAAATTCAGGTTCATCGGCGCCCTTGCAAAGGAAAACGCTGTCTGTATCCTCACCAAAAAAAGCGGCGTTTCGAGCGTTGATAAATGGAGGACATCGGGAAAAGTGGTAAAATTGGGCGGGTTGGGACCAAACTCGATCCTCGATCAGGTTATTCGGGTCCTCAAAGCAGCGTTGGGGCTTCCCATACAACTCGTTTCAGGCTACAAGGGCACTGCGGACGTCCGTCTCGCCATAGAGAGCGGGGAGTTGGACGGAAGCTGTTGGGGATGGGACTCCATAAGCACGACCTTTCAAAAGTCTCTGAAAGCGGGGGATGTCATTCCTGTCATACAGGCGGTCCCCAAGCCGCTTCCGGACCTCCCTCAACTCCCCCTGGCAATTAATCTTGCAAAAACCGATGAGGCGCGTCAGTTGATCGAGGTGGGCATCCACAGTAACGGCATTTTTTCCCGCCCCCTTGTTTTACCTCCCGGGATAGCCAAGGAACGGGAGCAAGTCCTCCGCAAGGCCTTCGAAGATACCTTGAAAGACAAGGCATTCCTTGCAGAGGCGGAAAAGGCTCAACTGAACCTCGAGCCGACATCAGGTGAGGATCTGGAAAAGACCGTTACAGGAATTTTCAAGCGTGATCCTGTGATATTGGCTAAGTTGAAAGAGATTCTTTTTAAGTGACGTCCCTTCCCCTCGTGGAGAATCTCCGCAGCAAGCTGCGGAGATTCTCCGATTCTTAAAAGCCGGCGCCGCTTGGGCTGCGCTCGCTTACCTCTTCAAGATGCTGCGCTCGCTCTCGAATTCCCTTTTGGCCCTGCGATAGGAAAAATAACCATTCATAAACCATCCGATGATAAAACCGATAAGCAGAGAGAAGAATATGAGCAAGGCGCGCGACAGGGTTATGTGCCAGATCAGAAAGCTTACCTGCACCACATCGGAATTCTGGATGATGAATAGAACCGCAAGACCGGCAAGAATAAGGGTTATGATCATTTTAAACGTCATTTTTTCAGCCTCTCCATGAAACCCGTTTAACTCTGGCGGCGTTTGAGGAATATTCCCCGCCAGCGTTCGTTATACCAGCCTCCGGTGAATCATGCCGTAGTAAACCGGCCACCCCTTCTTGAGGCGGTTTTCTGCCGCTTCACTTCGCCTCATGCTTCTCGAACTCTTTTCTCAACCGCTCCAGTCCTTTCGCAAAACTTTCGGCATCTCCGAACTCAAAAAACTTGCTGTAATGGGCATGGGCGTCGCGGATGCGCCGGGCATGCTTGATCGGGCACCAGTACTGCTCGGTGCGGGCGCCGATTTCCCTGACATAGGAAGCGAGACCGTTGCCGTAGGAGCAGTAAAAACAGTTGAATTTTTCGATAATGTTCAGGTAAGGAAGCTCTTCCCGGTCGAATACCAGGTAGTCGGCGCGGCGCACTTTGGGGATTCCGTATACGGGGAAACAGACAGCCTGATAGACGGTCACAAAAATATCAAGAAACAGAAAGGGAATGAAGCCGGCGTAGATGATCGGCGCGGTAAGGATATTGAGGGGATGCGCCTCAAGGATGTAGCGGATTACGCCGGTCTTCAGTCGCTTGTGCACGGCGATCATTTCTTCCGCAAAACGGATGCGCTTCTTCTCGATAATGAAATGGAATTCCTCCCGCCGTTTGCCGAATTCCCTTTCCAGCTCCTCTTCAAGGTCCTTGATGCGGCTGACCAAATCGCTGATGTTCCGGTTCATTGTTTCCCCTTTTCTTCAAAAAACGGATGCCGATCCTGTCTACGGTCTGCCAATGCCGTATTATAGTGACCACCGCTGAAAACAACAAGAAATATAATCGGGACATATCCTGGACCTTGTCCGTTGACGCGCGGCAGAATTTTCAGGCATACCGAAATAATGGATTAAAGCCCGCAAGAAAATAACACGATAAAGAAAGAAAACCGGTTATGGGAGCAAAAAAATGAAAAAGATTTTTACCATTCTCACGCTGGCAGCGCTGCTGTTCTCACCCGCATTCGCCCAGGCGAAGACTATTCTCCGCACGGTAGAGGGTATCGTCGTCAAGGTATCCGACGGAGACACCATCAACGTGCGGGACGCCAGGGGAACAAAGCTGAAGGTTCGCCTCTACGGCATAGACGCCCCGGAAACGGAGAAGTCCAGCAAGAAAACAGGTCTCGTCAGCAAACCAGGGCAACCCTACGGCGAGCAGGCATTTCGAACGTTGGAGGGCCTGATCCACCACAAAAAAGTAACCGTGGAAGTAATGGACAAAGACAGGTACAATCGGCTGGTAGCGGTGGTCTGGTTGGCAGAAAAGAATATCAACCAGGAAATGGTGGCGGAGGGATATGCCTGGGCCTATAAACAATATCTCGATACCCCCTCTGTCTCCGAGTTTACCCGGCTTGAAGAACAGGCCCGGAGGAAACGCCGGGGACTCTGGAGACAAAATAACCCCCAGCCCCCCTGGGAGTTCAGACGTTTTCTGAATAGGAGCAAACACAACGGAGGAATGTTAACGGGAAGAACCCGCAGCAGTTGATCCCCACCAAATCGTCTCAATACGCGCAGAAGTTTCATGTCTTTCCCGGAAAGGAGGGAACAGGATGAATACGGGTAAAGAAATATTCGTGGAAGTCCCCCCGGAACATATGGATCGAGTAATCGGCAACTATAATCCCGTGGTAATCATCACGACCAGGAATAACCAGGGTGAAAGCAATGCCGCCCCGTTTGCCATGTGCATGGAGGTCTGTCACAATCCGCCGTTCATTGCGTTCGGTGTCGGGGAAAGCAAGGACACGTACCACAATGTAAAAAGAACCGGCGAATTTGTCATTAATGTCGCGGGAGAGGATATCTTAAAAAAACTGATGGTCACGGCGAAGAGATATCCGCCGGAAGTAAACGAACTGGCGGAAGCCCGACTGCATGAACTGCCCGGAGTAAAAGTGACGGCAGCCAGGATAGCGGAGTGCAAAATCCACTTCGAGTGCCGCGTGGAATGGATCAAGGAGGCGGGAGACCATTTTGTCGTCTTGGGAAGGGTCGTTTCCGTAACCGTAGACAAAGATGCCCTCACCGAGGATTTCAAGATCAGGATTGATAAAATCAAGCCCGTCCATTACCGGGGAAGGGGCACGGATATCTTCCTCACGGTGGGAAGTTCCATCAGGATGCCGAGATAATTCGGCAAAGAACAGGGAATTACGAGAGGGAGGACAAGGCAAAATTTATTTTCTTGCCGGGCTCCCGCCTTTTACCAACGTCGCAACCGACGCACGGGAATAATGACCGATGACCGGTTCAGACCCCAAAAAACTCCTGGAGGCAATTTTCCGCGCCGCGCTCGTCGCCGTTGATCCCTATGACGCGGTTGTGCGCCACACCGGGAGGATTCGCACCGCATTCGAGCAGGGAAATTATCGCAGACTGCTCGTCATCGCGTTCGGCAAAGCGGCATGTCCCATGGCGAAGGCGCTGGAAGAGGGTCTTTTCGAGCTGATCGCCGCGGGGTACGTCATCACCAAATACGGTCACTGCCGATATGATTTCCGCACCATCAGGGTCTGCGAAGCGGGCCATCCGCTGCCCGACGAAAACGGCCGGAGGGGTACGCAGGAAATAATGCAGTTGCTCAGGGATGCCGATGAAAAAACCCTGGTCGCATGCCTCATCTCCGGCGGCGGCTCCGCGCTGTTGTGCTCCCCCTGGGACGGCATCACGCTCGCGGACAAACAGACAATGACGGACCTGCTCCTCCGGGTGGGCGCCGATATTCAGGAACTGAATACCGTGAGAAAGCATATCTCCGCGGTGAAGGGCGGGCGGCTAGCCGAGATCGCCTATCCCGCCGTGATACTATCCCTCATCCTATCCGACGTCATCGGCGACCGGCTTGATGTCATTGCCTCGGGGCCGGTGTCGCCCGATCACACAACCTACCGCGATGCTCTCAACGTCTTGGACAAATACGGACTGGGCGAAAGCATCCCGGGAAGCATCCGGGAAATGCTCCGGAACGGAGTAAAGGGATTGGCCCCCGAGACGCCCAAGGAGGGCAACCCGGTCTTCAGGGAAACCGTAAACACCATTATCAGCAACAACAGGATCGCCCTAAAAGCGGCAAAGGCCGTGGCTCTCTCCGTGGGGTTCGACGCGGAGATCCTTGCCGCGGACGTCTCCGGCGAAGCGCGCGACTGCGCCAAACGTCTTGCCGAAAAGGCGAAGGAACAAAAGTCGAGACTGAACGGACGGCGCCCCCTGTGCCTGATCTCCGGAGGCGAGACGACCGTCAGCGTTCGCGGCAACGGCCTGGGAGGGAGAAATATGGAACTTGCCCTCGCCTTCGCCGCCGAAATTGAAGGCAGCAAAGGAATAACGCTTCTGTCCGCGGGCACCGACGGCACGGACGGACCCACCGATGCCGCGGGCGCGATCGTGGACGGGGACACGATCAGGAACGCATGGGGCGCCGGCATTGATCCCGCTCTATATCTGACAAACAATGATTCGTATCATTTTTTCAAAAAGGCGGGTGGCCTGCTGATCACGGGGCCGACCGGGACGAATGTCATGGATGTCCAGCTCATGCTGATAGGATGAATTCCCTCAGGGGCAAAAAGAGGCGGCTTAAACATTACCACCGAAGCGGGAGCGACTGCATCTTCCCACTCCCGACTCCTTGGTTAAATCCGGCAATCAGCAAGCCTTCGGCCGACGGTTTGCTCTCTTTCCGGAAAGACGGTAACGGCAGAGGATCCGTCATCGGATAACGAACCGATCAACGAAAAGGAGGTCCGGCTATGAAAAAAACAATGGTTGTTACCATGGGATTGTTGTTGGTTTTGTCCGTCGCGTCTGCGGCTTTTACCCAGACCGGCGCGGCAAAAACGGGCGATGCCCAGAGTATGTCGAAGGATGTCCGAAAGGCGCCCTCAGTGGAAAAGAAAGCAGTGCAGCCTGCACCTGAGCCGCCCGGCGCTGTCGCGCCTGCCCGGGAGAAAAAGCTGATGAAACACAAAACGAAAGGAAGCAAGAAAGAAAAAAATGCGGAATCCGCACCGTCGGCGCCCGCCGATGAGATGAAAATGCGAATACCCTTGGGTCCCACAAGGGAATCCAGGTAAAAAGCAGGCGGTGAACGGATGGTTATACGAAGACAAGAGGATTGTCCGGCGACTGCGTCCGTCCATCGGTGCAAATCTCGATCGTAACGAAAAAGGAGAGACTTATGGATATCGAGATGGAAAAAGAGAAGCTGCGATATGCATTACGCCTGGACATACGCAGGATGATCGTCGACAAACTATTGCTGGGATTGGTCATCATAGCCGTAGGTTTCTTTGCGAATATAGCGCTCGAAAAGTATCGCAGCGGCCTCACGGAAGCGAAATTTCTGCTCGAGAAGCGGCTGGAAGCCGTACAGGCGATATGCGGGGCGTACAGCGATATGTTCAACACCTATGACGAGGCAACGGTCGGTGAAGAACCGGCTAAGAAGGCCAAAGAGAAATTTATCCGACAGACTTCGAGTTTTCAGCAGTTATCAACCCGCTGGAATGCCACCCTTTCGAAGGAGTTTTGTCTGCAATTGAATTACTTCGAATGGATATACATCGCCCTGCAGGAACATCTCGACACAAAAAAATATCGAAACTTCATATTCGACTTAAACGATCATTTTCATTCCTTATGCAAGAGGGAAATCGGTTCGGAAAAAGGCATACCGTCTGGCGAGTTCACGTTCGAGCGCTGGACTTTCCAGCAAGGCGAAACAAAAGGGGCGAGGGCTTTTCTCAAGGTTAATTATGAGAAATGGATAAGAACAAAAGAGAAGGCGTCTCCGGCGACGAAACCCTGAGATGTCTTCTCCGAGATAATTTGAGTAAAGAGCTCAAGAGGATCTTGGCGAATTTGATAGCGAGCGGGGTCCTCCGCAGCTTGCGCAAGGAGAGCTTCAGTAAGATATGCCCTTCCGCAGGGAGAGTATCCGCAGATCGTATAAAGAAATTTTCCTGTTCATCGCCCGGGTCTCAAGCAGGGAACCGAGAATTACGGAAATAATTAAAACGGGGCGAATGATTGCCGAGGGATGAACAACAGAAAGACTCGGAGACAGACGCCCGAGCGTCATATAGGCAATGGTATAGACAATAAGCAGCCCCGCAAATATAAGCATGCCCATAATAGACCCGATAACGACGGCCCCGATGGCCAGCCTTGCGGCAAGGATTCCGCACCGGGTCGGATACCTGGGTATCTGATCGCGGTGTTTCCAAAATCGAATTGAAAGATTTGCATAGATGACGAGCCAATTCATGCAGCCCAAAACGATCACCAGCATGATTAAGAGGAAAAGTTCCTTGACGGATTGGATAAATGTTACATCAGCCATTGTCGGGTTCACGGGATGTTTTATCCTCAAAAAAAGAAGGGCGTTCCCTCAGGAACGCCCCCTGTTACTCATCGCGTTATTTTAAAAGCAGTTTCACCGAACTAAGACCATCCGGCAGCCTTTCAACGGTAAACCCCTGCATTTTACAAACATTGAGCATCCTTCTGTTCTTTGTCAGGACAATGCCGAATATTTCTTCCAGGCCCTTCTCCTGTGCTATGCCGATGAGCATATCAATCAGCTTGTAACCCAAGCCCTTCCCCTGGTAATCGTCATGGACAAGAATGGCAAACTCGCCGCTTTTCCGGCCAGGTTCGGTGATGAGCATGCCCATGCCGATGATCCGCTTTTTACCGTTCTCCTTCGTCTCGGCGACAATCCCCATTTCCCGATCATAATCAATGCTGCATTGCCGTTCGCACATGCCCTGCGAAGCCTTCTTGGTGGCCTGGAAGAACCGCCCGTGAAAAGCCTCGTCCGAAATAGTGGCATACATTTCGGCTATGAGGGGTGCATCTTCAGGTTTAATCGGACGCAGCAGCAGTGATACTTTTTCGGAAACGCTCCAGGGCACAATATACCGTGAGGGATAGGGTGAGATAACAAGGTGAGGGTAGGGGACTGGCGATTCTCGAAAGTTCTTGTCCAACACAATCCGGGCGTCGAGGATATATGCCGTGCCGTTTGATATGGCAATCGGGTTTATGTCACATTCGGCGATTTCAGGAAAATCAACTATCAGGTTGGAGAAGCTTACGATAATCTGTTCAAGCTGCCGTAAGTCTGCCGGAGGCTTGTTCCGGTAACCTTTCAGCATCTTGTATATCTTTGCTTCTTCCATGAGCCTCCGCGCAAGCGTCTGATTTAAGGGCGGCAGTCCGATGGAAAAATCTTTAAATATCTGCAGAGCGATACCACCCATGCCGAAAAGGATTACGGAGCCAAAGATAGGGTCCTTTTTTGACCCGATGATTACCTCATAATCGATTTTTTCAAGCATCTTCTGGACGGTAACGCCTGTTATGCGAGCATCAGGAACCAACCCCAGCACCCTCTTTTTAAGCTTCTCAAACTCTTCCCGTAATTCCTGTTCCGAGGTAATGCCCGTAACCACCCCCCCCACATCCACTCTGTAGATGATGTCCGGCGAAGAGACCTTGAGCACAACAGGATAACCGACTTCTTCCGCCGCCCGTACGGCGTCTTCGACGGATTGCACGGTCAGCGCCTTAAGAACGGGTATCCCGTAATTTGTTAAAAACCTCATGGAGTCCGCTTCCGTTAAAACAGTTACGCCTCCATGGGCTGCCTTCCGGATAAACGCCTTGAGGTTTTTATTGGGCGGAGCATGGTCAATGGGAAGTTCCTCAGGGGTTTCATAGAGAAGAACCAGATTCCTCTTGTAGCGATACATATAGAGGAAGGTTTTCACAACCTCCTCAGGCGTGTCATAGGTGGGGATGCTATTTTGAAGAAGAATCTCTCTGCCTTTTTGTACTTCTCTTCCGCCCATCCATGCAGTATAGATGGGTTTCCATGCATTTTTCGCGACATCGGATACCGCCTCTGCAAGCTCGACCGGGGTAGCCGCTGTCTGTGGCGTAAAGATGATCAGCACGCCGTTCACGCCTGGGTCTTTGAGACAGATATTCATGGTGGCGGTGAATCTGTCCACATCGGCATCCCTCAGTATGTCAAGGGGATTTGCCTTTTTCCCGTATGGCGGCAGAATCCTGTCAAGCTCATCAATGGTCTCGCCGGAAAGCTCTGCAATCTCTCCACCGAACTCTAACAGGGTGTTCGCAGCCATGATACCGACACCACCGGCATTGGTGATGATAAGGAGCCTCGGTCCCTCGGGCAGATGTTTCGCAGAGAGAATGCCGGCGACATTGAAGAGATCGGCGGCGCCGTCCACCCGTACAACACCGATTCTCCGGAATACTGCATCATAAACGTGCTCAGTATCGGCAAGCATCCCCGTATGTGTGTGGGCATCAACCTGTTCCGGCTCGGGTAAAGCGGGTTTGAGGACGATAAGAGGCTTGTTCCGGGCAACCCCCTTTGCCGCGCTGATAAATTTCTTTACCGGCCCGATACTCTCCTCAATATAGATCATGATGTTTTTCGTATGGGGGTCTTCACCCAGAAAATCAATCAGATCGGCAAAATCAACATCAATCATGGAGCCGAGTGAGGCAAACATGCTGAAACCTATATGGGCGCTGACCCCCCAGTCAAGCAATGTCCTGCCAAAGGCCTCGCTCTGGGAAACGAAGGCAATCTTCCCTTTTTTTAGATTGGTATGTACGATAGCGGTGTTCAGGTTTTCGTTCGGTCTGATGATGCCCATGGAATTGGGGCCGATGATCCGCACCCCGTATTTTTTCCCGACTTCGATGAGCCTGTCCTCCAGGGACTTACCGTGGGGACCGGTCTCACGGAAGCCAGAAGAGGCTATTATGATGCCGCCAACACCAACTTTTCCACAGGCCTCAACAAACCCGGGAACCCTGTCCGCGCGGGTGACGATAAATGCCAGATCAACGTGCTCAGGGATATCCTCCACCGTGGGATAGCACGTAAGGCCCAGAATAGATTTTCTGCCCGGGTTCACCGGATAGACAGTCCTGTCTTTTGAGTGAAGCAAGTTTTCCAGAACTACCCGTGCAAACGAGTTCTCTCTCTCCGTGGCGCCAATGAGGGCAATGGTTTTGGGGTTGAGAATTGTTCTCATAGGGGACATCGCTTTAATGTTCAACACATATAGGGACAGACCAACCAGTCGTTATGATCCGGCAGCCTATCGTTTCTCATGTTGAAATGAAGAAATGGGCACCGCCTGCATAGGGAATAAATCTTTTTATTCTCAGCAGAAAGGAGCGCCCCTATTCTTGGACTTACTATCATGATTTGCTTTATAAATCTACTCCATAAAGGAATTGTATCGGTTCAACGCTTTCAGGAAGACGCAAATGTCCCCTCGGGTCAGAAAATAAGCAGTCTTTCCTCGCCAGCGAAAACGCGGGGCGCGGATGGAGAGAGAACAACAGAAAGAAAAAGGGCTGCGGTATTTTCCCGCAGCCCCTTCCCTGGAATTTTTTGGTGAGCCCTGCCGGGATCGAACCGGCAACCTACTGATTAAGAGTCAGTTGCTCTACCAGCTGAGCTAAGGGCCCACACGTTCCTGCTATGTCTTTTATATGGTACGCCCGGTAGGATTCGAACCTACGACCAACAGATTCGAAGTCTGCGACTCTATCCAGCTGAGCTACGGGCGCGCATTCTTTACCACTATATAATTGCATGGGGTGAGTGAAGGGACTTGAACCCTCAACCTCCGGGGCCACAACCCGGCACTCTAACCATTTGAGCTACACCCACCATAATGTATGGTACGCCTGCAGGGATTCGAACCCGGGACCGACGGATTAGAAATCCGTTGCTCTATCCAGCTGAGCTACAGGCGCAATCGCCGCTTCTTGCGTAAGCGGGGTTAATAGCCTCTCGGAAATATTTTGTCAAGACCAAATACGGGCGCCCCCCATCACCGGACATAACCGGCTATCCCGTCAAACTTGTATCCTTTCCCGGCCATGTCTTCCCCGTTCTGGGCGACGGTGTAAAAATGGCGCCCGGTAACCTGATTAAACCAGCGATAAAGCTCTCTTGTATTGGTCAGCCGCGACGTCGCAATGTTGCCTATCGTGCCTTCGAAGACATAGCCCTTTAACGATTTGCCCCCGCCCGTATGATCATAGGAATAAAAGTGGTCTCCCCGCTGGGGATTATGCCACCGGAAAAAGGGCGTGGTGCCGGGCATGTCCGGGCTGAAAAGGCGAAAGGCAATGCCCTGCTTATTGTATCCCCTTATTTGCAGGCTGTTTGCCTCCGCTTGGGGATCGGTCGTGTATAGATAGTCGGAACCTTTTACATAGCGATAGACGTCTACAGCTTTCGGGATCTGCTCCGCCGCAACTTCGATGGCCACTTCCACAACAGCATCGCCTCGGTCGGAACTGAAAACAATATCGTCGCCATAAACGCCGGGGTTAAGATTCTGCGTGCTGATAGCAATATTCACATAATCCGTTTCCCGGGTTGTCATGCCCGTGTTGGGATATACCCTGATCCAGCCCATGTTTCCCCGGCTCGCATCATGACCGTTTATCCGGATTCCCTCTATCAAGACACGGCCGCCATCACTGACAAGGGTCATGGTATGGGGCCCGTCCGCCAGGATATCCGCTACGGGAAATTCCACTTCCTCTTTCTGCTCGGCATAGCAGTTATAAACATGCACGAACTGTTCATCCATATAAACCGCCAGATTGCCCCCGTCCGGGACATTCCACAGGTAGAGGGTTATGCCCGTTCCCCAGAACCGGTATTTCATGCTGCTGTTTGCTCCAGAGAAGGAAGGATAGCCGTTGTCCTCTGAGGCCTTGCCCGACAACTCCAGCATATCCTTCAGGTGAGCCGGCGGTACATAACCGCCCCGGCCTTTGATCTCCTCGTTCAGGAAAGATACGTATCTCCCCGTTCTGACCGGAGCAGCAGGGTCCGCTCTGCGGGCGCCCGAAACAGCCGCCCGCCAGGTAATCGGCTCTTTGCCTTTGTTGGTCAATCTTACTTGCTTGGTAACCTGCTTGCCGATAACGACAGATCCGAAGTCCACCCGCAGCGGTTCCAGACTGATCAACGACCTGGCTTCCGCTTCCACCACCTGAAAGGCAAGAAAAATTGATCTTGCTCCCCCCGTTGAAGCGAGCTTGATTACCTCCCGGTACGTCCCGGGCGCCAAGTCTTTCTGACAGACAATTGTATCGCCGTAGGCTTCAAGGGTCAGCTGCATAGGATAGAGCGCGTGCTTCGTTTTTATTTTCCCCTCCGTAGTAACCTCACCAAGAGACTTGAGGGAGACTCGCAGGTAATCGGGGACCCCTTCCATGGCGCCGGACAGTTTCTGATTGTCTTGCCAAACCCATCCTTCCGGGCCGGGAGTAGACCAGTTCAGCTTTCCCGAACCGAGATTCTTCAGTGCAAACATGCCGTTGGCGCTTTCACCGGGGCCGATGGCTCCCAGGCTTATTTCCCGCGGCGCCACGGTAAGGACCGGTTTAATCGCATCCTGCCGGAAGGGCGTCTGAGACAGGTCCATCGCGTCGACTTTTCTTCCCCCTTTGGTTTCCCGCGGCATTTCTCCGCGCGCGGTCGGGGTGAGAGAAAATACAAACGACACGAGCAGAAGGGCAGTAATAATCGCGTTATGAATTCTTCTCTCCATCGTGATTCCCTTTCACAAACGAGCTTCTCCTAACCCAAAGCCGCAAAGAACGCAATGGTTTTTACGGCAAAAAGACTTGACACCCCCTGTTTATCCGATATATCGTGCCGAAAATTTTCCCGGTAGTGAATCAGGCACTCCCCGAAAACGATGCAAGACGACCTTAAATACTGGCTTGCCCTCAGGCAGATCGAAGGCGTTGGGAATGTGAACTTTAAAACCCTGCTGGACGCCGTCGGTTCGCCGCAGGAAGTATTCCGCTCCTCCGCCCATACGTTGAGAATGATTACAGGTATCGGCCCGAAAACTGCGGCCGCTATTAAAGCATTTACCGGCTGGCGGGAAATGGAAAAGGAGATCGAACGCGCCGGCAGATTGAACGTCTCCATCATCACGTGCCGGGATCCCCTGTACCCGCAGGATCTCCTGAACATATACGATTTTCCGCCGTTTCTTTACGTGCGGGGGCAACTTGATGGGAACGATATCAACATTGCCGTTGTAGGCTCAAGGATGGCCAGCACTTACGGCACGTTCTCGACGGAGAGGCTCTGCCGCGAACTTGCCCTGAAGGGCATTACCACGGTGAGCGGCCTGGCCCGGGGCATAGACGCGGCGGCTCACCGGGGAGCCCTGGCCGGCAAGGGGAGAACGATTGCCGTCCTGGGATGCGGGGCAGATATTGTCTATCCCCCGGAGAATGAAAAGCTTTTTGAAGAAATCGCCGCCCATGGCGCCATTATTACGGAATTTCCCTTCGGCACGCCTCCGAACGGACCGAATTTCCCGGCACGAAACAGGATAATAAGCGGCATCTCCCTCGGTGTGGTGGTTGTGGAGGCCGGCTATAAAAGCGGATCCCTGATTACGGCCAGGATCGCCCTGGAACAGGGCAGAGAGGTATTCGCCGTACCGGGCAGCATTGACGCCGCCGGTTCCAAGGGGACAAACAAATTATTAAAGGAAGGGGCAAAACTGGTCGAAAACACAGATGACATCCTTGAGGAGGTCATCCCCCGCATAAAAAGCCGTCTGCGGATGAAAGCCGCCTCGGCGGAAACGATGCATCAGCAGAAGGGCGCGGAGACAAAAATACCGCCCTCCGTGCCCGGAACGGTCATAAACGGCAACGAGGAAAATACGCTCTTGCAACTTATCTCGGCAAAACCGGTGAGCGTGGACGGGCTCATCGCTGCAACGGGTTTTAAGGCCGGTGAGATTCAAGGTTTCCTGTTGAATATGGAATTACGGGGACTCATAAGGCAACTGCCGGGTAAACTGTATATACGCAAAAAGGAGTAAACAGCAATTATGTCGGATTCATTAATCATCGTCGAATCACCCACAAAGGTCCGGACCATCATGAAATACGTGGGCCCGAATTTTGATGTGAGGGCATCCGTGGGGCATATCAAGGATCTCCCCAAAAGCACCCTGGGCATTGATCCGGAAAACAATTTTGAACCGACCTACAATGTCATCGAGAGCAAGAAAAAAGTCATCGCCGAACTGAAGAAGGCGGCAAAAAAAGCCGACCATATCTACCTGGCGCCCGACCCGGACCGCGAAGGAGAGGCAATTGCCTGGCATATCGCCGAGGAAGTGGGCACAAAGGGCAAAAGCATACACCGCGTCCTCTTCAACGACCTGACGAAAAATACCATCCTGGAGGCTATCAAACACCCGCGCGAACTCGATTTCAACAAGTACGAAGCCCAGCAGACGAGGCGCATCCTGGATCGGCTCGTGGGATACCAGATCAGTCCCATTCTTTGGGATAAGGTAAAAAGGGGCTTGAGCGCCGGCCGTGTCCAGTCCGTGGCGGTAAGGATAATTTGCGACCGTGAGGAGGAAATCCGCAAATTCGTCCCGGAGGAGTTCTGGAATATAAACGCCGTGCTCCACGGCGCAAATCCGCCTGATTTTGAGGCGCGGCTCATCAAGATAGAGGGGAAAAAAGCGAAGATCGGCAATGAAGCAAATGCTGGCAAGGTCGTGGCGGCGCTCAAGTCGCTCCCCTTCATCGTGGCGCGGGTGGAGAAAAAAGAGGTAAAAAAATCCTCCCTGCCGCCCTTTACCACCAGCAAGCTCCAGCAGGAGGCATTCCGGTGGCTCCATTTTTCCGCGAAGAAGACCATGAGCGTGGCGCAGAAGCTCTACGAGGGGATCGAACTGGGAAAGGAAGGGCCCGTGGGGCTCATCACCTATATGCGGACCGACTCCGTCCGCATCGCCGCGGACGCCCTCAAGGAGGCGCGGGATTACATCAGAGGCAATTATGACCCGGCCTACCTGCCCCCCAAACCGCGCGTCTTCAAGACATCGGATTCGGCACAGGACGCCCACGAAGCGATCCGGCCCGCATCCATGAATTACAAGCCGCAGGACATCAAGTCCTTCCTGAGCAATGATCAGTTCCGGCTCTACCAGCTCATCTGGAACCGTTTTGTAGCCAGCCAGATGAATCCGGCCCTCTACGATCAGATGACCATAGACATTGCAGCGGGAGCGTACCTCTTCCGCGCCCAAGGTTCGGTCTTGAAATTCTCCGGTTTCACCATTGTCTATACGGAAGGCAAGGAGGACAACGGCAACGGCGAAGAAAACGACCTGGGGAAAATCATGCCCCCCGTTTCCGAAGGCGAAGCGCTGGAGCTTGTCTCGCTGAAACCGGACCAGAAATTTACCCAGCCGCCGCCCCGCTACTCGGAGGCCTCCCTGGTACGGAAACTGGAAGAAGAAGGCATCGGGCGTCCCAGCACCTACGCCGCGATTCTCTCCACCATTCAGGACAGGGACTATGTGCGACTGGAAAAAGGAAAGCTCCATCCCACCGATCTGGGCATACTGATCACGGAGCTCCTGGTGAAAAATTTCCCGAGTATCCTGGATATCTCCTTTACCGCCTCCATGGAAACCAAGCTGGACATGATCGAGGCGGGAAAAATAAAAAGGAACGACACCCTGAAAGACTTTTACGCCCCCTTTGAGAAGGACCTGAATAAGGCCAAGAAGGATATGAGGAACGTCAAGCGGGAAGAAACCCCCACGGACCTCGTCTGCGAGAAATGCGGCAACCCTATGATAATCAAGTGGGGGAGGAACGGCAAATTCATCGCCTGCTCCAATTACCCGGACTGCAAGAATACCGCAAACATCAAGCAAGACGATCAGGGGGGGATCAGCCCCGCCGCTGTTGAAGCAACAGATACGCTGTGCAGCAAGTGCGGCAAGAACATGGTGGTGAAACAGGGGAAATTCGGCAGGTTTCTGGGATGCTCCGGCTATCCCGAATGCAAAAATACCATGCCGTTCAGTCTGGGAATATCGTGTCCGGAAGAAGGCTGCGGCGGATTCCTCTCGGAGAAGAAAACCAAAAAAGGAAAAATCTTTTTCAGTTGCTCAAACTATCCCCAGTGCACCTACGCCATGTGGGACAGGCCGGTAGCGGGAAAATGTCCCCAGTGCGGCATGCCGTTTCTCGTTGAGAAGTATTCCCGGGCCAAGGGAGCGTACAAGGCCTGCAGCAAGAAGGAGTGTGGGTATAAGAGCGGAGAGTGAGAGACGGCTTCGTAAAAAACGCATATGCTCAAGTTGTGCTTCTGCCTTCGTCACTGCGACGTACGTCACTGTATGTCTCGTTCCTCAAGTTTCGCATGCCTTGCCTCTGGCGCTTTTTACGAAGCCGTCTCTCACTTAAACTCTTTCCCTCCCCCTTGCAGGAAATAATACAATGACCGAGCAGAAATCTATTATTGTGATTGGTGGCGGTCTTGCTGGTTGCGAGGCGGCCTGGCAGCTCGCCAAGCGGGGGGAAACCGTTACCCTCTGCGAGATGAAGCCCGAACGTTTCTCGCCGGCTCATAAATCAGAATACCTTGCCGAGCTGGTATGCAGCAACTCCCTTCGCTCCAATATTCTTGAAAACGCCGTGGGCCTCCTCAAGGAAGAAATGCGTCTTATGGGCTCCCTCATCATAGAGGCCGCCGATGCCACAGCGGTGCCAGCGGGAAAAGCCCTGGCCGTGGACAGGACGGATTTTTCCCGCACTATTGAAAGCAAACTCCTCTCCCGGAAGGGTGTGGAGATCGTCCGGAAGGAAATCCCGGCGATACCGACGGAAGAGGTTGTCATTATAGCCACCGGTCCCCTCACGTCCGATGCGCTGGCGCAAAGCATCGCGAAGGTTACGGGCAGCAACTATCTCTATTTCTATGATGCCATTGCGCCCATCATCGAAAAAGAATCCCTCAATTACGAATCTATTTTCCGGGCTTCCCGCTACGCAGACGGTGCGGGGGATTATCTGAATTGCCCCCTGGAAAAAGACGAGTATGAGAGATTCTGGAACGCGCTGACGGAAGGGAAATGTGTCCCCCTGGAAACTTTTGAAGACATAAAATGTTTCGAGGGCTGTCTTCCCATTGAGGTTATTGCCGGCAGGGGCATCAACACCCTCTGCTTCGGTCCCATGAAGCCGGTGGGGCTGGTAAATCCGAAGACAGGCAAGCAGCCGTACGCCGTAGTGCAGCTGCGGCAGGAAAACAGGGAACAGACGCTCTTCAACATGGTGGGCTTCCAGACGAAGCTCACCTGGCCGGAGCAGCAGCGCATCTTCAGAATGATCCCTGGATTGGAACAGGCGGAGTTCGCCCGTTACGGAAGCATGCATCGGAATACTTTTATCAATTCTCCGCTGCTGCTCAAGGAAACCCTGCAATTGCAGACCCGTGACAATCTTTTTTTTGCGGGTCAGATTACGGGCGTGGAAGGCTACGTGGAATCTGCGGCCATGGGACTCATCGCCGGCATCAGCGCGTGCCGCTATGTGCATGGGGAGAAAATGGCACCGCCCCCGGGCACAACGGCGCTCGGCGCCCTCGTAAATCATATAACCGGGAAGGACGGCAAAAACTTTCAGCCAATGAATGTTAATTTCGGCCTTTTCCCACCGCTTCCCGGGAGAGTTCCCAAAAAGAACCGGGGAGAACACTATGCCCGGCGTGCCTTGAACGATCTGAAAAAATGGCAGGAGGAAGTATGCGGTATTGGTCAAGCATGACGGACCGGTAAAAAGTGAAAGATTGGCAGGTTGGTCGTGAGCGTTCTGCAGGCAGTCTCTTTGCGCTCAAGACACTTTTTCGACCCTGCATTTCCTCGCTTCGCTACGGAAGCAGGGTATCCCGAAAAAATCTCGGATTCGCGCTTCAGGGACTGACCTGCTTGCTGTGTGAAAACCTCATCATACAGGCTGTTTAAAAATGCCCAGGTGCAAGGCCCCCGAAACACTTCGCCATGAGGCGTACTCCTACGTGCGTCGAATGGCGAAGGATGAGGGAAACGCAGCAGATGGGCGTTTTTCAACAGCCTGGTTTCTTCAGGCCTTGGCCTGACGATAATACCGAGCAACACGGACGATGTAGGTTCTGGTTTCGGCGGGTAGTCTGTTCGGGGACTTCTCCACATTGCCCATACCCCAGTTGTAAGCGGCCAGCGCGAGTGTGACATCCCCGTCATACCGGTCGAGCAGGTTCTTCAAATAGCGTGTGCCCCCCATGATATTCTCCACCGGATCGTAGGGATCCGCCACACCCAGGTCTTTTGCCGTTGCCGGCATAAGTTGCATCAACCCCATAGCCCCCTTGGGAGAAACCGCGCGAGGGTTAAAGTTGCTCTCCGCCCTGATAACCCCCTGTATCAACGTGCTGTCCACACCGTACGTACGCGCCGCCCGTTCAATAATCGGGGCAAAACGGTTTTCTGCCTGAGAAGCGTCACTTTTCAACGATTGCTGACGGTTTTTTGACATGACCGCTTCCGGCGGGAATAAGCCTTTCGGCGTCAATTGCACCCCGTCCGCAAGCGATCCGGGGGGATCGTCTGGGTTTACGTCCGTCATAGCGCTCAGCAAATGTTCATACATCTGAATCTGAACTTTCATGATAAGCTTCTGAATCTGCTCTTTATCCAGTATAACCGATTCGGTAAGCGCGCCGCCCATGCCCTCGCCATTTTTATTAATGGCATCAATAAAAAGGCCGGCAAAGGAGCTCATCTCCTTGGCATTGTTTCCCTTCGGCGCTTTAGTATATCCTTCCGCAATGTTACGTAACTGTTCCGGAAACTCGTTACGGAAATCATTTTTTGAGATGATCGCCATTATCATACCTGCCATTGCATGTTTATAATCAGAAATATTATCAAATTTCATGCCAGGTCTTACAAAGATCGGGGAAAGTGTCGGGGAAAAAGTGACGGACCCACAAATGGCGTCCCGGCAAAATATCATCAGCTTGCCGATGCGGCAGGCAAAGACAAATGGTTGGACCCGCTTTTATGAAGACAGTGACAAAAAAGCCCCCCGTTTCCCTTCTTAAGCATCGGGCAACGGGGGGCTGATTGAGTTTTATGAGCAACAGGAGTTGTTAGAGGGTATCTACAAAACAATCAACGATCGCACCGTCGAAACAGGTACCCTTGCTCCTTTCCAATTCCGCCACGGCATTATCCAGCGTCATAGCCTTTCTATAAGGACGGTCGGTAGTCATCGCATCGAATGAATCTGCCACAGCCAGTATCCGCGCCAGAAAGGGTATATCCTTGCCGACAAGTCCATCGGGATAGCCGGTGCCATCCCATCTTTCATGGTGGTGATTGATGATAATTCTTTCATTATCGAAAATGACGATGGATTTCAGAATACCATCCCCCACCGAAGGGTGATTTTTCACAACAGCGTATTCTTCCGGGGTCAATTTCCCCGATTTCAACAATATTCGATCCGGTATGGAGATCTTTCCTACGTCATGAAGCGTCCCCGCTATTTTCAGTGACTCAATATCTTTTTCACTGCAATTCATGCGTTCGGCGATGGTTATGGCCAAATCAGCCACCCGGCGGGAATGTAATTCCGTATAGTGATCGCGGACCTGGATCGAAGCGACAAGTGATTGGAACGTATCCATGAGATTGGTATAGATACTTTCATACAGTGCGGCATTTTCGAGGTTCAGTGACGCCCGTTTGGTAAGGCTCAGTATATAATGGAGGTCCTTTTTTGTGAATGTCCTCCCGTCTTTTTTCTTCCTCACACTCAAAATGCCCAGAACATTATCTCGAATCATCAGGGGAGCGCAAATCAAGGAGGGAGAAATCACGGGATCATTTTCTGAGTTGAGCATCAATGCCTCTTTTTTCTCCACGACCATCCGGAACAGATTGTTCAGCATGGGCGCCATACCCTGATGATTTGCTCCACCCTCATTACTCTTGATAATCTGGGGTTTAAACTCTCCAACCTCTGCATCAAATAAATAGAGCGAGCCGCTTTCGCCATCAACGATCTTAATGGCCAGTTCAACGGTTTTTTGAAAGGTCTGGCTACGGTCTCCCCCCGTATTTTCCAGAGCATCGTATATATAACTTTGTACCGATAATTCCTTGGTTTTGTTCTTCAAACGGAGATATGTTTCTTCGTCCTCAATATCCTTATACTGAAGTAAACTTTTCTCACGTAAATAGATACCTACCTTAAAAATCAGGTCATCAATATCGAATGGCTTTTTTAGAAAATCTACGGCGCCCTTCTTCATTGCCGAAACGCTCAGTTCCAGAGCCGGGTGCGCGGTAATCATGATAACCGGTATGCAGGGGTTTATTTCTCTTAAGATACTGAGGAGTTCGATGCCGCTCATGCCGGGCATCATAATATCGCATATGACCATATCATGAGGAGAATCCTGAAATGCCTTTAACGCCTCCGTTCCATCGCTTGCTTCCGTTACTTCATACGTTCCGGTCTGTGTAAGAGCCTCGGCAATAAGCTTTCTCGTGGGAAGGTAGTCATCTACAATCAAAATTTTCTTTTTGTCCTCTTGATACAAAATTCCCTCGATCAGCATTTGCTCCATGGGGTAAACTCCTCACTCCTGCCAATATATCTGCAACCAAAACCTTTAGGTGATATTTGTATAAAACCGAGAAAACTGAAAGATTTTCTGAGAGTTAATCATTATTCTTTATTATTCAAGATTATGTCCACGAGACTGTAGGATATTTTTTCGTAAGCATCTTTTTTACTGCTTTCCTTACTGTTTTCTTTCGTGGACAGTGAGACGACATCATTGTAGGCATTGCCTTTTGCAACTTCCTGGGTTGCATCGCTTTTGATTTTGACCCGGGTTTGCTTTGTGTAGGCCCTGATTACGTTATCCACCTGATACGAAGAGATCGTCACCGCAGTTCTCCCAAAAGTTACGGACAAGGCTTGTCATTTAAACCTATCCTAAATACTTTATCGGCACAAATACGCAAAACTTGAGCAGATTTATTCGCTATTTTCGCCAGCACTTCCGTGGACAATTAAATATTTTTACTAATATTTTCACTATATTAAACAAAACATCGTTCGGGAGCCGACTTTTGAAGCAGGAAAAACCCGCGGGGAGAAAAAAACGAGGAAACCCTTTCCCAATGCGGCAATAGTGAGTAAAATAGCTCGACTTTATAAAAATGTTTCTATAGAATCCCCTCAAATTTGAGGGGAACTTTTTTCGAAGATTTTCCACAGTACATGGCGAAGACTCTTCGATCCTTAAGGAATAGTACCGCTGAGGCATCTGCTCGCTCACCCCTTGAGCGTACTCATGGAGAATGCGCCCGCGGCCTGATTCAGCTCTTAATCTGAGGGAACTTTCATCGGGAGGCCCTTATGGAAGATGCAATCAAGAGAGAAGAAACAGCCCTTATTGCAAAAAAACTGGCGGATTGTAAACGGCACCTTCAGAAGGGAAATATCTATTCCTGCCTGGTAGATTTCAGGGAAGCCCTGGAAAAGCTCCTCACGATAAAAATGCTGGCCTCGGATCAAAGAGAGTTTACGAACGATATTAATCTGTTTCAGCAAAAACTGGCGGACTCAAAAATATTCAAGGATGTTTACGGCCCCGTCAGCTTCCGCGACAACGATCCCAAAACCACGCTCGATTTCATAAAGCAGTTAACCCATATTAAGGAGGAGGAAATTCTTGCTAAACTGCAAGAAAGCAAAAAAGGCGAACATCCGGAGGAAATTGAGGACCGCATCAACCAAATTAAAGCGCTCATCGGCAAGGGCGACCATGCCGAAGCAAAGGAACTGATACGTGATGATGAAAGAATTTCTTCAATTCTTATTCATTATTACAACGGGAAGGGGATTCAATACCGCAGAGAAGGACGGTATGCAGAGGCTATTGTCGAGTTTAAAAAAGCCCTCGTGGTACAGCCTGACGATGAAGGCCTTTACTATAACGTTGCCAGAGGTTATGTGGGGAAAAAAGAGTGGGATAATGCCCGGGAGGCAATTGAAGAAGGTCTAAAGATAAACGCCGATTTCAAAGAAGGCATCGAACTGCTGGATTACATTAAAAAGAATATCGCTGGTTAAGCGCGACGATTAAAGATAATACCGATCAACTCGTTCATCTTCATGTATAAATTTTGAAGTTCTTTCGGTGGAATTTCCCGGATCACTTTTCCCGTTTCTTTTTCCGAGACAACGATGGCCATCTTTTCGTCGTTCTGTCCGTACGGAGTAAAATTAAGGCTCACATTCATAGCTTGCAATTGCTCCCCGATTACTCGCACCATCTCCTCGACTTGCTCAGAACTTAAAGATCCGCCCGACGATGCTTTTTGGGGAGGGGCTTCAGCTTCGCTCGCCTTTGTTGACTGGACCGGCGCGCTATAGCTCATAACGCTTTCCGCCAGCCCGGTATCCATAAACACGGGTTGAATTTCCATTGGTCCTGCCTTTTAATTTCACCTCTTTTACATTATTTATCGGCATTTATTGTATGAAACTTTAGCCTGCCGAATAGTCTTCCTTTTAACAACTATTATAATTTCACATCCAAGAATTTTGAAATGTGAGGGGCGCCATCATGGTAATTCCGCAAATTATGCTGGCTTTGCATCGCCTTTAGTAATTCCTGCTTTAAGTTATCGAGCCGTGATGCCGCCGCGACATTACATTCCTTATCGAGAGCGGAAATTTCTCTCAGCGCTTTCCCAATTTCATCGGTCAGAGTCCCTATTTGTCCCCTGGTCTCATCCGCCAGGGAAGAAACGTGCGGCGGGTCATCACGTCGGATTTTACGGATGTAGTTATCAATACGATCAATGATATCCATGTACTTCTGGCGTTCTTGAATGATATCGGCGATCTCATCCACCTCTCCGGCATCAATATGTTTCTTGAGCGCTACCGTAGCTGAATAAAATCTCTTAAAAGCGTTTAGCTTTAGCTCCACGCAATTAGCGATACTGGGGGAATTTTGGGAATTCATTTTCGGGGATCTCATACTACTCACGTGTTCCTCTACACTCTATATGCCGCGGTCATTTTTTTCCTGCCCGTATCATGAATAATTGCGGGTTCGATCTCGGCGGGTTTCGGGGAGCCGTAAAAAATTTCCTGCCAAGCCGATTTTAATTCCTCCAGCATTTTGATATCTTCTTTGAAAGCTTCAATATCCTTCTTTAAGTCCGCCTCCATAATATGACGGGTGAAAAAACCGTATAGGGCGTATAAATTTTTCGCCACCTCTCCGCCTTTTTCAAAATCAAGGGCATTCGTCAATTCACAGATGATATCCTGCGCCTTCTGAATGCATTTCGCTTTTGTTTCGTAATCCTTCGAGGCATAACTTTCCTGCGCCATTTTGAGATTGCTGATTATCGTTTCATAGCAAAGGATAACAAGTTTTTTTGGATCCGCCGTAATTACGTTTGATTGCTTGTAGGCATTAATTCCGTTTCCGTTCATAAATGTCTCCTAAAATTAATATTCCTGCTTCCCGATATATTTATTTTCTTTAATCACTGTAAAGGCTGTCAAGGGCGCTGATCTGGCCGGTCAGCCAGTTGCTCTGGCTTTGAATCTTACTCATTGCCATCTCCATGGCTACAAAACGGTTGATCATCATCTCCGTTTTTCGTTCCAGGGCGGCATTTAATTGCTCGATCTGCGTGTCATAACTCGTTATGCTGTCGTTCAGCGAGGTCTGCTTAAACGTTACATACCCGTCGGTAGAATTCGTAATGAACCCGAGCTGCCGATCCAGCAGATCTCCAATTCCGAGTGTCAGGGTGAAATCCGATGCCCCCGTCGTCGTGCCGGTATACATGACGGATAACCCATTGGCGTTGTTGCTCGCACTCGACAGAGACAATGTCTGTCCGGTGCCGGTAGCGGTTGTGCCATTGATGGTTCCTGCCACGTTTACACCGTAAACCTGCGTGGCGGTGGCTAACCCCAGGGCTGTTCCCCCGGATTCGGTCACCATGATAACGTTGCCGGTTCCGTAATTGCTGTGGGTAAGAAGAAGGTTGTTCCCTCCCGTCCCGGATGCCGTGATGTTGATCGCATACCGGCCTTCCGTCGTGGTGCTCACCGTCCCGAAGTCGAGACCGGAAACTGCGGACGTATTGATAGTCAATGCGAGACCGCTGTCCCCGGCCTGCTTATCCGTGATGATTAGCTTTCCGCTGCCGTCCAGGCTGGCCGTGACCTCCTCGTCAAAGTCGCTCTCGATGGCGGACAGAAGGTCTCCGAGTGTTTTGGTGGTGTCAACGGTAAAACTTCCGGATACCAGGAGGCCGTTTCGCTTTGCTCCCGAATAGGTGATCACGTCCCCGTTGTCGGCGCCGGCAATGGCGCTGAAAAGCGTTGATGAGGAGTACCCGGTGTTGTTGCTCCCCTGGATTTGTTCCGTGTATGTCTTGACCAGTTCCGAGTTGATGGCATTGACCACGTCGTCGAGGGTCATGCTGCTGGTGAGGCTTACCGTTGCCAGCCTTCCAGTTGCGTAATCCTGAACGGTCACCGTCTCATCCCCGCCGAGGGTTCCGGCAAGTGCGGCGGAACCCGTGAGGGTTGTTTGGGTGGCAGCCTGCGTGATGTTTACCGAATAGGTTCCCCCCAGCGTTGAATCGGTATGGCCGACATACTGAAGCTGGGAGTTCGGAGAAGAACCGAAGGCGACAAAAAGTTTCTTTACGTCGTCAAAGTTCGTCGTCAGCGCGGCAGTCAATACCGTATCGTCAATGGTGAGGTTGACATCACTGTCCAGGGAGATGCCGATCAGGGCAAGCCGGTTATAATCGCTCGACAGACCGGTAACGGTATTGGTGACGGCGCTGATAAGATCCGATTTGACCGTGGAAAGCGTCCCGTCTCCGAACAGAATCCCGCCGGTTTCCTGTGTGTCTTCATCGTAACTGAACTGGGTATTGATATACTCCATGATGCTGTTGAAGGAATCCACCATGCTCTGGATTTTCGTCTTGACGGCCGCCAGATCCCGATCAACCTTGAGGCTTACCGTCGTGGAAGCGCTTTCTCCCACGAGACTTAAGCTTACGCCGGGAATAAGGTCGGAAATAGTATTTGAGGATTTCGTGACCGTCACACTATCTACGGTCAGTTGCGCATCTTCTCCGGCGGCAAGTTGCATATTCCTGCCTTCGATTGACGTGGCAACTGTTCCGAAATCGAGGGAGCCCCCCACCTGATTGTTGGTAACGAGAGTCATCTCCATCTGGCTGTCTCCCGCCGTGGTATCGGTGAGAGTGATTTTCCCCTCTGCATCAATGGTTGCGGTCACCGTGCTGCCAAAGATTGTTTGAATCTGGGCAAGGAGATCGTTCACGGTGCCGGTCGTCTCATCGGTTATGGTATATGAACCTGAAACGGCGGTGCCGTCATGCTTTTTGCCCGTGATTGTAAAGGAAGTATTATCCTGAACATTGGCGCCGGTGATTGTATTCCAGACGGTTGCGGACGTAATGGGTGATCCGCCGGCGGTATTGGCGACGCTCCCCTTGACCACCTGTGTCGTGGTTCCATAGGTTCCCTCTACAATGCCCAGCATCTGGAGGACGTTGCCGCTGTCCGAATACGAGGTCGTGCCGCTGACACTGATGCGGTATTTGGTTACACCGCTTACCTCTTCCGAGACAACGGAAGCCGATATGCCGCCGCCGATGGAATTAATAGTCGAGGCAATGGTTGTCAGGGATTCGGTGGAAAGATCAATTGATATTGCTGTTCCGCCGATCGTAACGCTCGTACTCCCGGGAGGACTGGAGAGTCCCAATAATGTCCCGACATCGGTCGTCGAATCGCTGAAGAGGTCGCTCTTCATACCATTGCTGGTCGGCGTCTTGAGAGAAGTGCCTGAGGAAATAAACCCCATCGTCTGAAGGACATTCGATGACGATCCTTCGAGGACGCTGAGCCCTGTTGCGCCGGTATCGTCACTCGATAGAGCCAAGTGGTAATTGGTCGTTGAATGTTGGACAATGCTTGCCGTAACCCGCGATGGGCTTGAACCGGTGTTCACGGCGTTGATCTTGTCCCTGATGTTTGCGAGGGTGTCGGTGGCGACAACGTGCACCACCTTGCCCGATATAAGAATGTCTCCGGCAAGCGATAATGCCTCATCTGAGGCGGTAAAATTCGTGGAGGAAATTTTTTCCGACTGGGCTACATTATTTACCGTGATGTTGTACATCCCGGGCGACGCCGTCGTGCTGGTTGTCGCCGTAAACAGACTGGAGGCGGCGGTTGTAGTATTTGATGTCGTAGAGGCCGAAAATACCTTGAAGGCATCCTCGGCGCCGAGAGTGCTCGCGGCGGTTTTGAGGGCGAGGAGCTTTGTGTTTACGCTCTGCCATTCGGTGAGCTTGGATCTATACTCATCTTGCTTCGTGGTAAGACGATCAACACCCCTTTGGTCTACCGCGATTAACTGATCTATCATGCTCCGCCAATCGAACCCGCTCGATAGACCGCTGATGAGATTTGTGCTTATTGACATGCGCTCTCCTTACCGGGAAGCCGCACCCTCAAGAGTGGGGAGCTTCACTTTTTACAAGTTCCTTATCTATATCTCTTAGTACATCTATCGGAAAAATCTGCCCGTTTCTTAAGCGTTATTTGAGGGTTTTGGAAGTTCTTTCCCGTCAATTTCGAGCCCGGGGAATGACACGTAACTAATTGATATAGCATCGTATTTATGCGTCAACGCGTTTCTTGCCGTGACATCAGACGGATATTTTCAACGTCTTTCTTTTATAGTGAAGCAAGATATCTGCCACTGAGAAAAAAACACATAATAAAAAAGACCCCGCGCCTTGCGACGCGGGGTCTTCCTTAAGCCCTTAGCGGTTGAACTATTGTCCAAGGAGCGACAGGATAAGCTGCGGGCCCTGGTTAGCCTGGGCAAGCATGGCGGTGCCAGCCTGCATCAGGATCTGGTTCTTGGTGAACGATGTCATCTCCGCCGCCATGTCAACGTCGCGGATGACCGAATCCGCCGCCTGAACATTTTCGATCGTTGTAGCCAGGTTCGAAGCTGCATACGACAACCGGTTCATGGAAGCGCCGATCGTGCCTCTCGCCGAGGTCAGCGAACTGATGGCGCTGTCAATCGTGGTAAGCATGCTCTGCGCCTCGCTCTGGGAATCGAGCTGATCAACGACCAGACCGGAGTTCAAGGTCGCCGCCTCAACACCGCTGATGCTGAGCGATATCCGGTTGTTGCTGTCGTTCTTCGCGCCGATCTGGAAGACGTTTCCGGCGCTGCCGGAGGATGCAACAGTGATGGTCGAATTTTCGAGATCATTGTCGTCGTAATCGGTGCCCAGAACGAAGGAGATGTTCAGAGAGGAGAAGGTGTGCGTGGCGCCGGCTACATAATCAATGGTTTCCGTCGTTGTTCCGTTACCCAGCGTGATCTTGTTTGCCGTAGCATTGACGGAGAACGTATAGGTCCCCGTCGTGGCGCCCTCGACACTCAGAGAGGTCAGGCCGGTGCGCATAAGGGTAATTGCCGTTCCATCTTGAGGGGCGCTCACCGACGGAGAGGTCGTAGACAAAATACCTATGGCCGATGCTACTTCAGCGCCCGCTGTGAAGGTAATGGTGATCCCGAGATTCGCAAAAACAGCCTGCCCGGTCGCGGTTACGGAAGTTGCCGTGGTTTCCTTGAGCGTTGCCGATCCGCCGGCGCTGATCGTGCCGTTGGCAATTACCATTTTATTGGTGCCGGAAATGATGTAAAGCTGGAACGCATTATCTTCACTGACACCTGCGCCGACGGCGTCAATCGTCGTACCCGTCATGATGGCCGTATCCGCTGCATCCGAGAAATGCATCAGATAGGACATATTGCTGATCATTCCCCTGACTTGCGGGCCGGTGCTGTAATACGAGGTCAGAATCTCCTGGGTACCCGTCTTGGCTGCGCCGAACGTCCCGTCGAGCAGATTGATGCTTCCGTACTTGGTCGAATTGGCAAGTCGGTCAATTTCCGAAATGAGAGCGTTTCCTTCGGCGTTAATCTTGGTCCTTTCCGCCGCGCCCACGTTTGCCGACGCCGCCTGGGTTGCAAGTTCCTTTAACCGGGTCAGCATGTTTCCGATCTGCTCCATACCGCCTTCGGCGACCTGCAGGAGCGCATTGGCCTCCGTGGTGTTTCTCGATGCCACCTTGAAGCTGGCGACATCCGCCCTGAAGCCTTCAGAAATGGAGAGACCCGCTGCATCATCCGCCGCCCTGTTGATGCGATAACCGGATGACAGTCTTTCCAGTGATTTTGAAACGTTCGCGTCAGTGGCCGCCAAATTCCTGTGGGCGGACATTGCCGCAATATTGGTTTGAATTCTTAGTGCCATAGTTTTTATCCTCCTTGATGTTTTTTAACTCCGCTTTGGCTTTCGCGAGAGTTTTCCCGGCATCCTTGCCGGTTTGGTTTTGGTTTCGGACATCTGTTGTCCCCGTTTAAAGTCTTAACCTCCGGATTTTACCCGACACGCTACTATTCACCCCTCCTTTCTTTTTAATAAAGAAGTTCGACTTTGGTACTATTATCGGTACGAGAGGGGACTAACTTTAGATTTTTCTTGTTGATCAGTTGATTAGTGGCGGGACGGCGCGTGATTGTCGCAACCGATGCGCTCGATGCAGCTCTTCGCCTGGGGATTGTCGGGCTCGATCGTTAAAACTTTCAGAAAAAAATTCCGGGCGCTTTCGGTATCCTTCCAATAGAGGCTCATTTCCCCGAGGAGATTATAAGCGGCAACGAGATTTCCCCCGATTTCGATCTCCCGCTCCAGGGCCTTGAGCGCTTCAGCATATTGGTTGTTATTCAAGAATATTAACGCTCTATGGCAATTTACTTCTGGGTAATTTGGCTGAAGTTCGAGAACCCGTCCGAAATTATCGAGGGCTTTTCCGCTGTCTCCGGAGGCGGCAAGAGCCCGGCCGAGGAGAAAGAAAACAGCCGGATGACGGATGCCCTTCTCAATACCCCGCTCCAGGAGGCGAATGGTTTTATCAAATTGATTGTTATTAAAAAAAATCTGGCCCATGTTGTGACATGCCCCCAGATGGCCCGGCTCTCTTGCGAGAATCCAGCAGTATTCTTTTTCCGCCTCGCTTTGCATGCCCAGCCTGTCCAGGGCCAACCCCCTATCGAAGCGGATATCGAGAATATCCGGAAAAACGGCAAGACCGCGATCTGCGATACCCAATGCCTCCCGCGGCATGCCCAGTTCGAGCAATTGATCGCATAACCCTTTATAGGCAACGGGATCAAGAGGGTTCTCATCCAGCCGTTTCATGCCGAGCGTCAGATATGAATCCTGTTTGCGCTTTACGCGATCCCCTCTGACTTTACCATAATGATGGATCGGAATCCCGGTATTGAACACGACTTTTTTCGATTGCACAATCGTCTGGGTAACCGTTTCGTGCACCTGCCCGGTGAAGCATATCGAGGGATCATTCTTGAAAAGCCGGATCAAATCACAACCGATATAGCCGGGGAACCCCCTGCCTTCCGGGTAATCTCCCGTATTCATAATCAAATTAGCCAGGTTGGAAGTGCTTTCATAATTTCTCAACGTGAAGGAAAAAGCATCGGCAGGAACCGTGTCTATGACTGTTCTAACCCTGTCCAGGTCTCTTTTCGCTATGACCTCGTCGGCATCCATAATCAGTATCCAATCGCCCGTCGCATGGGACAGGGACTGGTTCCGGTGTTTGCTGTAGTCATCTTCCCAGGAATGATGATAGACTCGCGCCCCATAACCCTCTGCAACAGCAACTGTTCGATCGGTTGAACCGGTATCAACAATGACGATCTCGTCAACAAGCGTCTTGACACTGTCCAGACAGAAAGAAAGAACTTCTTCCTCGTTTTTAACAATCATACACAGTGAAATGCTGTATTTGCTCCGTGAATGCATATCAAGAACCTCTGTCAGTCCCTTCGCGTTTCTCAAATTCTGTACTTAAGGGAAATTTATATCGGAGAGCATCAATAATGGCAACCGGATCACCGGCATGCAAACCCCTTGAACATGATTCGATGATTCCGGCAAATCCACCCTCAGCCAATGAATATATTTCCGGATTTTGACGTAAAAATTGGGAATAAAGACCGATATATTCAGAAAACATCTGGAAGCCCTTACTCAGATCTCCGGAAAGAAGATTTTTAATAACCGCTTCTCTGTTTTTTTCAAGCAAATTCACATCAATGAGTGATAAAGATACTGGCTCACGGAGCGATACTTTAGTGGCATGGTAGCCACAACTCTCGCTCTCTCTATCGAAAGGGAAGAGTGTTTGCTCTCCGTTCCGGTCAAAAGCCGTTACATAGATGGGAAGAGATGCCGAAGAACGATCGCCGGAAGAAGGAAGATGTTCTTTTTTTGCTTTCATTACCTGGAAGGCCTCCTGAACAATTGCCGGCGTAATCTGTTTCTTGCAGAAATGATCCTCCCTACAACGGGCAGGATCGGCACAGGGGGCGCAGGCAACATCCGGAAATACAACGAAATGTCCCTTGCCATACGGTGCCGTTTCCCAGGGAAATGCCGTGCCATAAAACAGCGCAAGAACCGAGGCACCTAACATCGCCGCCATATGCATGGGCCCCGTGTCTCCCGTTATCAATGTTTCACATTGATCGAGAACAGCAGCCAACGTGCCGAGATTCGTTTTGCCCACAAGGTTGCAGATATGATTTCTATCAGATATTTTTTCGAGGAGCGCATTGGAATTATTCATCTCCTCCGGACTGCCGATAAGGATGACAGTTTTCCCTTTGACTTTAGTCAGCCAGGATATGAGCAGGGCAAAATTTTCAATGCCCCACTGGCGGAAAGCTCTGGAGGCTCCAATTTGAACAGCGACTGGCTTGGGACTTCCTGTTTTTATGGTTCCCCCTAATAAACTTTCTGCCTCAATAAGCGATTGTCTGGATGGCGCCAGATATCGGTCGGACGGAATAGAATGATGAACTCCTGCAATTCTTAAAGACCAGTCCACAAGATTTGTGCGATTCATTTTTCGGTCGGTTTTTATGACCTTGCACAGAGACTCGGAAACGGAGTCTGAGAAAAAAAATCCCTGATCGGGATGATACGAACCACCGACTACCTGTTTCCCTCCAATCAAATATGCGAGCATGGCGCCTGTTTCATATTGGCGGTTGATGATCAGATCAAAATCAACTTTTTTATAATCATCAATTAAATCGTACAACTCATTGAAGACACGCGAGTCTTTCGCGTTCTTCATCCAGTACCGATACTTTTTCTCGGGTAATGGGATGATATGATCAATATCGGGATTTTCGATAAAAAGAGATTCATATCCTTCACCGGTCAGCAAATAGAGATTACTGGAAGGATAGATGCTCTTTAACCCCCGGAACAGGGGGCAAAGTTGCAGGATATCACCCAGGCGATGTAAACGGATCACAAGAATATTCATGTTGTTCCCCAATCAATGCTGCAAGCATTCCGTAAGCTGTAGAATGTCCCGGCTCAGTGAAGGGTTTTCTAAAAGACGTTTCTTATACAGATATTCATGGATGATGCCTGTTGTTGTCTCATAATATTCCGGATGGAGGGTGGAAACCGGTAAAAAAGGCAGAATAGCGATTCTGTCGCTATGTATTGAGCATAAAAGAGATTCGAGCGTGGATAAATCTTTACCGACAAACCAATGCACCTTGTTATCCTGAAACGATGGCGCAAGTTCCCTATAAAGCAGAGAACTTTGAAAAAGCTGTATGTCTGCTTCAATGACGATAATGGAACCGGAATAGGATCTCTTCCGGAGCGCAAACAAGTGATAGCCAAGGCCGAAACCGAGGACGGCAATTGCCGGCGTTTCCAATACGAAATGACGCGCCCATTCCCTCGCCTCTTCGACGGGGTCAATACTGCTGTGAATATACCTGAATGTACCCTGTTGATCACGGATCTTGGCTGTTATTGAACCATTGTGCGTCTTTTCGGTGATATATCTCGAATGCGCATCAAGTATCGAGATATGCCCGGCAAGTTCTCCATCTCTCACCTGTAGAGCCTTCAGGTTATGAAGATAGACGTCATTACGCGCTATGGATGAAGCCACACCATTCTTACTGGTCATTGATACCGGCACCCACTTCCCCTGTCTTTGGTGAATAGGATAGGTCGCAGTTTGGACGTTCAAGCTTACCCAATTCTTCTTTTATGATTTTTTCAGCCTTGGAAAGGGCAATGCGAGTAAAGATGAAAAAACTGCCTACAACGGCAAACCACTGCGTCATATTTTTTACTCTGGCCATGGATAATATTTCCTTTGTTGTGTAAATATCCTTCAGAAAGGATAACTCATTAGAAAACCACGTGTCATACGGTTGGATTGTCTGATAGATAATGTTGTATAAATCTTTATCGTCGCAAATAGTTTTGAACAGTTCCACCCAAAGCTTTTCAACAGAGAAGAGTCGTTCCATATCAAGACCACTTTTGATCTTTCCATCAATAAATTGTTTTATAATATCCGCTTCAACTTCTTGCCCGATTCTTGCTGCATCGCAAAATTTATCAATTATTTCATTAATTTTAATACGTGTTTTCTCAGTCTTTATCTGGAGTTTTATCCAGTCATCATAGGGACGAAGTTCGTTCATGAACCGATGGTGAACTTCAGCAAGGATCTCGCCGGGATTAAATGTTTCCCGACAGTATTGGTCAATAGCCTCACTGAACGGCATGACACGGGCACCCCGGATCTTCGCGCCTCCCTCTGTTGCGTTGATGCAGGTTCCGGTGTAAGATTCAAGGTCTGCTTCGTAAAACAATTTGATAATTTCCCAGATTTTTTCAGATTTTACGGGCTGCCCATCACTTCCCTCCAATTCTATCATGGGTTTCGACCTTATATTCTCATCACGATGCCCAAAGACATTTCCCTTTACGTGGGTGTCTCCATCGGTCGCATAAGCCAAGTCCTGGCCGATCAGAATAATCGGATCGCAGCCGAGACTCGATAGAATTTTGAATGCCATGTTGGCAACAGATAAACCCGAATACAATTGACCCTTCTCAATTCCCAACCAGTCAAAATGGGAATAGGATCTATAAGCGATGAATTTCTTGCCCTTGAAGACTTCCATCACGTCCTTCATCAGAACGGCAACACCTATGAAATAAATATCACGGAAATCTTCAATTCCCGTGTAAAAGACTTCCGTTCCCGGCGTCCTCTCCATCGAGGTTACCATGTGCGGCCGTATGCCTCTTTTCATAAGGGGAAGAAAACTGGCGTCACAGCTTAGGATTAAAGCTTTATCGTGTATCTTTTTAAGAAGGTGCATGTTTTTATTTAAAGACGGTCCGGCGGCAACCAATACACCGGGTTTCCCCGTGAAACGTCCAAAAAGAGAATTGATCCCCGGATTCGATAGGATATGCGGCAAGTTTTCAATGATGTTTTCCAGTCCGACAAAGGAATCAAATGAATCATTGCCTGCAGCAACCATGATTTGATTTGCTGCCTTCTTTATCGTCTTAACGGCTCGGGAATAATACTCTCCATGAAGTTTTATACTGGTCGGCAAGGGAAGTATTTTTATGGAGCGAAGTGCGTACGAGTCCGTGGTAAATATATATTTTCTTAGTTTGGTAAAGCTGTCTTCCGGTTCCCCACCGACAAAGAAATGAATATGAGGGTGTTTAATGATTTCTCTATAGTCCCCGACGGTAAGCGCAAGGCGGAATAAATCAAGGTCTTTTTCAAAGACGATGATTTCATGGGTATCCCATTTGGAACTCAGTTCTTTAAAAAATGCATTGAGATGATAGCCAAGCCCCAGACCAAGAAATACCACAAAACGGGCATATTTCACTGTCATGCCTTGAAGGTAATTCTTCACGGACTGTATCGGGTCGTCCGTGTTGTAGAATGAGATCAATTCAGACCCATTTGAAATCATGACGTTAGGAAATCTTGTTGGGGCGTGCGTAAGTGCATATTGGCCGTTGTCCTTTGTTTCCTCCAGTTTTTTGGCCAATTCCGGATAACGCTCAGCCAATATCTCGATATTTCCCCTTAGCGTATTATTCATTGGTTACCCCCTGAACCGTGGGTTTACGATCAAGCTCATCAATATACATCTCTATCTCACTGACAGATGATATTTTCGTTCTCAAAATATAGGAGAGAATTCTTTCCGTTACCTTGGCTGCTCTGCTTTGCTGAGACTTTGAAAAATGATGTAAGAGAAGCGCCATCAAACGACCAATGCCGGAAAAATCTTCGATGATAAAATCAATTTTTAGATTTTCATCTTCTATCACCTCGCCGGCAATGTTAAGAAAACTGTCCCACCGTTCCGACCTGGCGAACGCAAAAAGTCCGCCCATACGATAACTGAGATCATGAGGGTTTGCCTCCATTGCCTTGGCAAGATGTTCAATGCCCAATGCAATTTGATCAGTCTCAATGAGAGACATTCCGAAGTAGAAATCAGCGTCGCCCCTGAGCGAAGTTTCCAAGGAAGCGACTTCATCATCAACAGTCGAATAAAGCAGATCAACAATTTCGCCGTAACGATCTTGCATGAAGTATATAGCCCCTTGCGTGATTTTCAGTTCCGAAGCGTCCGGAAAGGCTTCCAATGATTTTCGGATAATTTGATTGGCCGAGTCATATTTATTTTGACTTAAGTAAAGGGAAGCAATTTTTGACATCAAGCCGGGCTGACCGTTATTGATCTTTTCAAACCATTGAAAGGCTGTCTCCATGTCGCCGAACTTTAGATAATACAGGCCGCCGTTAATTGCAGTATTCGAATTCTTCAACGCATGATACGTTTTTTGTACGGCAGGCACTATTCTTTTGTCTCGCCATGATTCCTTGTCTTTACGATGCGTGATCTTAAATAAATCAGCTTCTTCAACTAAAATAGTTTGATTTTCCAGTGAGGCATCGATGGATTCGAATGCCGCATCGGTATAGTATATTTCTTTTCCCCTTGGAAACAGTCGTATTGGTAATTGTGTGGCGAGTTGCTTTTGAAATTTACTCATGAGGGAAACGGATAGAGATGAATGACTGGCATCAGCGGTAATTTTCGTTCTGAATGCAGTATTTTTATCCACGGGTAAAAGATATTTAAAAATAGCGAATCCTATCCGGTCACGAATGTCAATAGCTTCGTCGGCATCAAGCATGAATATGTAATCTCCGCCACACGCATTGATTCCGTAATTCCTTGCCTCCGAGAAATCATCGTTCCAGGGTTTTTCAATAACCTTCGCGCCCTGTGTCTCGGCTACTTTCTCGGTCTGATCTCTTGATCCCGTGTCGACTACAATGATTTCATCGGCCACGAACTTAACGGATTCTATCGCTTCTGCAATATTGTGTTCCTCATCCCGGGCAATGATGCACACACTCAACGAAGGTGGGCGCCAACCGGCTTTATTAATCACGGAGAGAATATATTTTTCTCCATCAGCTTGTGGGTTCATCTCTATGGCTTTTAAAAGACAGTCTATGGCTCTATCTCTGTCATTGTTGATAAGATACAATTTGCCGATAGACGAATACGCTAACGGGTCAGAATGGATTTCCAAGGCCATTTTGTAAAAACGAACGGCATCATCCAGATACCACAAATGCGCATAGATCATACCTCCAAGAGTGCAGAGGATAGCGGTGGCATCACCTTTTCTTTTTGTCATCCAGAGATCAAAAAGCTCTTTGGCCTCCCTGAAGCTGCCGTTCTTGACAAGATAATTCAGCATAGGGACGTACATTTCATCAATGCCGAGACCTGACCGCGCGCTTTCCATGAAACCATCGAGGTATTCATAACGAGAAACACGGAATCCGTTGAAGGCATTGCTAAGCTCATCAACGTCTTCACCGGGCTCAGGCCCATAATAGATTTCTCCTTTCAGGCATTTCAAATCGTGTATTTCAGGCTCATCGTGAATAACAGGAGCAGCTGAAAAAGAAGGGAATGGTTCCACTTCGATACCCGGAAGGATACCATCCGTGTTTAACAACGAAAAAGCTTCTCCATCCTTGAAATTTCGGGCAATTTTTCCGGCAATTTCTTTCCTCGCAACCCGGACTTCCACGTTAGTCGTGAAAGCGAGATCAGATATGTTTTGAAATTGTCCCAGATTAGAAATAAATTGATACTGTTTCAGTAAATCTACAACAGAGGCATCTTTTACCGATACACCAAACGTTTTTTTTCTGGCACCCTGGAGGGCTTCGGACATTTTGCCCCAATCCCTGACAACGATTCTCTCGCCACCTTTAAGAAATAATACCCATTCTTTTTTGAGAACTTCACCTAAAGATTCTATTGAAATCATTTTAATTCCCGAAGGGCTATCAACTCCTCGGCGCTGATATTCGACATTCTCACAGACAAGGAAGATAGTATCCGTCAACTCGGCAGCGTGCTTCATGCATTCATCAACAAATTTTCCGTCAGTCGCTGCGAAAATACAAACTGATAGGAAGTCTCGAAATTTTCTCTTCATTCCGTGCCCTTTCCTTCCAATAGGCTGAGCTTTTTTACGTGCCTTCACCTGAAGAATGTTCCGTGCAATTATTCCGAATCCTTAATTGATGCGTCAAGGGTTAAATCTTTACGATAATTGAACGTATAAATTTTCCCCCTGCATCGAAATTCATAAGTACTTTCCAAATCGAAATCTGTTTCGATCCTTCTTTTGGCAAGATCGCTGCCGTCAAGCTGATAAACATGATCGAAAATACCGCGAAGAGAAGCGCTCATGCCATGTTCCACGGTTTTGAACAGCTTCCCATCTAAATCTTCTTTGCTGACGATTTTATAATAAACATGTTCCGCATCTTGTTTGATTGCATTGATAAACGCCTTCTTATCTGCTGTAGGTGCAATGGTATCTTTCTCTGCGTGAAAGATATAATATTTTGAGATACACTGATTATGCGTTTCTTGAAGAAGGTTTCTGATGCATTTGTGGCTGTCAGAGAAATAATACGGTGACATCTCGTCATCAATCCTCCAATAATTATCTCTGATCCAGGGAAATGAGACGCCCTTTAATTCTAATGTTTTTTCTATATAATAGAGATCAACGCCTGCAACATTATTCATAGATGTACGCACAAACCCGCTGTTATCAATAATGACGGAGAAAGTCTGCGGAGCATATTTTGCCATTAATAAGGCTATGTAACCGCCATAGGAACTTCCAAAAGCTATTATTCTCTTTGTGTTTAAAGAGAATTTTTTCAGTATTTCGCCGCAAGCGACAAGATGATCCAGTGCGGGCAAAAAACCGAATGATTCATATTCGCCGTTTTTTAATTTAAAAACTATTCTACAGTATGACGGCAACCGTTTTATCCCCTTCATTTGCAATATTTCAGCAATCTGATTCAGAGATACGTTCCCCTTCTCCGCATAATCAAGAGGATTAATATCATATAATACATTGATGCCTTCAAAGAAGTTTGGCGATGGCATCATCAAGTAATCATTGAATAACAAAGGCTGTATTCCAAAATAATTCACCCCGCACGAGATACAATTGTAACGATCAGAGATATACGGTCTCAATTTATTTCTCTGATAGGGCGAATCCGCCTTGTCGCCCCAAGGGGGAATACAAAACACCAGTCCCGTATCTCTGTTGATCCCTGATTGAGGATAGGTAAGGAAATATTCAAGATGGCTTCTCTCGATGCCAAGTTCAATATCCCGATGGGGTATTGTTACTACCCTCTCCTCTCGGAGTATCCCATTTTCAAATTGTTGATAAGTTTCCATTTTTTAAACTAAACTCCACACATTGTTTTAATGAACGCATAAAGAACGCCTGATTTGATCTGATCTGTTTTCAAAACAGAGAATTACTTCTGCTAACTTATCATATTTATTTATAAACTCATGCGCAAGCCTTGGAAAATTACAGAACTCGGTTTCAGTGCTATACAATTCATGAATATCTCTCAATATGGCAAGCGGGCCTTCCAGATTTTTGATATCTTCTTCAGTTTGTTCAATACGGACAACCATCTCCTGAATGAATTCCCTCCTCGGTCTGGGCTTGCGAAATTCGCTGATGATATTCCGGCATGCTGCCTTTCCCTGCGCGTAAAGTTTCCCGTAGGATAAACACGCCTTTTGATAGTCCTGCAGAATCCCCGCCATCTCGCCACCATCTCCAGAAAATGGAGGCACACCGAAATCCTGCTCCAGACCGAGCCATTTATTCCATAAGGTCTGGCTGACCCAGGCCTTGGTGTCGTGATACGATCTGAGCCAGGACAGAAAATGGTCATTCTCACCCCCCAATCTCCTATAGAGGAGTGTCCCGTTCCCGCCGAAATCAGACTTATAGAGATCGGCGCCGTTGCCGGCATCCATAGGTCCAACTTCCATGCCGAGCGCGGATTTCACTCCCGCCAGCGCTGCCTCCGGCAGAATACTCCTGCCGCAAAGAGGCAGCGCGCAGACGGTGGAATCCAGACAGGGGGAACAGGGATAGTTCGACTGGATCGCAATATGACCGGCCCCATAGGGCCCGGTTATTCTGAAGTATGCCGTGCTCATAAAAATCCCGACCACCTTTGTTCCCACGGCGGCGGCAATGTGCATCGGCCCGGTGTCATTGCTGACGAGCACCTTGACGCATTTCAAAAAAGAGGGAAGATTCGTCAGCGTTGTCCCGCCGATAAGGTCTATGAAGGCAAAAGGCGCCGACTTATGGAATTGATCCGCAAGTTCCCGTTCATGCTCAGATCCAAAAAGGATAATCTGGGCGTCCAGCCGTTCGCCAAGAAGCTCGCCGAGACGAGAGAAACGCTCCGGAGGCCAGGTTCTGAGCGACTTGCTTGCCCCCAGTTGAAAACCAACGGCAAGCCGATCGGCATCAAAACCCTGCTCCTTCAATAGATCAAGGCATTGCCGGTCAATTGAGGGATCCGTAGGCAGATAACATTCGACTGGCCTGTTTCGTACCCCGGCCATGCCCGTGTACAGGTCAACCAGGTTGAGGAGATTGTCGCTGCGGTTCCGCGCCACGGCAAAGAGGTACTTTCCCCAGTTTCCCGCCATCACAATCTCGTTTTCCTTTGAAAAGATCCGTCCCCTCTTTTCTCTGGCCTTTATCCTTTGGGATAAATAGCTGCTCCCGCGGTTGTGGGTCATATTGATAAGTACATCGTACTGTGTGCTGAGTTCAGGGTTTCTTTGAAACAACCGGTCGAACGCCTCGACATCAATCTCCGTATCTTCCGTTGAAATTCCCTTGATATCACTTGAGGGGACTGCCACCAGAGTGTCGATCCAGGGAATTCCCCGCAGGGGGACGCAGAAATCCTCAAGAGCAAAGTAGGTTATTTCCGATTCCGGATGTTCCTCTTTGAGTAATTTCACGGCCGGGAGACTCTGAATCATATCGCCGAGCCGGCTGAGATGAATAATCAGGAATTTTTTATGCGGCATCTCATGCTTCCCTTCATGTACCCAGTATTTCCATGATCTCCTCCGCCCGGTGCCGATAGGTATGTCCCTTCAGTACACGCGCCTTGGCTCTATCGGCAATGGCCTTTCGTTCTTCCTCATGGCGGAGAAAATAACTCGCGGCCTTTTTCATGTCACCCCAACCGGTCAGGGCGATGACCTCTTCAGCCGGATCGAAATGAAGCGTCAGGAGCTTTCTCATATCGGTCAACTGAAAGGCGCCAAGACCGGCCAGCTCAAACGTCCTCGGATTGACAAAATCTCCGCCTCCGAATTCGCCGGGAAACGGGGAGGAGTGGAGATTGATGTTAACGAGAGACCGCCGGTAAATGCCGTACGCCTCATACTCTGGAATGCGGCGATCGCCGACAACGACCTGGGGGTTTTGATGCCTGTTCCAGTCTTCACCGTATATCCGGAACCCGTCATCAAGATGCTCACTGAAAAAATGCACGCGGTTTGGATAAGGCGCGCCGACAAAGGAAATGGGAATCGCCTCTGCCGCCGCCGTTTCCGGAACGGCTGCGTTCGTGTCGAAGGCCATCGGCAAATAGTGATAAGTCGTGCAGCCTATGTCTTTGAGCTCTTTCCAGAAGGGATCTTTCTGTATGGTAAAGAAATAATCAAAATAGGGCGCTATGTTCTTCCAGTACCCGAATATCCGGTAATCCTCCATAAACCAAAAACACAAGACAATCCCTGCTCTTTTGAACTCTGTCAGCATCTCGACATTATGCAGAGGAGATTGGGCAATTCCGAATATGACATCAGGTTGAAAGCCGGCGACCTTCTCCAGGAGAGCAATCTTGATTTTTAAATAAAATTGACAAGACCGTTCTTCATCTCCTCTCGTTTCAAATAATTCCTTCTGAAACCCGGAGAAATCAAGGATATCCGCCTGACGGCCGATATCCTTGAAGGCCTGGTGAATGGCCCGGCACATCGGGATTGTGCCTCCCTGTATCGCCCCTACGACTAAAATCCGCATGCCCTGTTCCTTCCTGATGAATACCTCCCAACGCGATGACAACGACTCACAATCTCATCCAGCGCCCGAATAACCTCTTCAACCTGGATGGCCTTGAAACAGGGGCTTATCCTATCGGGAGTGTAATCAACTTCAACGCAACCCCGGTGCGTCTCCAGGCAGGGCCCGTGGCAACTTTTGCCCTGATAAGGCGCACGGACGGCCATCACCGTCGGATAATCCGCCACATGCGTTTCGGGAGGGAAGGGTCCGAAGAGAGCAACACCGGGGATTCCCAAGGCGCCCGCAGCATGGACTATACCGGTATCCACGGATATAAATGCGTCAACCAGAGACAACGCTGCCGTGGTATCGTGATAATCCCGGATTAAAGAAGAAAGGTTTATAATCGGCGATCCGAATTCATCAATTTCTTTTTGCATTATTCGGGAATCCTCCTCGTCCTTAAAGAGGACCGCCTGATACTCAGGTGACAACGCATGGACAATCTTGGAAAAGAGAGCAGCCGGAGCATTCTTGTGCGAAAACCTTGATCTCCAGTTAACGCACAGCAACTTTTTTCCATTTTTTCGCAGATCATCAAGGGTTGGTTTGATTTTTTCGACCTTTCGAGGATCGGCTTGCAGCACGGGCGCGTCCTGACCGCCGGATTCACCTTCTATCCCCATTAGTTGAAGATAGATGTCCCGCATGGAAAGCTGATGCGATCTCTGATAGTTTGCAGAAATAAGGTTTACGATAACATCAAAACCGCATAATTCTTGAAGAGTCATGATGTTGGGACACACCTGGTGGATATAAGGAACATCGAGGTAAGGAAAATTGTGAATCCAGTTGCAGCCGATGGTAATCCGGGGAGGAATTCCGGCAGCAGAGCCCTTTCTGTAAAGAGCGCGCAATGCCGGTTGAATGAGGATCATATCGCCCCACCCGTTTAACATCATGACCAGAATATTTCTGCCCTGGAGATCCTGGGTTCGATCATATATTGCGGGCACACGAAAATTGTCCGGCAGATTGACTGCGTCAAAAAGACGCACTGTCGAATTTGATTGAAGGTTGAAGCGTTGTTCATGCAGTTTCGTCAAAACCAGTATTTGCCCACTATCGTTACTCCTCTGATCAGTCGGTCCAAAACGTGTTACCTGTCCATCGGTAATGAATTCCAGCGGAACCGATGATATGAGAAAACACATGCCGGGTATTGTAAGTTTCATATCATTTATCCATCTCTGTTTTCAGTAACACGCGTTTTCTGACACCTGATAATTCATCCATGCGGATTCATTTCTCGTGGTTATCCCGACCGTACCCCGTCACGATATATTGTTTATAGTTTCCCCTTTTCCTCGCATACTCATTTTCAAAGAGGTCTGGATCATAATATTTTTCGCCAACGATCTGAGACACCGGTTCGCCGCCAAAACCGCGTTTGAATTTTGAAATCTGATGCTCTTTCGGGGAAGTGTGATAATGGAATTCGGGACCGTAGAACTGCCAGCCGATCTCAAAAAACCTCGTACCGTTCTCATGCAGCCGGCGTATGGACTCCCACAGGATGCAGTGTGCTATCGGCATCTCGGCGTAGTCCGGATCGCTGCATGCCGAGGCATAATATGCCCCGCTCTTGTAACGAATGTGATAGGAAAATCCGACGAACCGATCTTCCCCTTTAAGCGTTGCTCCAACAAGAAGCCCATATCCCTCTTTAATCCAGTCAAACATCATATCGAAGGTTATCTGGGAACGGGTAACTCTCCCCGCATCTTTATGATGAAGCTCGCAATAAAGGTCAAAAGTGGCGCGATCAATAGATTCTGCGTCGTATATATGTGCATCAAGCATTTTTGATGCCCTGTTAATGTCGTATTTATGCCCCTTCCGGACATCGCTTTTTAGCTTCTCTGGGCCTGGTGAAATATCCAGAACCTGGGTGTTGAATGTTGCATCCAGATAACCATACTTGAAAAGATAATTAGACGGATACCATTTCGATTGAACGCAGAGATCGGCAAGCGGTGAAAACCTGAAACAAGCTTTTTTCACCGCATGTGCCTTTGCCTGGTCGTCGATATATCCAAAAATAAAATCAAGCACCTTCTTTCGCTGTCTGTTCCCGATTTCGTCCGACAGGGCAGGCGAGGGGACGGCAAATGAACTGAAACTGAATTCTTTTTGGCCCGCGTTATTTTCAAGCACGAGGGGGCAAACTGCTACAACCTTATTGTTTTCCCTTACCAGGAAAGACATTTGAACGGGATCGTATTCCGGCCTGTAGGCTAGTACGTAGTTCATCCAATGCGTTGTGTGCCAGAACCATGAGCCGCTGCTCTTGAAACAAAATGCATTCCAGTCAGATTCGCTCTTGTTATCAAGCAAAATTATTTCCACCGTTTTATCCTCAGACTATTGTAGAAACATACTCATTCAAGGCGTTGAATATGACATCGCCCCGGGAAGTGCGTTCTTCAGCCAGCTGCACAAGCGGCCAGAGTTGTTTCGGAAGGGATAGGTAAAGATTAAATGTTTTTTCCAGCCCTTCGATCTCCTCTATACCCATGGCGGACAGGTTAAAAACGGATGCCTTACTCATGGGGATAATTCTGTTGTCTCTCCCCCGGTAATGGATGTCATTTTCCCTGTTGATCTGCGTCCCCGGAAAGGGATAGAGGATATAGACATTCGCCGATTTGACGTTCAGTTTTTGATTAAATGCTATTGTTTCAAATACATTTTCCCTTGTTTCCGTCGGGAGGCCGATAAGGTTAAATGATGATATGCGAATCCCGTGATCGTTCACAATTTTAAAAGCGCGCTCAATCTGTTCATTGGATATCTGCCGGTTTAAAACATTTCGTCTGATTTTCTCGTTCCCCGTTTCAATGCCGATGGACATGGCGACGCATCCCATCTTTTTGACAAGTTTTACCTTCTGTTCGTTCACCGTATCGGGCCGCACCGAGCACCCGAAACGGATGTTCAAGGGTTCCATGCGTTCCGCAAGTTCCTGCAGGTTGCGGAGAGGCTGGAGGAGAAACGTATCGTCACCGAATTTAAACCAGGTGGCACCGTACTTTTGTTTCAGTTCGGTAAGATGGGCAATTGTTGTATCCGGTTTCTGATACCGGAAGTAGCGGCCGCAATTCTTAAACGTGTTCCTTAACGCAAGATTCACGCAATACGTGCATGCGCCGGGGCATCCCCGGGAACTTATGTAAAAGCCTCCTGTATATATTTCCCCCATGAATGGTCTGAAAAGATGTCGTGCATCGAACATCGACCAGTCAGGGCACGGCAACGCATCCAGGTCAACGAACGGGCGAACACCGTTTTTGTATAACGTGCCGTTATTTTTTACCCATAAGTTCTTGATGGTCGTATAGTCCCTGCCATCCTCCATCGCCCGGCAGAGTTCGGCCAAGGCCTCCTCGCCTTCTCCGATGCAGAGCATATCAATTACCGATTCCGCTATGACTTCGTCAGGACTTATTGTGGGATGCACACCGCCTATGATAACGGGACACCGTGCATCCACCTTTTTCAGCGTGTCTATGGCAGACTCATAATTGGTAGTCATGGTGGAGACAGCTAATAAATCAGGCTTAAATTCATCAATCGTATTCTGGAATTTTTTGACTACGTCTATGTTAGGGTCGTTTGAGACCAAATCTTCAAGAGTATACTCTGTTTTTTTATATATCGCCGGACCTGCCATCATGGCATCCTGCATCGCCGTATAACCTTTTGGCTTTGCAAATGTTGTGTCGAATAACCCTACCCTATGTCCCTGTTCTTTCAGGACGGCACTTAATATGGCTATTCCCTGAGGTATGCCTATTTCGAGATAGTTCGCAGGATGAAAAAATAAAACGTTCATTACGTATCCTCTACTCCAGACAGGGATCTTCCGTTGCTTGTTTATGGTCTGCCTTACTTCCCGACACCAAGTCCCATGTTACCGGCGTACCGCGCTGAATAGCGCGGCCGGCTTTTCTGCCCATCACTTCTTCGAAATAGCGGGTGTGCAATCCATGTCCTGGGCGGATGGAACGCATGTTCTCCGCCGTGAAAGAATCCCCGGCTTTCATGTCTTTGACCACAAATAATGACCGGCGAAACATGCGACTCTTTGCTTCTTGCCCACTCACGCCATAGTGAACCATGCCCAACGCCTTTTCCACCGTGCGCACCGTTTCCACCATAGACTTGAACTCCTGCGGCTCCAGCGAGAAGGCGCTGTCCGGTCCCGGCGTGGCCCGCGACAGGGTAAAGTGCTTCTCAATAAGGCATGCCCCTAATGCCACCGCCGCCGCCGGCACAGCAATCCCGAGTGTGTGATCCGATAAGCCCACAGGCACTCCAAATGCCTTCGCCAAATGCGGGATGGTCCGCAGGTTCATCTCTTCGGGCAGCGCGGGGTAGGCGCTTGTACATTTGAGAAGGATCAGCTTGTCGCCGCCAGCCCCCCGGATTGTTTGGACTGCCTCATCAATCTCTCCCAGTGTTGCCGTGCCCGTGGACATGATGATGGCCTTGCCTGTTTTCGCAATTTTGCGCAGCAGCGCTAAATCTCCATTTTCAAACGATGCGACCTTGTGCGCCGGAACATTTATTTTTTCGAGGAAATCAACCGCCGTCTCATCAAAGGGTGTCGAGAAAAATCCCAGCTTCAGGCGTTCGGCAATTTCCTTGAGTTTCGGCTGCCATTCCCAGGGCGTGTAGGCTTCGCGGTAAAGATCATAAAGATTCCTGCCTTCCCAGAGCGTACCGCCGCCGATCTTAAAGTACTCATTATCGCAGTTAATGGTGAGGGTGTCCGGTGTGTAGGTCTGGATTTTGATTGCATCGGCGCCTGCTTTTTTGGCGGCTTCGATTATTTTGACGGCATATTCAAAACTCCGGCCGTGATTGGCAGACATCTCCGCCACAATATACGCCGCAGCTCCCGGCCCCACCTGGCGTCCGTTCATTTCGATCGTGCCGATCATGCCGTTGCCTCCTTCGGGAGGACCAAATGAGCGGATGGCAACCCCTGTACCGTCGCCGTGCCTGTCTGCCGGAATCCGCATTTTGCAAACGTTCGCATTGATATTTCGTTATCCATTTTTATGTACGCATGAATAATCTTCACGCGCGAAACGCGGTACAATTGCCGGGAAGCCGACATGAGAATCGCCCTGCCATATCCTCTGCCCCGGAAATTTGCCCCGATGCTGATCGAAACGGTGGCCTCGCAGCCGCTCACGTCATATCTGACCTGGCCGATGGGAACCCCTTCCCCGTTGACCGCGATGGAAAAAAAGCAATCGGGATCATTCAACTTTAAGGAAAACCACTGCAAGTGCCTTTCCCAGGATATCGGTTCAGGCGAAAAAGAAACGGCCCGCGTATCGGGTGCGTTAGCCCATTCCCAAATCAACCGACTATCCTTCTCGTGCACGCGCCGCAACCAGACTTTTTCGCCGTGCAGGCACATTAAAGCTCTCTCAATCCCATACCCGTCTACCAGTTCCTGCCCCCGTCGTGCCATTGCCGACCGCATCCCTAAAGAGTCCGCTAATTGGGTAACTGCTCGTGAGATTTGCTCCGGTGCGACACTGCCCTGCCCTCCAAGATTCATGGCTGCGCCGTTTCCGCCCAGTGCTTCGGCGTTGGCCCGCTGGTTTTCTGCCAGCACTAGCAGTACGGAGGGAACACCCATGAACGCCAACTCCCCGCAGGTGGTCCCTCCTGCTGTTACTGCCATATCTGCCCAGGCCATCTGCATGGGCATATCGGACACATCAGTCAATAATTGAAAGTTGCCATCTGAACGTTGAACGGTGTGATTCAGCATTTCAAGATGGGGATTTGCAGACCCAACGATGATTCTGGTTTCCAATCCGGAAATATCCGTATGCTGCAATGCTTGAATCACCTTGAGTGTCACATTATCAGAATCACTACCCCCTAACGTTACCAATAGTTTACGTGCCACCCGGGAAATCTCGCGTCTTCGGTCGCGCCAGGCGAGAAATTCGGCCCTCAAAAGTGTGTACTGAGCGCCCAGCAGCATCTTCGTATTGCGGTCACACACATGCGTCAGATGTTCGGCATTTATGTTCTGGTTCAGCAAAATATCGGCATGATACTCAGGCAGATGAGCGGCGTCGTCAATTACCAGGAGACGGCAGCCGGTCTTTTGCACGGCATGATGATAGTCCGGATCAAAATGATACCCATCGACAACTAACCATTCTGCCTGCAGTTGATTCACCAGCGCGAGCGTCTCTTGCAGGTCACGGGGAGAGGGGTGTACCTTGTCAAGCGAGATAAAGTTAACCCCCGTCGCCTCCACACGACGCCGCAGGGCCCGGCTTTCGCAATGGCTCAGGAAAATCGCCTGGTTCCCTTCCGCCTGCCATCCCTGCGCCAGGGCGAGGCAGCGCATGATATGACCGGTGCCCATTTCCGTTGTCGCATCGGCGCGAATCAGAAGATTATTCATGTCAGCCTCCCGAATCCGGCATGCGCGACCGGGCCCTTGAGCTGGTTCATCACGGTATCTCGTTCCAGAGCCTCCGTTACTTGCGGGAAAACTTTCCGACATGCTTCAAGATAGCTTTTTATGTGACGGTCCCCGTGTGCATAGGTTGCATAAAAAGCCGTACTTGCCAGGAAGCCGCGTTCCAGCATCATCTGGATGAAGAGTGTCTTGGCGGCCTGCTTTTCCTTACCAGGAAAGGAAAAATGGCCGAGTGGCGCAATACCGCTGATCTCGACTTCGATACCGGCTTGCCGGGCGACTTCGCGCCAACCCTCCCTCACCATGGTCCCGATGCGAATCAAATGGCTGGAAACATTGCAACGCCGGTGCTTACGGATCGTCGCCAGCGCCGCCGCCGGGCCGATCCTCTCCGTCCAATACGTGCTGCTGATGAAAGATAACTGGGCCGCCTGCATAACATCGGCCTTGCCGATAATGGCGGCCATGGGATAACCGTTGCTCATGGCCTTGGCAAAAACGGCAATATCCGGCGTAATGCCGAACAGCAGGTGGGCGCCGCCGGTGGTAAGCCGAAAACCGGCGGTGATTTCATCCATGATCAGCACCGCGCCGACCGCGGAAGCAATCTCCCTAACCTCTTCGAGGAAACCGGGAGCGGGATCGTGGTCGCGGATCGGTTCCATGACAATTGCCGCCAGTTCATTGCCGTATTGCGCAGTGATCGCCTTTAATTCTTCGATATGGTTATAGCGAAACGGCAAGGCCGTCCCCGTGAGCCCGCGCGGTACGCCCGCGGGTTCAAGCCCGGGCAGGAGATGCCCATCCAACGCGCGATCATCCGCCAGATTCGCAGCCAGGTACCAATCATGCCAGCCGTGATAACCGCAGAACGCAACACGATCACGCCGCGTCCGGGCGCGGGCAATACGCACCGCAATGGCCATCGCTTCTCCCCCGCACCGTGCATAGCGCACCATCTCGGCCCAGGGGTGCAACTCGCACAGCAGTTCAGCCAGTTCCAGCTCGTCGGGTGCGTTAAGGGTGGACATGGAGCCCGCTTCAATTACTTTCTTGACCGCGGCATCAACATCATAGTCTGCCGCGCCCAGTATGCATGCCCCGATGCCATTGTAGCTCATGTCAATATATTTCTTTCCATCGAGGTCCCAAACTTCCGCACCCTTCGCCCGGCTGTAGTAGCTCGGCCACTGTTCCGGCAGAAACATTTCCGGACGTTTGGAAAGGAGTTGTGTGCCGCCGGGGATTCTTTTTTTTGCCCTCACGTATAACTGCTGGCCTGTTCCCATGCATCAATTCCTTATTTTGTGACAATATAATCTTCACGCAGAGATTTGAGATAGCCCTCATTACTTTTGATTCCTGCATTCTTGCTGCTCAGGTCGGGATTCTGCTTCAATAATTTCAGCACATCCGTCATATCAAAATACATGCTTCCCAACCGTTCATACACGGAACGTACAAAATCCAGATCCTGAGGCTGGTCAACTGTCCAGCGGAAATGGGAAAGATTTTCCCCGTAACTTACATTTGCCAGACGAAATATCTCAGGATGATTGCGGATGTAGGGGGTTACGTGTTCCCGCTCCGATTTCAGCCTTGCCTCCCGCCAGGCACGTTCCAGTGCCCCAAAGGAAAAGACCTCCGTATCCAATCCATCCGGATAGGTGTATTCCATTACATTGGATACATAATCGAAGCTCCCTTCAGAAAACTTTTTGATTACCCTGGCGATGATATCCGGATCAAGTAAAGGACAGTCGGCGGTTAACCGAACAATTGTGGAGGCGCCAAAATGACTCGCAGCCTGACAATACCGATCCAAGACATCATCAAGGCTGCCGCGAAAGCAGGGAATGCCCTTCCCTTTGCAGAAACTTTCTATGATGTCGTCGTCGCAATGATCCGATGTGGCAACGCATGCCAGATCAATCATCTTCGACCGTCCCGTTCGCTTCACCACGTGGTACAGCATCGGTTTCCCGCATATTTCGGCCATAACTTTTCCCGGCAACCTGCTTGAACTCATGCGTGCCTGAATGATAGCGACTATTTTTCCCCCTCTTTTCGAGATCATCCTACGTTCATAAACCTTTCTGTTTTCGCCGATTCTTTAGCGGCCAGCGCCACCCGTAACACCTGCGCAGCTTGAAACACATCGAGGCATGGTTCTTCCTCTCCGTTCCGACATCTCAGAAAGTGCCTCAGTTCATCAAGGTACATATGGTTCGGCTCCCAATCGGGTGGATTGTGGTATGATTTCCAATCCCGGCTTTCGGCGCTATACCAAGCGATCTCACCCGTCTTATAATCCCAGCGTATGGTCCCGTCCTCACCTATGATATGGCACGTGCGGCTGTATGCCCGCTGCACGTAATCCAGGTGAATTTCTCCGATGGCGCCGCTCGAAAAACGAAGGAGTATTGCCGCCGTATCTTCCGTGTTGATTTCAAGATCGCTCAGTTTTCCGGAAATGCAGGCCACCGTGTCAATTTCCCCCAGCATCCAGCGAATATAGTCGAATTCATGGATCGCGTCTAAGATGACGCCACCCCCCAGTTCAGCACGGGCGCTGTATCCCTGACGGTAATCCTCCTGGGAATGCCAGTCCGGAAGATACTGACCAAATTCGACACGCATCGCTACAATTCTTCCGATAGCCCTGTCGTCGAGCATTTTTTTGATTTGCTTGAGACCGGGATGGAAACGCATATTACTGCCCACCAGAGTGATTAGGTTCTTGCTTCGTACGACGGCGAGAAGGTTTTCGAGACCGTCTCTGTTGTGCGATAAGGGCTTTTCAATGAACATATGGCACCCAAGATCGGCGGCCTGAGTTGCCAGAGACACATGCATACTCGTCGGCGCTGTTATCACGGCAACGTCCGGATGACTGCTCCAGGCATCCGCCACGTTATTCAAAACTTCAACACCGAAACGTGATTTTACCTCCTGGCGGCGATCCGCCCTGGTGTCAAAGGCGACAATGTCCTTTTCGTTCAGCATAATCAAATTGCCGATGTGCCTCTTTCCGATTGATCCGCATCCGATAACCAGAAATCTGCGTTTATGCTGCATACGCCTCCGCAATCCGGATGACGGCATCAATCACGGTGCGGACATCCCGTTCACCCATTTGCGGAAATATGGGGAGACTGATGATCCGCTCATAGGCCTTTTCCGCTTTCGGATACTGTCCCACCCGACAGCCGAAACGTTTTTGATAGAAAGGGTGCAGATGTACCGGAATGTAGTGTACGTTCACGCCTACGCCTTTTTCGTGAAGCTTTGTGAAAAAATCCCCACGGCGCGTATCCGAACCGTTTGGACAGCAACTGATTACGTACAAATGGTATGCATGATAGACTTCCGGGGCAACCCTTAATGGTCTAATTCCCGGAATTACGGAGAATGCCTTGTTGTATTGTTGGGCAATCTCCTGCCGTCGGGCAAGCCAATTCGGCAGTTTGCGAAGTTGGCTTAAGCCCAGGGCGCACTGTATGTCCGTTATACGGTAGTTATATCCTAAATCCACCATTTCATAATACCAGGTGCCCAGTTCGCCTCGCCGCCGATGGTCCGAATCAATGCCGTGATTTCGAAATCTGCGCATGGTATCAGCCAATTTTGTGTCGTTGGTCGTGATCATGCCCCCTTCGCCGGTGGTAATATGTTTCACCGGATGGAAGCTGAATGCCGTCATATCAGCTATAGTACCGACTTTTTTTTCTCCATATCGCGCGCCCAGGGCGTGGCAGGCATCGGCGATGAGTGTTATCCCGTGACGGTCCGTAATGGCCCGCAGGGCATCGTAGTTGCACGGCTGCCCGGCATAGTCCACTGCTACGACGGCCTTTGTCCGGGGAGTGATTTTCCCCGTGACCTCCTCCGGGTCAATCAAGAGCGTCTCCGGATCTACATCAGCAAATACGGGGTTGCCTCCCTGAAACACGACGGCATTGGCTGTTGCCACAAACGTTATCGGCGGAACGATGACTTCATCACCGGGACCGATGCCGATCGCAGCCATGATGGCATGCAGGGCTGCGGTACCGTTCGAGACAGCAACGGCCTCCCTGACCCCGATGACGCAGGCAAACTCTTTTTCAAACTCCTCGACCTTGGGCCCTGTGGTCAGCCAGTCGGAACGCAGTACCTCCCCGACGGCTTCGATATCCCCTTCATCAATCCACTGTCGCCCATAGGGAATAAAATGCTTCATACCGCCGGTGTTTTTTTGCTTTTCGCTCGGTACGGGCGATTCAACGCTCATGGGAGCACACTTGCTGTGTTTGGGGTCTCTGAAAATCCTTCTTCGGTATTGAGCAGGCCTAAAACAACTTTTTCATTCAGGCGATGAAGAGTACTCAGGAAGCGGGAAGCCGACTCTTCTTCAGCAAAAGAAGGATCATACAGGAGCTTCCTGAGATCTTCCACGCCCAGCCATTCATCATTCAAATTACTGGTGTAAATGAACCCGTCAGGCAGTTTCTGAGCCGTTTTGTAGTTTCGCCTTTCTTCCCACCACGTATAATTGGGAAGAACAATGTACATGCCCTTGTAAAAAATCGCATTTCGTCCTTCCTCTTCCGTGATAAGGCTTTCGTGGAGTTTTTCTCCCGGTCTTATCCCGATTATCTCAATTTCGCACTCGGGGGCGACCGCCTTTGCCAAATCCACGACCTTCATGCTGGGGATTTTGGGAACAAAGATCTCCCCGCCTTGGGCATGGCGAAGCGCCATGATTACGAGTTCAACGGCCCGTTCAAGACTTATCCAAAACCGCGTCATCCTGCCGTCTGTAATGGTGATTTTACCCGTTTTTTTCTGTTCCTTAAAAAGCGGTATAACACTTCCGCGGCTGCCGATGACGTTCCCGTAGCGCACGCAACTGAAGCGTGTTCCCCGTGAGCCTGAATAGGCATTTCCCTGAACAAAGATCTTTTCGGCACAGAGCTTGGTTGCCCCATAGAGGTTCGCAGGGTTCACCGCCTTATCAGTGCTCAAAGCAACCACTTTTTTGACGCCTACGTCAATGGCCGCATCAATAATATTTTCCGCGCCGTGAATATTGGTTTTAACCGCTTCAAAAGGGTTGTATTCGCAGGAAGGCACTTGCTTGAGGGCTGCAGCGTGAACGACAATGTCAACCCCTTCCATGGCCCGTTTCAGCCGATCGGCATCTCTGACATCGCCAATGAAATATCTGATAACGTCCTCTCCAAACGTCTGACGCATTTCATGCTGCTTTAACTCGTCGCGGCTGTAAACCCGGATGATTCTGGGATGATATTTTTCTATCATGGTCTTGCAGAAATACTTCCCGAAAGATCCCGTACCTCCCGTCAACAGGATCGTCTGCTTTCCCCAGTTGATTTTTTCTACATCCTCATTGCCGCTTTTCAGGATCGTCTTTGCCTGAGAAATGGTCCTGTTCTTGAGGTGAAGAAGCTTCTTAATTTGCGCCAAGTGATCGAGATCTCTTTGCGAGTATCTCCTCTGACCGCCGGGCGTTCGTTTCGGCATGATGAGTTCCGAGAATTCCGTTTCCCAATACCGAATAGTGGACTCGGGCACCTCTAATTTTTTACTCACTTCCTGAATCTTGTATTCCATCATCCCACCCCTTTTCATGCCTGCGTATTTTTGCCATGGTAATAATTCTTTCGGTTGCAGGAGAGAAGAACTTTAATTTAACTTTTAGGTTAACTTTATATTAAGCAAGAGATGTGCCACCGGCTTGATTATTAATTTACATGATAATCCGATAGGTTAAAAACTACCTGTTTACGGTTGGAGAAGTGGAATAGGAAAAAATTTCCTGGCAGGAGGTCTATTGAAGCTCTCCTTGAGCACGCTGCAGAGAATCTTCGATTCCTAAGGAACAGTATCGTCCATCACTCGCTCGCTTACCCCGCGGCAAGCCACGGCGAATGCCGAACGAGCGAATTCAGCGGGGGATGGAAAAACATCGGCCTTCTCTGAATTCATGTATTTCCGCTGAGCGTTTTAACTTTTGAAGTTGGTGCGTGACATTAGCGTTAAGGAGAGACGGTGGAGGACAGTTTGCCGATCTTTTCCGTAGCGGAATCGCCCGATGCGATTTCTTCCGCTTTCTTCTTATTATCCGCTATATCGTACTGAATGGGCAATTCCGGATCATCGAGAACAAGTTGCGCGGCCAATTTTTTTCTGGCATTAATGACAATCGGCGCCCGGAGATTGGCCGTAATCATGAGAGGATTGGAACGAATCGTCACGATGGCCATTAAAATCACATCAGCAACATCATCAATCCCCAGCCTGCCCACATCTCCGTCATTAATCAGAGGCTCATAGTCCGTTTTTATGAGCTGAGAATTGACAACAACGAAAGCTGTCGCCCCATCCTCGACCGATTGAAACCAGAGGAACGGCGTCTTCTCATCATGGATAAGCATGATATACCTTTTCAGATGTTCAAACCCCAGTATCCCGCCTTTCATCTCGATGATTCTGTCGTCAGTAACGCTGATTTCCCCAAAACGCGTTGTCGTTATCTTCACACATCCTCCTCTTCGGGTTTCGTGATCTCCTTTAACCTATACCAGATATCAGATAAATTCTCTTTATCCGTAGATGCAAATTGCGCCGCCCGAATGTTCTGTTCATGGATGATCTTGTATATTTCTTCTCGGTACACGGCCACATGAGGCGGCGCTTCAATGCCGAGCTTTATTTGTTTGCCTTTGATTTCCAGAAACGTGATCTTGATATCATCGCCGATCTCGATGGACTCACCCAACTTCCGTGTCAGGATTAACATTTTTTCCCCTTATTCGTTCTATCGAAGAAAATTAAGTATGGAATTCTCGTTAATCTGGCCAGCCATCGAGTAAGTAGCCTGCAGGGCAACCTCCTTCATTTTAAAATCAGTGATCAGTTGCGCCATGTCGGCTTCCTCCACATTCGCAAGCAGGTCGGTTATCTGTTCATTCAGGGATGTATGGTTATTTTTCGTTATCTCCAGACTGTTCATCCGGGAACCAATCTTTGATGTGTATCGTAAAACCTGATCCTGCGCATCTTCCAGGTTGTTTATCTGTGTGGCGATACCGCTCTGATTATTATTCTCCAGGGCTGTCTTCAGATCATTCAAGACCGTAAACATATCAACTGTTCCGGCCCCCTTGTCGGTAAACGCCGCCTCCCCGGAAACATTGTAATTGAAGCTGTTGTTCTTGCCGACCTCCACAGCCATGTCTTCCCCGTTGCCGTTGTAGTATCCCGCCACCCTGCCCTTTACGCTGAAGAGATCATTTGCTGTCAGGGAAACGGTGTTTTCCACAAAAGTCATGGTCATCCCATCTCCCACATTGATAATTCCGGTGCCGGGAACGGTAGCCGTTCCTCCCCAGGTTTTCCCCCCATCAGCGGAGATCTTGTACGTCGCCGCTCCCAGCGCTCCGGTCGCGATTATTTTCACTACATAGGTTTTATTCACCGATCCGGTATAGGCGCCGCCAGACGTAGACGTGCCGTCGAAGGCATTCTCGCTCGCTGCGGCAGTGGTGCCAACACTCGCCGCAGACTCGGTCGCTGAAAAGGGCTCCGTATCCGTCCGGGAGCCGGCGAAGAGGTAACGATCCCCGAACCGCGCATTCGCCAATGCGCGCGCCTCATCTATGAGGGGCTGTAACGCAGTAGCGGCAATGCCGCGTGTGGTAGCATCCGCCGTTGCCGTTGACTGGGCAACGGCAATTTCCCTTGCCGCTATCAGGATGTCGTTTATTCCGGTCAGCTTGGATTCCGTCATGCTCATCCATCCATTGATGTTGTCCATATTCTTCTCATACTGTTTAAGGGAGTTTTTCGATGTCCGAAAATCCAAAACACTCAAAGCTCCCAGCGGGTCATCGGAGGGACGGTTGATTTTCTTTTGCGAGGCAAGCTGCTCCATGATTGTCCCGTATTTGTTTTGTACATTGAACAAATTGTTCGTCACCATCGTAAATTTCATGTTTTCGGTAACGCGTGTAATCATGATTAACCCCCATTAAAAATAAAGAACATTTTCCGGCCGATTACTACTCCCCCAGAGCAAAGAGTATATCTATCATATCATTTACCGTCGTAAGAAGCCTGCCCGCTGCATTATATCCCATCTGCAATTTAGTAAGATTCAGCATCTCTTCGTCAAGGGACACGCCGGATACCGTCTCTTTCTGACTCTCATACTGATTCAGGATTGCCTTCTGGCGATCATAACCCGCGTTTGCATCGGCCGCATTCTGTCCTATGCGTCCCACAAATGCGCTGTAATAGCCGTTAATCGTCACGGTGGCGCCGTTCAACACCAACTGATCCCTCACCGCGCTTATCAATTTTGCATTTTCGCCGTCACCGTTTACGGTCGCCGACGCCGCTATTTTTGACCCATCCGCGATAATGGCGGAACTTACCGCCATATCCTCAGCCTTCGTGGCTGCGTTGAAAAAATTGCCGCCTATGTTGCCGGTTGCATCAAATCCCAGGCTGTGCTGGGTATTCACCGTACTGATCACGCTTGCCGCAAGGGTATCCAGGTCGGAGATATAACCGGCTACCGTCGTGTCCCGTATATCAATCAATCCCGCCAATTTTCCCCCCGTAAGGCGACTGTTTATCGCCACTCCCGGGGTATCCGCAAACGTGATATCGTAAAAATTGTTATTTGCCGGATTAATTTCCACGGCAAGCTCCCACATCTGTCCGCCTTGTACCAATGTCCTGCCGTTGGAAATGAAAACATTCAGCGTGCCGTTTGACTCTTCGATATAGTTAAAATCAATCAGGTTGGACATCTTACGCAGGAGTTCCGCCCTTTTATCCCGCAGATCAGCCGCGCTCCCGCCCGCAACCTCAATTTGGCTTATCTGGTTGTTGTAAATGGTCATGTCTTCGAGATAGGTATTCAATTGATCAACCGTATCCGATATTGTTTTATTCGCATCCTGCTGAATGGTCTGCAATTCTCCCGCCTGCTGCTGGAACATGGCAGCCATATTCTGGGAAATGGAAACCAGAACATCCCGCTCTCCCTTCCCTGCGGGATTCGCCGACAAGTCGGCCCAGGCATCCCAGAATTCATTCAGGATTTCATTTATGCCGCCACCGTTGCTTTCATTAAAAATACCTTCCACCCTGCTCAGCGCGTCCCTGCGGACCTCGTTATAACCAACCTCATGCTCCTGCAGTACGAGTTGAACCTCCAGGTACTTGTCGTAAATACGCTCCACGCTCGTTATCTTAACGCCAACCTGCATCTGGTCGGGAGATCCCGATCCGACGCTGCCGACAGAACCGAAGATCGGCCGTAATCTTGAATATCCGGGTGTGTTTACGTTAGCGACGTTGGAACCCGTAATGTTTATAGCCGTGATATGACTTAAGAGCGCTTCTTTTGACGTATTGAGTAAACGATCAATTCCAGGCATGGTCCTATCCTTCCGTTTGCAATATCTTCCCATTTCGGGGAAGGATGGTTACTTTCCCCGTATTCCTATATGTGGAACCGGAAGACATTAACTCATTTATGAAATCGATTGATCCTTTCAGAAAAGAAAGAGAGGAATCCAGCAAGTCCTTGTTGATTTTGTTGAGCCTGCGTATTTCCATGAGAAGGGAAGAAAGATCATCCTGATTTGCCTTAAGTTCCTCTCTGAGCTTATCATTGGCATAGGAAGAAAGTGTGGTGAGATTGATATTATCATTTTCTATACCAAGGCACTTAGCAATTTTTTTTACATTGTTCGTCCGTGCCTCCTCAAGCATCTTTGCCTTCAGTATGCAGGTCTCCTTCTTCGAATTGCTTTCATTCAGCACTTCGAGAGACGGTTTGATCAGGATATCTTTTTCACGGGCGATGACCGTTCTTAATTCCCGGTAAACCTCAAGCTCCATCCCCAGCACGGACAGGAGGCCGTCATAAAGGGCATATAATTCCACATTCTCTCCCAGATCGTTATGCACACTAATATCCTGATATACCATCGGACACACCTCTAAATTGCTTTAAGAATTGCCACGGGGCATATATCCCCCGGCAACAAATAAGGGAAAAAACAATCCTATAGATGAACTATTTTGCGTAGGAAAAACCGCGCAGAAAATGTGGAAACGGGGAAAGGTTTTACTCTTCAGGCTAAAATATCCAAAAGCGATTCTCCCACCATTTTCCCGGCAATTTTCTCTCCGCTTACGTTGTAAGTCCTGGCTTCTATTGCTTCTTTAAGATCCAGAACTTTTTCCTCCCTGATTTCAGGAAGTTTTGCCAACGCACTCTTGATCTGCTGGATATCTCTTGCCTTGGTGGAAAGATCAACTTTTTCTTCCGGTACCGATGCCCTGCTAACCTGCTTGTCAGAGTTTTGACGCATATTATCATTTCTCTGATATTGCTGAATTATCTGGGCATTTGTATCTTTGACATCGGAAATTTTCATGGTTTCCCTCTCCTATAGTGACTAACTTCACTACTTTTATCGGCAAGATTATCTCAAAACTTTAATAAATATTCAACTCCAAAGCCATACTATTGACGCCCGCCCTTAGAGCAGAATCCACGGGTTGGCTGTCAGGTTAAAACTCGCCCTCTCCTTTCTTCGGTGGTTTCCTGTTAAGCTGGTTAAAAAGCATCTTCTGTATCCCCAATCCATCCCCCCGGTGCGCCATTTCCTCCGCCACCTTCTGATCCATCATCATGGTATACGTATCCTTCCCGGGAAACTTATCAAGCAAGCCGCCTGCAGGGATAGTCTGTCTCATGCTTTTGAAAAGATAGTAAACAAGGACCGACTCAAAATTCGCGCAGGCCTTTTTCAGTTCCTTTTCTTTTTCCTCCGCCTGTTTATCGGCAGGGCTGAGGTTATTGCTATTGTTAAGGGGCAACCTCGCATTGACGTCTATACGATTACTTCCCTCCATCACTCAAAGCTCCTTATCCACTGATTGCTTCTTACCCCCGATAAACGGGATACGTGCGTTAACGAAATTATTTTCTGCCGGAAAAACGCAGAAAACAATTTCTCACTTACTAAATTATTCTCAAGTCCGCTTGCAGCGCCCCTGCAGCTTTAATTGTCTGCATGATGGTTATCAGGTCACGCGGTGTAACGCCCATAGCATTCAGAGCCCTGACCACATCCTGAATCGTCACTCCTCTGGGAACAACAATCACCTGATTTCTCTCCTCCGTCACGCCGATGGTTTTATCCGTCGTGACAACGGTTTGACCGCCGGGGGCCACGATCGTAGCGCCTTCATTTTCTACCAAGGGAGCACTCGGGGCCGCAGTGACGGGTTGCGAACGAGCGCCACCGGGGCGAGTCACGGGCGGAGGCGCGATAGGCGGCGGTTGCGGATGAACGCCACCGGGCGAAGGCGCGAAAGGCAGCGGTTGCGAAACCTTTTGTTCCTCTTTGATCTGGATGCTTAAGTTCCCATGTGCCACGGCTACAGTTGATATTCTTACGTTTTCTCCCATGACCACCGTGCCTGTTTTTTCGTTCATAACCACAACGGCCGCTGAATCTACGGGGATGTCGAGACGCTCGATGAGGGAAACCGCTTCCAAAATGGTACCGCTAAAAGAATCTTTCAGTTTTACTTCCACGGAGCACGAGTCAATCTGCCGCGCCTCAAACTGGGAGACACCGTCATTTATGAGCGCCGCCAACTGTGCCGACGTGGTAAAGTCCGGCTGGTACAGATTGAGGGAAAGCCTCCTGTTTTTATCAAAATGATAATTCAGCTCCCTCTCCACCAGAGCCCCGTTAACGATCCGCCCGACATTCACATGATTCTTGGCAACGCTTGCCCCTCCCCCTCCCGCTGAAAAACCTCCTATGGTAATGGGCCCCTGCGCAACGGCATAAATTTCACCGTCGGCGCCGCGCAGCGGCGTCATGGGCAGCACTCCTCCCAGAAGGCTTTTGGCATCACCAATAGATGAGACGATGACGTCAATCTTGCTTCCCGTCTTGGCAAAGGGAGGCAAGGTAGCCGTCAGCATGACGGCAGCCGAGTTATCTGCCTTCATGGTCTTGTCTTTCATGGTCAATCCCTGCCTGATCAGCATATTGGCAAGGGATTCACCGGTAAAACCATTTTTTACATCATCGCCGGTTCCTGCCAGTCCTACAACGAGCCCGTATCCCACCAGTTGGTTATCCCTTACCCCCGCAATACTGGCAATATCCTTGATGCGTGCCGCGTGTGCGGCCGAGGCCAACAGCGTACAAATAAACAGAAATACAAGAATCCCCAGGCAGAGACAGATCAACATCCATCCCCCCTTCTCTTTTTCGTACGAATCAAGAGTGATGTCCATCGGCTTTTGACCGTTGTTCATGCCCGTATATCCCATGCCCCTTTTTCCCCTTCCCCGGCATACGGCCGTTTTTCAGAACGGCCAAACCCAGTCAACGATACGGGTAAGCCAACCCGGTCGCATCTTGTCGTTGATGACGCCGTCTCCCGTATAAACGATCCTCGCATCGGCAATGTACTGTGACGCAATGAGGTTATCCTCGGTAATATCCTCCGGTCTCACTATCCCGGAAAGAACTATGTATTGATTTTCCGCGTTTACGTTCAGCTGACGCCGACCCTCTATGACCAGATTGCCGTTGTCGAGCACATTGACTACCCGCGCCGTCAGTCTCGCCACCAGATTGCTGTTGCGGCTGGTATCCCCCTTGCCTTTCAGAGAATTTACCGAAGTCCCCCCCACGCCCAGGGAGGGACCCATATTGGGGTTCTTCTCCAGGATGGACGCATCGAGACCCAAGAGGGCGCTTATTCCCGTGCTTGTGCTCGTATCCCTGCTGGTATTCGTGCTTGCCTTGTTGCCGCCGGAAGAAACTTCATTGACGATAATGGTTACGATATCGTTCACGTATCGTGCCTTTTTATCGGCAAATAGTGAATTCCTGCTGTTTTCCCCCTGCCAGACGGACCCCGGCGTCGGCTGGCGGCTGTTAATGGCCGGTGTAACTGCGACAGGAACATGCGGTTCACTTTTCACTGTTTCCAAATCCAGGGCTGAACATCCTGTCAGGAAAAATACAAAGAAAACCACCCCTGCCCTGGAAATCCTGAAGCCGCAAAATCTATCAAGTCCTTTCATGACCGGAACCCCATAGTTAAAAATCCACCCGCACCAGGGATTCACCTTCCACCCTGGCAAGTATGGTCTTATTCGATGATGCGGTTTTAACTTTTATCACCGCCCCATACACACCGTTTTCCTCCGAAACACCAATGCCGGTCACCCGTATCAGACCATTCTCAAGCATGATTTGTACCAGCTTGCCCTTTTTTATCATCATAATATCTTTCAACATATTTGACGTTATTTCCGTATTGGGACGTATGCTGGTGCAAATTTTTTTACCAACCACATCTTCCGGACCGGCAACAGTATTCAGGGACACCTCTCTCACCCATTTCTTTACGATATTGATGTCGTGGGAACTTACCGGCGTATCCCTGACCAGCACACGGGAACTGACGATCACGTCCCTCAGGACTTCCATCCGCACCCTGACCACGTCCTCTTTGACCGGGGTTCCCTCTTCATAAAACCCGATATAAAAAGCCGAATCCCCGATGAAATCTTCATCTTTTTTGCTCCGCACCTGATAACTTATTTTCCCTCTTCCCGCCGCCGCAAGCACAACATCGGAAATCCGCGTGGAAAATTCTACGCGCATCGTCCCGGCAGGCCAGGGCATGTTTGTTTCGATGTAATTTCTGACGGCCGCTTTGATCGTATCAGCGCCTATGATCACGGCATCTCCGGCATGGAGGATGCCCTCTCCGGCAACAAAAAAGACCATGATAAGGAACCACTTCAAAACATGCTTCATCTCCGACTCCCGATTTATTTTAAGAAGGGCCATTAGTCCCCAATCCGTCCTCTCGGCGCGCTACTGTGTAACCTTTACCGCTTAAGGTTGTTAATGATCTGGAGCATATTGTCGGCGGTTGTGATAGACTTGGAATTAATTTCGTACGCCCTTTGACCGATGATCATCTTCACCATCTCCTCGATAACGCTCACATTCGACATCTCCAGAAAATTCTGGGATATGGTGCCGAAACCCGTGGTGGCGGGGTTGCCGACGATCGGTTCACCGGAACCGTCCGTCTCGTCGTAGAGATTTCGCCCCACGCTCGTCAAACCCGCCGGGTTTACGAACTTTGCAAGTTCAATACGACCCGAAGCCAGCACGGCGCCGGTATTATCCGTTGCCGACCATGTCCCGCCGCTGTCTATCGTAAACGTTGTGGAATCCTGCGGCACCGATACCTCGGGAAGCAATTTCAGCCCAGCCGAGTTGCAGAGGGATCCGTCCTTATTGAGCTTAAAATTCCCCGCCCGCGAGTAAACAGTGCGTCCGTTGTCATCAAACTGGAAAAAACCATCGCCTTCTATGGACCAGTCGAATTGATTGCCGGTTTGCTGATAATCTCCCTGGGTGAATATCTTCTGCGTGGAAACCGGCTTTACCCCCATGCCGATTTCAATACCGACCGGCAACTGGTTGCCTCCGGAAGTTTCCGCACCAGACTTGGAGTAGATCTGATACATCAGGTCCTGGAAATCCGCCCGGGATTTCTTAAAGCCCACGGTATTCACATTGGCCAGGTTATTGGCCACAACATCCTGATCCAATTGCTGGGCCTCCATACCCGTGGCGGCTGTCCATAAAGACTTAATCATTGTTCCCTCCTTGGCTGTTTACGTTCCTTTTCCGTTCCATCCGCTATGCCAGCCTGCCCACACGGCCGGTTGACAACTTGTCAAGATCGCTAATCGTCTGTATTGCCTTCTGGTACGTTTCAAAGGAATGTTGAATGTTGATCATATCCACCATCTCCCTCAGCGCCTGTACATTGGCATTTTCCAGGGAGCCGGGCGTCACTTCCGGTTTATCGAGCGTCTTCAAACCTGCGTTGCCGGGATCGCTATAAAGGCCGTCCCCTCTGGATGTAAGAGCCCTGTCCCTGTCGAACGCCACAATCTTGAGGCGGCCTGTCTCATTTCCATCTACTCTGATCGTACCCTGATTATCCACTTCCAGTTCATCGCCATTGATGACAATATGCTTCCCGTTCGTGTCGAGAACGTAATCACCGGACTGGGTAACCAGTTCATTATTTCTGTCCAATGTGAAATTTCCCCGTCTCGTATATGCCACGCCATTTTTTGTCTCCACGGCGAAAAATCCCTTCCCGTGGATTGCCATGTCCATTACATTACCGGTTTTTTGGATGCCTCCCTGAGAGAAATCAACCATCATGATAGGTGCGTACGAAGATGTCTGTCCGTCAGCCAATACCCCCCTATCGTCCTTCATGGCAAAATGTAAATGCTCGGCCTTGAATCCCGGCGTGCTGGCATTGGCAATATTGTTGGTTACCGCATCAAGCTGACTAATTTTTCTCGTGCTCACGTCCACAAGATCATAGATGCCGTAAATCATGGCGCTGCTCTCCTTAACGCTGTATTGAAGCTCTCTTTACGCAGGCGCAAGGGAAATACGCTCGCTATTGAACTCACAAATGAGCAATTTGCATGCCATTAGGTGATGTGGACGGGAAATGGGCTTCGTGGTTAATGGTGAATAATGCAGTAAAAACAATTACTATGGAGGAAAAGCGAGGCCAACACTATTGAAGGCCCTCCAGGAAATCCGTTCGGCGGGGACAGCTGAAAATTCTGATTAGCCATGTAACAAACAGAGCAAATTTTTTTATTTTCTATTAATTTCAAATAGATAGATAACATAATGCAGAAAGCGACAAATTGTGCGCCACGATCTTCCAAGCATTAATCTTGCGAAATAAAAATTTAACCAGAACGTGTAGATTACTTAAAAGTAAAAAAAGCGGAAGCAAAAATGAAGGAAAGACGGCAATTTTGTGTCTGGGCGGAAAAATTTTCCGCCTCTTTAAGGACATTGATGCTATCCCTAAGTAAACTGCGGATACTTCTCGATCTTTGGAGAAAAGTGCCTTTATCCGCTTTGGCTGCAGGAAATGCGCTCGTTGACGGTTTTAATTACCGTGTTTCTCTCTCCAATCCGTATTCATAGAATAGACAAAGGCAAGAATTTCAGCGACGGCGCGGTACAACTCTTCCGGGATCTGGGCATTGATCTCCAGTTTACTGAGAATCTGCACGAGGGCCGGATCACTCTTAATCGGGACGTCGTGTTTACGGGCAAGCTCGATGATTTTTTCCGCCACCATCCCTCTGCCTTTGGCGGTTACCTTGGGGGCAGCATCTTTCTTGCCGTCGTATTTTATAGCTGCCGCCAGCGGCGTTTTCTTGTCTTTTTCCAATGAAACTCCTTCCTATCCGGATGTGGGAAAAATAACAGGGCACGTCAGACAAAAAAATCTACCACGTCCCGGCTATAGATATCCTGATCTTTCAGGTATTCGTATTTCATCTGCGGCAAGTTTTCCTCCGTGATGCAACTTAAGCGGTCAATCGTATAGCCCAAAGACAAAAGTTTTTTCCCCAATTTCTCTACCGATACGGAGAGAAAATCGCGTACCTCGTTATTATCACACTTGATAACACACCCTATTTTTTCTCCCCTTATTTTAGCTTCAATCATCATATCGCCAAGGGCATCCATATTAAGAAATATGATTACTGCGTAGGGGATGTCGCTTCCGTCCTTTTCTGCTTTTTCCCGTTCAAATTCAATGAAGATATCTCCTCTCCTGATGCCCTCCGGGGAAAGAAAGGGGATTTGCAGCATATAGCTCCCCTTGTCTTGGGCAAGAACGTTTATGACCTGCTGCATTTCAATAGATTTGACGGAGGCATCGGCAAATTCAGCGAGTCTTCTCAAGAGGCTGCCTGTTGCAGAATCCTGCATGGCTGTTTCCTCCTTTACGCCCCGAAGGTCAAACAGCAGTTTCATAAGCAGGCTTTTAAGATTATCCCGGCTGTTTAAGAAGCTCGTCTCTCCGGAGGACTCCTTGAGGGCCTTCTTCAGGTCGCTCTCCCACAGGAGCCCGAGGCACGAGATAAAGTCCTTTAAAAACAGGGGGTCTTGCAGATTTTTTGGGGAAAAAATCATTTTATCAATAAGACCAAGCAACTGATGCATGTCTTTCCCGGCTATATGACGTGATAATTCTTCGATATTCTTGGAACCGAAAAGCTCCCCCGCACCCTTTATCAGATTGATCAGCGAGTCGGGATTGGTCCTTTGCATTTTAAGGTAATTGTTGATTATCACCGTTTCCGGCGCCTCATGTTCGGTGATGGAAAGCACAATGCGGGGCTGTGTTTGCTCAACCTTGACCATAAGCCTGGCGCCGGATCGAAGAGGTATCGCGGAATCGGCGGAGACGGCAACATTTTTCAGAGTAATGAGAAACTTTCCCCTGCCGAGTTTTTCAGAAACTTCCGCGATGAGCGCCTCTCCTACGGAAAGAATGGGAGGGGTGGCACTGTCTTTGCGCAGTCCGGATATATTTTCTAAGGGCTGAAAAGATATCGTGGCAGGAAGAATGGGAGACATCAACTGATCTCTTTTTTACTGCGGTTAAGATCCAGAATCAGACTTATTTCTCCCTCCGTCAATCCCGTGCGTCTTGATATCTCCTGTTCAGACAAACCCTGCCCAAACATCTGTATGATATCGTCATGCCGGTTATCAGGGGAGGGGTTTCTTTCCGCATCGCCGTTTCGGGAAAAATTTTTTACTTCCAAGGACTGTTCAATTATTTCCCGGCAGCTTTTTTCCTTTTTATCGAGGAGCTGTACTACTTCCCTCAATTTTTTACGGCTTTCCTCCATGGACGCCAGGAAGTTGCTCGCCGCCTGCTGTGATTCTTCCAGCAATATCTTGAATTCAAGTATTGTTTTTTCGTTTACCGCCGGTGAGGTCGGGGAAGGGGGCTTTACACTTTTGTTTAACTGCCTGAGGAGAAAAACTATGGCGAAACAGAGAACGACATCGGCAAGGATTTGAAAAAAAAATAACAGTTGTATATCCATCTCAGACCTTTATATTGATATGGCCACCCTGCTCAGGCTCCTCCTCGTTAAGATCCTCTTCGGGGGCGAGGGATTTCTTTTCCGGGTGTTCCCGATGATGATCTTCGGCCATTTGTCTCTTTCTTTCCTGTTCTTCCTTTATCCTTGCCTCTTCCGATTCTTGTGTGTTCTTTACTTTCTCTTTTAACAAACGCTGCTCTTCGCTTAACTGCAACTCAAAATACCGCTGTTGCATATCCTGATGCCGCTGTTGGGTCTGCTGCACTCGTTCTGTTGCATTTGATTGTAAAATCACCTGTTGTGCATCGATTGCCCTCAGCATAAGCTCCCCCTTTCCGGGAAAGGGTTAGACCTTTAAACATGACCATCATCCCTTATGGGGGGATCGTCATAATTGCTTGTAATCTTTAATTTCCTCCAGAGGAACGGGAACTATTATAGGGTATCTTTACGGAAATTACGTCACAGCCGTCTTGGCATTGCATCTGAACATGGGCGTTGTATTTCTTCAGGAGGAGGAGGGCATGAAGCAGTCCGCTGTCAACCTTCGGCTCGGGGGAAATAGCGCCGTCGGACGATAAGCAGTCGAGCAGAATCTTTTTTTGTTCTTCCGGCATGACGCATCCCGTATCCCTCATGGTGAGACAAACATACCGATCATCATGAGTCGTGGAAACAGAAAACTCCTTTACGCTACACGTTTTCATTCTGTTCTTGGAGTATGTTATCAGCGCCCAAACAAACATGGAATAATCAGCGGCAAAACCGGTGATCTCGGGCAGGTATTCATCTAATTGCAGTTCCTTTTTGATATCATGCTTAAAGTCCAGATAAAGATCGGCAAACCGCATTTCCGTTTCAATGACTCTGGATAAATTTAATCGCTCTTTTTCCGGGGTGGCAATGATATAAAATTTATCAGCTACATTTCTGAATAGAGAAAAAAATTTATCGGACTCATGGGAAATCGTCTCAATATCCGCCTTCATTTTCCTATGGTCTTCCATCATTTCCGATGCAGCTTCCGGGTAATTCTCCCGTATCTTTTTTATGTTTTCCTCAATACGTTTTTGCAACAGCTTGGAACGTCCTATGATACCGTTCAGGGGATTGGCGAAATTGTGCAGCATTCCCGGTATAAGTTCGTCAATAAATGTGGAAACAAACTCCTTTTCCAATACCTTATAAATATCTTCTCTGCTCATGCTATCCCCTTCTCACCGGTGTAGCAACCTCTGGCCTTCATGTACATTCCCTGTCCCCGGGATTTGTCAGATAGTGATTGCGAAAAGTTTTCGTGGTTTTAAATGAGACCGCTGCCAGAGGGGATTAGATTTGTCGGCAACGAAACAAAAAACGTGCTGCCCTTTCCCATCTCACTCTCCACCCAAATGCTGCCCCCATGCTGTTTGGCGGCAAGTTTGCAGAAGGCGAGCCCGAGCCCCACATTAACCATCCGCCTCCTGTCACTGCCGGTGACGCCCGCGCCTTCATTCACCCCCTTCGATTCACAAGCTTGCCTATCCCGCTTTCTCTCCCCGGGAAGACGGAGCTGAGTATACAGGTCAAATATTGTTTCCTGAAACTCCTTGGGAATGCCGATGCCGGTATCCGAAACGGCGATGAGAACCGTGTCTTTGGATCTGCCGTCTTCCGTCCGCAAGGTTATGGTACCACCCTCCCTGGTGTACTTGACGGCATTCAGAACCAGATTAAATAAAATTCTCTCGATCAGTGATGCATCTACGGCAATAGAAGAAGTCTTACTGCGACAGTCAATTTCCAAAGCGATATTTTTTTGTGAAGCAAGAGACTTCAATTTCGAGACCGCCGCCTCAAACATTCCCGATAGATTGATCACGCTTAAGTTTAGTTCCAGCTTTCCCCTTTCCATCTTGCCTATTTCGAGCAGGGTATTTATAATATTGAGGAGATCGTTGCCGCCTTGGAGGGCTGTTTCCAGTATTTCCCGCTCCTCGCGACCTAATCTACCGGAGATCAGCAAGTCCAGATTCGCCATAATGCTCCCGAGGGGCCCCTTCAGATCATGGACAATCATCCTCGTTAATTCAGTCCTCGATTCCAACTGCCTGGTCAGAATTTCTATCCGGCGATCCTTTTCGTTAATGGTTTCAGGCAAGCATCCTCCTCTTTGACACTCTTCTTTTTTATTCAACAGGTTCAGCAGTTCCGCTATAATAGCACAAAAGCCGTAAAATAGACAGACTTGACCCTGTCGCCTCCCAGCAGGCTGTTTAATTTGTCGCTGATTTCCCCACGGAACTGGTTCATATCATCCCGTGAAGCCGATAATGTCCCCCCCCTGTTTCTGGCCGCCGTATATATCACGTTTCGCACATCAATCCTTTGCTCAAATTTTTTTATGTCTTCGTCCATATTATTAAGCGCGACGGCTATATCGCAGACGAGTGTCCGATAGTTCCCCTGCGCATCTTTCAAACAAATTATAAAACCCTTAAGAGAGGCGGTTTCTTCCTTCGTTACGGCGGGAACAGCGGCGGTGGCGGCGATTTGCTTCGGCAAAGCAACCTGGACGGTCCTTACCGTTTTATCGCGGGAATACATCCAGATAGAGAAAACCGTGGCGCATATCACAATGACTGTTGAAAGAGAGATCGCGAAAATCCTGCCCGTTGTAAACCAGCGCTGAGCAAGTCCCTGTGGAACGTCCTTCTCCTCAGGCACGGTTGTTTCTGCTTTTTTTTCTTCAACGATCTTCTCCTCCAGAAGATCGAGTTTTGCTTTCTTCACCATAAGAATAGTGCTCCCACCCGCCAGCCGGTTACCACACGGTATTATTCACGGTTCCTGATTTTATCCAGCACTTCCCGGGCCTCTTTGAAATCCGGGTAAATTTCCAGCGCTTTCTTAAACTGGAGAATGGCCTCATCTACCCGCGACGCTTCCATGTAAGCCCTGCCGAGGTTGTAATACAGATGTTCGTCACCCGGATCTACCATCAGCGCCTTCTTATACTCCTCAATTGCTTCCTGGAATTTGCCCTGCTTACGGTACGCTATGCCCAGCCGGTTGTACACATGCACGTCATTGGGATTAGTTCTCAATACCGTGTGGAATAATTCGGCGGCCTCATGATCCATATCACGGGCAAGGAAAATTTCGCCTATCTCCGCCTGCATAACCGTATTTCTCGGTTCCGCTTTGACGGCGCTGTCAAAAGCCGCCTTTGCTTCTTCCACCATTCCGCGCTCTATCAGGACCTTGCCCAGACTTGTCTGTCTCATGGCATTCCGGGGACTCTTGCTGATGGCATCCTTCATCGCCCGGATGCTCTTTTCCACATCACCCTTTTTTGTGTAAACATCGGCGAGTCCGTCATACGCCCTGGCAAATTTTTCCTGTAGTGAAATTGCTTTCTTGTAAGCCTTCTCGGCATCGTCAAGCATGCCTCTTTTATTATAAAGATCACCCAAGACAAGGTAAACCCGCGGGTTCCGGGAATTAATATCTAACGCCGCCTTCAGTTCATCAATCGCCTTATTGAACTGGCCTGCGCCCGCAAAAACATGGGCAAGCCGCAGATGTGTATCCACCGGCGAGGGGTTTTCTCTCTTTTCCAGAACACTTTCGATCTTCTCTTCAAGTGTCTTTGCCACAAAAGGTTTGATAATATACGCATCAACATCAGTTTCCGCTGCCTCGGCGATTGTTCCCTCATCAACCTCGGCGGTTACCATGATAAAGGGGATTTTTGTCAGCTTGTCGTCAGCCCTTGCTTTTCTCAACAATTCAACGCCTGTCATCTGTGGCATATTCCAGTCTACAACGGCCATATCTATGTTTACCGAGGACAGTTTTTCCCATGCCTCGACGCCGTTCTCGGCTTCGACTATATGTACGTATCCCAATTGGCGCAGCATATTCCTTATGGTACGGCGCATATGGATCATGTCATCAACAACAAGGAACCGTAATTGCTTTTTATCTCTTTCTTTATCCTCTTTCCCCATAGTATTCACCCTAATGCGCGTATTTAAAAATCACGATATTCCCTCTTAAACAAGGTTTTTTACCACAGTTCTCAGTCTCACCGTGGCTTGTGCATGGAGCTGACAGACCCTGGATTCCGTGAGTTCCATGACTTTTCCTATTTCCTTCATAGTTAATTCTTCATAATAATACAAGGACAAAACCAGTCGTTCCTTTTCCGGAAGATCATCTATGGCTTCCTTCAGCTTCGCCTTCAATTCCCGGTTGGCCAGAAGATCCAGGGGATTCCCGGAATCGATTTTCTCCATGGCCTCATCCTGCCCATGATTATCGAAGTAATTGTGCGGCAGATCCTCACTGCTTATTATAGAAACGCACCGGGATTCATCGAGAAGCTTGAAATACTCATCCAGGGATATGCCGAGATGGCGGGCGACTTCCTCCTCATCAGGCGACCTTCCCAACTTTTTTTGTAAATGGCTGAATGCATCCTCCAGTCTGTTGTCTTTACTTCTCGTTGACCTCGGCACCCAATCCCTTGCCCGCAACTCATCCAGAACCGCCCCCCGTATCCTAAAGCGAGCGTAAGTCTCAAACTGAACCTTTCTGCTCTTATCAAACTTCTCCAAGGCAGACATCAATCCTATGATGCCCACATTAATCAGATCTTCCCGGTCCGATACATCAATCGGCAGCTTTGATGCCATTCTCCCCACGATGTTTTTCACGAGGGGAGCATATTTCATGATCAGTTCATCTCGCTCTTTTTTATCCACGGTCATTGTTAATGATGTTTTCCCAAAAAAATCTTATGCTTCCATCTTCATAATCTTCCCGTTTCTCCGTACAAAGCTTTTCTGCAACAGACGCAAAACATCTGCTTGCCACCGAAGAAGGATATAACTCCGCCAGGACTTTCTGCTTCTTGACCGCATCCTGCAATTTATCATCGTGAAGGATATACCCCAGATATTCTATATTCAGATTGAGAAAATGATCCGTGGCATGACTCAATCTCGCATACACTTCTTTGGCTTCGGCGGGACTTCTTACCATATTTACCAGAAGCCGAAATCTCTTTTTTGCATAGCGCTGGTAGAGAACCTTGATCAGCGCATAGGCATCCGTCAACGAGGTCGGTTCAGAGGACACAACAACGATAATCTCTTTTGAAGCCACATTGAAATACATCACGTTTGCGGCAATTCCGGCGCCCGTATCAATCAACATAAAATCCACGTCTTCGTTCAGAGAATTCAATTCCTCGAGAAGGGTCAGTTTTTGCCCCCGCGACAAATCGGTCATTTCCTGTATTCCTGACGCCGCCGGCAAAATCTTTATTCCTCCCGGCCCGCGTACAATAGTTTCCGCTATGGTTTTTTCGCCCTTCAGGACATGCTGCAAATTGTATTGGGGGGTAAGCCCCAAAATCACGTCTATATTCGCAAGTCCCACATCGGCATCGAGGATCAATGCTCTTTTATTCATCTTGGAGAGTATATAAGCCAGATTGGCGGTGATATTCGTTTTACCGACTCCACCTTTACCGCTGGTAATGGCGATCACCCGGACCGACTCATCTCCTTTTTGGACGGCAAACTTTCTCCGCAGCAGTGATGTTGCCATGTCGCTCTCTCCTTTTACCCCCATTTTCATTTCCCTCAGTCCTGCAGCTTGATCCACTGTTTCAATTCCTTTCTCACCTGTTGGTATTGCCCGTAATAAAGCCCCTGCTTCATGCTGCTAATGCAAACTTTTTCCCATGACAAGTTTTGTCAGTTGCACGGGACTCACTTTCTCAATGTCCCGGGGCACATTTTGACCATTGGTAACATGGGAAACGGGTTTGCCTATCTGGCTCGCCAGATCGTAGATGAGGCCGGGTCTGGTGCACTCATCCAGTTTTGTGAAAATAACGTGATCGTAGTCGAATATGCCGAACCGTACCGCCGCATCCATACTGTTTTCCTGACTCGATGTAAGGCTTAAAAGCAGATTCGTTTCTATGGGAACGTCGGCAGTCAGCATCTCTTTCAACTTTTTCAGGTAATTCCCGTCACTGCTGCTCCTCCCCGGCGTATCTATGAGAATAATGTCCTTTCCGGCAAAATGATCCAGCGATTTCTTGAAGATTTCCCGCTCAGATGCCACTTCAAAAGGAATGCCGATGATCCTTGCGTAGGTTTTCAGTTGTTCCACTGCGGCTATTCTGTAGGTATCCGTCGTAATCAGGCCGATGTTCATTTTCTTTGTCACCGCGTACTGTGCCGCCAGTTTCGCCAGGGTTGTTGTCTTTCCCACTCCCGTGGGACCCACAAATACCTTAACGCGCTTTTGCGTTCTTTCGGCGGGTGCGGGAAATGATTTTGCGATCATTTCCTCAACAATTTTGATACCTTTCTCATAATCCCCCACTTCCTCGGCGGGAAAATCTTGTGCAATATCCCCCATGAGCCTACAAACCCTTGCTTTTGATACACCGTTTCCGATCAGATGGTAATAGATCCTTGCCAGGTGCCCCGTCGTTTGCTCTTTTGAGCGTCCCATACCGAGAACGTCAAAGAACGCATTGATCGTTTCTTTCAATTCCGCCAGCTCGCCCCGTAGTGAAATTACCCCTCTCGTATCGGCGATGAGCGTTTTCAATTCGTCCATCTCTGCCTTGAATAATGCCAATTGGTCACGGTGATTCGAAAGCACCTCGTCTCTCTCGTCAAATCTTACAGCACCAAACGGCGCCACAACGTCCTGCACGTCCCGCGCGGCAATAACCTCTACCAGGAAGTTTTTCGGCCCCTTTATTTTCTTCGTGGAAAGGACGACGGCATCGGGACCAAGATCCTTCTTGATCATGACCAGCGCCTCCCGGATATTCGTCGCTTCAAAACGTTTGACCTGCATGTTACAGCTCCACCATTCCCAGTGACTTAATGTTAACCTCCCGCGTTATTTCATTGTGTGAAAGAACAACCAGGTTGGGGAAAAATTTTTCCAAAATCTTACGCAAATGCCCTCTGACATTGGGAGAGCAGATAACGATAGGCTGAACGCCCTTCGCGGTGAAGGCCTGCAAATACGTCTGCATGTTACCCACGAGCCTCTTGACGGTATTGGGATCGGGGGAAACAAATGATTCATATTCCGTATGTTGCACGGAATGACTTATCGTATCCTCGATGCTGGGAGAAATCATCATGGCCGTAATGTTCCCTTCCCTGTCCAGGTATTGTTTGGAGATGCTTCTCGCCAGAGATTGCCTCACATAGCCCGTCAGGACATCAACATTCTTCGTAATAGGAAAATAATCTCCGATCGTTTCCACAATCGTTAAAAGATCGCGAATGGGAACCCTCTCCCGCAGGAGTCTCTGCAGGATCTTTTGCACGGTGCCCAGCGGTATCACCTTGGGAATAAGTTCCTCGATAACTTTGGGATACATGCCCCGCAGATTATCGAGAAGAGACTGAACCTCCTGCCTGCCGAGCAATTCATCAGCGTAGGTCTTCACGATTTCCGTCAGGTGCGTGGTAATGACCGTGGCCAGATCAACAACCACAAAACCCTTGGCCTGTACATTTTCCTTCTCGCTTTCCGGGATCCAGACGGCCGGCAACCCGAAAGCCGGTTCTTTTGTCTCTATGCCCTTGATCCTGATGCCCTTGTCTTCCGTAGTAATGGCCAGACAGTGCCCCGGCATCAGTTCTTCCCGGACAAGTTCATTCCCTTTCATAAGAATTGAATATTCATTCGGTTTTAACTGCAGATTATCTCTGATATGGATGGCGGGCATGATAAAACCTATTTCCTGCGCCAATTGCTTTCTGAGCATCTTAATTCTCTGCAACAATTCCCCCCCTTGCGAAACGTCCACCAGAGCAATGAGGCCGTATCCCACTTCCAACCCCAACAGGTCGGGAGGAGAAACAACTTCCGGGGCCTCTACCGGAGGCGGCGCCGGTTCCTCCTTTTCCGCTTCTTTCTCTCTGTCCACCGCCTGAACCAATTTGAAAGCAAGGAAGCCGATAAGCAGAGAAACAAATATGAACGAGAATTTGGGCATGCCGGGAATCAAGGCAAAGGTAAAAAGCATGAGAGATGCCGTAGCCATGATCTTTGGCTGCTTAAAAAGCTGGTTTCTGACTTCGCCGCCCAAATCGGTTGACGCGGTTGTCCTGGTCACGAGCATACCTGCCGCGGTAGAAACAACCAGCGCGGGCACCTGCGTCACCAGACCGTCACCGATCGTCAAAAGCGTGTAGTTGCGCGCTGCGTCCGCAACCTGCATGTCCTGTTGCATGACACCGATGATTAGACCGCCGATGACGTTAATCAGGGTGATGATGACGCCGGCAATGGCATCACCCCTGACAAATTTGCTCGCGCCATCCATGGCGCCGTAAAAATTGGCCTCTCTCTCGATATCGGCCCTTCTCCTGCGGGCATCGGAATCCGAGATTAACCCCGCATTGAGATCGGCATCAATGCTCATCTGCTTGCCCGGCATGGCATCGAGGGTAAACCGCGCCGCAACTTCGGCAATTCTTGTGGCGCCTTTCGTGATGACGACAAAGTTGATAAGAACAAGAACGATAAAAACAATCATCCCAACTACATAATTGCCCCCTACCACGAAGGTGCCGAAAGCATTAATGACCTGTCCGGCCGCGGTGGTGCCTTCGTTCCCGTGGAGCAGAATAAGTCGCGTGGAGGCGACATTCAGTGACAACCTGAGCAGCGTCGCCACAAGGAGCACCGAAGGGAAAACGGAAAAATCCAGAGGTTTGAGGACATACATGGACATGAGCAGTATTATTATGGAAAGAGTAATGTTGAAGGAGAGAAGCACGTCCAGCATGATCGGGGGCATCGGTATAATCATGATAATAAGGATACCGATGACGCCTATGGCCATCATTGCGCCGCCGCTCTCGGCCAATCCCCCAAAATAACCGCGTCTTACATAAGGTTCCGCCATGTTGTTTCCCTTAATTTCCCCGATCTTTCTTGAGTCCGTACACGTAAGCCAGAATCTCCGCCACCGCCCGGTACAGATTTTCCGGTATCACTTTGTTGATATCAACCATTTTATACAATACCCGTGCCATGGGCTTGTCTTCCACAACCGGGACATTGTTCTCATTTGCAATTTCTTTGATCTTTTCGGCGATAAAGCCAGCCCCTTTCGCCACTACCACCGGAGCTATCATGCTTGACTGATCGTACTGGAGCGCCACCGCGATATGGGTGGGGTTGGTTATAACCACATCCGCCTTGGGAACGCTTGCCATCATGCGTTTTCTTGCCATTTCCCGCTGCAGGCGTTTTATCCGCGCCTTTACGATGGGATCCCCCTCGCTATGCTTGTGTTCATCCTTGATCTCCTGCTTGCTCATCTTCAGGCTTTTTTCATATTCCCAACGCTGGTACGCATAATCCATTACCGCCAGGATAATAAGCACCCAACAGGTAGTGAAAATGATCTTAAAGGAAATTTTACCAATGTAGAGAAGGATTTCCCCCACACTCTGGTCCATCAAGGGGAAAATCCCCTTCGCCTCGCCACGGACCGTCACATAGGCAATGTAGCCCACAATGAACACCTTTAATATGTTTTTGAATAGCTCGACAACGGACTTCAGCGAAAGCAACCGCTGCAACCCCTTTAGCGGATCGATTTTCGACAGCTTGGGCTCGAGAGATTCTGCGGAAAAAACGAGGCCCACCTGGATTATATTGGCAAGGAGGCCTGCTATGACCACGGTGAGCAACAAGGGAAAAAGCAACAAAAAACCCTTGAATATGAAACCCGTGAAAATGGACTGGATATTATCTTGGGTGATAACAATCTGCCCCGCTTCTCGAAACGTGGAGACCATCAGTTGCTTGATCTTTTCGATCACGCCGGGGGTATTGAAATAAAAATAAACGAGACAGGCGGAAAGTATGGCAACAGACGCTACTTCCCTGCTCTGGGCGACCTGCCCCCGTTTCCGCGCATCTTCCTTACGCTTAGGTGTTGCTTGCTCGGTTTTTTCTTGATCTTTATCGCCCTCGGCCACGATCGTAATTCCCCATCAATTTGATAACTCTGGCGTCAATAATCATGCACATTAGCGAAGGCAAGCACCTTCGGAAACCACTGCTCCTATAGAACGCTCCCTTCGCTTCACCATTTACGACATAAGCTTTAAGAGCAGATTTACTTCCCCCTCCAGATTGGCAAACAATTTCCCCACCACCGCCTGAAACACGGGAATGCTTAAACCCAAGAATATAAGCCCCACGGCGATCTGGAGGGGGAAACCAACGATAAAGATATTTATCTGGGGGACCGTTCTTGCCACCACGCCAAGTCCCACTTGAGTAAAAAACAGCACCGCGATCAGCGGGGCGCTCGTCTTGACGGCAATAACAAATATTTTCTGGGAATATACGAGAATGGCATCCGTCAACGTCCCCGTAAAATGGAAACCCTGAGGGCCGAGAATACGATAGCTGTCGGCTATCGCATTGATAAATAGGTGGTGCGCATTGCAATTCAGAAACAACAGCATGGCCAGCAGATACTGGAACTGAGAAATTATCGACACCTGTCTGCTGGTAACGGGATCAATGACGTTTACGATAGAAAAACCCATCTGAAACCCGATCAACTCCCCCCCCAGCTGGATTCCGGCAAAAAGGAACCGGGCGGTAAGGCCGATGATGAGACCGATGATAACCTCACCGGCCATTATGGATACCTGGGGGAACAGGGCAATATTCATCTTCGGCAGAGAGTTCAGAACAAAGGGGAGAATCAAAAGTGTTACGAACAACGACAGTCCCCCCTTCAGCATGGTCGGAACTGCCCGTTCGCCGAAGATAGGAATAGTCACTACCATGGCGCTTACCCGGAGAAATACGAGCACAAATGCATCAATTTGTTCCTTGGTAAAAACGGGAAAGTTCATAAAGCCGCCAAGAATAAAATTCCCGGTCAAAGGGCCGGGACATTATTTCCTTCTCCTCACAGCCCGCAATCACTCACTTTATGTATGCCGGGATATTGGAAAAGAGATTGTGCGTAAACGTAATCAGAATATTCAGCATCCACGGCAAGGCCGCCACAAGCGCTATCATTACGGCCATAATCTTGGGGACAAAGACCAGCGTCATTTCCTGTATCTGAGTCACAGCCTGGAACAGGCTGATAATGACGCCCACGACCAGGCCCACAATCAGGACGGGAGCTGAAACAAGCAGAGTAACCTTAATGCTTTCCGCCATGATCCCCACTACAAAATCACTTGTCATAGAGCACTTCCCTTCTGAACGTAAAAAAACTGTTTCGTAAGTGAGAAATTATTTTCTGCGTTTTTCTGGCAGAAAATAATTTCGCTTGCGCACGTATCCCGTTTATCGGGGTTAGGGGATTTCCCATCCTCACGAGAAAAACGATTTTCCCGGGAGAAGCCGCGTTTCTCCAGTTTATTTGAAACTCTGTACCAGCGAACCCACAATAAGGTACCAGCCGTCAACCAGCACAAAAAGGAGCAACTTAAAGGGCAGGCTCATCATTATGGGGGGAAGCATCAGCATACCCATGGACAGGAGGACGCTGGAAACGACCATGTCGATGACCATGAAAGGCAAATAGATCATAAAGCCGATCTGAAATGCGGTCTTCAGTTCGCTGATAATGAATGCGGGAATCAGCACGCTCAAAGAAACGTCGGCAGCCTTTTCCGGCCTTTTTTCCCTTGCAATCTTAACAAACAGGGCGATGTCCTTCTCCCGGGTCTGCTTCAACATGAAATCTTTTACGGGCAGAGCGGCCTGATCGAGAGCCTGTTCCCCGGATATTTCCTCCTCGTAGTAAGGCTTCAGGGCGTTTTCATTCACCTTCTGCCAGACCGGCGTCATAATGAAAAAGGTAAGGAACAGCGATAGCCCGATGAGAATCTGGTTGGCGGGCATCTGTTGCGTGCCGAGCGCATTTCTGAGGAGAGAAAGAACGACGATAATCCTGGTAAAGGAGGTCATCATCAGGAGTATGGCAGGCGCCAGGGATAATACGGTAAGAATGAACAGCAGCTGTATAAGTGTGGATGCCCGTCCTGATTGATCAGAGCCGGTGCCGCCGATATTCAAACTGACATTGGGAATCAAGGATGGTTCCGCAGACGCGGTGCCGATCAAGCAGGCGAACGTCCCGAAGACAAGTAATCCGCAGAAAAGGTATTTTATGATTCCGCCGCCCTTCATGCCCCCTGTCCGTCCTTTCCGGCATGTCCCCGGGACAACAGTTTTTGCCTATATTTAGTCAAACTCTCCATAAGTGACGGAAATTCCCTGTCCTTCCTGTCTAATCCGTTTAACTTTTCCATGGCGGCAGGATCGGAAATCGTCGTGATGAACGACATTTGATTGCCCGTAACGCCGACCACCACGATCTGGCCGAGAACATCAATCAGCATAATGCTGCTTTTCGGCCCTAAATAGCGCGTTGCAATGACATTGATGAGCGCTCCCTCACCCGCGTTCGAAGCCGTCGGCAATAATAACTTTTTTATAAAATACGTGCCGCCGATCATTATGCCCAAGACAATGGCAAGAGCCGACAGCATCTTAAAAAGCGAAGGGAAAAAAGCAATTGAATCCATCTGGCCTCTCACGAAAAAATAAAGGATACTATGTTAACAGGGGAGCAGAACAGATCATTGGGTCTCTGTCGCCGCGACTCCTGCCTTTATTTAAGCCTGTTTACCCGTTCCGCCGGGGAAACGATATCCGTCAGGCGGACACCGAACTTCTCATTCACGACCACAACCTCACCACGGGCAATCAACCGCTGATTAATAAATATATCCATCGGTTCCCCGGCAAGCTTGGTCAGTTCGAGAACCGAGCCCTGTCCCAGTTGGAGGAGTTCGCTTATGAGCATCTTGTTTCTCCCCAGTTCCACCGTCAGTGTCAGCGGAATATCAAGAATAAAGTCCAGATCAAACGAAGATTTACCTGCCTTATCGCTTTTTTTGATCTCCCCGAACTGAACCTCACTGACTTCCGTCTTCGGCGCCGGCGTCGCCGATTTTACCTGCTCCAGCTCCTCTTTCACATCGTCCCAGCTAAGCTCCTCATCCTTGACCTGTTCCGGGGCCCGCTCCGGCTCCTTCACCGGCTCCGGTGCGGCGAGCTCGGCGGCGCCTACGTCCGTCATCAATGCATCTATTTCATTCTGCTCCATAATCGATGCCCTCTTTTCCCATAATTACCTGTGAAATTTGTACCGCCTGGCTGCCTTTATAACCCCCGGCATACCCCCGAAACTTGACGACACCTTCGACAAAAACATCGAGGGGATCAAACGCGTGTTGATTAAGGGGAATTACGTCACCCTTTTTCAAATTAACCACGTCCCTGGCGCTGAGTTGCACCCGTCCCAGTTCGGCCACCAGATCAATGCTCGACCGCATCAGACCGTCTCTGAATCTATTCACCCAGGCCTTATCAACTTCAAGCTGTTCGCTCTGGAAACCGGCCTGCAATTTCTCCCGGATAGGCTCCAGCGTGGCGTAAGGAACACACAGCGATATGACACCGGTGGAATACTCCACTTCAATTTCAAAATTTACCACGACAACTACATCGGTAGGGGGGACAATCTGGGCAAACTGGGGGTTGATCTCCGACCTCTGATAGGTCACTTTCAAATCAATCAATGCCTTCCACGACTTCTCAAGATCAACAAGGGCGCTCATGACCACTTTTTTGATAAGATTGTTTTCTATGGCCGTGAACTCACGGCCTTCAATCTTAAAGGGATTTTTTCCCGATCCTCCGAACATGATATCCACCAGGGTAAATATAACCTTGGATTCGATGACAATGATGGCATTGCCCCGCATGGGATCCATACGGAACAGATGAAGGCTTGTGGGTACGGGAAGGGTTTTCAGGAATTCCCCAAATTTGATCATGTCCACCGAAATGGCGCTCACCCCCACAACCTTCCTCAGAAGCGAAGACAGGGTGGCCCTGAACATCCTGGCGAATTTTTCATTGGTCATCTCCAGGGTGGGCATGCGCCCGCGAATGATCCTGTCCTGACTGGTAAGATCATACGGGACAATCTCCGAAGGATCATGTTTAATCTCAACTTCGGTCTCAATTTCTCCGCCGGATATTCCCCTCAAGAGGGCATCAACTTCTTCCTGTGACAAGACATGCGACATACGTGCTTCCTTTTATTAAAGGCACCGTTCAATCACTGGATGACAAATTCCGTGAAGTACACCTTGACAACCTTCCCCTTGGTCAAAAAACTGTTCAAACGCATGGCAATCTCTTCACGGAGACGCTCTTTCCCCCCCATTTCCATCAGGTCTTTATAGGCTTTGGCGGAAAGGAGATCCAGGACATTGTCCCGTAATTTCGGTTTCAACTGCTCCAGTTCAGGCACCGCGGCAGCATCTGAAAGCTCCAGCTGTACAACCGCCTTCAGGTACCTATCGCCGTTATTATCCATGAGGTTGACGATAAAAGGTTCCATGGCCCAGGTTGAGCCCACCAGGGGACGTTGCTGTTCGGCTGGTTGCTTTTTCACCTCGGAAGACTTGGTGAAATAAAGCACCCCGCCCACAGTACCGGCAACAACAATAACCAGCAATACAAGGCCAATCATTATCCACTTTAGGAGAGATCCTTTCTTTTTCGCCGGGGCTTCCTGTTCACCGTCCTGTTGTTCGTCCTTTTCTTCTCTTGCCATTATCCATACCTCCTTAACTCTCGCCAAACGTTAAAACGATGTCCACCCTCCTGTTCAGTGTCCTGTTTTGCTCATCACTGTTCTGTGCAACCGGTTTTGAAGGGCCGTACCCTACGGCAGACAGCCTTTCGGGGGCTATCCCCGCCGAGATAAGATATTTCACCACATTCACGGCACGGGCGGTGGAAAGTTCCCAGTTCGAGGGATATTGATCATTCTTTATGGGTAAATCATCGGTATTGCCCTCTACCCTCACGGACGCATCAATATCTTTTAATTTCAAACACAGGGCGCGCAAACTGGGATCATCTGCGCTCTTGATCTCTGCAGAAGCGGATTGAAACAGAAGGTTCTCGTCGAGAGACAGGGAAACATTCTTATTCACGACACTTGCTTTAATTCCCGGTATCTTGTTGAGCGTGGCAGCCAAGTCGGCTCTCATAGCCAAAGGTCCCGTAACGCCCGGTTGGCTTTCCTGCCCCCCCTCCCGCGCCTGTTTCTTTGCTCGTTCTATATCCCGGTCCTTCACGGAGAAAACAAAGGGATTGAACACTTGAATTCCCTGTCCTCCTCCACCCAGGAGGCCAAAAACTTTACTTGCGGATGATGACGCCCCCTGTATTTTCGTGGTGTCAATAACGGACATGGACAGGATCATGACAAAAAATGTCAGTATCAGGGTCATCATGTCATTAAAGGTAAGCAACCACTTGCCCTGGTCGCGTTCCTGAGTTTGAATCTTTTTCTTCATCTCGCCCGCCTGTGTTGGATTGACCCGCCCCCCATTCCTGTTGCGCTGTTTCTTCAATAATTGCCGTACATCCTATGCCGATTCCTCTATGTTTTATCCAGTTCGAGGACTATCTCGATCCTTCTATTTTTTTCCCTGCCCTCCGGGGTATCATTTGAAACAATGGGGCGATACTGGCCAAACCCTACTGCCGTCAATCTCTCTGCCGGTATCCCTCCCTTTTCCAGTAAATATCTGAGCACATTGACGGCCCGTGAAGTGGAGAGTTCCCAATTCGAAGGAAACTTCGGCAAACTCACGGGCACATTATCCGTATGCCCCTCCACTTTTATGGAAAATGACGACTTTTGGGCGATGTTTACGATCTCATCAAGATAGGGATAGGATTTGGCGTCAACAGTCGCCACTCCCGAGGGAAACAGTGCCGTACTTTTGAAGACCGCCTTGAAGCCACGGTGCGTTTTCTCCACGGTGACGCTCTCTTCTGCGCCGTTGTCCGCCAGGACTTTTTTTAAGGAAGTCATGCCGGTGCTTATCGCCCTTGATCCGATCCCCTCGCCGGAAAAAATATCCTTTCCGTCACTTGATTTTTCTGCCTTGGCGCCGGAAGCATCTTTCGCGCCCTTATCCTTCTCATCTGTAAGGTCATATTGATCGCGCAATCCCGCCTTCCTTTCACCGGTGCCGCGCTCTATGCTGTTTGTCGCGCGCATCATTCTGTGCATGTCCGGCTTTGAGTAAGAGACCAACATGACAAACAAAACAACCAAGATCATGGCCAGGGAACAGTATATGGTCTGCCACCCGGCAATAGGCGCCTCATCACCGGTCCTATTTCTTTTCCGTCCCGCCACTCTGAAACACCGACTTTCTTTCATTCGGAGAAATAAACGAATGAAGTTTCTGCTCCAACACCCGTGGATTATCCCCCGCATGAATAGACAAAACGCCGTCCACGATCAGTTGCTTTACCAGCAGTTCCTGGGCGCTGCGGGTCTTCAGCTTGCCCGCGATGGGAACAAAAACAAGGTTTGCCAGAATGACCCCATAAAACGTAGTAATCAAGGCAACGGCCATCGCCGGCCCAATGGCATTGGGGTTGCTCATCTGCATGAGCATTTGCACCAATCCGATAAGCGTACCCATCATCCCCATCGCCGGAGCAAAGTTGCCCATCGTGTTAAATATCTCCGCCCCCAACCGGTGTCTCTCCGCAAGAAAATCAATCTCCGTTTCCAGTATATTGGATATGTCTTCTGGCTCAATCCCGTCTATCATCAGATCAACGGCCTTGATCAGAAAGGGGTCTCTTACCCTGCGGGTCATCTGTTGCAGCGCCAGGAGTCCGTCACGTCGGGAAACCCTCGACATCTCCACCAAGAGACGGATTACCGTGCCGACTTTCTGTTCCCTCTTCAGAAAAACATTTTTTGCGACCTTAATGACACCGAGCATGTCGGAAAGGGGGTAGTTGATAAGTACGGCGCCGAACGTCCCTCCCAGCACGATCATGGCGGAGGGTCCATCGAGAAACCATGCCAGTCCCCCTCCTGACGCCATGGCTACGATAACCAGAGAAAAACCACCAATAATGCCGAGAATAGTTGCCAGATCCATTAATATTCACCATGGTTAGACTATAAATTTGCCCGTTAATCAGACCTCCACGGGCGGACGAACTCCTGTAAAATAGCAAATAGCATACCAAAAGACGGGCTTATTGCTATGATACAAATGCTATTTAATTACAGAAAGTTATCTATTTCAACCGGCAGGAGTAGGAATATTGAGGAAGGCAGGGGTGATCTTTTTTGACAAGAAGTCAAATCTTTGACAGATCAACGTGAAGCACCCACCCTGTCGGGGCGGGTGCTTCGAAATATGCTCCGATTGAGAGAAATTACCGTTTGATGTTCATCAGTTCCTGCATGAGCGTATCCTGCGTGGTAACTACCCTGGCACTCGCCTGGTACGCCTTCTGCGCCGTGATCATGTTGATGAACTCAGTGGCCACGTCGGTATTGGACATTTCCAGGCTGTTGGAGGCAACCGATCCCATGCCGGACGCGCCGGGGACATTCCTGATTGACGCCCCGGAAGTGACCGTTTCACCGAAAAGGTTGGAGCCCATCTTTTTCAATCCCCAGGGATTGTCGAAATCGGCAAGGACGATCTGACCCAGACTCGACGTCTGGCCGTTCGTGAAAAACCCGCCGATGATCCCGTCCTTGTCTATGGAAAGGCTCTTTAAGAGACCGGAGGAGTAGCCGTCGTTGCTGAGCGACTTCATGACCGAGGTGCTGGCATACTGGCTGATGTTCAGGGCCGTGGTGCCGGCCAGGTCCCAGCTAACGGTATTCGAGCTGCCGATCGTGGCGCCGTTGGCAAGCGCCGGAAAAGTAATATTGATGTCCGCGGGGGCAACCTCGGTCTGGGCAATACTGAATGAAATGGTATCGCCGGCAGCCCATACCAGGGACAGGGCGAAGGTTATATCGTTGCCCCCGGCGCCGTCGAGGTCGATCCCCACCGAATCGTCCGCACCCACGGTCCCCAGGTCCAGGGCCATGTTCGCGTAACCGCCGTTACCGGTAATGGTCCATGTATTGGCGTCTGCCCCACGGGTAAGGACGATTGCGGCTGTCGTATCCTTATAGAGTTGTCCTTCCTGGTTCACCGTGGCAGTAGCGTCTCCCGTGCCGGCGGTGGTTATCGTGGGAGTGCCGATACTCGACGAATATACATATTCAAGGTTCCCGTCCGTGTCAAATTTCAGTCCCGAATAGGTCTGTGCCGAAGCGCTCACCGCGTCCAGTTTCGCCGTATAGCCCCAGTAGTTGTTGGCCTCCGTTTTCATGAACGTCACATCCAGCGTGTGCTTGGCCCCGAGGGAATCGTACAGGGTCTGTGTCGAATTGAAGGTTTCGCCGGTAACCGTTTCCGCATCGAGATTCGCCCCGATGGAAAAGGTCGTGCTCACCTGCGGCGCCGACTGGACATTCTTCAGTGAAATATCCGTAATGGTATTCTGGCTGGAGCCAAAAAAGTTGTACCCCTGCACCTTGTAGCCGTTGGTATCAATGAGGTAGCCGTCGCTATCCATATGGAAGGCACCGGCCCGCGTGTAGTACGTGCCGCCGTCGGCATCGTTCACCATGAAGAACCCGTCGCCGTCTATGGAGACGTCGGTGGCATTGCCTGTGGTTTCAAACGAACCGGAGCTGAACTGCGTCGCCACTTCCGTTACCTCGACGCCGCGGCCAACTTGCATAGACCCCGACGATCCGCCCGATATGCTCTGGCTCAGCACGTCGGCAAAAAACGTCTTGCCCGCCTTGTAGCCGATCGTATTGACATTGGCAATGTTGTTGGCAATAACATCCAGCTGTTTAGAACTGGAACTAAGTCCCGATATCCCCGCCCATACTGCACTTCCCATTTTTACTCCCTCCTATCCCTTAATCACGCTGATAATCACCTTAATAAAATCTCTCCAGAAATACTTTTCTCCTCCAATCAAATAGGGTTCGCCACGGAAATGACGTCTCCATAAGCAATGTTCAGCCCATTCACAAAGAGGTAAGGCACCCCATTATTGATATTGACTCTCATCACCTTCCCTGTCAGCATGGTGCTTGCCGGCACTAAGTTGCCGTTGCTATCCACGGCGGAGACGGAAAACGTATAGGTCCCGCTCTTTACGTTGGTGGTATCCCAGGTTAATGAATTCAACCCGGCGTTCTGACCTTCCGCACTTATGGTCTTCACGGGGATCCCCATGCTGTCGTATATGGTTACGTTTACTTTTTGGGCATCGGACGATAAGCTGTAAGCTACCTTGGTGCTGGCCCCGTCCACCGTAAGCGTGTTCCCCCTCGCAGTGACCTCGCTGCCGATCATGTTTGCCAGTTGGGCATTGGTCAACGATGCGAGAGACGTCCCGAGCGTCTCCAGCTGGCTATTGACATTGTACAGCTGTTCAAGGCTGGAAAATTGCGCCAGTTGCACCGCGAAATCAGTGCCGCTCATCGGATTGAGAGGATCCTGATTCTTCAGTTGCGCAATCAGCATTGTCAAAAAATCTTCCTTGCCCATGCCTTTCGCGGTTGTTGTCACGCTCGGGGAAGTGTTCCCCACCAGATTGCTGATGATTCCTATATCACTCATAATTTATCCCTCCGGAAAAACCTTAGATGCTTCCCCCGGCAAGCCGTGGTAATGCACCCGCTGCCTGGTTCAGATAAACAAACTGATGCCCTCACCCGCTCCTGTTTCCCCCACGTTACGTGGAGGCAGGATCATGGGCTGCGGGAAATCCGACTTTATCTCCTCCCGGTTTTCGCCCCCATTGCCATTGCCGTTACCGGCGAAATTGCCTCCGCCGAACCGGTGACCATGCCCTTCATGATTTCCCTGCAGCAGAACGTCAAAACCATCCACCTTTAATCCTTGTCCCTGGAGGGCATATTTGAGCTGGTCGGAATGGGCCTTAAGCGCCTGCTGTACCTCCTGATTGGAAGCAATCATAACCACCTCAACCTTGTTGTTTCGGACAAGGACATCCATATCAACCGTGCCCAGGTGGGGAGGATTAAGGGTAATCTTTACCCTGCCCGGACCGTTCTGTGAGAACTGCCCGGCAATCTGGTCTATCAAAATCTCTGGTCGCAGGCCCGGCACAGTCTCTGAGATCACATCTTTTACCACGCCACCGACCGCATAGGGATTTCCCTGATCAATCTTGCCGGCGGCAGCGCCGTCCATTGCCGTCCCCTTCTGCCCGGACGAAGATACGATCTTGACATTCCCCTCTTCCTTTCTGACTCTCTTTCCGGCACTGTCAATCCGCGGGATATCCCGATCATTTTTCCCGGCAGTTACCTCTTCATCGAAAAGCAACTGGTCCCATTCCTCGCGACCGGAACCCGCTTCAACTGCCTGTTCCTTGAACAGGCGCTGCTTTAAACGGTTCCGGGCAACCTCCGTTTCCTTACCGGCGGATCGGGCGCGCTTTTCCGTCTGGGCGAATTCTCCCCCGGGAGAATTTCCTTTCCCGGCTGCCGTTTCCGCCAACGGCAATGCAAATTTCATCGAGGGCGGTTCTTTTCCCGCAAGTTCCGCAAAACCTTCCCGCACGGGAAAAACACCGGCCTGTTTTGTCGCCGCTTCCTCGGCGCCTGCCCCTCTTGACTCAAAGTCATTTGCGTTTGCAGACGAGGCATGCATATCGCCGGAATTATGTCCATTCCCCTTCTGTACTGCTTCACCGGCAGCCATGTTCGCCTGTCCTTCTCCCCATTTCGCACCTTCTGAAAGCGCAGAAACGTTTGCCGCGGCACGGTGCAGAACATTTTTCTCCCCATTGCCGCCCATGGCCGGCGCCGTTTCAGAAATGTTTTTTAACCCGCTCTGCCGTTCCTCCGGCTTTTGCATGGAAAGATAATGGAGAAACCTGCCATTTTCCAGACCGGCTAAAACACGCTGGATTTTCTCTTCCGGGAAACCATACCCTCTCAGTACGGCGGCAATGTTTTCTTTAATACCATTTCCTTCCGGAGTTACAGCCGACTGAAAAAGTCCATTTTCCAGCTCCTTGCCGATTTCTTCCGTTTGTTCATCCGACAATCCCAACCCCTTGAGCAGAGAACGAATGTTTATCTTTCCGCTACCATCAACCGGAACCCCTCCCTCTGAAAATATTTTTATCCACTTGTTGCCCATCGTTCCAGAAATGTCGCCGGTGGGAACTGCATCTCCGGTGACCGGAACAAGATTACCTGTTTCGTCTTCCGATGATGTGCAGGAAACTGCCGACATGTTCTGTTTCAACATCCAGGAAAAGGCTGAGGCACCTGCCATATCTGCCAGGCTCAGTTTTTTCTTTCCCGGACCCTTTCCGCGCTGGTTCTCCTGTACGTCCAAAAGACCCGCTGCAACATCCGTGTTTTTAGAAGGTACGCCGGTTTCGCTGATATTAGATATGATCGGTTCCATTCGCATCCTTTTAACTTTTTACAACAGGGATGAGCAAGAGGCGTGCCACTGCAGTTTATAATCTGGAAAGGCTGTATTTTCTATAGGTTAGATATATGCTGATACAGTCGGATAGTACGAATGGGAAAATATTGCCGAACATGGACAGCCAAACCTGTAACAAAATGCCTATGCCGAGGATATCAGGCGAAGGGGGGAAGTAAGGGACGGATTCTTATGATCTGACGACTACAGGCGCGTTTCCGGTAAGCCTGCCCCCCTGCAGGCGGGAAAGCGTTACGCGCATCCATGCCGCTATTCTACCGGCGCCTGCTTGGTTGATTTGGTAATCTCGCGGGTTATCTCTACAGCTTTTTGAGGGCTTAAGTACCCCCAAATGGCGCCGGCTTTGTCGCGTTTCATGTTCATGGTAATACCGGCGGCAGTTGCCACATCCAGCTTCTCCAGCATGGGGCCTGCCTTCGCAGGAAGCGTTGATTCATACACTTTAGCCAAATCCTTATACCGTTTACTCTCCATTGACTTGTTCGCCTCGATTGCCACATTTAATTTCTCTTCAAGGCCACGCAGTAAATCAATCTTCTCCAGTATCTCTTTCTTGAGAGCAAGGAGCTTCTGCTCTTCTGTTTTAAGGGCGTTTTCCCGGCTATCCAATTCCATTTTTCTTGCCTGCAAAGAAGCAGCAAGGTCCCTCTGTGGGCGTAGACTATCAGCGACAGGATCCTTAGGATCTTTTATCGGCGCACTATGCACCGCCTTTGCAGGAGATTCAGCCATGGCGCGATTAACCGTGAGCGGCAGATAACTGAGCACATCTTTCGTTTGAAGCAGACCGGCGAACGCCGCAATTTTAACAACAACGATACACAAAACAACCAACTGGCAAAATACAATGAATTTTCTCATTTTTGCCTCCGGTCAAATCTGAGTATGGCCATCTCATCAGATGCTTTTCTTTCCAGGGTCAGGATATTTGTCTCATACTCCTGCAGTTGCTGCGATCTCAAGGTTTCCATTATTTTTGCCTTTTTTACCGCTTCCAGAAGCTCCTCCCGCTTGATCTCAAGGCCCGCAATCACTTCCCTGACCAGCCCCTGCTGATCGGCTTCCCGTTCCTGAAGTTTTATGATGCATGATATGTACAGGGCAATATCAGCCGCATTCAGCACCGTTTTTTGTTTTTGCTTAAACTGCTCAATCAAAAGCATCCGCTCCTTTCTGAGCTTCGCGAGGATTTCCTTCTCCCTCTCGAGACGCCTTTTTTGTTCGGAAAATTCCACCAGGACCTTTTCCTCAACGGCCTTTCTGCAATCCAGAACGGACTGTAAACCGAAATTGAACATATTCTCACACGCCTTAGTTAAAGAGGGCCGCCATTTCCCGTTTTGTCCGGTTGAAATCAACCTTTTCATCAATATCCTGTCTGAGAAACGCATTTATTTTGTCTATCATCCTGATGGCATGATCTATGTCGGGATTGCTGCCCTTTACATAGGCCCCTATGTTTATCAGGGCTTCAGCTTTCTTATAGGTCGCAACAATATTGATAATTTCGTTGGCCCTCTTCCGCTGTTCCTCGTCAACAATATCAATCATCACCCTGCTGATGCTCCCCAGGATATCAACCGACGGATAGTGATTCTTGTTTGCCAGATCGCGGGAAAGGGAGATATGACCGTCAAGAATAGATCTGGCAGCATCCGAAACCGGTTCATTGAAGTCATCCCCCTCCACAAGGATAGTGTAAAGACCCGTAATGCTGCCGCTGTCTTCTATGTGTCCCGCTCTCTCCAAAAGTTTTGGCAGCAGACTGAAAACAGAGGGGGTATAGCCTTTCGTTGTGGGAGGTTCTCCCACGGAAAGGCCTATCTCTCTCTGGGCCATGGCAAATCTCGTCAAAGAATCCACCATGAGGAGCACATCCTTCCCCTGATCGCGGAAATACTCCGATATGGAAGTCGCCACATAGGCCGCCCGCATTCTTATCAGAGGATGCATATCCGACGCCGCGACCACCACGACTGATCTTGCCAGACCATCCTCGCCCAAATTCTTCTCCAGAAATTCCCGGACTTCTCTTCCCCGTTCGCCGATGAGCCCGATAACATTCACGTCGGCGTTGGTATTCCTGGCAATCATGCCGAGCATGACGCTTTTGCCCACACCTGAACCGGCAAAGATTCCCATACGCTGCCCTTTGCCGCAGGCAAACAGACCGTTCAAGACCCGGATTCCCAAATCTACCGGTTCATAGATACGTCCCCTTTCCAGGGGATTGATGGGTTCCGCATAAATGGGATAGGAATCTTCGTATTCTATGGGCCCCTTGTTATCAATGGGATTCCCCAGGCCATCAATAACCCTGCCCAAGAGCCTCCATCCCACCTTTACGCTGGCCTTTCTGCCGATGGATGTGATCCTGCATCCCGGTCCCAGACCACGAATGCTTTCCAGGGGCATAAGCAGAACCTTGCCGTTCTTAAAGCCCACCACCTCCGCGCTCAGGGGTTTTTCCTGTCCCGGCGGAAAAATACCGCATACCTCACCGATGGAAGCGGCAGGACCGCGTCCCTCAACCACAAGGCCAACAATCTCACTTATCTTGCCGTTTACCCGGATAGGATTTATCCGCGCCATCATTCGGTGGTATTTTGCCAAATCCACGCTCATTTCCGCTGCATCTCCCTACGGTGTCGGCGTCTCCCCATAGCCGCGCCGTACCCTCCTGTTGGTTCTCCGTGAGGCGCCACCTGCTGCTCATCCGTCTGTCCCCCGGCACCTTCACCCCTGTCTATTTGTTCAATAGTGCCGTTTTTATCTCGCCAAATTGCTGATTCAATCTGGCGTCCACTTCCCCGAATGAGGTTTCCAGCAAAGCGCCCCCTCTTTTAACGGATGGGTCTTCTTCAAACACCATATTTTTGACCCCGTCCAAGCTCTGAAGAAAATCCTGTTTTATTTCCATCATGTATTTTAAATCCTGCGGGTTCAATCTTGCTTTGATGCCATCCCTGTCGAGAATATTGCTGATAGCTTCCTTCAGCACCCCCTGAATGACCTTGCGGTTTGTCGTGACCTCCTGATGAATAATTTTCTCCGTCATGGAAAAAGCAAGGTCAAGTATCTGGCCCTCGGCCTTTTCCAGTATCTCTCTCTTAAACCGATCGAAGCCTTTCATCAACTCGTTCAGTACATTGACGGCAAGAGTAAATTCTTCTTTTTGAAGCTGCTTGCCTTTTTCCATGCCTGCGACGAATCCCTTATTATAGGTTTCCTCTTCACGGGCTTTTGCGCTGGTCTTCGGATCATTTCCGGCTCCACCACTCTCGGGAGATGTCTTTGAAAGCACCGGGGAAGGTATTGGCTCTTCCCTGGTGAACTGATCTCTCTTGAAAACGCGCTGCTCCCCGTCTTCAGGCTTCTTTACCAGTTTGATGTTTTCTGCCTTTATTATCTTGCTAGACGAATTCATCCGCCTCATCACTGCGTAAAAGGACTATTCTGCCCTCTGTTTCCAGCTTTTTAGTAATTTCAATAATTTTCCTCTGGCTTGCCTCGACTTCCGATACGCGTATCGGTGGCATCAGTTCGATATCCTCCTTCAGCATTTCTGAGCCCCGTTTCGACATGTTCTTGTAGATCTTTTCTCTCATGCTCTCATCAACAAGCTTCAGGGCGCGCGCCAGGTCTTCGCTGCTGATCTCTCTCAAAAGCTCCTGCGTGCTCTTGTCGTCCAGCTTAAGCACGTCGTCAAAGGTAAACATGAAGTTCCTGATCTGCGCCGCCAGATCGGGATCAGAGTCTTCCAGCGCCACCATAATTGCATTCTCGCTGGCCCGGCTCATTCTGTTCAGTATTTCCGCGATAACACCGATCCCCCCCACCTGTTGATCGCTCGTACCGCCGATAACAATCTCTTTCTCCAGTGTCCTCGCCACATCATCTATGAATTCGTGGGGAACGCTTTTGAGCGTCGCCATTCTCCTGGTTATCTCGAATTGCATCTCCGGGGGGAAATTATCCAGTATCTCTGCTGCCTGTTCCGGCCTCAGATGGGCAAAGATCAGGGCAATCGTCTGGGGATGTTCCGTCCTGGTAAAATCCATCAATATCTTGGGATCCACGTCCCGCAACTTCTCGATAATCGGGTTGTCAAGAGCCTTATTACCTTCCACGTCAGTCAGTATTTCCTGCGCCGCCTTCTCACCCAGCGCCTTGATAACAATATTTTTTGATGTATCGTCACTGACCGCTATAGTCCCTCCTTTTTCTTTGGCAAGGGCACAAAACTCTTTGGTAACAGAACTTAATATATCAGGGGGAATGCTGGTTATACGACTCATCTGCTTTCCGATGCGTCTGATCTCGGAAGGCCTGAAGTTTTTCATAACCCTTGCCGCCAAATCTTCATCGAGGGACAACAGCACTATTGCGACTTTCTCTTCATTGGTCATTGTTTTACCTTAACAGAAATTTATCTTCATCGGTGATGATCAAGAAAACACGCAACACAGGGGATGCAATGGTGAAAATGCCTTACTTCAGCCAATTTCTCAGCAGTTCCGCAAACGTCTTGGCATCAGCATTGGCAAGGCGCTTGGTCAATTCCGCATCGGTCATGGGCCCTTCATCCATTCTCCGGGGCATGGGGGGAACCTGTCCTTCAGCGGTCTCGACAGCCATGGCCGGGGCTGCCTGCGGAACGTGCACCTCGCGTATCCGTATTCCCGACGTAATCCCTTTAACCAGGGGCCGCAGGATAAACAGGAAAACCAGGGCTATTGCCACTATGACGATGCCATATTTAATCAAGGGTGAAAACAGCAGTATTTTGTCGTACCATGCCCCCGCGCCCGCAGTCTCCGCTTCACCCTCCCCCTTCTTAAAGGGCATATTAGTGACGGCAACCTGATCACCCCTGCCTTCATTGAACCCCGCTGATTTACGCACCAGATTCTCCAGGGACTCAATTTCTTTCTTATCGCGGGGATGATACACCTCTTCGCCCTTCTTGTTTTTCGTATACGTGCCGTCAACAAGGACTGCGATAGACAGCTTCTTTATCTCTCCCACCGGCATGACCGTTTTACTGGTCACCTTGTTGATCTCATAGTTTATTGTCTCATCGGTCTTTTCATTTTCAGCATTCGCCGCAGTTGCGCCGGCAGCAGCGGATTTCCCGGAAACAGGAGCGGTTGATTTTTCCGATTGTTTTTGGGTGCTCCTCACGACAGGAGACTCGGGGTCATAGGTTTCTTCGGTTTTTTCCGTCATCCGAAAATCGAGGTCTGCAGAAACTCTTACAACGGCTTTGCCTAAGCCGACAACGTTTTCAAGCATGGACTGTATCCGTGAACCGAGATCCTTTTCAATGCCCTGTTGATAATCTATCTGGGCCCCCGACATCTTCGCCAGCTTCGAATCACCAATATTCCTGGAAAGGATATTCCCCAAGCTGTCGATGATCATCACATCCTCAGCGTTCATCCCCTCGATACTGCTGGCCACCAGATGGGCGATGCCGTCTATCTGCGCCTGTCGCAGGCTTCGTCCGGACTTTAACTTCAGGGTTACGGAAGCGGTAGTCTTCTTCTGCTGATCGACAAAGAGGGAATCCTTGGGAATGGCAAGATGCACTCGGCTCTGCTGTATCTCATCGAGAGCATTAATCGTACGGGTTAACTCCCCCTGCAGTGCCCGCCGGTAATTGAGCTGCTGTTCAAATTCAGTGGCCCCGATGGTTTTATTGTCAAATATCTCAAAGCCCACACCACCGCCGTGGGGTAAACCGGCTGCGGCCAACTCCAGCCGTAATTCGGAAACCTTTTCTGAGGAAACGGATATCGTCGTCCCATCAGGGGAGATTCTGTAGGGAATTTTCTTCTCCTGCAGTTTGCCTACGATATTTCCCGCATCGTCGGTAGTCAGGTTGGAAAACAGCACGCGGTAATCAATCTGATTGGTGAAATACACGAGAGCCATTATACTGAACAGGGTAACAACAACAGCCATCAACAGGGATAACTTTTTCCCCGTCGTCAACGCATTGAACCCGTTCCATAGTTTTGTAAAAAATTCTGATAGGGGATCCATATCACCAGATTCTTTCATAAGAACGTTAACGTTAGAGGAACCGCACCCAATGGGCGATATTCCTTAACGTATTACACCTGCATTCTCATTATTTCCTGATAGGCATCAAGTATTTTGTTCCTTATCTGCATCATCGTCCGAAAAGAAATACTGGCTTTCTCGAGAGCAATCATTGCTTCATGTATGCTGCCCGTATTATCCAGTTGAACTTTTGCAATCGCCTCATCGGCATTGAGCTGAAGTTTATTGATGTCTTGCACAATGTCTTGCAGGACGTTGCCGAACGATTTACCGCCGCCCTCTTTTGCTCCGGCTGTTTTTCCCGTAGGCGATAACGGAGGCAATAAATCGCCGCTCCGTATAATCATATCAGTCATCGCATAGCCTCCTGTTGCTGCAATACCTTTGTGTTGCTACCTGCCCATCTCCAGGGTCTTCAGCGCCATATTTTTTGTCGCGTCAAATGCGGTGACGGATGCCTCATAGGCCCTGTTCGCCATGATCATGTCCGCCATCTCCTGGATCACATTCACATTAGGCATGGCAACCATGCCCCGGGCATCGGCATCCGGGTGAGCTGGGTCATAGACCATTTTAAACCCTTCCTTGTCCTCAACCACATCCTTAACCTTAACCATGCGCAAGGCATCTTTGAGAACGGCATTGAAAGGACCTTTTATTGTCTCCGTGGAAAAGACCACCCGTTTTCTTTTGTAAGGCCCTCCTTCGGGGGTACTTGTCGTACTGGCGTTGGAAAGATTGCTCACCACAACATCCAGCTTGGCGCGCTGAGCCGCCAGTCCCGAAGCGCATATTCTGAAAGACGTTGAGAAATCCATTTACTTTGCCTCCGTCAATACATTATTGATACCTTTAAATTTTCTCGACAGGAGTTCCACCGTTAGGTTGTACATAAGCTGGTTCTCGGCAAGGTTGGCCATTTCAGTGTCAAGGTCTACCTTTCCGTCCGAACGGATAACCTTATAATCAGCTTTTTCTGTTGAGATGGGGGGAAGATGCCCTTTATCGGTCCGAAAAAGCTTTAATGCGCCTTTCTGCATTTCCTCTTCCAGGTTACCCTTAAAGGCAAGTTCAGTCGGACGATAATCCGGGGTATCAATGTTGGCAATATTCGAAGCGATCACTTTATGGCGTTCCGCCCTGAAACCCAGCATGCTGGACAGCAAACTTACCGTTTTTCCGAATAAGGCTTCCATGTATCAACACCCCCTTACTATGATACAAAAATCCTGCAAATCATGTACCAAACAAATCGTCATCATCGAGGCAAAAACCAAGGAGTGCGTAATTTTCACAGCCAAGCCGATGGGGAAACAGCAACCGCGTGCAACGTATCCTTACTTATTGTCTATTAAAGCTCTGCTTCAGTAAACTACAGATTATGTTCGATCCCCACGGAATACGCTTAAGCGTTCCCCTACCCCTAACGTCCGCTGCCTGATTCATCATTAACCGAATAATTATATTCATGTAGCTTGTTGCGCATCGTGCGGACACTGATACCAAGAATTTTTGACGCTTTTGTCTTATTTCCCTTCACCCTACTCATCGTTTCGAAAATAAGATCCCGCTCCATGTCCTTAAGGGTCAACTCGGGATTTTTCATAAAGGGATGTTCTACAGGGGCAGGAACTGGGGAAACAATTTTTCTCTCCTCCCCTTCCAGGCAAAGATGATCGGGCAGTATGGCAGCTCCCTCACAGATAAGAACGGCCCTTTCCACAATATTTTCCAATTCCCGAACATTGCCGGGCCAGGGGTGAGATTCCAAAAGCGAGAGGACTCGGGAAGAAAATTGAGGGGGTTTCTTCTCATTGATATGACTGTACTTTTTTAAAAAATACTCGGCCAGAAGGAGGACGTCGCCATGTCTTTCCCTGAGCGGCGGTATCTTGATGGGGATGACATTCAAACGATAATAGAGATCTTCCCGGAATGCCTTCTCTTCGATACGCGCCTTTAAATCCGCATTGCTGGTGGCAATAATCCTTACATCTACCGGTATGGGCGACTTTCCTCCCAGGCGATCTATTTCTCCTTCCTGGAGGACCCGGAGCAGTTTTGCCTGAAGCTGCATATCCATTTCACTGATTTCATCCAACAAAAGGGTCCCCCCATCCGCCAGCTCAAATTTCCCCGGCTTCCTCTGTAACGCCCCGGTAAAGGCCCCCTTTTCATATCCGAACATCTCACTTTCCAGCAGGTTGCCGGGGATGGCGGCACAGTTGACTGCCACAAAGGACATGTTCTTCCTGTTGCTGTGACGGTAAATGTAGCGGGCAAACAGCTCTTTCCCCGTCCCGCTCTCACCCTGGATCAGGATACTGGATTTGCTCTTGGCTACGTTTTTCAATAGCTCCAGGAGCGCTAAAATTTTAGCGTCCTTCGTGATAATTTCTCTGGCGGGATAAGGGCTTTCCTGTGCCCTGGTTTCTTCCCCGATCTGATTTTCGGCATTGGCGGCGAGAACATTCTTTACGACAAATTCCAGATCATCGAGAGAAAAGGGCTTTATGATGAACTCGGCGGCGCCTTCCTTCATCGCCTCCACAGCCGTGTTAACGGTTCCATATGCGGTAATAAGGATAACCGGAGTTGCCGGCGAAATCTTTTTTATCCCGCGGAGAACATCCATACCGCTCATTTTGGGCATTCTCATATCGGTAATAACGACCTCAAATCTGCCCTCCCGGAATTTCTGCAGGGCATCCGCTCCATTCTCCGCTGTCGCCACTTCATACCCGCAACTTTCCAGGGATTCGGAAAGGGCTGCCCTCATGGAAACATCGTCATCCGCAATTAGAATCTGCTGCATCCCGTTACTCCTCACCATTAATCAGCGGCAATAGAACAGTAAAAACCGTACCACCCTGTTCACCTTTTTCAACATTGATGCTTCCCCCGTGCATATCAACAATATTGTGAACAATGGCCAATCCCAAACCGGATCCCCCATCTCGCGTACTGAAGAAAGGATCGAATATCTTGTTCATGTTTTCTTCCTCTATCCCCACACCGCTATCGGAGAACCTGATTTCCACGGACGAGACAGCATTCGTTTTACTATTGCTATGCCCTTGCTGACACCTGGTTTCTATGGAAAGATGCCCACCGTCAGGCATCGCCTGCAGGGCATTTAATATCAGGTTAAAGAATACCTGTTTCAGCATTTCCGTATCCCCTTCGATTACCGGGTCAGCCTCGGCATAGCGGATAGTAAAAACAATATTTCCCTGCGTGAAAATTTGTTCGGAAAACACATGTATCTCTTTCAATATGTTGTGAACATTCACCGTCCGCATCAGGGGTAGGGTGTTCCTGGTGAATAACAGGAGATTCGATATTTTATTATCCATGTTCTTTACGGAGGTAATGATCTGTGATATGCGGTCCTGATCTTTCTTTTCTGTTAAATCTTTTATCAGTAACGAGGCAAAGAGTTCTATACTGCCCAAGGGATTTCTTATTTCATGCGCGATATTTGCGGCCATTTCGCCCATTGCCGCAAATTTTTCCGTGCGCTTGGTCATTTCCTCCAATTTTTCAATCCTGGTCACATCCCGCAATATAAAAACGGTCCCGATAACGTCATCGTTTCGGTCTCTTACCGGCGCATCGAATACCTCCAAGGTTCGGCCCTTTAACCTGATTTTGCGTCCGGCTTCTCCACGGAAATATTCGGAAAAGCACACCCGCTTATCTTTCTCCGGGAAAGCATCTCCGAACAAAACGACAATATTCTCCCCCAGAACACCACTCCGGGGAACCCCGGAAAAAATCTCAGCACACCGGTTGACCGTTTGTATTTTTTCTTCCAGGTCCGTCACGACTACACCGGTAGTCAAGCTCTCCAGAATGTTCTGGAGATAATTTTTCATATCCTCTTTTTCCGCGATCGTCTTTGTCAGTTCCGTGTTCTTTTCTTCCAGCTCACGGTTAATACTTTCAAATTTCTCCTCGAGGCTTGCATAGGCGCGCTCAAGAGAAACAGTTGCCTGGTTGAAATGATCAAACGATTGCTTGAGAAATTGAAAGTTATTCATTTCAGAGGCCTTATGTTTTTTTCATGCCACGTGTCGTCTTGCCGCCAATAGTCCGACACTTTTTCCCAAAACCCTTCCTTGCCGCCCTCCTTCAATTGATTAAACGTGCTCTCCGCCATTTGCGCATTATTTAGTTTCGTGTAACCTTGCCCGACATGGTAGAGGGACCACCACTTATAATTCTGTTCTCCCCGGGCTACGGCAAAGAGTTGAAGGTACATAGGCAGCCCCTCCTGGTATTTCTTTTCTTGATAAAAGGAATCACCCAGTCCCAGGTAGGCGTCAGCGGCTATGTCCGGAGAATGTTTTTGCTGATTACGGGTGTAATCTTTAATGGCCATCTGATAATTAGCCACGGCAGGCGCAAGCATATTTTTCTCTTTCAAGGCAATAGCGTAGTTCAGATAATCACGCGCGGCTCCCTCTATAACCTCTCCCCCGGAACCCAAGGCCTCCGCATAGAGAGGAATGGCCTTTTCATAAAGTTTCTTCCGGCAGTAAATATCCGCCAGCATCATCTTGACATTTCTCAAGCCTTCAATATCCTTTGCCGGTCTTTTCAACAAGGCCAACAATTTTTCTTCAGCATCGTTATTCTTGCCCCTCAATCTGTCTAAGTCAGCCAAAACAAGCAACAATCTGGATTCTTCCTGCGTATCACGCGGGGTTCTCGCCACAGTGTTCAATACCACTGCCGCCTCTTCATAAAGACCGATTTTTTTCAGACTCATCCCGATCTTCCACAGTGCATCGGGATCGCCATCTTTAATAAAGCCGGCGACAAATACCCTGAAATATAAGTCAGCAACCGCTACCGTATCGCCGGCTTCATAATATTTGTTTATCAGCAACGTCAGATTTCGCGCCAGATTTCGTCTGCTCTCATCCTGATACGTGCTCTGGGGAAACCGCTTTAAGAGCTGAACATACGTATCAAAGGCCTCTTTATTTTTGCCATATGTCTCCAGGGCGAGACCTTTTTGATAAAGCACTTTTTCCGCAAAATTCCCGACAGGGAATTTTGCCAAGAGGCTGTCGTAGGTCTTGAGAGGATCGCTATAATTGCCAATCCCCGCCATATAGATCGGAAATTTCATGCCGGGGTTTGTAACACCGATATTGGCCATGACAAAAACCGCTTCTTTCGCTTCTTTTGTTTCAGGATATCGTTCTATTAAGAGACCGAAAAGTTTTACCGCGGCATTGAACTGATTCAGTTCCGCATACGAGCTGGCCATACCATAAAGGGCGTTCCTGTTATGCTCATCGCCGGGATACAAACTCATATAGAATGAGAATACATCAACGGCATCGGCATATCTCCGCATCTGGAACGTATGATTGCCAAAATTGCGAATCGCATCCTTCGGGATACCCTCAAAAGGTATATTTCCGAATGGCGGCCATTTTTTTTGGACATATCCGTACCAGGCCTCGGCATTGTCTTTTTGACGCAACTGGTAATAACAATCACCGATGCTGAAGGCCGCGACTCTGGCAAATTTCCCATCAGGAAATTTTTTCAAATAAGCGGAGAGTTTTTCTAATGCTTTCCCGAATCTTCTTGTTTCACGCAACATCATGCCTACTTTGAATGTTGCTTCCTGCAGATAAGGAGAATCCGGATATTTCAATACCAGACTTTCGAATGCTCCCAATGCTTCATAGTAAAATTTTAAATTCTCGTAGCTCTTTGCCAGCCGGTAATAGACAATGGCGTTTCCCTCTCGCGGGTCGGGATAACGGCCCAGGATGTCTTTGTAATAATCAACCGCCGTGAGAAATTGACGGTAGCTGCCCTTTTCTCCCAGATAATAATAGCAATCGGCCAGCCGTATCAGAACCTTTTCTTTTCTTTCCGGATCAAGTTTTTGGCGATTCAGTTCCTTAAGGGCATCCAGCGCCTGTTCATATCGCCCTGCATCAAAGTTACGCATAGCCGTTTCATAGGGCCCCCCTTCCGGAGCGCTTTTGTCAGCCAAAGGCAGCGGGGCTTTCTCTGATTGCGCGGGGGCCGATTGAGCAGTCTGCACCGATTCTCCCGCCGTGCCGGCAGCATCTCCGGATTTTGATGCTTTCTGCCCCTTGCTTCCATTCTTGCTTTTCTCGGCAACATTAATATCCTGCCGCGGACGAGAAGAATCTTTATCCTTCAGGATATCCGTTTTAGCGCTCTTATTATCGCCCTTCCTTTTGAATTTTGATGGAGCCGCAGATGAATCGGATGTCATCCGTTTGCTTCCTGCCGTTGAAGACATACCGGCAGGGCCCTGAGAGACATATTCCTGCAGAGTGAAGGCATCAACCGCACGGCTTGCTTCAAGTTTTTTTGCAACCTTCAGCGCCTCGTCTCTGCCCGCATACCTGCCGATATAGACTCTGTACCAGACACCTTTCCCGGGGATGTTTACCTTTTTGTAATATGATTCGTAACCGAGTGCCTTTAACTCATTCACGTTATTGATTGCATTGCCCAGTTTTTGATAGGAGGCTCCGTGGATCGTATAATAGGTCCCGGCTTTCCCCGCATAACAATCATACCTCAGGGCAAATAAAAAAAATAAAATGAGAATTTTTACTAATAGTATTTTTTTCATCTACTATCCGACGTCCCGTTCATAAAGAGCAAAGAATCAGACATATACATCCCCAGCAGGAAATGCTCCCACGCTGCCGTGAAATGGCAGATGAGGCAACATGACGCTCACCGTCCACAGGGTAGGGCCTAAAGGAACGCGCTCCCGACCAATAACCCATAGTGAAGATTTCTCGCAGTAAGTTGCTAAGAATACAGTCGCTTTCGGACTATCCACCTTCTTTCGGAAGGGGATATACCCTTGCTTCACACCGAAAGCATGGATTCCGAAACTTAAGGTAAAAGCAATTTACATACCATGTTCGTTGTTAAATTATTTGTGCCACTTAAGTGAACTATGCCCCATCTTTATGAACTTGTAAAAAATAGCGTTTTTCATTCATCGGGGGATTTTCCGATACGAGAAAATAATTGAAGCCATTCTCGAATAAACTGCGGGAAATTTTCTATCCTTAACAGAAGAAGACCTGTTCGTTTAATTAACCGTTAACCGCAGGGAATGCGCGCCCGCTCTGCTTTTAAATGTGAACCATTTATGATTTGCCCGGCGGAGCCAGTGAAAAAAATGATGTTTTGAAGACAGCGCACGACAATTTCTCTTTCTGTCAAATAGCTATCATACAAGCCAAATATTTGACGAAAGGAATCGCTTCCATGAAACAGGAAAAATACCGAATGATATGTTTCTTGAAGAACAATCCCCGTAATAGCAAAGTATAGAGTGGCTGTCCGTATACATAGCACCGATAAAAACCAGTGTACCATTCCACATGCAATATGGCACTCAGTTTGCAAGCCTATAGCCATAATTGATGCTCCCGTAAAATGCACCAGAGGCAAGAAAGGATAATAATGATGCATTATAAATACTTAGATGGAGCAGCACGTCCTACCCCCGCAAAAGTGGGGGGAGGATGAAGCGTAACTTTTCACAATACGAATAGGGAACCGTCATAATTATTGTCAATCTAAGGGGGGTGCATATGCCCGGTGAAAAAAAGGCCGATCCACAGAGAAGAGAATTTTCACGCGTTAAGGTTCAATTACCCGTTGATATTCGTCTCGTGCCTCCGGAAGAGCAATCGAATATCCGCGCGCACGTTTCCGGCCGTTACATGGTAAAAGAATCTGCTTGCTTGCCGGATGTGCAAGACAAACTTCTCGCTGAATGGCTAAAACTCTTGAATTCGAAACTTGATACAATCATCCGCATGCTGACCCTTCAGGAAGAAGGCCTCGGCAGCCTGCCCTTTAATTCGGAAAATATCAGCGGCGGGGGACTGAGCTTTACTTCTCCCCACCTCTTCTCTCCGGGAGATATCCTGGAAATTAAAACCATCTTATCCGCAATGCAACCCGTCATGTTTTGTCTGTATGGGGAAGTAGTGAAGATTGAAAAAAGGGGACAGGATTACCTTACCTCGGTCAAATTCATTGCCATTGATGAACCGTTAAGGGACGAAATCGTCAGGTTCGTTTTCGAGATGGAACGAGAATCGTTAAGAAAGCAAAAGGGGGAGCTGTTCCCATAAATGTTTGCAATTATTGGTATGATCATCGTTACCGCCTCGGTTGTCGGCGGGTATCTGATGGAACATGGCAATCTATCCCTTCTTGTTCAGCCCGCAGAGTTGGTCATCATCGGCGGCGCTGCCCTTGGAGGCTTTGTTGTCGCATCGCCGCTGAAGATCATAAAAGCGGTCATCAGCGCTATTACCAGGATGTTCAGCCATAAACCATATTCCAAAGAAGAATATGCGGAAGCCTTGATGCTGCTCAATGGGATATTTTATAAAATCAGGCAACAGGGACTTGTGTCTGTCGAATCCGATGTTGACAGCCCGAAAGACAGTCCTCTGTTCAACAGATATCCGAAGATCCTTAAGAATCATCACGCCATTAACTTGATAACCGATACGCTGCGAACGGTTATGACCACCACCATCGCTCCGCATGAGATGGAAGCATTGATAGACACCGAACTAGAATCTCACCATGAAGAAGGGCTGCTCCCTTCGCAATCATTAAGCACGGTCGCTGATTCCCTTCCCGGACTGGGTATCGTGGCCGCCGTACTCGGTGTTGTTCTGACCATGGGGAAGATAAGTGAACCGCCGGAAGTTATCGGGCACAGCGTCGGCGCCGCACTGGTAGGAACGTTCCTGGGTGTGCTTTTGTGTTATGGGTATGTGGGCCCTATGGCAAAAAACCTTGAACACATTGCCATGGAAGATCTTCAGTATCTCAATGTATTGAAGGTCGCCCTCCTTGCCTTCATTGGCGGTGCAGCTCCCAAGGTCGCCGTTGAATTCGGAAGACGTGTCATCCCGGCCAACGTGAAGCCGTCCTTTGCAGAACTGGAAGAATCATTCAGACAGGCCAAGAAATAATGGACGAACGGCCACCGATAGTAGTTGTCAGAAGAAAGAAAAAAGGACACGCCGCACACCATGGCGGCGCCTGGAAGGTCGCCTACGCGGATTTTGTGACGGCCATGATGGCCTTTTTCCTGGTCATGTGGCTCGTCACCGCCGTTGCGCCCGAAAAGAAGGCTTCCGTTTCCCGATACTTCAAAACCTACAATATTTTTGAGAAGGATTCGGGAACCTCGGTCATGCACAAAAGCGCTTCGGCGGTTGAAACCAAGATAGGGGAAGAACAGCAAGCCCTCATACAAATGAACGCCAAAAAGAAGATGAGGGGAACCACTCGCGAAGAGATGACCGGCGCGGAGATATCTTCGGAAGACATCGTCAGGAAACTGCAGGCCTCCATTAACGAGCAGTTAGCGGCTCTCAAGGATCAGGTGCTTGTAGACACAACGATTGACGGCGTGCGAATCCAGATAGTTGATGCCGAAGGAAGTTTAATGTTCCCCTTGGGAAGCGCACAACCCACGGAAAAAGCCAGGGAGATATTGAAGCTTGTCGCAAAAAATCTCAAGGACGTGCCGAACAAGATAGCCATAGAAGGACACACCGATGCGGCCCCCTTTAAAGGGGCCGAAACCACAAATTGGGAACTGTCCACCGGAAGGGCTTCTGCGGCACGGAGGGAATTGGAAAAGAACGACATTGCATCGCGAAGAATAGCACGGGTAATCGGGTACGCCGATCAGGAATTATATGTACAGGAGAATCCCCGCGACCCCAGAAACCGCAGGATCAGCATCATTCTCCTCAATAGAATAGACCCCCCTGCACTATAGCCGTCAGGTACTGACGGGCCAATCATGGACCTAATCTGCTATGTCGGTTCACCCAGGCATACATCAACCACAAAAGATCCTTCCACTATGGTAAAGGGAATGATTACGCTTGGTCCCCCCAGAACATGAAGTATGGAATGATCTTTCCCCGAAACAACCGTCGGAATAGCCGCAATAATATTGAGACCCTCCGCTTCCAAATGTTTCCTCGCCACGCCGGAAACCATATTGGTTATTTCACCTACGGCGTCTTTTATATCACGGTTAATATCCTGGATATCTTCTCCCAGCATATTGGACACGATTTTTATGATTGCCCCTTCACTGAAGCTGAGAGCCAGAGAGCCTATTGCATCTCCCGTCAATCCGATGATCGCCGAAATATCACCACGGGCTGAATTATCTTTTTTCAAAAACGGTTTGCCGGCTTGGGGTTCGACGAAAGCCATTGTTTTGAGTACACTGATCGTCCCATCCAGGAAGGGGTTTATAAATTTAACATTCATAATCTATCCTCATTATTTAAAATTGTTTCACATCTTCTCCATGATCTTCTGGATCTTTTCATTCAGAACTTCCGCCGTAAACGGTTTAACGATATAATTGCTTACCCCTGCTTTAACAGCCGCCACAACATTATCCTGGAGGGCCTCTGCGGTAACCATGAGAAAGGGGGTTTTGTTTATATCGGCATCTCCACGCACCGCTTTTAACAGTTCGATGCCGCTCATATTGGGCATATTCCAGTCCGATATGACAAAGTCTATTTTCTGCGTTTTTAGTATCCTCATCGCCGTGACGCCGTCTTCGGCTTCGACTACGTTTTCATAGCCGCTCTGCTTCAGGAGGTTTCGCACCACCTTCCTCATCGTAGCAAAATCATCGACTATCAGTATTTTAATATCCTTGTCCATACATACCTCCTAAAAACCGGCTATCGGCAAAATATTTATGCAATGTTTGTCACCCATTAATGTATTGTCTCGCTCAGTTCAAACAATCCTTCAGGATCAAGGATCAGACCTATGCGCCCGTCTCCCATGATCGCCCCCCCAGAAACGCCCTTGACCTTTTTAAACCCGCTCCCGAGAGATTTTATAACAACTTCTGCTTTTCCTATAATCTTGTCCACCAGAAGACACTTGGAGCGGTTCTCACCTTCAACAACTACGACAATTGCATCCCAGGGATCCTGGTGCTCAGCCTCTATGTTAAATATCTTGTACAGCCTTACCAGAGGCATAATGTGTCCCATCACGTCCACCGTCTCCCCCTTGCCGACAATACTGTTGTACGATTCCCGCAAAGGACGCAATGCCTGACGTATCGCCGTCGTAGGAAGAATATAATGTTCGCTGCCAACCTTTACAATCATACCATCAATAATCGCCATGGTAAGCGGAAAGCGAGTTATAAACGAGGTGCCACTGCCGGAGACACTCTCAATCTCTATTTTCCCTCTCAATTTTTCCACGGCCTGCTTTACCACGTCCATACCAACCCCGCGTCCGGAGACATCGGTGACTTTTTCCGCCGTCGAAAGGCCGGGGACAAAAACCAACCGATAAATCTCGCTGTCCGACAGCCCCTCCATACTGCTGATAACACCATTCTTGACCGCTTTTTGCAATATTTTTTCTTTATTCAGTCCTTTCCCATCGTCCGCTATCTCGATAACGACATTCCCCCCCCGGTGATACGCTTTCAGTTTTATAAGCCCTCTTTCCGGTTTTCCCACTTTTTTCCGCTCTTCCGGCGGCTCTATGCCATGATCAACGGAATTACGTATCATGTGCACCAGGGGGTTGTATATCTCGTCTACCATATTCCTGTCAATTTCCGTATCTTCACCCACCATTTCTACGGAAATTACTTTCCCGGCGTTTTTGGCCAGATCCCTTACCAGACGGGACATCCTCTGGAAAGTCTGTTTTATGGGCACCATCCTCAGACTGGTTGATACTCTCTGCAATTCCGAAGTAACGCGGAAGAACTGGGAAATATCTCGCGTCAGGTTTTTGTCCGCATTCAGCTGATTTTTCAGATCCTGCTGAATCATGGACTGGGTAATAACCAGTTCCCCCACCATATCAATCATATCGTCCAGCTTGCCTATATCCACACGGACCGTAGAGGTATCAGTTATCTGATCGGCTTGTTTTCTCAGTGCCTGGGAAACCTGCTTCGGTGTAACAGCGCCTTTGCTGATGAGGGCCTCCCCGATTTTCTTTTCGGGGCTTGCCTGCGCAACCTTCAACCCTTCTTCAAGCACATCCTCTGTGATAACCCCGTCTGCTATGAGTATCTCACCTATTTTTTCCGGTTGTGTAATGATCGCTACGCCCCGTTCAACGCTTTTTATTCTGGCTCCCAGCGCCGCCAAATCAATATTTACCGGTGTCTTTCCCTTTCCCTCCAGTTCGCTTTTCAGAGATCCGATCATTGTTTTCAAGGCGTCCGCGCCGTCAAGGACAACGTCTATCAGCGGAGGTTTAACTTGCAATTCACCATTTCTTGCCTTGTCGAGCAGGCTCTCCAGATTGTGGGCAAGGTCTCTTATATTTTCAAGATTGAGGAAGCTGGCAACCCCTTTGATGGAATGAAAGGGCCTGAAGATGGCATTGATGTAATCTTTGTCATCGGGATTATTTTCCAGATTGAGGATATTAACCTCTATTTCGTCTATGTACTCCAGCCCCTCAACGATAAAGTCCTTCAGCAAAGACTCATCCTGTATCTGAAATTTTTCCGCCTGAGGCTCTTCTTCTCCCGCGGGAACCGGAGAAGGCGAATCGGCAGACGCAACCGCAGAAGGGCTGTCCGGGTTATGAAAACTTCCCAAGTCACCGTGGTATGCTCCGCCCGCTTTATAAGCATCCACAATCTCCTGCATCAGGGAAGTGCCTTTCACCAAATGAGTCAAGCCGGCTCCCTCATCGGTGCCGAGAATAATTTTTTCCAGACAACCGGCAAGACTCTGGGCTACCTCTTTTACCTCGCTTACCTTGACGTTTTCCGCCTCTTTTATTATTTCGTCCAATTGATTGAGGAACTTGCCTGTTGACGGAATATCAATATTCGTACCATCAAGGAAAAGAATATCGGAAGCCATGCTATTCAATAAAGCAATTAAATTATCATATTCCATCATCTACACCATCCTCACGATTTCCCCGGCAACCTTATCCAGGGGGACAATCTTGTCCACCGCTCCCATTTTAATCGCCTCTTTCGGCATCCCGAAAACCACGCACGACTCCTCGTCTTGCGCTATTGTTGATGCCCCCGCTTGTTTCATCTCCAAAAGCCCTTCCGCCCCGTCCGCCCCCATGCCGGTAAGGATTACCCCTATGGAATTAGCTCCCGCATATTTGGCAGTTGATTTAAAGAGGATGTCCACGGCGGGGCGCTGATGATGTACCATGGGACCATTTTTGACCTCCACGTAATACCGGGCGCCGCTCCTCCTTAAAATCATGTGGAAATTGCCCGGGGCCAGCAGCGCTGTCCCCGCGGTAACCGAATCATTATCCTTGGCTTCCCTGACCGTCACCGGACTAATAGAGTTCAGCCGTTCTGCAAAAGCAGTCGTAAAATGAGCAGGCATATGCTGGACAACCAGAATTCCCGGCGAATTCGGAGGCACCTGGGACAAAACCACTTTTAATGCTTCCGTCCCTCCCGTTGAAGCCCCGATGGCAATAACTTTGTTTGATGTCTGGGCAAGGGCTTTGATGGATTCGCTTCTTGCCGCCGGTGCACTCCGCGCACTGAGACTTATTAACTTTGCCCTTGACGCCGCCCTTATTTTCTCCACGAGTTGCACGCTCATGTCACCCACGGTATAGGCGGCCCCGGGCTTCGCAAGCACATCCACCGCCCCAATATCAAGGGCTTCCAGAGTCAGCTTGCCCCCTTTCGGTGTCAAAGAACTTACGATAATGGTGGGCAGGGGGTAGTATTTCATCAGTTTTTTCAAAAACGTCAAGCCGTCCATCCTCGGCATTTCTATATCCAGCGTGAGCACATCCGGCTTCAGACTCAGAATCCGGTCACGGGCGACGTAGGGATCGGGAGCAACACCCACGACTTCAATATCCGGATGTTTTGAGAGCTCTTCCGAAAATATTTTCCTGACAATAGCGGAATCGTCAACTATCAGAACTTTGATTCTGCTCACGTTTTCCTGCTCCTTTTGAGATACGGATACCAATCTCCGCTGCGCAGCACATTAACCTTGTAAACCATAGCCTCATTCTTAAAGTTGTTATAAACGATTTTCCGTCCCAAACTTCCGCCTACATCTTCCGAAACGACCTTTATTCTCTGCTCCCGTAAAATGACCCTGGCCATCCGGATATTTTCCTTCCCCACTCTCACGCATTCCACCGATGCACTCCTCGCGCCACCGAATATCTGAGCCCTCATGTTCTTTGCCAGCGATCCGGATTCCAGAAACATATCAATCAGACATTTTATCGCGACGTTCCCATAGAGAGCCGTCATCTCCGCACGCCTTTCGGCACGGGGGTACAAGTAATTAGTCATACCCCCGTATTCTTTCTTGCTATCCCAGACAGTCACCGCCACACCAGATCCTAAAACCGTAGATATCAGCGTAGGTTCATGGTTCATGAATATATAACCCGGCAAAAGCAAATACTCGTATAGCTGAATGTCTTTTTTCATTGCGGGTCTTGTTTTATCACGTCTGATCCGTCATGCTCATGCTCACGCCCATACCATCGCCTTCAGATTCAAAGGCTATTCTCAATGAAGCTGTATAGTCCGCTACAACGGGATTGCCGTCAAATGTCGGCAGAGTCAGATTAAAGACCTGGTTCGAATCTAATTTACGGAGGAAATTACCGCAGATCATGTTTGCCGATTCTTTCAGGCAATCCTCCAAAAGTTTCGCCGTCACGTCCTCCTCCCGGATGTTCAACATGTTCTGCACCATTTTTCCCGCCATTTTTTTCGAAATCAAAATCCGAATCTCGCCGTTGGCAGGCCCATGAAAACCAATGGACGCCCCCATATCATACGTCCCGCTGTCCGTGTCGAGCGGTTCGAGGAAAATGTAATACATTTTTTCAAAAACTTCAAAAATCGACTCCATCAACATCTCTTTTATCTTCTGCATATTCTCCATCCTCTCCCACTCCTATGACTTCATGAAGAACGCGTTTTAGATCTTCCGGTAAAAAAGGTTTTTTTATAAAGCCTTTCGCCCCATGGGCAAGGGCCTCCTGCATGCGCTCGCTGCTCCCTTCCGTGGTAATCATAATAACCGGGATATCCTTATAGAGATCGTCGTGTTTCAGAGCATTCAACAACTCGAGACCATTGACATCGGGCATGTTGATATCGGAAATAATGACATCAACCCAATCCTTTGCCAGCATATCCAATGCCTCTCTGCCGTTGTTTGCCTCAAAGCACCGGTCCACCTTAAAACCTGATATGGAGACAATCTTCCGGATCACGGCCCGCATTGCGTTTGAATCGTCAACGATCATTAAATTGAATGACATAACGCCCCCTTCTTCAAAAAGGCGAAGGGTATTCCGAGCAGTTGAAATCGCTCACACCCCAATGTGCCTTTCACAAAAAATACCATCCTCTCATACGATAGCAATCATCTCCTTGGCGCGCTTTAAATCCTCCGCGAGAAGGATAAAGCTCTGCTCAAGATCTTTACTCCGAAGGTTAAACCTTGTTAATCCCTCACCCACCCACCTGTGGGCCAGTCCGTCCACGCCGCCGTCGAGACCCATCATCAGGCAAGACTCGTCGGAAAGATACACCAGCCAGGGGACGTCGCTCTCGCTGTCTTTGAGCAGATCAGGCCGGTGATGATAGGCAATCGCATCCTCGATTTCCTTGGGGAAATTCCAGTGTGCGGCAATTTTACCACCCAATTTTCCGTGGTCAACCCCGATGATTTTTTCTTCTGCCTCGAGAAATGAATATCCCTGATCGGAAACGAGTTCCATGATCTTCTGGAATGATTCGTGAACAAATTCACCCAGAATAACCTTGCCTACATCGTGCATGAGCGCCGCCGTATAGAGAACGGGATTCTCCCGGCAGCATACCCGTTTCGAGAGAATTTGCGACATAAGGGCTACGGCAACAGAATGCTCCCACAAATCACTGGCCTTGGCAACGTATCCCTTTGCGGCTTTCCGGTAGAATTTTGAGACGCCTGCTGTCTGCACGGCACGGATGAGATTCTGCTGGCCAAGGAAGGTCACTGCATCAATAATTGTATATATTTTTTCATGCGCGCCAAAATAGGCGGAGTTGCTCATTCTCAGAATGTTCGCGGTAATAGCCTGGTCGTATTTAATCACGTTTGCCACTTCCACTGCCGAGTAGTCATCGGTATTGAGCAATGCCGACACTTTCTGGACAGTTGCCGGAAAAGCGGGGATATTGTCGATTGATTTTAATATGTTGTCAATCATTACAATACCTTGTTCTCCCCACCGGAAGTCTTGACATAAACCTTGCCGCTATTCATATCAAGACGCACGGTTCGGTTGTAGTTACTGCCGGTATCTTCGGCATCCACCATAACATTGTTTTTCCAGAATATCTTCCGCATCGCCGTCATATTCTTTTGCCCGATCCGGAAAAAACTCGTATCATCAAGAATGCTGGCGCCTCCGGCGACCTTGACGATCATCCGTTTCTTCTCCGCACCCAGGCCGTAGCAGGCTTTAAACAGCAAGGGAATGCCCGTGTCGGCAAACATGCCCGGATTTTCCCGGGCTTTATAAATATCCAGCGACGAATCAGGAAGCATGAAATGTAAAAGTCCTCCCACGCATGCTTTAGGATCATAAACAACAACGGCAATGCAGGATCCTAAGGCATACGTAACAAGAACGTCGTCCTTATTGTTGCTCCATTTTATATCCGAAATACCGACGACAATCTCACTCATAAATTCATTTCCGGTAAACGCTTGGTTCTACATATTTGAATTTGTGGTCTAAGCCCGTAAGACTTTCCGAGTGTCCGATAAAAAAATGGCCGCCCTTTTCCAGGCAATGATAGAATCTGTTGGTCAGGGCATTTTGCGTCGGTTTATCAAAATAAATCATAACATTCCTGCAAAAAATGACGTCAAAACAATATTGGGAAGGCGGCACCTCCATAAGATTGAATCTGACAAATTTTACCGTGTCCCTGATATTGTTTTTGATGCGGTAATATCCGCTCCATTTATCGCATCCATACTGAAAATATTTTTTTACAATGACCGGAGAGATATTTTTGAGCTTCTCCTTTATATAGATACCGCTGGAGGCTGTTTTCAAAACGCTCGTGGAAATATCGGTGGCCAGTATGCTCACATCAATAGGCCTGCCCCCCATACATTCCTTTACGGTTATCGCAATAGAATAGGGCTCCTCGCCCGTGGAACAACCCGCGCTCCATATTCTCAATTTCGGAAACCGGCCGCGGGGGCCTGCCTTTTCCATCATAGTTGCCAGAATGACCTGCAGTTTTTTTAAGTGACTTTCTTCCCGGAAAAAATACGTTAGATTTGTCGAGATGGAATCGATCATGCGAACCAACTCATCCGTACCTTCCTCAGTCGTTACATAGCGGTAATAATCGGCAAAGGACTTGAAATTCCCCTCTCTCAGGCGCTTGCCCAAGCGGGCGCTCACCAGCTCTTTCTTTCCCTCATGGAGATTGATCCCGCACTTTTCATAGACAAGCCGGCTGATTTTCCCAAAATCAGTGTCCCTCAGCTCTGCGATAATCAAAATATCCCCCCACCCTACGGCCGGTAAGATACGACCGGCCGCCAACAAAGAAGTCCTCCGCCCGCCGGAGTGGGCCTCCTCGTAAGGAAAGAATCATTTTACCCAGTGCGCATCTCACCCCGCCCGCGCCCGCAAAGCGGTCCTTCATGAGATGCGCGAACGGTCAGGCATTTGTGCTTCATGAAGCACAAATGCCTGACCCGCTTTTAGAAATCCTTAAAATCGCCTTCTTCTTTCATAGGAATAACCTGCTCGGGATTGATTTCCTTGCCTCGACCGGAAGCAGCGCTCCTCCGGGCTGGAACCGGCACACCATGGGAATGGGCAGCGTCATACTTTCGCCCGATCATCGCCATTTCCCCCGCGGGACTGCCGTCCAGGGTGAATCCCCCTTCCGACCTAAGAGCGAGGTTATCGCCCGTTCCGCCAACCAGCGTCACCAGTTCTCCCACATAACCCTTCATCTGCTCCGCCTGCGCACTCATCTCCTCGGCGGCAGACGCAGATTCCTCGGCATTGGCCGCGTTCTGTTGCACCACCGTATCCATCTCGGCCACAGCCTTCGTTATCTGGTTAACTCCTTCCGCCTGCTCCTGGCTTGCCCCCGCTATTTCTCCGATCAGCTCACCGACCTTCTTGGAACCGGTCGCAACCTTGCCGAAGGCCTCGTTACTCTTGGAAACGATATCCGAACCGTTCTTGATTTTCTTAACCGTCTCCGCAATCAGGGTTTCCGTGTTTTTTGCGGCATCGGCAGCCCGCATGGCCAGATTCCTCACTTCATCCGCCACCACGGCAAAACCGGCACCGGCCTCGCCGGCGCGGGCGGCTTCAACCGCCGCATTCAGGGCCAGGAGATTCGTTTGGAAGGCGATTTCATCTATCGTCTTGATGATTTTCGCGGTCTGTTCACTGGCCGTCGTAATCTCGTTCATGGATTTCGTCAATTCCGTCATGGCAATATTGGCCTCATCCACGATTCTGCTCGTCTCTCCCATCATCAGATTGGCCTGATTGGAATTGTCCGCATTCTGCTTCGTCATGGAGGCCATTTCCTCCAGCGAGGATGAGGTTTCCTCTATCCCCGCCGATTGCTGGGATGCCCCTTCGGCCAGGGACTGGCTGGAAGAAGAAAGTTGCGCCGAAGCGGAGGACACCTGGTTGGCGCTTTCATTGAGGCCTTCAATGGCGCGATTAATGGGACCCACGATCCGGAGAGAAACGATTACGGCAATCACCAGGGCAATTGCGGCCATGCAGACGCCGAAGATGATAAACAGCATCTTCATCCGGTCCACCGCTCCCAGAATGTCGTTCGTATCAACGGCCGCCACCACCGTCCACTGCATGGCCGGATATTCGAGAAATGACGCAATTTTATTTGCGCCTTCCCATTCGTACTCCATGAGGCCGGTTTTCTTTTGCAATATCTCTTTGCCGAAACTGTAAGAGTTCAGATTGAGTTGCAATATCTTGGCCTTGTCGGGATAGGCGACCACATCTCCATTCTTGTTCATTATATAGGCATACCCTGCTTTTCCGATCTTGATGTTATCAACCGGCGCCGTGACGGAGCTGCCCAGTATATCCACGGCAAGCACGGCAAAGGCCTTGCCCGCCGAGTCGAGCACCCCCTTTGCCATGACCAATACGGTCTGCTTGGTATCCGGAGACAGCAACATGTCGCTGAAGACGACGTCCTGGCTGGTCAGCGCTTTCTGGAACCAGGGGCTGGAAGCCTCATTCTTTTGGCCGGCACCCGAACCTTGGCTGGTGAACCTCTCATCGCCCTTGGCATCGAGCAGACGCATCCGCTTAAAGGACGGGTAATCCTTTTGAAATTTGGCCATTTCCGCCATTAAATTATCCCGGTTCCCCTGATCTATCTCCATGCCAACCTGCATCATGTCTATCACCATTTTGAAGGGTGTCATCAGATGCCCCATCTGCATCCGGTAGATCATCATCTGCGAATCAAGCTGTTCTATCGCCTTGGTCGTCAGACCCCGCATCTGGTCATTTGTCTGGTCCACCAGTGTTCGTGATGAACCGATATAGGACATAGTGCCCATGATAGCCATGGGAATAAGCCCCAACAGCAAAAAAGTAACAATCAGCTTTCTTTGAATACCCCGCTTCAATAAAAAATTGATATTCATTTTCCCCTTACCTCCTCCCTGCAAAAATTCTTTTTCTCTACAATGTCAGCCATTGAACTTCTTGAATGTTTTCTCTCCGGTAGTCGCGTAAACACTTCGTCCGGACCAACCTGTGGCCCCGTGACGGCCAAACTTGATCTTGCCTCTTAGCACTCATAATAAAAGCTCCCACCGCTCAGTTGAGAGCGGAAACGATGGTTTTGTATAACTCTTCGGAAGAGATCGGCTTTGCCAGACATTGAAAAATTTTCACGCCCTCCGAAAAATCAGTTAGTTTATCAGCAGGATAGGCAGTCATAATTACGATTCTTACATCCTTGTTGATCTTTTCTATTTTTTCCACAAGTTCGAAGCCGTTGATCCCTGGCATAGCGATATCCAGTAAGATCACGTCCGGTTTTTCTCTGCCGATCCGCATGGCCGCCTCCAGACTGTCGGAAAACGTCTTCAGGTGGCAGAGCTCATGGAGCCTTTTCCTTTTGAACAGCTCTTTGATGAGCATAAGGATGTGCTTATCATCGTCAATAGCCACAACCAGTTTTTTCCTTACGCCGTCTTTTGCCGGGTCATTATTGCCGTCTTCTACAACCATGTCGGCGAACCCGAATTCTTTCAGCAGCCGCTCGACTTCTGAAAGAGGGATTTTCAGATGCTTGCCTATGCCATAGGCCTTAACCTTGCCGTCCTTGACCCATCGGTAGATCGTAACCCTGTTTACCCTGAATATATTTGCCACTTCCGATGTCGAGTAGAACAACTTCGCCATAGCATAAACCTTTCGGTGCGCAACTAATTAAGCGAATGCAACAAATGTACCCGTTCCATCGGCAGAATGTCTGAGAAACTTTAAATAGTATCGAAGATTTTTCACCGTAAATTAAGGATGATCTTTAATCCGTTGATGACATTCTTTTCTATTTCCCCTCAAGAACATCCCTTATTTTCTGTGACAAACCTTCGATGCTAAACGGTTTCTGGATAAACGCGCTGCACCCCTGCGCCAACATTTTTGCCGGCCGCCCGTCAATATTGTAGCCGCTGGCAAGAATTACCTTGATATCAGGCCGGATCTCTTTAAGAATCTCAAAAGCCTCTTTACCGCCCATAGCGGGCATCATCATATCCAGAATGACGAGATCTATCTCGCCGTTTCTCTCCCGATAAATGTTTACGGCTTCCTCTCCGCCGCTGGCTACCAGAACCCGGTAGCCAAGAACCTCCAGTATTTCTTTTGTCACCTCAATGATCATTTCCTCATCATCCACAAGGAGAATGACCTCTTTCCCTTTCAGTATCTTGTCTTTCATGTTCTTTTCTTCTACCAATTGTTTCTCTCCGGAAATGGGGAGATATACGTTGAAAACTGTTCCTACGTCTTTTTCACTGTACACGTTTACTATGCCGCCATGCCCCTTTACGATGCCGTAGACCGTAGTAAGGCCAAGACCGGTTCCCATTCCCGTTTCTTTGGTGGTAAAAAAAGGCTCGAATATCCTCTCTTTCGTTTTTCCATCCATGCCAATGCCGGTATCGGTGACGGAGATTTTCACAAAATTCCCCGGTTCAATGGAAAAGGGCTTCACATAGACGTGATCGAGGATAACGTTCTCCGTGGCCAGGTAGAGCTCCCCGCCGCCGGGCATCGCCTGCCAAGCATTAACGAAAAGATTTAATAGTACCTGCTCCATCTGCCCCCGGTCAACCTTCACCATAAATAGATCTGCCGTATATTTCCGGTGAACGGTTATTTCCTTTCTGGTTTGACCGAACATCAAGGAAACCTTCTCAACCAATTCATTCATGTTCGTTGTTTTGACCTCGGGTTTCCCACCCGTTACAAACGCCAGAAGATGCCTGGTGAGTTCCTTGCCGCTTTGTACGTACTCCTCAATACTCTTGAGCTTCCGGTAGTGGGGGTGGGTGTCTTCCATATCAAGCAGAAGAAGAGATGAACGCCCCTGGATACCCATGAGCAGATTATTAAAATCATGGGCAATGCCGCTGGCCAGATTGCCGATGGCTTCCATTTTTTGCGATTGAATGAGTTGCGATTCCAGGCGTTTTCGTTCTGTCATATCCTGGACAATACAATAAAAAACAGGCCTCCCCCCCAGTTCGATTACCCGCGCTGTAATTATGACCTGTCTTGTTTCGCCGTTCTTCGTCCGGTGCTGGGTTTCATAGGTACCTTGCCCCCTGCGGAGGACATCCGCCATATAAAGATCTGCCTGGGAACAGGAGATTTCCCAATCGAATACTTTAAGACGGGAAAATTCTTCCCGCGTGTAACCGAGCTGACGGCAGGTAATATCGTTAAACTGCAGGGGGGCTCTCGTTTCCGGGTCAATGATGTTAACCCCTACCGGCGCCGATTCAAAGAGAACGCGGTAGCGGGCATCTGCAGCCCGTAATTCCTCTTCGGCGCGCTCGCATTGAGCGTCGTTTTCCATTTTTTCCAGCGCAAAAGAGACGTCCATCCCGATCTCTTCCAGCAACCTCACTTCCTTTTCGTCAAAAAAATCCTTTTCCTGGGTATAAACATTGAGGATCCCCACAATATGGCCCTGACACTGAAAAGGCACCATTGCCAGGGAACGGCAGGAGATGCGTGTTAATTCATCGCGCCATGGTGATAGTGTCCGGTCACTCTGCACATCGTTGCAGACAACGCACCGACATTCTCTGACGGTCCTTCCGAATGGGCTAAGCCCTGCTTGTTCACCATCCTCGGCGACGGGTATTTCTCTCAATGCAAACGTCTCGTCCGTTTGGCAAAACGGCTTCACTGACCTCTGCTCATTATCCACCAGACCGATCCATGCCATATGGAATTTGCCGTATTCCGCGGCAATCCGGCAGATTTCCTCAAAGAGTTCTTCCCGGCTCCGTACGCGCACAATGGCATGATTGATTTCGCTGATGAAGGCATACATCCGGTTGAGACGGATTATTTTCTCTTCAGCCAACTTCCGGTCAGTAATATCACGTATAATACTCAGGAAATAATTTTCACCTCCCAAGGATACACCTCGTGAGCTTACCTCCACCGGAAATGTCGTACCGTTCTTCCGCCGGTGGACCGTTTCAAATATCATCCCTTCGCCTGCTAATATCCTCTCCATTTCCGCATTAAGAAGGTTGAGGGTTTCCGATGCCCTGATTTCTCTGATGTTCATGTCCAGCAATTCATCAAGTGCATAGCCGTAGGAGAATACCGCATGCTCATTTGCTTCTACAATCCTGCCGTTATGTTCGATGATAAAGATACTATCGTTTGCATACCTGTTCAGGTATTCGTAACGTTCTGCCAGCGTCTGACTTTTCAGAGTCGAACTATTCAGTCCGCCACGCGATCCGGATTGTTGTCTCTGCATGAGAATCTCCATGACTAACCCCAGGGAAGGGAAACTCCCCGCTCAGAGGGTGAGGCATCCCGCGCCCGCCCTCCCCCAACGTCCGCTTCCCCAAAATTGTAGGCATATCCCCCTGTCTACAATACGAGCGACACCGATCAAAAAGGCAATAACACCATATGCAAGGAGGCATCTCGTGGGTTTCAATATCATAATGTTCTGTTGAAAAATCCCGGTCCCAATCCCTTGTCTCGAAAGCGCCAGGATTCCCTTCACGTTTTCAGAACAATGTGAAAAAAGCTAAAAGTCTTTAAAATCGCCATCATGAAGAGGGATGACCCGCTCGGGACGGATTTTGTGACCGGCAGCGATGGCGGGCACTCCGTATGCATCCTTCCCGGCGCCGGCCCGCTTTCTTCCACCAGCGCCTACACCCTGATTGCCGGTTGTCTTCATGTCCCTCCCCTTTCCCCCAACAAGGACGGTAAGTTCTCCCACATATCTCTTCATCTGCTCGGCCTGTGATCTCATCTCTTCGGAAGAACTCGCCGTCTCTTCGGCGCTGGCCGCAGTCCGCTGAGTCACTTTGTCCATTTCCGCTACCGCCTTGTTCACCTGCGATATCCCCTCTGCCTGCTCCTGAGAAGCCGTCGCAATCTCTTCCACCAAATGACTGATTTTACCCGATACCTCTATGTTCTCCCGAAACGCTTCCTGGGTGGATTTCGTCAGCTCACTGCCGTTCCGTACCGCCTTCATGGTGTTTTCTATCAACTCGTTCGTGGTCTTCGCCGCCTTCGCCGAACGTAACGCCAGATTCCGCACCTCATCCGCAACCACCGCAAATCCCGCCCCCGCCTCCCCGGCGCGTGCCGCCTCAACCGCCGCATTCAGCGCCAGCAAATTCGTCTGAAAGGCTATCTCGTCTATCGTCTTTATAATCTTGCCCGTCTCCTCGCTGGACACCGTTATTTCGCCTATCGCGCGCGTCATCTCCTCCATATGATTGCTGACCTTCCCGACAATCCGCTGGGCCTCTCCCATCATCGCCCTCGCCTCGCCGGCATTGTCTGCATTCTGCTTCGTCATTGACGACATTTCTTCCAATGTTGACGATGTTTCTTCCAGTGAAGACGCCTGTTCGCTTGCCCCTTCCGCCAGCGTCTGAGACGTCGAAGATACCTGCGCCGCAGCCGCCACAACCTGTGCCGTCCCCTCGGTGAGACTCTCCGCCACCTTTTTTATGTAACGCCCTATGGAGCGGCTCATGAAAAACGATAAGATCAGACTGACAATAATGAGCAAACCCGCTATCATCGCAATAAAGAAGGCATCGTGTAAAAAATTAGTCTCCACCTCATTCATATCATTGAGATATATACCGCTGCCGATGATCCACCCCCATTCCGGGAAGGCCTTAACGTAGGAAATCTTGGGCACCGGCTTGCTTTCACCGGGTTTCGGCCAATAGTAATCCACAAAGCCGGCACCGCCACCCCTGCAAGCATTCACAAAGGCTACAAAGAGCCGCTTACCGTTGGGATCCTTGTAGTCCGACAGATCCTGACCATCCAGTTCCGGTTTGAAGGGATGCATGATCATCCGGGGGTGCATATCGTTGATCCAAAAATAATCCTTCTGGCCGTACCTCAATTTTTTGACCGTTTCTATCGCCCGTTTCTTTGCTTCCTCCACAGGTATGGCATTGGTTCCGGCCTGTGCGGCGTAATATTCCAGCACGCCGCAGGCAACTTCAACCAGCTCCTTGGTTTTTGCGTATTTCGAGTTTTCCACACTCTTCTGGAACATGGGGAAAACCCACACAAAAAGAAGACTAAAACAGACAACAATGCCGACACAGAGCGAAAGTATTTTGGTGGATAGTTTTACATTACGTCCCATTTTTACTCCTTGGAAAAACAATTCCCATCCCTCAGACAGTATTCCTCCCAACCAGTTGAAGATTCTATATGATTAAATATTCGTGCGCTTACCCTGCAGCACGCTGCGGGGTAAGCGCTGCCGGATTCACCAATTCACCGAGTTCGCTGGTTTTTGCCTTCCCGGCTGAAGGCGCATTTTTTAAATCCCCGGCAATTTTGTTTCATACCAATAGTGAAGCTCACCCCTCGGAGAGCGGGGCTTACGGGGACGCACCCGGGTAGACCGAAGCGTCCCGTTGCTTAACGGGGGATGCCCATCTTTTATGCCGCCGCCTTTCCCACACCGTCCAAAGACTCGTCGTTCAACACTTTGTCAATATCGAGCAGTATCTTGATGCCACCCCCGGCCTTCGCCATCCCCATGATATAATCCGTGTTCAACCGGTTCCCAAAGTTCGGCGTCTCCTCGATATCCCCTGCCTTGATATTCAATACTTCCGATACGGAATCCACCACGATCCCTATCAATACGTGGCCGTTTTCACGTCCTATCTCCACAACAATGATGCAGGTCCGCTCCATGTAATCCATGGCCTCCAGGGCGAACTTTAAACGCAGGTCCACCACGGGGATGACTTTGCCACGCAAGTTGATGACTCCCTTCACAAATGAAGGCGTTTGCGGAACCATCGTTATCGCCATCATCCCGATGATCTCCTTCACCTTCAATATGCCGATTCCGTACTCCTCTCCCGCCAGTGAAAAGGTAAGATACTTCCCGTCACGTTCCGTCATTGATCTCACTACCTCGCCCATTGCCTTAAGTTCTTCCCTCATATCGTTCGTTACCCCTTTCTTACGGATTTATTTGCCACCCTTTTTTGTTTCGCTGCGTTTTTGGCTTCTGAAATATGCTGCATTATTTCATCCATATCGAATCGCCAAGAGTCACCGATCTTGAACCCGGGAAGTTGTCCATCTGCAACCAACTTGCATATGGTCGACTCCGTCAATCTGAGAAATTGAGCCAATTCTTTTGTTGTAACTATTTTAGTCATAGCTTACCCCCCTAACCCCGATAAACGGGATAAGTGCGTTAACGAAATTATTTTCTGCCAGACGCAGAAAATAATTTCTAACTTACTAAACAAACTTTCATGCTTTTCCCTTGCCTCCATGTCACCTCATCCCCGGATTTTATTACGCGAGTTGAGCAGTGCCCCGGAGAGGCATCTGTTCGAACTCCTGGTTCTCCCCGCAGCGGAGCGGAGGGAGAATCATGAGTGAGCTGCTCAAGTCGCGCATTCCCCCCGGAGCGAAGCGGAGGGGGGAATGAAGTATTTTACTTCCGCTGTATTTCGGAGACGTTAGCGATGCTTGGAAACGCAAGCATATCCCGTAAAATGTTTATTCAAACAATATGCCAATATATTCGGCATATCGATAAAATAACTTTAATAGTAAAAATAAAGATTGTTCCGGGAGGTTTGAAAGGTAAGAGGGATAAATTTTATATAAAAGGAAGAAAAATGGAGCGGGTGGCAATTATGGCATTTTTTGCATTTTATGGGCAGTTACGAGTGAGAAGAGGAACAACTGGCACCTATTTACGAGGGTATTTCCTTTTCCATCGTTCGATTCTTTCAAAAGCACCTTCGACGGCACGGGAAATTACCCCCATGTCAACAGGTTTTACAAAATAATCATCAAAACCGGCTTCGCGGCATTCTTCGATTTCAAAAAGGGCCGCCCATCCGGTTATGGCATTTATAATGGCAAGGGGATGATTGCTGCGAATCTGCCGGCAAAGTTCAATGCCGTTCATACCGAACAGTTTAAGATCCAGGAATATAACTTCAATCGGCTCCTCTTTCAGAATCCCCAGGGCCTGCTCCCCGCTCTCGGCCACGCGAACGTCATAGCCGGCAGCGCTTAATATCTGATCGAACAAATCACGGATTACCGTCTCATCATCCACAACCAGGATTTTTCTTTCCATTGGTAATGCTCCCCTGCTCAGCCGCCTTCGATCATATTGAATCTCTTCAATTTTTCTACGAGCGTGGTCCTGTTTAAGTTCAAGTACTTGGCAGCCCTGTTTTTAATGCCCCCGCTTTTTTTCAAGGCTTTCAAGAGCAGTTCTTTTTCAAACTGACAAACCATATCATTGAAACATATGCCTTCTGCAGGCATCTCTATATCTGCGGAAACATATCCCCCGCTCCCACAATTGAGTATCTTGGTGGGAATATCATCAACACCGATGTCACCATCTTCTTTCATGACCACCAGCATTTCGATAAGATTTTCCAGTTCCCTCACGTTCCCCGGCCACGGGTAACGCATAAAGTAATCCATGGCTTCCGGTTTTATCATAGTCACGTTTTTATTTTTCAATTTGTTGAATTTCTGCAGGAAATGATTGGCCATGATAGGGATATCCGCACCTCTCTCCCGGAGAGGCGGAAGATGTACGGGAATCACGTTGATCCGGTAAAAGAGATCTTCCCTGAACCTCTTTTCCTGGACCGCCTTTTCCAGATTCTGGTTTGTTGCTGTAATAATTCTTACATCGGCATTAATGGTCTTTACACCGCCGATCCGTTCAAATTGTTTTTCCTGGATAACGCGGAGCACCTTAACCTGGAGGGCGGGACTCATATCGCCTATCTCATCGAGAAAGATGGTACCCCCCTGGGCAAGTTCAAAACGGCCTACTCTATTGCGTATGGCGCCGGTAAACGCTCCTTTTTCATGACCAAACAGCTCACTCTCCAGCAAATCCTCGGGAATTGCGCCGCAATTTACCGGCACCAGAGGAAAATTTTTCCGGTTACTGTTAAAATGTATGGCCCTGGCCACCAGTTCCTTGCCCGTACCGCTCTCCCCATAGATAATAACCGTACTGTCCGTTGAAGATACCTTTTCAATGGTTTCAAAAACCCGCCTTATGCAATCACTGTAGCCTATCATCGTGCCGAAGCCATATTTTTCCTTCAAGCTATCCCTGAGGATGATATTTTCCTCTTTCAGCTTGGCATAGGACAGGGCACGGGTGACGGTCAGTTTGACAAGATCATCTTTCAGGGGCTTGGTAATATAATCAAACGCCCCCAGCTTCATGGCATTAACCGCCGAATCCACGGTCCCGTAACCCGTGATCATGATAACGACGACCTCAGGGCTGACCTCTTTCAGGAATTTAAGGAGTTCCAGACCATCCACCCGGGGCATCCTAAGGTCGGTCACGACGAGATCATATTTATCTTCCACTAAAGCGTCCATGGCCTGCTGCCCGTCGGCCACCGCCGTTACTTCATAACCTGTCGCAACAAGCAGCTCAGCCAGGTTATTTCGGCTGAGATCGTCATCATCCGCAATCAATATCCTGCCACTTTTCATATTTTCTCTCTGACAAAGCATGTATCGGAACTCTCTGCAACAAACTGCGGAGAACCTTCAACCATTGGCCCGTTCATCATCCGCCCGTACCCCTTGAGCAAGCAGCGGGGAATGCGCTCGCTGCGGGATTCCCTTAGGACCACCCGCAGGAGCAATCTCCTGGAGAAACTATTTTTAGTATAGGACAAATATCATCAAATAACAATAGGCAACTGGCGATAGCATTTATTTATGATTATGTTTTTGCGGTTGCAGGAACTTCGCATATAAGGCTCACGCGCGGCAAATCGCAGCGGTTCTGCAAATGGTTTCGGTGCAATATTCTGCCTTTCTATATGGTAGTTATTGCCTACCAATTATCTTACCATCAATCATTATTGCTTTTGCCCCCCGGTTGCTCCATTTTTATCGCCAAAGCGGCACGTCATATTTTCCCGAATACGATGCAGTGAATCTCCCCGGTGAAAGGAGGAAGGTCATGAAGATTTTAGTGGTTTACTATTCCCTGTACGGCCATGTCCATCGGATGGCGGAGGCTGTGGCCAAGGGAGCACGGGGTGTCGGTAATGCGGAAGTTAGCATGTGTCGCGTCCCGGAAACACTCCCGGAAGATGTTCTGAAAAAAATGGGCGCGCTGGAATTCCAGAAAAGCCTTGCCTCTGTCCCGGTCTGTAAAGTGGACGATCTGGCGTCCGCGGACGCGATCATCTTCGGCACGCCTACACGGTTTGGAAATATGTGCGGCCAGATGCGCCAGTTCCTCGACGCTACCGGAGGACTTTGGACCGATGGCGCCCTGGTGGGAAAGGTGGGAAGCGTTTTTACCAGCAGCAATACGCAGCACGGCGGCCAGGAGTCCACGCTCCTCAGCTTTCACATCACTCTGCTGCATCACGGCATGATTCTGGTCGGTCTGCCCTATACCTTTAAGGGGCAGATGCGCATGGATGAAATAACCGGCGGCTCCCCCTATGGGGCATCCACAATTGCGGGGTCCAACGGCAAGCGCATGCCCAGTGAAAATGAACGGCAGTCCGCCCTGTTCCAGGGCGAGCATGTGGCAAAGATAGCGGCCCGACTCTCCTCGAAGGCATGAGGAAGCGGTCAGGACTTGAAGCTTCTTTGCGGCAAGCCGCGGGGAATGCCGAGCGAGCAAATTTAACGCGGATGCCGTTTCCTGAAACGTCTAAGACATCATAAAACAACCATAGCAACGCTTATACGTGAAGACAGGAGGAATTACTATGAATCAAAACACACCGGAACAAGGATGGCAGCAGCTTCAGGATCGCATCGAAAACCTTTTCGGACACCTTTTGAAGACGGACGTACAGAGGATCGAATACAAACCGCAGATTGTCGTTCCCCTTCTGGAGATACCGTCTGCATATCGTGAGGACAGACATCCGAGAATGAAATGACCGGGGCGCACCCTACAAAAGCCCCGCCCCGTGGGCGGGGAGCTTCACAAACGATCTCGTGCAGCCCAAGAAGCGGCACCGTTGCCGGAGGAATCATTCCTATAGACATTCTCGCAGGGAGGAAGAACCATGGAACAGAAAAAATTTTATACATCGCCGGTATTAGCCTATGGCTATAAGGATCTTGAACCCCACATTTCCGAAGAACAATTAAAAATCCATTTTGAAAAGCATCATCAGGCCTATATCAAGGGAGCCAATGCCATTCTGGAAAAGCTCGAAAAGGCCCGCAAAGAGCAGAACGACGTGGATATGAAATCAACGTTGAAAGAACTTTCGTTCAACATAGGCGGCCACCTGCTGCATTCCCTCTTCTGGGGCAATTTGGCGCCATCCGGCAAATATGACAAGCCGCAGGGCTTGTTAGGCGATGCCATCAATGCCGAGTTTGGAAGTTTTGAACGCTTCCGGAAAGAATTTACCCAGGCAGCAACCAGCGTCGAAGGATCGGGTTGGGCCGCCCTGACCTATTGCGGGCAGACGCAGAGACCCCTCATCATGCAGATTGAGAAGCATAATGCAAACGTTTACCCTATGTTCAGAATCATTCTGGTTCTCGATGTCTTTGAACATGCCTATTACATTGATTACAAGAACGACCGGGCCCGGTTTGTTGATGCATTCTGGAATATCATCAATTGGAAAGAGGCCGATAAACGGCTGACAGATTTGCTGCGCTGACACGGGCGGGTAAAACGACTCAGGCCGCCAAACGGGTCAACGGGGAACCTGATCGGGGAATCGCCTCCGCCGATGAGAAGGCCATCGCCCCGGCGGAGAGCGCACTCTTTGCCGGAGTTGTTTTCCCTCCGTGAAAAAAATCTCAATCTAAGGCTTGAATGAACAGAAAAAATCATTTAGATATCCAAAGAGAGGGAAATAATAAACCGGCCGGGAAGCCCCCGGCCCCAAAAGAGATAACCCTTGGACATACCGGCTCCTGCATCGAAACAAAGACCGCTCATCTCCGGAGCGTTGGCGGAGATGTTATCAGGCGCAGCCGTGCTGATCGGGCTGTATCTGATAAGTCTTCATCATTACCTCCTGTTTCATACCCTCAGCGAACTATTCAGCATTGCCATCGGCATCAGTCTTTTTATCCTCGCCTGGAACTCACGCCGCATCCTGGAGAACAACTATCTCCTGTTCATCGGCATCGCCTACCTGTCCGTCTCCCTACTGACCATTTTCCATACCTTAAGTTACAAAGGCATGGGGATATTTGTTCCGGACAGCGCGAATCTGCCCACACAGCTATGGATTGCAAGCCGTTTTGTCCAAAGCATCTCCCTCGTTGTCGCTCCCTATTTTTTAAAACGTCGGCTTAATGGCGCAGCCACCCTCCTCTTTTTCACCGTGGCGACCGTGGCCCTCCTCTTTTCCATTCATATCTGGGAGATCTTTCCCGCCTGTTATGTCGAAGGGAGCGGATTAACGCCCTTTAAAGTGTTCAGTGAATATGTCATTTCGTTCCTAATGCTTGTTGCTCTTGTTCTGCTCTACAACAACCGCAGCTATTTCGATGAGATCGTCCTCAGGTACCTTGCCGCCTCCATCCTGTTAGCCATGGGTGCCGAACTGGCATTCACGTTTTATCTCGATGTCTACGGCCTCTCCAATCTGATTGGTCATTTTTTCGAACTTATCTCATTCTATCTCATCTATAAAGCCATCATTGAAACGGGGTTTGCAAAGCCCTACCGCCTCCTTTTCCGGAACATTCTCCGGCAGCAGGAAGCGCTGCAGGAAGAGAAGGAACGGGCGCAACGCTACCTCGATGTCGCCGGCGTCATTATTGTGGTTCTCAACGCCGATCAGACGGTTGCGCTCATCAACAAGAAGGGATGCGAAGTTCTCGAATACGAAGAAAAGGAAATTATTGGCCGAAACTGGTTCGACACGTTTGTACCGGAAGAACTCAGGGACAGCTCAAAGCAGGTCTTTATGGAGCTTGTTGCCGGAAATGCCGAGAACGCCGTTTTTCATGAAAATCCGATTTTGACCGGAAGCGGCGGAGAACGAATCATCCGTTGGCATAACAGCGTCATACGAGACCAAAACGGCTTGGTCGCCTGCACGATCAGCTCCGGCAACGATATTACCGAGCAGAAGCGGATTGAGGAAGCGTTGCAGAAGAGCGAAGAGCGCTACCGCGGGCTTTTCCGGGCAATGACGGAAGGGTTTGCCCTCCATGAAATCATCTGCGATGAGAATGGCGAACCCTGTGACTACCGGTTTCTGGATGTTAATCCGGCTTTCGAGCGTCTTACCGGCCTCAAGCGGAAACAGGTGGTCGGCAAAACCAAGCGGGAGATACTTCCTGATGAGGGTGACCACTGGCACAAGACTTACGGGGCCGTTGCCCTCACGGGCTGGCCGGTCCACTTTGAGGATTATTCATCGGCGCTGAACAGGCACTATGAGGTGTTTGCCTATTGTCCCGCGCCGCGACAGTTTGCCGTGCTGTTCCTGGATATCACCGAGCGCAAACATGTGGAAGAGCAAATTAAAAACATGGCAAAATTCCCCTCCGAAAATCCCTCTCCGGTGTTACGGCTGGATCACGACGGCATCGTCCTGTATGCAAACGAAACCAGTCGGTCCTTGCTGCGTCATTGGCGGTGCGAGGTGGGTGGCCATGCTCCTCCATTCTGGCGCGATCTGGTTTGCGAGGCGTTGCGGTGTCAATCACAGAAGACTGTTGATCTTGAATATGACAAGCGCGTTTACTCCTTTATTCTTGCCCCGATCTCCGATGCCGGTTATGTCAACGTTTATGGACGTGACATCACCGAGCGCAAGCAGATGGAAAAAGCCCTGCAGGAGAGCGAAATGCAGCTCCGCGCAGTCGTGGATAATCTGCCCATCGGGGTCTGGTTTACGGACGGGAATGGTACGATTCTCTATGGTAATGCCGCCGGGCAGCAGATCTGGCGTGGGGCGCGTTACATCGGCCCGGAAAAGTTCCATGAATACAAGGCCTGGTGGGCAGATTCGGGACTTCCGCTCAATCCCGACGACTGGGCGGTATCCCGCGCCGTCAAGAAAGGTGAGACCAGCCTGAATGAGGTGCTCATTATCGAATGTTTCGACGGCACGCGCAAGACGATCACCAACTCCGCCGTGCCGCTCCGCGACCCGGACGGAAGTATTTTCGGCGCGGTGGCCCTCAACGAGGATATCACCGAACGCAAACGGACGGAGGAAGAATTGGCCCGTCAGAAGCTTATCCTGGACACCCTCATGGAGGCGACGTCGGATCATGTCTATATGTGGAACCGCCAGAAACGCTACATCTACGCCAACCCCTCGGCGCTCAAAACCCTCGGCAGAACGGGGGAGGAGTTGCTCGGCAGAACGTGGCGCGAATTGGAAATGCCCGTGGAGGCCATGGAACAGTTTGAAGCCGATATTGAGCGCGTTTTCGCAACGGGGCAGCCCTACCGGGGCGAACTGAGCTTTCCCCTGGAGGATGGTCTCCACCGTTACGATTACATCGCCAATCCGGTATTCACCCTCGGCAGCCAGACCGACGCCGTTGCCATCAGCGCCCGCGATATCACCGCACGGAAGAGAATTGAAACGGAACTGAAAGAACGGACGGCCCAACTGGAACACGCAAACCGTGAGCTGGAAAGCTTCAGTTACTCCATTTCCCACGACCTCCGCGCCCCCCTGCGCGCCATTGACGGATACGCACGCATGATCCTCAAAGATCATGCCCATGCCCTCGATGAAGATACGCGGCAGAAATTCGGCGTCATCAGAGACAATGCGCGGATGATGGGTCAGCTCATTGACGACCTTCTGGCGTTCTCCCGCTTGGGCAGGAAGGATATGGCCACCTCGAAAATAGACATGAACAATCTTATCCGGGACGTATGGAAAGAACTGCAGATCATCAATCCGGGGAGAACCATGAAATTGAAAATAAAGGATTTGCCGTACTGTCATGGAGACCAGGCGCTCATCAAACAGGTGTGTTTCAATCTGCTTTCCAATGCGGTCAAATTTACCAAATTCAAGAAAGTGGCGAATATTGAAGTGGGCGGACACCCGCAGGAAAACGAAATCGAGTACTACGTCAAGGATAACGGTATCGGCCTCGATATGGCATACTATGATAAATTGTTCGGCGTTTTTCAGAGACTGCACAGCACCCATGATTTCGAGGGAACCGGGGTTGGCCTTGCCATTGTCCAGCGCATCATCCACCGGCATGGCGGACAGGCATGGGCCGAAGGGAAAATTGACCAGGGCGCTTGTTTTTATTTCACGCTTCCGATACGGGAGGTAAACGAACGATATGACTGCAACTGATATTCTCCTCGTTGAGGATAATCTCCACGATGTGGAAATGATTTTGTATGCATTCAGTGAACATGATATGAGCTATCAGGTGCTTGCGTTGCAGGACGGCGCAAAAGCGCTCGATTATTTTTTCGGCGCGCAGGGCTGCCTCCGTGAGCCGGCAGCGCAACTTCCTAAATTGATCCTGCTTGACTTGAAGCTTCCCCGGATCAACGGCATTGAGGTGCTCAAGCGCCTCAAATCCGATGAACGCACACGACCTGTTCCCGTGGTCGTATTTACCTCTTCCAATGAATCCCGGGATAAGCGCACTTGTTATTCGTTCGGCGCCAACAGTTACATCGTCAAGCCCCTGGATTCGGACGAATTCTCGCGTTTCATCGCCGATATCGGAGCCTATTGGATGCGGATGAACACGACAACGCATTATCCTCATGAAACAGGGGGGATGTAAACCCGCTCTTCCCGGACTGCATGGAGGTCGCCATGGATAAGGAATTACGCATACTGATCCTCGAAGACGTCCCTACGGACGCTGAGTTGATACAATATGAGCTTGCAGACGCCGGTGCGCATTTTACGTCACGGTGCGTCGCGACAAAAGCGCATTTTATCAGGGAACTGGATGAGTTTTCTCCGGACATTGTTCTGTCCGATTATTCCCTGCCCTCTTTTGACGGGCTAAAGGCGCTGAAGATCGCCGCGGAGAGATGTCCCGATGTGCCGTTCATTTTTGTTTCGGGGGCATTGGGGGAAGAACGGGCCATCGAACTCCTCAAGAAAGGGGCGACCGATTATATCTTGAAAGACCGGCTGTCGCGTCTCGGTCCGGCGGTAACAAGGGCGCTTCAGGAGGCGAATGAGCGCGCCGAACGAAGGCGTGTGGAAAGCGCATTAACGGAATCGGAAATCCGGTACCGGACGATATTTGAAAATACGGGCACGGCAACCGTCATTATTGATGAAGATGCGGCGATTGTTCTGGCAAACAGACAGTTTGAACTATTGTCCGGCTATTCACGGGCGGAAATTGAGGGCAAAAAATGCTGGACAACGTTCGTGTGGGCGGATGACCTGGCCCACGTTAAGGACCGCGCATTGCAACGGGGGGGACGTTTCAAAAAGGCGTCTGCCGGCTGTGAATTCCGGTTCACCGACCGGCGGGGGACAATACGGCATGTGCTGGCGATCATTACGGCAATACCATCAACCGGAAACGCGGTCATGTCCCTGCTGGATATTACCGAACGGACATTGGCGGAGGAAGCCCTGAAAAAAAGGGAACTGGAGCTCCTGATGAAATCACAAAGCCTCGAAGAGGCAAACACCGCGCTGAAGGTGTTGTTGAAGCACCGGGAAGAAGACAAGGCCGTCCTGGAAGAGCAGGTATTGGCCAATGTAAAAAGACTGGTGCTGCCCCATCTGGAAGACTTGAAGCGCCTGAAACTGGATAAAAAACAGTCCGCCCGCGTGGAAATCATTGAGCGGCATTTACAGGACGTCATATCGCCTTTTTTGCGCAACCTCTCTTCTTCCTATCTGGATCTTACCCCGCGTGAGATCCAGATCGCCAATCTTGTCAAAGAGGGGAAGACCACCAAAGAAATCACGGAACTTCTCAATATATCCGCAACAGCCGTTGACTTTCACCGGAAAAACCTCCGGGCAAAATTCGGCATAAAAAACAAAAAGACGAACCTCCGCGCGTACCTTTCTTCTCTTGCTTCATAGGTAGATTTTCCCTCCCATTTTACGCCCCTTTAATCCTTATTGCCCCTCCCGATGGAAGCGGTTAAGGTTCCATCAAACATTGAAGCGCTCCGCAGCGCGCTGCGGGAAATGCGCTTGCCGCCGAATTCACTTGCTTACTCCGCGGCAAGTCACGGGGAATGCACTCGCTACCGGATTCATCATGCGCAATCGGGAAAAAACGCCCATTCTTCTTATCGCACCGGAAACAGGACGACTGCCCGACGAAATGGGGCCCCTCGCCCGTTTCATTTCCGGCAAGTGCGGCGGTCTGGGCGAGGTTATCGCCGCCCTGTGCGATGGACTGACCCGTCGGGGCATTGAATGCCACCTCGCCACGTTGAATCTCAAGAAACGCTTCCAGCAGGAAAGCAACCTGGATGACGATCAATGGCGCCGGATCATCCACACCATTGATCCGGAACGCATTCACTTGGTAACCTCTGCGGTATTTAATGATCTTGCCGGCGCCTATGCGGGGGACCCCGTTCTGAACGCCGCCGAGTTCCAGAAGGCCCTCGTCAACCACGTCATTGCCCGTCTGCGGGCAAAAAACGGGGGGCATCTCATTATTCACAGCCATGACTGGATGGCAGGCGGCATCATTACCGCCTATGCGAAATTACACGATTGCCCGATCCTCCACACCCTGCACAACGTCCACACGGGACATATCCCCCCGGACATGTTCTTTGGCGCTGATACGGCAAAGCTTTCCGACTATCTCTACCTATCGGACGACCGGGGAAAACCTTCCCTCGATTGCCAGGCCACGGCAATCAAGAACGCAAGCCTCGTCAGTTTTGTGGGAAGGAGATTTCTCCGGGAAATTGTTGATAATCATTTTGCCGACCGTCCCATCATTCCCGAAAGTGTTCGCCGGGAAGTCCGCATAAAATACGATCATGGCGCCGTTCTCACCATCCTCAACGCCCCCGCCCGAGCCATGTATCCGGAACAGTGCGCCGCTTTAGTCCGGAAATATGGTCCCGACGATGACATCATCGCCGCCAAGCGGGAAAACCTGGTGGAGTTCCAGAAACGCACCGGCCTCAACGTCAATCCCGATGCCATTCTTTTATATTGGCCCTCGCGTCTCGATCCTGCGCAAAAGGGGATCGAACTTCTGGAAGACATTGCCCACCGGTTCGTTATCGCCTGGGGAGACGTCCAAATTGCTATCGTCGGGAACGGCGTCGGGAACGACCGGACGCATGAGGATATCTGTGGAAGGATCGCCTGGTCTTCCGGAGGCAAGATCACGTATCAGCGTTTTAACGAATCCCTTTCCATGCTGGGATTTGCCGCCGCCGGCGACGTTTTCGGCGCTTCTCTCTATGAACCCTGCGGCCAGATCGACCAAGTCGGCAACCTCTTCGGCGCAACATCCACCAACCGCGATACGGGCGGATACCATGACAAAATCCAGGAGCTCGCCCTGATTGAAGACGGCGCATTGGCCGATTCCGGCAACGGTTTTCTTTTTCGAGATTATGACACGGGAGGACTCTGGTACGGCCTGGAAAAATCCGTCCGATTTCACCGACGCCCGCGAGAAATCCGGGAAAAGCAAATCAAGCGGATCATGAGGGAAGCCCGCCTGCAGCATGATCCGGAGGTGATGATCGAGAAATACATCAATGCATACGAACGGCTCAATGGGGGAAAGCCTCTGACGGTGTGAATCTCTGGGCAATACTGCGGAGAATCTTCGATTCTTAAGAAGTAGTTTTTACCTACCATTCGGCTTCCATTTAATCCTCGTTGCGTTCCGTTCATGCGCGCCGTAATTTAACAATCAAACATCAGAACGGCAATACCTGTCCCCGAAATGATTTTTTATGCCAACAAAATAAAGGAGCCATTTATGTTTGCGCCAAAACGTATTCTCGTCCCCACAGATTTTTCCAGTTATTCGGATAATGCATTACGGCATGCCATTGACATGGCCCGGCAATACCGGGCAACGGTTTACCTGCTGCATGTCATTGATGAGCACATACAGCAGTGCGCTGCCGATTACTGCCTGAGCGACACCGTAATGACGGAAATAGAGCATGAAAGCATGGTGACCTCAAACGACAAGCTCCACCAGCAGGTAACGCGGGTATCGGGGAATAGCCAGGATGTGGAAATTATCCCCTACCTGAAACGCGGGATTCCTTTCGATGAAATTTTAAAGGAACAGGAAGAAAAAACCATAGACCTTATCGTGATCGCATCCCACGGCAGGACCGGCATCCGAAGGATCCTGATCGGCAGCGTAGCGGAAAAAATCACAAGAAACGCTTCGTGTCCAGTGATGCTGGTAAGAAATTAAGAGGTTTTGCGACTGACGATAACGGTACCCGGGAACTTCTCGAATCCACACTGAAGGATAAAGAGAACCACCTTGACGTGCTTGGAGCGCAACTCGATCAGGTCCGGCGGATGGGGATACAAAATTACCCGGGCGGGGCAGATTGCGTAAATCTTTAAAAGAAGCGCCGCAAGGGCGAGAAAACGGGGTCGGAGACTGCTCAAGACGACACCGACTTGGAGACGCGTTACTTACTGGGGATAGGAGGATGGTATGCCGACACGGGCGATAGCATGCACGAACTGCGGGATCAAGGGCGAGATAGAGGTGCGGGGACTCAGCAGCGGTGTCTCACCTGCAAAGATGTTCAGGCATCTGGGACACAATCCTTTTTCCGGCCACATGCACTACCAGTGCCCGGCCTGTGAGATCGTCCTGCTGGTTGATCCCATGGCAATTCTGGCGGACGACGGCACCATTATCCTCCATTCCCGCGGAAAGCAAAAAACAGCCGGGATGAGGCATACTGCCGGCGCACCGGGGTGATTTCCTGTTTCAGATAATCCTTCGACATCAGCGGATCGGAAATCGGGAAACAAGGCACGGGGGTTTAAGCATGATGCTCAACCCCCTTAGGAAAAAGAAAAGGGGCTTAACGCCCCTGATTTATTTGGTAGCGGGGAGAGGATTCGAACCTCTGACCTTTGGGTTATGAGCCCAACGAGCTACCGGACTGCTCCACCCCGCGTCATTGCCTGTTGCCCTTATCACTATTGAAGTGGAGTGTATAAACCACGCCCGAAAACCTGTCAAGGTGTTTTTCTATATCCTGTCCGTAACGTTGTAGATGTCGAGGTTCCTTTCGATGCCCTTTATTGCGCCGTGCTCCATCTTCTCGGCGCGGACAAGGTCTTTTACCTGACGGTACGTTTCATTGCAGATAAGTATCTGATTGCCTCCGGCGAGGCGTTCCAGTCTCGCCGCCAGGTTTACCGGGGGTCCGAGAACCGTATATTCCTTCTTTCGGGAAGAACCGAATATCCCGGCCATAACCTCGCCCGTACTGACGCCGATGCCGATGTTAATGCGGTGCGCCGCACCGGAAAGCGCCTCGTTTACGGCGGCCATTTTCTCCCTCATCGCGAGAGCGGAGAGCACCGCACGCGCTGCGTCATCCGCGCCGGTTATGGGCGCGCCGAATACGCCCATGATGCTGTCGCCGATATGCTTGTCCAGCGTCCCGTCATACTGGAAAATAATATCGTCGAGCGGTGAAAAATAGCGTGCGTTGAGCAGTTCCGCAAGCTCCGCCGGGCTTATCTGTTCCGCTATTTTCGCAAAGCCGCGGATATCGGTGAACAGGACGGTAACGTTCTGCTTCCGGGGGATGATGCGTTTCCCCACTTTTTGCAGTTCGCGGAAGACCTGTTCCGACACAAACTGTTTTAACCGCTTCTTGATGTTATATTCTTTTACCTTGGCCCTCAACTCGGTATTTTCAAAAGGCTTGGTGAGGAATCCGTCAATGCCGGCATTAACCGCCTCAATGGCGCTCTCCATGGTGGCATAGCCCGTGAGCATGATCCGGGTGATCTCGGGATTGATCCTGCCTATCTCCGTGAGCGTTTCCAGGCCGTCAATGCCGGGCATCTTATAATCGGAGATCACCGTCTCAATGTTCCGACCGTCATCCCGGACGATTCGGATCGCCTGTTCCCCGTTTTCCGCCAGAAGAATACGGTAATCATCCTTCTCCAGCACTTTCCGGAGCGATCTTCTGACGCCCTCTTCATCATCAACAACCATGAGGCCGATCATTGTCCCCTCCTCCGACAGGGCAGCTCTATCGTGAAGACGGAACCCTTGCCCATCTCGCTCGTCACAGAGATATCCCCTTCATGTCGCTTGACGATCTCATGGGATATGTAGAGTCCAAGTCCCGTCCCTTCACCAGTCGCCTTGGTCGTAAAAAAAGGTTTGAAAATATCCTTCAATTGCCAGCCGGGGATCCCCTTTCCCGTATCACGGCATTCGATCATAACGGTGTCCGTTTCTTTCCGGTACCGGGTGGCAAGGGTGATCTTCCCCTTGCCTCCCGGCAAGGTTTGCAGGGCATTCTTAATCACATTGATGAACACCTGACCCAGGTTGGCAAAATTCCCTTCTACCTCCGGCAGGGCTTCATCGTAGTTCTTTTCAATTTCCACCGGCAGATGTTTGTACTGGTTGTATAAAACCCGCAGGGCATCATCAATCGCCAGATTGATATGCACCGGTTCCACGTAGGTCTGTTTCTGGCGCGACAGGTCGAGCAGGCTTCTCACGATGTCTCCCGCCCGGCGCAATTCCTTCAGGGAAAACCGGAGGTCATCCATCACTTCCCGCCGTGGGGCATCCTCAGTATTCCACTTGCCGATAGATTCCACGCCCGTCTGAATAAGGCTGGAGGCGCTGGCCAGCGGATTATTCAACTCATGGGCCACACCGGCAACCAGTTGGCCAATAGCGGCAAGACTCTCCGACTGCACAAGCTTCCGCTGCGCCTGTTCCTTCTCTTCCAGCGCCCGTCTCAGCGCGGCTGTTCGTTTCTCCACCCGCCTCTCGAGCCCCAGGTTCAGCTTCTCAATCTCCCGGTAGCTCTTTGCATTTTCCAGGGCGATAACGCTCTGGTTTGCTATGGTAACGAGAAGCTCCATATCTTCATTCACGTATAATTCTCCGGACTTCTTCTGTCCCAGGGCTATAATGCCCGCCAGCCGCCCGCGGGAAATCAGAGGAACGATCAGAGATGCCTGCAAACGGTCAAAGAGCTGAATAATCGCTTCCCGCGCTTCCACCGGCTGAAATTTACCCACAACGGCGGTTCGGACCAGCGGTTTAACCGTCGTCTCGAGAACGGCCACAATAGGATGGACGCGACCGAATACGTTCTTGCCCACTACCTCCCCGTCGCCGGCAACGCATTCGTAAAACAGCGCATCCTCCCCGCCTGACAGGCCCTGCTCCGCGCCTTCCTGAGCGGAATCAAGATCTCCCCCGGCGCCGATCTCCCCGCCGTAAATCAGCAGGCACACACGGTTGACCTGCAGTGCCTCGGATATGGAGCTGAGCAACAGATTCTTGATATCATCAAATCTCAGCAGCGACGTCATCTTCCCGCTCACGTCCCGGAGAAGTTTCTGATAGTCGTACTTTCCCCGGAAAAAAAGGCGGTCTATGACAACCTGCACCCGTTCCCGGGCAGGATTGAAGAGCAGCACCATGAGCAGGGCCAGGGCAAAGGGAACAAGCACGGAGCCGCCGTACCCCGATCCCATAAAAACGGCATTCAGGAAATAGATGATGAGTACGTATAAAATCGTAAGGATAACGATGAGAACGAAATAAACCGTGCCTTTCCTGAGCACGGCGCCGATATCGAGAAGATCATACTTGAGAACGCCGTAGGCAATGAAAAGTGCGGGAATAAAACTGAAATTGCTCATGGGGTAAACGCCGATCCCGTTTACGGGCAAGACATTGAGGAAGATAAAAAAGGCGCTGCACCCGATGCCTCCCAGAATATACTGCATCCGGTTCTTCTCGAGATTATCGTTTGCGTTTCTGATCGCCTTCAGCAGGGTGATCAGGCAATAAAAAACGGTGCAGGCGGCAACCGCCGAGAAGGCATGGAATACGGGCCCTGCCTTGGCAATATTTCCAAACTCATAGGTGTGAAGACCGCTGATGAAAAGCCGCGATGGAGTGAAAAAAAGGAAAATCAGACTGAACAGGTAGGCGAGATATTCAAGCCACCTCCTCCCGCTGATTCCGAGAAAGGCATGAACAAACTCTATATACACCGGTATGCTGAAGACAAAGAAAAAATAGGTGAACCGGTCCACCCTAAGGGCCAGGGACTTGTCGGGAATGAGCGAAACGAGCGCTACGTCGGCGTTGATGATGGCCCCCAGAAAACAGATCCCGGCAAACAAAACATTGGTAGGATTCCTCCTGGCCCGCAGAAGGGAAAACAGCGCCAGAACCATCAGGACGAGAAAACCAAGAATCGGAGGAATCACGTAGGCATACGACGTCCGCAGGTAGTTCCAAAACATATTCCTGGCCTTTCTCTTGTTGCGCCCTGCTTAAACCGCACAACGTAAAAACCTGACGCCTCCGTAACAATTGAAGCGCCCTGCCCACGGGGCAAAGGGTCAATCGCGCGCCCTGCTTCCGGCGCTTTTTGCGAAGCCGCTGTAAAACGAACGTTTTGGAGACATTTTTACAAGAGCATCAAAAAACCGAGGTTCACGATGTTCTCGAATTCGGCAGCGAGCGCATTCCCCGTGGCTTGCCGCGGGGTAAGCGAGCGAATGATGAACGATGATGTTCCTTAGGAATCGAAGATTCTCCGCAGCTTGCTCAAGGAGAGCTTCAAAGAATTCCTACCGGAGTGCTTGTGTACCGCGCAGAAGGTAACGGAGCATAACTCTTGCCGCCCGAGCTCCATTCCCATCCCGTGAAATTTTCCCCGACATCAGCGTTGATGGGAACGATTGCCCGACGGGCAGGGAAAGAACACCCCTAACTGTAGGAGAGCTAAAAAACAAAAACGGCGGCGGCGACGACCGTGGTATGACCGTTGTATTTCCCGATACTGGATTGGGTAATGTTGCGCGTGCTCACTATTTTCCCGCTTATCTTGAAGATTTCCTTCTTCTCATCCCAGCTTTCATCAATATCAAAATCTATGCCGAGCGTAGAGGCAAGCATAGCGGCGGCAAGGTCTTCCGCGTATTCCCCGGTCTGCTTTTCCGTCTGGCCGAACGCGTGGTGTTCGCTGATGTATCCGTAAGCGTTCTTGTCGGCCGGTATGGCCAACCCGACCGACGCGGAGAGAAGCCTCCTGGGCTCGTTGCTGCAGCAACGGCTAAGCACGCAGTATGTTATGGAGCCGGGGCGCAAATGACTTAAGCCCTTGGTCTTGGAAACTACCTTGCAGTTTGGAGGAAGGATACTGGAGACCTGTACCAGGTTGAATTTTTCAATACCGCAATCTCTCAACGCCAGTTCAAATGAGTGCAACTCCTCCTTATGAGAACCCACACCCTTTGTCAAAAACATCATTTTGGGGACAAATACCGCCAAGGTTCCTCTCCTTTTATCTGTTATTTTTTACCGTTATCCTTATTCCCTGCGACCGGGCGGACCGTACCAGCGCTTCTCACGCCCTCATCATCTATCATCACCCGCGCCGTCTGCGTGAGTCGTAAACCGAGCGTTTAGTTTGTTCCCTCTGTCAGATAACCCATAATGCGGTAGATCAGTTTCGCCGCCAGGAAATCAGGGGCGACCATCCCCGGTATGGGCGCAAGCTCAACAACGTCAAATCCCCTTATCCGGCATCGCTCGGCAACCCCCCTGATAAGCCGCAACATATCCCTCCAGGAAATGCCACCCGGCTCGGGCGTCCCGGTTGAGGGCATGATGGCGGGATCAAGGACGTCGAGATCAATCGTCAAATAGACGTCTCCCTTGAGCGTTCCGCAGATTTCGCTCCGCCACTCGGCCTCTTCGGCGATAAAATCAGCGGAAAAGGTCTTCACAGAGCTGGCCTTCAGAAAAGAGGCTTCCTCCACGCTCATGCTTCTGATCCCGGCCTGGACGACAGGGCATAGTTCCGATATCCTTCGGGCCACGGATGCATGACTGTACGGGCTGCCCTGATAAGAATCCCGCATGTCGGCATGGGCATCAAGCTGCAGTACCGACAGGCCGGGATATTTCTCCTTCATGGCCTGCACGGCCCCCAATGATATACTGTGCTCCCCTCCCAGAATCACGGGTATTTTATCATACGCAATAACGCCCGCGACCGTTTTACACACGGTTGCGGTCATTTCCGCCGGGCCTCGTGCATCCGCTTCCACGCCGGGCATGGTATGAATCCCGGCCAGGTAAATTTCCCTGCCCAGTTCCTCGTCGTAGAGCTCCATATTGCCGGAAGCTTCCAGGATTGCCCCCGGTCCCCGCCGTGATCCGGACTGATAGGTGGAGGTAAGATCATAGGGGACAGGCACCACCACGAAGGAAGCCTTCGCAAATTCAGCATGCTCCTGTCCTATCCCCCCGAAATTCAATGCCTCACCCCTCGGAAACGACTTTCTGCCTACCACATCCGCGCGAATCTGTCCAGTTTTTCTCCGCTTTGCAAATGCAGGAAGATTAGGGACGGTAGGACGAAAGCGCAAAATGGCCGTCTTGATAATAGAGATAGGAATGATGCTCACCCCAATCGCCGAGAGTAGCAAAAATCTTATTCCGGCCTCCCATTGCGTATGCTCTCAGCAGCGGTCTGTGGCAATGACCGAGGATCACGGCATCAAAACCGTCCTGCAACTTCTCCAACGAAAAGGCCTGCATTTTCCCTACCAGCGCCTCCTGGGAAGCAATCGTAAGCTCCTTACTCATGCGGGAACTGATCCGCGCCAGTTTCCAGAGGAGGGAAAGCGGCAGCCTGCGTTGCAGACGATAGAAAAGACTGCTCCTCAATACCTTTCTCAAGAGGAGATATTTTCTGTTCTTCCTATCAATAGTGTCTCCGTGGGAAAGGAGTACTTTCTGATCATCCAGATTCAGCACCGCCCAATCCGTAAAAACGTTCATCCCCAGTGACTTTGAAAAATAATCCCCTAGATAAAAATCGTGATTCCCCTCGCAGAGGTTAACCTGCACGCCTGCCGCCTGAATCGCTACAAGCCTCTCAATCACTTCGAGAAATTCAGGATATACATGATCCTTTTTGCAAAACCAGAAATCAAAAAAATCGCCTGCGATAAAAAGGCAATCAACGACCAACCGTTGGGAGGAAACAGTCCCTGCACTATCAACCCGTTCACCGCTGATGAGCCCCAAGAAATTCATGAGGTCTTCATACCCCCTGTCTCTCCTGCTCCGCAGGTGAATGTCCGATAGAAATATTGCCCTCATTTTCCCCCCCAGCTCGGTTCAGCTTACAAAAATAGCAATCGTCGCCTTACTAACACAAATGACGACGCAGAAAAAGTCAAAATTGCATCCCCGACAGTAACCCCCGGTGCAGCCGGAGAAAAACCTCCTTGTCAGGGATACTGTTTTCTGGTAGCTTGGCCGCCGAACAGGGTTTTTTCCCTCCTTCGGGAAAAGGAGCAGAAAATGAACAGGGATGAACAACGGAAAAAAGGCATGACCAGATGAAAAGGAATCAGGCGATACGAGAAGCGCGTGAAGTACTGAAAATAGAAGCGGAAAGTATTTTACGTCTCAGAGACAGGATCGGCAGCGGCTTTGCCAAATCCGTGGACATCATCTCCCGGTCCAAAGGAAGGGTCATCGTTACCGGCATCGGGAAATCCGGACTGATCGGGAAAAAAATCGTGGCAACCCTTACCAGTACTGGCACGCAGGCCCTCTTTCTTCACCCGGTAGAGGGGATACACGGCGACCTGGGAATCGTCACCAAGGAAGATGTCGTCATTGCTATTTCCAACAGCGGTGAGACAAACGAACTCAACCTGATCATCAGCGCCATCCGCCACCTCGGCACACCCATTATTGCCCTTACGGGGAATCTCTCCTCAACCCTGTCCCACTCCTGCGACGTAGTAATTGACGTGGGGGTGGAAAAGGAAGCGTGTCCTTTCGGACTGGCGCCCACATCGAGCACCACCGCAGCCCTGGTTATGGGAGACGCCCTTGCCGTCGCCCTTATCAAAAAAAAGAATTTCCGGGAAAGCGATTTTTACCAGTTTCATCCCGGCGGCAATCTGGGATTGAGGCTGAGGGCCACGGTAAAAGATGTCATGATCACGGGAACGCTGATACCGATAGTCCAGGCCGGAATACCGTCCCTCGCCGCCATCAAAGAAATGGATGAAAAGAACAGGGGGTTTGTCCTTGTTACCGACGGGAAAAAACACCTGGTGGGAATATTGACCGACGGGGATGTCAGGCGTCTTGTTCGCAAGGGTCAGGATTTCAAAAACAAAACCATTGACGAACTGATGACGAGATCGCCAAAAACGATTGATGAAAATACCTCTCTGGCCCGGACGATCGAGTTCATGCAGGAAAATGAAATCACCACCCTCGCCGTCGTAAATGATAAGCTGAAACTAAAGGGATACGTGCACCTGCACGACATACTGGGCAGAGGTGGAACCTTGAAGATCTCGCTTCCCGAACGGTAACCTGAAGGAATAGTGTTGGTTGAGGAATCCTCCTGGTAAGCATTCACTCGCTTCCTCCGCGGCAAACCGCGGGGATGGTAACAGAACGTAAAAAGGGGATTCCGGCTGTTCCCGCAACCCCCTGATTTTCATGGTAGGCGGTACTGGATTTGAACCAGTGACTTCTACCGTGTGAAGGTAGCACTCTCCCGCTGAGTTAACCGCCCGGTGAGGGGCACCTATACCCCAAAGGATATCCTTTTTCAAGTGAAAAATTCCCGCCCAGCCTCGATATCACCCCGCGGAACAGACCCATATCACTGACCGCCGGCAAACGGTTTCAGCAGATCACCGTAGAGACCGCTCTGTCTGTCTTTGAAAAGATCATTGTAGCGGTTCAGCTTCTTGTCCCTCGCCGCCAGTACATCAATATCCACAACACCGACCTCTTCCGTGTCGCTCCCGGCCCGGTATAATACATCGGCATCCGGTCCCATGACCTGGCTTCTTCCGGTGAACAGACAGTTTCTTCCCCCCTGTTTTTCCGTGCCGGTTCTGTTGGCGGTTACGGCAAAGACATGGTTTTCAAGACACCGGGTGGCCATGCCGTCCTGGCAGAAGGGCAATACGAGATTCGCGCAGTGGCAGATAACATCGGCGCCCTTCAACGCCAGGATGCGCGCGGACTCGGGGAAAAACCAGTCGAAGCAGATCATGATCCCGATTCTGCAATTTCCGATGTCATAAACCTGGAATCCCCGATCGCCGGAGGTAAACCAGATTGTTTCCTCGTTAAAAAGGTGTGTCTTTCTGTACGTCCCCTGATGTCCGGCCGGTGAAACCAGAACCGCCGAGTTGTATATGTTGTCACCGGCCCTCTCCGCCAGACCGGCCACGATGTGGATGCCTTTTTCCCGTGCAATCCTCGAGAGGGCTGCCGTTGTCTTTCCTCCCGGTATGCTCTCGGAAAGGGCAACGGCTTCCTCACGAGAGGTGAAGACATAGCCCGTGTTGAACAACTCGGGGAGAACCACGAGTTCGGCCTCCGTCCCTCCGAGAAGCTGCTCGGCCTTTTCAATGTTCCTGCCGATATCTCCGAAAACCGGCTCAAACTGGGCAAATCCGACTTTCATGTTCCTCGCATCTCCCCCCATCCGGTCGGGATGCTCGTTTGAACCGGTTTTTTTCAGAACGATACGTACTTGCTGAAATCCTTAACAACTTCATCCGGTTGATCGAGAACAAACCTCAATATCTTCATGCACTCATTGGGATCGCTGTAGTCAATGGTCATGCCTATCTTTTTGCCCTGCTCCTTTACTTCAGGGTCCTCGGCCACCTTGGTAAAAGCATCTCGTAAGATTTTCATCACATTCGCCGGCGTGCCCGGCGGACACATGAAAGGCCTGCCGATCTTATCTACGGAGGAAAGCATGGCCATGATCGTTTTTCCCTTTTTGTCCGTGGTAAGATCCTCGTTTACGGGCAGGTTCTTGATATCCGGTTCCGACACCTGGCCCCGGAGGATGGGACGTATTACCCCCCTGTTCATCATGGGTTTCTCGGAACTGTACGAACCGGCACGGGCGTCTGCCTCTTTCCGCTCGATGGCAAGCCTGCTGTCGGCGCCGGTAAGATAGTTGATTATTTTTAAATTGATGCCGGCAAATTCCCTGAGAAGAATGGGAAACTGATAACCCGTCGTCCCCAGGCCCTCGCTCGCCACGATGATCGGTTCCTTGGCTTTTTTGAGGTCATCGGCATTCCGGTAGGGAAGATCGGCACGGATAAAAAAGACGGTAGGTTCAACGGCCATGGAGCCTATCCAGGCATACTTTTTAAGATCAAACTTGACCCCCTTTACCTTGGTGAGTTGCGCAAACGGCAAGCCCCGGTTAAAGGTTCCTATAGTCAGGCCGTCCGGTTTGGCGATATTGTAAAGATAATTGGCCGCGATCACATGACCGGCGCCCGGCATGTTCTGTACAATAACCGTTGGCTTTCCCGGTATGTATTTCGGCAGGTTCCTCGCCACGATCCGGGCTGCGTTGTCGTACCCACCCCCGGGATTGGTTCCTACTATCAGCAGGATCGTTTTCCCCTGGTAATAGGGCGCTGCCAGCGCCCTCCCCTCCAGCGGCAAAAAAAACAGGGAAAGAAAGAACAAAATAACGAAAAAAAACAGCCTGCTTTTTCTCATCATGCACCCCCTTTTTTTTAGAAACACCACTGCATGTTGTTAAAGCGCTATTTTCCCGGAACTTCCTGTTCTTTGCTATTGTACAGCCGATTGTCGAGGTATTGGAGAAAAAACACCCTCTGTCGTTTCCTCGTGCAACGGTTTGAAGTATACGGAAGGGATATGCATTCTGTCAACTGGAATTGATGGGAAGGCAATAACGATCCTACGGCATCATCTCGAAAATGCCCGCCGCTCCCATGCCGCCGCCGACGCACATCGCCACGATCCCCCTTCCCGCCCGACGCCTCTTCAGTTCATGGAGCAGTTGGGCCGTAAGCTTGGCGCCGGTTGCGCCGAGAGGGTGACCGAGGGCAATGGCGCCACCGTGGGGATTCACCTCGCCCATGCGCCACCGGTCTTCTATGTTCAATGCCCTCAGGCAGTAAATGGCCTGGGCGGCAAATGCCTCATTGATCTCGAAAACGTCTATGTCCTTCGTTTTCAGACCCGCCATTGCCAAAACTTTGGGAATGGCCAGGGCGGGCCCCACGCCCATTTCTTCGGGCTGGCAGCCCACCACGGCATAGCAGACAAGCCGGGCCAGAGGCTTGATCCCCAGCACCGCCGCCTTCCGGGCGGACATCAGCAGGGAGAAGGCCGCGCCATCGGTCATCTGGGAGGAATTCCCCGCCGTGACCGATCCTCCCCGCCGGAAGGGGGATGCGAGTTTCCCCAGTTCCTCGGCGCCGGTGGGCCACCGTACGCCGTCGTCAACTTCAAAAAGCACCTTCTCTCTGATCCGTTTCCCGTTCTCGGCGGTTTTATAGCGGTTGGCTTGCAGGGGAACAATTTCTTCGGAGAATGTGCCGGTTTTTACGGCTTCGTGGGCGCGGCGGTGGCTTTCCACGCTGAAGAGATCCTGGTCTTCCCGGGAAATATGGCAAGCGGCGGCAATGTTCTCGGCGGTAATCCCCATGGTCGCATAGGTATTGGGAAGATCGCCCCAGTCCGGATGGGGTCGCAGAATATTCCCGCCCAGGGGGATATGGGACATGCTTTCGCAACCGCCGGCAATAACGACCTCCGCCCAGCCGGCGCCGATCATGGCCGCCGCATCGGCAATGGCCTGTAATCCGGAAGAGCAGAACCGGTTTATCGTCACCCCGGCGACGGTCACCGGCAGACCCGCCCCCAACGCCAGCACCCGACCTACATTAAGCCCCTGTTCGCCCTCAGGAAAGGCGCACCCGGCAATCACATCATTCACCTCGCCGGGCATTACGGCGGGAACCCGCGCCAGGAGGCCTTTCACGACCTGGATACCGATATCCTCCGCCCGGGTTGCGGCAAGTCCGCCTTTTTTGTAACGCCCGCAGGCGCTCCTCACGGACGCCACAATAACAGCATCACTCATGATTTCCCCCCCCCCCAGACTGCTGAAAAACGCCCATCTGCGGTGTTTCCCTCATCCTTCGCCGCTCAACGTACGCCAAATACGCTTCACGGCGAAGAATTTCGGGGGCCTTGCACCTGGACATTTTTGAGCAGCCTGCAATAACGACCTTTCGGCAACCTGCCGATCTCAGCCGCAGGCTAATTTCTCAGAGGCTTACCGGTTTTCAACATATGCATAATCCTCTCCTGAGTTTTCTGTTCCCCGCAGAGACTCAAAAACGCATCTTTCTCCCGGTCCAGGATTTCCTGTTCCCCGATCAGCGTCCCTTCGGGGCAGTCGCCGCCGGAAAGGACATGCGCAAGCTTCCGGGCAACGAACACATCATAGTCGGAAATATAATTGCCCCGCCGCATGTTGTACAGGATGGCCTCGGCAAGCCCCCGGAAGTTCTCACCCATTACGGGGATCAAGGCCTGCTTCGGTTTCCGGTAAAATCGCGCCAGGCCGATAACGACCTGTTTTGCTTCCCACAGTTGCCGTTCGCGGTTCATGCTTACCTGTTCGGTTTTCCTCAGGTACCCCATCTCCATCGCCTCGGCCGCGCTGGTCGCCACTTTTGCCATTGCAATGTTCTCGAAGGCCTTGGCGGTGAAATGCTGCAGATTGAGTCCCGCCTCCACCAAACCATCGGGGAGCCCCTCCGTGAGGCGCACCATCAGTTCCGTACAGCCCCCGCCCGCCGGTATAACGCCTACCGCCGTTTCCACCAGCCCCAGGTAAGTCTCTCCGCAGGGTTGACATTTTGCGGCATGCAAGGCGATTTCACAACCCCCGCCGAGGGTAAGCCCCGCCGGGGCGGCAACAACGGGCCGAGTCAGGTACTTCATCCGCATGTTCACATCCTGGAACGCCGACACCATCTGTTCCAGGATATCCCACTCTCCCTGTTGGCAGGCCAGCAGCACCTTCAGAAGGTTGGCTCCCGCGGAAAAATTAACGTCATTATTGCCGATCACCATGCCCAGGAAATCCTTCTCGACAATGTCGCAACCGGCGGAAAGCATCCGGATCACATCATCGTCAATCACATTCATCTTGGTGTGAATCTGGAAACAGGCGACACCGTCTCCCAGGTCAACCAGACTGGCGCCCGTACTCCGCTTGATGATTTTTCCCCGCTCCTTCAGGGAAGACAGAATGACGACCCGCGGGTTCTCCTCGATCCTTCGATAATCCTTCGTCCCAAAATCATACATGAGGAGGCCGTCTCGCCCCTGCACCCCATCCTTGCAATAGAAAGATTCATAGCCGTTATTGAGCATCTCCTGTATCTTCGGGGGAACCGGCAAGCGCAGCCTTTCCATTACGGCCACGGCCTCCCGGACCCCAACGACATCCCAGGTCTCGAACGGCCCCAGCTGATGGTTGTATCCCCATCGCATAGCCCGATCCACGGACAGGATGTCGTCGCAAATATCGGGAACACGGTTGGCGGCATAGATAAAATTGCGGCAGAGGTACTCCCGCGCGAGCTGCGCCGCGGCATCGGTCCCGTTGAACAACGTCCTGATCTTGCCGGCGACTTCCTCCTCGTCTTTTTTCGCCCGGCTTACGGAATCGAACAGGGGAAGGGCCTGCGCCACGTATTCCATGCGCCGATAGTCGAGGACCAGCTTCACATCCCTGCCCTGGTCATCTTTGGTCTTCTTGTAGAACCCGCCTCCCGTCTTGTTCCCCAGCCATTTCTTCTCCACCATGCGGTCTATGAAATCCGGAGGAACGAAGACATCCCTGCCCTCGTCTTCGGGCAACGTCTCATGGAGCGTCCTCATGACGTGACGGGCGATATCGAGACCGACGATATCCAGCGTGCCGAATATGGAGCTTCCCGCCCTGCCCAGCGCCCTGCCGATGACGGTATCAATCTCTTCGACGGTGAAATTCTTTTCCACCATCAGGCGTATGGCGTTCGCCATGTCAAAGGTGCCGATGCGGTTGGCGACGAAACCGGGGAGATCCCTGCAGATCACCACGCCCTTGCCCAGCCGCTCCTCGCAGAACGTCGTCAGGTATTCCACGATTTCCCGCCTGGTCTCCTTCCCGGGGATGATCTCCAGGAGCTTCATATAACGGGGCGGATTGAAAAAGTGAACCCCCAAAAACGTTTCCTTCCGCTTCCCGCTGAATCGTGCGGAAATATCACGTATGGACAGCCCCGACGTATTCGTGGAAACGATGCAGTCCGGCTTCAGATAGTTCTCGATCCCGGCGAAAAGCTGCCGCTTTATCCCCAGATCCTCAACTACCGCCTCCACAACCCAGTCCGCCTCTCGAAGCCAGCCCAGATGATCTTCAAAATTACCCGTCCTGATCAGAGAGGCATTTTTCTTTGTGTGAAATGCGGCAGGCTTTGACGTGAGCATTCTGCCGAGCGCGGAAGCGGCAAGGCTGCTGCGCCAGGCGGCGGCATCCTCCCCTGCCCTCTTCCGTCCGCCGCCGGCCGGCGGTGCGGGAGGCACAATATCCATGAGCGCGCACTCGATCCCCGCGTTGGCGAAATGGGCCGCGATCGCCGCACCCATGACCCCGGCGCCGAGAACGGCCGCTTTCCGTATCTCATATGCCATTGCTCAACCTTTCAACAGATTCATCTGCATGAGGAAACATCTTCAGAAGCTGTCACACCTCCTCTTCGCGTCCTGAGCGAAACGAAATGTATGCCTGAAACAAAGGGGAGAGGGATCACCCTCTTTAACTATACGCTATCAATAGGAATTCTATCATGAACTGCGGTCAATACATGACCATCGGTCATGCCTTTACCCTGTTCCCTTCGCGGTGTCAAGAAAATAGGGTACGGTGGCTTTTTTCCCCTGCGAAAAAAGCCTTGCTAAATAGTAAACTTAAAATTATAAAGTGCCTATGCAGTCACATAGGCACGTAGTGAAGATAGGAAAAATTCTTTACCAAAGGAGGATTGTATGAAGAAGAATTTTCTTTCCGTTCTGGTACTGGCCGTTCTGATTTTCCTTCCCTCTCTCTCCGTTTCCGCAGCACCGTTTTATGAAGGCAAAACGATACGCATCATCGTCGGTTATTCGGCAGGTGGAGGGTACGATACTTACGCCCGCGTCATTTCCCGTCACATCGGAAAGTACATCCCGGGCCATCCCACCATTCTCGTGGAAAACATGACGGGAGCGGGAAGCCTGATCGCGGCGAACCACGTGTACAAAGTCGCCAAACCGGATGGCCTCACCATCGGCCATTTCAACGGCGGGCTTTTCTTCAGTCAGCTGGTGGAACAACCGGGAATTATCTTTGATGCACGCAAGTTTGAATTTATCGGCGCCGCGGGCAAGGAGGAAGTAGTCTATGCCTTTACCGCAAAAAGCGGCATAACCAGCATGGATAAACTGATGTCGGCAACAACGCCCGTTAAGATGGGGGGCGTTGCGCCCGGCGCCTTCGCACCCGACAACGTAATCAGGCTTATCAAGGCAGCTCTCAACCTTCCCATCCAGCTCGTCTCCGGCTACAAGGGAACCGCCGATGTCCGCATCGCTTGCGAAAGCGGCGAACTGGCCGGATCATCCTGGGGTTGGGATTCCATGCGGGCAACCTGGCGCAAATCCCTGGACACCGGCATCGTCGTGGCAGTACTGCAGGCAGTGCCTAAACCCTTTGCCGACCTGCCCAAGGTTCCTCTCGCGATAAACTACGCCAAAACCGATGAGGCGCGCCAGTTGATCGAGGTGGGCATACACAGCCCCAGCATCTTTGCCAGACCCTTTGTGCTGCCTCCGGGGGTGCCTAAGGAACAAATTACTGCCCTGAGGCTCGCGTTCCAGCAAACCATGAAAGACAAGGAGTTCCTTGCGGAAACCCAAAAAGCAAAACTGGACCTTGATCCCGTAACGGGCGACGAGCTGTTGAATGCGGTGAACAAAATCTTCATGTTGAAGCCGCCCATGATAGCGAAATTGAAAGACATCCTGTTTAAATAGCAGCCGGACCACGCAATGTAAACTCGCAGCGCACGGTGCGCGCTGCTCGACTTCGCGGGCGGGGCATTGGACCCCGCCCTTGACCAAAGGGTGGCTTCGCGCCCCTTTGGAAACCCACCAGAAGGTACCCCGCGTCAAGACGCGGGGCATAACCTTGGCGTCACGCTTCATGTTGTCTGGGAAAATCACCGGGAGGGGTTATCATGCTTGACATGGTTAACGCCTTGTTCGTGAGTCTCTGGCAGGTTTTTACCTGGTCTACGTTCAGTCTCATGCTCCTGGGCATTGTCATAGGATTTGCCGTGGGGATCCTTCCCGGGCTGGGAGGCCCCACGACTCTTGCCCTGATGCTCCCCTTTATCGTGAAGATGAAAGCCGTGGAAGCCTTCGCATTCCTTTTGGGCATGACCGCCGTAACATCCACAACGGGTGATATTACCTCCGTGCTCTTTGGTGTTCCCGGCGAACCGACCACGGCTTCTACGATTGTGGACGGTCATCCCATGGCCAAAAAGGGGGAGGCAGGCAGGGCGTTGGGAGCGGTGTTGATGAGTTCCCTCGTGGGCGCTCTCTTCGGCGCTTTTGCCCTGGCCATGGCCATCCCCATCATCCGCCCCCTGGTCCTCACGTTCGGTTCCCCCGAATTCTTCATGCTCGCCATACTGGGCATTACCTTTGTCGCCTCCCTAAGCGGAGGCGCCTTACTGAAGGGAATTATCGCCGGAGGCATGGGTTTGTTCCTCGCTACGATCGGAATGGACCCCATGTCCGGAATTCAGCGTTACACCTTCGGCAAGATTTTTTTGTGGGATGGAATCGGCCTCGTGCCTATTACGATAGGGTTTTTTGCCATCCCTGAAATCATTGATCTTGCCGTTCAGGGCACGAGCATCGCCGGAGAACGGGTGGAAAAACTGGGCGGCGTCATGGAAGGCGTCAAGGATACCTTCCGTCACCTGTGGCTGGTTATCCGCTGCAGCGCCATCGGCACCTTTGCCGCGATCATTCCCGGCATGGGAGGGGCAACCACGCAGTGGCTGGCCTATGCGCATGCGGTACAAAGCTCGCCGGACAGGGAGCGCTTCGGCAGAGGGGCCGTTGAAGGGGTTCTGGGGCCTGGCGCGGCAAACAATTCCACGCTGGGGGGAAGTCTCGTAACCACCATCGCCTTCGGCGTTCCCGCCAGTGTCCTGATGGCAATTCTCCTGGGTGCCTTCCTCATCCAGGGAATCGTGCCCGGCCCGGATATGCTCATCCCCGAGGCGAAAGGCGGACACCTTTCCCTGACGTTATCGTTCGTATGGACAATCGTCATCTCCAACATCATTACCGTCGTGTTATGCTTCCTGTTCCTCAACCAGCTCATAAAGATCACCCAGGTAAGAGGAACCCTCCTCATTCCCTTCATCCTCCTGCTCATATATCTGGGGGCGTTCGCGGAAAAAAACATCTTCGAGGACATGCCTCTGGTGATCATCTTCGGCGCACTGGGCTGGATAATGCAAAAGGTTAAATGGCCGCGGCCTCCCCTGATTCTCGGGCTTGTACTCGGACCCCTGGCGGAAAACCGGCTTTTTCTTTCCACGGACAACTATGGGACTTCCTGGCTTTTTCGCCCTGCCGTTCTCATACTTATCACTCTGACCTTCGTGGGGGCCCTCTATCCGCTCCTCCGTAAGGTATGGGAAAAAGGAAAACAGCGAAGACAAACGCTATCTTCCTCAACACCGGATGAGGCCCCGGCGAGAAGAAAAATCAGGTTTTGTTTCAGTGGAGAGATAGTCTTCAGTCTTGCCGTCGCGTTGATGTTTTCCGCAGCGCTTTGGCAAAGCAGGCAATTCAATTTCCGGGCCGGTCTCTTCCCCTGGGCCATCGGGTTTCCCGTGCTCGCCTTTACGCTCATCCAGCTCATCCTCGAACTTGCCGGTAAAAGCAGCGCGGCCGTTGCGGAGGGAGAGGAAATAGAAGAAACGGGCCTGCCGGCCCACATTGTCAACCGTCGCACCGCCCGCATTTGGGGGTGGATCATCGGTTTCTTCGCGGCAATCTGGCTGCTCGGCTTTTCCCTCGGCGTGGTGTTCTGCACCCTTCTCCATTTTCAAACAGGAGACCGTGAAAAATGGCCTTTCTCTCTTCTCCTAACCGGAGGGGCATGGGTGTTTATTTATGCCGTCTTCGAGCGCATCCTCCACGTTCCATTCCCGCCGGGACTTGTTTTTAGCTGGCTGGGATGGGTTTCTTAATTCCCGCAGAACCGGACCAAAAACGTTTCGGGGTGTGAAGCGTATCCTTCACACCCCGAAAAGAGTCTCTCATCCCCCACGAGAAACGACGCTCCGCTCCGCGCCCGCCTCCACGGCGGGGCTCAGTGGCGCACATCCCCGCTATATACTCCCACCGAGCACCCGCCCCTTCACGGATACAGGGTGAAGGGGCGGATGATCAGCTCAATCAACGTATGGAATTACTGTTTCAACATATCCTGAAACTTGGCTATCTTAGTATAAACGTCTGCAACTGCCTTGCCGAATTCCTTGCTGCTGACCGGCTGGAGGACTATTTGCCGTTTTTTCGCTACATCGAGAAAGCCCTGTTCCTTGGCTGCCTTGCCGATAGCGTCTTCCAGAATCTTCACAATGGCCGGAGGGGTATTGGGCGGGGCCTCAATGCCGCGAAGCGTCGGTATAAAGGACATGGTAAAGCCCAGATCCTTGGGGATGGGCACATTGGGAAGGTACGGATCGCGTTTATCGCTGAAGAGCAGCAGCGGCCGCAGCTTCCCAGCATTGATGAGAGAAACGGCGGACGTAGAGAGACATATGGTGAAATCGAGGTGTTTCCCCGCCAGCGCCGTCACACTGCCCGCCGCACCTTCATAGGGAACCCAGTTGGCCTTGATATCCAGTTCATCGAGGGCGATAAGCCCCATGAGATGGGTAGTGCTGCCCCGGCCGGAAAGCCCCCCGGACAAGGTTTTGGCCTTGGCCGCCTTGAGGAACTCATCGAACGTCTTCCATGCGTCGGCATGCACCACCAGAAGCTGGCTGGAGCGGGACCAGGCAGCGATCGGGGTAAAATCTTTGGTTCTGTAACCGGTCTTCCCCTGAAATTCCATGATCACGCTCTTGGGGAACGTATAGGTAATCAGGGTATAGCCGTCCGGTTCCACCTTCTGAAACTTTTCAAAAGCTATCTTGCCGCCGGCGCCGGTTTGATTTTCGATCATGATCTGCGTCCCCAGATGTTTTTCCAAAAAGGGTGCAAGGGCGCGGGCCTCCGTGTCTTCCCCGCCGCCGGCCCCGGCAGTCACAATAAGCTTAATTGGCTTTGTGGGAAAATCGGCGCCGAAGGCCGGCGCCCACAAAAACCCACACACGGCAACAACAATGACTAAAATTCTTGCTGACTTGAACATCTCTCATCCTCCTTTCATTTCTCTCCTTGCGTTAACGTCTTCCAGAAGGGCCCCAGATAGGGGCCCACCAACGACAAGATGGTCAATAGGATCAGTATTTTGCAAATCACCGAACCAAAAAAAATGGAATAGGAGCCGCCGGAGATCATGAGGGCGCGGTGATAATTCGTCTCCACCATCTCCCCCAGCACCAATCCCAAGAGGAGCGGTATCGGCGTAAACCCGCCCCGGAGCATGATATACCCGACTATCCCGAACACCAGGCTGATGATCACATCAGGCATCATGTTCCGGATGGCAAAACTTCCCAGGAGACTGACGACGAGAATTGACGGCACGATGATCTCGTTGGGCAGGAGCGTAACCGCGGCAAGATGACGCGCCACCGTCGCCCCCAGGATAAAAACGACAAAAGAGCTTAAAACAAGCGCAACAAAGAGACTGTAGATAACGTCGGCCTTTTCTGCGAAGACCAGCGGTCCGGGAATTATGCCGAAGATAATCATGACTCCCAGGAAGATGGCCGCCCCCACGCTGCCCGGAATACCCAGGGCGATCGTGCAGACCAGATCACCCGGCATGCAGGCATTGGTGGAGGTCTCCGAGGCAAGCAGCCCTTCCGGCTCTCCGGTGCCGAACGTTTCCGGATGCTTCGATTCCCTCTTCGCTTCCGCCCAGGCCAGAAGGCCGGCAGAACTCTGCCCAACCGCCGGGAGAATGCCGACGAAAAGTCCGATAGCCGACGCGCGGATAATAGCCATCGGATGTCGGAAATAGGTAAACACGCCCTCCCAGAAACTGCCGGAGAGTTTGGTCAAACGAGAAATCGCCTCGGCGCTCTGGGCGAGAACCAGGGCCTGGGTGACCGCAAACAATCCTACGAGGGCCTGGATAAGGGGGATGCCGTCCTCAATGGGCGCCCAGCCGAACGTAAAGCGCAGTTGCCCCGTAATCACGTCAAACCCGATGGTGGAAAGCAGCAGGCCCATGCCGGCGGCTATGAGCCCTTTTATGGTTGCGCCCTGCACCACCGCCGCGATGATGGACAGCGCAAGAATGGCCGTGAGGAAATATTCCGCCGGTCCGAACTTTAGGGCAAACTCTGCCAGCAAGGGCGCACAGAGGATAAGACAGACCATGCCGACCAGTCCTCCTATCATGGCCGCGGAAGCGCTTATGCCCAGGGCCACCCCCCCCTTGCCTTTCTCGCACAGGGGATAACCGTCCAGGATCGTTGCCGCATTTGAGGCATCTCCAGGGGTGTTCACGAGGATAGCGGTAAGGGAGCCGCCGTAGTTGCTGCACTTGTAAAGGGCACCCATGAAAATCAGCGCCGTGGCGGGATGCCATTTGAGCACCAGGGGAAGCGCAAGCGCCATGCCGGCGGAAGGACCGAGTCCCGGCAGCACCCCGATGACGATGCCGTAGATAGTGCCGCTCAAAAGGGCGGCAAGATTTTGCCACTGAAACACGAAAGCAATAGCCTGTAAAACAATGTCCATATTCCGCTCCTTCTACCGTATCGTTACGAGAATATCCCTTCCAGCAAGGGAACTCCCATTATTCGTTGGAAAACAACATAAATGAGCGCTGTCATGGCAACTGCTATGGCTATGTTCTTCAGTAATTTCTCTTTTTTCCCGAAGAACACCGCAAAAGAGACAAAGTACAAGAAGGTGCTGTAAAGGAACCCGCCCAGGAAACCGGCTGTGGTGGAAACAATGATGATCGCCCAGGCCTGGTAAAGACGCTTTTTTCTTCCCCTCTTCGTCTCCGCATCCAGGACCTTCAATTCCGTGTCGTCCACGTCGGTAATCTCACCCACAACTTTTTCCTTGCGGCTGAAATCCATGAACAGGGAAATCACGGTCAGGACGAGACTGATGAGGCAGAGAAGCTGGGGGAATTCTTTGGACTTCTGTGGGTAGGCAATAGCCGTGAGGTAAAAACCGCTGAAAATGAATATAAGGCCGATCTTGCACCACACCTCTGTTAGTTTGAGCTTTTCTTTCATACACCCTCCTTACCTAATGACAGCCCGCATACCGCGCCTCTCCCCGGCGACGGCATACGAAGCATTGAAGTCAAACTTTCCGCCCATCGGGCGGTGTTTCCCGACAAAGACAGCAGTAATGTACCTTTAATTTAGATCCATTGGGCAACCCACTGGGGATCAATGGGCAGGACATCCTCCAATACGGAAAAATCAGGGTCGTCATCGTAATGCTCAGGGTCAAAAGAATTCAAATCCCTCACGAAATTAGAGCGTCTTGAGGTATTCCGGTTTATCCGGAGCGGCAGTTGCACCCGATCCCCGTACGGACTGTCTTCAATTTTTCGGGGATAGAAGGGTACATGGGTAAGGTCGCACCGCTTAAGCACATTCTCCATCAAGGTTTTGAGCGCTTTCGCGGGAAGGGGATCTTTGAAAAAAATCAGGACATGAAACCCGACCGTGGGGAATTCAATCAATATGTTCCTGCGTTCCAATCCCATCTCCATCAGGGTCTTAACGATGAGGGCCGTTTCGTTTCTTTTTGTTTCCAGGGAGGAAAGAATTTTTTCCCACCCCTCATCGCGGGGAAACACATCAACGTCAAAAAGTCCGAAGGACACCCTCTTCAGAGGATCCATATTATAGACGGCATAGGTCTTCCGCAGATGGACATGATCCATAAAACGATCGAACGTAAGGCCCGCTCCCGCGACGGCAATATACTTGCCATTGCTCATCTCTGCGATTACGTCGTCACGCCCCTTGTATAGACGGATGAAATGCGTATGCCGTTTCTGCCAAAGCGCCGCTTCTTCCGCATTTTCATGAACACCCGACCGCCCGTCATCGCTGTGCATTCTCACCCCCTTCAGCCACGTTTTCTCTAAACTCCTACCATGAACGCACAGGAAAAGAAAATCAAAATAGCACCGCGAAAGAATGATCATCACTGTGGGACATTGCTGATCCTTAAGGAAACCGCTGATAGTCCCCGTTCCTTAAGGATCAGCAACCCTGCCTGCTTTCCCCAAAAACTACGCTAAAGGAGAATGCGCTCGCTGCCAAATTGAAGATTCCCCGCGGCAAGCCGCGGGGGAAGCGAGCGCTGCCGAATTTAATTTTCAACCTTAATGGTCTTTTTCAGGACCTCCATATTATCCGGCGGTTGATTGATCGCCTCCTTCACCAGTTTCGCCACTTCCTCGCCGAAACCGGGATCAATCTCCAGGTCCATTTTTTTCGCGTCTCTCAACAGATCGGGATCCGTAAGCGCCTTTTTATAGGCGTCCCGCAACACCTGCAATCTTGCCGGGGGTGTCTTGGGGGTGGCGGCAGTCAAACGTCCCAGTTCCGCCACGCTGTTAATAACGGCAAGGATTTTCTTCCCCTTGGCGGAGAATTTCATCTCTGATGCCAGGGGGACATCCTTAAGGTCCTTATGTTTTTTTACCGCTATCTGTAAAAGCACACGGCACTCTTTCGCCTTGATAAAACCGGTAAGTCCGACGTAGGAGCCGACCTGGCCCACCACTTCGCCGCGCATCATGGCCATCTCGCCTTCGCGGCCGGGATAACCGGGTATCATTTTAAAATTGGCGCCCGTGGCGGCAGCCACGATCAAGCCGTCATTGTGGGCGGCGGTCCCTACGCCGGAGGCGGCCATTTTAATCGGTTCCTTGCTGTTCAATACGTCCTGAAACGTCATATACGGTGATTTTATCCCTACGACGAGTACGCGTGTCTCGGAGCTCGCCTTCCCGATCCAGTCATACTTGGCCATATCAAACCGGATGCCCGGAAAACCGACAATCTGGGAATAGATCAGGCCGGTGTTAAACGTCCCTATCGTCAGGCCGTCGGGTTTGGCAAGATAGGTCTCGTTGGCCCCGATGATATGTCCGGCCCCGGGCAGATTCTTAACGATAACCGTAGATCCGGGAATGTATTTCTGCATGTATTTCGCGATTAAGCGGGCATAGGTGTCATATCCGCCACCCGGCTTGGTAGACACAATATAGTTGATGACCTTGCCCTTGTAAAACCCGACATCGGGAGCTGCCGCGGCGGCAACATGAGCGAAAGAAACCAATAACGCCACAGCAACTACGACAAACCACGCCTTTACCTTTTTTCTTCCCATCTCTTCCTCCTTCGTAATTTCCGGCCTTCTTAATTTTCTCTGACCTTTCCTGAAACCTTCTCCTCTGAAACGGTCTCAGGTCTTGACACCGCCGTTCCTCAATCCCTGATGTCCTGCAAAAACCATTCGGTCGGCAGATTTCTTCCTATCCCCCGTTCCCGTGCAAGCTCATAGACACGGCCCGCCACGGCATGGAACTGCGCACCCTGGAGATTTCCCCGCTCCGAATAGGTGATATCGTCCGCAAAGACCCTTCCCTTTTTGCCTTCCAGTATGTCTTTGAGGTAAATCACCTTGCGGGCATCCACAACGCTGACCACCCCGGCGCCATACTTGTGCTCCCTTTTCAATTTCTTTTCACTGAGCGCGGGGGCCGCATAGGTCAGGAATTCATGGGTAACCTCCCCGCCGCCCACCGGCGCCGTGGCGTTCCCCAGCCGGAGGAATCTGTCTATTCTCGCAAACGTTTCTTCATCCGGCCGCCCCCCTACGGAGATGATATGTGCGCCTTTTTCTATCCGGCAACCCCGGATTACGGGAATGCTGGCATCGGTGCAACCGGCGAGGATATGCGCCCCCTGGTAAACATCATCAGGATTTTCAAGCGGAATTGTTTCAATGCCGTGTCTCTCTTCCATCTCCCGGGCATAGGCCTCCCGGTTGGCCCTGGTGGGACTGTAAACCCGAATCTTTTTTATATTCCTCACCAGGCGGATCGAGTCTATGTGGGAGCGGGCCATGCCGCCGGAGCCGAACATGCCCACCACTTCCGCATCTTCCCGTGCCATGTACTTGACGCCCAGCCCGGAATCGGCGCCCACCCGCATGTGCTGTAGGTAGCCGTCGTTGATGATGGCCAGCGGCTCACCGTTATCCACCCGGAAGAGAAAAATCAAACCACAAAAGGTCCCGGGCGCCATACAATATTTTTCCAGGGTGCGGGTCCCCTGATATTCGGTTTCGTAGGCAATATCGGATTTCATCCGGATGGCGAAATACCCTGCGGCCGAGCCGCCTTCCATGGTGCCCCACCGGTAGACCTTGTGGGAATCGGAGGTGGGTATCTGGATATCTATGCGGGGCCGGCAGACCGCTTCCCCCCGGATCATCTGCGTGTAGGATTCCTCCAGCGCCTCCAGGGTGATTTTCATCGTCAGGAGACCTTTTACGTCATCGTTGTTCAGAAATAAGGCCATGCCTTCATCACCTCTTCGGCTCCACGAAAGGTTTCGTCATTATCGCAAAGCCCCCAGTTTTTCTTCAAGGACGGGGATGACGAATCCCATCCCCAACTCCTCCAGTTTCTTCCGGGGGGGGACGCCCTCTTCGGTCAAGCCGAACGAGAGATAGGTTTTCTTCCTCATTTCCAGAAACTTCTCCCGGTTCAGTATCTTCGGTTCACCGTATTTGCTGTAAATCGTCTCTTCAAAGAACCTGTCCGGCAGGGTATCGTCCCGCGTCGGCACGTATCCCTCCCTGATGCAGAGGCACCGCTCCATGAAGGATGCCCGGAGAAGCTGATCGTTCCAATCCGCTTCCGTCAATTTCCACCCCGTGACGCCCTCAAGCATGGTGCGCGCCCAATTCCCGACACTGCCGAACACCAGGGGGATATTCCGGCGGAGAAAGGAGCAGGTGGTCAGGGAGTCGAACATGATTCTCTCCGGCGTTCCCCGCCCCCCGTGGAGTTCTCCCACGGGATTGAGAGCCAGGCCGATGGCGTCGGACATGCTGCCCCGCGGCTCATAGGACGTAATGGCTATCCCCTTGCTCGTCATGGCGTACTGCTTCCCCGCTTTCTTGATCAGGTCGGGAGCGAACTTGAGGCCTTCCGCAAGCTCGTTGCCGATCCCCTCACGATAGGCGATCTTCTTCAGGAGCTGGCAAATGGCCTTGAGGTTTCCCCAGGTGAGGTCAATGCCTCCCAGGTCTTCCTTCGTGATCGTCCCGCGGTCGTAACACTCCATCATCCAGGCCACGACGCCGGACACGTCCTCGGAATCGAGACCCAGGGTGTCCACGTAGGTGGAAAGGTAGGTCTGGACGTCGTACCCCGGTATCATGACGTTGGCATTCCAGCCGCCTGCATTGTCATGCCTGATCTCGCCGGTCGTGGGAGAGAGCGATTCAATGCGGCGCATGTAGGGCACCTTGCACCCCACGTGGCAGAGGTTGCAGGCATCGCTCCAGAGCTTGGCGCCCTGTTCCAGTTTCAATGGATTGCTCAGATCACAGATGGGATCCCAGCCCAACTGTTTATTCTTAATCCCCTCGGTGGTGTTATAATACCGTTCCGGCATGCTGACGCTGTGCCCCCAGCGGCGGCGGCCGATCTTCTCATCGAGGCCTTCCTTGATCCAGGTCAGCAGGGTCTGGTAGATCAATTTCGGCTTGCGGTAGGGCGGCTGTTTCGTGCCCTTCACGGCGATCGCCTTGACGTTTTTCGATCCCATGACCGCCCCCATGCCGAGCCTGGCCGCGTGATGGTACAGATCGTGGTCAATAGAGGCGTTTCGCACCAGATGTTCTCCGGCGGGGCCGATCGCGGCAATCCGGAAATTCTGGTCGTCCAACTCCTTCTTCAACTCCGTGCGAAGCGTTTCCTGGTTGTCGGGATTGAACCGCCCCCAGAGATGTGCGGCATCGCGGATTTCCACATCGTCGTTCTTTACGTAAACATAAACGGGCTTGGGCGCCTTGCCCGTCAGGAGTATGCCGCCGTTGTAGCCGGCATAGATCATCTCGATCCCAAAATGACCGTTCATGTTCGATTGGCCCGAACGCAGGGTGAGCGGGGAAAGCGCGGAGACATTGGCAACGGACCCCATGAAACCCGTAATCGGCCCCACGCCAAAATAGAGAACGTTCGCCGGGCTGAGCGGATCAACGCCTGCCGGCACGCGATCCCACACGATCTTCGCCCCCAGGCCCCTGCCTCCCGTAAAATTGCGCATATCTTCGGTAATATCAATTATTTTTTTCTTCCCCGTCGTCAGGTTTATCTCCAGCATTTTGAATTTTGTCCGGCTCATCGTTCACCTCCGAACAATTCTTCCGGGGTGATCTGCGCCTTGTGGGGGGTGAGGGGTTTCATTCTCTCGGACATGCAGGCGGCCTTTTCATCGGGGTGTATCCGCTGCATGTGCTGCGGGAACTGGGGTTCCATAAACTCCAATGCAAAGGAAGGGCAGACCTCTACGCACTGGGGACGGCGAACGCCGTCTTTCTCACAGAGGTCGCAAACCATGGCATGCTTATGGCGAGAAGGATAGAAACGGGGCACCTTGGCGGGGCAGGCCTTCAGGCACTTCCCGCACTTTGCCCCCAGGCACCGATCTTCGTCCACGACCATGTGAAACTTTTCCTTGTCGTAATGAATCACCGGCGGATCGAGGGGACAGGCCTTCTCGCACTCCCGCTCCTCGGCCGAACACTGACAGCAGATGTTCTGCACCGATTTGGGGGCGGGCAGCAAATAGCGATAAATCCGAATGCGGGACAGCTCCCGGTTGATGACGCCGTAATGGAACATGGAGCAGGCCACTTCACAGTAGCCGCAACCGATACAGAGGTCCCACCTTGCCTCGATAAGCGCTTCCTCCTTCGGATCGGGAACGCTCTCTATTCCCCACCCCTTCTTATTTTGCAGTACCTTAACGTAATTCGGTTTCCCCTTCTGCTTCATGTACCCGCTCCCCCCCCCTCACGTGAAAAAGTGTTGAAGCTCTCCTTTAGCGCGCTGCGGAGATGCTCCGATTCCCTAAGGAACATCATCGTTCCTCGTTCCTCATTCGCTCGCATTCCCCGCGGCAAGCCACGGGGAATGCGAGCGCTGCCGAATTTAACCTCCATCGGCGAGCCCCAGCATGAATATCTCTTCCGCTTCTCGATCGAATTCCGTGATCTGGATGCCGGTTCTGCCGTCATCGCTGATCTTGCAGGCGATAAAGCCCTGTCTCAGATAACCGGCAAACTTCTCCCCCGCCTTTCGCACCTCATCGGGCGAGGAGGGATGCCAGAAAAATTTTTCCTCTTCGTTTCCGTTTAAAACCTTGAGCCAGCCCACGCCCGTAGCTCTCCGCAATTTCTCACGCCTGACGGCAAAACTTCGCCGAAAGGAAACCCTGCTTCCTCTTTTCCCGACGACGGCACGCCCCTGCACTCTCCCGCATGCCAGCGGGGTTTGCGGGGATGGTCACGCTCCCTTAAACCGTCAGGCGGGAGTAATGCCCTTTAATTTTTTGGTAAACGTAAGGACCGGCCATAATCACTATGAGGAACAGGAACAAACCCAGGGAAACGGGCCGCGTGAAAAAAACGGTTAACGACCGGTTGCCGATCATCCAGGCCTGAAAGAAGCTCTCCCCGGCCAGCGGCCCCAGAATCATGGCCAGCACCATGCAGACGGGCGAGTAATCGTATTTGTCCATGTAGTATCCCAGGATGCCGAAGATAACCGTTATCAGCATATCGAAAAGGGAATTGCGGAGCGCGAAGGATCCCAGAAAGGCAAACACGAAGACGACGGGAATGAGGGTCTCGTTGGAAACCTGGACGGCCTTCGCAATCGGTTTGATGCAGAAGAAATTAAGCCCAAAAGCGAAAATCATCCCGATGATCAGGCCGGCGAACATGGCGTACATCATGTCGGCATGCTGGATGATAAAGGCGGGACCGGAACGGATCCCCAGAAAGGTCATGCCGACCAGGATCAGGGCCATGCCCGAGCTGCCCGGAATGCCCAGCGTCAGGGTGGGAATCAATGCGCCGCCGCCGCCGCTGCACGCGTTGTTGGCGAACTCCGGGGCAATGATTCCCTCGATCTCTCCCTTGCCGAACGTCTCGGGATGCTTCGAGCCCCGGACGGCAAAGAGGTAGGACAGGAACGAGGCGACGGATTTCCCCGTCCCGGGGATGGCCCCGACGATGATCCCGATCAGGCTGGAGCGGATCATGTTGACGGGATATTTGAAACAGACCATGCAGCCCTCCCAGATTTCCCGGCGGGAATTCACGGTGGCGATCATTTCCAGCTTGGTGGTCTTCCGGGATATCTTCAGCATCTCCGTGACGGCGAAGAGGCCCAGCATGGCCGGTATGAAATTAATGCCGTCCGACAGGTACATGGTGCCGAAGGTAAACCGCTCCTTGCCGGTGATGACGTCCGTGCCGATAAAACTGATCAGTATGCCGATCAGTCCCGAGAGGATGCCCTTCGCCATCGTGCCGTGGGAAACAACGGCAATGATGCTGATGCCGATGATCGCCATCCAGAAAAACTCCGGCGGACCGAACAGGAGCACGTAGTCCGCGAGAAAGGGAATAAAAAGAATACTCACGCAAATGCCGATCATCCCCCCCAGAAGCGAGGCCATGGACGCGGCGCCCAGCGCAAAACCGGGCCTGCCGTTCTGGGTCATGGCGTAGCCGTCGATCGCCGTGGCGGCGGAGCCCTCCGTTCCCGGCACCTTGAAAAGAACGGCGGGAATCGTATCGCCGAAGGAGGACGCCTCGGACACGGAAAGATACAGGGCCAGGGCGACGTAGGGCGCCAGGTGGCCGGTAAAGGGGATGATCATCGTCAGGGCGATCTTGCTTCCCAGACCGGGCACGGCGCCCACGAAGGAACCGAGCACCACCGATCCCATGATGAGCAGTATCGTCACCGGGTCCATCATGTAACCGAACCCTACCCCCATGCCCTTTAGAGCTTCTACGATAAACATAGTTCTTTCTCTCCTTGGAGTTGTAAGCGGTTTTGGGGGGAGCGGAGCAAACTCCGCCCCCCCCAAAACCATGCCCTGTTAAGGGATCTCGCCTGCCCTCTCTTGCGTTCCCGCTAAATACCGAGCCAGCCGAAGAGCTGGCCCGCGGGAAGGCCCATCTCCAGCAGCTTTTCAAAGGTCAGGTACAGCAGCAGGGGCAACCCGATGCTCAGCGCAATGCTCCCGGCGTTGAGTTTCCGAAAGGCGGCAAACCAGACAAGCATCATCAAGCCGCTCCCCAGGTAGAAACCGATCAGGTAAATACCGCCGAACATGAACAGTCCGGCGCCGATGGTCAGGTAAAAACGCCAGGCGGCGGAACCGTGCTCCTTTACATCCGCCTCGGCCCCGCCCCCGTTTTCCGCTGCATTTCTTTTTGCCGCCGCGAAAACGCCGCGGACACAAAGAAGCGTGGCAACAAGGATAAAAGGAGCCGCCAGGTAGGAGAGCATCTTTCCTTCCACCGGCAACGTGCGGATATCCCAGAGAAACATAATGACAAATAACGCGAACACACCCAGGAGAACAAGCTCCCCTTTCTCTACGCCTCTTTTTCCCATTGCCGTTCCCCTTTTCGTTTTACAATTCCTCAATCAGGTGCTTCATTTTCATGAGGGCCTGCTTATCCCGCTTCATCTGATCGCGATAGTCATCGCCTTTCTGTCCTACGCCCAGCGGACGGTCCGTCTTGAACCCCAGTTCCAGGAGGTCTTTGTTTTTCATGACCTTCGCAAGGGCGTTCTCCAGGGTCGCCTTGATGTCTTTCGGAAGACCGGGGGGAGCTATAATGCATCGGGCGCTCCGGGTGTTATAGGAAAGCGGCTTGAGTCCCAGGTCTTTGGGGATGGGAACGGACTTGAGTTCGGGAAAATCCTTGATCAGCTTCTGCGCCTCGCCGACCTTAACCATGGGGTCTTCATCGAGGAGCAGGATAACCTTGAGCCGCCCGGAAGAAACAACCTCCGCAGCCGCCCCCAGGCCGCTGACGCAAAAGTGGACATCGCCTCTCATGACCGCCATTCTGGTGTCGCTGCCTCCCTTGTAGGGGATCTTTTCCGTATCAATTCCCCACTCGCTGTCCATCAGTTTGGCGTCCAACAGCGCGGTGCCGCCGGCATAGGAGGCCCGCACCTTGAAATCGGGAGATTTTCCCTTGGCAAGGAGGTCCTTGAAATCCTTGATGGGACCGTCTTTCTTGACGATGACGACGCGCGGTTCGTTGGTGATCCGGTAGAGGTAGGTATAGGTCGTCATATCGAATTTCACCTTGCCTAAGATGTCCTTGTCGTTCATCAGAAGGCCCGGGTTCCAGATGCCGATCGTGTAGCCGTCCGGCTTTGCCTTGTAGATCTGGCCCAGCCCCACCAGCCAGGCGCCGCCCGGCTCGTTCCGGATCCGTATCTTCGTACCCAACTCCTTGGCAAGGTACGGGACAATCATCCGGACATACAGGTCATACCCGCCCCCGACGCCCACCGGCACGATGAACTCGATGGCTTTTGAAGGGTCGGGATATCTGGCCGCATATAACGGCGGGGAGACAAACGTCGTAAGTAGGAACATCATGCCTATCAGGATACCTATCGCAGCTCTACGGTTTTTTCCTCTCATCTTACCCCTCCTTTTCGTCTTGAACGCAAACAGCGTCCGGTACGGGAACTTTTTCCCGTTACTCAAACTTTATGAGAGAGCGCAACAACGCGACATTCTCTTCCGGCTGGTTCACCGCCCCCCGCATCAATTTCGTTACCTCATCTCCAAAACCCGCCTCGATATCCAGCCCCATCTTTTCCACCTCTCTCAAAAATTCCGGGCTGGTAACGGCTTTCTTATAGGCATCCCGCAACACCTGAAGCCTCCCCGCCGGCACGTTGGGAGGGGCGCCGGTGAGGCGTCCCAGTTCGTTGACCGCTACGATCAGCTGAAAAAGGGCCTTGCCTTTCGGCGATAGCTTCAATTCCGAGGCCAGCGGGACATTGGGCATATCCTTATGCTTCCTGGCGCCGATCTGCAGGAGGACACGGCATTCTCCTGCTTTAATGAAACCGAGCAGCCCGGTGTAGGCGCCGTTCGTGCCGGCCACCTCTCCGCGCAGGATGGCCATTTCTCCCTCCCGGCCGGCGTAACCGGGCAGGGGCTTCATATTGGCCCCCAGCGCCACCGCCGTCAGGATGGTTTCGTTGTACGCGGAACTGCCGACACCGGAGGCGGCCATCTTCACCGCCTCCTTGCTTTCGATGATATCCTTGATGGACATGTAAGGCGTTTTGTTTCCCACCACCAGCACACGCTGGTCGGAAGCGGCCTTGCCGACCCAGCTGTATTTGGTCAAGTCAAACCGTATCCCCGGCTGTTTTAATATCTGGGAATAGATGAGGCCCGTATTGAAGGTTCCCATGGTAAGACCGTCCGGTTTGGCAAGATAGGTCTCATTGGCCCCGATGATGTGCCCCGCCCCCGGCATGTTCTTGATGACGACCGTGGCGCCGGGGATGTATTTCTGCATATGCTTGCCGATCACGCGGGCATAGGTGTCGTACCCTCCCCCCGGTTTGGTGGACACGATGTAGTTAATAATCCTGCCCTTGTAGAAATTGAGATCCGCGGGCGCGGCGTTGAGGATGGAAGGAAGAGAAAAAAACAGGGCTGCCGTCAAAACAAAGATCCTTTTCATTTCTACGCTCCTTATTTTGTGTTCAGTCAGTGGCATCAATGCCTGTTTGCCAAAATAATTCCGGCCGGATTGAAAATTCCTGCTGATGACGGGCACGCTAACGTCGGGGGAAAATAAGAGTCGCCAAAAAAGACCCAAGGGGAGTTATCACGTTCTCTATGACGGGTGAGATGTATATCCGAATTCTGAGACAAAAGCAGACTCCCCCAATACGTAAAGATTGTGTTCATTAGTATGTGCGAGTTTGCGCGGATTGATTACTTCGATTATCGGTTACTAACTACCACAACAACCCATTTTGTCAACCTATTTTTGCTAATGCGCTTGAGTCCGGCAGCGTATCCGTTTGTTCGCAAAGGACAAAACCGATTAAACAGGGTATTGCCTCCCTGCTTTCACCGAACAAGCCATTCCCTTGAGCAGGCGCGAACAGGGAGAAATAGTTGAACGACCGGGAGGGGAAAAGCGTCAAAACCCGGGGCGGGGCGGCGGCACAGGGGCATGACGGCTCTGCATGCGGTGACTCTGTGCAAGCTCATCATACTTCGAATGCATAAAATCGCCCCTCTGTATCGGGATGGCAACCCTCATAAAGAGGGTGAAAATAAGAAGTCCCGCGGCCCATATGCCCAGAGATATGGCCGCTTCCGTCGCATTGGGAAGGTATTCATAAATCTCCCCGAGGGGATCGGGGACAAAACCGGGCACGACAAAACCCATGCCCTTTTCAATCCAGACGCCGACTATCATCAGCGCGCACCCTATGTTGAGGGTAACAAGGCGCCTTCTGGTCCGGGGAATCAGAAAGATCAGGAAAGCGGCAACGTTAAACGCGAAGGCCGTCCATATCCAGGGAACGAGGGCATGGTGCCCATTCAGACCTTGATACAGGTATTCCAGCGGCGCCAGGTGTATGGTAGCAGAGTAGTATTCTTTAAAGAGTTCCGCTCCCAGCAAGAACAGATTGATGAACATTGCATAGGCGATAAGCTCCGCAATTTTGAAGAGCGCTTCGTTCTTTACTTTCATGCCGGCGACTTTTCTGATGATCTGAAAAATGATGATAATGATCGCCGGACCGGAACAGAAGGCGCTGGCCAGAAAGCGCGGGGCAAGGATTGATGCATTCCAGAAGGGGCGCGCGGAAAGACCGTTGTAGAGGAAAGCGGTAACCGTGTGAATAGAGACCGCCCAGGGAATGGAAAGCAGTATCAGCGGTATGACGAATTTTTTATTCGGCTCCTTGCCGTAGTACGATTTCACCAGTATGTAAATGGGAACCAGGGTGTTCAAGGCAAGGTAGCCGTTCAGGACAATAACGTCCCAGGCCAGGAGCGACTGGGGGAAGGAAAGAATGCCGACAAACGGCATGATGTGCCAGAACCGGTCGGGCCGGCCCAGGTCTGCCAGAACGAACATCACGGCCATCACAATGGCCGAAGCGGCAAACAGTTCACCCAAGACGACGATTTCCTTGATGGGGTCGAAGTGATAGATATAGGCCGGAATAACGAGAAGGACGGCGGCGGCGGCAACGCCGACCAGGTAGGTGAAGTTGCCGATATAAAGCCCCCAGGAAACCTGATTCTTCATGTTGGTGACAATCAGTCCCGCATCCAGTTGCTCCCGGTAGAATGTTACGCCCACGGCAATTACGGCAAGCAGGAAGGCGCACCACAGGTAGTATCCCGTGCTCCCCTTGACGACCAGCATAAGCGTTTTCTTGAAGAATCTCCACCCTTCCATGCTTTCCCCTATATGGAAAAGAAATAGTAAAACTTTGGTTCCGTATTAAAATCTTCCTTCAGCCGGAAGACGCGTTTGTTCTCAATGATGTAGCGGATCTCGCTGCTCGGATCAAGCAGGTTCCCGAATTTTCTCGATCCCGTGGGACAGGCCTCCACGCACGCGGGATATCTGCCGATCCGCGCCCTCTGCACGCAAAACGTGCACTTCTCCACCACGTTTTTCATCCGCGGCCGATTGCCCAGATAATGGACGTCAGTATTCCACTCTTCCCGGGAAATAGTGGGCTCCGCCCAATTGAAAACCCTGCCTTTGTAGGGACAGGCCGCGATGCAGTACCGGCAACCGATACACCAGTTATAGTCCACCGTGATGATCCCATCGGGTTCCTTCCAGGTGGCCTGCACGGGACACACCTTGACGCAGGGGGGATTTTCGCATTGCTGACACTGGACCGGCATGTAGATGAAACCCGGCTCGGGCACCGTTTCGGGATTGTAGTAATGTTCCGATTGCTCAAGGTTTATGAGGTTCCCTTTCTTGAGCCTCAGCACCCGTATCCACTGGAGTTGGGGCTTGGCGCGGGAATTGTTATTTTCCTGCACACAGGCATGCATGCACCTCCTGCAGCCGATGCACCGGGAAAGATCGAGGCCGTACCCCCAGAGGGTATTAGGCACCGCCTCCGTGGTGCCGACCTTAAAATCGAGACCGTATTTTTCCCGATAGCTTTTCTCCAGCCGCCGGATAACCTGCTTCTTTTCTTCGTCCGTCATTTCGCGGAAATGTTTCTGCAGGAATTCATCCAGAACTTCCCGCTTGCAGCCGGTGGCGGCAAAGACAAGCCCGCCCAGCGTCCCTGCGGAGAGCGTCTTCAGAAAATTCCTCCTGGTCGGCCTGTTATCTGGCATTCCGTTTATCCTCCGGCCTGTAGGGAGGCGGCTCCGGTTTTATGGGTTTAAATTTGGGATCATGGGGATTGTGGCAGTGCACGCACAGAAGATAGGTCTTCTTGCCGTTGAAATACCCAGTCCTCTTGCCATGAATTCCCGCCTTCCAGTCCCGGTATATGTTTCCATGGCACTGGCCGCAGAGCAGGTACGATTCCCCGAAACTGATCAGATTGCCGTTAACCAGTCTCAGTTTATCCCGGTTGCCGGGGTTGTGGCAGTCAAGGCACCAACGCACGTTTTCGGCATGGCGCAGCTTGATATTCTGGTGCTCGTCCGTTAGTTCCCGTCTCTTCGTATTTACTTCCATGCCGGCATGACAGTTGCCGCATGGGTATATGCCCTCGGACAAGGGAGGAGGAGGCACGGGGAATTCGTCGTGATGCAAAACGGCGAAAACGGGCAGACCGGTGCCTATCGCAAACGCCAGGGCAAGTACGGGTAGAATTCTCTTCATTCCTCGTTCCCTCATCCGCTTCCGTCAGGGACAGAAGACCTGTTTCCCTCAGCGGCAGTGAAGTTCCCCGTCCGTGAGGGCGGGGCTTCCCGGCAAGGAGTTTCTGTTTTCATTGCGCCCTTAACCCGCGCCTGCACGGCGCGGCTGGTAGGGCGCGCCCCCGGTGATGCAGGCATTATTTACGTATCATTACGGTTATCTTATATTGGAGGTAAGGTAATTTTCAGCAGGGGGTGGAGATTGCCCCATGCCAATTGTTTTGTCAAGTGTTATTTGGCATTAAATTCCCTTGACAAAGCCGGAACCTATAAGATAACCTTCCTCAAGATTTTGTGATTCACTGGGGGGGGCGCTATACGATAAAAGACAAATGAAAATGAATGGTTGTGCCCTTCCACCCACGCAGAAAAGAACATGCAGCCGTAAGCCTGAATCCTGTCTTTAAACGGGAGCGGCAGCAGCCGGTATCAAGCATAACGGAAGCTCTCCTTCTAAAAGAAATCGCTTACCATAAATGGCGGAGCAGCTTCGATCCTTAAAGAATAGTGCCACTACGCGTTCGCTCGCTACCTCGCGGCAAGCCGCGGGGAATGCGTTCGCTGCCGGATTCATAGACAGTTCCAGAAACTCGTTAACTCGATAACAAAAATTGGAAATTGTTCGTTATTGAGCGTGACGCCATTGATGGACACGTGGCGAATAGGCATGGGGCAGTATGCATCTCTTTAAGAAACGCCTGTTTCTTACCGTTGCCGGTTATGTTGCCTTCTCCGACGGCCTGCTTATCTTGTTCGCCATTTTACCGACCTTAACGCTAATACCCACATTGAACGGAAAAGGAAAAAATCCCGATCGCACCCTGCCGGGCATTGCGTTTGCGGTCGCCAAAAAAAGAGGAATGCGCTTTTCCGACGCCGCGCGCTGAGGCTGCCGTTAAAAGCATCAACCTAAATCAAAGAAAAAAGGAGAGCAACATGAGTGACCCCTCTGAGAAAGGAAAGCCTGCGTTAACCGCCGCGGAATTGAAGAAGTTGCGCGGCGAGCTCTGGATCATCGTCCCTTTTTTCCTCTTTGCCCTGTATCTCTTCGCGGGAAGTTTCAGGTATAAGTTCGAGGCGAGCACGGTGCCGATGATCATCGGCATAGGAACGGCCATCCTGACCGGGATGCGCCTCTTCTATATCTTTTTTCCGCAATTCAGGATCGGGGAGTTCAAGGAAACCGGTCTGGCCGGAGGATTCGACCACATGAAGGAGGAAATCGAAGAGGAAACCCTGAAAGGTCGCATCGAAGAGCCGGAAGCAAAAACGGTTGCCTTCGCCGATGAGAAAAAGGCCTTTATCTGCATAATCGGTTGCTTTGTCGTCTTCCTTCTTTTGGGCTATATCGTGGGGACATTTTTCGTGATCGTGGGAACCAGCTACTACTACGGCTACAAAGATAAGGCGCCCCTGCTGATATCCCTGGTTTCCCTGTACCTGGTCGTCTATGTCGTCCTCTACAAACTGCTCGATGCCCCGGCGGATTTCGGTTTGCTGCTGGAGCCGATCTTAAGATCACTTAACCTGCTATAGGAGGAAATGATGGATCAACTTCTCCCCCCCCTGTTCGCTATTTTCCAGTGGCAGAATTTCCTGCTCATGATACTCGGAACCTTTATCGGCGTGGTGGTGGGCGTCCTGCCGGGCATCGGGGCAACCCAGGCGATGGCCCTGATGATCCCGCTCACCTGGAAGATGGATATAACCCCGGCGTTTATTCTGCTGATCTCCATCTACGCCACCTCCAAGTTCGGCGGGTCGCTGACGGCAATCCTCTTCAACATACCCGGCGACAACCCCAACGCCGTCACCCTGATTGACGGTTTCCCCATGGCGCAAAACGGCCAGGCAAAAACGGCCATCGGCGCTTCCGCGACGGTCTCCATCCTGGGAGGACTTTTTTCCGCTGTTTCCCTCCTCGTGTTTATGCCCGTGATGTACCAGATCATTCTGCTGTTCGGGCCGGCAGAATTCTTCATGCTGGCCCTGTTCGGCCTTTCGGCAATCGCCGCCGTCTCAGCGAAGACGCTCGTGAAGGGTTTGATGGCCGGCGGGATCGGCATCCTCATCGCCACGATTGGCTATCATCCGCTGGTAGGACAGGCCCGCTACACCTTCGGCACCATGTACCTTGAAGAAGGCATCCACATGGTGCCGGTTATACTCGGGGCGCTCGCCATGAGCGAGGCGCTTATCCTCTGGATGGAGGGAAGCTCCATCGTCAGCGAAGGGGTCCCCCTGAGCGGCAGCTACAAACAGGGGATCATCGCGGTATTCAAGAACATGCCCCTCTTCATCAGGAGCTGCCTGATCGCCTGGGTAGTGGGCGTGGCGCCGGGGGCGGGCAGCTCCGTTTCCGGGTTCGTATCCTATGCCTCCGCCACCAAGACCTGCAAGAATCCGGAAACCTTCGGCAAGGGGGACGTGCGGGGAGTTATCGCCGGCGATACGGCATTGCACGCCTGCGCCGGCGGCGATCTCCTGCCCACGCTGACCATGGGCATTCCGGGCAGCAATGCCATGGCGATCCTGCTCGGGGCGTTTGTTCTGCACGGCGTCACCCCCGGCCCCCAAATCATAAGGCTTCGCGCCGACTTGATCTACCTCATCATCTTCACGCTTTTTTTCGCCCACTGTATCAGCGTGTTCATGGCGGTCGGTTTCTCAAACTTCATGGAGAAACTCACCAAAACGCGGGCGGAGCTCATCTCCCCCATTATTGTTGTTTTCTGCCTTGTCGGTTCCTACATCATGCGGGAATACTGGCAGGACATGCTCGTAACCACCTTCTTCGGCATTCTGGGCTACTACATGAGGAAGCACGGCTATCACCCCATACCGCTCGTGCTGGGAATTATCCTGGGTCCGATCGCCGAATTCGGCCTCTTTGAGGCGCTCTCCATATCCGACAACGGGCCGCTCATTTTCATCACGCGCATACCCAGTCTGATCATTCTGCTGTGCATTCTCGCGGTCGTTTTCTGGCCCTATATCGAGAGATTGTATTTGAGGAAAAAAGCGGTGCCTCCCGCAGGGTGATCCTGCAAACGTCCGACCGGCGGGAGCGAACGGATATTTTCGCTCCCGCCGGCTGATTGCACTGGAGATTTTTCCCGCAACGAGGGACATCACCAGCCGGGTGTTTTTCCGTCTGTTTCCCGGAAATTTGATTTGAACGGTTTGCGCCATGACTACTTTCCTTACCAGCCAGGATGTGGCTTCCCTCTTCGGCATTGACGACTACATTGCGGCTGTCGAGAACGTCTACCGGCAGGCGGGAGAGGGAAACACCATGATGATAAGCAGGATCAAGGTGGATTCTCGCGAGCGGCGGGGATTCCTGAAAATCCTGCCCGCCGCCCTCTGGGCGGATGACGTTGCCGGCATCCATGCCTACACGGGGGGTGGAGGGAGCGGGTTCCTCAGGATCATCCTGCTCTTTGACACCGGCTCCGGCAACCTCCAGGCAATCATCGAATCGGACCGGATCGGATGGCTTGTACCGGGCGCCGCCAGCGCCGTCGCAACCAAATACCTGGCCGGGAAAAACGCCCGGGTACTGGGCATGTTCGGATCAGGACGCCAGGCCCGTTCACAGCTTCTCGCCCTCTCCCGCGTATGCGACCTTTCCCTGATAAAGGTGTTCAGTCCCCAAAAAGACCACCGGACACAATACTGCGAAGACATGAAAAAAACTCTCGGCTTAAACATGATTGCCGCGGACTCTCCCGCGGAGGCGGCAACGGGAAGTCATATCATCTCCATCGCCACCAACACGAACGATCCCGTTATTGATGGAAACGCGATTGAACCGGGGACACATATCAACGCCATCGGCGCCCATGATCCCGCACGGCGCGAGCTGGACAGCGTCTGTGTCCGGCGGGGGAAGGTGTTCGTTGATTCCCGCGACCGGGCATTGAAAGAGGAAGGAGCGCTCATCATTCCCATGGCAGAGGGGCTGTTCGGGCCGGATCATATTCGGGCCGAACTGGGGGAAGTGGTCGCCGGCAGCAGAGAGGGGAGGACCGACGACAGGGAAATCACCCTGTTCTTTTCCGGCGCCATAGCCCCGGAATATATCGCTGTCGCCGCGGCCATTTACCGTAAGGCCCGGGAAAGGAACGTCGGCGTGGAGTTGCCCCTGGGAAAAGACAAACAAATTCCCCCCTCTCTCTACGTAAAAAAAAGGGGGCCTCCATCCTGAGAGGCCGCATTTTCAGCGCGTACGCATCTCTCGTATAGGTTGCTCTCAGAGCAAAAACAATAAGGAGGGGAAAATGGACAAGAAAACAGATCGGGGACAGAACAACACCAGCCGCCGTGATTTTCTGAAAATTTCCGGCCTTTCCGTCGGAGCGATGACGCTCGGTTCCTTGAGCGGCATTGAGCTCGGTTTTGCAAAAGACGTCTATCCGGCGGGAAGAATTACCTACATCCTCCCCCACAAGGCCGGCGGAGGACACGATATCTACGCCCGCGCCATAAGCCCTTACCTGACAAAATACTTACGGGAGGCCTCTTCCGGCGCCAAGGGCGGCGACCTGGTGATGAGAAATGAGCCCGCCGCCGCCGGCCGCAAGGGGTATTCCCTGCTCTTCAACGCCAAGCCCGACGGTTACACCATCGGGGCCATAGACACGGCGCCGGTCACCGATAATATAATGGGCAAACAAGAATTCGACTTCACCACGCTGACCTTCCTGCTCCTGGCGGTTTCCACCAGCAAGATGATCGTGACTTCCAAAAAAGGGTTCAACAGCTGGAACGACGCAGTAAATGCCCAGAAGAAGGAACCGGTCAAGATGGCGGTTGGCTCCTACGGCCGCGCCAACCATGTATCGGCGATCGTTATGAACGAGCGGATGGGAACAAAATTCAAGCTGATCCCGTTGCCCGGTACGGCAGAAAGCATAAACGCCGTGATGCGGGGAGACACCCAGCTTACGATCGTCTCGGAAGACACCGTAGGCCCCCTGTTGGAAGCCGGGGAACTGAAGGTGCTCCTGCAGTTCGATAATAAAACGGAATATCCCGGAGCGGTAAACGTTAAAGAGTTGGGATTCCCCGATCTGGCGAACTCGATCAGCTCCCATCGCTTCATCATCGCCCCGCCCGGTCTGGCCGCCGAACCGAAGAGAATCCTGATCGCGGCCCTGAAAAAGGCGACAACGGACAAGGATTTCGTGGCCTGGGCAAATAAATTCCAGTTCCCCTTACGGAACATCTTTGGAGACGATGCCCGGAAGATGTTCCTGCAGTTCATAAAATACTATGATGATCTCGCACCGCTGCTGAAAAAACAGCTCGCGTAGCAACTGCGATATGGGGGGAGTGCGCGGCCTTTGCCGGTGAAAAAATCAAGAAATTGAGGGGAACCGCCCGGATGTTAGTATTCGCATTCTTGCGAGACGAAACGTAAGCGCCGTTAAGAGACACCCGAAGCCATATTTGATGCTGCGCCTCAGATTAATGGATGAGGCCTCCGCAAAATACTTCGTGGGACAGCTGATCTCGGCGATCGTATAACCGAACCAGAGGATCTGGGTCAGCATCTGGTTGTCAAACACAAAGTCATCGGAATTCGCTTCCAGCGGCAGTTGCTCCAGCAGCTGCCGGGAAAATGCCCGGTAGCCGGTATGATACTCGGACAGCTTTGCCCCCGTGAGCAGGTTTTCGGTAAAGGTGAGGAACCGATTGGCGGCATATTTCCAGATCGGCATCCCGCCTTTCAGCGCCTGTCCCCCGAGTATCCGAGATCCGAGAACGCAATGGTAGAGGCCGTTACCGATCATGGCCGCCATGGCCGGTATCAACATCGGCGTATACTGATAGTCGGGATGGACCATGATGATGATATCCGCCCCCTCCTCAAGGGCCACGCGGTAGCAGGTCTTTTGATTCCCTCCATACCCCCTGTTGATCTCGTGCACATGGACTCCGGCGCCGGGCATGGTCTTCGCTATGGCCACGGTCTCATCACGGCTGGCGTCATCAACGAGGATGACCTTGTCCACGATGCCCTGCTCCATAACTTCGTCATAGGTCCTGCGCAGCGTATGCGCCGCGTTATAGGCGGGCATAACGACCACCACCTTCCTGTCTTTGAACATGCCTTCTCTCCCCCGGCGATATGAATTCGCTTGTTCGGCATTCCCCGTGGCTTGCCGCGGGGTAAGCGAGCGAATGATGAACGATACTGTTCCTGAGTAAGTTAGAAATTATTTTCTGCGTTTTTCTGCCAGAAAATAATTTCGTTAACGCACGTATCCCGTTTATCGGGGTTAGGAATCAAAGATTCTCCTTGAGCTTGCTCAAGGAAAGCTTCAATCGGGCAGCGCGCTTACGGAGAGTTTCCCCTCACTGTGCCGTTTTGTTCTTCACATCCAGCGCTTTCCGCAAATTGTCCTTCGCTTCTCCATAATCGGGATCAGCACGTAGCGCCTGTCGAAACGAACTGACGGCCTCTCCAATCATCCCCTGACAGGCGAAGGCAACTCCCCTGTTATTATACGCCTTTGCAAAGGAGGAATCAATCCTTAACGCCTCCCCGTACTGGGAAAGAGCCGCATCGAACTGCCCGCGTTTCATAGAGATGATCCCCAGATTGTTGTACGCCTCTTTATAATCGGGTCTGATCCTGAGCGCCTCACGGAAGTGCAACGCCGCCCGGCCAAGATCCCCGCTCCGCAAGAAAACGACGCCAATCCCGTTATGGGCAACATGATTATCAGCGGTTACCCGCAGCGCCTGTCCGAAGATTGTCGCGCTGTTTTGCCAGTTGCGAATTTGTACGACCGTGCCCATCATGAAGGCAAGGACAACCGCACCTGCTGGAAGAAAAAGGAATCGCACCCCGCGGGGAAAAACCTGGGAAAAAAGATCGTACACGCCCCAGGAAATCATCAGGAAAACACCAATGAGCGGGACATAGGCGTAGCGGTCGGCCATGGACTGGTGCCCTACCTGAACGAGGCCGATAACCGGCGCCAGGGTGCCCAGGTACCAGAGCCACCCGACAACCAGGTACCGGTACCGACGCGCCAGCCATAAAACAAGAACCGTAACAGCCGCAAGGAGAAAGCCGGCGGCCATGAGGCGTCCGGCCGGAAAAGCGTGCGGGTAAGGATAAAAAACGGCAAGATCGCGCGGCCAAGCCATTTTCCAAAGGTATTCCGCATAGGATGCAAGCGCATTTGCGGCGCGCACCTGGAGAGGAAACAGAACTGCCGATTTAAGCGCCCCCCCTCCTTGCGCGGCGTACAGTGTTATCAGTCCCGATAGTGCGGATAGAAGGAAAAAAGGAACTTTCTCCAGGAGCAGACGGCCGACGGACGTCATCTCGACTTCCTGTTCCGTATGGCTGTTCTCCGGCAAGCAAGGCCCTGGCCCCGCTTTGCCTGCCGAAAGTCGCATGAATGGCCAGTAATCGAGAAGGAGAAAAACAAAAGGCATGGTCACCAGCATCGGCTTTGCCATGAGACCGAGCGAGAACGTAAACAGCGCCAGCAGGTAACGGCCGATGCGAGGACTTCGGACATAGGAGCGGTAACTTGCGATGCAAAGCATCCAGAAGAAGGTGCTCAGGACATTTTTCCGCTCCGCGACCCAGGCAACCGACTCCACGTTGAGCGGATGGAAGGCAAAAAGGCCGGCGACAAAAAAACTCCTTGCCCACTTCCCCGTCATCCGGTTCAGGAGAATGAACAGCAACGCCGTATTTGCCATATGGGACAGGACATTGGTGAAGTGATACCCACGGGGATTCATCCCATAGAGGCTGTAATCCATAAGCAGGGAAAGCCAGGTAAGGGGATGCCAATTGGCCGCATCTGTTGTCGTGAACGCCCACAGGATGCCTTTGAGGGAAATGCCGGATCGAAGATGAGGATTTTCAAAAACATAGCTGTTATCGTCAAGATCAATAAAGCCGAAACGGCCTACCTGCCAGTATATGACAAGAATCGCCGTCATCAGAAAAAGGCACGTGAACAACTCACGATATTTCCCGAACCCCTCTTTCTGCACGATAATTCTTTCAGCCATTATTTTTTATCCTCGGGGGAGGCCGTCTTTTCCGCGGCGGACCGCTCGTCTTTGTAGCGAGGATTGATTCTTGCCGCCTCCCGGAAATGGAGCCCTGCCTCGCGGGAAAGCCCCTTGCGCCTCAAGGCAAGGGCAAGGTTATAGTGGGCGTTGGCGTAGTTGGGCTGGAGTGTCAACGCCTGACGGAAATGGGAAATCGCCTCTTCCGTCCTTCTCTGGGCCGACAAAAGCATGGCAAGGTTATTGTGCGCCCCGGCATGGCGCGGGTCAAGTTCCAGCGCCCTGCGGTATTCATCCTCCGCCCCGGCACGATCCCCACTCTGGGCCAGAACCACGCCGAGATTGTTATGGATGCGGGGGTTGTCAGGATCCCCCTTCAATGCGCTTCGGTAGTGGGAGACGGCATCATCAAGCCTGCCCAGATGAAACAGGGCATCTGCCAGATTGAAGTGCGCATCCGTATAGCCCGGTTTGATTTGCAGTGCAAGCCGGTACCAGGCAAGGCTTTCTTCTCTCTTTCCCTGCAATATCAGGAGAAAGCCCATATTGTTATAGGCGGGCTCGTAATTGGGCTTTCGGCGGGTTGCTTCAAAAAAGTATCTGGCAGCCTCCTGGTATCTGCCTTTTTCGATAAGGGCCATCCCCAGGTTATTGTACGCGAGGTAGTTGTTTTTTGTGACCGCGAGGGCATGTTCAAACAAACGCACGCTGTCCTTCCAGTAACCGACCTGAACAGAAGAAATGATCATCAGGACAACGATCGCACACCCCGTTGCCGTACCCAAAACCGTATTGCG
>JACQWR010000028.1 GCA_016209105.1 Deltaproteobacteria bacterium | reverse complement strand
AACAGGTGTACAACCACAAACGGCTGCATTCCTCGCTTGGATATCTGCCGCCCGTGGAATTCGAGGAATTGTTCCTCAAAACCCATAAACCCTGCCCGACCGCTCTAACCCAAGCTGTCTAACCGGAGGGGTGCAGTCCATGAAACAGCCACTGCTTCCCCTCATTGTAGCGTTCATGGCAGGGATCATAACGGGCAGTTATGCCGCGGTCCCGCAGGAACTTCTCCTCGCGGGATTCCTTTCCACCGTGGTTTTGCTGCTCGTTTTCGGTATTCTGCTAAAAAAATCATCCTCTATTCCCTGGCTCCTCCTGTCTGTTTATCTGCTCGGCATACTCAATATTCATCTCTACCTCCACGGTAAACCGTCTCTTGATCACATCCTTCATTACGCCGGCAAAGGAAAAATCACTATCGAGGGCATCATCTGCGAGAATCCCAGGGTTTTCCCGGACCGAAAAGAGCTGATCATTTCGGCACGCATGACTACCAGGGATGGACTTCCTATCCCGGTACAGGGCCTCGTTCTTCTTTCCCTTAAAACTGATGATTCCTTTCATTACGGCGACTACATTCTGTGCAAAACCAACTTACGATTTCCCCGTAATTTTAAAAACCCCGGGGGATTCGATTATGAACGATCGCTCCGATACCGCAACATCCTGGTGCGCGGCTTCATAAAAGACTCATCGGAAATTATCGTGCTCCGGAAAAATCAGGGGAACGTCCTCAGATCCACAATAGAAAATTTCAGGAAGAAGCTGAAGAACTTCATCGGCACGAATTCTCCGTCGCCGCAGGGAGAAATAATTCAGGCGCTGACGCTGGGAGAACAGCAGGCGATTCCCCGTGATGTCAGAAATCGCTTCAATATGACGGGCACTTCTCATATTCTCTCCGTCTCTGGCTTCCACGTCGGAACGATTGCCGTGTTATCAATATTCATTATTAGTTTGCTGCTGAAACGCTCTGAGTACCTCCTTCTCCGAATTGACATAACAAAAATAGCAACCCTTTTTGCCCTGCCGGCGGTCATCCTTTATGCCTCCATATCCGGCATGAGCTTTCCCGCCATTAGGGCTACGATAATGTCCCTGGCATTGCTTGTGGCCATTCTTCTGAATAAAGAAAAGAACCTTTACAACATACTTGCCCTCGCAGCTTTTATGATTCTCGTCGTCTCTCCCCCCGCCCTTTTCAGTGTCTCGTTCCAGCTCTCCTTTGCCGCCATTATCTCCCTTCTTTACATAACGCCGAGGATTTCCGCATTGTTCCTGCAACAATTCCCCGAGAACGGGGCGACCAAACCTCGTCTCCACTGGTTATTCATGAATTTCTATCGCTTCGTTGCCGTATCATTGGGCGCCGCACTCGGCACGGCGCCTATCGTCGCGTTGTATTTCAATCGGGTATCGTCAATGGTAATTATTGCCAATCTCCTCATTGTACCGCTGCTCGGCATGATCGCCCTCCCCCTGTGTCTGGCAATCATCATCGCTTATCCCCTGTCGCAGGCAATTGCTTATTGTATGCTGAAAACGAGCTTATTCTTTGTGACGATATCGCTCTCCTTCGTGGATTATCTGGCCGCCATTCCGGGCGGATCCTTCATTGTGACCACACCGACGCTCGCCGAAATTGCGTTTTATTACCTTTTTATTATCCTTGTCGTGGAACTTATTGATCTCCACCTGCCAAGCCCCCGGCCTGAGCACGCGAAAGGAAAAACGACAAGAGGGCGTCTGATAAAATTTGGTCTCGGCTTCTGTGTCCTGTTTTTTCTCACTCAGAGCGTTTATCTCCACATTCGAAATACGAACAAACAATATCTTCATCTGACCGCCATTGATGTGGGCCAGGGCAGTTCCACCTTGATAGAATTCCCTGGTGGAAGAAAGATGCTCGTGGATGGGGGTGGTTTGGCGAACACGGATTTTGATATGGGTAAATATGTGATTGCGCCTTTTCTCTGGCAAAAGAGAATAAAAAACGTAGACATCCTTGTCCTTACGCATCCCCACCCTGATCACCTCCACGGACTCATATATATTCTTGATCATTTCTCCGTCCGGGAGGTCTGGACAAACGGCCAGGAATCTCCTGAGAATATGTATCGGGATTTTATAAGAAAAATGAATGCCAACGGCATTACCCACAGGATTATATCGGAGAAAACGGAGTTGTCGGAGGTGGGGGCAGCCAAGATAATGGCTTTCAATCCCCGTGCGCCTCTTCCAAAAAGACCGTATGAACGCTTCGATGTCATCAACAACGATTCTCTCGTCATTAAACTCACCCTCGGCGAGACCAGCGTTCTCCTCCCGGGCGATATCTCGGAGCCGACGGAAATGCGCCTGGTACGCAAAAAAAAGAACCTAAAAAGCGATATTCTCCTGGTGCCTCACCACGGTGGTCGCTCATCCAGCACGATCTCCTTTCTCAAGCGGGTACAGCCTCGTATTGCCCTCATCAGCTGCGGGGCGGGGAATACTTTTGGCGATCCTCACCCCGATGTCTTGCGACGCCTCCGGATGCTGAACACTCGTATCTTCAGAACAGATAACGACGGCGCCATAACAATCTCAACGGATGGCCGGAAAATCAACCTCCACACCTTCATGGGGCAGGACATATCATTAGCCCCGATAAACCACTTTCCCCCTTGACGGCCTTCGTAGCGCGGGCGGCACCATTTTTGCGCCGACAAAACGTGAATCTTCCACGTATATGCACCGACCCTCGCAGCACATTGCGGGGCAGGAAGGCTCCGCAAAAAGGGCCGGGAGTGAAGCTTCCCGCCCACAGGGCGGGGCTTGCAGGGTGCGCCCCCGGTCATCGTCATTTTTATTGCCTTTAACTGCCGTATATGTTAGGCAATGTCGCTTCACACAGCGAACACTTGAGAGACAGGCATGGTATGAGCAACATTACTACGGTCAAGGGATTCAAAGATATTCTGCCGGACGAAACGGCAAAATGGCGCTCTATTGAAGAGAAAGCCCGTAATATCTTTGCCGATTTTGGCATCCGGGAGATACGAACGCCCGTTCTGGAAAAGACCGACCTTTTTCGCCGGGGCATTGGGGACTCAACGGACATTGTGGAAAAGGAAATGTACACGTTTGTTGACCAGGGAGAGGAATCGCTCACCCTGCGTCCGGAAGCCACCGCGTCCGTTATCCGTTCCTACATCGAGCACGCCCTGTACGCCGCCGATCCGCTGGCAAAGTTATTCACCATCGGTCCCATGTTCCGTCGGGAAAGACCGCAAAAAGGCCGGTACCGGCAGTTTCACCAGATTGATGTGGAATATCTCGGCTATGATGATCCTCGCGCGGATGCCGAAGTTATTATGCTCCTCATCCAGCTCCTCAAAAACCTTGGGTTGGCGGATGTAAAGTTGGAGATGAATACGTTGGGATGTGCCCTGTGCCGTCCTGCCTTCCGGGAATCCATTTTATCTTTCCTGGAAGGCAAAAAAGAAGACCTCTGCGAGGATTGCCGGCGCCGCCTGAACACCAATCCTCTGCGCGTTTTTGACTGCAAGAACACCGGTTGTCGTCGTATTATCACCGACGCGCCGCGGTTGCTTGATGTGGCCTGCGGGAGCTGCAGGAAACATTTCGATGTAGTGACGTCCTCTCTCACGGACTTCGGGATTCCCTTTTTCGTGAATACGGGGATGGTGCGCGGTCTCGACTACTACACCAGAACAACCTTCGAGATAACCACCGAGTTCCTTGGCGCCCAAAATGCTGTCGTGGGCGGCGGAAGGTACGACGGTCTCGTCAAGGACTTAGGCGGGCCGGATATTCCGGGCATCGGGTTTGCCATCGGCATGGAACGCTTGCTTTCCCTTTTACCCATGAAGAGTGAAGACTTCGCGATTCATCCTTACATTTTTATCGCCGCCCTCGGCGACTATGCCCAGAAACAGGCTTTCAGCCTCTGCCATCGTCTGCGATTGCGCGGTATTCCCGCGGAAATGGCGTACGGCGGAAAGAGCCTGAAAAGCCAGATGAAGAGGGCAAATAAACTGAATTGTCGCTATACCCTTATCTTCGGCGACCGGGAACTTGCAGCAGGCACCGTCGAACTGAGGGACATGCGGGACAGTTCTCAGGTAAGCCTGTCCTACCAAACCATAGAAGAAACGATTGCAACTAAGTTCGGGGAGGAACAAACACACCTTGGCTGAATTCATTACCGAGAGAAAGAGAACCCATTACTGCGGCAGTCTGAGCGCTCAGGACATAGGCAAAGAAGTGGTACTCATGGGATGGGCACATCGCCGCCGGGACCATGGCGGCGTCATCTTCGTGGACTTGCGAGATCGTGAAGGTATCGTTCAGATTGTTTTCAACCCCGACACAAATCCCGGAGTCCATGCAAACGCCCATGCCATACGGAGCGAGTTCGTCTTGGCGGTTGCCGGGACGGTGCGCAAAAGACCCGAAGGGATGGAAAACCCCGCCCTGAAAACCGGCAAGATCGAAGTCCTGGTGAATGATTTGAAGATACTCAACGAGGCAAAAACGCCTCCGTTCCCCCTCGACGAAGACAGCGACACGGCGGAATCGGTACGCCTCAAGTATCGTTACATTGACTTGCGACGTCCCCCGATACAGCAGAACCTTATCTTCAGGAGCAATGTCGCGGCAGAGACCAGACAATTTTTTCGGCAGGCGGGGTTTATAGAGGTGGAGACCCCCGTTCTTACCAAGAGTACGCCCGAAGGGGCCCGCGACTATCTCGTGCCCAGCCGCGTCAACAAGGGGATGTTTTACGCCCTGCCCCAATCTCCCCAGATATTCAAGCAACTCCTGATGGTGTCCGGATTCGACCGTTACTACCAGATCGTCAGGTGTTTCCGCGATGAAGACCTGAGGGCGGACCGGCAGCCGGAATTTACCCAGATAGACGTGGAAATGTCGTTTATCGCCGAGGACGACATCATCCGGATCGTGGAGCTCCTCATGCAGCATATATTCAAGACTTGCCTGAACCGTGAACTATCCCTACCCTTTCCGCAGCTCACCTATCATGATGCCATGAACCGCTACGGGAAAGACAATCCCGATGTGCGGTTCGGCATGGAACTCAGAGATTTGACGGATATCGTGAGGAACTCCGGCTTCAAGCTGTTCCAGGAAACGGTCGCCACGGGCGGCGTACTGAAGGCCGTTAAAGTCGAAGACGGGAAGAAACTGTCCCGGAAAGACTTGGATGACTTGCGAGACTATGCGGGGACATACGGCGCCAAGGGGCTTGCCTGGGCAAGGCTAACTGCGGACGGATGGACATCGCCTATCTTCAAATTTCTGACGGCAGAGGAAGTCCGCCGCATTAATGAAACAATGGAGGCGAAAGAAGGGGATCTGATCCTTTTCGTGGCCGATTCCCCCGCTGTCGTCCACGCTTCCCTCGGCAATCTGAGGATCCATCTCGCAAAGATCCTCAATATCCTGAAACCCAACCAGCTTGCCTTTACCTGGGTAACCGAATTCCCCCTCATGGAATACAGCGAAACAGAAAAGAGATACGTCTCCACCCATCATCCCTTCACGTCGCCGGTACAGACGGACATTCCCCTGCTTGAATCGGACCCCGGAAAAGTAAGGGCCAGGGCTTATGACCTTGTTCTCAACGGTTCTGAAATCGGGGGAGGCAGTATCCGCATCCATGAACAGCGGGTACAGGCAATGATTTTCAAAGCGCTGGGACTGAACGAAAAAGAGACGAGAACCAAGTTCGGGTTTCTCCTCGATGCGCTTGAATACGGCACCCCGCCCCACGGGGGGATAGCCTTCGGCCTTGACCGTCTGATCATGATAATGACGAACACGGAATCAATCAGGGACGTCATCGCCTTCCCCAAAACTCAGAAGGCCACCTGTCCGCTTACCGACGCGCCATCGGAAGTGACGTTCGAGCAACTGTTGGAGCTGTCACTGAAAATCGTGCAGTAACTTTTCCCGCAGCTTTAATCAGAAACGTCACGTCCTATTTTTTTATTGACAAAGACTCGCACTCCCTATAGTTTAGCAGTTGCCAGTTACTTCAGGTACTTGCAGCTAACTCTTCTCAGGCAGTGCCCTTTTTACATCTTACTATTAAACGGAGAAATCAACATGGCAAAGTGGAACTATGATAAAAAAGTGCTTGACCATGAACATACCAAATTCTGGAAATTTGATCTCAAAGACGTTGACGAGCCGAATCTGCAAAAGGATGTCTTCCCCTATAACGAGGTATGCAAAATTGACTTCGACCATAAGCTTATCCCCCTTAACCCAGCGTATGAGATGGTTATCACCGATACCACGTTCCGCGACGGTCAGCAGGCCAGGCCGCCCTATACCGTCAAACAGATCGTTGACCTATTTGTCTTATTGAGCAAGCTGGGCGGTGAAAACGGCATCATCCGCCAGTCCGAATTCTTTCTCTATAGCAAAAAAGACCGGGAAGCCGTGGAGGAGTGCCTTGCTCTGGGATTACGGTATCCGGAAATTACGGGGTGGATACGGGCCAACAAAGATGACGTTCGCCTGGTAAAGGAAGCGGGGCTCAAGGAAACGGGCATTTTAACGTCCGCCTCGGACTACCATATCTTCCTCAAATTGAACAAAACGAGAGGGGAAGCCCTCAACGATTATCTCGGCATTGTGAAATCAATCCTCGATTTCGGCATAACCCCCCGATGCCATTTTGAGGACATTACCCGTGCCGATATTTACGGTTTCTGCATCCCCTTCGCCATCGAGCTCATGAAGCTGCGTGAGGAAAGCGGCATTGACGTCAAGATACGGCTCTGCGACACCATGGGCTACGGAGTAACGTATCCGGGCGCCTCGCTGCCGCGAGGCGTGGACAAACTGGTTCGGGCATTCATCGAAGACGGTGGAGTTCCCGGCCATCTGCTGGAATGGCACGGTCATAATGACTTTCATAAAGCGATGATTAACGCCACAACCGCGTGGCTCTACGGGTGCGGTGCGGCAAACTCGACGCTTCTGGGAATGGGAGAGCGGACGGGAAACCCGCCCATCGAGGGGCTCATTATGGAATATATTGCCCTGCACGGCCATACCAACGGCATCGATACCACCGTCATCACGGACATAGCCGAATATTTTGAAAAAGAGATTGGCGTTAAGATTCCTTCGAATTATCCCTTCATCGGCGCAGAGTTTAACGTAACCATGGCCGGAGTCCATGCCGACGGCCTGATCAAGTGCGAAGAGATCTACAATATCTTTGATACGGCCAAGATACTGAAGCGGCCCCTTACCTCCACGATCACCGACAAATCGGGAAACGCGGGGATCGCCTACTGGATCAACCAACACCTTGGCCTCAAAGGGGAAACCGCTATAGACAAGCGGCATCCCGGTGTATCGAAAATCCACAAGTGGGTCATGGCCCAGTACGAGGCGGGCCGTGTAACGGCGATCTCCCACGACGAAATGGAAAAACGGGTGCGCAAGTACATCCCCGAACTGTTCATGTCCGAACTGGACAAGATCAAATACCTGGCATCGGAGGCGGCCGTTGCCGTCGTGAAACAGGTTATCGAGCACCCCGTCATGAGGACGATGCAACCGGATCTTCAGGAGCCGGTCATGCAGAAATTCATCGAGGAAAACCCCTCCATCCAGTTTTCCTACGTGGTTGATATGAACGGCAAGAAAACAACGAGAAACATCACCAATGTCGTTGACAAGGCAAAATACGAAAACTACGGAGTGGGAACGGATCAGTCGGACCGGGAGTGGTTCATCAAGCCCTTGCAGACCGGCAAGATATACGTGACCGATTTTTACATCTCCAAGATGACCGGGGCGCTGTGCATAACCGTATCGGCACCCATAACGAATGCCAATGATGAGATGGTGGGCATTTTCGGTGTGGACATTAAGTTTGAAGACTGGGTAAAGCGGGCTGAAGACTTGGCTGAGGCGACCCAAATTGCCCTTAAATCGGAATACGAGACGAAACACAAATCCGACCACTGGATATGAGCGACTCCGGGTAAATAATCTTTGCCGGTACTACAGAAACCATCCGCGGGAAAGAAGTCCGGAGAGAAGCTCCCCTTACCCTACTCCCACTCCTCCGCTATGCACCACTGATCATAGGGGACCTCTCTGGCGGACAGCGAGGAAGAGGATAACTCACGGATAAACCGCGAGGGGCGAAGCATCATGTTGTCCATGGACCGCGAATAATCAATCAGGGGATAACAGATATACAATTGGTCTTTGGCCCTCGTTACCGCGACATAAAACAGACGCCGTTCTTCTTCTTCTCCCTCCGGCTCCTTCAATGATCGCGCCAGGGGCATCATCCCCTCCGCACAACCGATCAGCATTACCACGGACCATTCAAGGCCTTTTGCCTGATGAATGGAACTTAAGATAACCTTATTGTCATCACTGCCGTGCTCCGTCGGGTCTTTTTCCTCCTCTTCCCCTATATTGGTCATCAGGGCCAGTTCACATAAGAAGTGTTCGAGAGAGGTAAAGCGGGTGGAAAAATTGGCAAGTTGGTTAAGGTCTTCCTCGCGGGTTCCCCTGTCGCCGTAATGCTCCTGCAGGAACTCGCGATAACCGCTGTCCAGAACGATATCAACGAGTCCGGACAAGGACCCCGCCGAGCCATCGAGGAGCCGTATGACGGCCATCTGGAATTTCGCAAGGCCGGGGGCGGCCTTTTGGGGGGCGGCGCGCAGAAAAGCATCGCTCAGAACGACGTTCAAAGGATTCTCATGTCCCGCGACAAACCTCCAGATTTTTTCCGCGGTCGCCTTACCGATGTTGCGATAGAGCCCGAGCGCCCTCTTCCAGGCCAGTTCATCAAAGGGGTTTGCCACGATTCTCAGGTAGGCGGTAACGTCCTTGATGTGGGCCTGCTCAAAAAAGCGGACCCCTGAACGGAGCTCATAGGAAATGCCGCGCCGCGTAAGTTCCATCTGCAGTTCCATGGATTGATAGTGGGCGCGATACAGCACGGCAATCTCGCGGAAGGAAATGCCTTCCTGCATAAGCCTCGTAATGCCTTCGGCAACGGCATTGGCCTGCTGGATCACGTTCTTGGCGGGGATAATCACGGGTCGGATGCCCCGCTCCCTGACGGCGCGCAAAACCTTGGGGAACTGCTTCTCGTTGTTGGTGATGCTCATGTTGGCAAGCTCAAGTATCTCGGGCGTGCTCCGGTAATTGGTCTCGAGCTTGAATGTCCTGCAATCGGGGTACCTGCGCGGAAACTCGATGATATTCGCAAAATTCGCCCCCCGGAACGAATAGATGCTCTGTGAATCATCGCCCACAACCATCAAGTTCCTGTGGTGAGACGCCAGCAGATCCATGATCTCGGCTTGAACAACATTGGTATCCTGGTATTCATCCACCAGAATGTGGGAGAACCTCTCCGCATAGAGCTTCAGGACTTCGGGGAAATCCCTTAACAGCAGCCGCCAGTTGAGCAGGAGGTCATCGAAATCCATCATGTTCAGCGTTTTTTTTCTGTTCTGGTAGTGTGATGCCACGTCCATGATTTCTTCGACGCGATAATAGAAGAAGGGGTATCTCCTGGCCACAACATCATCAATGGTTGTCTCGGTATTCACGGCCAGGCTTACGATGTCCGCAATAACATTCCCCCGGGGGAATTTATCGTTTTTGGCGTCAACACCCTTTTCCGTCACGCACACGGAAATCAGCTGCCGGGCATCATCGCTGTCCATGATGGAAAAATTGCGCTCGTACCCCAGCAGCGGGGCATGGGCGCGCAGGGTGAGATTGGCTATATGATGAAATGTTCCACCCCAGAGGCGGCCCGTATCCAGATCAACCAAATCGGCGACCCGGAAGAGCATAGAACGTGCGGCTTTGTTGGTGAAGGTCGCAAGAAGAATCGTTTCAGGTCGGACTCCCGCCTCGATGAGACGCGCCACGCGGTAGGTGAGGGTACGCGTCTTGCCGCTGCCGGCCCCGGCAATGACCAGGAGCGGTCCCCCCTCTTGCATGACAACCCTGATCTGCTCCGGGTTTAGTTCCTTTTCGTAGTTAATCATCGGGAAGAAAACGGTTTCCAGTTAATTCTTCGGAATTGGTCGGGGCGGCAGGATTTGAACCTGCGACATCCTGCTCCCAAAGCAGGCGCGCTACCGGGCTGCGCTACGCCCCGATTTTAGCATGATTTGCGTACGGGCTCTGGCACCTGTCCCTTCGCCAGGGCATCTGTGAGCATCTTGAGGGCCAGGGCGCGATGACTGATCCTATTCTTGATATCGGGCGAAAGCTGGGCGGCTGTCAGTCCCCTCTCAGGTATGAAGAAAACGGGATCATACCCAAAACCGTCTGTCCCCGCCGGCTCATGCGCAACCCTCCCCCGCCACCTGCCTTCGAAGGTCAAATAGTTGCCGCCGGGATAGTAGAGTACCAGGACGCAGACGAACATTGCATCCCGCTTGCCGACAGGCACGTCCCTCAGTTCATGGAGAAGCTTCGCAATATTGCCGGCGTCGGTGGCGTTCTCACCGGAATATCGTGACGAACAGATGCCGGGGGCGCCGTCGAGCGCATCCACAACCAGTCCGGAGTCATCTGCCAGGGCCGCCTCGCCGGTCAGCTCGGAAACCGTCCGCGCTTTTTTGAGGGCATTTTCAAAAAAGGTGTGACCGTCTTCGACTATTTCCGGAATATTCTGATAATTATTCAACGAGAGAAGATTAATGCCGGAACCATCGAGAATTGTTTTAACTTCTCCGATTTTCCCCTCATTTCTTGAGGCAAAAACGATATTCAGCAGTTTTATTCCTCCCGCAGCGTTGGATGGCAACATTCTCCGCAATTAAATTCTTATCAGGGTGACCGGTCATCATCGGAAATATTCTTTTATGCCGTTGCCCAGCGCCCGTACGACGGCTTTTTGCGTGTCTCCATCCGTTATTTTTTCCCTGTCAGCGGCATTCGTGGCAAAGCCGATTTCTATAACCACAGCGGGAATCTGTAAATCCTTGATAATAACGATCGGGGCATCCCTGAGCCCCCTGCTCTTTCGCGGGAAGACCCGTTCCATATTCCTCTGTATGCTCTGTGATAGCCGAACGCTGCTGTTCAAATACTTATTCTTCGTCATATCCATAAGGATTTCTGACGATTCATTCTTTGGAGGCGACAATGATGAAGCAGGAAGATTGAACCCCGGAAAATAAAGTTCATACCCTGAGGAATTCTTCCCGAAACCGGCATTTACATGAAGACCGATAAAAATATCCGGCCGGAATGTTTTGGCTGTTTTTGCCCTGGCGGAGAGCGAAACCTCTTCGTCAGCATCTCTGGTTAAACGTACCTGGTATCTTTCCGATTTCTGCAGTTCCCGCTGCAATAAGACGGCCATAAGCAGCGTCACATCCTTTTCATACATTTTTTCGGACAATTTGACGCCCGTATCGCTTCCACCGTGAGCCGGGTCTATGACGATACTATGTTTCAAACCTGCGCGGGGAGGAAGCCCATGAGAAAACGGCACGGGTAAAATCACGACCATCAACAAAAAAATAACAAAAGCCCTGTGCAGTTGTTTTTCCATATGCCTAAACTCCTCTTTTCCCTACGCCGGGTCAGCGCTTTTTACAGCAAACAGCTTCGCCCTGTCAACCTTTATAAACGGCGATGTTTGCCTGATTACGGACGATTTGCTTTCCTATTTCTTATACGGATTGCCTTTCTCATTCCCGGTTTGCGGGTCCGACGGCACAGAGGTGATAATACTCGCATTTACTGCACTCTTCTGATCCTCTCCACGGAAATGATGCCATTGAGCTTTTTAATACTTGTAACAATTTGATTGAACTGGGTAAGATCATGCACATCTATCCTGAAATCACAGATTGCCTGCATATCGGGATTGGTCTCAATCTCGGCATGGCTGATGTTTACATCAAATGAAGATATAATAGAGCTTATCTCTGCCAGCACTCCTTTATGATCCCGGCAAACAGCCCGCAAATGAACTGGATAGGCGTTCTTTTCCTTAATCGCCCATTCAACGGTAACCAGCCTCTCCGGATCCAGTTCCTGTATAATCGGGCAACCGGTTGTGTGTATCGTTACCCCCCGTCCCCGTGAAATATAGCCGATAATGGCATCGCCGGGGATCGGCTCACAACATTTCGCAAACCGAACCAAAACATCTTCAATTCCTGTAAGAGAAATACCAAGGGACGATGAAACAGGGATTTTCTTTTTTGTCTTTTGGGCCGACACATCGTCTTTCTTTACCGTATCTTCCGGCAAAAAAAGATTGACGACGCGTTTCGGAGACAATCGTCCGTATCCCACCGTTGCCAGAAGATCATCACTGGTCTTGATGGAATATTCCGCATAGAGGCCCTTGATTTCCTCCGACTTTACCAGTTGGTTGAGTTTAAGATGGTGCTTCTTGAATTCCTTTTCCAAGAGAGCTTTTCCGAGACCTATGCTTTTTTTCCTCTCTTCCGCATTTACCCAGCTCCGAATTCTCGATATGGCCTTGGAGGTCACGACAAACTTCAGCCAGTCCTTGCTGGGATGATGCCCGGCCTGGGTTATTATCTCAACGGTATCACCATTTTTCAGGAGGTACTTAAGGGGAACGATATTCCTGTTCACCTTGGCCCCAATGCATTGGTGACCGATGTCCGTATGGATACTGTAGGCAAAGTCCACCGGCGTGGCGCCCTTGGGAAAGGCTCGGACGTCGCCGTTGGGCGTAAAAACGTAAACCTCGTCCGGGAAAAGCGCGAGTTTCAGATTGGACATGAATTCATGGGGATTATCCAGTTCCTGCTGCACCTCCAGCAATTCCCGAAGTTTTCTGATCTGCTCCACATCATCCCCGTGATGATCATACCCCTCCTTGTAGTGCCAGTGCGCAGCGATGCCCTCTTCGGCCCATTCGTGCATTTCCCTGGTCCGAATCTGGATTTCCACTCGTTCCCCATAGGGACCGATGACCGTGGTATGCAGTGAACGGTAATTGTTTGCCTTGGGCATAGCTATGTAATCTTTGAAGCGTCCCGGTACGGGTTTCCAGAGGGCATGAACAGCGCTCAGCGCTTCATAGCAATCTTTTTCCTTGTCGGAATCAAGGATGATCCGGAAGGCGGTCAGATCATAAACCTCATCAAAATTGATGTGCTGTTCCTGCATTTTTTGATAGATACTGTAAAAGTGCTTGGCTCTCCCCTCGATTTCCCCCTGTATGCCTAAATTGTCCAGTTCCTTTTTTATGATATTCTTTACTTCTTCAGTATAGCGCTCCCGTTTCTCCCTCTTTTTCGCCACGCGTTTGGCCAGGTCGTTGTAAGCGTCAAAATCAAGATGGCGGAAGGCCAAATCCTCAAGCTCCGTCTTCATCCAGTTGATGCCAAGGCGGTTGGCAAGGGGAGCGTACAATTCCAGTGTTTCCTGCGCGATGTAGTGCTGCCTGTCGGGCGTCTGAAATTCGAGTGTTCTCATGTTGTGCACACGGTCAGCCAGCCTGATCAGCAGTATCCTCATGTCCGAAGACATGGCCAGTATCATTTTCCGGAAGTTCTCCGCCTGCCGCTCTTCCTGGCTGCTGAACCGTATCTTGCTGATCTTCGTCAGCCCGTCCACGAGATTCGCCACCACCTTGCCGAAGTTATCCTCTATCTGCTTAAGCGTTGTCAGCGTATCCTCGACGGTATCGTGGAGCAAACCGGTGATTATCGTCGCTGCGTCCATTTTCATGTCCGCCAGCATTCCGGCAACCTCCATGGGATGGGTAAGATAGGGCTCACCGGAAAGCCGTATCTGGCCCTGATGTACGGACGCGGAAAAAATATAGGCTTTTTCAATCATTTCCAGCTCTACCGGAGAAAGGTAGGATTGAGTTTTTTCGAGAATGTCGGTGATACGAAGCATGGTTTATTCGTTTTCTTTTCTGACCGCGCCCGTAATAAAGTTTACAACCTGTTCAAGGGGAAGAACGTTCATCGCTCCCGACCCCCGTTCCCGGATTTCGACTTTTCCCTCAGCCAAGTTCTTGGGACCTATGGTAATGCGGTAAGGGATTCCAATCAGATCGGCATCCTTGAATTTGACGCCCGCCCTCTCGTTCCTGTCGTCCATGATGACTTCGAATCCCCGGCTGCTCAGTGCTTGATACAGTCCCTCCGCAGCTTGAGCCATGCGGGCATCATCACTATTTACGGGAACAATGGCCACCTGGTAGGGCGCAATGGGAAGAGGCCAGATAATCCCATTATCGTCGTGATTCTGTTCAATACTCGCAGCAACCGTCCTGCCTATTCCTATGCCGTAGCACCCCATGATCATGACCTGTTCACGGCCGTTCGCATCCAGATATACGGCTTTCATGGCTTGCGAGTACTTCGTTCCCAACTTAAAAACATGCCCGACTTCAATACCGCGGGCAAACTTGAGCGCACTTCCGCAATGAATGCAGGTATCGCCTTCCCGGACAAACCGTAAATCGGCGCATTCGCTGACCTCAAAGTCCCTGCCCCGGTTGACGTTCAGCAGGTGATAATCCTCCCGGTTTGCGCCCATGACAAAATTCGACATGTTTGCCAGCGAATAGTCCTCAATCATTCTCGCCTTGATGCCGATTGCCCCGGCAAAACCTCGGGGAGCGCCGGTAACCTCTCGGATCATATCATCCTTCGCCAGCTCCAGCACCTCACACCCAAGGTAGTTTTTTAGTTTGATCGGATTTATCTCTTCATCGCCCCGTACCAGGGCAACGACAGGAGAACCGTCGGCGTTGAAGATGACGGTCTTGACGACCTGGACGGGCAGAACGTTCAGGAACGCGCACACATCCTCGATCGTTTTGATGTCTGGGGTATGAACCTCCGTGCGCGGGAGAATTTTCACCGGCTCGGTTTTCTCCGGCTTCGGCGCTCCGGTGGCTGCCCCGGCCTTTTCGAGGTTGGCGGCATAATCGCAGGCTGAACAGAAGACAAGCGCATCCTCACCCGACGATGCGATAACCATGAATTCGTGGGAATAACTGCCGCCGATGCTGCCGGAATCAGCCTCTACAGCACGGTACTTCAGACCCAAACGCATGAATATCCTGTTATAGGCGGCATACATTTTTTCATAATTTATCTCGGCCCCTTCTTCCGTTGCATCAAAGCTGTAGGCATCCTTCATGCCGAATTCGCGGCAGCGCATCACTCCGAAACGGGGCCTGATCTCATCACGAAACTTGGTCTGAATCTGATAGAGGGTCACGGGAAGCTGGCGGTATGATTTTACCTCATGGCGCACGAGATCGGTAATAACTTCTTCGTGCGTCGGCCCCAGACAGTATTCCCGGTCATGCCGGTCGGTGAAGCGGAGAAGCTCCTTGCCGTAGTGAACCCAGCGCCCCGACTCCTGCCACAGTTCGGCGGGTTGCACCATGGGAAGGAAAACCTCCTGGGCGCCGGCATTGTGCATTTCTTCCCGAATGATATTTTCCACTTTTCGGATTACCCGGTAGCCCAGGGGAAGATAGGAATAGATACCGCTCGTCAGCTTCCGGATCATACCGGCTCTAATCATGAGTTTATGGCTGACGGTTTCCGCATCCGAAGGAACTTCTCTCACCGTGGGCAGGAACATCTCAGAATAACGCATAATTCTCCTTCAAAATAATCGCCGCTTATCGAAAATCCGAATACGCAGGCGTCAGGTGACCAAAAAGCACCGGGGATGCTTACCTGCTTTTTTGCTTCTCGGCAGCCAGGTGCTTAACTTCTTCCAGCAACGCGGGCACCAGGTCCTTCTCCCGCACTTTCCTGGCCATCTTGCCCTTTTTGAAAATAATGCCGAATCCCCGTCCCCCGGCAATCCCGATATCAGCCTCGACAGCCTCTCCCGGACCATTCACCACGCAACCCATAAGGGCAATCTTCATATATGTTTTCATGCCTGCTAATTTCTTTTCCACCTCCCGGGTCAGGCGCACAAGATCAATCTCGCAGCGGCCGCAGGTGGGACAGGAAATGATGTCCGGACCGACCTTTCGGATTTCAAGGGCACGGAGGATGCCATACGCAACGCCCACCTCGGAGACCGGATCGCCGGTTACGGAGACCCTGATGGTGTCGCCGATGCCTTCGGATAAAAGAATCCCTATGCCCAAGGAGGATTTGATCGCGGCATGAATAATACTGCCCGCCTCGGTAACGCCAAGGTGGAGCGGATAATCTGTTTTTTGCGATACGATGCGGCAGGCCGAAATCGTCGTTAACACGTCGGAGGATTTGATCGAAATCTTCAGGGCCTCGAAACCCATGTCTTCGAACAGAGCGATATTTCTCAGCGCGCTGGCAACCAGGGCATCCGCCGTTGCACCTCCGTACTTGGCATGCAGTTCCTTTTCCAGGGAACCGGAGTTGATCCCGATACGAATGACCGTGCCGCTTGCCTTTGCTGCTTTTATGACTTCCCTGATTTTCCCCGGCTTCATGTTCCCGGGGTTTATTCTGATGCCGTCCGCGCCTCTTCTGATCGCCTCCAGGGCCAGGCGATAATCGAAATGGATATCGGCAATGAGGGGCAGGTTTATCTTCTTCTTTATTGCTCCCAGCGCCATTGCCGCATCCATATCGGGAACGGCAACCCGGGCAATTTCACAACCTGCCTTCTCAAGCCTTCTGATCTGCGCCACGGTTGCCTTCACGTCACGAGTGTCGGTGCAGGTCATGGACTGGACGGCAACAGGCGCTCCACCGCCTATTTGGACGTTGCCGAGGCAAACAGGCCTCGTTATCTTTCTCTTTGCAACTGAGGTCAAGAAAATCCTCCCGGAGCCGGCTTCTTAGGAAGCCTCCGTATAGCACGCCGCCGCCGATGTTATCAACGGGTAAATGCTGGTTGATCGCTGCGGGAGACCACCGAGCATCAGGAAAGATTCTTGACCGCTTCTCTGATGCGTTCCACGCCGGTTTGTATCAGCTTCATAGATGAGGCGTAGGAAAGGCGGATGAAGGCATCGTGCCCGAATTCGATTCCCGGCACTACGGCAACGTTGGCTTCGTCCAAAAGGTAAGTGGCAAGATCGGTGGAAGTGGATATGGGTTTGCCCTTGCAGGAACGTCCGAATACACCCGAAAAATCCGGAAATACGTAAAACGCCCCTTGGGGCTTAAAGCAGGATACACCGGGAATTGCATTCAGGGCTGCAACAATGATATCCCGTCTTTTTTCGAATTCCCGTGCCATATCGGAAACGCTATCCTGGGGGCCGTTCAGCGCCTCCACCGCCGCTTTCTGCGCGATAGACGTGGGATTAGACGTGTTCTGACTCTGTAGTTTTGCTACGGCCGAAATGATCTGCTCCGGTCCGGCGGCATAACCGATTCTCCATCCCGTCATGGCATAGGCCTTGGAAACGCCGTTGACAACCACTGCCAGACCCTTCACCTCCTCGCTCACCGACGCAATGGTGGAAAAAGGGAACCCGTCATAAATGATCTTTTCATATACATCATCGGTAATGACGAGAATGCCTTTTCTGACAATTACTTCCGCCAACGCTGCCAGTTCTTCACGCGTATACGTGGCGCCGGTAGGATTGGAGGGACTGTTGAGTATTACGGCTTTTGTGCGGGTGGTGATGGCATTTTCCAGTTGATTCGGTGTCATCTTGAATCCCGCTGAAACCGAGGTCTTCACAATAACCGGTTTTGCACCGGACAGAATAATGATATCCGTGTAGGAAACCCAGTAGGGAGAGGGAACAATGACCTCATCTCCCTCTTGGAACAGCACCTGCGCCAGATTGTACAGGGTATGCTTCGCCCCGCAGGAGACAACGGTCTCCGAACGTTTATACGTAAGATTGTTGTCCCGCTTCAGCTTGGCGATAATAGCATCCTTAAGTTCCTCAATGCCTCCCACCGGCGTGTACTTGGTAAAACCGTCATTTATGGCCTTTATGGCCGCCTTCTTGATATGATCGGGCGTATCGAAATCCGGTTCCCCCGCGCCGAAACCGATAATGTCTCTCCCCTCAGCTTTGAGGGCATTGGCTTTTGAGGTAATAGCCAGGGTTGCCGATGGTTTTATCGAATTAATTCTTGAAGCCAAATTCATGGTTTTGTTCCTTTCAATTCTGCAAATTTTCGCTGTAACCTCTGACAAACAATTTCGGGAACCATTCCTTTGACGGATCCGCCCAGGCTCGCAGCTTCCTTAATGATGCTGGAGCTTGTATAAAACCACTTATATCCGCTCATAAGAAAGACTGTTTCCACCTCCCGGTCGAGCCGCCGGTTCATCAGTGCCATCTGGAATTCATATTCAAAATCGGAGAGAGCCCGCAAACCTCTGAAGATAACGTTTGCTCCCGCATTCTTAACATACTCCACGAGAAGCCCCGCAGAACTGTCCACACGGATATTTTCCCAATTCTTGGTGACTTCTTTGATAATCTCTACCCGTTCCTCAGGGGTAAAGAGTGACGCCTTGTTGGGATTATACGCCACGAGAATGATTATCTCATCAAACATCTTCATGCCGCGTTTTAGAATATCCACATGACCGTTTGTAATGGGATCAAAAGAACCGGGGTAGACAGCAATTTTTTTCATGAGTTACGTCCTTTAATCAGTTATTTTCAGAAAAGAGAGAACCGTATCTCCATATCTGCGCTGGTCCGTCAGGATAAACCGCTTATCTGCCTTTTCCGGTAGTTTTTCTCGTACGGAATGCTGGAGAACGAGCAAGCCTTCACGAGAAATTACACTCGACACTGCAAGGTATTGTAGTGTCAGATCGATGAAACCGGTATCGTAGGGCGGATCGGCAAACACGATGTCGAAGCTCACTTGCCGTTCAGAAAGTATCCGAATCGCACTTTTCACATCCGCAGCAAGAATCTCCGAGCGGGCATCAAATCCGCATCTGCTCAGGTTATCCGCAATAGCATGCGCGAGAGACCGGTTCCGTTCAACAAAAACAGCTTTTGCAGCGCCCCGGCTCAGGGCCTCAATGCCCACACTTCCGCTGCCGGCAAAAAGATCAAGAAACGACACCTCACTTACGGAGCGAAGGACACTGAAAAGGGCTCCTTTAACCAGATCCGCGGTCGGCCTTATCGGGCACCCCTTAGGCAGGAAAAGTTGCTTCCCCCTGGCATCGCCCCCTATAATCCTCATAAATATTCTCTGGCAAGAATCTCCGCGATCTGCACTGCATTCAGGGCTGCCCCTTTCCGCAGGTTGTCCGAAACGATCCACATGTTTATGCCGTTCGGGAGCGATTCGTCTTCCCTGATCCTGCCCACAAACGTATCATCTTTGCCGGCGGCATTGATTGCGAGCGGATACTGGCTATTTTTGACATCATCAACGACCTTGACGCCGGGCGCCCCTGAGAGCAGGTTCTTAACCCGCTCCGCCGTGATCTTACGTTCGGTTTCAATGTTTACGGATTCCGAGTGACCATAGAAAACCGGCACCCGAACGGTAGTGGCGGTTACCGCAATGCCGGGATCATCCAGTATTTTCTTGGTTTCATTAACCATCTTCATTTCTTCCTTCGTATAGCCATTGTCAAGGAAGACGTCAATCTGGGGAAGACAGTTGAAGGCGATCTGATGGGGATATACTTTTATGACCGGCTTCAAGCCGTTTAAAAGCGCCCGCGTCTGTTCCTCAAGCTCGGCGATAGCTTTCTTGCCCGTTCCCGAAACCGCCTGGTAGGTGGAAACAACCACTCGCTTGATCCGGACCGCATCGTGGATCGGTTTGAGGGCAACCACCATCTGGATGGTTGAACAGTTGGGATTGGCGATGATTCCCCTGTTTTTATACCTGCTGATCGCCCCGGGATTAACCTCCGGCACAATAAGGGGAACATCAGGCGCCATCCGGAAGGCGCTCGTATTATCTATGACGACGCATCCCGCGGCGGCGGCAATGGGTGCATACCGTTCGCTGATGCTGCCCCCCGCCGAGAACAATCCTATCTCCACACCGGCAAACGAATCCTCATCCAGCATCTCAACAAAAAGGGATTTGCCCTTAAACGTAAGCTCTTTTCCCACAGAACGTTCAGAAGCGAGTAATTTTAACCGACTCACGGGGAAATTACGCTCCTCAAGCACGCTGATCATTTCATTGCCCACGGCACCGGTGGCGCCCACAACTGCAACAGTATATTCCCTCATAATAAAGCACCCATATTTCTTCGGTTCAGCACCAATAGTTTATCCCTTTGCGGGTCGGAGCTTCTTAACTTTTGCCATGAGTTCTGTACGTGTGCTCCAGACTCGATAGAGAAGCCATACTGGTCCTGAGAGACTGTATCCGACGGAAAAGGTAAAAATCATGACTTGCGGTTCCCAGACGATAATAACAAAAATGACAACAATCAAAACAAACGACAAAAACGGTTTGCGTGAGAAAAAATTCAAGTCTTTAAAGCTGTAATACTTAACATTGCTCACCATAAGCAGGGACAGGAACACCACGCTTATCAACACGATCGGCTCGTCAAACGTGCCGCGTCCTCCCAGATAATCGAAAAAAAGAAGGGCGCTGGCAACGACTGTTGCTGCCGCCGGTATGGGTAAGCCGTTGAATACCTTGCTTTCTATCAAGCCGATCTGCACATTGAATCTCGCCAACCTGAGGGCTCCGCAAACCACAAAGAGAAAGGCGGCAAGCCAGCCGGTCTTCCCATACGAGAAAAGCGCCCACATGTAGGCAAGCAGAGCGGGAGCGACGCCGAACGCGATGACATCGGAGAGAGAATCGTACTCAGCGCCGAACTTGCTCATGGTATTTGTTATTCGGGCTATTCGCCCGTCCAGGCCATCAAGCACCGTGGCGATCAGAATGGAAACAGCGGCGAGAAGAAAATCGCCCTTCATGGAGGCAATGATGGAATAAAAGCCGCAAAAAAGGCTTGCCGTCGTGAGAAGATTGGGGAGAACAAAAACCCCCCTCTTTCTTTTCTTTTTCTTTTTGGTGATATCCTTTTCAAGAGAAAAATTAGTATTCATGTGAGGGTCCCCAATGGAGTAACGCCCGCCTTCACCGTATCGCCTACATTAACCGAGATGCTGACATCTACGGGGAGAAAAACCTCAAGGCGCGATCCGAAACGAATCAGTCCGAACCGGTCGCCTTTCTTGACGTGCATCCCATTTTCCAGCCAACAGACGATCCTGCGGGCAATTAATCCGGCAATCTGTATGGTCATTATTTCCCGACCATCCTCCATCCTGATGACCACCGCGTTTCTTTCGTTCAGGGTTGATGCTTTATCGAGATTCGCCGATAGAAATTTGCCTTTTTTGTATTCAATAGCACGAACGACCCCGGAATAGGGGATCCGGTTCACATGAACGTTGAATACATTCATGAATATGCTCACCTTTTTTGCAGGTGTCCCGAGGAGATCGCTGGCGCGTATGTCTTCAATCCTAATCACTTTTCCGTCCGCCGGGGATAAAACAGATTTCTCATCCGACGGGACACTCCTTTCGGGATTACGGAAAAACCAGGTAACGAACAACGTTACAATCAAGAGAGGAAAGGCAAGCCAGACACCAAACAGAAAGAATGCCGCAAGACAGAGAATCAAACTCCCTACAACAAACGGAAGCCCTTCTCCGACTATGATTTCCCGGTGATCTGCCATTTTCTTAGCAGAGATGCTTTGCCCTTTCATTAATCTTCCTCACGGCCGTCCAGTGTATAGTAAATGCGCGGCAGCTTGTCAACAGTTCTTGTCTATTCCGTGTATCCGGCTAAACAATTTTTACGGTGTTCTTTGAAGCTCTCCTTGAGCGAACTGCGGAAATCCCTCGATCTGTAAAGAATACCTTTGGGCATTCGTCCGCTTACCGCGCGGCAAGCCGCGGGGGAAGCGGGCGCTGCCGGATTCATAATCCGCCTATCCCTGATTTCTCGGCATACGATTGCTGCAGGTATTGAGGCGTAAAGGTTCTGATGTCCAGGAAATCACCATCAGCGAATTTCTTTAACCCTAAAAAACCGACGGTGGCGGCCCGGATATGGTGGTGGTGGTTAGAGGCGATACGGCCTTTCCCGGGCAAGAGCGTGGTAATGCGGTCGGCATATTTTTGCGCCCCGGTACCGACAAAGACAGTTTCCTGTCCGATGCCCTTCAGAAAATCCTCGACATCGGCCAGTGATTCATCAACTATCCTATCCGGCAAGGCAGTTCCCCGATTCCGGTAAAGAGCCGTATAAACCTTTCCATTGAGTGCATCCAGCATGGGGCAAACATCTACCCGACAATCGGCAAGGTTGAGCGCAAGGACATTGAGCGTGGAAATCCCGACAACGGGCTTCCCCGTCGCAAGAGCCAGACCCTTTATCGTGCTGGCGCCGACCCGAAGCCCCGTAAACGACCCCGGCCCGATCGTGCACGCAAAAAGGTCCGCATCCGCCGGCGCCATACCGGTCGTCGTAAAGATGCTGCTTATTGCCGGTAATAGATAAAGAGAATGGTGCAAACCGACATTAAGAAACGTTTCGGAGAGCACTTCCTCATCATTGAGCAGGGCAACGCCGGCAGAGTCTGTTGAGGTGTCTATGGCGAGAGTAATCATGAATTATTAACCATAGGAAACAAGAGCCAAAACCGCACGGCATTAAGAACAATCTACAGAAGTCGGGAAAAAATACGCGCGATATCGCCGAAAATTTTCAGATTGAGGCGTTCAATATCCATGACAAAAACAAAGATCATCAATAACACAAGGATAACGAAGCCCACCTGTTGCGCCATCTCACGCCACTTAAGGCCTATCTCTCGTCCCGTAATGCCTTCGATCACATAGAAAAGAAGGTGACCGCCATCAAGTATCGGAACCGGCAGGAGATTGAGAACGGCCAAGTTGATGCTTAACAGTGCCATAAACAGAAGGAAGTGCATGAATCCCGCGCGGGCCTGGGCGCCGGCAATCTGAGCGATCATGATTGGACCGCCCAGCGTTTTCGGGGATACAACGCCCTGGAACATTTTATAGATGCTTACCAGGGTAAGTTCAGTGATCGTCCAGGTCTGTTCAAATGAAGACCAGAAAGCCCGCAGCGGGTTCTGCCGGTAAATGACGGTCTCATTCGCAGGACTGACGCCGATTTTATAGGAATCAATTTCCTCACCGAAAAAACTCCGGGCCTTGACCAAGCTCGGTTTTACCATCAGTTCCCGCGTCCCCTCACCCCGACGTATGGTTAATTTCAATTCCTTTCCGGCGCTCTTCCCGATGATATCCGCCATCTTCATCCAATGGGTTACTTCCCGACCATTGACGGCAGTGATCACGTCACCTGCCCGAAGGCCGGTGGAAAAAGCGGGAGAGTTCTCCTGGATTCCGCCAATCTTTGTGGTCAGGACAGGAGTGCCGTATATGTTAACAGCGCAAAATATTACAATAGCTAAAATAAAATTAAAAAGAGGGCCTGCGATGACAATGGCCATCCTCTTCCATACTGTCTGTTTCAGAAACGCCCGCTGAGTGTCCTCTTCGGATAGATTGTCTTCCTCCGTCTCCCCCAAGAGTTTAACGTAACCTCCGAGCGGTATCAGGGAAAGAAGATACTCTGTTTCTCCTATCTTTTTCCCCAGCAGTTTCGGACCGAACCCGAGGGAAAATTTAAGCACGCCCACCCCGGCTTTCTTTGCGACGAGGAAATGTCCCAATTCGTGCACAAAAATGAGCACGCCAAGCAATACGATGACCGATATAACGCTCAGGGCGATCAATATCCTTCCCCTCCATGTTGTTTAACAGTAAATAGCTCAAAACTCCCCACCCACAAGGTGGGCTCCCCGGCGATGACCGCCTCTCTTCACTGCACCCCTTAACCACCCGTACCAGGCGGGCATTGCAGAGTGCGCTTCCGGTCATCCGGGGCCGGTCAGCTGCGGGTAATCCTGTTCGCGATTCAGGGAAGACTCAAGTACCTTCCGGGTTTCCATTCTCGCCCAACGGTCCGCATCGAGGATATGCGCGAGTGTCGAGGCGTCCACCGCTTGATGCAGCGTCAGCACCTTCCCTACGATAACAGCTATGTCCGGGAAACCGATGGTCTCACGAAGAAAGGCATCCACGGCAACTTCATTCGCCGCATTCAGGACCGCCGGCATTGTCCCTCCCGTCCTTGCCGCCTTGTATGCAAGCTCCAGGCAGGGAAATTTATCCATCTGAGGTTCCATAAAATTCAGTGTTCCGATCTTCTGCAAATCAAGGACAGGAAAAGCATTCTCAACCCGTTCCGGATAAAAAAGCGCATAGGAGATAGGAAGTCTCATGTCTGGAACGCCAAGCTGGGCCATTACAAACCCGTCCACGAACTCCACCAGGGAATGAACAATGCTCTGGGGGTGAACGAGCACGTCAATACGGCCTACCTCAATATTGAACAGCCACCTCGCTTCTATGACCTCCAGGCCTTTATTCATCATGGATGCCGAGTCTATGGTGATTTTTTTCCCCATGGTCCAGTTGGGGTGGTTCAGCGCATCAGCGGGCTTCGCCGCCGCTAATGCCTCCCGTGTCGCAGAAAGAAAGGGACCGCCGGAAGCCGTCAGAATAAGTCGTTTCACTTCCTCAGGCCTGTGCCCCGCAAGGCATTGGAAAAGTGCGCTGTGTTCGCTGTCCACGGGCAGTATTGTTACCCCCTTCTCCCGCGACTTATCCATGACGATGTTTCCCGCCATAACCATCGTCTCCTTATTTGCCAGGGCTATATCCTTGCAGGCATCAATTGCTTCAAGGGTCGGAAGCAGTCCTGCCGAACCAGACAAGGCGGAAATAACCATGTCCACTCCCCTTAAAGAGGCGACCTCGCGGTACCCCTCAGGACCGCTGAGAACGGCCACATTGGCGGATGGTGACAACGCCCTTTGCAATTTCGCGGCGTGGCTCTCATCACAGAGCGCAACAACCTTGGGCCTGAATTCGTCAATCTGCAATTTTAAAAGATCCGTGTTCCGGCCTGCGGCAAGGGCAAGCACCTTAAAATGCGCCTGGTGATGCCTGATCACGTCCAGTGCATTGATGCCGATAGAGCCGGTCGAGCCGAGAAGGGAGAGGTTTTTCACCCGTTCACCACCATTGAAGCTCTCTTTCAACAACCTGCGGAGGATCTTCGATCCTTGAGGAATAAAGCTCACCCGATCAGGAAGAGCTGATAATAATATACAAAGGGTATGATGAATATCAGGCAATCAAGACGATCCAACAAACCGCCATGCCCCGGAAGGAGAGTGCCCGAATCCTTGACCCCTGCGGTCCTTTTAACGGCCGATTCGCAGAGATCCCCCAATTGCCCCAGTGTACTACCGGCAATCCCGAGAGCAAGGGCATGAATTACCGAGAGCGTGGGGAAAAATAACTGCTGAAACACCATTGATCCCGCAACGCTGCCCAGATACGCCCCTATGGCACCTTCAACCGTTTTTCCGGGACTGACGAAGGGAAGCAATTTCCGTCTCCCCAGCATCTTTCCCACGTAATATGCGGCTATGTCGCCGGAAAAGGCAAGTACCAGGACAAATGAAACCCAGAGTATGCCGTTTGTCGTCCGGCGTATGAGAATAAAATAGGAAAGCATCAGGGGAATATACACTATCCCCAGAATAACCTTGCTCACCGGTGCAAGGTCACAAGACTTCCGCCGGCCGTCCAACAGAAAAAAGAAAAAAGCTGACATGATGGAAAGACTGATAACGAGGAGCGCATACTGCGGATCGCCGGTGGCAAAAGCGGCAGGCACCAGAAAGGCGGCCGCCAGCACTGCAACTTTTTCCCAGGCAAATCCTTCCCCGAAGATCAGCCGGTTATATTCCACAACCGCTGCCAAAATGAGAACAACAATCAAAAGGGAAAATAACTCTTCCGCACCGTAAAACAGTATAGAAAAGATAAGGGGCACGCCGACAACGCCGGTAAGCCATCTCTTACTGTGGGGGGTCATTTATTATAGTCCCTGTGCAACTGGTCGCTGGTAAGGCCGTATCTTCTTTCCCTTTGCTGATAATCCGCTATGGCTTTCAGCAGATCTTCCTTTTTAAAATCCGGCCACAAGATATCGGTAAAATAGAATTCCGTATATGCCATTTGCCAGAGAAGAAAGTTGCTTAACCGGTACTCGCCGCTCGTCCTGATCAGGAGATCGGGATCGGGCATGTGCGCCGTGTAAAGATAAGAAGAAAAACTATCCTTCGTCAGTTCCGCAGGGGTAATCTTATTCGTCCGGCAGTCGCCGATTATTTTCCTGACCGCCTCGACTATTTCATCCCGTCCCCCGTAGCTCAACGCCAAGTTCAAAATCAGGCGATTGTTTTTTGCGGTTTTTTCCATAATATCGAGGAGCAGGTTCTTAATGGAATCTCTCAGGGCATCAACGTTTCCGATCGTCGCTAACCTGATGTTATTTTTGATCATCTCCGTGGTTTCGGACCGGAGATATTCTTCCAGTAAGTCCATGAGGGCATTAACTTCCTCGGGGGGACGGATCCAGTTTTCCACCGAAAACGCATAGAGAGTCAGATACTGGATGCCAATTTCCCGGCAGGTACGAACTGCAACGCGCACCGCTTCCGCACCTTTTTTGTGCCCTGATATGCGGCCCAGGGTATGTCTCTGCGCCCACCTGCCGTTTCCATCCATAATAATGGCAATATGACGGGGAAGTTTTTCTAAATCGAGATTAATCATCGATTCACCACCGTTTAATCAAGAAGAGCTTCAAATCTGTTCAATATATTCACCTTTTGTGCATTAACACATGCAGCGTTTATTTTCAAGGCACCTTTCCTTGACGCTTCATCGGAGTTCATAAACAAACGGGGAAGCTCATGTGCAGCTCCCCCGTGATCATTACCAGGAAATACCACTCTTTTATATCTCCATTATTTCCTTTTCTTTGGCCGTGATTACCACATCAGTCTTTTCTATTTGCTTATCGGTTATTTTCTGAACTTCATCCTGTGCAACGTGGAACTCATCCTCAGATATCTTGTTGTCCGTCTTAAGAGACTTCAGGCGTTCATTCGCCTCCCTCCGGGCATTCCTTTGCTTGATCTTGCATTCCTCTCCCATCTTCTTTACCTGTTTTACCAGGTCTTTGCGTCTCTCTTCCGTAAGGGGAGGAATGGAAAGACGGATGACCTTCCCGTCGCTGGTCGGATTCATCCCCAAATCGGCCTTCTGAATGGCTTTCTCAATGCTGTTGATAACTCCCGTGTCCCAAGGAGATATGATGATCAACCTGTTTTCCGGTATCGACAGGGAAGCCATCTGATTAAGGGGCGTAAGCGTCCCGTAGTACTCAGCTTTGATCCCGTCCAGAAGAGAAAGTGAGGCCCTGCCCGTCCTCACCTTGTTGAGCGACTTTTCCAGCGCCACGATCGCCTTTCCCATATCGTCTTTCATTTGTGCGAAAATTTGATCTTTCATGTTATTCACCAACAATAGTCCCAATGGTTTTTCCGCAAATTACGTCCTTAATGCTTCCCTTTTTGTGAAGGTTGAACACGACGATCGGCAAATGATTATCCCGACAAAGGGAAATCGCGGTTGCATCCATTACTTTAAGATATTTTGTCAACACATCGGTATAATTAATCTTTTTAAACATTACCGCATCGGTGTGCTTGACGGGATCTTTGTCGTAAACGCCATCCACCTGAGTCGCCTTCATGATTACATCGGCTTTTATTTCCATAGCCCTGAGCGAAGCCGCCGTATCGGTAGTGAAATAGGGATTACCGGTACCTCCGGCAAATATCACGACCCTGCCCTTCTCCAGGTGACGGATAGCCCGGCGCTGGATATACGGTTCCGCCACTTCCTTCATCTCGATCGCCGACTGTACCCTCGTCGCAATACCCAGACCTTCGAGCGAACTTTGCAGGGCCAAGGCGTTAATCACCGTCGCCAGCATCCCCATATAGTCGGCTGTGGTGCGCTCAATTCCCCGTGCGCCGGCATCCTGACCACGGAAGATATTTCCCCCTCCCACGACGATCCCCAGTTCAACTCCGAGCTCTACAACTTCCCTGATCTCACCGGCAATGGCCTGAACGACGTCGGGATCGATCCCGAAAGAACGTTTACCCATCATCGCCTCGCCGCTTAATTTGAGAAGCGCCCGCTTGTACACCGACCTATCCAATTGCCCCACCCCGATCGTTGAACTTTCCGGCATGAACAGCAATGTACTCCGCAGTTCTCACCCTACTTCAAAGCGATGATGCCCATACGCACGCAGCCGACTTATCTTGCGCGCCGTTATTTCGTCTCTTCCCCCAACTGGAAACGGGCGAATCTCCTCACGACGATGTTTTCACCCGTCTTGGCAATCATGTTGCTCACCAAGGTTCCCACGGTAATATCGGTATTCTTGATGAATTTCTGTTCCAAAAGGCAAACTTCCTCGTAATACTTCTTGAGCTTGCCTTCGATAATTTTTTCCCATATTTTTTCCGGTTTTCCTTCCGCCTGCGCCTGGCTCCGGTATATCTCCTTCTCACGATCCATGGCCTCTGCGGTGATCTCTTCCGACCTCACATAGCGGGGATTCGACGCGGCAATGTGCATGGCTATATCCTTAGCCATCTGTTGAAAATCTCCCGTTTTGGCAACAAAGTCCGTTTCACAATTGATCTCCACCATGACGCCTATTCTTCCGCCCATGTGAATATAAGAGGCAATCGTACCGTCCTTGGCGGCTTTCGACGATCTCTTGGTGGCAGCCGACATGCCTTTTTTCCTCAAATAATCTACCGCCTTTTCAGAATCGCCGTCGGAAGCCGTGAGCGCCTCTTTGCAATCCATCATGCCGGCCGCTGTTTTTACCCTTAATTCCTTAACCATTGCAGGTGTAATGTTCAATGTATGCTACCTCCCCTTATTATTCACTCATCGGTTCGCCGGTTTTCTCATCGGTCTCCATATCCCCTCTCTCCACGCTTTCGGGGATATCCGCCTCGGCATCGGCAGGTATGCTTCCTGTTTCAGACGAAATCCGCTTGTTGCTTTCCGCCTGGATACGTTCTTCAAACCTCTTTTTCCCTTCCAGGACGGCATCAGAGAATTTGGATGCAAACAGCTTTATGGCCCGGATGGCATCGTCGTTCCCGGGGATGATATAATCAATCTCGTCGGGATCGCAATTGCTGTCCACAATCCCCGCAATAGGGATCCTGAGTTTCCTGGCTTCGCTGACGGCGATGTATTCACGCTTGGGGTCTACAACAAAAAGTCCGCCCGGGTAGCCTTTTATTTTTCTGATTCCTCCCAACACCTTGATCAGCTTATCACGTTCTTTTTTAAGACCGAGTTGCTCCTTTTTCGGAAAGGCTTTGATGCTATCATCGGTGAACATGGCATCGAGCGTGTTCAGCCTGTCGATGCTTTTCTTTATGGTGCTGAAGTTAGTTAGCATACCGCCCAGCCACCGCTGATTCACATAGGGCATGCCGCACCGTTCCGCCTCTTCTCGTATTGTCTCCTGCGCCTGTTTCTTTGTCCCGACAAAAAGAAGCTCACCGCCCTCAGCAACCATGTCCACGACAAAGTTATATGCAGTCTGGAACATTCCGACTGTCTGCTGAAGATCAATGATATAGATGTTGTTCCTCGCCCCAAATATGTAGGGCTTCATTTTCGGATTCCACTTATTCGTCTGATGACCGAAGTGGACACCCGCCTCAAGTAACATTTTCATAGAGATATTTGCCATAACAACGCTCCCTTCGTGTTTTTTCCTCCACCCCCGTAAATCACCCCCCTCCAATTCTTTCTTGAAGGAAGGCAACACGTTACGCCGGGGATGTGTGAGTTGCGGTGGCTGATACCATAAAGACAGTAAATTATCAAGTTAAAAACGACTTCTTGCGGAGCCGTCAGGTGTGATAGTGGGCGTTGATCTTCACATACTCGAAAGAGAGATCCGCCGTGAGGACGGTGAATTCCCTATCTCCCATGCCAAGCTCGACGTTAACATTGATTTGGCTCAGTCCCATTATTTCCTGCAGCTTCTTTCCGGAATTAACGGCGCCCCGACCGCCCGAAAAGATGGGGACACCACCCATAAAAACATTTACCCTCTCGGGAGTAACTGCTACGCCTGCCGATCCGATTGCCGAAATAATCCTTCCCCAGTTCGGATCACCGCCGAAAAAAGCGGTTTTAACCAGATTGGAGTTTGCAATCGCATAGGCTATCTTTTTTGCGTCGCGTCGCTCCCGGGCTCCCTTTACCGTAATTTCAATCAGTTTTGTGGCGCCTTCTCCGTCCTGCACGATAAGCGTTGCCAATTCCGACATAACGCCGGAAAGCATGTCTTCGAACAAGGCCGCTGATGATGATTCCCCCCGGATTATCCCGTTCCCGGCCAAGCCGTTGGCCAGGATGATGGCTGTATCGTTGGTGCTCATGCACCCGTCAACGCTGATGGCGTTGAAAGTCCTGTTGACGGCTCTCCGGAAAAGCTTGTTCAGGGCACGATAATCAACGGCAACATCCGTCATAAAAAAAGCAAGCATGGTAGCCATGTTCGGCTCTATCATCCCTGCTCCCTTGGCAATGCCGGCGATAGTCACCTCACTGCCCCCGATGATTCCTTGCCGAGAGGCAATCTTGGGAAATTTATCCGTCGTCATAATCGCCTCGGCCGCATCGGCAAGCCCCTCAGAGCGCAATCCCCTGACTAATCTTGACATGCCGGCTCCGACTTTTTTTACCGGCAAATCCATGCCGATGACCCCTGTTGATGCGATCAGTATATCTTTGTCTCTTATCCCCAGCTTGTCGGATGCAAAGCGGGACATGGCAAGGGCGTTTTCATACCCCTTATCGCCGGTGCCGGCATTGGCGTTGCCGCTGTTGACGAGAATGGCCTGCGCCTTGCCTTTCTTTATCCGCTCCCCATCGAGAACGACAGGGGCGGCTTTAAAAAGATTGCTTGTAAAAACCGCCGCCGCCGTTGCCGGCACCTCACTCACTATCAGGGCAAGATCCTTCTTCCCATCTTTCTTGATGCCGGCACAAACACCGTTGGCCAGGAACCCGGGAACGGCGAATTGTCCAACCTTCTCTCGCTTCATTTTTTACCGTCCGCAACATTTCTTGAATTTTTTCCCGCTTCCGCACGGACAGGGATCGTTCCTGCCCACCTTTTCCCCTTCACGCTTAACGGGCACGGATGCGGCGGTTTCTTCTCCCCGACTCATGACAAAATCCTGACGAGGACGCTCTGCCACCTGTTCCAGCTCTTCTTCCGTACTCATCCGAACCATGCAGAGTTTTTCGATGGTATCAACCTTGATGCCGTTTACCATCTCCATGAACATCTCATATCCTTCCCGCTGGTACTCTCTGATCGGATCCCGCTGGCCGTATCCCCTGAGACCTATGCCTTCCTTGAGGTGATCCATGCCCAGCAAATGATCCTTCCAGTGGTTGTCAATGGACTGGAGCATAATCACCTTCTCGAGATAATCCATCATCGGCTTGCCGAATTCCTCTTCCTTATGGGTGAGGTGCTTGTTTACTTCTGACAGAATATACTCCCTGATGCCATCGGCATTCTGCCAGCGCTCCGTATCGCTCAAATTCAATTTAATGGAAAACTGCTTAAAAACAATGCCTTCCAGACCTTTCAGGTTCCATTCTTCCGGATGGCTCTTTTCATCTATATATTCCGGCAAAAGATCATCTATAATTTCATCAATCATGTCAGCGACGTCAGATGATAGATCTTCTCCCCTCAGCGCCCTTTTTCTCTGCTCGTAAATGACCTGCCGCTGTCTGTTCATGACATCGTCATACTCGAGAACGTGCTTGCGCATATCGAAATTCTGCCCTTCCACCCTTTTCTGCGCATTTTCGATCGCACGGGAAATAAGCCGGTGTTCAATCGGCTGATCCTCTTCCAGGCCGATTCTGTCCATGATGGAGGAAATCTTGTCGGCGCCGAATATGCGCAGCAAATCGTCCTCGAGAGACAGATAGAATCTCGAGGACCCCTTGTCTCCCTGGCGTCCCGCGCGCCCCCGGAGCTGGTTGTCAATGCGGCGACTTTCATGCCTTTCCGTCCCCAGGATATGCAGCCCGCCCAATTCCGCCACGCCTTCGCCCAGCTTGATGTCCGTACCGCGTCCCGCCATGTTCGTAGATATGGTCACCGCGGCAGACTGACCGGCTTGCGCGATTATTTCCGCTTCCCGCTCATGGTTCTTGGCATTCAAAACATGGTGTTTGATGCCGGCGCGGTTCAGGTGTTTGCTTAATATCTCGGATTTCTCGATAGAGATGGTGCCTACCAGGACCGGCCTCTTTTCCTTATGCAACTCCCTGATCTCGCATATTACGGCATTGAACTTTTCCTTCTCCGTCTTGTAGATGACGTCGGTATGGTCGGTCCTGATCATCGGCATATTCGTCGGAATGACCAGAACATCAAGATTGTATATCTTCTTAAATTCAGCGGCTTCCGTGTCGGCGGTGCCGGTCATGCCGGCAAGCTTCTCATACATACGGAAGTAATTCTGAAAGGTAATCGAGGCAAGGGTCTGATTTTCACGCTCAATTTTTACTTTTTCTTTGGCCTCAAGCGCCTGGTGCAGACCGTCGCTGTATCTCCGACCCGGCATGACGCGGCCGGTGAATTCATCAACGATGATCACCTGCCCGTCTTTAACCAGATAATCCACATCCCGCCGGAAAAGGGTATGCGCCTTTAGCGCCTGGTTTACATGATGGAGTATCTCTATGTTTTTCGGTTCATAGAGGTTTTGCACGTGAAGGTAATTTTCCACGCGGGCAATGCCTTCTTCAGTAAGAACCACGGAGCGCGCCTTCTCATCAACGGTATAATCAACCTCTTTCCTGAGCCGGGGGATGATCTGGTTGATCTTGACATATTTGTCGGTAGATTCATCGGCAGGACCTGAAATGATAAGGGGTGTTCGCGCCTCGTCAATGAGGATACTGTCTACTTCGTCCACGATTGCATAATAAAAATCCCGCTGGACATAATCCTCAAGACTGAATTTCATGTTGTCGCGCAGGTAATCGAAGCCGAACTCGTTGTTTGTCCCATAGGTAATATCGGAACCGTATGCCTCCTTCCGTTCCTCGTCGTCCATATCGTGTACGATGACACCGACCGTGATGCCGAGAAAATTATAGATAGGCTGCATCCACTGCGCATCCCTCTTCGCAAGGTAGTCGTTGACGGTTACGACATGGACGCCGCGTCCGCTCAGGGCATTCAGATATATGGGCATCGTTGCCGCCAGGGTTTTCCCCTCACCGGTCTTCATTTCCGCGATTTTACCCTCATGGAGCACAATACCGCCGATAATCTGGACGTCGAAAGGCCTCATCAGAAGGGTGCGCCTGGCAGCCTCTCGCGCCACGGCAAAGGCCTCTACCAGAATGTCTTCCAGCTCTAAACCGTCTTTCAGCTTCTCTCTAAAGATGTCGGTTTTCCCCCGGAGCTCCGCATCGCTCATGTTCATCATTTGCGGCTCCAGCCGGGTAATCTCGTTAAGGTAAAATGACAACCGTTTCAGTTCCCGATCATTTTTGGTGCCGACAATTTTTTTTAATATGGCCTCAAGCATAAACACATACCCTTTAAAAAAAAACCGGTAAAATTACCGGTAAGCATTCATTATACACATCAGCGCATTCATCAGATTCAGAATAGGGAAGGCCGCCTCTCTCTCGTAGTATGATATGAGAGGATCAGGAATCTGCAGAACGCTGTCTCAGTGCAGATACCTTCTCGGATTGACGGGAACACCATGCAAGGATACCGTGTAGTGAAGATGAGGTCCGGTGCTGCGGCCGGTACTTCCCACGTAACCGATTACATCACCCCTCTTTACGGCGGCGCCTTGTGAGACGGCATGTCGGGAAAGATGGCCGTAATAGGTGATTATCCCCCGTCCATGGTCAATCCGCACCTCATTGCCCATGTCGGAATGATAGGACACGTCAGCAACAATGCCGTCGGCCGGGGCAAGAACCTTCGCCCCAAGTCTGGTAGCCACGTCAATGCCCCTATGAAGCTCTTTCTCCCCGCCAAAGGGGGAACTTCTGTGTCCAAATTCAGAGGTAACCCAGCCGCCTACTGGCCATATCGAGGGGGTCGTCGCGAGGATTGATTTTTGTTCCTTCAGGAAATCGAGCAATTCTTTGAAACTGCCCTTCTGTTTAGAAGCCTGCTCATTCAGCTTGCCAACCTCACTGTGCATGGAAGCGATAAGTTCTCTGTCGCCAATGTCCAGCTTTGACTTTAACCGGTCGTCGCCTCCGATGGGGCCACCGATACCGAGGAGTTGTTGTTTATCGCGATTTTTCTCGAGATTTGCCATGATCCGGATCTTACGGTCGAACTGCTGGAGTTCCTGCATCCGGTTGGCAAAATTATCAATCTTCGCAACCAAATTTTCTATCTCCGCCTTTTGTTCAACGGTCTGCTTTTTCAAAAACTCAAGCTCAGCCTTGTCACGTTTAATGTGAATATAATCATAGGAAAAGTACATCAAGAATAAAACCAAGACACCGAGAAATGCGCAAATGCCGTTTATGAGGGCAGTTGACAAACCTACCTTCTTAACGGCGCTTTTTTCTTTGGGAACGATTAAAAGCGTATAAAAATTCTTCGGCATTACTCCCGTTTCCCCTGTTATTTTCGCACAGCTCCGTTGTTACACAGTCACGGAGCCTAACATAAAAATTAGAAATGTCAAGTATCGTTTTATCGGTAAAACAGAGAGGCGATTTGAGTATCATTTACCCCTTGCCAAGAGGGAGAAAATTGTCTTGACATCAAAACATTGAATAGGCTACACAGCCGGGGAACGTAAGAACAACGGCGGTAAAATGATCAGTCCGCGTGATTTGTTTCTGATATGTTGCCTCCATAAGTGCTGCAACATGCTTCTTTAGCGTTCTCCCTCTCTTTTTTATAATGCTGTTGCCGGAGGGCAGGGTTTCGCCCTGTTCGATGATTTTGCATCTTTGTGTATTTAATCGTATGATTGATATAGAAAGGAGTTTTCATGGCAAAGTATGAATCAAAATCCCTAAGAAATCTGGCAGTTGTCGGACATGGTGGAACCGGTAAGACATCGCTGTGTGAATCCTTTCTTTATGTTTCCGGTAAAACCGACCGGCTGGGCCGGGTGGATGAAGGCGCTTCTTCGCTTGATTATGAACCGGAAGAACAGAAAAGACACATCTCGATCAGCGCGGCGATCAGTTTTTTTGAGTGGGAAAAACATAAAATAAATATCATTGATACCCCGGGTGACTCGAATTTTGCGTACGATACCAAATGCTGTCTGCAGAACGTGGACAGCGCCCTGATCGTCATTGACGCGGTCGGAGGGGTTGAATTTCAGACGGAGAAGGTCTGGGAATACGCCGATGAATTCAAGCTGCCCCGCGCTGTTTATATCAACCGGATGGATCGGGAGCGGGCCGATTATTCCAAGACCCTGGAAGGCATACGGAATAAACTGGGCAAAAAAGCAACCTCGCTGTTCATCCCCCTGGGTGCCGAGGACTCCTTCCGGGGCGTCATTGATTTGGTGAATATGAAGGCATGCATTTTCACTTCCGCCGACGGCAAATACAAAACCGAAGAAATTCCCGCAGAAAACAGAGAAGAAGCAGCCAAACTCAGGGAATCCATGGTGGAGGACGTTGCCGAATCGGACGAGGGGCTGATGGAGAAATACCTGGACAAGGGAGAACTAACCCTCGACGAACTGAAATCAGGAATAAAAAAAGGCATGGCCTCCGGCAGTCTCATTCTCGTATCCTGCGGATCAGCCGTTAAAAACATAGGCATCGCTCCGCTCATGGACATGATCGCAAACTATTTTCCTTCTCCAGTTGACCGTGGCCCCGTCACCGGCAAGAAGCCAGGCAAAGATGACATTGAAAAAAGGGAGCTTACTGAAGCGGCGCCCTTTTCCGCCATGGTTTTTAAAACCATAGCCGACCCCTATGCGGGTAAACTCACGCTGTTTCGCGTCTATTCGGGAACAATTAGCTCGGACAGCAACTTTTATAATTCGTCCCGGAAAATTACCGAACGAGTCGGAAGTATTTTTTTTCTGGAAGGGAAAACGCAGAAACCGGCAGAATCTCTCGTACCCGGAGACATCGCTGCGGTCGCCAAGCTGAAGGAAACAACGACGGGAGATACCATCTGCAACGATAAAGCTCCTATCGTCTATGAAAAGGTAGTCCCCTCCCCCGCCATTATGTCGTTCGCTGTGGAGCCGAAAACACGAGGAGACGAAGATAAGATATTCTCCTCCATCCACCGCCTTATGGAAGAGGACCCAACCCTCCAGTTCCACCGGGACGATCAGACCAGGGAAATGATCCTATCCGGTATGGGGCAGGTGCACATTGAGGTCACGGTGGAAAAAATGAAACGGAAATTCGGCGTGGACGTTAACCTGAAAACGCCTAAGGTTCCGTACAAGGAAACAATAAAGGGAAAAACGAACGTACAGGGAAGATACAAGAAACAGTCGGGAGGGCGGGGCCAGTTCGGCGACTGCTGGCTGGACATCGAACCATTGCCGCGCAGCGGTGGTTTTGAATTTCTCGACAAGATCGTGGGCGGCGTCATTCCCCAGCAGTACCGGCCGGCTGTTGAGAAGGGCATTGTGGAAGCAATGGCGGAAGGAGTGCTGGCGGGCTATCCCGTGGTTGACATCAGGGTTTCCCTGGTGGATGGTTCCTACCATACCGTTGATTCCTCGGAAATGGCCTTTAAGATCGCCGGCTCCATGGGCTTCAAAAAAGGCATCCTGGCCTGCCAGCCGACGATCCTGGAGCCCATCGTAAACATAGAGATCGAGATCCCCGAGGAATACATGGGCGATGTGATCGGCGACCTGAACAGCCGCCGAGGACGGGTAAGCGGCATGGACACGAAAGGTTCCATCCAGATCATCAAGGGTCAGGTCCCCCTGGCGGAGATACTCAAATATGCCTCTGACCTTACCTCCATGACGAGCGGCAGGGGAACCTATACCTACCGCCATTCCCATTATGAGGAGGTGCCGTCCTACATTGCCGAGAAGATAATAGCAGAATCAAAGAAAGAAGACGCTTAATGTAATGGAAATCCAGGCGGGGGTAATAACAATCAGCGACAAGGGCTCGCGCGGCGAACGGAAAGACACAAGCAGCGGAGAAATCCTGTCCATGCTTAAGGAAATGGGTATCGGCGTCGCCTACAGCATGATCATTCCCGACGAAATACCGCAGATCAAAAACGCCCTGATCGAATATGCCGATGGGAAGAACCTTGCCCTGATTTTAACGACCGGGGGAACCGGCGTCAGCCCCCGTGATGTAACCCCCGACGCAACCCTCAAGGTGATTGACCGGGAAATACCGGGCATGGCTGAGGCTATGCGACACGCCAGCATGGCCGTCACGCCGCATGCCATGATCTCCCGTGCGGTAGCGGGTATACGGGGGCGTTCACTGATAGTCAATCTGCCGGGAAGTCCCAAAGGCGCGCGGGAGAATCTTGCGGTGATCCTGCCGGCGTTGAAGCATGCCATCGAAAAGATAAACGGTGATGATTCGGACTGTGCGTCCTGAACGTTCAGAGGCTGCTCAATTACGGCTGCCGGGATAACCGGCCGTTTCGTCCTCATCCGGAACGGGTTCGTCTCGTTCCCTCAATTCCCTTCTTAAATCCCGGATGGTCTTGTTCATCTGGCTGATGGTCCTGGTAAGCCTGAACCTCTCTACGATCCCCATAAAACCCGTAAACAAAACCCCGGCCAAAAAAGAGATAAAAAGTAACATGTACGTGGGAATAGCCACGTCCAGAATGTCATAATATTTCAGGGTTACGAGTGAAGTATTCGCCAGGGAGAAGCTGATAACAAACAGAATGAGCAGTACAACAATAATAGTGTAGATTATCCTCATCATCTTCAGACCTCCTGTTGATATTTTTTAAAATACGGCAGAAGGAGTTCCCATGTTGCGGTAAGATCCTCGGAAATCACCCGTACTTCACCGATAACACTCAGGGAATTAGTGTCGCCGTTCCACCGGGGAACTACGTGGATATGGATATGATCATCCACCCCTGCCCCGGCCGCCTTTCCCAGGTTCATCCCAATGTTGAAACCCTCCGGCTTCATCCCTTCCTTTAAGACCCTTACGGAAATGTCCGTAAGATCGAATAGTTCTTTCTTCTCTTCCGATGTCATATCTTCCAGTTTGCTTACATGCCGAAAAGGAATGATCATGAGATGTCCCGTTATATAGGGATAGCGGTTCATCATCACAAAAGCGGTCTTCCCCTCATAAAGTACGAGGTCATGATCGCGAATAGAGTCTTTGCAGAATACACAGCCGGATGGCTTTTTACTTCTTATGTAGGCCATTCTCCATGGCGCGAATATGATTTTCACGTTAAACAGTCTCGAATGAATCTCTCTTGAAACTCTCCTTGAGCGCGCTACGGGGAATGCGCTCACTACAAAGGGGAACAACCTTATTCCGCAAGCACAGCCACCGTTTGCAACGGTTGCGATTATATCCATATGTTGTAAAAAGACAAGCTTTATTATATAAAGCTTGTCATGCCTTCTTTCGATTGGCAACCACTATCCCTGATGACACGCTTAGGAACGGGAAACCCGGAGTGCAAACATGCTTGAAAATTCCCTGGAAAAACTGGCTGAAACAATTCTTGCGCTGGATGAGGCATCTCTCACCGGCTTATGGGAAAAATACAAGCGGAGGATGGAGCACTTTGAAAGCTCGAAAGAGTGGGAACGATCCGTTATTATCTTTTTCATTATCAATGCCGTCCGGGTAAAAAACAAGATATTCAACGAACAGATTATCGAGACGCAAAATAAGCAAAAACAACCCGCGCCCGCGCCATCACCAAAAAACGGGTCCCATTTGCGGCGTATCAAATAGCGCGACTGCGCAAGAAACACCGATGCTCATGTTGCGTTAAATCCCCATCATCGCGGCATACGGAATGGATTCTAAACTCGCCAAAAACAGAATACGAGAGCTCCGATCACAAATCCAGTATCATAATAGACGTTACTACCAACTCGATGATCCGGAAATCAGCGATGCCGAGTATGACCGCCTCATGCGGGAACTGATCAAGCTGGAAAACGAGTTCCCCGATCCCGATATTGCCCTCTCCCCTACCCGCCGCGTCGGCGCCCCGCCGGTGGAAAAATTCGCCACGGTGGACCACTTGACCCCCATGCTCAGCCTCGCCAACGCATTTTCTGAAGAGGAGATGCTTGATTTCAATGAACGGATCAGGCGTCTTCTCGATAGGGATCAGGATATCTCTTTTGTTACGGAACCGAAAATTGACGGCGTGGCCGTCAACCTGGTTTACGAAAAAGGGGAGTTGAGCGTAGGTTCCACCCGGGGAGACGGCATCGTAGGCGAAAACATTACCGCGAACATCAAAACGATTCACTCCATACCCCTGAAGATTACTCGGCGGGACGACATCCCCGTGCCCGATCTGATCGAGATACGGGGCGAGGTTTACATGGAAATTGCCGCTTTCGATGCCTTGAATCACCGCCGACTCCGCGATGGTGACGCCCCATTCGCCAATCCCCGCAATGCCGCCGCCGGCTCCCTCCGCCAGCTCGATCCAAAGATTACCTCACGGCGTCCCCTGGACATTTTCTGTTACGCAGTGGGCGCCGTCACCGGCATATCCTTTCGGAGCCATTGGGAACTGTTGCAAACCATCTCCCGATGGGGATTCCCCATTAACCCCCTTATCATGCAGGCACACGACATCGGCGAATGCATCAACTACTATCGTGACATCAACAAACAGCGTGAACAGCTCGCCTATGAAATTGACGGTGTGGTCGTCAAGGTTGATTCTCTCGATATCCAGGACCAACTGGGCTTTGTTTCGAGGAGTCCCCGTTGGGCAATTGCCTGTAAATTTCCTGCAACCCAGGAAACAACGATCATTGAAGATATCATCATTCAGGTCGGGAGGACGGGGGTGCTCACGCCAGTCGCACTCATGAAACCGGTTCGAGTGGGCGGCGTCATGGTAAGCAGGGCAACCCTGCATAATCTTGATGAGATACGGAAGAAGGACGTACGCATCGGCGATACGGTGATCATCCAGCGGGCTGGCGACGTGATCCCCGAAGTCGTAAAGGTCGTTTCTTCCCTGCGAAAGGGGACGGAGACCATCTTCGACATGCCCGTGCGATGTCCGGAATGCCGTTCCGATGTGGTACGCCTGCCTGGCGAATCAGCGCATCGCTGCATCGGTCTTGCGTGTCCCGCACAGATCAGGGAACACATCAGGCATTTCGCCTCCCGAGGCGGCATGGATATCGAAGGGCTCGGAGATAAACTGGTCTCGCAACTGGTGGAAACAGGAACGATCAACGATCCCGCCGATCTTTATTATTTGTCCGAGGAAAAACTCCTACCCCTGGAAAGAATGGCAAAAAAGTCCGCCGCAAATCTCATCGCATCCATCACGAAATCAAAAAACCCCACTCTCGAAAAGTTCATCTATGCCCTCGGGATCAGGCACGTCGGCGAGCATATCGCCCGTCTTCTGGCCAAACGGTTCCCTTCCCTTCCCGAACTTATCAACGCGTCGGAAGATGATCTGATACGTATTCCGGAAATAGGGCCGGAAGTCGCCGGCAGCCTAACAAGGTTTTTTCGGGTACCCGCAAATCTGGAGATACTTAAAAAGCTCTCTGCAGCCGGGGTCGTACCCATTACAACGGCGCCGCGGCATGGCGGTTCGCTTGTCGGCAAATCCTTTGTTTTTACCGGCACGCTCCCTAACATCACGCGGAACAGGGCCAAGGAAATAGTGGAATCACTGGGAGGAAACGTCACCGCTGCCATAACAAAAAGTTCCGACTATGTGGTTGCAGGTGAGGCGCCCGGCTCCAAGATCGAAAAGGCACGGGCGGCTGGGGTAGTCATTCTGAATGGAGAAGAATTCTTGAAATTAACCGGCAATGGGGAAAAAAGATGAAACGCGTACACGTGATCATATCCGGGAGGGTGCAGGGTGTTTTCTTCCGGGCCTACACGGAAAAGACCGCCCTTTCTTTAAATCTTAAGGGATGGGTCAGGAATCTCCCCGACGGCAGAGTTGAGGTCCTGTGCGAGGGAAAGGACACCGACGTAGATACAATGCTCGCCTGGTGCAGGGAAGGGCCTCCTTCCGCGAACGTTACCGGCGTGGAGATCGGCGATGAGCCGTACACCGGAGAATTTACCGGCTTTTCCATCCGTTACTGAGCCTGTCGAAGCTCTCCGCAACTCTGCGCGGAGAGCTTCAATGACGATTATCTCTTCCGATGCCCCGCCTGCCTCTCGAATGCTCACATCTGGACACACAGGCAACCACCGAACCGGCATCGAGCCGCCTATTTCTTCTGCGGGGACAGTCCGTCCCAAACCTCAACGTTTTCGGACTTCAGCTTCATTCCTGAAGATCGGGCCTCATGCTCAAGCAGGGTCGAGAAATCCTTTTCCAGGTAGTCGCTTCCCAGCGCCGCTCCGAACCCCATGTGCGTCTGTAAAACATCGCGGGTTGTGGAAGTAACCGGCATGGGGACTTCCAGCTTGCGTCCCATCTCCAGGCCGAGATCCAGATCCTTGCGCAGCAGGTAGGGGGTGAAGGTCGTCGTCCAGTCCAGATTGACTAAGGCGGGGGTTTTGTATCTGCTGAACACCGACCCCATGACGCTGCTGTTCATGAAGGAAAGGAAGGCGGAACGGGGAAGCCCTGCCTTTTCCGCCAGGATCGTAATCTCCGCGAGATTCTGAATGACCACGCCGAGCATGACATTATGGCAGATCTTGGCGATCCGTGCGAGTTCCCCCTCGCCCACGTAGCTCACGCCCGCCGGCCCAAAGACGTTAATGTAGGGGCTAACTTCATCAAAGGCTGCCTTGGGTCCTGAAGCCACAATGCTGAGCTTTCCGGCTTTGACGACCTTGGCATTGCCGCTGACGGGAGCGGCGATAAAGTTGATGTTCGCCTTGCCCAGGGCCTCGCGAATTTCCGCCGATGCATCTACCGAGATTGTCGTGGAGTCCACCACGATTTTGGGGAACTTGCCGGGTTTGGAAATGAGTCCCCCTTCTCCCAGAAGCACCTGTTTCAAATCTTTAGCCTCGGAGACCATGCAGAAAACAACATCGCATCCGGCCAGGTCTGCAGGCTTGTCTACGATCTTAGCGCCAAATTCGGCCAATGGCTCCGCCTTTGCCTTGGTGCGATTATACACCGATATGTCGCAGCCGGCCTTAGCCAATCTTTCGGCCATGGAATAACCCATCCGACCGCACCCTATCCACCCGATAGCATGTTTCTTTAATAAATCTGTCGTCATCGTCTTTCCCCCTTATTTGTTAGAATTTGCCAGTATCGGCAGTTCATTTACCGCAAACGTTTGCATAAACTAACAGAATTTTTTTTTCAGTGCAACATTTTTCTCATTATGTGGAAAAATTGTAAAATCACGAACTATATTATGAGATAGATCTTTTTAACGTTTACTGATATTGGGAGATCGTGGACAGAAATTTTTTATTGACATGCGTTTTAAAATATGCAATCGTTTGCCGAAAGATTAAGGACGTCTTCACAGGCCTTGCCGAGGAAGCACATGGCAGTGGCGAATCTGAAGATGGATTTACCGTTCATCTGATATTCAAGGAGGTCGAGAAGTGAAGTATAACAGGGCGAATACCAGAGCGTCTTGGGGAACAATGGCTACTGATTGGGAAACCGGTGTAGATTTTGTTCGTCTTAAGCGCGAGCGCTTCGAAAAAGCGCAGGCCGCCGTAAAAGCAAGGGGCCTCGGTGCGGTCCTCGTCTTTGAAATGGACAACATCCGCTATATTACCGGTACCCATATCGGCGAGTGGTGCAGGGACAAGATGAATCGTTATGCCATCTGTCCCCGTGAGGGAAAACCGTTCCTTTTCGATCCCGCTCCGCCGGCAAAAAGGATCAGCAGCCCCTGGATGGAAAACCGGATGGAAGCGCCCTTCAGCAACATGCTGGGCGCCATCCCGCCGGAATTGAACGTGCAGGGAACCTTTGCCAGGCAGGTCAAGAGGATCCTGACTGAATACGGGGTGGAGAAAGAGCCCATAGGAGTTGATATCATGGAGATAACCATGCTGCGGGCTCTGGAAAAGGAAGGAATCACGGTCGTGGACGGCCAGCAGGCCATGCTCGATGCCCGCGAAATTAAAACCACAGACGAGATCGAACTTCTGAAAAAGGCTGCGTCCATGGTTGATGCGACGTATGTGGACCTTGCCAAGGCGATCCGCCCCGGCGTCCGGGAAAACGAACTGGTGGCCATCGCCAACTATCACCTGTACAAGTTCGGCTCGGAACGGGTTCAGTGCGTTAATTCTGTTTCCGGAGCGCGGGGGAAACCCCATTCCCACACCTTTTCGGACCGCATCATCCAACCGGGAGACATCGTTTACCTGGATTTAATGCAGGCATATATGGGCTACCAGACCTGCTACTATCGGACGTTTGTCTGCGGCAAACCGAACAAATGTCAGGTTGATGCCTATGAAACGGCCTCCCGATGGATCTCCGATGCCATAGATGTAATCAAGCCGGGTGTAACCACCGGCGAAATCTGTCAGGTTTGGCCGAAAGCCGAGGAGTTCGGCTATCGCGACGAGGATGAGGCCTACCTGCTTCAGTACGGTCACGGCCTTGGATTGGGGCAATGGGAGCGCCCGATCATTTCCCGGCGTTTTTCGCTTGAGCACCCCACCCTGATCAAGAAAAACATGGTTTTTGCCCTGGAGACCTGGTGTGGCGCAGCTGACGGCTCAGGCGCCGCCAGAATCGAGGAACAGGTCGTCGTTACCGAAAACGGTTGCGAAATTATGACCAACTTTCCCAGTGATCATCTTATTTCCTGTGGTCTGCCGGGATGTGACGTTTTCTGATGAGGCTGCTGAAAAATGCCCATCTGCTGCGTTTCCCTCATCCTTCGCCCTTCAACGTACGTCACTGTACGCCTCATGGCGAAGAATTTCGGGAGTCTTGCATCTGGACATTTTTGAGCAGCCTCTGAAAACAATTTTTTCAGCAGCCTGAAAGAAAGGTGCAAGAGATTTGAGCATCACCATCAAGGACGTAGCACAACGGGCGGGTGTAAATGCATCAACGGTTTCCCGCGTCATTAATAGTGATTCCAAGTTGTCCATACGAGAGGAGACCAAGCGGCGAGTTTTGGATGCCATCCGGGAGTTGGGCTATCATCCTAATTCCATTGCCCGCAATCTGCGCCTTAAAACATCGGATGCAATCGGCATGTTGATACCGGATATAACCAACCCTCTCTTCCCGGAGGTTATCAAGGGAGTCGAAAACTTGGCTTCAGAAAAAGACTTAAGCCTTATCCTCTGTCATACCTGGGATAATCATGAGAAAGAGTTGAAAATGATCAGGTTTCTTCTCAATCGGCGGGTTGACGGGCTTTTGCTGGCATCGGTCCACATGCGGGCCGAAGCGATCGAAGAGATCGAGAAATCGGGCACTCCTTACGTCCTGGTAAACCGTGGCAACAGGAAAGATGTCAGCGCCTATGTCGTCGCCGATAATACGGCCGGCGCCAAGATGGCTGTTCACCATCTGATCGGCTTAGGGCATAAGAAGATAGCTCATATTGCCGGTTTTCTGTATACCGACACGGGCCTTGAAAGGATAGAAGGATATCGAAAAGAGCTCAACCTCGCGGATATCCCGTTTAATTCTGACTACATGGTAGAAGCAGGGTATACGGAGCCGGAGGGGTACAAGGCCATGAACAAACTGCTGCTTCTCCCGGATCGACCGACAGCCGTGTTTGCCGCAAACGATCTATTGGCTATGGGCGCGATCCTTGCGATTCATGAAAAGGGGCTCTCTGTGCCGGAGGACATCTCTGTTGTCGGTTTCGACGGTATCTGGCTGGTGGAAAGAATCACCCCGGCCTTAACCACCGTGAAAGTCCCTTTGAATGAAATGGGTTATTTGGCAATGAATATGCTTTTCAACAAGATGAAAGGTATGCCGGTGGAGCAGGAACGCATTGTCCTTAAACCTTCACTGGTCGTCAGGTGCTCAACCGATCGAGTTAAATCTTAGGAAGAGGAAAAAGTAGGCATACTATGGCAAGCAAATTACTGCAGAAAAAGCTCTCGGAAGAATTCAAGCGGGATCAAGTGTTGACTGCCAAGGAAGAACTGGCCTGTTACAGCTATGATTCGGGCATCTATACGCTCTTTCATTACTTTGAGCCGGACGCGGCGGTTTTGGCCAAAAGCGTCAATGATGTGATAAAAACCCTGGCCATCGCACGGGAGTTAAAGGTGCCTGTAGTCCCGCGGGGAGCGGGCACCGGGCAGGCGGGCGGCGCCCTGGCACCCACGGGGGGGATCTGCCTCGACCTGTCCGGCTGGAAGGACATTGAACAGGTGATGCCGGAAGATTATCAGGCCTTTGTGCGTCCGGGCGTTACCCTCGATGAACTGAACAAGGCCTTTGCCCCTTACGGTCTCTATCTTCCCCCCGACCCTTCCAGCGGTTCCGCCTGCACCATCGGCGGCATGGCGGCGAACAACACCGCCGGGCAACGGTCGCTGAAATACGGCGCCATGGACCGCTTCGTCATGGGACTGGAAGTCGTCCTGCCGACGGGGGAGGTTGTCACCCTCGGCGGGAAACAGGCCCGGGTAATCAAAAGCGTTTCCGGCCTGGACATGAAAACCGGGTTGTTTGTCGGCAGTGAGGGGATCCTGGGTGTGATTACGGGCATCCGGGTGAAAATGGCGCCCGTTCCTCCCGCCCGTGCAGGGATCCTCTTCCTCTCGGCGGATAAAAAGAGCGTTCCGGCCCTCATCCGCGAGGTGTACAAGGCCGGTGTGGTCTTTTCCGCCTGCGAGTTCGTCCTCGTCCAACCGAGTGCGGAGGGGACGGTGGCGAAAAATCTATCGGATCTCCGGCTGCCGTCGCCCCTGGAGATGGTCCTCCTCATGGAGTTTGAAGGCAATCTGCCCGGCGTGGCCTGGGAGTTGAACAGGGCGAAGGAGATCGCCGCGAGTTTTGCCGGAACATCAACAGTTGCTGAAAGCAGAGAGCAGATGCAACGCCTGTGGTTTCTGCTGGATGAGGCGGAAGGCGGCGTCATGGGCTCCCGGCCGGGGACCAAGCGAACCCCCGGGGGCGAAGACATTGTGGTCCCGCCCAGCCGCCTGATCGAGGCCCTGGACGGAATCCAGCAGCTGGTAGGAAAAGCTGGTGTTGCCTGCGTGAATTTCGGGCACGCGGTCTTCGGCAATATCCATACGGGGTTGTTGATCAAACCGGATGACGCCGAAGAAATGAAAAAGGTTGAGACACTCATTGATGGCATTCATGCCCTGGCGCTTGCCTTAAACGGTTCAACCACCGGAGAGCACGGAACGGGGATCGTGCGCAGTCCCTTGTTGACGCAGGAACATGGGCAGGCGGCAGAAATGATGAGGCGCGTCAAAAATCTTTTCGATCCGGACAACATCATGAATCCCGGGAAAATCCTCCCGGCAGATCGGCGGTAAAAAAGGCGTGTTGAGACAAGAACTTTACGGAAAAATGAAGAACCTGATTGATAAGTGCAACCGTTGCGGATTCTGCCGCGCCGTTTGTCCCTCGCTCGCCGAATTGGGGTGGGAGAGCGCATCGGCGCGGGGGAGGATATTTTTAGCCGGCCGGGTGTTATCCGGGAAGGCGCCGCTCACGGCTGAGGTCGTCGCAAGGCTGGATCAGTGCCTTTTATGCCGGAATTGCATGTCCGTGTGTCCGGTCGGCGCCAAGCTCGACCAGATCATCATGGCCTTCCGGCGCTTGGAGGCCGAAGAACTCGGCGTTGCCAAGGGCAAAAAGGTGATCCTCGGCGCGCTGGCGGATCACCGGGACCTGCTCAGTTCCCTTGCACCGGCGGCCAGTATGCTCGAACATATTCCTTTCAAGGAGCGGGCAAGCAATGGGGCGGTTTTTCGCTTAAATAAGAAGGCCCGCGTCCTGCCCATGATGGGCGGCAAGCCGTTCTTAAGTCAGGTGCAGTCGGTCGAAGTGGACAACCCGCTCAAGAAGGTCGCCTTTTTTACGGGCTGCCATATTAATTTTGTCGGGATCAACGTCGGGCGATCGGTGATCAATGTCCTGGCCAGGAACGGTTGCTCCGTCTGGGTCCCTTCCGCACAGGTCTGCTGCGGGGTTCCCTTTTTTGCCAGCGGCGAAATCGACAAGGCGGTGGGTATGGTGCGGCACAATATCGATGTTCTGTCGCGCCTCGATGCGGACGCCATCGTCTATGCCTGCGGCAGTTGCGGCACGGGACTGCGGGAATGGGCCGGGCATCCGGAAGTCGGTCCGGAATACCTCGAGAAGGCGAAGGGACTGAAAGGGAAAATTTTCGAGATCGGCGAATTTCTGATCGACCAATTGGGCGTCAAAGAACTGCCCGCCTTGCCCAAGCCGACGCGGATCACCTATCACGACAGCTGCCATTTGGCGTTTACCGGGGTCAAAGAACAACCGCGCCGCCTATTGAAAATGATGGGCAACGCCGAGTACGTGGAAATGCCGGACGCCGCCACGTGCTGTGGGAGCGCCGGTCTGTTCAGCGTTACCCATTACCCGCTGTCGCGGCAGATAAACGACAAAAAGATCAAAAGCATTCTGGCCGTCCGACCCCAGGTGGTAACCAGCGGTTGTCCGGGCTGTAATTTGCATATCATGGACGGTTTGAACAAAGCCGACAATGAGGCGGTCGTCAGCCATTATATCGAATTAATCAACAACGCCTACGAATGCACTCCGGAGGCCGGCCAATGAAGAATTGCGCGGTCTATAAAGGCGGGATCGTCGGTTACGAACGGGGCCTGGCCATCCAGGAAGAAGCCAGGACCCTGGTAGCTTCCGGCGTCTGGGACGGCATCCTGATTCTCCTGGAACACACTCCCGTCATCACGATCGGGCGAAGCGGGGGCCGGGAAAACCTGCTCATGAGCCCCCCTGTTTTGGCCGGCCGGGGAGTGGAGGTCGTCGATACGGTGCGCGGCGGAAATATTACCTGCCATAATCCCGGGCAGATCGTCGGCTACCCGGTTCTCAATTTGTCCCGATGGCGTGAGGATGTGCACTGGTACGTTCGCACGATAGAAGAGACGCTGATCAGGACTTTGGCTCGTTTTGGCCTGAAGGGGAGAAGAAAGGATCGCTATACGGGGGTGTGGCTGGATGAGGAGAAGGTGGCAGCTATCGGCGTTTATGTCAAGAGGTGGGTAACGAGCCATGGATTTGCTCTGAATGTCAACAACGACCTCAGCTTGTTTGAGGCCATCGTGCCGTGCGGGATCAAGGATTTCGGGGTGACCAACCTCGCCCGGGTAAACTGCCGGACGAGCGTCGAGAGCGTCATGGAAATGTTCCAGGAAGACTTCGGGCAGGTTTTTGACTGCACGATGGTGAATATCAATAGATTGGCTGATGGCGTTGGAGCCGACAGCGAGAACGCCTACCGCAGCTTGCCGGAAGGAATGCGGGCAAATGCGTAACGACGATTCCATACGAAGGGAAGATGTTCCGGGGTTTGCAGCGGCGGGCTGCACGCACACGGAGCGTCCGCCCTGGCTGAAACAGCGGGTGAGCACCGGGACCGCCGCCATCTTAGCCATGATGAACGATTTCCGCCTGAACACGGTTTGCCTGAGCGCCTCATGTCCGAATATCGGCGAATGCTTCGGCGCCCGCACGGCTGCCTTTTTAATCCTGGGAGGAGTCTGCACCAGGAATTGCCGATTCTGCGCCGTTCCCAAAGGCCGACCGGCAGCCCTTGATCCGGAGGAACCGGAAAGACTGGTTCAGGCGGCACAACAGCTCGGACTTAGGCATGTCGTTATTACCTCCGTTACCCGCGATGATCTCAGCGACGGGGGGGCCGGCCAGTTCGCCGCGTGCATTGAAAAGATCAGGGAAAGGTGCCCCGGTGTGACGACGGAAGTGTTGGTCCCCGATTTCTGCGGCGATGCTGAGGCAGTGGATACGGTGCTCAAGGCCGCTCCGGAGGTGTTCAACCATAATGTGGAAACCGTGCCGAGTCTTTATCCCGGCGTGCGTCCGGGGGCGGATTACCGGCGATCCTTGGACGTATTGCACCGGGCGGCGCGGGAAGGCGACTGCCGGGTAAAAACGGGGCTGATGTTGGGGTTGGGTGAAGAGGAACAGGAAGTAATCGCAGTCTTTGATGATTTGGTGGAGGCCGGTGTTCAGTCTCTGACGCTGGGTCAATATCTCAGACCGTCCGGGGAGCATGTGCCCGTTGCGGAATATATCCGTCCGGAGAGATTTCGCTGGTTTGAGGACGTTGCCCATGAGAGGGGATTTTCTCAGGTGGCGGCCGGGCCTTTGGTCCGCAGCTCGTATCATGCCGGGGAATTATATCGCGGTCGAAGAGATTCATTAACGGATGAAAACGAATAGAAAAATGTAAAAGGGGGTATCCTTTTCTGATGAGTGCACAAAAAAGAAGTTCTAAAAAAAAGGGCACGAGTGACGGCAATCGTTACGAGGAAGATTTCTTAAAGAATCTGTATGCAACCATGTATAGGATCAGGCAATTTGAGGAGCAGGTGTTCGAACTCTACAAACTTGGCTTAATGCCGGGGTTGGCCCATTCCTATATCGGCGAGGAAGCGGTGGCGACGGGGGCCTGCGCCGCCCTGCAAGACCGGGATTATATCGTCAGTACGCACCGCGGCCATGGCCATTTGATTGCACGGGGAGCCGATACGAAAAAAATGATGGCCGAGGTTTTGGGGAAAAAAGACGGGTACTGCAAGGGCAAAGCCGGCTCCATGCATATCGTGGCCCTGGATAAGGGCATTTTAGGGGCAAACGGGATAGTCGGGGGAGGCATCCCCATAGCTACCGGCGCGGCCTACATGGCCAAGTATAAGGACACCAAACAGGTTACCGTGTCGTTTTTAGGCGAGTCCGCCACGAATGAGGGGACGTTTCATGAGAGTTTGAATATGGCTTCCGCCTGGGACCTGCCCGTTGTCTATGTCGTGGAAAATAATCGCTACGGGATTTCGGTGGCGCTGGATCGGGTTACGAAGATGCAGGACATAGCGGTGCGGGCCCAAGCGTACGGGATCGGCGGAGTTACGATCGACGGGAATGACGTGTTGAAAGTGTATGAGACGGTCAAAGAAGCCGTGGCGTCGGCCCGGGAAGGACAAGGCCCGGCCTTGATCGAATGCAAGACATACCGCTTTAAAGGGCATCACGTCGGCGATCCGGCTACGCAATACCGGACCCGTGAAGAAGAAGCATTCTGGAAGGAACGGTGCCCCCTTGTCTGTTTCAGAGACTACTTAATCGAGAAGGCCGGATCGGACGAAAAGGGCATCGTCGCCCTGGAAAACGCCATTAACGATGAAATTCAGGAAGCCATTGTATTTGCCAAGAACAGCCCCTATCCCGATGCGGTGGAGGCGTTCGAAGACATTTATTTTGAGGGAAGGTGAGCATAATGAATCAGGAACAGGTAAGAGAGATTACATACGCCCAGGCCGTAGCCGAGGCCATTGATGAGGAGATGGCCCGTGATGAAAATGTGGTTCTGATCGGTGAAGACGTGGGGATCATCGGGGGCAATTTCAAGGCCACCGTCGGGTTGAGGGATAAATACGGCGACTGGCGGGTCAAGGATACGCCGATTTCCGAAAGCGGGATCATCGGTCTGGGAGTGGGCATGGCCATTACGGGGATGCGGCCCGTCGTGGAAATCATGTTTTCGGATTTTATCGCCCTGGGGATGGATCAGATCGCCAACCAGGCCGCCAAGATCCGCTATATGTCCGGCGGCCAGGTCAAGGTGCCCTTGACCATCAGAGCGGCCATGGGGGGAGGAAGATCATCGGCGGCGCAGCATTCACAAAGCCTGCACGCATGGGTGGCCCATGTCCCCGGTTTGAAGGTGGCATTACCCTCGACGGCGGCCGAATTAAAGGGCCTCTTGAAAACCGCGATCCGGGACGACAATCCGGTCGTGTTCATGGAACACAAAGTGGAATACAACAAAAAATTCCCGGTGCCGGAAGGCGAATACACGATCCCCTTCGGGAAGGCCAATGTGGTGCGCGAGGGGGACAGGCTGACGATTGTCGCCACGTCCAACATGGTTTTGAAGTCGCTGGAGGCGGCGGATAAATTGGGTAAAGAGGGAATCCACGTGGAAGTGATTGACCTGCGAACCCTCGTTCCCCTGGATAAACAAACAATGATCGGCTCCGTGAAAAAAACGGGCCGCCTGTTGATCGTGGATGAAGGTCATTTGAGCTTCGGCGCCGGCGCCGAGATCGGGATGGGGATCATGGAAGACGTATTTTATGACCTGGATTTCCCCATGATGCGTCTGGGCACGGAGGACTGTCCGATTCCCTTCAGCCCGGCTTTGGAATTCCCGATCATCCCCGATGCGAAAAAGATTTATGAGAAGGCCAAGATGATGGCCAAACGATAAAGGAGGACAGGCATGGCTGAGTTTATTCTAATGCCCAAACTGGGATTCAACATGGAGAGCGGCCAATTAGCCAAATGGCTTAAAAAGGAAGGCGAGCCCGTTCAAAAAGGCGAAGTCATCTTTGAGATTTTAACCGATAAAACAACCATGGCGATAGAGAGCACGCTGGACGGGCATCTCCGGAAAATTTTGGTAGAAGAAGGCGAAACCGTTGCCGTTATCCTGCCCATTGCCATCATCGGGGAAGCGGATGAAGATATCGGTCAAATGATCAAAGAGGCCGCGGAAAAGCTCGGCAAGACGGGAATGGCGGACAGCGCAAATGCCCCGTCCGTGGAGAATTTGCCCGCCGGGGCGCCGAGACGGGAAGCGGTTCCTGCAGACGCAGCTTCGGACGGGAAAATAAAACTGACTCCCAAGGCGGCTCGGTACATTAAAGAGAACAGGATTGACGTAACGAATCTTGATATCAAGGGCACCGGGTTTCAGGGAGGCATCACCGCGGCCGATGTGGAGGAATATGGAAAAAGTCATCGCGGCCGGATTACGCCGCTGGCGGAAAAAATTGCGGCCGCAAGCAACCTCAATCCCGGCGGCGTGAAGGGCACCGGCCCGGCCGGAAAAATCATGAAAGCCGATGTGGAGGGCGCAGTCGGTGCACGGGGAGAACAGGGAAGGCCTCCGGGAGATCCGCTGGCCGACAGAACGGTGTTAAAAACAATCCCCTACAGCGGGATGCGGAAGATAATCGGCGACCGGCTGTCACAGAGCATGTTTACCGCTCCTCATCTTTATTTCACCACATCCATTGATGTGGCTAATCTGATGACGCTCCGCCAGCAGGCAAACAGCTCCCAGGAACAAAAAGTCTCTCTGAATGACTTTGTGGCGGCCGCGGTAACGAAGGCGCTGCAAAAGTGCCCGGAACTGAATTCCTCCCTCCAGGACAACCAAATCATTCAGTATGAAGACGTCAATCTGGGAATCGCGGTGGGTCTGGAGACCGGTCTCATCGTTCCCGTTATAAAAAAAGCCCAAAACAAAAAGGTTACGCAAATCGCCCGGGAGAGCCAGTCCCTTATTGATAAAGCCCGCAATGGAAAATTATTGCCCGATGAGTATAAAGGCGGGACATTTACCATCTCCAATCTCGGGATGTTCGGCATCGAGAATTTCACCGCCATCATCAATCCGCCTGAGGCAGGAATCCTGAGCATCAGCGCCGTCAAGAAGACTCCGGTTGTCGTAGAGGACGACGGGGAAGACAAGATACTGATCAAGTCTGTTATGCACATAACGCTATCGGTTGATCACCGCATTATCGACGGCCTCGTGGCGACCCGTTTTATCAATCAGATTAAGGCCCTTCTGGAGAACCCGGTCAGCATACTTATCTAAGGGAGAAATAATAGTGAAAAATTACGACATAGCAATCATCGGAGGAGGCCCCGGCGGTTATGTAGCGGCCATCAAGGCAGCACAGAGCGGGAAAAAAGTCTGCCTCATCGAAAAAGGCGAACTGGGTGGGGTCTGCTTAAATCAGGGTTGCATACCGACAAAAACGCTCCTGAAAAGCGTAGAGATAGTAAATGCGGTAAGGCGGTGTGGTGAATTCGGCGTTTCCGGGGTGGAAGCATCTCAGGCGGCAATAAAGATGGATAAGCTGCAAGAGCGGAAACGCGCGATAATCAAAAAACTCACCGGCGGGGTCGGCTTTTTGCTCCAGGGCAATGGAGTAAAGGTTTATCGCGGAAACGCCTCCTTTATGAACAGGGATACCCTGAACGTCAACGGAGAAGAAATAAAAGCCGCAAATATCATCATCGCCACCGGCTCTCAACCCGCTGAATTGCCGGTACCGATCGGCGCCGGGGAGAAGGGGAAACAGGCGCCGATCATTACCAGCACGGAGGCGTTGGAGCTTACCGAGATTCCGAAGACGATGGTCATTATCGGCGGAGGGGTCATCGGGATCGAATTCGCCTATATTTTTGCCCAGCTCGGTTCCAAGGTTACGGTCGTGGAAATGATGGAGCACATCCTCCCGATGGTGGACGAGGAAATAACGGATGAGACGGCTAAGATGCTGAAGGCCCTCGGAATCGAAATCATTACGGGGGCCAAAGTTTCCCGGATCGCAGGGCCCAGCGTTTATTTCGAACATGCCGGGACGGAAAAGACCGCCCAAGGCGCAAAAATATTAATGGCCGTGGGCCGCGTTCCCCATACGGAGGGGCTGAACCTGGAAACGCTGGGACTCAAGATGAACGGACGGGCCATAGCGGTGGACGAACATTTGAGAACCAGCGTGCAAGGAATTTATGCCATTGGCGACGTTAACGGCATGTCCATGTTGGCCCATACCGCCTCCATGGAAGGGATGATCGCGGTGGAAAATATTTTAGGCCATGCGTTCCGCATTGATTACAATCGGATACCCTGGGGTATTTATCTTCAGCCTGAACTCGCGTCTGTGGGTCTGACGGAGAAGCAGGCACGGGAAAAGTACGGTAAAATCAAGGTCGGCAGGTTTCCCCTCGCCGCGAACGGCAAAGCCGCAATCGAGGGCGAGACGAGGGGAATGATCAAAGTAATCATCGAACCGCGGTATAACGAGATTCTCGGCGTTCATATCTACGGCATTCATGCTACGGATATGATCTCCGAATCCGTTCTGGCCATGAACCTGGAGGCAACGGCGGAAGAAATCACGACTACCGTTCACCCGCATCCCACGGTTGCGGAAATTATTCCTGAGGCTTTTCATGCGGCTCTGGGGAAAGCGATTCATTTTCTTTAGCCCACGTTAAAATTTAAGGAACCATGATGTTAAAAAGCGATAGATGGACGGGCATATTTTTTATTCTCTTATCCGCGTATGTCTGTGGAGAAAGCCTTCGCCTCGGATTAGGCGACATGCACAGTCCCGGCCCCGGTTTTATTTCCTTCTGGTCCGGGCTCGTCCTGGGGCTCATGGCCCTCGGTCTGGTCATCGGGTCGTTCCTGAAGAAGGAGGGACGCGCCGGCGAAGAATTTCTCAATTGGAAAAGCGTGGCTTGGGTAATCTTTTCCCTTTTCGGTTTCCTGCTTATCCTCGACACCTTGGGATTTATCCTTTCCACCTTTCTCTTTGTATTTTTTCTCCTGGAATTGGTGGAACGGAAAAGGTGGTTCTTTTCTCTCGGGGTGGCGGGTCTTACGGCCATTTTCAGCTATGTTATCTTTGCGATCCTGTTAAAGGCCCAACTGCCGCAAGGGATCTTCAACTTTTAGGGGAGCGATGGAAGCTATTGACGGCATCATTTACGGATTCAGTGTAGCGATAACACCCGCTAATCTCCTGTTCTGCTTTTCCGGGGTCCTCATGGGGACCCTGGTGGGCGTTCTTCCCGGCATTGGCCCGGCGGCCGCCATCTCCCTGCTTCTCCCGTCCACCTTCCGCGCCGACCCGACCTCCTCCCTGATCATGCTGGCAGGGGTCTATTACGGGGCGATGTACGGCGGATCAACCACCTCCATCCTCGTGAACATCCCGGGCGAGGCGGCCTCGGTGATTACCTGCCTGGATGGCTATCAGATGGCCCGGAAAGGCCGGGCAGGCCCGGCGCTCGGTATTTCGGCATTCGGGTCCTTCGTTGCCGGAACACTTTCGCTCATCGGCCTTTTGTTTTTGGCGCCCACGCTGGCGTCCGTGGCGCTGCGCTTCGGATCTCCGGAATACTTTTCCCTGATGATCATGTCCATGACCATCGTTACCTATCTTTCCCAGGGGTCCATGCTCAAGTCCCTGATGATGGCGGCATTAGGGATAATCCTGGGAACGGTGGGGATGGACCCCGTGACGGTCAAACTACGCTTTTCCTATAATATTCTGGTACTGCGGGACGGCCTCGGTTTGGTTCCCGTGGTCATGGGTCTCTTCGGCGTCTCGGAGGTCCTCATGAACGTGAAAGCCGCCATGGACCGGGATGTGTTCGAGACCAAGATTAAAGGCATCCTCCCCACTCTGAAAGATTGGAAGGATTCGGCCTTCCCGATGGTCAGGGGTACGCTATTGGGGTTCTTTATGGGGATCCTGCCCGGGATCGGAGCGATCATCCCCACCTTCATCACCTACGGAATGGAGAAAAAGCTCTCCCGGCACCCGGAAAAATTCGGTACGGGCGTGATCGAGGGGGTTGCTGCCCCTGAGGCCTGCAACAATGCCGCCGCCAGCGGGAACTTCATCCCCATGCTGAGTCTGGGGATCCCCGCCAACCCCATTATGGCGCTGTTTCTGGGGGCGCTTCTGATCTATGGAGTGCAGCCGGGGCCGCTGCTTATCAAGGAACAGCCTGGCCTCTTCTGGGGGTTGATCGCTTCCATGTACGTAGGGAATGTCATGCTCCTGGTGCTCAACCTGCCGCTCATCTCCCTGTGGGTCCGGGTATTGAAGGTCCCCTACGTCATCCTCTATCCCCTGATTCTTCTCTTCTGCCTGATCGGGGCTTATTCGTTAAACAACAGCGTAGGCGACGTGGTGATCATGTGCATCTTCGGGGTGGTGGGATATTTGATGAAAAAATTCGAGTATGATGCCGCCCCCCTGGTTTTGGCCCTGGTCCTGGGGCCGATGCTGGAAGAGAACCTGCGGCAAACCCTTATTATCTCACGGGGGAATTTATTGGTTTTTTTCTCCCGGCCTTTATCGATGATTTTTATCAGTGTATCCATTCTGGTGCTTCTCTTTCCCTTATTTCGGCTCCGCCCGGCGGCAAAATATCGGCAGGAGGATTGATCGTGCGAAAGATAACTTCATTACTTTAACAAGAAGGAGGTTTATGATGACCAAACAAAGGCAAATCTTACGGATGACCATTATTGTCTGGGCAATCGCGCTGCTCTGTATCCCCGGCGCCTTTGCCAAGGACGACGACTATCCCGCAAAACCGGTGAAAATTCTGGTACCCTTCGGACCGGGAAGCGCTATGGATGTTACTTCCCGGATTCTGAGCGACTCCCTTGCCAAAGAACTGAAGGGGAACGTCATCGTGGATTACAAGGCGGGAGGGTCGGGAATGATCGGCTCTTCTGCCGTGGCGCAAAGCAGACCTGACGGATATACCATCCTTTGCGGAAGTATCGCGACCCACATTTTCGGCCCGATCTTGAGCCCCGATAAGCCTCCCTATGACCCGGTGAAGGATTTCGCCCCCATCGCGCTCATAGGAGAGTCGCCCAACGTACTGTTTGTGAGCGCTCAGTCTCCTTATAAGACCTTTGAAGAACTCATTGACTACGCCAAGAAGAACCCCGGAAAATTAAATTGCGGCACCATCGGCGTGGGGTCGGCTGCTCATTTCATTCTGGAGCTCATCAACATGAACCTCGGCACCAAGATCGTCCACGTTCCCTATAAAGAGGGAACGGGCGCAACGGCCGTCGCGGTTCTGGGCGGGCACATTGACATGGGGATCATGGGGGCATCCGCGGCGATACCCCAGGTAAAAGCCGGAAAGCTCAAACTGCTGATCGGGACCGGCAAGGTTGCAGACATTCCCGGTACGCCGACCTTCAAGGAGAAAAAACTTTCCCAGGCATCCATAGGCACCTGGATCGGCTATTTTGCGCCTGCCAAAACGCCCAAGGCCGTTCAGGATAAACTCGCTGCGGCCTTCGCCAAAGCGGTCAAGGACCCCGAGAACGACAATAAGCTGGAGAAGATGGGATTCAATGTGGAATACAAACCCGCCAAGGAGTTTTCCGAAATGCTGAAAACGCAGACGGAGACCATCACCAAGGCAGGCAAGGCGGCGGGCCTCATTAAATAGTTTCCGAATGGGAAACCAATGGTATCCCTATCGGAGTTTCCGGAGGGACACGAAACCGTTTCAATTTATCAGGAGGGAGGACTGCAATGAATACTAATTCCGTAGCGAGGGTCTTGGCGTGTTTCGTCTGTGCCTTGTTCCTGTTTTCAGGAAGTGCCGTTGCCTATGACGAGAAAGCCCCCATGGTTCTGAAGTGCGGGATCGATAATCCGCCGGGAGACATGAAAGCCGTCATGATCAAGCGGCTGGGCGATCTCGTCGAGCAAGGCACAAAGGGAAGGATAAAATTTCAATACTTTTTCGGCGGATCGCTCATCGCAAAACCTCAGTTTGTAGACGCCGTCTCCAAGGGAATCGCCGACATATCGCTCGGTCCGGGGGGCTTCGTCAGCGGGAAGATCCCGGCAATGTCCATCTTTGAAATTTACGGCGCCATCAACTTCGACAAATTCCTCGAAATTCAAAAGGCGATCGAACCCACGATGATCAAGGTGTTTGAACCGAAAGACGTTCGCCCGATCATGGTCCTGTACAACCCGGATACGGTGCTTGCCCATCGGACGAAGTTCCTGAAGGCGCCCGATGACTGGAAGGGACAGAAGATGCGGGTGTCCGGACGCTTTCAATCCACCCTGGCGGCGAAATGGGGCGCCAGTCCCGTTTTTATGCCGCCCGGCGAGCTCTTCCTTGCCTTGCAGAGGGGGACGATCGACGGACATCAGCTTATCGTGGACATTATCAACGGGTTGAAGCTCTACGAGGTTACCCCGTACCTGACCATGCCGAATTTCAGCAACAACATCGAGTTCGTCACCATGAACTTGAAGAAGTGGAACGCCATGACGGAGGCGGACCGGGCCGTTTTCCAGCGGGCCCTCGACGAAATCAAGGTGCGGATGGTTCAGGACTTCAAGAAAGACCTGGAGGCGCTGAAAACAACTATGGCCTCCAAAGGGGCAAAAATTTATTACACCACCCGCGAGGAAGACCGCGCCTATTTGAAAGATGCAGTCGCCCTCTGGCCCGAGGTCAGGAAGGCATCCGGTCCCCTGGGCAACGAATTTTGCGATATTCTGGAAAAATTCAGACAGAAGTAAAAGAGAGAGACACACCCGTGGAGGGGGTAGCGATTCATTGCCCCCTCCACGAAATCATGAACGCTAAGAACAGTCTTAGAGAGGGACCTTCACATGTCAAAAGACCCGGTATTCACTCTTTACACAGGGATTAAGAAGGTGAACCTGATCTGTGCGACGATCGCAGGAATCATCATCCTTTTTGTCAATTTTTCAATCTTTCTCGACGTTTTCCTGCGTTATTTTTTCAAAAGTCCCAGCATCTGGATCACCGAGATATCAACGTATCTCTTCCTGTACATCATCTTCCTGGCGACCCCCTATGCCCTCCAAAAGGGACAGCACATCAGGGTAACATTCCTGCGACACCGCCTGAACCCAGCGGCGACGCGGGCACTTGATCTTCTCTGCTCGATCCTTGCCATGACCTTCTGCAGCGTGCTTCTCTGGCAGGCATCGAGCATGACCTGGACGGCATTCACGGAAAAGTGGGCCTCTCCGACCGTGTTGAGCGCGCCGCTTGCGTATGTCTACGTAGTGATGGTGGTTGGTTCCACCCTTCTGCTTGCCACATTCCTGCTGCGCGCCATCCTGGAATTCAGAGGCCGCCTTGAAGGGGAAGATGAAGGAGAAAACGCATGAGTATCGGCATCCTGACTATTGCAATTATTCTTTTGGTTATTATGATTATCGGCATCGGCACGCCTATCGCCTTCGGCCTTGGATTTCTCGGCCTGATAGGGATCGTGTCCTTTCTTGATATGAATGTCCTCTATCAAATTGCGGAGATCTCCGTCACCACGGGAACAAACCTCTTCATGATTACCCTGCCGCTCTTTATTTTGATGGCGGAAGTCGTCTCTGTCTCCGGGGTGGGTGACGACATGTATACGGCCGCCCACCGCTGGCTGAGCTGGCTGCCCGGCGGGCTGTCGATTGCAAGCATCGCCACCTGCACGGGCTTCGGCGCCATCTGCGGATCAAGCCCGGCAACGGCGGCCACGATCGGGGTCATATCGATCCCCGAGATGATCAAGCGGGGGTACAGCAAACACCTGGCCGTCGGGGCCGTCGCCGCGGGCGGCACGCTCGGCATCCTCATCCCTCCCAGCATCACTATGGTGATCTATGGCGTCATCACCCAGACGTCGATCGGAAAGCTTTTCATGGCCGGCATTATCCCCGGGATTGTCGTCGCGTCAATCATGAGCGCGGCCATCGTGATCGCGGTGATAATGAAACCTGCCCTTGCCCCGCCAGTTGTGGGCGTCACCTGGAGGCAGCGGTTCTCCTCCCTCAAGCGGGTTTGGGCCTTTGTGGTTCTGGTTCTGAGCATTATCGGGACGATCTACACGGGGATCGCAACGCCGACGGAATCGGCGGCAATCGGGGCGACCGTCGCCATTTTCATTGCCCTGTCCTATGGGAGGTTGACCCTCCGGACCCTGCATGCGGCCCTTCTGAGCTCCGTTGCGGTCACGGCCATGATCATGTTCATGGTCATTGGAGGGGGCACCATGGCATTTCTCCTCTCCACCCTGGGCATCCCCCAGTACGTCACCGGACTGATCACTTCACTGGAGGTTTCGCGGTGGTCCGTCATGATCATCATCAATATCGTCCTGATCGTCATGGGTTGCCTTCTCGATCCCATGGCGATTTTGATCATCTCCCTGCCCATCCTTTTCCCGATCGTGACAGAGCTGGGCTTCGATCCGATCTGGTTCGGGATCGTGATCACCATTAACGTGGAGATAGGCATGATCACGCCTCCCTTTGGACTGAATCTGTTTATCCTGAACGGCGCCGTCAAAGGGATCACGATGAAAGATATTATCGTCGGCAGCCTCCCCTTTGTTTTTCTCCTGATGGTGGGTCTGGGCGTCATCATGGCCTTTCCTGATCTTTCCACCTGGCTGCCGGCGAAAATGGGCTTCTAAGAGGCTGAAGCTTGCAGGAGGAGTTCTCCTGAAAGAATAATATTGTACGAAAGAAGGAAGAATAAGAACATGAAGGGCTTTTTTAACCGGATCCTGAGAGTCAACCTGAACCAAAAGAGTTATTCCTACGAGGAAATCCCCGATGCCGTATTGAAGGAAACCCTGGGGGGGAAAGGCTTGGGGATTTATCTCCTTTCCCGGGAAAACAAGCCGAACGTGGAGGCACTCTCGCCCGAAAATTGCTTCATCGTAACGGTGGGCCCGGTCACCGGCTCCAAGATGTGGGGCCAATCCCGTTTCGGCGCCTTTGCCAAGAGCCCGGCCACCGGGGGGTTCGGCGAATCCTATTGCGGAGGCGATCTGGCGCCGAAGATCAAGGGGTGCGGCGTGGACGCGGTGATCTTCCAGGGTGGGGCCGCGGATTTGACCTTCCTCGCCATCGATGAAAAGGGCGTGAAATTCCACGACGCCTCCCCGGTGAAGGGGAAAGACACCGTTGAATCCGAAGAACACATCCTGAAACACTCTCCCCCAAACGCCTCGGCGCTGGTCATCGGTCCGGCTGGGGAGAATCTCGCCGCCTGCGCATGCGTCAAGGCCAATCGCTGGCGCTCCCTGGGGAGAGGCGGATTCGGCGCGGTGCTGGGAGCTAAAAATATCAAGGGAATAGCCTTCGCCGGCGCAAAGAACTGCGAAGTGGCCGACGAAGAGTTGATCAAGGCGGTGGCAAGAAGAGTCGCCCAGACCGGGAAGGGAAACCCGGTGACCGAGGTTTACCGGAAACTCGGAACCCCTAACCAGGTCCGCGTGACCAACCAGCAAAAATGTTTCCCTACGCAGTATTGGCAAAGCGGGTATTTCGACAAATGGCGGAATATTTCTTCCGATTACATGCAGGCCAATTTCGACATCGAGGCCCGCGGCTGTCCCACCTGTTTTCTCAAATGCACGAAACTTTCCAAGGTGCGGCAGGGCCGGCATGCGGGGCTGGAACTGGAGGGCCCGGAATTTGAAACTATTTACGCCATCGGGGGACTTAACTGCATTGATTCGCTGGAAGAGATCGCCTGGCTCAACGACCTGTGCGACCGCATGGGCATTGATACCATGACCGCGGGCAACCTTTCGGCCTTTCTGGTGGAAGCCCGCAAGCAGGGGAAAACGGATTTCGCGATTGATTACAATCAGCCCGACCGGGTAGCCGAGCTCTTTCGCCTGATCGCCTATCGCCAGGGCATCGGGGATCTGCTGGCCCAGGGGATCAAGGAGGCGGCGAAAATCCTGGGGATGGAAGACCGTGCCGTTCACGTCAAAGGGCTTGAGCCCGGCGGATTCGATCCCCGCGTCCTCAAGGGAATGGGCCTCTCCTACGCCACGTCGGCCCGCGGCGCCTGCCACCTCCGGGGCACCTTTTATAAAGCCGAGCTCTCCGGCCAGATGCCCAAGGAACAGATCGAAGGGAAAGCAAAATTGCACATTGATTACGAAGACCGATCGGCGATTTTCGACTCTTTAGTGCTCTGCCGGTTTTTCCGCGATTACATACTGTGGGATGAACTCCTGGACCTGGTGGCAGGGACGACCGGAATGAGATTGACCAAAGGGCAACTGGAAGACCTGGCCAACGGCATCACGCAGAACACCCGTGCGTACAATCACCGCGAGGGGCTGGGCGCCGCGACCGACACCCTTCCTCCGGCCCTTTTCGAGGCCAACCGTGAAGGGGCGTGTCTCACCCGCGGTGATCTGGATACCATGATCGGGGAATACAATCAGATCCGGAAAAGGAACCTATGAAGAGGATGGCGAATCCGCTCTTAGCCGGGCGGCAAGCGAAAGGCCAAAATCACATACGCATTGCCCTGAACCTCAAAGTCGCCGACTTCCTTCATTCCGAGACCGGCGACATGCGCTTGCAATGAATGCGGGTTGCTCCGTGAGACGAAAGCAACGCCGATCTCGAATCGTCCGGCGAGGTCCCTCTTTTGGGCCTCATAGAGACCGCGCAACAATCCCCGGCGCCGATACTCACGATCGAGCGAAACCGGACCGTAGAGATAACTGGTAAATGAGCTGAGCGGCTTTCCTTCGAATCGCACGTGGTCGTAGCATTCGAGCATTTTCGCCGGTACCGGTAATTGGCGGTTGAACTCACCTCTTGAGGCGCAAAGAAAGCCAGCGACATGACCCTCGACAATGGCCAGCATGGCCCCAAGGTCCTCGGCGACTGCGGAAACCTGCTCCAGGGTAAACAGGGCGGACAGGAAACCTTCTCTGCGATCTTCTTGGGAGATGTTTGCAATATAAGCGGCGGACTGGAGCCGGAGGATAGCGGGATAATCAGCGCCGGCAGCCCGTCTGAAGGTGATTGATGATGTCTTTACCAACATTAAAATTTCCTGTACAGGGAATCCGGAGGAGGCGGAAGGAAAAGATCGTGAATCCGCCCGCCTCAGTTATAAAAAAGTATAGCACAAAATGAAATCCGAATTGAAGATTCTTCGCAGCAAGCTACGGGGAATGCGCTTGCGGCGGGATTCAAAAATTCCACGGAAAGGAGGATTGGCATTGTTATATAAAGATGATCCGGCACGAGCCATAAATCGCACCCGGCAGGAAGTTACCACACGGGGAGCGGTATTTAACATTAACGAAGGCATCGAAATAGAGGACGGCAAGAATTGCACAACCAGACTGGTGGGCTGGCCGGGCGTAGGCACCCGCATGGTAAGCTTTCACCTCCTGACGCATAAAAAAGGCGGGGCATATGAAGCCGCCTTGCATCCTGCTTCTGAAGAGAGCATTATCTGCATTCGGGGAAAAGGAGAAATCAATCTCGGCCGGGGCTGGGTGAAGGTTGCGGCAGGCAACGCGATCATTGTGCCACGGGGATGCGAGCATGCGACGCGCAACGACCCGGATGCCACGGAAGATTTTATCGCCCTGTCGTATAACTGTCCCCCGCCGATGGAATACTATCAAAAGATCGGCCTGTTCGCCAACGGGAATTTCGATTGGGGCGCCATTGATGTGGCCCTGTTGAAGACCGCCACCGGCATTGTGCCGAAAGAATGCGTCATGGAACGCAACGACTTGGGCGGAAACGAACGGGGAGAGCTGAAAGGGGCGGCGGAAGTAGCCCGTTCCGGCGGCGTCTTTAACGTCTTCCGGGGGGCACCCTTCACCGGCAACGGCGGATATATGCAATTTGTCCTCTGGCCGGGCGTTGGCGCCATGGTCGGGCAGCACACCGCGTACCACGAGCCCGGCCGGGCCTTCATACCGCACGTCCATCCCATTTCGGAAGATGCCATCTTTATTTTCGACGGAAAAGGCACCGGCTATCTGGAAAGCCGCTGGATTGACGTTTCCGAGGGCGATATCATTTATGCCCCGGCCGGTGTACGGCACGGGACGGGCTGCCGCTCGAGCGAAACCAAAACGATGATCTGCTCGGGGTGCGCCTTCCCTCCCCAGTTTGATCTTTACGAGAGGGCCGGTTATCTGAAAGACGGGAAATTTGTGGATTTCCCCACAGAAAATAAATTATAGAGGAAAGAGGAACAAAAAATGATTATTGATGCGCATCACCATTGTCTGCCGATAAACGTTTACAAGGAATTTCACGATCCCGCCGCGCCTCCCAAACGGGTTATTATTGACAACAACGATTTTACGTTCGCGCCGAAACTGCATTCGATTGAAACCCACTTACGGGATATGGATTTCGCCGGCGTAGATATGGCGGTGCTTACTATTTCCCAGTACGGGAACCTGGGTTCGCCGGACTTGTGCCATCGCATCAATGAGGGGTATGCGGAAATCGTGGCCAAGCGACCGGACAGGTTTATTGCAACGGGGTGCGTGCCTGTCTATTATCCGGAGCAGGCAGTGGATGAAATTGATTATATCGTAAAAGATCTGAAATTCCCCGCCCTCTCCCTCTTAACCTCCCAGAGCGCCGACCTGACCATGAGCAACCGGGAGAAAATGTGGCCGGTCTACAAGAAGATGGCCGAATACGATATTCCCGCGTTTCTCCATCCGCATTTGAAACCCCACGGCATTGAACTGGAATTTACGATCAATCGCAGCATAGGACGGGGATTCGACGCCGCAAAGGCCGCCTTGAGAATTATGTACGATGTCTTCAACGAGTTTCCCCATCTGAAATTTGTTCTACCGCATTTCGGCGGCGTTCTTTTGGCCATGAAGGGCCGCATTATGAACTTCTTTGAACCACAGGATGACCTGGGCGTGCCGATTCCCGTAGAAATCAGGTCAATTTCCAAGACACCGCTGGAACTGGATGAACTGAAGTTCAAGCCCGCCTTTGATAAGCTCTTCGATAAGTTATACATTGACGGCGCAGGTTCAGCCGGCTGGGAACCGATCACCAAGATGGCCATGATGACCGTGAGGCACGACCGTTTGATGTGGGGCACGGATTATCCGTACGAAATCCATGCCGGTCGCGATTTGAAGTATTATATAGACAGCGTGAAGAACCTCGACATACCGGAAGAAGACAAAAAAGGCTTCCTGGGTGGCAATATAGCCGGACTGCTCAAGCTGAAGAAATGACGGCGTTCGGCAGCGAACGCATGTTCCGTAGTGAAGCTCCCTGCTTACAAGGCGGGGCATGCAGGTGCGCCCCCGGTCAGCAGTGGGGAGTGCGCTTGCTGCCGGATTCCCGGATGGCTTCCCCGAACCCCGCCATGGCATTTATGATCGTGGCGTCATCCACGCAATAGGCAATGCGGAAGTATCCCGGCCCGCCGAAGCCTCTGCCGGGCACCGTGAGAATTCTTTTTTTCTGCAAGGCTTGGACAAACTCCACATCGTCGGCAATGGGACTCTGCACAAAAAGGTAAAACGCCCCCTCCGGACGGGCAAATGTGTAGCCCTGCCCCTCCAGTCCCTTGCACAGAAGATCCCTCTTCCTCTGGTACTCTCCGATGTCAACCGTGACCCCCTGCAGACCCGCAATAACCCTCTGCATCAGGGCGGGCGCATTGACGAAGCCAAGGATGCGGTTGCACAAAATTGCCCCGCTGATTACGTCCGCCAGATCCGGCAGCTGCGGGTTAAACGCGAGATAACCGATCCTCTCTCCCGGCAGGGACAAACTCTTGGAATAGGAGGAAACCACGATGCTGCTCGCGCACGCCTTGAGGACGCTCGGCACCGTGACGCCGTCATAAACGATATCGCTGTAGGGCTCATCGGATACGAGGTAGATACTCTTGCCCAGCGTCCGGCTCTTCTCCCCGATGATGCGGGCAAGCCCGTCTATCGTTGCCTGGTTGTACACCCTACCCGTAGGATTGTTCGGTGAATTGATGAGAATGACCTTTGTCTTTTCAGAAATGGCCGCAGCCATCGCTTCAAGATCGAGCGAAAAATCCGCGCGGGTGGCGACCGTTACCATCCTGCCGCCCGCATTATCCGCATAGAAGCCATATTCCACGAAGTAGGGGGACGGCACCAGCACCTCGTCGCCCGGATCGAGAAGCGTCTTTAAAACAACATTGAGCCCTCCGCCCGCCCCGCAGGTCATGATCACCTGATCCGCGACAAGGGGAACACCATGCACGCGGCGCAGATAATCCGCCACTGCCTTCCTCGTCTCGGGGTAACCGGCATTCGGCATATATCCGTGCCCTCCCGGTCGAACCTCCTCGATAACCCGCCGGAGCTGTTCCCGGAAGAGTGCCGGCGGCTCAACGTTGGGATTGCCGAGACTGAAATCAAAGACCTGTTCGGCGCCGTAAAGTTTCCTGAGACGAACCCCTTCTTCGAACATCTTCCTGATCCAGGACGACTGGCCGATATAGCCGTTAATCTTTGTCGAGATACCCATACAATGCTCCTTCCCAAGGCAGTAACAGGCGCTACCTTCCTACCATACACCGTATTGACCGTCAACAGAACACTGCGTTGCCCTCTGCTTCACTGTAGTAATTTCCCCCCATAGTTACCCACGGGGATTTTTCTTGACAAAAAACAGTGCCGCTGGTAAGTACACGCCAAGGGTAGCCCCTTTCCAATGGGGGCTTAAGGGAAGACGGTGCAAGTCCGTCGCGGTCCCGCCGCTGTAACCGGGAACGAAAGCCGCAATCAGTCACTGTCTCATAAGATGGGAAGGCGCGGCAAGTAGAACGATCCGGGAGCCAGAAGACCTGCCCCTCTATGCGATAGCATGCCGGCCTGCGTGGAATGGGAGGCAACAGCATCACTGAAGGATGAAATACGGCATCCCCTGGTCTTCGTATGAGGCCGGGGGATTTTTATTTTTAAAACGGGAGGTAGCATGGCCAGCAAGGTGCTCTTGATACGGCACGGCGAGACGGATACAAAATACCGGGGCTGTTTTATCGGCAGCACGGATATTCCTCTCTCCCCGGAAGGACGCCTTCAGTCGTCGCTGCTTGCCGGGCCTCTGCGTAGGGAGGCCGCCGTCAGGTACATCTCCAGTCCCTCCCTTCGCACCTGCGAGACAGCGCAGTGCGCCCTCGCCTGGAACCCGATCGCGCCTGACCTCGATCCGGATATTCGCGAAGTTGATTTCGGCGCCTGGGAAGGAAAGACGTTCGAGGAAATAACCGCGTCCGATCCGGAGGCTGTTGCCGGCTGGGCATCCTATAGACCTGACTTCGCCTTTCCCGGCGGCGAGGCGATTGCCGATTTTACGAAACGGGTGCAGAAGGCAGGAGAACGAATCGCCGCGGACCCTGCCGAAACCGTGGTTGTTTTTACCCACGCAGGGATAACACGGGCCATGATCTGTCATTATCTGGGACTGGACGCCCGTAACTATCTCTATTTCGATGTCAAACCGGCCTCCGTTACGACCATCATGGTGCACAACGGAAGGGGCGTGCTGACAGGATTGAATGACCTCTGTCACTTGGAGGATCGGCAGCATGGATAGATTGTTGCTCGTCACAGGCGGAAGTCGCAGTGGCAAGAGCCGCTATGCACAACAGATAGCGGAATCCTATCCCGCCCCCCGTGTATTTATTGCCACCTGCCAGGTCTGCGACCGGGAGATGGAGGACCGGGTGCGGAGACACCGGAACGCGAGAAATCCGGCAAACTGGCGCACCATTGAAGAGCCGCTCGATCTGGCGGGCGCACTGCGGAGCGCAGGGGAAAGCAGTGTCATGTTGATTGACTGTCTGACCATCTGGATCAACAACCTCCTGTACGAAGCCCTGAAATCCGGCGATATCCCGACGGCGGAAAAAGCCGCAGCAGCATGCCGTCATGTCCTGGACGTCTGCCGCTCGATAAACGGCATCATTATTTTTGTTTCCGGAGAAGTGGGGATGGGCATCGTTCCCGACAATCCCCTGGCTCGTCTTTACCGCGATTGCGTGGGCGACTGCAATCAGATGATTGCCGCCGCCGCCGATACGGTAACGCTTGTCAACTGCGGACTGCCGCTTACTCTGAAAGGATGAATCATGATCTTACTTGAAGAAACACTCGCGGAAATCGTCCCTCAGGACGCTGAATCACGGGAAAAAGCGAAGGAACATCTGGAACAGCTGACCATGCCCCACTGGGCATTGGGGCGCCTGATGGACCTTGCTGTTGATCTGGCCGGGATGACCCGGTCCCTCCGTCCCTCTGTGGAACGGAAAATGATCGTCACCATGGCCGGCGATCACGGGGTGGCGGCGGAAGGCGTGAGCAAGTTCCCCCAGGAAGTGACGCCGCAGATGGTTTGCAACTTTGTAAACGGCGGCGCGGGCATAAACGCCCTTGCCCGCCAGGCGCGGGCCGACATCGTGGTGGTTGATATGGGAGTGGCCGCCGATTTGAGTGAACTGGCCCATGCAGGCAAGATCTTTTTCAGGTCCATCGGCCCCGGGACGCACAATATGGCCGTGGAACCGGCAATGACCAGGGCCCAGGCTATCCGCTGTCTGGAAGCCGGAATTCAGGTGGCGCGCGAATTGACCTTCTCGGCCGACGTATTCGGCACGGGCGACATGGGCATAGCCAACACAACGCCCAGCAGCGCCATCGTTGCGGTCTTAAGCGGCTTACCCGTCGCAGCCGTCACCGGGCGCGGAACGGGTATCGGGGGAAATCAGCTGAAGCACAAGATAGCGGTAATTGAGAGAGCCATTCAGATCAACAGGCCGAACCGGAATGACGCGCTCGATGTGCTTGCCACGGTAGGAGGGTTTGAAATCGGGGGCATTGCCGGCCTGATCCTGGGAGCCGCCGCCCTGAAAAAACCCGTGGTGGTGGATGGGTTCATTTCCACCGCCGGAGCGTTGATTGCCCATGCCATCGCCCCCGCCTCTGCCGATTACATGATTTCCGCCCACCGCAGCAAGGAACGAGGCCACCGTGCGGCATTGAAAATCCTCAACAAGAAACCCCTCATTGATCTCGATCTCCGGCTCGGTGAAGGCACAGGGGCCGCGCTGGCCATGAATTTCGTGGAAGCGGCCGCGCGCATCCTCACGGAAGTGGCGACGTTTGAAGAAGCAATGGTATCGGGTGCCAGCTCATGAGATCGTTTCTCGCGGCGTTGCAATTTCTGACCGTTATCCCTACACCGGCCCGCTGGCAGACGGGACTCCATGAACTTGAGCGATCCCTGCCCTGGTATCCCCTGGTCGGCTTGTTCATCGGCGCGCTGCTGGCCCTTATGGACTATGGGTTGCGGCAATTATTTCCGCTGCTTCTCACGTCCGCAATTCTCGTCATCGTCCTTCTGCTCATCTCCGGCTGCATGCACTGTGACGGGCTTGCGGATACGGCGGACGGCTTCTTCAGTTCACGGCCGCGGGAACGGATACTGGAAATCATGAAGGACAGCCGCACCGGCCCGATGGGTGTTACCTCCATAGTCTCTGTTATTACGCTAAAAATCGCCGCCTTGGCAGCGGTGCCCGCACCCGCCCGATGGTGGACGGTCCTGCTTACGCCCCTTGCAGCCTATGGCGCCATCACCCTGAACGTGGTGCTCCTGCCATACGCCCGCCCCGAAGGGGGACTGGGAGGCATATTCAGCAGCCATCGTTCCATTGGGCACGCCCTGGCTGCGGCGGCGATCCTCCTTGCCGTCGGGTGGCTTGCCGGCGGAATACCCGCTCTTACAGCGGGAGGAGGCGCACTCATCACCGGCCTTCTTTGCGCCGCGTATTCATACCGCAAAATCGGAGGATATACGGGCGACACCCTCGGCGCCGCACATGAACTATCAGGCATGATCCCTGCCCTGGTGGTTGCTGCCTGGCATGGCGCGGGAGGAACGGTATGAGCTGGCGACACGGCGGAGACGTAAAGAGCCTGGCCCGGAAAACCGGCAAAGCCGTTGAGGAGCTCCTCGACTTTTCCGCCAACATCAACCCCCTGGGCCCCCCGGCGTGGCTTCCCGAACGTATCGCTTCGCTCATCGGTTCGCTTGTCCACTATCCTGATCCGCACTGCCGGGCTCTTGTTCAGGCGATTGCGGAATTTCATAGCCTGCCGGAGGAAGAAATCGTCGCCGCCAACGGCTCGAGCGAGATATTCTATCTGCTCCCCCGAATCCTCGGGGCGAAACGCGCCCTCATCCCCGTGCCGGCCTACGGCGACTATGCCGTGGCGTCCTCCCTGGCAGGTCTCACGGTGGAAAAAATGCCGCTTCGGGAGTCAAACGATTTCGTCCTCGACCTGAGGGAATTGGAAGGAAAACTGAAGGGTGATGAAGCCGTTTTCCTTGGGCAGCCCGGCAATCCTACCGGCTATCTCTGCAACCCGGATGACCTGCGCGATCTTGCCGCACGACACCCGAAAACAACGTTTATCATTGACGAGGCTTTTGCGGACTTCATCGAAGGTCTGGATCACCTTGCGAAAAGACGGCCCGCAAACATGGTGGTCGTCCGCTCCCTCACAAAGTTCTATGCAATCCCGGGACTGCGGCTCGGGTACGCCGTCGCAAATCCGGAAACGGCGCAGCGTTTGCGTGAACTCATCCCTCCCTGGTCCGTGAATACGTTTGCCCAGGCGGTGGGGGAAAAGGCCCTCCGAGACCGAGGGTATGAAACACGCACCCGTCGTGTCGTTCGGGGCTTGCGAGAGGGGTTATCCGCCCGATTGCGGAACATGCCGGGATTGACTCTCTATCCGGGGAACGCAAATTTCCTTCTCGTCAGGATAGACCGGAAAGACTTGGATGCCCGGGAGCTCGCGCGCCGCATGCTCCAAGAGGGAATTGCCATCAGGGTCTGCGACAATATGGACGGCCTGGACGAGAGGTTCTTCCGAATGGCCGTCAGGACGGAAGCGGAGAATCTCCGCTTCTGCGACGCCTTGGAAGACCGTATGAAACCTGCCGGGGATCGTCTTTCCGTCGCTTTGCCTGCCGGGGGTCTCCCCGGCGTCGTTATCCCTTTCCGGCACCCACGCCGTACACCGGCGGTAATGTTTCAGGGAACCTGCTCCCACGCGGGAAAAAGCATCCTCACCGCGGCCATGTGCCGCATCCTTCTCGATGACGGCTACCGTGTCGCCCCGTTTAAGGCGCAGAACATGTCCCTCAATTCATTCGTGACCAGAGGCGGTGGGGAGATCGGGCGGGCGCAAGCGGTCCAGGCGCAGGCCTGCCGGATCGAACCAGACGTCCGCATGAATCCCCTGCTCCTGAAGCCCTCCACCGACACCGGCTCACAAGTAATACGCTTGGGAAAACCCGTGGGCAACATGGATTTTGCCGAATACACCCGTCATCACGCGGAATGCCTGGATATTGCCCGGGACGCGTATGATTCCCTTGCCCAGGAATACGATGTCATCGTCCTCGAAGGCGCCGGCAGCCCTGCTGAGGTAAATCTCATGAACCACGACATCGCCAATATGAAAACGGCACACTACGCCCATGCCCCGGTGCTCCTCGTGGGAAACATAGATCGGGGCGGTGTTTACGCGTCATTTATTGGAACCATGGAAGTGCTCGGCGAGGCTGAACGCTCCCTCGTTGCCGGTTTCATTGTGAACCGTTTCCGCGGCACAGCCGCTCTTCTTGATAACGCCCATGCATACATACTGGAGCGTACAGGCCTTCCCGTCATCGGGGTGGTGCCGGAGCTCGCCGGCCTTGGCCTTCCCGAGGAGGACTCCGTGGGTTTTCGAGAAGGGCTGTGTGGCGCAGGCGACAGAGACGAAGATTCCGTTGATGTTGCCGTCGTTGATTTTGCCCATATCTCCAATTTCACGGATTATGATCCACTCCGGATTGAATCGGATGTCCGCGTGCGTATCGTCCGCTCGCCGCGCGAACTGGGCACGCCGGATGCCGTCATTCTTCCGGGGAGCAAGAACGTGGTCGCCGATCTCACCTTTCTTCGGGAAAGCGGTCTCGCCGAGGGGCTCCTCTCCCTGCTCGGCGCCGGCAGGACGGAAATTATCGGCATCTGCGGCGGTTTCCAGATGCTGGGCGCTGAAATCGCCGACCCCCACGGGATAGAATCCGCCGGGAAAACGGTACCCGGTCTGAGGCTGCTGCCCCTCACCACCGTCCTGGCCCCCGATAAACTGCTTATGCGGACGTCGGCAACCCACCTGGCCTCCGGCCTCGACGTCACGGGGTATGAAATCCACCACGGCCTTACCGACGGCATGGCTGCCCTGCCGGTCATGCGTAAATCCGACGGCACGGTTATCGGCGCAGGCGCGCCAGACGGCCGGGTGTGGGGCACGTACCTTCACGGCGTCTTCGATGCGGATGGGTTCCGCCGCTGGTTTATTGATCGTCTGCGGGTGGGACGCGGCCTCGTCCCCCGGAAAAGGATCGGCGCCGCCTATGATCTCGAACCTGCGTTCGACCGGCTGGCACAGGCGGTTCGCAGCGGCACTGATATTGATTCCATCTACCGTATCATGGGGCTCCGATGAAACTGGAATATCAGATAATCATTGCCCTGGGGCTGGATATGGCGCTGGGCGATCCCCGATGGCTGCCCCATCCCGTGAGGCTGATAGGACTCTTCGCCGCGTCTCTCGAAGAGCCGCTGCGCCGTACCATAAAAAATACCCGTCTGGCGGGGATGGTCGCGGTCTTGCTCGTTACCGGCATTACGGCAAGTCTGACGTGGGCGTGCATTTCGTCGGTTCGCACGGTTTACCCGCCGGCCGGCGACCTGCTGTCCATTTTGATTCTCTACACGGCATTTGCCGCCCGTGACCTGGCAGATCATGCGAGAGACGTTTACCGGGCGCTCTGCAACCATCACCTCCCCGCGGCGCGGTTGCTTGTCGCCCGGATGGTGGGACGGGATACGGCCACGATGAACGAAGGGGCAATAGCACGGGCCGCCATTGAGAGCGTGGCGGAGAACGCTGTGGATGGCGTCGTCGCGCCGCTTCTCTTTGCCGTTGTCGGCGGGCCGATGGGAGCCATGCTCTACAAAGCAATCAATACCTTGGATTCCACATTCGGTTACCGAAATGAACGGTACCAGGAGTTCGGATGGGCATCCGCAAAGCTTGACGATCTGGCCAATTACATTCCGGCGCGCCTCACCGCGCCGCTCTTGATGCTCGCGGCGCTGCCCTGGGGAGGATCAAGACGCGCCTTTTCCGTCTGCCGTCGCGATGGGCGCAGGCACGCAAGTCCCAATGCCGGCCTTGCCGAGGCGGCAATGGCGGGAGCTCTGGGCGTTCAACTGGGCGGACCGGTGCTGCGCGGCGGCATCCCGCAGGAGATGCCTCTGCTGGGAGCTCCGGGGGCACAGCCGGAGACGGCGCATATCGGGACGGCGAATGCCGTCATGCTTGTCACTGCCTTCCTCGCCGCCGCGGTTTTCCTTGCGGCGAGGTTCGGCATCATGGCGATGGTACGATAACGAGGTGAACTGTGGAAAACAGGCGGATACTGATCTTTACGGGAAACGGCAAGGGAAAAACGACGGCGGCGCTGGGCATGGCTCTCCGGGCAAGCGGGCACGGAATGCGCGTGAAAATCATCCAGTTCATAAAGAACGATGATGCCACCGGCGAAGTGCACGCAATCAGGAACATGCCGGGAATCGAGCTGGTGCAGTCAGGCCGCGGCTTTATCCCCCCCCCATCAAGTCCGGCGTTTGCGGGACATCGCGAGGCCGCCGAGAAGGGATTGCAGTTGGCGGCCGAGGCCATCGCCTCGGGAACGTATGACCTGGTCGTTCTCGATGAACTGTGCACCGCCGTCGCCTGCCGGCTGCTCGACGAACAGCAGGTGCTCGAAACGGTCCACCGTGCCGGCCGCGACCTTTGCCTCGTCATGACCGGACGGGGCGCCACCGCCGCCATGATGGAACTCGCCGACACGGTGACAGAAATGACCTCTCTGAAACATGCCCTGGAGAAGGACATGCCGGCCCGGAAAGGAGTGGAATTTTGAAGGTTACCGTCCCCCGGATCGTTATCGGCGGCACGCACAGCGGCACGGGCAAGACATCGCTCGCCATTGCCCTGACAAGTGCCCTCAAGCGGCGGGGATTGCGTGTCCAGACCTTCAAGGTCGGACCCGATTTTCTCGACCCCACCTATCTGACAGTAGCATCGGGAAGGCCCTGCTATAACCTGGACGGATGGATGATGGGAAAGGACTATGTCACCTCACTTTTCGGCCGCACGACCGGCGAAGCGGACATTGCCGTCATTGAAGGCGTTATGGGACTTTTCGACGGCGCGGATGCCGCCACGGCGGAGGGAAGCACTGCCGAAATCGCCCGCTGGCTGGAAGCGCCGGTGCTCCTCGTCATTGATGCGCGCGGCGCCGCCCGCAGCATTGCAGCGCTTGTAAAGGGGTACACGTCCTTTGAGCCGGACGTTCGCGTTGCGGGCGTCGTGGCGAACCGGTGCGCGTCCGACAACCACGCCCAATGGCTTGCCGTTTCCCTTTCCGCCACGGCGCTTCCCCCCCTTGTCGGCGCCGTGCACCGAGGCGCGTTTCCCCCACTTTACGACCGTCACCTGGGACTCGTTACCGCCGATCGGCACACGCTCCCCGAAACAACGCTCAATTCCTTTGCCGACGGCATAGAGAAGAGCTTGAACGTGGAGGGCATCGTCAATATGGCACAGACGGCACATCCCCTCTCCTGTCCGGTTGATGTGCGGGAGCACAGAACGAAGAGCGCTGCCGTCGCGGTCGCCTACGACCGGGCTTTTCATTTTTATTACCGGGATACGCTCGACGAAATGGAAGCCAGGGGCTGTGAACTTGTTTTCTTCTCGCCGCTGACTGATGAAGCCCTGCCCCGGGGAATTACCGGGTTATACCTGGGAGGCGGATACCCGGAGGTCCATGCGGGTGCGCTCTCGACAAACAGCGGCATGCGTAACTCGATACGAATGTTTGCGGAATCGGGACGTCCCGTCTATGCGGAGTGCGGCGGGTTAATGTATCTCTCCGAAGGCCTGGAAACCACCGGTGGGGAACGCCATCCTCTGGCCGGGGTCATCCCCGCATGGACGCGTATGCGGGCATCGAAAAAATTTCTGGGATACGTTGAGGCCACCCTCACTGATGATTCCCTCTGGGGAAGGCGGGGCGATGTCCTGAGGGGCCATGAATTCCACTATTCGGAACTTGTCGCGGACGGGATTGCGGAATCCCGCTGGAAACCGGCATACACCCTGAAACGAAACCGCCGGGAATCCTTCATCACGGAAGGCTTTCAATGCGGCAATCTTCTGGCAAGCTATGCCCACCTTCATTATGCGTCCCGGCCGCAGGCAGTGGAACGTTTCGCGGCAAAATGCGGAGGTGCGGCATGAAACGCCCCGCTATCCATGATTTTCTGGCAAATCCCCTGAGCGGCCCGGAGATAGAGGCTCGCTCATTCGCAATCATAGACCGGGAGGCGCCGGTGCACCATTTTTCCGCCGAGGAGTGGGAAGTTGTGCGCAGAATAATCCATACGACGGGTGATTTCACCTCGATGACAGACATCACCTTTTCACCCGGCGCGATTGTTTCCGCCGTAACCGCGCTCCGGAATGGAAAAATGATCTATACCGATTCGAATATGATCCGGAGCGGCATATCCCTTGCCCGTCTGAAAGCCGTTTATTCCGGATATGCACGCGAACGGATCATCTGTTACGTGGACAATGAAGAGGTTGTCCGTAAAGCAACGTCACAAAACCTGCCCCGCTCATTTTTTGCGGTGCAAATGGCAAAATCGCGCCTCAATGGCGCCATCGCCCTCTTCGGGAACGCGCCCGTTGCGCTCCTGGAGATGAACAGGCTCATCATCGAGGATAATATCAGACCGGCACTCGTCGTTGGCATGCCCGTGGGCTTCGTCCACGTACGGGAAAGCAAGGAGGAGTTATTGTCAACGGGTGTTCCTTTCATAATCCTTGCAGGACGAAGGGGCGGCAGCCCCCTTGCCGTAAGCGTAATCCATGCCCTCTGCACCATTGCAGGGCGTAATCAGGAACCGGAAAATGGAACGGGCGCCGAGAACCGTCTCTCCGGTCAGTAAGGAATGAACCATGAATTTAGACCAAGATGCACAGCAGGAGAATACACCACACCATGGCAAACGAGCCGTTATTATCCTCGGACACGGCAGCCGTGCGGCCGGCGCGGCAGATGACATGGAAAAAGTCGCGGCACGCCTCAGGGAGAGGATCGGGTACGAAATAATTGCAACCTGCCAGATGTCGGGATCGGGTGCCCTCTTTCCCGAGGTATTCGATGCGTGTATCGGACAGGGCGCCTCTTCTATTCTCGTTCTTCCCTACTTTCTTCACCAGGGGATTCATCTGCTGCAGGATGTTCCCGAAATGATGAGGGAAAAGGCAGCTGCCTTTCCCGGGGTGAAGGTCGTGCTGGGCAAGAATCTTGGCTTCGACGAATGTCTCGTTGATCTGGTTATAAAGCGGTTGATGGAGTCCCGGAGTCTTCCCGATATCCTCAAGTTGGAATCACAGGTGTGAGAAGTATCGGCAGAAAGGGGGTGATGAAACATGAAATAAGACGGAGAGTTTTTAAAGTCACTGATATCATTAACAAAATTTTGAATCAGGGAATAATGAAGCGGAAAGAGGTGAAAGTCCTCTGCTGTCACGCAGCCGTGAAGGGAACGAAAACCCCAAAAAAACCACTGGCGGTTTTAAAGCCGCTGGGAAGGTGGGCAAGTAGGCAGCCCTGAGCCGGAAGACCTCTCATTCCCAAAACCTCGATGGAAGGAGAATGGCATATGTGCAGAAGTGTCAGCACGATGGTCATGGTATTGCTGTGGCCATGCATGGTTTTTGCAGCCCATCCGCTCATTACGGATGATGCAGGAACGCAGGGAAAGGGTAAATTCCAGCTTGAAGTGAACGGACAGTACGATAGTGATACGGAAACCGTCAATAGCGTATCCGTTAAGACTACGGGCGGCCAGGCGACGATGGCGTTAACCTATGGAATTATCGACAGCATCGATCTTGCGGTCGGCATTCCCTATCAGTGGATCGAGGAAAAGGACGATGGTGTTCTCGTCTCGAATGAACATGGCATCTCGGACGCGACTTTGGACATCAAGTGGCGGTTCTTTGAGAAGGACGGGTTAAGTTTCGCAGTGAAGCCAGGTGCGAGCTTCCCCACAGGCGATGAAGATAAGGGGCTCGGAACCGGAAAAACGGGCTATCATGTTTTCCTGATCGGGACCAAGGAGGCCGCTCCCTGGGCATTTCATGCAAACCTCGACTATATCAGGAACGAGAGCAAGTTTGACGAGAATAAGAACCTTTGGCACGCGTCGCTTGCAACGACCTGCGAGATCGTCAAGAACCTGAAGCTTGTCGGGAATGTGGGCATAGAAAGAAACCCCGATAAAGCGGCTGACCGTGATCCCGCGTTTCTCATTGCCGGGATCATCTACTCGTTTTCCGAAAATCTTGATGTCGACTTCGGCGTGAAGGCCGGGATCACTCGGGCCGAAACAGACTATTCCATACTTGCTGGGCTGACGTACCGGCTTTAGGAGAAAATATGAAAAACGATAACTCTAAAAAACTGCTCCTTCTTCCCATGTTGTTGGGTATTTTTCTGTCCGCCGGCAATGCTCATGCCATGCATATCTCGGAAGGCATCCTTCCCTTTAACTGGGCGGCAGTCTGGTTTGTCGTCGCAGTGCCGTTTGTCGGATACGGACTGTACCGGCTAAAGAAGATGTCCGAGACCGACCTGTCATTCAAGCCTCTCGTGGGACTGATGGCGGCTGTGGTATTCATCATATCCTGCATGCCCATACCGGTACCGACCGCCGGTACTTGTTCGCATCCATGCGGGACCGGTATTTCGGGTATTCTGCTTGGACCCGCCATCAGCATACTGGTCTCGGCAGTGGCCCTGCTCATCCAGGCTCTCTTTCTCGCTCACGGAGGCTTGAGTACCTGGGGTGCAGATATCGTATCCATGGGCATTGTGGGTTCATTCGCGGGTTATTTTACGTTTAAGGCATTGCGCTCCATGAACGTGAATATGGCGGTCTCCGGATTCATGGCGGGCCTGTTCGCGGACTGGGCGACCTATATCACAACATCCGTAGAGCTTGCCTCCGGAATACGGGGAGACTCGCCGTTCATGCCGCTTTTTTGGAAGATACTCATTGCTTTTATCCCCACGCAGCTTCCCCTGGGAATCCTTGAAGGGGCGATGACAGCAGGTATGGTTGTTCTGTTATATAAAAAGCGGCCCGACCTTCTGATAAAGATGCGGGTGATCAAGACGGAGGAGGTGGCGCTATGAGAAGACAGATGACAGAAGTCAGAAGTCAGAAAAATCAATACCGGATACAGATTATTATAGTTTGTATTTTACTCTCTGTGTTCTGTTCTCTGGCTACAATCGCCGCTGAAAAGTGGCCGGGGGTCGATGAATCGGTCGTTGAAAAATACGCTAAAGAACACGGCAGAGAGGCGCATGAGCCGTTGATCAATACGGACCAGGGAGATCTCCTGCTGTTCGTATTTCTCATTGCTGGAACGGTAGGGGGTTTTGTTGCTGGTTATTCCTGGCGGGTGCTTATGATTGAAAAAGCACCTGCAACCTCAAGAGAAAGAAAAAAAACAGCCTGACGATCAGGTGGATGCGCGGCCTGCTTTTCCCGGCAGCTCACGCATCCGCCTCTTTACAAGGGGAAATGAATGCAAATTTTGTCTGAATATTTCAAAAAAGATCATTTTCTTTCACGAATCGACGCGCGGGTTAAACTCCTCATTGCCCTGGCCCTTTTGGTAATGGTCCTGAGTTACCACGGATTCGTCTTCCCCGTGGCCACGGCAATCATTTGCCTTTTTTTGTGTATGGCCATAAAAGTGCCCTTACGGGTTTTTATCCTGAGATTTTCCGAGCCCCTGTTCATTGCCGCTATCGTAGTTTTATTGAAACTCTTCTTTTCCGGACAGGATGCGCTTTTTTCTCTGAACATCTTTGGCGCGGAGATCGTGGGTCACCGGGACGGTTTTCGTGAAGGACTGCTCATCGGGACCAGGATTATCGGCGCTGTATCCGTTATTGCCGTGCTGGGATTCTCCACTCCCTTCACCGAATTTATGGCGGGTCTTTCATGGTTCAGGGTGCCGAAGGGATTTATCGAGATCCTGATGTTTGCCTATCGGTATATTTTTGTGCTTTTTGAGGATGCGCAGGTCATCTACCAAGCCCAGAAAAACCGCCTTGGCTATTCGACCGTCAGGCGCGGGTTGAGCTCCTTCGGAACGCTGGCCGGCACTTTGACGATCAAGGCCTTTGATCACAGCCAGAGCACGACCGTGGCTATGGTGCAGCGCGGCTATGAAGGCGACATGCCGATGCTCAAGCATAAACCCTTCAAGGCCACTGAGGTCACGTTTTCAGTCCTGTTTGTCATCGCCATGGGGGTCGTATGGAAGATGTGACGAGATTATCGGTAACGATACGATCGTTCAGTTACCCCGACGGCACCCGTGCGCTCCGAGACATAAACCTGGGGATCAGGAGGGGCGAGTTCGTCGGCATACTTGGATCGAACGGCTCAGGGAAGACAACCCTTCTTAAGGCCATGGACGGATTGATACGTGACTATACAGGCGTCACGCTCCTTGATGGAACGGATATACGAAAGCTCTCGCCGAAGGAAATCTATGGAAAAGTCGGCCTTATCTTTCAAAATCCCGACGAACAACTCTTCGCTCCCACGGTGTTCGAGGACGTTTCGTTCGGCCCACTGAATATGGGTTTTACCGGCTCAGAGGTCAGCCGACGGGTAGGACTTGCGCTCGGAGACGTTGGTATGGAAGGGCATGCGAAGAAGTCCATCCATAATCTGAGCTTCGGCCAGAAGAAACGGATTTGTATCGCCGGACTCCTGGCCATGGGACATCAAATCCTGCTGCTTGACGAACCGACGGCGGGCCTGGACCCCATGGGCGAATACAAGATGATGAACCTGCTTACCAAGCTGAACCGGGAGCAAGGGGTGACCGTGGTCATGGCTACCCACAGTGTTGACCTTGTGCCGCTGTTCTTGGACCGCCTCTACATCCTCAGCAAAGGGCAAATCGTGCGTAGCGGTCCTCCGGCAGAAGTGTTCACGGCGCCCGAGGAAATGGCGCAGGTGAAACTTAGGCTCCCCCATATCGCTGAGCTGATTTACCGCCTCAAGAACGAAGATGGCGTGCCTTTTGATAATATCCCGCTAACCGTCGGCGAGGCGCGCAAGCAGCTGCTGGCGCTGTTACCGACCGATATCACCCTGAACGGAAAGGCCGGAGGCCGCTCATGAAAAGACTGCGTACGGGTTATACGACCGGCGCCTGTGCGGCGGCAGCCGCAAAGGCTGCGGCCCGGTTTCTCGCGGAAAAAGAACGCGCGACGGAAGTGGAGATTTCCCTGCCGGAGGGCACGCGCGTCACTTTTCCCGTGGAATATGTGCGTATCGGCAGGAACGGAACGCAGGCAGCAGTTCGCAAGGACGCCGGCGACGATCCTGACGTCACGAACGGCGCTCTGCTCGTGGTAAAGCTCTCGCCCATCCCCCCCTATACCGTCATTTTCGCCGCGGGGGAAGGCGTGGGGACGGTGACGAAGCCGGGCCTCTCCGTGATGCCCGGCGAGGCGGCCGTCAATCCCGTGCCACGCCGAATGATTGAAAATGCCGTCCGGGAAGTGACACTGCAGGGGTTGCTCGTCACCGTTTCCATCCCCGGGGGCCGGAAGATGGCGGAAAAAACCTTCAATCCGCGCTTGGGAATCAACGGCGGGCTCTCCGTGCTGGGCACCACGGGAATCGTCCGTCCCTACAGCGTATCCGCGGTGCATGCGTCTCTGAAATGTTCGCTGGACGTGGCCGCGGCCTGCGGGATTGAAGCACCGATCCTGGTGCCCGGGAATATCGGCCGGAGGGCCGCCCAAAAGAACTTTCACACCAAAGATCAGCAGATCATCGAGGTGGGGAACGAGTGGGGCTTCATCATTGATTCCGTTCTCTCGTATCGGTTTGGGAAACTACTCGTTGCGGGACATCCCGGAAAGCTGGTAAAGTTGGCGGCAGGTCACTGGGATACGCACTCTGCACGGTCAGACCGTGCCGTCACGTTCGTCGCTCGCCGCGCGGAGAAGCTGTTCGGCAGGTCATTCTCCGGAGAGGTCACCGTCGAAGGGATATTCGCCTCCCTTCCCGCGCATGAAATCGGAACGCTGGGAAACATCCTGGCCGGCGAGGTGCAGAAGGCCGTAGCGGCCCGGATGGCGGAACACCGCGGCACTATCGCGGCCCCGGCTATAGCGTTGACGGACATGCAGGGCCGGATCCTCGGATCCGCAGGAGATATTGCACCATGGCGATAACGAAAGACAAAATCATGATCGTGGGTTGTGGACCCGGCTCTCCCGATTATCTGACGTCCGCTGCACGCTCGGCGATACCAGACGCCGATGTGCTTATCGGCGCAGAACGCCTGCTCGCCCTTTTCCCCGGCGGAGGCGCCGAACGCATTGCCGTGGGAACGGATACGGAAAAAATCGTGGAGGAGATTGCCCGGCGGCGGAGCACCGTACGCATTGCCGTTCTCGTAACCGGCGATCCGGGCCTCTACAGCCTTGCCTCGCTCATTATCCGACGCTTTGGAAGAGCTGCCTGCGAGATTGTACCCGGCGTAAGCGCCGTACAGGCCGCCTTTGCCCGCATCGGGCTCTGCTGGCAAAATGCGAAAATCATCAGCATCCATGCCGCGGAACCAAACCTTCGCAGCGAGGAACTCTGCGCAAACGAAACAATCGCTCTTTTGGGCGGCGGTGAAAAGCTGTCCCGCCTTCTCTTGCCGCTGTTCGGCGACTTGGAAAAGAACGGCTACCGCCTGTTTGCCTGCGAAGATCTTACCCTGCCCGAGGAACGCATTTCGGAAATCAATGCGGACAGTCTCACGGGACGCGTCCTTTCCACCCGTACCGTTATCCTCATCATAAGAAAGGAACTGCTTCTATGACCCTGGGAACACTCTATGGGATCGGCATCGGCCCCGGCGATCCCGAACTGATCACGCTGAAGGGGGCACGGCTCATCGGAAACTGCCGACATGTTTTTGTGCCGAAGGCCCGGACTGCCGCCGAAAGCATTGCCATGGCTATCGCCCGCCGGTGCCTGCGTCATGACGCCGCTATCCATGAGCTCCTTTTCCCCATGACCGTGGACCGGGGGGAACTGTCCGAGCGCTGGAAGGAATCCGCCGGGGAGGTGGCCGCCGTGCTCAAGAGCGGCGAGGACGTGTGCTTTCTCACCCTGGGCGATCCTCTCCTGTACTCCACCTATATTTACCTGCTCCGCGCCCTGAGGGAGATGTGCCCCGATCTGAAGACTATGACGGTGCCGGGTATCACCGCCTTCAGCGCAGCCGCTTCGCTGACCGAATTCCCCATAGGCGAGGCAAAGGAGCCCGTTACCATCATACCGTCTTCGGACGACCTTCAGACGGTGCGGCGCGCCCTTGCCGGCGGCGGAACGGTAATCATCATGAAGATCGGAAAACGGCTGCAGGAAATCATTGGACTGCTCCGGGAAATGGGCCTTATCGGACAGGGGGTTTTCGTATCCCGGGCCGGCTTATCGGGACAGCGGATCGAAACAAACCTGAAAAATATGGAGATGCAGGATTCCGAAACGGGATACCTGTCCATTATCCTGGTTCATGCGGGAAGGAGAAATGAACCATGAAAGTCTATTTTATCGGCGCCGGCCCCGGTGATCCGGAATTACTGACGATCAAAGCGGAACGGCTCCTCAAGGCCTGCGACCTCTGTATCTACGCCGGCTCTCTCGTCAGCCCCGCCGTTGTGGCATTGATCCCGGCAGCGGCCCGGAAGGAGGATTCGGCCCGTATGACGCTCGCCGAAATTGTCGGACTCTTTAACGAGGCGCGCGCAAACGACCGGGACGTCGTACGCCTGCACTCGGGCGATCCCTCGCTCTACGGGGCCATCCGCGAGCAGATGAACGCCCTCGACGAACTGGGCGTAGGGTATGAAGTCGTTCCCGGGGTGAGCTCCTTTCAGGCAGCTGCAGCCGTCCTCTGTACGGAACTGACCGCCCCGGAAACATCCCAAACCGTCATCCTGACGCGGGCGGCGGGACGCACGCCGCTTCCCGAGTTGCAGGCCCTTGCCCGCCTGGCGGAGACGCACGCGACACTCTGTATCTTTCTTTCCGTCCAGACAATTGCGGAAATCACCGCTGAGCTGACACCCCACTACGGGGCCGGGTGCCCCGTGGCGGTCGTCCACCGTGTTTCCTGGCCCGAACAGCAGGTCATCCGGGGAACGCTCGCAGACATAGCCGGACGCGTCGAGGCCGCAGGACTCAAGTCAACCACCATCATTATCGTGGGAGAAGCCCTGTCCCGTCATATTCCCCCCTCCCGGCTCTACAGCGATTCCTTTTCCCACGGCTATCGCGCGGGAGGTGAGACGTGAAAATCGCGCTCATTACACTCTCCCCGGAAGGGGGGCGGCTTATCGCGCTCATCGCGCGGGAACTGACGGGGAGCGATATCTATGTTCATGAAAAAGCGCCCCCCTATCCCGGAGCAAAACAATTCAGCAGCATCCGGACCCTTACGGCCGAAATTTTTCGTCGGTACGAAGGCCTGCTGTACGTCGCTCCCTGCGGCGTGGTGATCCGGGCAGTAGCCCCCCACATCGGAAGCAAATATGAAGATCCGGCCGTAGTGGCAATGGATGCGGGCGGGAGATACGCCATAAGTCTCCTCGGCGGTCACGAGGGGGGGGCGAACGATCTCACGCTCCGGACCGCCAACATTATCGGTGCGGAACCGGTAATCACCACGACCACGGAAGCCCTGAAGCCGCTCATAGTCGGGGTGGGATGCCGCCGCGGCGTGGAAGCAGGGCGAATCGTCTCCGCCATAACGGAGGCCCTTGCCGAGGAGGGAGCTCTTCCGGAGCAGGTACGGTTTCTTGCCACCGCCGAGGTGAAGGCCCGGGAACCGGGGCTCATCCTCGCCGCTCAGACACTTGGCATCCCGCTCAGGATCGTAAGATCCGCGGAAATACGCGCCTGTTTGAGGGAGTTTACCCCCTCGGCCCTGGCCGCGGAAAAAATTGATCTGCCGGCCGTCGCCGAGCCTGCGGCGCTGCTGGCGGGAAGGAGGACACAATTACTACTTCCCCGAAAAACCTGCAACGGCATAACCATAGCCATCGCCAGGGAAAGCTTTCCGTGGTCGGAATCGGGCCCGGCGGTCCCTTAGACCGGACGCGGCGCGCCGAACTGACAATATCCCGCAGTGAGGTGGTCATCGGCTACAGGCGCTACCTGGAACTGATAGGAGATCTTACGTCCGGGAAAGAGCTAATCGCAACGTGCATGACACAGGAAGTGGAGCGCTGCCGGACGGCGATTGAACGGGCGTCCCGGGGGCAGGAAGTCTGCCTGGTCTCCTCGGGAGATCCGGGGGTTTACGGTATGGCGGGATTAGTCCTGGAACTTTCCGTCGCAAGCAAATCCAACCTCGGCATTGAAATTATACCCGGAGTATCATCATCAAATGCAGCTGCTGCAAGACTGGGGGCGCCGCTCATGTGCGATTTTGCCACCATCAGCTTAAGCGACCTCCTCGTTCCCTGGGAAACCATCCGAGCACGGTTACAGGCGGTTGCATCCGCCGATCTGGTCACGGTGCTCTACAACCCCCGCAGCAAAAACCGCAGGAAACAACTCGATGAGGCCGCCGCCATTTTTCGCCGGTACCGTCCCGGGAAAATACCGGTGGGGGTGGGAACGGCCGTGGGAACGGATGAGGAGATCATTATGCTCTCTGATCTGGATAATTTCCTGACGCTCTCGATCGGCATGAGAAGCATCGTCATCATCGGCAACACCTCATCGCGGCATCTGGGGAGCTGGTTTGTCACTCCCCGGGGATACACACTATGACGATTTTCCCCATTGGAGGACGACTTCGGCGATGATTCTGCTCCTCGGCGGAACAGCGGAAACCGCATCGCTTGCGACCATGCTTGCCGAAGCGGGATACGGCATCCTCGTCTCGACGGCCACCGACACCGCCCTCGATACGGGGAGCCATCCCCGTATCGAGAGGAGAACAGGACCGCTCGATGAACGCGGACTTGTCGAACTCATCAGCAGGCACGGGATTCGCGCCGTCGTTGATGCCACCCATCCCTATGCCAAAGCGGCGCGCACCAATGCCGAAAAGGCAGCAAAAGTCTCCCGCATCCCCTATTTTACCTACGTAAGACCGCGGGCAATTCCTCCCGGTGAAGACGTCCTCACTGCCCGTGATCACGCGGAGGCCGCGACACTCGCTTTTTCTCTCGGCCGTCCCGTTTTTCTTACAACGGGCTCCCGGAATATCTCCCCCTACGCAGCCGCGGCTTGGCAAACGGGCGTTACTCTCGTCGCGCGTGTCCTCAATACACGGGAATCATTGCAGGCGTGCCGTACTGCGGGCATCCCCGAGGAAAACATCATCTTGGGACGCGGCCCTTTTTCCCTCGAACAGAATACGAAGATAATTGAGAAATTCGGCATCGGTGTCGTCGTAACGAAAGACAGCGGAACGCCCGGCGGCGTTGATGCCAAACTCGAAGCCGCCCGCCGGGAAGGATGCGTCCTCGTGGTTGTTTCCCGTCCGGAGGCGCCGGATAAAGACGCCTTTTCTGATAGGGAAACCCTGCTTGACGCGCTACGCGTACGGGTAGCACCGGATACCATCTCCACCTGACACAAAGAGCGCCTGTTGGAAATATTGATGGTCTCGGAAAAAGTGAAATGCCGCTGCCGAGGCGCATACCTTCACGTGTTACCGAGTCGTTCGTTTTCTCTCTTGACATTTGGACGAACCGTATCCATATATATGCGAGAGGACACAGAGGAATGCACGACAGAAACAGCGTAAACCGTCACCAAGAATTGCGGGCCGGTTGAATTCGCTCACCCGGCATTTCCCGCGACTTGCCGCGGGGTAAGCGAGCGAATGATGAAAGATGACGTTCCTGAGGAGAGGAATCGAAGATTCTCCGCAGCGTGCTCAAGGAGAGCTTCAATAACAAACAAGCCGAGAGGTAATGAGATGAGTGAAAAAGTAAGCAATGTGAGCGACGCTGATTTCGAACAGAAGGTAATAAAATCCGACAAACCGACCCTGGTTGATTTCTGGGCTCCCTGGTGCGGACCCTGTCGGGGAATGGCGCCGATTATTGATGAGATAGCGGCTGCCTACGGCGATCAGGTTAACTTCGTAAAGGTAAACATTGATGAAAATCAAAAGACGCCGGCAACCTATGGCGTTCGGAGCATACCGACGCTGATGCTTTTCAAAGGGGGAAAGGTTCAAGACACCATCATAGGCCTCGTGGCAAAGGAACGCCTGGAAACCCTGGTTAAAAAAGGCGTTGCGTAAAAATTCCCTCGCCTATCCCGGTTTCATGCCGCTTATTCGCAGAGGAACGTGGATTGAAGCTCCCCGCGGCAAGCTGCGGGAAATGCGCGCTGCAGAATTCAACTATGATTTTTACAATAAACACACGGTCGCAATTTGAAATGGTGGACATTACGGACGGCGTGCGGAGCGCCCTGAGGAAAAGCAACATCCTTAACGGCGTCTGCCACGTATTCGTTCCCCACACGACAGCCGCCGTTACTATCAACGAAAATGCCGACCCGGATGTCCCCCGAGACATCCTCACCGTACTGGACAAGCTGATACCGCTCAGCAACAATTACCGCCACTCGGAGGGAAACTCCGCCGCCCATGTGAAGGCATCCCTGATCGGCGCCTCCGAAACTATTCTGGTGGAAGAGGGAGAACTTGCCCTGGGGACCTGGCAGTCTATTTTCTTCTGTGAGTTTGACGGTCCGAGGACAAGAAGAGTGATGGTAAGCGTAATCCCGGCAGCGTGAGCGCCACTATCTATCTGCCGACAATGTGCTGTTTTATTGAGGCCCTTCTTCAGTAAGCAGGGGGAAAATTTGAAGCTCTCCTTGAACACGCTGCGGAGCGCTTCGATTCCTGAGGAACATCATCTTTCATCATTCGCTTGCTTACCCGGCGGCAAGCCGCGGAGAATAGGCTCACTGCTGAATTCAATCCGGAAGCCTACCGTTCAGCACACGTTCGCCGCCCGGTTCATTATTTCGAGCATCTCCCGGTGTATTTTTCCATTTGAGGCAAGTATGTGGGGAGATTCAAGGCGGAAATCACGGCCGCGGAGATCCGTCACGATACCTCCCGCCTCGGTAATCATGAGCCAGGCCGCAGCAGTATCCCATGGTTTAAGCTTCAGTTCCCAGAAACCGTCAAAACGGCCCGCCGCAACGTAGGCCATATCGAGGGCCGCGGAGCCGGCGCGGCGTATCGCTTGAGCCTTCATCGCCATGGCATTAAAATAATTGATATTGTTATTTTTCGATTCCCGAATGTCGTAAGGAAAGCCGGTCGCCAGAAGACTCCGGGAAAGATCGGACGTCTCGGAAATGGAAAGTTTCTCGTCGTTTAAAAAGCAGCCCCCTCCCCGTTCCGTCACAAATAATTCGTCGAGCATGGGATTATAGATGACTCCCAACGCTATTTCTCCCTTTTTTTCCAATGCAATGGATACGCAAAAAATTGGATAGCCGTGGGCGTAATTCGTCGTTCCATCGAGAGGATCGATAATCCAGCGGAATTCCGAACCATAATCGGTTTCCGGTGATTCCTCCGCCACGATGTCATGCCCTGGGAAAGTCTGACTGATGCGGGTTTTAATCATTTTCTCCGACTGCAGATCTGCCTCGGTAACAATATTGATCTCCCCTTTATAATCAACCGTATGGGTATCATTGAACCTGCTTTTTAAAATTGCACCTGCCTCCCTGGCAGTGCAAACGGCAAACTCTCTGAATTTACGCATAAAATCTCCATGCAATTACCGAGGCCCCTGAAAAACAGGGGGGAATTACGTCCGTCAACGGGCGCATGCTTAACGCCCCTATTTTTTTTGAATGAAAGATTCTCCGCAGTTTACTTAAGGGGAACTTCTAACCAATAGTGAGGCTCCCGCCCTTGCGCCCCTTAACCCCGCCTTGGAGGCGGGGTTAAGGGGCGCCCCCGGTCAAATTGATTTGACCATAAAATGCTGCGATACGCCAGAAAAACCAGCCGAATCGTTCCCTGAACTTTATAATTTTTGTTGTTGCATGATATGAAAAATGATGGTAAAAGTGCCAAATTACATATGCTACTGGGTGCCTATGGTTCAAAACAACTACAGTTTGCTCCCGGACAACAATGACGATAACGCTGGCAGCGCACTGGATTTAAAAGCCATCAGAGAATCCAAGGGCCTTACCCTGAAAGATATCTTCAAGATAACAAGAATCAGTGTCGTAAATCTTGAAGCCATTGAAAACAACGACCTGCATCTCCTCCCCGCACCTGTTTACACAAAAACATTCATAAAAACATACGCCAAAGCCCTGGGTGTGGACAGCAAGAATATCCTCGAACGTTACGCCAAACACTTGGAAAGCCTTAAGGAAACATTGCCGGAAGAGCAGGCAAAGATATCGGCGCAGAAAAAAGCCCTTTCCCCTCCCGTGCTGATCTGGTCAATTGCTATCCTCATTTTTTGCTCCCTGATCTTCCTGTCCTTTGCCCTCCATGACAAAACTGAGATGGACGTAAGCGCCCCGGTCCATCCTCCCCAGACGACAAAGGTCGTGGATGGTTCGAGTCAGGAGGTACCGCCTGCCGATGTCAGCACGGCCGCTTCAACCATCGAAACGGCGCCCGTCGTTACTGAAAAAGCGCCTGTTCCCCCCAAAGTAGTCCAACAGAAAGACCCTGTTGTGGAAACCGTTAAAGCACCGACTCCGATACCCGTTGCCGTGAGCGGGGACCAGAACCGCCAGAAAGAGGCCCTTTCATTGGCGCGATACCGTTTGAGCATCACCGCAAGGGAGTTGACATGGCTTAAGATAGTGTCGGATCAGAATCCCCCTTATGAAATCCTGCTCAAGCCCGGCGACAAAATTGATCGCAGCGCAACGAAGTCGTTCCAGGTGGATATCGGCAATGCCGGTGGAATTGATGTGGAATTTCAAGGAAAGTCCATGGGAAGCCTGGGAAAATCAGGAGAAGTGATCCATTTAAACCTACCATAGGAAGTTTCCCGCTAAAATAATTAATCTACCGGCCGATAATCTATTTGACAAAAAAAACCCCCTCGTCTAAGATAAGAACCTGTACGGCAGCTAATAAAGAGGAAGGGATAAAATATGTTCGGAATCGGTATGCCAGAATTACTGATCATCATGGTCATCGTCCTGATAATCTTCGGCGCCGGCAAACTGCCTGAAATCGGCGGCGCGATAGGCAAGAGCATCAGAAACTTCAAGAAGTCCCTGCGCGAACCTGATGAGATTGACGTGACCCCTGACAACAAGAAGATAGATGATAAGAAACAGTAACCCATGACCTGAAGCTCCCCGCGGCTTGCCGCGGGGTATCTCTGTGGATTATCATGTTCTTTTCGTCGTAAGCGGCGGGGAATGTAACTCGTAGAGATTAAAAGGGAACATCGTTTTCGGGCAGCGCGTCGGCGCCGCTGAAATGTGCGGATGGGTTATCGTGAGTGTTATCCTGCCCCTTCACGCCGCCCTTTGAATCCAGCATCTGCATATTGGATGCAATGATCTCCGTGGTGCTCCGCTTGATGCCCTCTTTGTCCTCCCAGGAGCGCGTCTGAATCCTCCCCTCGATAAACACCAACTTACCTTTGGAAAGATAATTGCCGCAAATCTCTGCAAGTTTGCCGAAGGTGACGATTCGGTGCCATTCCGTTTTTACAACCTTTTCGCCGTTTTTATCCTTCCTCTGCTCGTTGGTCGCCAAATTCAGGTTGGTCACCATCATACCGTCGGGAGTGTAGCGTATTTCCGGGTCCGCCCCAAGCCTGCCTATCAATATCGCCTTATTGACCATCGTCTTACCCCTTTCTCGAACATGGTTATGGGGGGATGATACATAACTTCTGTCCGCTTGGCAATCGAAAATGAACCGGCGCCGGACCTCCGGCAGTCAAATCTTCTTGACTAATCCGGATGAAAAATATAGTTAAGCAGTTTTAACCGAATGAAAAAGTGGGCATATGGAAGAAAGCGAACTGATCAGAAAACGCAGGGAAAAAATAGACTCGCTGAAAGCCGACGGCATCGAATTGTATCCCAATGGGGTGCGGGTTACCGATACAACGGCCGACATCATCAGTCGCTATGCGCATATGGACAATGAAGCCCTGGCTCAGATCGGGTCGAGATTTACGCTCGCCGGCAGGCTCATGGCCATACGGGATTTCGGCAAGGGCGCCTTCATTAACCTCCAGGATCGGAAAGGACGGATTCAGGCCCTCATACGGAAGAATAATGCCGGTGAAAAGGCTTTCAGCCTTTTCAAGAAGCTCGACATGGGCGATATCGTCTTTATCGCCGGCAAGCTGTTCAAGACCAAAACAAACGAATTGACCATAGACGTTGATGAACTCAAGCTCCTGTCAAAAGCGATCCACCCCCTGCCGGAAAAATGGCACGGGCTTACCGACATCGAGACACGGTACCGCCAGAGGTATCTCGACCTCATCGTAAATCCGAACGTACAGCAGGTTTTTCATCTGCGCAGCCGGATTATCAAGCTTATCCGTCAGTTCATGGAAGACCGTGATTTCCTTGAGGTGGAAACTCCCATGATGCAACCGAAGGCGGGCGGGGCCGTGGCGCGTCCCTTCAAGACACACCATAACACGCTGGGAATAGACCTCTACCTGCGCATAGCACCGGAACTGTACTTGAAGCGTCTCATCACGGGCGGCATGGAACGGGTGTACGAAATCAACAGGAACTTCAGGAACGAAGGGATCTCTACCTTTCACAATCCCGAGTTCACCATGTTGGAATTTTACTATGCCTACGCCACCTATGAAGACCTCATGGACATGACTGAGGACATGTTTACCTTTCTTGCCCGCGAGATATTCGGCGGCCTCAAGTTTATCTATCAGGGCAACGACATAGACTTGACTCCCCCCTGGCCGAGGATTTCCGTCAAGGAGGCCATTCTCCACTACTGTGGTTTGGAACCGGACGTTCTCGACAATCGGGAAAAAGCCCTGATCCAGGCGAAGAATATGAAGCTCGACGTGAAGGACGACGATCCCTTGGGCAAGCTGATCATGGCCATCTTCGAAGGCTTCGTGGAAAATAAGCTTATCCAACCCCACTTCGTCACCCAGTATCCCGTCGAAGTGTCGCCCCTGTCGAGAAGGAACATGGCAGATCCCTCATTAACCGACCGGTTCGAGCTCTACATATGCGGCAGGGAAATCGCCAACGCCTTTTCCGAGCTCAACGACCCGGCCGACCAGCGCGAGCGCTTCGTCATGCAGCTTAAGGAACGGGAAACCGGGGACGAGGAGGCCCACGAAATGGATGAAGACTATATTACGGCCCTCGAATACGGCATGCCGCCCACCGCTGGTGAAGGAATCGGCATTGATCGCCTGGTGATGCTGTTCACGGATTCTCCCTCCATCCGGGACGTAATTCTCTTTCCCCAGATGCGAAGAAAAGATACCTAACATTCCCTTAATCTAACTCGGATGCCTCGTTGTCATGATGTCGTATGAATTTTTCATAAATCTTAGGTATTTGCGTGCCAAGCGGAAACAGCTTTTTGTTTCCATCATTACCTTCATTTCCATTGCCGGCATTTTTCTGGGCGTGGCCGCAATGATCATCGTCCTTGCCGTTATGAACGGCTTCGAAAATGACCTGCGGAACAAGATACTCGGCATCAATGCCCATATCGTCCTCACGGAATACCGCGGCGTCATGCGAAACGTTGAAAAAGCAAGACGGGAGATCGCTTCGGTGAAAGGGGTGAAGGCAAGCACGCCCTTCATCTACAGTCAGGCGATGCTGAAAACCGCCTCCAATGCCACCGGCGTGATATTGAGAGGCTTGGCGACGGAAAACGCCTTTCAGGTCATCAATCTGGGAAAAATGAAAGAAGGCAGCGCCGATTACCTCTCGCGCAAAAACAGACCTCCCCGGAGAATAGAAAAGGATCAGGAATATCTTCCGGGTATCCTGATCGGCAAGGAACTGGCGAGAAATATGGGAATTTTTCTTTTCGATGCAGTCAGCGTCCTTTCGCCCCAGGGGGTGCCCAGCCCCATGGGCATGGTCCCCCGGATAAAAAAATTCCTCGTCGTGGGGATATTCGACTCCGGCTTTTACGAATATGATTCCACCCTTGCCTTTCTTGCCCTGCCGGACTGTCAGGAATTCTTAAACATGGGCGATATGGTCACCGGGATCGAAGTGAAGGTGGACGACATTTACCAGGCCGGCGAAATTGGAAAGAATATCGAGAGAAAGCTCGGCCCACCCTATTTCGCAAGAAATTGGATGGAAATGAACAAGAACCTCTTTTCCGCGCTGAAACTGGAAAAACGGGTGATGTTTATTATCTTAAGCCTCATCGTCCTGGTTGCGGCCTTCAACATCATCACCACGCTCATCATGGTGGTAATGGAAAAAAACAAGGACATCGCCATCCTTAAAGCAATGGGAGCCACATCGGAAAGCATTATGAAAATATTTATTTATCAAGGATTAACCATCGGTATTGTAGGCACGGTATTGGGCTGCGCCGGAGGGCTTCTGGTTGCCTTCAATCTGGAAAAGCTATCCCAGTTCATTGAAAACCTGTTCGGCTTTAAGATCCTGCCTGGTGATGTATATTACTTAAGCGAGCTTCCCTCGCAGGTCAACTACGCGGACGTAACCATCATAGCCCTGAGCACCCTCTGCATATGCCTGATCTCCACCATCTATCCCTCCTGGCGTGCCTCCCGGCTTGATCCTACGGAGACACTGCGATACGAATAAAAATTTTCTCCTTTGACGCAAAAAGCCGGAAAGCAATGATAGAAATAAAAAATCTTACCAAAACGTTTACCAAGGATGCATACCGGATCGATGTCCTCAAGGGGCTTGACCTGAGCATAGCACGGGGCGAGTCACTGGGCATTCTGGGCGTTTCCGGCGCCGGAAAAAGCACCCTCATCCATATTCTCGGTACGCTCGACCATCCCACGTCCGGAACAGTGCTTTTCGAGGGCGTAAACGTCTTCGCCTGGAATGAAAAAAAATTGGCCGCTTTCCGGAACGCAAAGATCGGTTTCGTATTCCAGTTTTACAATCTTCTGCCCGAGTTCAACGCCCTGGAAAACGTGATGATGCCTGCCCTGATAAACGGTTTGCCGCGCCGTGCGGCAGCGGCAAAGGCGGAAATAATCTTGAATGAAGTAGGGCTTGGTGATAGGATGACGCACAAACCGGGCGAACTGTCCGGCGGCGAACAGCAGCGGGTAGCCGTAGCGCGGGCTCTCGTCATGGAGCCGGAAATCGTTCTGGCCGACGAGCCCACGGGAAACCTTGACAGGTCAACGGGGATGAAGATAGAAGACATCCTGGTGACATTAAATAGGACAAAACAGATAACCCTGGTCGTTGTCACGCACAACAAATCACTGGCCGACAGGATGTCTCGCTGCATTGACCTGCGGGACGGAAAGCTCTATAACCCGTGAATAAAAAAACTCTTGTTCTCTATCTCCTGTGCATTGCGGCGGCACTGATTTTTTTGACCCCGCGGAACGTGCCGGCTGCAGACCTCAAGAAAATAGCCGTCCTGCCCTTCGAAATAAACAGTAAAGATAACGCCGCCTATCTGCGCGAGGCCGTCTATGTGGCTGTTTTCACGGAATTGCAGAAAACCGGCCGCACGGTGCTTATCGATCGGGCTTTGATCACGAAGGCTGCCGAAGGCAAAACAGTAACCGAAGCCCGCTCATTCGGCATCGGACGGGAGACGGGAGCCGATTACGTCGTTACCGGCAGTCTTACGGAGCTGGGGGGGCAGATCAGTGTGGACGTGAAACTTCTCGATGTGGCGGCGCAGAAGCCCATTGCCGTGTTCGTGGCCCAGGGAAAGGGCTTGGACAGCATCGGCACCCTCGCGACAAAACTGAAAGGGGATATTTTCATTAAGATCGGCGCCGGTCAAAAGATTGCCCGCGTGGATTTCAAGGGCAACCGCAAGATAGAGGGTATCGCCATCAACCAAGTTTTGAAAAGCACAAAAGGAGCGATCTACTCCGACGCCGATGTCTCCACCGATATCAAGGCTATTTACAAAATGGGCTATTTTTCCGATGTGGAGGTGGAAAGCACTGAGAGCCCGGAAGGGATAATACTCACGTTTATCGTGCAGGAGAAACCCCTCATCACCGAAATCAAAGTGAAAGGCAACAAAGCCATCAGCACCGATGACATCTTAGCGGTTATGACCATCAAGGCACGGCAGACACTCAATCCTGAAAAGATCAAAGCCGATCTGCTGAAGGTCCGGGAGTTGTACGACAGCAAGGGGTTTTACAACGCGGAAATGTCCGACGCCATAGAAAAGGAAGGGGAGAAGGACGCCCGCGTCGTCATCACTATTACCGAAAATGACAAACTGTTTATCAAGACCATTACGTTTGAGGGAAACGAGGTATATTCCGGCAAAGAACTTCGCAACATGATGACCGTCAACGAATGGACCATCTTTCACTTCCTCACCGACAGCGGACTCCTCAAAAAAGATGCGTTAAAACAGGACTTGGATAAACTCGCCACCTTTTATCTGAACAACGGCTTCATCAACGTTCAGATCGGGGAACCGCAAATCACCCATGACAAAAAGTGGATTTACGTAAAAATTCCCCTGACGGAGGGCAGGCAATACAAGGTGGGAAAAATCGTGATCACCGGCGACATGCTTGCGAAAACATCTCGTTCTGATCTGATGGCAAAACTCATGATCGGCAAAAAACCATACTACGACAGGGAAGCCGTGATGAAAGACGTTGATTACCTGTCGCAGGCGTGCAGTGACGAGGGATACGCCTATGCGGACATCAGCCCCCGCACGGTGCCCAATGATAAAACCCAGACCGTAGACGTAAATTACCAGATTACGAAGGGAAAGCAGGTCTATTTCAACAGAATCACCATTACAGGCAACACCAAAACGAGAGACAAGGTGATCAGGCGGCAACTCGACGTTGTGGAAGGCGACCTGTATGGCCGCACCAAACTGAAAAACAGCTACATGGCGCTGAACCGTCTCCGGTATTTTGAAGAAGTTGACTTCCAGACGGAAAAAGGAGCGGACGAAACGCTCACGGACGTAAAGATCAACGTCAAGGAAAAACCCACGGGAATGCTGAGTGTCGGCGCCGGTTACAGTGCGGTGGACAGTGTCATACTCACCGCCCGGGTCGCCCAGCAGAATCTTTTCGGCCGGGGCCAGACGCTGTCACTCGCGGCAGCCATCGGCTCCCGATCAAAAAATTACGAACTCTCGTTCATCGAGCCGTGGCTCTTCGACATGCCGTTGTGGAGCAAGTTCGATCTCTGGAATTCTTCACGAACCTACGACACCTATGACATGGATTCCTCGGGTTTCGGCACTACCTTCGGCTATCCCCTTTGGCGGCAGGTAACCGGCTACATCGGATACCGCCTCAGTATGGACAACGTCAAGAACATCGCCACCAACGCCTCTTCTTATATTAAAAAGCAGGAGGGGAGTACCACGCTCAGCACTCTGACCACGACTCTTTCGAGGGATACCACGGACGACTATATGTTTCCCACGACCGGCTCGAAGACGTTAGGAACATTCACCTACACCGGCGGTCTCATCCAGGGAGATGCGAGCTTTAACAAGTATGAGCTAAGCTCGACGCGGTACTTCCCTCTCTTCCTGGAAACGGTCTTTGCGATTCGCGGTCGGGGCGGATACCTCCAAAAAACCGGAAGTGACGATATTCCGGTGTACGAGCGATTTTACCTGGGCGGGATGAACAGTTTGCGAGGCTTAAGAACCGTAGGTCCCACCGATCCTGCAACGGGCGACGTTATCGGCGGCACGACAATGCTGAATTTTAACGCGGAATACCTCTTTCCGTTGATTAAAAATGCCGGTATGAAGGGAGTGGTTTTTTTCGATACCGGCAATGCCTGGGAGGGCGGCTATTATTTAGACGATATGCGAAGAACAGCAGGTCTGGGTGTACGGTGGTTTTCGCCTATCGGACCGCTGAGGCTCGAATGGGGATACGTTCTTGACCCAAAGGAGGGCGAACCCACGGGCCGCTGGGAATTCACCATCGGGATGTTCATGTAGGCAATATAGATTTCCAAACCCCGGTTGCAGGCAGGGAATGGTCATGTTCCCGCCGAACAGTGTTTTGCACGGGGTTATATTGTTATCCTATCAAGGGGGAAAATTATGAAAAAACGGGTACGGTTGGGTTTTCTTGTCATCCTGTCTCTGATTCTGGCCGGTTTTCACGCGGAAGCCAACGACAAAACAGGGTTTGTAGATATACGGGAAGTCATGCTCAACTCCGCAGCCGGGAAAAAGGCGTCTGACGAGATCAAGAAGATTTACGATAAAAACAAGTCCCTGATACAGGAATCGGAAACGGAATTGAAAAAACTCAAGGACGAGCTGGAGAAGCAGCGGGCAATTCTCACGGAAACTGCCCTCAAAGATAAGGAATCTGCCTACCAGAAGAAGTTCCGGGATTATCAGATTCAGGTTAAAGACGCCAATGACGACCTGCAGTCTCGCGACCAGGAAATCTCAAAGGTATTGATTCCCGAGATACTGAAGGTAGTGAACGACATCGGCAAAAAAGAAAGATATACCATGATTATTGACGTCAGCGCCATACCTCTCGCCTATCACGCGAAGGAAAACGACCTGACAAAAAAGATTATTGATGAGTTTAACAGAACCTACAAGCCCAAGAAATAAGTGCGGGAGGATTTCTGCGCGGCAACCGATCGCTTGACCGCACGTACGGTCCCCGCCGACGGCCAGATGGCGCTGCCGGATAAGATGGTGTGTGCCCAGAACAAGAAGGATAAACGGTGAAAAAGACCCTGGGAGAAATTGCCGCGTTCTTAAACGGAGAACTAAAAGGAGATGCCGGCGTTCTCATAGAAAATATCAGAGCAATAGACGACGCCCGGGAAGGCGACCTGACCTTTATCGCCAATCCTGCCTATACGGGCAAGCTGACGACGACCACCGCATCGGGGATACTGGTTGCGCCCGGCACGGAATGCCCTGGCAAAAACCTTATTCTCGTCGGAGACCCTTATATAGCACTGAGCCGCGTGCTTGCCCTCTACTATACCGATGAGCCGGATTTGCCCGGTATCAGGAAAGAGGCCTTCCTAGAGGAAGGGGCCGTCATTTCCGGCGATGCCACCATTTATTCACATGCGACCGTTTGCCGCGGCGCCCGGATCGGGGCCGGGGTCGTCCTTTACCCGGGCGTATTTGTGGGACGGGACGCCGTTATTGGTGACGGCACTGTCCTCTATCCCAATGTAACCGTTTACCACCGGTGCGTCATCGGCAAGAGAGTGATTCTGCACGCCGGTGTCGTTGTGGGGAGTGATGGCTTCGGGTTTGCCGCGCCGGGAGCAATGAACATTAAAATTCCCCAGGTCGGCATCGTCCAGATAGACGATGACGTGGAGGTGGGCGCCAATACCACCATTGATCGTGCCACGCTCGGCAGAACCTGGATACAGCGCGGAGTAAAAATAGACAACTTGGTACAGGTCGGCCATAACGTCGTAATCGGCGAAAATTCCGTGATCGTATCCCAGGTGGGAATCTCCGGTAGCACAAAACTCGGCAAGAGCGTCATTCTGGGCGGTCAGACCGGCCTCGCAGGTCATCTCATGATCGGCGATCATGTTATGGTCGCCGCCCAATCCGGGATCCACGAGGACGTGCCCGCGAATCTGGCTGTGTCCGGATCGCCGCATTTGCCGCACAAAGACTGGCTCAGGGCCATGTCGTGCGTTGCCAAGCTGCCGGAAATGAGAAAAACCCTGACCTCCCTCGCAAAGCGCATCGAAGGGCTTGAGACAACAACAAAGCGGTCGGACAAGGAGAACAGGTAACAGAATGAAGATTCACCCAACAGCTGTCGTTTCCGCTGATGCCGTCCTCGGGGAAAACGTGGAAATAGGACCCTACTCAATAATCGGTTCGGACGTGCATCTCGGCAACAATACGATCATCGGTCCCCACGTGGTTATCGAAAGCCACACGGACATCGGCGAAAATTGCCGCTTATACCAGTTTGCCTCCATCGGCGGCCTTCCCCAAGACCTGAAGTTCGGCGGGGAGGAAAGCCGCGTCATCATCGGCAACCACAATACGATCAGGGAGTTCGTTACCATAAACCGCGCCACGGCTCACGACATCGGCGTAACCATGATCGGCAACCATAACCTGATTATGGCTTACTGCCACGTGGCCCACAACTGCAAGCTGGCGGACCATATTGTCATGGCCAACGCGGCAAACCTCGCGGGACACGTCCACGTGGAAGACTACGCCATTATCGGCGGCATGACGGGCGTCCACCAGTTCACCCGCATCGGCGCGCACTGCATCATCGGCGGCGTATCAGCGGTGAACAAGGATATCCCTCCCTTTGTCACCGCATCGGGAAACCACGCTAAACTGTATGGCCTGAACATGATCGGCCTGAGGCGTCGGGGCTTCACGGATGAGACCATCAACGCCCTCAAGCGGGCTTATCGGATCGTGTTCCGTTCTTCCCTCCTCCTGAACATAGCCATGGCAAAGGTGAAGCAAGAGGTCAAGGACCTGCCCGAGGTTCGTCAGTTCCTTAAATTCATCGAAAATTCAGAAAGGGGAGTTTGCCGGTAGCACGTGCCAATAACCGGAAGGAATATGAATATAATCAGGGTCGGCGTGGTGGGTACGGGTCACCTGGGAAACTACCACCTGCAAAAATACAAAAAACTGCCCGGCTGTGAAATAGCCGGAGTCTCAGACATCGACGAAGACCGCGTGAAGAAGGCGGCCCGCACGTGCGGCTGTCCCGCCTATACAGACTACCGTCGCCTCATCGGAGGTGTCGATGCCGTGAGCATCGCCGTACCCACGCGCGACCATCATTCCGTCGCCCGGGACTTTCTTGCGGCAGGCATCGACGTGCTTCTGGAGAAACCCATTAGCGCAACCCTCGCAGAAGCCGACGACCTCATAACACTCGCCGACAAGCAGAATCTGATTTTTCAGGTAGGATTCGTGGAGAGATTCAATCCCGCCATCGTTGCGCTCAAGACGTTGAACATAAAACCTCTTTTCATCGAAACCCACCGCCTTCATCCTTTCTTCGAACGGGGGACCGACGTGGACGTGATCCTCGACCTCATGATCCACGACCTGGACATCATCCTGGATTTCGTGCGGTCTCCCGTCAAGAGCGTGGACGCCGCCGGCGTGTCCGTTCTCTCAGACAAAGTCGACATCTCCAATGCCCGCATTACCTTTGAGAGCGGCTGCGTCGCCAATGTCACCGCGAGCAGGATAACCGCTAAGACCATGCAGAAAATCCGCATCTTCGAACCGACGGGCTATCACTCCGTGGATTGCGGCAAGAGGGAACTCCTTTCCCTGGGAAAGAAAAACGGCGCCGACGGACAGTTGAAGATTACGGAAAATAAGTTGAAAGTAAAAAAGCTCGATCCTCTCGAGGAAGAGATCCGGTCCTTTATACTGTCCGTGACGAACAGGACGCCGCCGCTTGTATCGGGAAAGGACAGCCGGGGTTCCTTGGAGCTTGGCCTTACCATCATAGAGCGCATGAAAACCGCGCAGGCCATTATCCCTCATGTCCATGGTTGATCCCGGCTCTTCAGGTGGAGGCAACGCGTAAACAGTGGAAGAAAAAACGATCATGATCGTGGCCGGCGAAGCATCGGGAGACCTGCACGGGTCGCGGCTCGTCAAAGCCATGAAAGAGGAGGAATCCGGCCTCCGGTTTTTCGGCATCGGGGGAAAAAGATCGAGAGAAGCCGGGGTCAGCATCATCGCCGACGTGGCCGATATGGCCGTGGTGGGGCTAACGGAGGTTGTCCTTAAGCTGTTCGACATCCTGAAGGTCATGCGGGAGATGAAAAAAAGGCTGCGGCAGGAAAGGCCCAACCTGCTCATTCTCATAGACTACCCCGATTTCAACATTCCCCTTGCGAAAACCGCAAAAGAACTGGGCATCCCCGTTTTATACTACATAAGCCCCCAGGTATGGGCCTGGCGTTTCGGCAGGATCAAGACGATAAGACGATGCGTAAACAAAATGCTGGTTATCCTGCCCTTTGAAGAGGCTCTGTACCGCAGCGCCGGCGTGGACGCCCGTTACGTCGGCCACCCGCTTCTCGATGCCGTGAACGATATCGGCCCACGGGAGGAGATTCTTAAACGATTGGGCCTTGATCCCGGGAAAAAGACCGTGGCCATCCTTCCGGGAAGCAGGCGAAGCGAGGTAGTCAAGCTCCTGCCCGTAATGCTGGGGGCGGCCGAGATCATCTCCGGCGGTCCGGAACCCGTGCAGTTTCTTCTTCCCCTGGCCAGCACGCTCGATGCCGCCTCTGTCGAGCAGATCATCGGCCGGCACCGCGTGCCGGTCAAAATTGTGCCGGAAAACATCTACGACGCCATTGCGTCTGCCGATGTCGCCATGGTGGCTTCAGGTACGGCAACCCTTGAGACGGCGCTCCTCAATACCCCCATGGTAATCATTTATAAAATGTCGCCCCTCACCTACGCTATCGCTCGAATGATCATCCGGGTAAAAAACATCGGCTTGGTGAATATTATTGCCGGAAAGACCATTGTGCCGGAGTTGATACAGGGGGAGGCCACCTCGGAACGGCTGGCCGCGGAGATGAACGCCATTCTGGCCGACCCTGCCAAAATGGAAACGATCAAAAACGACCTTGGCAACATCCGAGAAAAACTGGGCAAACCCGGCGCCGCTGCGCGGGCCGCCGCGATCGCGCTTGGCATGATGTCACAAAAGGAAAGACCTTCCGCATAGGACGGCGCTTTGAAAAATACCGCCGTCTCTATTTATGAAGAATGAACCAGCGCCGCAAGGAAACTACCCCGGTGCCCGGAGAGAAGTAAATGGAAATATTCAAGCGGCTCCTGAGGCTGTCCAAACCTCATATGCCAAAGTTCCTTCTCGCCATGCTCTGCATGCTCGTGGTCGGCGCGTCTACCTCTGCCTTGGCCTTCCTCGTTAAGCCCGCCCTCGATGAAATATTCCTGAAAAAAAACGCTTCCATGCTGAAGTTCATCCCGCTTGCCGTGATCGGCATCTACCTGCTCAAAGGAATATGCAGCTATGCCCAGACCATACTCATGAGTTTCATCGGACAGCGCGTCGTTGCGGACATGCGCAACACGCTCTACGACAGAATCCAGATGCAGTCGCTCTCCTTCTTCACGAAAAACCCCACGGGGATATTGATGTCCCGCATCACGAACGACGTGGGCTACATCCAGGGAACCGTGTCGGAGGCCGTCACGAGCCTCCTCAAGGATTCGTTCACCCTCTTGGGCCTCGTCTTCGTCATCTTTTACCGGGACTGGCAGCTGGCCATTATCGCGATGTTTGTCTTTCCCCTCACCATCTATCCCATTGCCAAGTTCGGTCAGAAAATGCGGAAGGTGGCCACCCGCACCCAGGTAACCTGGGGGAGCCTTGCCACGATCCTGCAGGAAACCATCTCGGGGACGCGCATCGTCAAGGCCTTCGGCATGGAGCGCTACGAGAGCAGACGATTCGCCGGCGAAAATGAGCACCTCTTCCGGCTCGCCATGAAATCCGTCTCCATCAGCGCCGTATCCAGTCCCTTCATGGAGTTTCTCGGGGGAATCGGCATCGCTGCCATCGTTTTCTACGGCGGGTACCAGGTCATCCAGGGCTACTCCACGCCCGGCACCTTCTTTTCCTTCCTCACGGCGCTGATCATGCTCTACGAACCCGTGAAGCGGCTGACCAACGTCAACAACACCATCCAGCAGGGCATTGCCGGCGCCGAGCGAGTTTTCGAGATCATTGATATGGTTCCCGAGATAAAAAGCGCTGAAAATGCCGTCACCCTCCCCCGAATCAGGACGGGAATCGCCATGAAGAATGTCTCCTTTCGCTACGAAGACACGCCTGTCCTCAAAAACATCAACCTTTCCATCAGGGCCGGAGAAGCGGTAGCCTTTGTGGGGATGAGCGGCGGCGGAAAGACGACCCTCGTGAACCTGATCCCGCGCTTCTATGACGTGACAAGCGGCGCAATTCAGATTGACGGCCACGATATCCGCAACGTCACCGTTGAGTCCCTGCGCGCACAGATCGGCATCGTCACCCAGCAAACCATTCTTTTCAACGACACGGTAAAAAACAACATCGCCTACGGGGACATTAAAAAGTCCGACGACGACATCGTCCGGGCGTCCATGGCGGCAAATGCCCACGACTTCATCATGAATCTGCCCAAGGGATATGACACGATAATCGGAGAACAGGGCACGAAACTCTCCGGAGGAGAACGCCAACGCATTTCCATCGCCCGGGCGCTCCTCAAGAACGCACCCATCCTGATCCTCGACGAGGCTACCTCTTCCCTCGATACGGAAGCGGAAATTGAGGTGCAGGGAGCACTGGAGAACCTCATGAAGGGCAGGACGACCCTCATGATCGCCCACCGCCTCTCCACCATACGCAATGCCGACCGGATCATCGTGATTGTAAACGGCGAGATCATCGAAGAGGGCACCCACGAATCGCTTCTCGCAAAAAACGGGGAGTATGCCCGTCTCTACCAGTTGCAGTTCAAGGACGAAGGGCAAAATGGCAAGAACGATGCAAAAAATCCCCTTTGACCGGAATCGGGAACGCGTTATCATATGCTGAATTTTCGCACCATTCTTCCCCGCATATGGGCGGGAAAACCCCGAACAGGCGCTCTTGCCGACATTCTGCTCATTCCCTTCCTGGCGCTTGCCGCCCTGCCTTTTCATGCCGCTGTTTTTCTCAGGAATCTCTTGTATGACCGGGGCTTGCTCAGACAAATCGGGCTCCCCTGCCCCGTCATCAGCATTGGAAACATCACCGTGGGCGGAACGGGAAAGACGCCGCTCACGATCATGTTGGCAAAACTGCTCACGGAGAGGGGGTACAAGCCCGCAGTCCTTTCCCGCGGCTATGGCGGCAAGACCTGTTATCCACTGTGTGTCGTCTCTGACAGGACCCGCGTGCTGGCGACCGCTGCCGAAGCGGGCGACGAACCGCTGCTTATCGCACGATCTCTCAAGGGCATTCCCGTTATTGTCGGAGCGGACAGAATCAGAACAGGACAGTATGCGATCCGGGAACTGGGGGCTGATGTCCTGATTCTGGACGACGCCTTCCAGCACCGCCGCCTTTCCCGTAACCTGGATATTGTTCTTCTCCAAAACAGAAGGCCCTTCGGGAACGGGTACCTGCTTCCCCGCGGCCCCCTTCGCGAGCCGGTGACCGCCCTGAAAAGGGCTGATATTCTCGTGCTTACCGGCACCGATACGAGCCCTGATCCCCCTGCCGCCCAGACTCTGCCGTCAGCAACTCAATTCCTCGGATACTACCGGCCCACCGCCCTGCTGCGCGGCGGGAATGGCCCTAGTGAGCCGCCGGAATCGCTCAAAGGCAAAAAGATCTGCGCCTTCGCCGGCATTGCGAACCCGGCGTCATTTCGGGACACGCTGGAGTCGCTGGGCGGAGAAATCGTTTTCTTCCGAACCTTTCCCGACCATCATCCCTATGCCGACGCCGATATCGAGAATATCCGAAAGGCGTACGCCGCTTCCGCTGCAGCTATCCTGACAACCACGGAGAAAGATGGGATGAAACTGGTGAATTACCCCTCGTTTCTTCAGGAACTGTTTCTGCTGCGCGTGGAAATGGATATCCTGCCCTCCCGCAATGATTTTGCGGAGTTCATTCTGAAGAAATTGAAATAGGATTTTTGGAAAAAGTATGTAATAACCCTCTCGTGGAAAAAACAACCCTGGCGAAAATCATTTTAGGCATTATCGTTGCCATTCCCCTTGCCACTCGCAAAGGCCTCTTCAGAGCCCTGGCACGGCTATTTTATTATCTCTCGCCTCGGCAGCGGCTGATCGCGATTCACAATCTCCAGTGCGCCTTCCCGGAGAAGGGGATGACGGAGATTGTCGCCCTCACCCGGAAGGTTTATCACCATCTTGCCATTGTGGCCGCGGAGTTCTTCGAGATCCCCTCTCTGCGGAAATTAGATCCTTCCTTCATCGCCGAAATCGAGGGGCTGGAAAACTGCACCAGGGCGCTGGAAAAGAACAAGGGGCTGCTCATCATGAGCGCCCATTTCGGAAACTGGGAATACGGCGCGGCCCTGATCTCCCTCCTTGTCCAGCCCATGATGGTCATCTATCGGCCTTTTGACAGCGCGATCCTGGAGAATCTGATTAGCCGGGTGCGGGCCTCCACGGGTAATACACCCCTCCCGAAGGAACGCGCCACGTTGAAGATGTTCCGCTCTCTCGCCAGAAACGAAAGCATCGGTATTCTCATGGACCAGAATGTCGCCGCGCGGGAGGGGATTTTCGTGGATTTCTTCGGCAGGCCCGCCTGCACTACGGACGGCATTGCCCTTCTTGCCCTCAATACGGAAGCGCCGGTAATCCCGACCTTCATGTACCGCCAGAAAGACGGTCGTTATCGCATGGTCCTCGGCGAAGAGGTGGAGATTATCCGCACGGGCGACATGCGGGCGGATATCGTTGCCAACACGCAGAAATTCACCGAAATCATCGAAGACATAATCAGAAAATATCCCGACCAGTGGCTCTGGCTCCACCAGCGCTGGAAGACCAAACCCTGTCAGGCCGAGTAATTATGAACGTACGAGAATCAAAACAAATCCCCCTCACGGGTGTGGAGAAAATTCTCATCAGGGGCACAAACTGGATCGGCGACGCCGTCATGACGTTCCCCGCCCTTGCCGCCATCAGGAGTACCTATCCCGGCGCATGGATATCCCTCCTTGCCAAGCCGTGGGTTGCCGACCTTTACCGGCTTTCTCCTGACATCGACAACGTCATGCTCTTGCAGAGCCCCGGCTTCCATGCCGGCGTCATCGGTAAGTTCCGGTTGGCCTCGGAATTGAAGCAAAATGGTTTTCATATGGCAATCCTCCTGCAAAACGCCATTGAGGCCGCGATCATTGCCTGCCTTGCCCGCATACCCATTCGGGCCGGATACAATTCCGACGGCAGGGGCTTCCTGCTCACGCATTCCGTACAGCGCACCGAAGAGATCAGGAAGGTGCATCAGGTGGACTACTACCGGGAGATGGTACAATCCCTGGGCTGCCGTGACGCGGGGCGTGCACTCCGCCTGAGGCCGGGGAACGATTACGCCGCGTTGGCGGACGGCATCCTGGCATCCTACGGTATCGCGGGACAGCGCCCCCTCATCGGGATCGCGCCGGGCGCCACTTATGGTCCAGCCAAGAAGTGGTATCCTGAGCGGTTTGCCGCCGTCGCGGACCGGCTGATTGACGATCTGGTCGGCCAGGTCCTCCTCTTCGGCAGTGCGGCTGACCGCGACAGTACGGGCGCGGTTAAGCGAAACGCCATGCACAACCTCATCAACCTTGCCGGGAAAACCGGCCTAAAAGAGGCCATTGCCCTTATCTCGCGCTGTGACCTCTTCATTTCCAATGACTCCGGCCTGATGCATGTCGCCGCCGCGCTGGGGATTCCCACAGTCGCCATATTCGGATCAACGAACGCCGTCACGACCTCCCCCATAGGGGAAAAGATCGTGATTGTCCGAAAGAATATTGAATGCAGCCCCTGCCTCAGGGAGACATGCCCCGGTGATTTCAAATGCATGGACATGATAACCGTGAGCGACGTCGCCGCCGCCGCGAAAGGACTCCTATGCGGGAGATAAAAAGGAACCGGGCTGTTTTTCTTGACCGCGACGGAACAATCAACGAGGAAGTAGGGTACCTCGACAGCCTTGAACGGCTCGTCATTCTACCCGGCGCCGCGGAAGCGATCAAAATAATAAACGAAAGCGGCATGAAGGCTGTAGTCATCACCAACCAGGCTGGCGTGGCGAAGGGCTATTTCGACGAAGAACTGGTTTTGGCGACGCATGACATGATCAGCAAAATACTGGCAAGGGAAGGCGCCTTTATTGATAGGTTCTACTACTGCCCCCATCACCCCACGGAAGGAAAAGGGATTTATCTGCAAACCTGTGCCTGCAGAAAGCCTGAGGCCGGCATGCTGCATCAGGCTGCTCGTGAGCTGGATATTGACCTAACCCGTTCCTACATGATCGGAGACACGCTCAGGGACATGGAAACGGCATCCAGAGCGGGAACCAGAGGGATACTGGTTAGAACCGGCTACGGCGGGAATATGAGCGCCCCTCTCCCTAACGGCTCCGGCGCCGCCCCAGTACACGTTGCCGCGGACATTTTTGACGCCGTTCGGTGGATCATGACGGATTACCAGAAATGAACATCCTTATCGTAAAACTGAGCGCTATCGGCGACGTCATCCACACCCTGCCGTCGCTGACAGCTCTGCGCAAGCTCTACCCCAAAGCCCATATCACCTGGGTCGTGGAAGAGATGTCCGCCGACCTCATTAAGGACCATCCCCTGCTCGACCGTGTGCTCGTCTCGCATCGCACCTCCTGGATCAAAGAGATGAAGCGCGGCCGTATTATTTGGCCACTGTTGGAGATGGCGGTCTTTGTGAAGTCTCTTCGTGAGCGGCGCTACGACCTAGTGATCGACTTCCACGGGCTCCTCAAAAGCGCGGTGATTGTCGGTCTCAGCGGCGGCAAGAGAAAACTGGGCTATAACAGCATGCAGGAAATGAGCGGCATTTTTCTGAACGAAAAGATCCCCGAGGACATGAACAAGCACGCCGTGGATCGCTACCTTGATTTCCCCCGTCACCTCGGCGCCGGCGAAATAAAGACGAAATTTTTGGTCCCCATAAAAGAGGAAAACCGCACCCGCGTTGAAAAACTGCTCAATGCCCATCAGATTGATCCGCGAGCAGGTTTTGTGGCCGTTAACCCGGTGGCGCTCTGGGAAACCAAGCTCTGGGAAAACAAAAACTTTTCCCGGCTCTGCGACCGGATACACGAGGAATCCGGTCTCGATGTCGTCTTCACGGGAAGCGGGAAAAAGGAGTTGGAAGAGATACAGGCACTGATGAAGCGGCCCTCGGTTAACCTGGGCGGTGAGACAACGCTGAAGGATCTGGCATGGCTCTACAAACAGGCGCGACTTGTAATCACGACGGACACGGGCCCCATGCACCTTGCTGCCGCAGTGGGCACCCCTGTCATCGCCCTTTTTGGCCCCACCGCCCCTGCCCGCACCGGCCCTTACGGCGAGGGTCATACAATCATCCGCAGGGACCTTCCCTGCAGTCCCTGCTTTAAGAAAAAGTGCAAGACGAAAGAGTGCATGAAAGAGATCACCGTTGAGCAGGTTTGGGAAACAGTTAGGAACAGAATCTCTGCAGGACGGGCAGATTAATATTCCCCCATACCCTTGACAGGGGAAATGTGGGTAAATATATTAGTGCGCATTTACCGGCGACATTAATCATCTACGACTTGGATATTACATGGAAGACCACATTATCAAAATATTCAAAGAAAGCTGCCAGCTTAAAGACATATTTATCAACGACAACCTGGGCAAGGTTGTAGATGTTGTGGAAGTGATAACAGGGGCACTGAAAGCCGGGAACAAGATATTGCTTTTTGGAAACGGCGGTTCCGCGGCAGACGCCCAGCACTTAGCAGCGGAATTTGTGAACCGTTTTCTCATTGAGCGGCCCCCTCTTCCCGCCATAGCCTTGAGCACCGATACGTCGGTTATTACAAGCATCGGCAATGATTATGATTTCTCAGAAATATTCAGCAAGCAGATCCGGGCGATAGGGCAGACGGGAGATGTGGCTTGGGGTATCAGCACCAGCGGCGCGTCGGTAAACGTACTAAAGGGCCTGGAAACAGCAAAGAAATTAGGAATCATTACCATCGGTTTTACAGGAAAAGACGGGGGAGAGATTGCAAAAATCGTTGATTATTCCCTTAATGTCCCGTCGAACAGCACACCCCGCATCCAGGAGGTGCACATCACGATAGGGCATGCAATATGCGAAATGATAGATTTTAAACTTTTTCAAAAACCTGATGATATATAGTAATTCTATCATGTTGCGGAATTACTAAAGATACAATGAATGAATCATGAAGGATGATACGGGAAGAAAATTGAAAAAAGACATCACTAAAGAAAAACCGGCCACAGCAGAACGAGAGTCAGGTGCAGAAAAAAAGGCTGAAAAGAAAGATATCTCTGATCTCATGAGGAAAATCGAGGAGTTGGAAAAAAACGCGGCTGAAAATTATGATAAATATCTGCGTGCCGTGGCAGAAATGGAAAACTATAAAAAACGCGCCGCGAGGGAACGCCTTGATTCCATAAAATATGCCAATGAAAACCTGATAAGGGACATGCTTCCTCTCGTAGACAGCATGGACAGGGCGTTGGAACACGCCTGCAATTCAGAGGATTTCGAGGCCTTCAAAAAGGGCCTGAAACTCGTTCAGGATCAGTTGATTTGCTGCCTGGAAAAACATGGGGTGGAAAAAATTGATGCCCTGGGAAAGGACTTTGATCCTAATATCCACGAGGCCATGCTTCAGGTTGAAGGAGAAGAACATCAGGATAACAAGGTGATGAACGAATTTGAGAAAGGTTATCTATTGCACGGCCGGTTATTAAAACCGGCAAAGGTTTCCGTATGTAAGTGCCCGAATAGAAAAGATAAACGCGAAAATGAGGGAAACAGCAGCGAAGAATAAGGAGGAGATGCCGAGATGGGGAAAATTATTGGGATTGATTTAGGAACGACAAATTCATGTGTCGCCATTATGGAGGGCGGGGATCCCGTTGTCATCGCCAACCAGGAGGGAAATAGAACCACTCCGTCCATGGTGGCCTTTACGGAAAGCGGTGAACGATTGGTGGGACAGGTAGCCAAAAGGCAGGCGGTTACCAACTCTGAAAATACCGTTTATGCCGTCAAGCGGCTAATTGGACGGAAATATTCCACCAAGGAGGTGCAGTACGACATAAAAGTCAGTCCCTTCAAGATTACTGAGGCAAAAAATGGCGATGCCCAGGTTACCGTAAGGGGGAAAAATTACAGTCCTGCGGAAATATCGTCCATGATTCTGGTGAAGATGAAACAGACTGCCGAGGACTACCTGGGAGAAAAGGTTACGGACGCGGTAATTACTGTTCCGGCCTATTTTAACGACTCACAAAGACAAGCCACGAAAGACGCCGGCAAAATTGCGGGATTGAATGTCCTGAGGATCATCAATGAGCCTACAGCGGCAGCTCTCGCCTATGGATTGGACAAGAAGAAAGACGAAAAAATAGCCGTTTTCGATCTCGGCGGCGGGACATTTGATATCTCCATTCTTGAAATCGGAGATGGGGTTTTCGAGGTGAAATCCACGAACGGCGATACCCATCTGGGCGGCGAAGACTTTGACCAGAGACTGATGGACTACCTGGCAACCGAGTTTAAGAAGGACCAGGGGATTGATATCAGGAACGATAAAATGGCCCTGCAACGGATCAAGGAAGCGGCGGAAAAGGCAAAGATGGAACTTTCCACTGCTATGGAGACAGATATCAATCTGCCGTTTATTACGGCGGATGCCTCCGGTCCCAAGCACATGAACATAAAACTCACCCGGGCAAAGCTGGAAGCCCTCGTTGAAGACCTGATCGAAAAAACGACAGGTCCCTGCCAAACGGCCCTCCGGGATGCCAACTTGAGCCCCAAGGATATTGATGAGGTAATCCTGGTAGGCGGCATGACCCGCATGCCCAGAGTGCAACAGAAGGTAAAAGAGCTGTTCGGCAAAGAACCGCATAAGGGGGTAAATCCTGACGAAGTGGTCGCGGTCGGCGCCGCCATCCAGGGAGGCGTGCTGGCTGGCGAGGTAAAGGACGTCCTGCTCCTGGATGTCACCCCCCTGTCTCTGGGCATCGAGACCCTCGGCGGCGTGATGACAAAACTGATAGAGAAGAACACCACGATTCCGACCAAAAAAAGTCAGGTATTTTCGACGGCGGCGGACAATCAGCCGGCCGTGAGCATCCACGTCCTCCAGGGCGAGCGTTCCATGGCGGGAGACAACAGGACGCTGGGCAGATTTGAGCTCGTGGGCATCCCTCCCGCGCCGCGGGGCATACCCCAGATAGAGGTGACTTTCGACATTGATGCCAACGGCATTGTGCATGTATCCGCCAAGGACCTCGGCACGGGCAAGGAACAGAGCATCAAGATCACCGCTTCCAGCGGTCTCTCCGAGGAAGAGATCAAGAAGCTCGTCCGGGATGCGGAAGCCCACACGGAAGAAGACAAGAAGAAAAAGGATCTGATTGAAGCCAGAAACCAGGCGGATGCTATGCTTTACAGCGTGGAGAAAAACATCAAGGAGTTCGGTGACAAAATTGATGCCGCGGAAAAGGCCAGGATCGAGGAAGGTATCGCCGCCGTAAAGAAAGCCATCGAAGGCGACGATGCCGAAGCCATTAAGAAGGCGCAGGAGGAACTGACCAGCGCGTCCCATAAGCTTGCTGAGGCCATGTACGCCAAGGCTTCCGAGCCGCGTCCCGGCGCCGGTGCGCAGGGAGCTGCGGGAGCAGGCGCTCAGGCCGGGACCGGCAAGAAGGACGACGACGTGGTTGATGCAGACTTTGAAGAAGTAAAATAGCGGCAGATGCTGTCCACAAAATGCCCGAGATTCGCACATGAATTCCCGGGCATTTTTTCATCGACCTAAGGGCGGATTTGGAGTAGTATGAATAACCCGACCCTCGGGACGGCTGACGACCAGCCCCCAGATAAAACCGCAGGTCTCGGGGGAAAAGGAACATATGGGTCGTTTCCGGCAAATAATTATTTTCTTTCCCTTCTTTTTTTTCTGTTTTTTCTCCGGTTCAGCCGTTTATTCTTCAGAAACAGATGAACCGGGGAAAGCAAAAAAAGACACCGTACAAAGCCGATCCCTGACTCTGCCGCGGGGCTGTTCCCTGAAACTGCTGGCTGACCGTGACTATTTTTCCGCTCTGAACGTGGCAATTGAAGGCGCCCGGCGTGAGATCGTAATGTCCTTTTACCTTTTCAAAGCAGACGGAAGCGAAAGTAATTACCCGCAGATTATTACAAAAGGCCTGATAAACGCAGCCGCCAGGGGAATTCAGGTGGAGGTACTGCTGGAACGCAGTGATGATGCGGCAGACCAAGTTTACCTGAATAACAGGGCAACCATGGAAAAACTGGTCGGGGGAGGAATTCATGTTCGTTTCGATTCCTCAGGAAAGACAACCCATGCGAAGTTGGCCGTTATTGACGGACGATACACCTTTATCGGCAGCCACAATCTCACGCAGGCGGCGCTCAGACACAACAATGAATTTTCCGTCCTGATTGATTCAGCAGACGTCGCCGAGGAGGCGCTACGTTACATAAGAAACCTGCGTTGACGAGGATCATGTATCATGTCTAACCGTTATATAAACCGCTTGTCATTGTTTCTTCTTTTCTTTCTCCTCTCGGCGACAATTGCTCCGGCGACAGCTCCGGCCCAGGGAGGATCGCCCGCCATTTACACGATCGGTTGCATTCTTCCGCTCACCGGACGCAATGCCGTGTACGGAAACGCGACTCTGGAAGCTGTCATGCTTGCCGCCGGCGTTTTTGATCCTCTGAGTAAAAGTCCCTTCCGGCTTGTTATAGAAGATTCAAAAAGTGAAACAGAAGCAGCCCGTCTGGCAGCGCAGAAACTGGCCGCACAGACCGACGTGATCTGTATTCTCGGTCCCCTGGGAAGCGCTGAGGCGATAGAGGCGGCACAAGAGGCCCAGAAAGCGGGCGTCCCCATCCTTACCTTCACGCAGAATGAGAAAATCACCGATATCGGGAATTGCGTATTCCGCTATTTCTCTTCCGGCCGGATGCAGGTGAGAACCCTGGTAAAATATGCCGTGCGGGACATGGGAATTGCCCGATTCGCCATTCTTTACCCCGATGACGATTACGGCCGGGAGATGATGAAATTTTTCTGGGAAGAGGTGTTAAGCAGGGGTGGACAGATAAAAACGACAATGTCCTATGATAAAATCCAGACCGATTTTGAGGAGGAAATCATCGCCCTCAAGACCCCAAAACCTGCCCTCCCGGGAAACAATCAGGCACCTTCGGGATTTGCTCCCGATTTCGATGCCCTTTTTATTCCCGATTCCTACCTCAGGGTAAACATGATTGTCCCCCAGCTCGCCTTCCACGATGTAACCGGAGTACACCTGCTCGGTACGGGCGCCTGGGATTCACCTGATCTCCTGAAAGAAAACAGCGCCTACCTGGAAGGCGCGATCTTTACGGATGACTTTTACCTTGATAGTTTTTACCCTGAGGTAAGCGATTTTATTGATGCATTTTACGCCGCATACCGCCGGGAACCGGGCGGTTTGGAAGCCCTCGTCTACGATGCAGCACGTATCGCCGTAAAGGTTATCGCGGAAAAAAGAATAGAAACGCGGGAACAATTCCGGAACAGCTTGCTGGAAATTAAATCTTTTCCCGGCGTGACGGGCAAAACATCCATTTCGGTTGACAGGGACGTAGAAAAAGATGCATTCCTGCTCATGGTCAGGAATGGTCAGATCATGCAGATAAAATAGAGGGAGAAGGAAAAATTCATGTTGTATCTTCTTACCAATGATGACGGTATCTACGCCAAGGGCTTGAGCGCCCTGTACCAGGAACTTTCAAAGGACGCGGAATGTCTTATCGTCGCTCCGGAAATAGAACAGAGCGCCGTGGGGCACGCCATCACCATCTTCCGTCCCCTTATGGTGCGGCGGGCCCACAAAGACGGGAAGTTCCTGGGATACGCCGTAGCGGGAACGCCGGCGGACTGCGTCAAAATCGGCATCAAGGAACTCGCGGAAAAACCGGTCGCCCTTGTCGTCTCGGGAATTAACCGCGGCGCCAACGTGGGCATCAACGTGCTCTATTCAGGAACCGTCTCAGCGGCCACTGAAGCCGCAATAATGGGAGTGCCCTCCCTGGCGATTTCGCTCAATACGCTCCGGGACGCTGATTTCTCGTTCGCGGCCAGATTCGCCAGAAAGATGGCATCCTTCATCATGGAGCATCGTTCGATGAACAACGTTGCCCTTAACGTTAATGTGCCGGCCGTTCCGGAAGCGGAAATAAAGGGGATCGCCGTAACAAAACAGGGCAAGGCGCAACCGACGGAATGTTTTGAAAAAAGGGTTGATCCGCGGGAGAACATCTATTACTGGCTGGCCGGCGAAATGCCGAGCTCCGTTTCCGAGGATACTGATTCAGATGTAAGTGCCCTGGAAAAAGGCATGATTTCCATTACCCCGATTTACTATGACCTGACAAAATACGATATCCTGGCGGAGCTTGCTGACAAGGTGCGAACAAAATTGCGTTAACGGTTTCCTGCCCCGGTGTCTACCGGGTGAGGAATACGGGAACGGTACTCTTTCTGATGACGGAAGACGTGGTGCTGCCGAGGATAAGTTCTCGCAGCCTGTTATGACCGTACGCTCCCATAATCATCAACTCCACATTCCCTTCCCGGACTAATCTTACCAGCTCCCGATCTTCATTGCCCCGGATAACGTCAATTTCACCCTTAATGTTTCGGGTGTTGAGCAGTGTCTTCATTTTTTCGGCCAATTCCGTGCCACCCCGTTTGTCGCGGCTTACGATGACCACCGAAAGGGGCCACGAGGTTTCCGCCGTTAGTTCCGCGGCAAGCATCAACGCGCTTTCGGCGGACGGACTGCCGTCGTATGCCAGGGTTATCCTGCTGATCTCATGAAACGATGCCGGAGTGACCATAACCGGTTTGCCGGAGGTGCGGACGACGGTCTCCGCGGTAGAACCAAGGATTCCCTCTTCGCCAAAGTGAAAATGCTCGCCTCTCTGGGCAAGAATGATCCAATCGGCGTGTTTTCCCGTCTCGATGATCGTTTCCTCGATAATGCCGGCGGCCTTTTTCACCTCGGCCTGCACTCCCGATTCACTACACTTTTTGCTGAAGGCATGTAAAATCGCCTCCGCCTTCTCTTCCAGACCTCTTTCAATCGCGGGAAGAAAATCGTGATAGAGGGGCAGTCCAACGGCCCCAGAAACATCTGCGAGAGCGGGAATCTGCATCAAATTGATGTCTATGACATGCAGACCTGTTAGTCGGGCATCCAGTTTCTTCGCCAGATAAACACCGTATTCGATGGCCGTTTTTCCATACTCGGAACCGTCGATGGGAATAAGGATATGCTTCGTCACCATGCCTCCTTTACCATGCATTTGCGTTGATAAGGACACAACGAACGAGGTCACGCCAAACAGCCCGCCACGCAGCATAAAAGGGTAATTCCCCCTTCCGGGCGCTACAACTGTCTCAAGTTTCCCAGACTTTGAAGCGAATTGTCAACCACAAATTTTTCGTGATTCGTAAGAAAAAATCAGTTCCGCGGCGCTTGCTGTCTTTGCAGCGTAGGCAAAATAAGGCCGTGCGGCCAACCCTCTGTGAATGAACAGTTCGCAGCCTATACAGAGGCAGTTACAATTCGAGAAAAATCGGCTATGCGATGGAACATCGCGGAGATTTCCTTTAGAAGGGAGAGGCGGTTGAATCTGATTTTTTCATTCTCCGCCATAACGAGGACGCTCTCGAAGAACGCATCCACCGGCGCCCGCAAACCGGCGATTTCAGTCAGTGCGGTGGAAAAATCTCCGGCGTTGACGTGACCGGATACCGTTCCCCTCACCTGCGAAAATGCGCTGTAGAGGTTTTTTTCGGCATCGCCTTCAAAAAGTCCGGGATCAATCGAGCCACCGCTGAAATCCCGACTGATATTGACCACGCGTTTAAAGGCAATGGCGAGCGGTTCATAATCCGCATGGGATTTGAAATCCTCCATAGCGACAATCTTCTTGAACGAGGTTGCAATATCGACAAAATCCGCCGCCAGGACGGCGTCAACAACATCATAGGGATGCCCCTGGGAAATCAGCTGGTTTTCAAACCGAGCCCGGAAAAAATCCAGAACATCCGCTTTTATCTCTTCCGGATTCCTCTTCAACAGACCGTTTAGCAGCCCCAGGCTTTCGCTCACAAGGTCGTCCAGCCGGAGGGGATACTTCTTATCGAGAAGGATATTGATAATGCCCAGGGACTGCCGCCGCAGAGCATAGGGATCCGCGGTGCCGGTAGGAATCAGGTTGACGCCGAAGAATCCCACGATGGTGTCCATCTTGTCGGCAATGCCGACGATCGCCCCTTCGTCCGTCACGGGCAGGTCGCCACCGGCACTCAGCGGCAGATAGTGCTCGTAAATAGCCCGGGCCACAACGGGATCCTCACCATCGAGGAGGGCGTATTCCCGGCCCATGCCCCCCTGCAGATCGGTAAATTCGGCGACCATTTGCGTATCAAGATCGGCTTTCGCCAATGTGGCCGCGCGGTACACCTTTTCCGCAATGGCCGGATTGACCCGTCGGGCGATGGCTGACGCTAGTTCCCGGAAACGCATGATCTTTTCATAGGAGGTGCCCAGCAGAGAGTGGAAAACGACGTTCCGCAGGCGCTCCACACGCTGGGCAAGGGGAATCTTCCGGTCCTCTTCGAAGAAAAACCTGGCATCGGAAAGACGGGCACGTATGACCTTTTCGTTTCCCTTCCTGACCACGGCGGTATCACGGGCCGGGGTATTGCTCACGGCAACAAAGTAGGGCAAGAGGTTCCCCTCTTTGGCGGTTACGGGGAAATACTTCTGGTGCGACATCATGGATGTGGCAAGGACTTCCCGGGGCAACGATAGATACGTCTTATCAAAACTGCCACAAATTATCGTCGGGTGTTCCACAATGTAGGTAACCGTCTCAAGGAGTTCGTCGTTTTTGAGGACACTGCCCCCCACCTGCCGGGCGGCGTCTTCCGCCTCCGTAAGAATGATCTGTTTGCGCTCTTCCGGATCGGCGATCACGTAGTGCTCTTTCGTTTTTGCGCGGTACTCGGCAAAATCCCTGACCTCAAATGCGGCGGGACTCATGAAGCGGTGGCCATAGGACTTGTTGCCGCTCACAATGTTCTCGAGTGTAAAGGGTACCGTTTCGCCGCCGTACAGGGCAAGTATCCAGTGGACGGGTCGGGCAAAACGCAGGCTGAAGTCCGCCCAGCGCATGGATTTCCTAAAAGGGATAGCGGCGATAAAGGCCGGTAAAAGAATGGGCAAAATTGTCTTGGTCTCTTCTCCGGCAATCTCTTTTCTGACGCAGAGATACTCGCCTCTCTCGGTGGTAATCGTTTCCAGAGCCGATACGTCAACCCCCTGACCACGGGCAAAACCCCGGGCGGCCGGAGAAGGCTTGCCGTCCTTATCGAAGGCGACTCTTTTGGCCGGCCCCATTTTTTCCAGGACTTGATCCTGCTGCTTTTCCGCAACGTCGGCCACATGTAACACCAGCCTCCTTGGCGTAGCCATCGTTCGGATATCTCCGTGGCGGATGAACCGGTCATCAAGCTCTTTCCGGATCATCTCTTCCATGTCCTTACGAGCCCCCGGCAAAAAAACGGCGGGGATCTCCTCCGTCCCGATCTCCAGTAATAGTTCCTTACCCATTCCCTATCCCTCTAACAGGCCGCTGAAAAATACCCATCTGCTGCGTTTCCCTCATTCTTCGCCGTTCGACGTACGGACAAGTACGCCTCACGGCGATGTATTTCGGGGGCCTTGCATCTGGGCATTTTTGAACAGCCTATAATGATGACTTCTACAACCTGCTGAGTTTTAATGAATCACCGATCCTCCGCCTGCCTTTTCAGGAGCGGATACCCCATTTCCTCGCGCTGCTTCAGATATCCCCCGGCGCTGAGCGTAGCCAGATTCCGTACCCTCCCGATGTAGCCTGTCCGCTCGGCTACGCTGATTGCGCCCCGCGCATTCAGGAGATTGAAGATATGGGAGCATTTCAGACAGTAATCGTAGGCCGGCAACACCAGCCCTTTCCCGATCAGACGAAGGCCCTCTTCCTCATACCGGTTGAAGAGCATCCTGAGCATCTCTACATCGGCCACTTCGAAATTATAGGTGGAAAACTCCACCTCGCTTCGATGGTGGATATCTCCGTACCTGATGTGATCGTTCCATTGCAGATCATAAACGTTGTCCACGCCTTGAATATACATGGCAATGCGCTCGATGCCGTAGGTCAATTCAGCGCATATGGGTTTCAGATCGATCCCCCCCACTTGCTGGAAGTAGGTAAATTGGGATATCTCCATGCCGTCCAACCACACCTCCCACCCCAGTCCCCAGGCCCCGAGGGTGGGAGATTCCCAGTCGTCCTCGACAAAACGGATATCGTGATCGAGAGGATCAATGCCGAAACTCCGGAGAGAGTCGAGGTAAATGTCCTGGATATTGAGGGGCGATGGTTTCATGATGACTTGGTACTGGTAGTAGTGCTGCAGCCGGTTGGGATTTTCGCCATACCGCCCGTCCGTAGGCCTGCGTGATGGTTCTACATAGGCAACCCGCCATGGTTCCGGCCCCAGGGCCTTCAGAAACGTTGCCGGATGGAACGTGCCGGCGCCAACCTCCATATCGTAGGGCTGCTGGATCACGCATCCCTGGCTGTCCCAGTACCTCTCCAGGGCGAATATCAACTGCTGAAATGTCACCGCTGCCTCCTTACACGTGAACGTACTTTTTCGCTGAACACGAGGTGATTCCCGGTGGGTAACTAACATGAGGGGAAACCGCTGTCAATATGAAAACCAGATAGGGAAACGGGAGCAGATATATTCTTGTCATTGCGTATAAAAAAATATTATACTAAACAACGTCCATGCCGAGAGCGGCACGAATTGTGGTGCCCGATTGTCCACACCGCATAATTGAAGCTCTCCTTGAGCAAGCTGCGGAGGATCTTCGATTCTTAAGGAACGGTATCGTTCAGCATTCGCTCGCTTACCCCAAAGCCAAGCTACGGGGAATGCGTTCGCTACCGAATTCAGCGGGGACATGGCAGGTATAAGGAGATTTATGAACACCTATTCATTTAAATTCATACACCAAAAGATCCTCATCTACGCAGCCGATCGCATGTGCGATACGCCGGAAGAACTGTTGAGCAGTCCACTGTTCCGCGAATTCCTTGGTCATGCCCTGAATCAATTGAGGCACAGGCGATCGCCGCTATTGGATATTTTCGAAAATCCGGAAAAGATCAATGACGACCAAGTGGCGCGTCTCGTGGAAACCTTGATTTATCTTACAAAAGTACGGGGCGAGGTTGTTCCGAACATTGTAAAAGATTCCGATAGGTTTTTCAGAAACAACGAACTGTTGAACGACTTTGTGGAATATCTGTACAACTACTGGCGTGATTTTGATCGGTTTGTCATTTGCAGTTCCGCGTTTTCCAAGATGGAGGAGAAACCCTACCGGACCTTCGACGATACCATCGAACACTTTACGCACCTCATGCGGAAAACGTACCGCGATATCCAGGAAAATATCACCGGGCACCATCCCGCTATCTATCGCCAGGTGCGGGCAGGCGCTGAAATCGCCGCAATCACCTCAAACCAGTTCACAACCACGCCGGACGGCGTCTATCAGAAACTCCGGGGAATTCCAATCATCCGCCAAATTTTACTCAATCCGCCCTTGATTCTGAATCCCCCGATGAACAAGCGGACCGGGCGCTTTGTCCCTGCTGATGCCAATCCGCTCGACCGGATTGATATCCGTACCGAGGAATGGTTCTGCTTTCCGGCTCGGGTGGGCAAGCTGGTCATCCTCATCTATTTCCATGAGAAATTCGCCGAGCTGGGCTTTTCCCTATGCAACCTTTTTGAACTGGCCAATAATGCAGATCTTGAGCGAAAACCGGATGGGATCTATCTCTATGGCGTTCCGGGCGATGCGCTTGACCAACTCGCGAAATTCCCAACAATCTTCCATTACGACACGACAAACGACATGCTGGTAGCGGCCGTGCCCAACCGAGACGAATTCGGTTATTTCGGATATCTGAAAAAAATGGCGCTCACGTTGCATAACATTCGGATGATGCAGCGCGGCGCTATGCCGTTTCACGGCGCATTGGTCAATATCCTGCTGCACAGCGGCAGCGAGGCGACAATACTCATGATCGGAGATACCGGGGCAGGAAAGTCTGAGACCCTCGAGGCCTTCCGTATTATCGGAGATGACCGTATCCGCGACATGACGATCATCGCGGACGATATGGGTTCCCTTAAGATATCGGGACCGGGGCGCATCCTGGGTTATGGAACTGAAATCGGCGCATATGTCCGTCTTGATGATTTGCAGGCAGGATATGCGTTTGGTCAGCTTGACCGGACGATCATTATGAACCCCGATCAGGTAAATGCGCGCGCCGTCCTCCCCGTGACGACCTATTCCCGTGTTGTTCGCGGATATCCGGTAGATATGATTCTGTATGCCAATAACTATGAGACCGTAGACGAAGATCATCCGCTCATCGAGCAATTCCGAACGGCGGAAGACGCCCTTCGTGTTTTTCGCGAAGGAACAGTCATGAGTAAAGGAACCACCACTTCGACCGGATTGGTCCATTCCTATTTCGCCAATGTTTTCGGCCCCGCCCAGTATCGAACTGAGCACGAGGTCATCGCCGGAACCTATTTTGACGCTTTTATAAAAGGAGGGTTGTTCGTCGGACAGATTCGCACACGGTTGGGCATTTCCGGCAGTGAGGCGCAGGGCCCGGAAGAAGCCGCCCGGGCGCTGCTGGGTTTGATTGATGCGGGAAATGGGAAAAACTAAATCCTCTGCACGAGGTTATTGAAGCTCCCCGCAGCACGATAGAGGGAATGCGCTCTTTGGTCGGACGGCTCAGATGCCCATCTCCCGCACGCCTTGCAGGACGTGGAGGGATTTTATCTCTTTCCCGATGATATGCTCGATAAAGCCCGCCAGCAGTTCCCTGCTCTCCCTCGCCACTTGATTGGACAGGACAAGGCGTTCCAGCTTGCCGAACTCCATCTCCTTGCCGAGGAGGAGCGTTTTGATGGTCCCGAGCGAAACAGGGACGACCCCGGGATGTCGCGGCTCACAGGTCATGCACTTAAGTCCGCCGTCACGGGCCACAAAATGATATACATCCGCATCACCGACAGCCCTCCGGCAAGCCATACAGCGATCCAGCACCGGTTCGTAGCCTGCGTGCTTCAGAAGACGCATTTCGAAAAATCTCAGCAGGTCTTCGGGACTGTTTCCCGCCTCCACAAGGACAAGAAAACTCAGGAGGAGCTGAAACAGCTCCGTATTTTTTTTGCCCTCGTGGGTAAACTTATCCATGAGCTCCAGCAGATACGAGGCAATCAGCGTTTTCTCCAGGTCCTCCCGGATGCGCGGGTAACAGTTGAGAACGGAACCTTCTTCAATCAGGGCGAGGCTGTCGCGCCCCCGCCGCGAAAAAATAATCTGAATGCAGGAAAAAAACTCCAGTATGTTGGCAAAGCGTTTTTTACTGCGCCGGGCGCCTTTGGCAATGCCGGTGAGCTTGCCAAAATCAGCGGTATAAAACGTCACTATCCGGTCTGATTCGCCGTAATTGAGAGAATGCAGGATAACCGCTGCGGTCTTGTGTATTGTTCGCGTATTCACGACGACTCCGTAAAAAGGCCAGCTGCTGTGTTGCGCTTCATCATGAGCGAAGTTCCCACCCAACAGCCGGAACTTCCCGGTAACGTATATATATTGTTGCTTCGCGCGCCTTGCCTCTGGCACTTTTTACGAAGCCGTCCCGAAAATATCTTGGCAATATTTTACGGGGTCGTTAATTTTATTTCCCCGCCCACCATCGTCATAACCGCCTTTCCCTTCATCGCCCATCCGGCAAAGGGAGTGTTCTTCCCCTGGGATCGCAAGCTGTCGGGTTCCACCGTCCACTCCCCGTTTAAGTCAATCACGGTGATATCGGCCTCGGCGCCCGGTGCGAGCGTGCCGCCGGGAATGCGGAGGATTCCTGCCGGATTGGTGCTCATTACCCGGATCAGCCGATCCAACGGGAGAACACCCTCCCCGAACAGTTTCAGGCTCAGGGGCAAAGCGGTCTCCAGACCGGCGATGCCGCTTGCCGCGTATTCAAATTCCACTTCCTTATCCGTACGGGCATGCGGCGCGTGATCGGTGGCGATGACATCAATGGTGCCGTCACTAAGTCCCTCCCTGATTGCCGCCAGGTCTTCACGGCCGCGCAAGGGGGGATTTACCCGGGTATTGGTGTCGAACTCCCGCAGGGCGTCGTCGGTCAGCGTAAAATAATGGGGCGCCGTTTCGGCCGTTACCCTGATGCCGCGGGCCTTCGCCTCCCTGATCATCTGTACCGAACCCGCGGTGCTCACATGGGCGATATGCACCGCCGTGCCGGTGAACCCCGCAAGGATGATATCCCGCGCAACCATCACCTCTTCCGCCGCGCTGGGAATACCCGGCAATCCCAGTTCCGTGGCTGCAAACCCTTCATTCATTGCTCCTTCCGCCGAAAGGTTCACATCTTCGCAGTGGGATATCACCGGCATATCGAGCGAAGCCGCGTATTCCAGCGCCCGCCGCATAAGGCCGCCGTTCATAACCGGTTTGCCGTCGTCTGAAAAGGCCACGGCGCCTGCATCCGCAAGATCGCCGAATTCCGCGAGACTGGTTCCCTCCATTCCCCTACTGATCGCGGCTATGGGATATACCCGTACGAGCCCGCACGCGGCAGCTTTCATCCGTATGAATTCCGTAACAGAGCGGTTATCGTTGACGGGACTGGTATTGGGCATGCAGGCAACCGCGGTAAATCCGCCGGCGGAGGCGGCCTCACTACCCGACCGAATCGTTTCCTTATATTCAAATCCTGGCTCCCGCAGGTGAACGTGCATATCAATCAGACCGGGCACCACCAGCATGCCGTGAAGGTCAAGGACGGTTACATCACCGCCTGTCTTCCTTTTCGCGGTGTTTGACGGCGACAGGTTTTTCCCCACTTTGGCAATCGTGCCCTTTTCCACCAGTATATCCAGAACTTCATCAATATTCCGGGAGGGATCGATAACTCTTCCGCCCGCAAGCAGGTACCTCGTCATGATTCACCCCCCGTGAGCAGGTATAAAATAGCCATTCTGACGGCTACGCCGTTGGCAACCTGTTCCAGAATCACCGAAGAGGTTGAGTCGGCAATATCGGAGGCGATCTCCACGCCTCTGTTTATGGGGCCGGGATGCATCACCAGGACATCCTCACGCGCCAGTTTTATGTTCTTGCCGTTCAGGCAGAAATACCTCGCATATTCCCGCAGGGACGGAAAGATATTCTGGTGCTCCCGTTCCGTCTGAACCCGAAGCATCATGATAATATCGGCGCCTTCGATAGCCTCTTCCAGGCGACGGTACACATCCACTCCCATCTCTCCCACTTGGCGGGGAAGCATAGTAGCCGGCCCGGCCACAGCCACCCGAGCCCCCATCTTCGTCAGGCCGTAGATGTTGGAACGTGCTACCCGGCTATGGGCAATATCGCCGACAATCGCCACCTTCAGTCCGGCAATCTTCCCCTTTTTCATCCTGATGGTCATCATATCGAGCAATGCCTGGGTCGGATGCTCGTGTGCGCCATCGCCGGCGTTGATGATCGATTGTTTTACCATCCTCGCAAGCATATGGGGAGCGCCGGCAGCGCGGTGGCGGATAACGATCACGTCGGGACTCATGGCCTCGATGTTCCGTGCCGTATCGAGAAGCGTTTCCCCTTTGACGACACTGCTGGTGGACGCGGATATATTTATCGTATCGGCGCTCAACCGTTTACCCGCAATTTCAAAAGATGTCCTCGTCCTGGTGCTCGCTTCAAAAAAAAGATTGACGACGGTCTTCCCCCGGAGGGTGGGAACTTTCTTTATTTCCCGTGTGGAAATCTCCACGAACGATTCGGCCGTATCCAGGATCAGGTTGATTTCTTCCACGGACAGTTCCTTGATACCCAGGATGTCTTTACGGGCTAATTTCATGATTAAACCTCAAGGGTGCTGGTGAAGTTCCCCGCCTACCGGGAAGGGCTTCCCGGTAAGGAGTCCCACTTTTCATTCATTACACCCCACAGCCCCGTAGCGTGGCTTGCAGAGTGCGCCCTCCGTCGTTTATGCGCCTTTAATTGCCGGCGTTTTCGATAAGCACTTCAGTTACGCCGTTCTTTTCCGCCAGATTCACGGTTACCGCCTCCCACAGCGACGAGGGAAGATTTTTCCCCACAAAATCAGCCCTGATGGGAAGCTCGCGGTGCCCCCGGTCAATCAGGACGGCAAGCTGGATCACTTTCGGCCTGCCGAAATCAATCAGGGCATCCATCGCCGCACGGATCGTCCTGCCCGTAAAGAGGACATCATCCACCAGCACCACGTTCTTATCATCAAGCGAAAACGGTATGTCCGTCTTCCCCAGCCTGGATTTTTTCTTATTTCTCCGCAGGTCATCCCGATAGAGGGTAATGTCCAGAATACCGAGGGGCAGTTCGGCGCCTTCAATTCCGGAAATTATTTTCTGCAACCGTTTTGCCAGAAAAACCCCGCCCGTTTGGATCCCGACGAGCACCAAGCCATTGAAGCCCTTGTTCTTTTCCAGTATCTCATAGGCAATCCTGGTAAGCGACCGGTCAATACCCTCGGCATCCATGACCACCCTTTTCGTCTCCATGATTATTCCCCTCATCCGCTACGGACAAAGCACCCCGGCCGCTCCCGCCGCCGATTTCCTTCTCCGCCATCATAACAAAAAAGCCTTCCCACGCTTAGGTGAGAAGGCCCATCCACGAATTCGTAATTTTCATTTGCGGTCCCTTTTCAATCTCTCGGATTAAATTAAAAGGACTTATCGTCCCCGCTCCTCCTGTATAATTAATACCTCGCAGCATGTCAAGTAAAAAAAGACCCTTCCACGATACAATGAACTGCTCAGCAAAAAAACGCAGAGAATCTTCGAACCTCAAAATAGTGGAGCGGTAATAATTCGCCGCTTACCCAGCAGCAGCCGATGGAAACGCCCTCCCTCACCTATTTATCATCCGCAATCTGGCAATATTTGAAGCCCGCTCTATGGGCGTGATGTGCGTAACACGCTCCCGGCAAAGCTTCACCGCACCGTATTACAAAAAAAGCTTTTTAAAAAATCTCAATAGTGTTATAGGCAAAAAACTTGGGAGGTGGCCATTGTGGCGCTCAATTCCGAATCTCAGGTTTTTTTATTTTTGAGTCAGGTGCTGGGGAAACTGGTCGTTGATCCTGATGGCCGGCCTATAGGGAAAACGGTCGATCTGGTGGCAAATCTCGCCGAGCCTTACCCGGTTGTCACGGATGTCTCTCTGATTTCCTCGGAGCGCAAAACTGCCGTTCTCTTTCCCTGGAACAAGATCACCGGAATCGGCGCCCTGCTCACCGCCCTTGTCCCGGTACCGGATGATTTTCGCGAACCTTTTTTGCCCCGCGAGTCTCTCCTCCTCAAAGATACGCTTCTCGATAAGCAGGTGGTGGACACGAACGGCGCCAAGATTCGCCGGGTAAACGATCTTCAGTTCCTGAAGACCGCGAATTGTCTCTACCTGGTTCATGTTGATGTCGGATTCCGGGGACTTATGCGACGCGTGGGTTTGGAAAAACCCATGGACGCCTTCCTCCATGGATTTTTCGACTATGTTCTTTCCGACCAATTGATACCCTGGAATGTTGTACAGCCGCTTTCCTCTCCTGATCTTCTCCGCCTGAAGATCGCCCAAGACCGCTTGGCCCAGCTTCATCCCGCTGACTTAGCCGATATCATTGAGGATTTGGATATTCATAAGAGAAGCGCCGTCTTTCAATCACTGGACGCGGAGACGGCTGCAGAAACCCTTGAGGAAACGGATCCCAAAATCCAGGTAAGTCTCATCGAGGAGCTGAATCTCGCCGCCGCCTCCGACATCATCGAGGAAATGTCGCTGAGCGAGGCGGCCGACCTTCTGGGAGACCTGCCCCCGGAGCGGGCAGAGGGGATCCTCAAGGAAATGGAAAAGGACATCGCCGACGACGTTAAGGAACTGTTGTCCCATAACGAAGAAAAGGCCGGCGGCATGATGACGACTTCCTTCCTCAGTTTTGCGCCCTCCACAATGACGGCAGATGCCATGGAAAGCATTCGCCATGAAGCAGAGGACCGGGATTTCATCTATTACCTATACGTCATTGACGGAGAAGAACATCTCATGGGGATGATCAGTCTCCGTGAATTGCTGGTGGCTCCTCCCCAAACGCCGCTTTCCGATCTGATGGACAAAAGGGTTGTTTCCGTAAACATTGATGCAGGGAAGGAAGAAATCGCCGGTCATTTCGCCAAATACGGCATTATGGCCATCCCCGTGGTGGACGAAGAAAACAGGATACAAGGCGTCATCGTATTCAAAAACCTGCTCGAGGTGATTGCGCCAAATTTAGGGAAATAACCGCGAGAAATGAAGGTGAAGCTTTACGCCCGGAGGGCATAGCTTCCCGGCAATAACACAAATTTACATTGCGTCTCCTAATGCCACCCATAACGGTGCTTACGGAATGCGCTCCCGGTGAAATGGCTCATGTCCGAAAAGTTTTCCCCTACACTGAAACATCTTTCTCACCGGTGGTTCCGGAAAGCGGGCCTGCTGTTTGCCCTCATTGGGCCGGGCATCATTACCTCCAATGTGGACAATGATGCCGGCGGCATAACCACCTATTCCCTGGCAGGAGCCCAGTTTGGTCTCGCCCTTCTGTGGACGCTGATCCCCATTACGCTGGCACTGATCATCATCCAGGAGATGTGCGCCCGCATGGGTGTGGTTTCCGGTAAAGGCCTTGCGGACCTTATCCGGGAGCGTTTCGGCGCCCGGATCACTTTTTACCTGATGATCGTCCTTTTCCTCACCAACCTGGGCAATACCATCTCCGAGTTTGCCGGCGTGGCCGCGAGTCTGGAAATTGTGGGCATAACGAAGTATCTTTCCGTACCCGTGGCCGCAGTTTTCGTGTGGTGGCTCATCGTCAAGGGAAACTATAAATCCGTGGAAAAGGCCTTTCTTGTGGCCTGCCTTTTTTACCTGTCTTACATCATCTCCGGGTTCATGGGAAAACCGGACTGGGGACAGATAAAAACGGCCGTGATCAATCCTTCTCTGCGTTTTGACGCCCCTTTTCTCACCATGACGCTCGGTGTAGTGGGGACAACCATTGCTCCCTGGATGCAATTCTACCTACAGTCTTCCGTGGTGGACAAGGGCCTCAAATCCGAGGACTACCAGTACACCCGGATGGACGTGATCCTCGGCTCCATAACCGTAAATGTCGTGGCGTTCTTCATTATTCTGCTCTGCGCCATAACCCTCTTCCCTGCCGGCATCAGGATCGAAAGTGCCAGTGAAGCGGCTCTGGCCCTGGCGCCCCTCGCCGGAAAATACGCTTCATGGCTCTTTGCCTTCGGCCTCTTAAACGCGTCCCTGTTCGCCGCATCTATCCTGCCGCTTTCCGCAGCCTATACTATGTGCGAGGCCTTCGGCTGGGAATCAGGCCTGAACCATAAATTTGCCGAGGCGCCGCAATTCTACGGGCTCTATGCCCTCATGATCATTCTCGGCGCAGGGATCATTCTTCTGCCGAACGTACCCCTCATTTCTATCATGTTTTATTCACAGGTGCTTAACGGCATGCTCCTGCCTTTCATCCTTATCTTTATGCTCCTGCTCATAAACGATAGGCGCATCATGGGCAATTACGTCAACGGCCCGGTGATGAATATCGTTGCCTGGTTGACGGTCATCGTTCTCGTACTCCTTTCCGGTGCCATGGTATTCTTCTCTCTGGTCTGGTAAGCAAGGATGAATAGGTAATCTCCCCATATGGTGGAATAGATCTTCACAAAACGAAAATGTTCCGGGAGGCATTATCAGAAATGCATCCCCCTGCTGATACTTCCGATCCGGGTGGAAAATAATGAGCATTTACAGAGAGTGAAACATGTTTAAAACGATAGACAGATATATCCTGAAGGAGATCGCCTTTCCCTTTTTCCTGATTCTCTTCGTGCTCACCTTCGTGCTGCTCATGGGGAAAATACTCCAGCTTATGGATATGATGGTGAACAAAGGCGTTAGCGTTATAGATATCGCCCGGCTCGTCTTTTACCTGAGTCCATCCTTGCTCATCTTCACCGTGCCAATATCGCTCCTGATATCAATCCTCATGGGACTGGGAAGACTTTCCGGTGATAACGAGATTACCGTATTAAAGGCATCGGGGATAAGTCTCTATCGGATATCGCACCCCGTTGCGCTGGTGTCGCTCTTTGCCTTTGTTATGACAATTATCGTCGGCTTCTTTCTCGTTCCCTATGGAAACTTTGCCACAAAAAATCTCCTGTTCAGGCTTTCCACCCAAAAGGCAACCATCGGCATCAAGGAAAAGGTATTCAATGATGATTTCCGGGGGGTCCTGCTGTACGCGGAAAAAGTCCCCGTCCACGGTGATTTCATGGAGGACGTTTTTGTATATGACGAACACACCGGCAAGGAGCCGAGCACAATCGTTGCGAAAAAGGCGTACCTGGTAGCCAATACCGCATCGCTCGCCGTAATCATGAGACTGGAAAACGGCAGCAGCCACACGGTGGATGCAAATCTGGAGCATTACCGAAAGATGGATTTCAGCACCTATGACGTCAAATTGGATATAGAATCGTCTCTCTCCGCCGGGGAAAAGATCAAGGTAAAGGGAAGTACGGAAATGACCGCCAGGGAACTGGTGGAGAAAATGAAGGGTCGTGATCTTGATGAAACAGCGGCCAGGGAACTAGCGATAGAACTGAACAAAAAGCTTTCCATCCCCTTCTCCTGTGCGGTTTTCGGCATTATCGGCATAGCGCTGGGCGTCAGGGCTCATCGTCCGACAAAGTCCAGGGGATTCACGGTAGGACTTTTCACCGTCCTCATTTATTACGTCCTGCAGTTGGGCGGTGAAGCCTTGGCTGAAACGGGCAGGATTTCTCCCGCTGTGGGAGCTTGGGCGGCCAATATCATTTTTATAGTCATTAGCGTCTATCTTTTCATCGCCGTGGCGAGAGAACGGCTCCCCGAATTCAAAATCCGCGCCGACCTTTTAAAAATACTGACCAGGGGAAAGGGGAGGCGTCCGTCATGACCGTACTCGACAGATACATCGTCCGGGAGTTCTGCAAGCTGTTCCTGATCATCATGTCATCGTTCGTATCCCTGTCCCTCATTGTGGATTTCTTCGGAAGAATCAGAATGCTCTTAAGCAACAAGGCAACGATTTCCCTGATGTTTTCTTATTTTTTCTTCAAGATCCCCATGATCGTTTCCTTAACCATTCCAGTCACCGTACTCGTAACCGCTCTCATCCTGTTCGGCAATTTGTCCCGGCACAATGAAATTGTAGCGATGAAGGCAAACGGCATCAGTCTCTACCGGACATCACTGCCCGTAATCGTAATCACCGGTCTGATCTGCATTCTTGCTTTCCTTTTCAGCGAATTCATCACTCCCCATACAAACAGGAAAGCGGAATACATACGTCTCGTGGAGATTCAAAAACAAGCGGAAGCAGGAACGTTCAAACAGAATCAGATATGGTACCGAGGCAAACAGGGCATTTACAACTTCAAGATGTTTGATCCCACCAATAACATCATCCGGGGGATAACCATCAATTATCTGAACCAGAACATGGATATCACCACGCGGATTGATGCGGAGCGGGCCGAGTGGAAAGATGGCGGTTGGGTATTTTATAATCTGCTGGTAACCAGCTTCGAGAACAAGGGTTTTCCCTCCTTTTCCCGGTTCGCAACCAAGGTGATGCCCCTGCCCGAAAAACCTTCTGATTTTAAAGCCGTCCAGGAAGATGCCGAAAAGATGGGTTATCTGGAATTAAAAAAATACATTCATAAAATTCGAGAGGAGGGATACGATGCGTCACGCTACCTCGTTGATATGCACGGCAAGACGGCCTTCCCCTGCGTAAGCCTTATCCTGGCGATAATCGGTATCTCATTTTCGCTCCGCTCTGAAAGAAGCGGCGGGCTCACCCAAAGCATGGGGGTCGGAATCGTAATCGGCTTTTCCTACTGGTTCGTTTACGCCTTCTCCCTGTCCCTGGGACGCTCGGGTACGCTCCCGCCGTTCCTCTCGGCATGGCTCGCCAATATCATCTTCGCCGCCGTCGCGGGGTATCTGTTTCTCCGGGTGAAAACCTGACCGGCTGCTGAATTTAATACCGGTAATTTTCGTGCTTGAAGGGGCCTTCCACCGGAACGGACAGGTAATCGGCCTGTTTGGGGGTCAGCTTGGTCAACTCTACCCCCAGGCGGCCCAGGTGCATCTTCGCCACCTCTTCATCAAGTTTTTTGGGGAGGGTATAAACGCCGGGTTTATACTTCTTCGTCGCCAGCTCTATCTGCGCCAAACACTGGTTGGTGAAGCTGGTGCTCATGACGAAACTGGCATGGCCGGTTGCGCATCCCAGGTTTACCAGCCTGCCTTCGGCAAGGACGATGAGGGAACGACCGGATTTCAGTATCCACTTATCAACCTGCGGTTTGATATTCACCTTTTTGCAGGTCTTGTTCGTTTCCAGATAATGCATTTCGATTTCGCTGTCGAAATGACCGATATTGCAGATGATGGCTTCATCCTTCATTTTTTCCATATGCCGGCCCGTGATCACGTCACAACAGCCGGTAGCCGTAATGAAGATGTCTCCCTGGGAAACAATGCTCTCCAGCGTCCTTACCTCAAAACCCTCCATCGCCGCCTGGAGGGCGCAAATGGGATCGATTTCCGTAACCACCACACGGGCGCCGAACCCCTTCATGGACTGGGCGCACCCCTTGCCCACATCCCCGTATCCGCAAACGACCACGGTTTTCCCGGCAATCATGATATCAGTCGCCCGCTTGATGCCGTCGGCCAGCGATTCCCGACACCCGTAGAGGTTGTCGAATTTCGATTTTGTCACGGAATCGTTCACGTTAATGGCGGGGAAGAGCAATTCTCCTTCCTGCGCCATCTGATACAGCCTGTGCACCCCGGTCGTCGTTTCTTCGGAAACCCCGCGGATGTTCGCCGCCACGCGCCGCCAGTGCTGAGGACTGCGCTTATATCCGAAGCGCAGTCGATCAAAAATAATCTGCATCTCCCTGTTGCCCTGCTTTTTATCAAACAATGCAGGATCCTTCTCCACCTTTACTCCCTGGTGGACAAACAGGGTCGCGTCGCCGCCGTCATCAACGATAAGATCGGGGCCGGAACCATCGGGCCACGTAAGCGCCTGCTCCGTACACCACCAGTAGTCATCAAGGGTTTCCCCCTTCCAGGCAAAAACCGCCGCCGTCCCTGCTTTGGCGATCGCCGCCGCCGCATGATCCTGGGTGGAAAATATATTGCACGACGCCCATCGTAAATCCGCACCGAGAATTTTCAAGGTCTCGATAAGCATAGCCGTCTGTATGGTCATGTGCAGGCTGCCCATGATCTTTAATCCCCTGAGGGGTTTTTGCCGGCTGAATTTTTTGCGGACCGCCATGAGACCGGGCATCTCATTCTCAGCGAGTTCCAGTTCTTTCCTTCCCCACTGAGCAAGGAAGATATCCGCCACACACCATTTTAATTTTTTTTCAATTCCCCTGATTTTCACCGTTTTCCCCCTCACTTGGACACCTTCTTCTTCAACGTTTCCACCATATCCGTTTTTTCCCATGGATAATCATCAAGGAAGAACGTCTTCGGCAATCTTCGGTAAAGATCGCCGTTGAGAAGGCTGAATTTCTCAATCATCCCCCGGGGGGTAAGTTCGAATGTTTCCTTGATGATGACCGCCAACCGCTCATCGGGCACCGTTCCGGTGTCGAAGGTGTTGACGTAAATGGAAATGGGCCGCGCGATGCCGATGGCATAGGCCAGTTGTACGGAACATTTCTTTGCCAGGCCGGCGGCAACGATATTCTTGGCCACGTAGCGGCTTCCGAACGCCGCGGAACAGTCAACCTTTTCCGGTGATTTATTCACGATGGCGCCTCCACCCAGCTGGGCTCCCGGATACCCCCCGTACAACTGGACCACCAGCTTGCGGCCGGTCACGCCGGAATCTGCCGCGCTGCATGAATTGACCGCCTGCCACTCCCCGGTGGGATTGAAAAGAAACTCCGTTTTCCCGTCAACCCAGTCACGCAGGCAATCCAAGGCTATCTTTTTCGCCTGTGACTCTACGTCGCCCCGCGCAGCATCCGGCACATGGCGATAATCAATGGCATTGGACATCAGCACCGTTGCCACGCGCCGGGGCACCCATTTATCATCGTATTCCACGGTTACCTGTCCCTTCCCATCCGGCGAAAATACGGGGCTCCCGCAGTTCTCAAAGGCCCGCATCATACGGTTGACCAGAACGTACGGCAAGGGCAGTAACTCCGGCGTTTCATTACAGGCAAAGCCATATATGATACCCTGATCGCCGGCACCGATTTCACAATACTTGCCCATATTTTCCCGGGTCCCGATATTGATGTCGCCGGACTGCGGGATGATGGTATTGAGGATGCCCATGGAGTGTCCGTTCAGCCCCACGGCAGAGTCCGTATATCCGAGAGAAACTACCGTTTCCCGAACTGATTTCTCAATATCTATGTAGGCCCGGGTGGAAACTTCTCCGCCCACGACACACAGGCCCTTTCCCAGAAAGACCTCGATACCACAGTGGGGCATGTTATCAATGGTCAGCCCTATTTTCTTCTCCTCCTTAAGAATCGCCGCAATGATATTGGCCGCTATGGAATCCGCAACTATGTCGGGATGACCGACTTTTACGCTTTCAGATGAAATCTGCATGCTCGCTCTCCTTCTCCGCTACCTTGTCTATTGTCCCTTCCATAAGGCTCACGCCTTTACCCTTTTATCGTGCTTCCCTGTTTCACACGGGCTTGTGCCGGCGTTCCGAGGGGATTACTATACCAGCGGAAATTATGAGTGTAAAGGCCTCCTCGACCGACATATCCAAAAATATAAGTTCGTCCCGGGGTACAATCATGAAAAAACCTGAGGTGGGATTCGGCGTTGTCGGTACGAACACGGTAATATGTTCATTGCCGCCGATCTTCTCCTTAATCTCGCCATAGGGACTGCCGGTCACAAAACCCACGCTGTAAAGACCGCGGCGCGGGAACTCAATCAGTATGGCCTTCTTGAAGCTGCGGCTTTTATCCATCAGCATGCTGTCCGCAACCTGCTTGACCGCCTGATAAATGCTCCGCACAATGGGTATTTTTTCCACGAAGCTTTCGCCAAGTTTTACCAATGTCTTTCCAAAGTAACTCCTGACGAGAAGACCGCATATAAATACAAGCACCACCGTTACGATAACCCCCAACCCCGGCAGATGGAAACCCAACATTACATCCGGCTGGTACTGCTGAGGGATAACGTGGAGAAGACCGTCCATGACGTCAATGAGAAAAAGCAGTGTGTAAATAGTTATTACTATTGGGATTATAACGGCCAAGCCGGTAAAAAATATTTTCTTTAGACTTGTTTTCACTGGCATAAACCCTCCCATCCCTCCCCGGTAAAACGGAGGGCTTCAATAACAAAAACCGCTGCTATTTACAACTATTATTTAAAAGAGGCAAGACGCGGGCAGCGTCTTGCCTCTTTCAGAGGGAAAGAAGCAGAAATGGATTGCCCGATGGCAATTGCCCCAAAAGACGAAAAAGGATGTTCCGTTAACCGGTTTTTTTAATCTTGTTATTGCCATCCAGAAGAATACACGTCGGATCCCATCCCCGTGTTTTGTCTTCGTCAACAACAACGTAGCTGGCAATGATGATTAGATCATCCTTTGATACTTTCCTGGCCGCAGCCCCATTGAGACATATCGTGCCGGATCCTCTCTGACCCGTTATGACATAAGTCGTAAATCGTTCTCCGTTGGATACATCGTATATGGCCACTTTCTCATAGGGTAAAAGATTTGCGGCATCCATCAGATCTTCATCAATGGAAATGCTCCCCTCATAATGGAGGTTTGCATCTGTTACCCGAGCCCGGTGCAATTTTGATTTGAGCATGAATCGTTGCATAGCGGATATTCTCTCCTTACGGTATCGCTGATTAACCCATCAACCAATTAAATAGTAAGTTCTTCTCCAAACACGTAGTTGTCTATCAGCCTCGTGGAACCAACCATGACCGCCAGGGCCAGAACTTCTTTCCCCGCAAGTCTTTCAACATCCTCAAGTGTTTTTGTGTTGCAAATCTTTGCATAATCAATGCGTGTGTACGGATGTCCTTCGATATATGCTCTTATCCGGGACAGGATCTTGTCGGCATCCCGTTCTCCCTGCGCATAAAGTTCTCTGGCCGTTACGAGTGAACGGCTTAAGCTGAGAGCTGATTCCCTTTCACCGTCCTTAAGGTAAACGTTCCGGGAGCTCATTGCCAAGCCATCGGTCTCCCTTGCCGTGGGCATGCCGATAATTTCGATGTCCATATTCAGGTCATCTACCATGCGCCTGATGGCTACAAGCTGCTGGAAATCCTTTTTCCCGAACACCGCCACATGGGGTTTGACAATGTGGAAAAGCTTGGCACATACCGTCGTCACGCCCCGAAAATGGCCCGGTCGGGAAACCCCGCACAGATTCCTGGTCACTCCCTCCACGGTCACATACGTCTGATACTGTTCCGGATACATTTTGGCATGCGCCGGGGAAAAAATCACGTCCACCCCCGCGGCATCAGCTATTTTTTCATCCCTGGCCATATCCCTTGGATACTTTTCAAAATCTTCACCCGCAATGAACTGGACAGGGTTCACGTATATGCTGACGATCAATTGATCCCCCCGCCTTTTTGCTTCCTTCATGAGGCTTACGTGCCCCTCATGCAGATACCCCATCGTCGGAACAAAGGATATTCTTTTCCCCTGCTTTCGCAGTGATTCCGCGTAGTTTTGCATTTCTTTGACGTTCTGAATAATCCTCATTTCACGAACCTCATAAAAAAGCCTCTCAGTCTAAAGACGAGAGGCTTGATGTACAATTCACGATACTCTACACCCATTCACCCTCCGTCTCAGTCCGTGCCCGGATCCAAGCGGCAATTTTTGCTTAGCAAATCCTTTCCAGCATGTCAAGATTTTTCTTCAGGCTATCTTCCGCATAATTTGAAGCCCTCTGCGGCAAGCCGGGAATGATCTTCGATCCCTGAAGCAATAGCACTGCTTCCTCATTCACTCGCTTACCCCGCAGTCAGCCGCGGGGCAGGCGCTCACGGCCGGAGACGTGTCCGACCTCCCGTATCTTGCCACTAAAATTTATACTGTAACTGCCAGCGTAAAAATGCCGCCTTGTGGGCATTGTCAACGTAAAAATTGCCGGGGATAAAATATTCCGCCTGCAGGTAGCCGTCAATTTGCTTCGTGAAGCTATGGGACAGCATCAAGGTGGCGATCTGGCCCCTCTCCATGCCGCTGTTGGTGAACAGGGTGGAGCTAAGCCCTGACGTTGCGTGATCGGCCCTCAAGTACTGATAGGAGAGGGCGAGGTTCGTTGCCGAGGCCAATGCCAGCTTGAGACCCGCCTTGTAAAGATGGAGGTTCGTCCAGTAACCGGGATACGCGCCGCCATCTGCCGATGTCTCTGATATGATGGTATAGATGTAGAGCTCGTTCCATTGGGGACCACGGGAAAAAATGGGATCCCACCCTTCATGCGTATTCGCGGTCTTGGCGTCATCACCGGACAGATACACGTAGCCCAGTTCCCATTCCGGTTTCATGGCAACCTTTTCAAATTTTTGTCCCACGAAGAGATAGCCGCCGTCTGCCTTTCGATCCTTGACGCTCGTATATTGTCCGTCCTGATGGGCAAATTCCCCGCGCACCTTCCATGCACCGGCCGTAACAACCGCCCTCGCACCGAAGGTGTTCAGGTTCAACCTCGCATTCGAGCCAAAGGGATCTTCCGATTTGTAGATATAGTATGGCTCCAGTAGGAGATTATTACTCACCTTGCTTTTCCCGTACAGTACAACACCTTCTTCGCTGGAAACATTAAGAATACGTTTGTTTCCCTCATAGCCGGAAGCTTGCCGTGCGGGGTACAGGGACGGCAGATATTGATCGGTCGTGGTATTAGAGATATATATTAGGTCAACGCTGTTTTTAGTATTTACCCTCCAGGTTGCCTTGGCGGCATTAAAATAGAACGACCGGGAACCGTCAGCTGGCGTGCCATCGAGAATCACGAAGCCTTCCCCGTACATGCCCAGGAAATCCTGGCGTCCGATTCTTACATCAATCGGCAGGGTAAAGATATTCTTGGCACCAAAATATAGATTATCAATAATCAGCTCATCGGCATCAAAATTCTGACGATTGCTTGTATCAGCTTCAAAAGAAGGTTTGTAATTTCCTATATAATACCTGGCTTCGTTGGTTAATCTCAGATAAGCGCCCACATCATTATTCAGATCGGCCTTGCCCCACACAGAGGTGCGCAAACGAAAGAAATCACGATCCGTGTGAGTGGCCGAAGTCTGCAAGTCTGTCGTATTTTCCCAGTATTCCTGCCGCAGACGGAATGAACCGCCGAAATCCGTTTTAATCTCGGCCAGAGCGCTGTCTGCATAGAGGGCAGCGCCGAAACAGAAAAAAAACAATGCCACTAAACCTTTCTTCATCAGATACCTCCTCCCTATTTCTTAAGAAATTGAGGCGAAACTCTAATTAAAAGCAACCATATTTGCAAGGTAATTTTAGCGATTTCATAAGAAATCATACAGCAGCGCGGTCGCGGGAAAGCCGTTAACGTAAAGCCGCTTTGTCCGGCAGTCCGCTCAACAGGACGGGGCAGACACCCCCATCCCCGGGAAATTACAGTTTCCTCAAATCGATAACCCGTTTTGCCTTCCCCTCCGTCCTTTCCAGAGTTTTCTTTTCCACCAGTTTGACATTCACAGAGATGCCCAGTTCCGAGGCCAGGTTCTTCTTGATGAGGGTTATCAGTTTGTTCTGTTTCTTCATTTCATCGAAAAATATCGTTTCCGAGGCTTCGACGAGAACGGTCACGTCGTCAAGGGCGCCCTTCCGGTCCACGATAATCTGGTAGTGGGGTTCCGTTCCCTCAATCGCAAAGAGCACCGCTTCAATCTGGCTGGGGAAAACATTCACCCCTTTTATAATCAGCATGTCGTCCGACCTGCCCATCACCCTGCTCATCTTCATGAATTTTCTGCCGCAGGGACAGGGTTCCGTAATCAATCTGGCAAGATCCCTCGTTCGGTAACGGATTACCGGGAATGCCTCCTTGGTAAGGGAGGTGATTACCATTTCCCCTGTTTCGCCGAGACGAATGGGTTCCAAGGTATCGGGGTTCACTACCTCCACGAGAAAATGATCCTCGCTGATGTGGAGACCCTGCCGTTCCAGACATTCTCCCGCGACCCCCGGTCCGATCACTTCACTTAAGCCATAGTTGTCCGTGGCGGTGATCTTGAGCCGGTCCTGAATTTCCGTCCTCATTCCCTCCGACCAGGGCTCGGCCCCGAACAAGCCGTATCGGAGGGAAAGGCTGTTGACATTGATCCCCATTTCGCTGATTGCGTCCGCCAGCAGCAGGGCGTAACTGGGTGTGCAAATGAGGGCGGTCGTTTTGAAATCCTGCATGATCTTTACCTGGCGGGCCGTGTTGCCGCTGGAGGTGGGAATAACGGACGCCCCCACGCGTTCAGCGCCATAGTGAAGACCGAAACCGCCGGTAAAGAGACCATATCCGAAGGCGATTTGGATGACGTCGTCCTTCGTGACGCCCCCGGCCGTAAGGATTCTCGCTACGAGATTGGACCAGGTTTTAATATCGTTTTTCGTATATCCCGCCACGGTGGACGTGCCGGTGGTGCCGGAGGAGGCATGGATCCGCACCACCTCCCGCAGGGGGACGGCGAACATGCCGTAGGGATAGCTGTTTCTTAAGTCCTCCTTCGTGGTAAAGGGCAATTTTCTGAGATCATTCAGGGAGCGAAAATCGTCCGGCTCCACACCGAACTCGTCGAATTTCTGCCGGTAGAATGGAACGTTCCGGTATACCCGGGAAAGCGTGGCCTGTAGTCGTTCGAGCTGCAGCTGTTCCAAGTCCCCCCTGTCCATTGTCTCTTTTTCCGGTTCCCAGTACATAATCCTTTCCTCCCCCTGCAATAGGGTTACCGGCTACTGAAAAACGCCCATCTGAGGCGTTTCCCTCACCCTTCGCCATTCAACGTACCGACAAGTACGCCTCATGGCAAAGAATTTCGGGGGCCTTGCATCTGGCCATTTTTGAGTAGCCTGTATAACAACTTTTTCACCAGTCTATACTTATTGGACATCCATCTCAGTATCCAAATCCCGCCCCAGGTAGGCCCGTTGCACGTCCCTGTTGGCAAGCAAGTCTTCCGCCTGTCCCTGCAACACGACTCGTCCCGTTTCCAGGACATAGCCGCTGTCGGCAATCCGTAAAGCGTTCCGGGCATTCTGTTCCACCAGAAGAACGGTAAGTCCGAACCGGTTCCTGAGTTCAAGGATGTGGCGAAATATTTCCTTGATGATAAAGGGCGCCAGCCCCATGCTCGGTTCATCCAGCAGAAGAAGTTTCGGCTTTGCCATCAATGCCCGGCCAATCGCCAGCATCTGCTGCTCCCCGCCAGAGAGGGTGCCTGCCGGCTGACGGCGTCGCTCTTTCAGTATGGGAAAGATAGAATAGACCTGCTCTCGGTCATTTTCAATCTCCCTTCTTTTGCCCAGGGAGTAGCGGGAAAAGGAACCGAGCAGCAGATTATCTTCCGTACTCATAGGTTTGAAGACGAGCCGCCCCTCGGGAACATGCGATATCCCCATTTGCACGATTCTGTCCGGGGGCTGTTTCGTAATGTCCTGCCCGTCATAGAGGATACTGCCGCCAAACGCTCTGATAAGCCCCGAGATAGTGTTCAGCATCGTCGTTTTTCCCGCGCCGTTGCCCCCGATGAGGGCGACGATTTCTCCCTCACTCACGTGCAGTGAAGCCCTGCGCACCGCGTTTATCTTTCCGTAATAGACGTCTATGTTCTTCACGACCAGCATTTACGTGTCTTCATCCTCTCCGAGATACGCAGCAATCACCTGGGGGTTCTTCTGAATTTCAAGCGGCACATCCTGGGCGATCACCTCTCCAAAATTGAGCACCGTAACGCTGTCGCTGATCCGCATGACCAGATCCATGTCGTGTTCCACCAGGACCACCGTGATGCCGCGCTCGTCCCGTATCCTCCGGATGAGTTTGCCCAGATTGCCCGTTTCTCGGATATTCAATCCTGCTGCCGGTTCGTCGAGCAGCAGGAGCGTCGGCTCCGAGGCAACCGCCCGGGCAAGTTCAAGCAGCCGTTGACTGCCGAAGGGAAGTTCGGTGGCGGGCGTGTCTTTTTTGTCCATAAGGTTCACGAATTCCAGCTCCCGTTCCGCATATCGATAACAGCGTTTTTCCCCCCCCCAGTAGCGCGGCGTCTTGAGCAGGGAATCAACAACGGAATACCGTATCCGGCGGTGGCAACCGGTCATGACATTTTCCAATACCGACATGTTGTAAAAAATCTCGAGGTTCTGAAATGTCCGTACAACCCCGGAGACGGCCCGTTTGTGAGGCGGGAGGGAGGTAATATCCTGTTCCCTGAACTTGACGGTACCCTGGTCGGCATTTACCAGACCGCTTACCACGTTGAGCAGCGTCGTTTTCCCCGCCCCGTTTGGGCCGATAAGAGCGGTAATGCTGCCGGTTTCCACAGCGAAATCCACACTCCTCAGGGCCTGGACACCGCCGAAATTTACCACCAGCCCCCGGCAGCTCAATATGTCATTCCTTGCCTGCTGCATCACTCCTCTTCGGTTTCATCATCAGAAAAAGCTTCGTAATGCCGCCGGCAATCCCTTCAGGCAGAAAGATCGTAAAGACGATCAGTATCGCGCCGTACAGCACGATCTCGATATTTTCAAAAACCCGCAGAAATTCCGGCAGGATGGAGAGGAAACACGCGCCGATTACCGCTCCCCATACATTGGCCATTCCCCCGAGTACTACCATGGTTACGAGCTCGATGGAGAAATTGAATCCGAAAGAACCGGGAGCGACGAAGGCGATATTATGGACGTACAGGACGCCGGCCACCCCCGCGAACAGGGCGGAAAGGACGAAGACGAAGACTTTGTACTTCGCAATGTCAATGCCCGAGATCTGGGAAGCCGTTTCGCTCGTATGAATCGCGCGCAGGGCCCTGCCGATGCGCGAGTGGATAAGGTTCAGGGAAAGCAGGACGACGCCGGCGAGAACGAACGCCACGAGGTAATAGTAAGAAATATCGGAAGCGAATCGGTATCCCATCACCTGGAGGCGGGAAATACCTCCGAAACCGGAGGGGCCGCCCGTCAGCTCGATAGTTTCATTGAAAAAAATGTAGACGATGACACCGAAGCCCAGCGTTGCCATGGCCAGGTAGTGCCCCTTCAATTTCAGGGTAGGGATGCCGATAAGCAGGGCAACGACACCGGAAACAAGGATGCCGCTCATCATGCCGAGCGGGAGGGGAACGGAATAGGTGGTGGTCAAAATCGCGCTCGTGTACGCCGCAAGACCGTAAAAGGCGGCATGTCCCAGCGATACCTGCCCCGCGTATCCCATCAGGAGATTTAAGCCCACGGCGATAATAGCGTGGGTAAGCGACAGGGTCAGGGTATTGATATAGTAGTCATTGCCGAGAATCCGGGGAATGATCAGCAGAAAGAAGGTAAACCCCAGCACCGCAAGCATATCCCGTTTGAAACCATACATGCTACACTCTCTCTATCTTTGCCTGGCCGAAGAGTCCCGATGGTTTCACAAATAAGAGGACGAGCAGGACGAAAAAGGCAAAGGCATCCTTGTATGCCGAAGAAATGACCCCGGCGCACAGCGACTCGAGAATACCCAGGAGGACACCGCCCGCCGCCGCGCCGAAGGGATTGCCCAGACCCCCGATGATACAGGCCGAAAACCCCTTAAGCCCCAGCATGATCCCCACATCGTAGGAGGTAAGGGTGACGGGTGTCAGGATCACGCCGCCGATGGCGCCCACAAGAGACGAGATGAGGAAGGAGAAAAGTACCATCCGGTCTACCCCGATGCCCACCAGGGAGGAAGCCTTCCGGTTGTAGGAACAGGCAAGCATTCCCTTCCCGTAAATCGTTCTGGTGAAAAAAAGCCTCAGTATCGCGAGGAGGACGAGCGTGATGGCAAGAATCCATATGCTCTGGGGCATGACGGCGACGCCGGCGAAGGTTAGCGGCAGATTGCCGGAAAAGTGGGGGAGGCTGAAGGTGTCCTTCCCCAGGAAGATCATCGTCAACCCCCGAACGAAGATCGAGACGCCGATGGTCACGATGATCAGGTTGATGACCGACGCCCCCTTTACCGGCCTGATGGCAAAGCGTTCGATGACGCCGCCGATAATCGTCGTGGCAAGCACCGCCAGAAGGATGGAAGGGAAAAGGCCGATATCGAACCATTTGAGAAAGAATACGCTGAGAATGCCGCCCAGCATGACAAATTCCCCCTGGGCGAAATTTATGATGCCGGTCGTGTTGAAAATGATGGTGAAACCAAGGGCAGTAAGTCCGTAGATACTGCCCATGGTTACACCGGATATGAGGAATTGGAGGTAGCTTGAGATTCCCATCTATTTAACGATTTTCCAGTCGCCTTTTTGGATGGTCACCATTTCGAAGGCGCTCTCATTGAGACCGTTGTGTTCCTCGGGAGAAAAATTGAACACGCCGGCGGTGCCCACGAACCCCTTGATCTTTTCGAGGTTAGCGCGGATGTCGGCCGGTTTATCCGATTTTCCCAACTCGATGGCCTTCACCACCAGCATGACGGCATCCCACGCATGGCCGCCGAAGGTGGATACGGGGGATTTGAACTTCGTTTCATAGTCCTTCACGTACTTGGTAAGCAACGCTTTTTGGGGATTTTTTGCCGGCACCTCATCGGCCACAATCAATCGTCCCGCAGGCAGCAGGATGCCTTCGCCGGCGCTGCCCGCCAGTTCGATGAATTTCCTCGCTGCCACGCCGTGACTCAAGTACAGGGGAACGCTCATGCCCAGCTGCGCCCGGTTTTTGGCGACGATGGCCGATCCGGTCTGCGGCGTCCCCCAGCTGACGATGGCCTTGGCATTGGTGCTTTTGATCTTCGTAAGCTGAACCGTCATGTCCGTATCTTTCGGACTGTAAACCTCATCTGCCGTCAACTCGATCCCCGCCTTCGGCGCCAGCGCCTTCAGCATCTCCCGTCCCCCTTGTCCATACGCGTCCGAGACGGTGATGATGGCAATCTTGCTGATCTTGCGCGACTTCAGGTGGCTGAGGATTCTGGCGACGGCAAGCCGGTCAGACTGGGGGGTCTTGAAGACCCATTTCTTTACGGGAACCACAATCTTTTCCCCGGCGGCACAGGAGACCAGGGGCACGGCAGCCGCTTCAAATTTTGCTTCGATGGCGAGCGTATTGGGTGTCGTGCTGGGGCCGACCACGGCAACCACATTGTCTTTTTTCAGGAGCTTGTCGGCAGCCGACACCGCTTTGTCCACGGAGCTCTCATCATCGTAAATGATGATTTCCAATTTTTTCCCCATGACGCCGCCCTTGGCATTGATCTGTTCCTGGAGCAGCAGGGCGGTATTCTTCTCCGCTTCGCCCAGAGGTGACGCCGGGCCCGTGGCCGAAAAAATCGCGCCAATCTTGATGACGTCGTCGGCCCCTGCGGACGTAATGCTCAAACAAACAACCGCGATGGCCAGGAACAGATACCTTGCTGGTTTCTTCATAGATTCCTCCTCAATAGATGTATTACAGCGCCTGTACTTCCTCGCCTGTCAGTATCTTTACCCCTTCCGCCTGGAGCGCGGCGATTGCCTTGTCCAGATCATCGAAGCGGAAAATGATGATGGCGTTCTTGCGGCTTACCTGGACAAACGCATACATGTACTCCACGTCGATTCCCCGACCTTTAATGGCCGTTAAAATCCGGGCCATTCCTCCGGGACGATCAGGCACCTCGATGGCAATAACTTCCGTCTTGCCCACGGTAAAGCCGTTTTTCTTCAATACGGCAGTGGTCTCTTCCGGATCGTTCACAATCAACCGCAGAATACCGAAATCCGTCGTATCGGCGAGGGAAAGCGCCCGGATGTTGATTCCTGCCCGGGCCATGACCTCCGTTACGTCCGCAAGACTACCCGATTTGTTTTCCAGAAAAACGGATATTTGTTCTACTTTCATAATAGCCTCCCCGTTCTATTTCTTTCGGAGCTGTTGACCGTTCGTTACAGCTTTCGCTTATCGATGACCCTCTTCGCCTTTCCCTCGCTCCTCTCGATCGTCTTCGGTCCCACGAGCTTCACCTTGCAGGACGTAAGGAGAACATCCTTCATTTCCCGCTCTATTTTCCTGCCCAAATTTTCCAGGACCTTCACCTCGTCGGAGAAAATGCGTTCGCTTACTTCCACATGGACTTCCACGATATCGAGGGATTGCTTCCGGTCTACGATGATCTGGTAGTGGGGTTCCACGCCTTCTATGTTCATCAGAAGGTGCTCGATCTGGGAGGGAAACACATTGACGCCACGGATGATCAGCATGTCGTCCGTTCTGCCTGTTACCCGCTCCATCCGATAGAACGTCCTGCCGCAAGAGCACGATTCAGTGATCAACCGGGAGATATCCCGCGTCCGGTAGCGGATGACGGGAAAGGCCTCCTTGGCAAGCGTGGTGAAAACCAGCTCTCCTTTCTCGCCCAGGGGAAGAACCTTGCCCGTATCGGGATCAATGATCTCCGGCAGGAAATGATCCTCGAAAACATGCAGACCGTGTTTCTGTTCGATACATTCGGCAGCAACGCCGGGACCCATGACCTCGCTTAAGCCGTAGATGTCGACGGCATCGATGCTGAGCCTCTTCTCGATCTCCGTGCGCATTCGCTCGCTCCAGGGCTCGGCGCCGAAGAGTCCTACCCGGAGCTTCAGCGAAGCGGGATCAACGCCCATCTCCTTCATGACGTCGGCAAGATTCAGGGCATAGGAGGGGGTGCACGTGAGAACGGTCGAACCAAAGTCCTGCATGATCATGATCTGGCGCTTGGAATTTCCGCCGGAAATGGGGATAACTGCCGCTCCGATCCGTTCGGCCCCGTAATGGGCGCCCAGGCCGCCCGTGAAAAGTCCGTATCCGTAGGCGTTATGGACTACGTCGCCCTGGTGGGCGCCGCCGCCGGCCATCGTTCTGGCCATCAGCTCCGCCCATGAATCAATGTCCCGTTTCGTGTAGCCCACGACCGTCGGCTTGCCCGTCGTCCCGGAAGAAGCGTGGATCCTGACAACCCGGGAAAAGGGCACGGCAAAGAGGCCAAAGGGGTAATTGTCTCGCAAGTCGCTCTTCGTGGTAAAAGGCAATTTGGCTGTGTCGGCCAGGCTTTTAATATCCGTCGGTTTTACGCCCGCCTCGTCCATCTTATTCCGGTAATGGGGAACGGCGGTATAGACCCGTTCCACCAGATTTTTCAGCCGCTTTAACTGCAGGGCCTCCAACGCCTCGCGGGGAAGCGTCTCAAATTCCTCGTCCCATAGCATGATTCAGTTCACCTCCTGTTCCGGCGACTCCGGCGCCGAGCGATTTTCTTTGTCCTTACGCAATGCCTTGAGCAACGGCATTTATTTTTGTTTGACGATTTCTCTCCCCCTGCGGAATGCCTCGGTGTTGGCGGCAATAAACTTCTTTGGCACCTTTTTCTCGATGAGATCGCAAAATACATTTTCAGGAACGGGCAGGAAGGAAGAAAGGCTTCCCACCAGCACCATATTCACGGCCCGTATTTCTCCCAGAGATTCGGCAACGGCAAGGGCGTCCACGGGGAAGACCGCCGGCACCGCCCGTCCAAGCCGTTCCAACACGTCTTCAGGGTACGTTTCCACACCGGTCGTCACAGAGGGGGGCAGTATCTTCTGCGTGTTCACGATAACCTTTGTTTCCGGATTCAGGTAGGGGAGGTAGCGCAGAGACTCGAGCAATTCAAACGCGACCACCATATGGGCAGTTCCCAATTCGATCAGGGGGGAATAGACCTTTGCCCCGTACCGCAGATGCGCGACGACGGCGCCGCCCCGCTGGGCCATGCCGTGCACCTCGCTTTTCTTGACGTCGAACCCCGCTCCGAGCAGCGCTGCCGAAGTGATATCGCTGGCAAGCAGGATGCCCTGGCCTCCCACGCCGCAGAAGAGTATGTTGCCGCCTTTTTCCATAGTTATCCTTTACCGGCAATCGCACTGAATTTGCAGAGAAACGCACATTGCCCACATCCGGCGCAGATAGCTGCGCTGATTTGGGCCAGTCCCTTTTGTTTTTTCCCGGAGGCGGTCTTTTTTCCTGCGCCGGGAATCCATTCCATAGCCGGACAGCCAATTTTGAGACAGGCGCCGCAACCGGTGCAGGCTTCCGCAAGGATTTGATAAACCGTCCGATCTTTCGGTATCACCCCCGGCAGGAGAACGCAGGGGGCGTCGGCAATGATGACGGATACCTCCGGTCGGCCGATCTCCCGTTTCAGGATGCGTCCCGTCGCCTTGATATCGTGGGGGTTTACCCGATACACGTGCTTTACGCCGATGGCCCGACAGAGGGCTTCCATATCCAGGGCGGGGCTTGCCTCTCCCCGGATGGTGATTCCTGTGGCGGGGGTCGGCTGGTGGCCCGTCATGGCCGTAGTCCTGTTGTCCAGTATGATCACGGTGGTGGTGCCCCGGTTATAGACGATATCAATCAGGCCGGTGATGCCCGAATGGAGGAAGGTGGAATCGCCGATGACCGCCACGACCTTTCCGGGAGCGTTATCTCCAAGCGCTTTTTCCATTCCCATCGCCCCGCTCACGCCGGCCCCCATGCACACGCAGGTATCGAGGGCCAGGAGCGGTTTTTGCGCTGCCAGGGTATAGCAGCCGATATCGCCGGCAACAAAGACGTCGAACTTCGACAGGGCATGGAAAATACCGCGATGGGGACAGCCGGGACAGAGGTTGGGCGGCCTTTGCGGGATGGAGGACGATTCGAAAAGAGGGTTTTCCCCTTTTCCCAGAATGGCCATTTTCACTCGGTAGGTATCCAGTTCGCCGATAGCCGGAATGACATCCTTGCCGTGGCAGGATATTCCCATTGCCTTTACGTGCAATTCAATAAAGGGATCCAGTTCCTCCACGATGAAGAGTTCCCCGATTTCCTTTGCGAAGGCCTTGAGCATCTTTTCGGGGAAGGGATAGACCATTCCCAACTTGAGAACGGACGCTTCCGGGAAGGCCTCTTTCACATAAAGGTAGGAAACGCCGGAGGTGATGAACCCCCGCCGCTTGTCGCCCCATTCAATCCGGTTGCCGGAGAACCCTTCGGCAAAAGCAGATAGGCGCTCCATTCGTTTTGCCAGTTCGATGCGGCGTTTACGGGCGTTTGACGGAAGCATGACGAATTTTTCGGGGGTTTTTTCCACCTTCGTCCCGGGCGGCAGCGCATGCCGTTCACCGAGCGTAATCAGCCCCTCGCCGTGCGAAACGCGGGTCGTCGTCCTGAGCAGAACCGGCGTATCGAATTCCTCGCTCATGGCGAAGGCGATTGCCGTAAATTCCTTCGCCTCGGCGGAATCGGCCGGCTCGAGCATGGGCACCTTGGCGGCAAAGGCATAATTCCGGTTGTCCTGTTCATTCTGGGAGCTATGCATTTCCGGGTCATCGGCGGTGACGATGACGAGTCCTCCCTTCACGCCGGTATAAGCGGACGTGAACAACGGATCCGCTGCCACGTTCAGCCCCACGTGCTTCATGGCCGCCATTGCCCGTGCACCGGCAAAGGAAGCTCCGAGCGCCACTTCCAGGGCCACCTTTTCGTTGGGGGCCCATTCCGTATATACGTCTTCGTACCGGGAAAGATTCTGGATGATTTCCGTCGAAGGGGTGCCGGGATAGGCTGAAGCAACCTTGATGCCGGCCTCATAGGCCCCGCGGGCAATGGCTTCGTTTCCTGAAAAAAGCAACTTTTCTTCCACGTTTCTATTCCTTTAGCAAGTCAGAAATTATTTACGGTACAAATATTATCAATCCCCGGTGGCTCCCAAGAGGTCCAGTGCGTTCTGCCGTAAAATCATCTCTTCCCGTTCCTGTCCCCGTTCGAGGCTTCTGAGAAGGCACAAAACATGTTCCTGATCGCACCAGGGAGAATCCGTGCCGAACAGGACATACCGGCTGGAGTGATTCAGAATCAGTTCCCGTGCCGCTTGTTTTCCCAGTCGGTAGGAGGGAGGGAGGGGAACGGGATGATCCGCTCCGACCTGATTTTTTTGCTCCAAGCCAGGATCGGTTCAAATTGAGATGGCTTGGTGGCAATGGAACAGACGACGCTTTTTTCCACACCGAGCCTGTCCATAGATTCCAGGAGGGATGAAATCCGTCCACCAAGATGGACGGCAATGCCTCCCTTTTGTTGCAGTACCTTTACTGCGCCGTCGGCCAGCGCATCGGGGAATGCATGGGTATGAAAATCTATTATTCCCTGCATGAAGCTTACCGAAGAAGGGCCCTCCTCCATTGCATGCATCGGGGTACGGCCCGGAAACACTATTCGTTAAAATGTAAGACCTGCTGTCTGATCCCCATTCCGGCGAAACCCATAAAAAAGCCTCTCAATCAAAGACGAGAGGCTTGATGTACATTCGCGATAATTTACATCCACTTATCCCCAGTCTCAGTCCGCGCCCGGATCCAAGCGGCTGCCTCGGCTTAACAAATCCCTTCCGGCGTGTCAAGATTTTTCTTTCTTAAGGAAAAATTATGCCCGGTCATTATTTCTGTTCCGCCAAAATGAGAATGTCCTAAATCACCAAAGGAGAAATGTCCTATTGCAAGGTTATAATTTCCCCTGACGAAAGGTGTGGCCCTGAAGCACAAAGAGATCACCGAAAGGCCGAGGAAGGAGGTGGTTTCTAAAACGGATCAGAGATTGTACAACCGGCCACAGAAACCTTCAAAGGATCATCCTTGGAAAAGAAGATGGCGGATCCGGAACACGGCTCCTCAACAAGGGACATCTGTAGGGTAACCAAATAAGACATTTCTATTTTGGGAAAAATAGGACATTCCTAAATTTGCTTGACAAAATCGGAACTTTTCTTGACACACTGAAATCGTTTCCATATACTTGCGCCCCATAATCGTTTCTTAAGAAATTGCCGAAGTTCCCCGGAAATGGAGAGAACGGTATGTGGATCGAGGGCTTCACGAATGCTCTGAGCGGAATGAATATCCTCTGGCTTCTCCTGGGATCGGTAATCGGTCTCGTTATCGGTGTTCTTCCCGCCCTGGGTGCTAACTTTGGCGTTGCCCTCATGCTGCCCTTCACGTTCGGGATGGAGCCCGCCGCTGCGATCATCATGCTCTGTGCCATCCATGCGGCATGCAATTACGGCGATTCCATAACGTCCATCCTGCTGAATGTTCCCGGCGGTCCGGGTACGGTGGCCACCTGTTGGGACGGACATCCTATGGCCCAGCAAGGCAGGGGAGGCGAGGCCCTCGGCATCGCCACCTTCAGCTCATTCCTCGGCGGCGTGGCGGTCTGGCTCATGCTCGCCCTCCTGGTCAATCCGATTACCAAGCTGGCGCTTGCATTCGGCGCCCCGGAATACTTCGCGCTCGTCTTCATGGCCCTGGGACTCGTATCCGTTGCGGCAAAGGGGGAGACATTGAAAGGCCTGATCATGGCCTGCACGGGACTCGCCCTGTCCGCCGTAGGGCAGGATGAAGTGCTGGGGACAACCTACCGGTTCACTTTTGGAATTCCCATGCTGGAAGCCGGCATCCCCATCGTAGTCTCCACGCTGGGGATTTTCGCCATTCCCCAGGTAATCGAAATGCTTGAGGCAGGCGGCACCGTGGCGAAGTGTACGGAGGTCAGGGACAGCGTTTTCCGGGGTTTTCTCGCGCCCCTGCGCCGCCCGCTCACGCTCCTTCGCTCCGGTGTCGTGGGCGCCTTCATCGGCATTCTTCCCGCCCTTGGCGTGGCGCTTGCCGGCATTGCTTCATACCTTACAGAAAAAAAATATTCCCGGGAAGCATCTCAGTTCGGCAAGGGTTCTCCTGCCGGAGTTGTTGCCGCCGAGGTGGGCAAGGGCGCCTGCGTCGTGGGCGACCTGATTCCCACGTTCACCCTGGGGGTCCCGGGATCCGTGACCGGGGCAATCCTCATGGCCGCATTAATCATGCAGGGTATCGAGCCGGGGCCGAAGTTTCTCCTGTCCGGAACGCTGCCCTATACCGTCTTCGCGGGGCTTCTTCTGGCGCAAGCCACCTTTCTTGTCACCGGGGTGCTGATCGGGAAGCAGCTCTGCCGCATCGCCTATGTCCCCAGTACCCTGATGGCGCCCGTTCTGACCGTCCTCGTTTTTCTGGGGGCATACGCCACCCAAAACAGCGGATTCGATATCCTCCTGGCGCTCATCTTCGGTTTGTTTGCCCACGTCCTGGGGAAAATAGGGTATCCGGTGGTATGCATGGTCCTGGGACTCATTCTGGGCCCCATCCTGGAAGCGAACTTTCACCGCGCCCTGGGGGAAAGCCTGGGTTCATACGCCGTGTTCGTCACCCGTCCCATGGCGGTCGGCATGTTTCTCATAACCATTCTCTTCCTGATCGGGCCGTACCTGATTCATATTTACCACCGTTACCGGAAAGGCCCCCGCGGGTTCATAGCGCAGGCCCTGGACGAGGAAGAAACAGCTCGCAGCTACAAAGGAGAATTCATTCTCCTCGTGCTCCTCGTGCTCGTCTTTGCCGTTTTTCTGATCACCGCGCAACAGTACCGTCCCCTTGTCCGTCTGTTCCCCGATCTGGCCTCCTCGCTGGGGCTCGGATTTGCAATCTGGCGCTTAGCGATTATTATCTCCCGTGTTATCAAGGCCCGCGGCTGGGGGGAAGCTCCTCCCGCCGCTTCTCCCTTCGCCTTCTTCGGGGACAGTCTTTCCTGGCAATGGTCGCTCATAACCCTGTCCGGTTATGTGCTGGCGATCTATGTCCTGGGTTTTCTCATGGCAAGCGTGCTTTATGTCATGGGGGTGCTCATGATTGCCGGCGGCCGTCGGAAACGGGGATGGACAATCCTGGCTGGGTTGCTCACGGGACTGGGGGTATGGCTGCTGGCAAAAGTGGTCCACATCCTGCTCCCGTTGGGACTGCTGACGGGCATGTAAGCCAGAGGATGAAACGAATAACAAGGAGGGCTCCGATGGAAAAATTGACAGGAAAAGGGAAAATGCTCTTTTTAGCCGCCGTTCTTGCACTCTCTCTGGCGGTGGTATCCTCCCCGCAGGGGGTAAGCGCCGCCCCGTGGCCGGAACGGAACATAACCATTGTGGTGGCGTACAATCCGGGAGGGGGATTCGATCTTGTCGCGCGGGTGACCGCCCCTTTCATCGAGAAATATCTGCCAAAACGGGCGAGCGTGATCATAAAAAACGTTCCCGGAGGCGGAACAAGGATCGGTACGAGGGAACTGGCCAAAGCCAAACCGGATGGTTACACGATCAGCATTTTCGACCCGGTGAGCCTTGCCGTCATGGAATATGGCGGAAAGCCGGACTGGCTTAATGTCCGCAAGCTTACCTGGCTGGCGCAACTGGACAATCTGGCGGACATGCTGGTGGTAGGGCCAAAGACGGGCTTCAAGCATCCCCGGGATCTGAAAGGGAAAACCGTCAGGTTCGCGGGCCAGGACGATGCCACGATATTCCGGAGCGCGGTGGTGGCGCACAGCCTTGGCGCTATGCCGGTATTCGTGCGTTACGGCGGAACCGGTGAGGCCGTCATGGCGAGCCTCCGGGGAGACCTCGATGCCCTGTCTCTCAGCTGGTCCTCCGGGATGCGGCAGGTAAAAACCTCGGAAGACAAAATGATCCCCCTGCTCGTGAGTTCAAAAGTCCCGGGGCTGAATGTGCCGAGCGGCAAAGAACTGGGGATCACCGTTGATGAGCTTGTCATGGATCATCCCCATACAATGGCCGGCCCCCCAGGCATGCCGTCGGATGTGCAACGCATGTGGGAAGAGACCTTTGTCAAGGTTACCAAAGATCCGGAGTGGATCGCCAAGATGGAAAAGCTCGGTTATCCTGCATCCCCGTTGATCGGGAAAAAGAAACTGGACGCACCCATTGCCGCTACGATGGGAAGAATGGATAAATACAAAGATATTATCGGCGGGTTAACCTTGATAAAATAATCCCGCTTAAAACGGGGATAAGGAAACACCTATGCATATTCGCTCCTCTGATCCCGCTTCCAGGCGGGATCAGAGGGTGAGTGTTTACGGTTACGATAAAAATATTCTCCCGGCATAATTCCGCCCGTTATCCGTCGCGGTTTTTCCTCCTCAAGCCCCGCTCCATTTCCCGCCTGTCCTCCCGGACCTTGATATCCTCGCGCTTGTCATAGAGCTTTTTGCCCCTGCCCACACCGAACGCCACCTTCACCTTCCCGTTTTTGAAATAGGCCTTGAGCGGAACCAGGGTCAGGCCCTTCTCCCGAGACTTGCCATAGAGCTTCTTGATCTCCCTGCCGTGGAGCAATAGCTTCCTGACCCGGCGCGGCTCGTGATTGGCGCGGTTGCCGTGGGAATAGGGACTGATATGCATGTCATGGAGGTATACCTCGCCATCCTCGATACGGGCATAGCTGTCCTTGAGATTGGCATTGCCGGCGCGAAGCGACTTCACCTCCGTGCCAACCAGGACAATGCCCGCCTCGTAAGTGTCGTCTATGAAATAGTTCACCCGCGCCGTCTTGTTCTGGCAAATGATCTTTTCTCCCGTTTCCTTTTTCGCCATGCCCGCCACTCTCCGATTGGCAACAGGGTTTGAATGATTCTAAGTCCCCGCCGTATGCCTATGCCGTGATCTTACCTGAGTCCCCCGCGCTTATCAAGGTCTTTGCGGAACTCCGAATTCATCTTGAAAATTGCGGCCGCTTGATATAAGAGAAAAGCAAGACCTTAATCTCCAGACACAGGAGGCAACGATATGACAGAAATAATAAATGTCTATGCAAGAGAAATCCTGGATTCAAGAGGCAATCCGACGGTGGAAACGGAGGTAACCCTGCTCTGCGGAATCACCGGCCGGGCATCGGTAGCATCGGGCGCCTCCACGGGAGAACACGAGATGCTTGAACTCAGGGACGGAGACAAGAAACGCTACCTGGGCAAGGGTGTTCTGAAGGCCGTGGCAAACGTCAGGGAAAAGATCGCACCCGAGATCATCGGCACCGATTGCCTCCGGCAAAGAGAGGTTGATTACACCATGATCGCCTTGGACGGGACGGCAAACAAAAGCGCTCTCGGCGCCAATGCGATGCTGAGCGTCTCGCTTGCCTGCGCGAAAGCGGCGGCGGACGCACTGGAGATGCCTCTTTACCGATATCTGGGCGGCGTTTCCGCGAAGGACATCCCCGTACCGATGACCAATATCTTAAACGGCGGCCAGCACGCCGACAACAACGTGGATATCCAGGAATTCATGATCATGCCCGTCGGGGCCGCCTCCTTTCACGAGGGGATCCGCATGTGCGCGGAGGTATTCCACAACCTGAAGGCGGTTCTCAAAGGCAAGGGGTATAATACCGCCGTGGGCGACGAAGGCGGTTTCGCGCCCAACTTGAAATCAAACGAGGAGGCCCTCGTGGTGATCATGGAGGCGATAGAAAAGGCAAAATACAAGGCGGGAAAAGATATTTTCATCGCCCTCGACCCCGCGGCCAGTTCTTTTTATAAAGGAGGCAAATATGTGCTTGCCGCCGAAAAGAAACCGCAAAAAACAGCTGAGGAAATGGTGAAATTCTACGAGGACCTCGTAAAGAAGTACCCCATTATCTCCATTGAAGACGGCCTTGCGGAAGATGACTGGAAGGGCTGGAAGCTCCTCACCGACCGGCTGGGACACAAGGTGCAGATCGTTGGCGACGACCTGTTCGTCACCAACAAGAAACGGTTGGAAAAGGGAATCTCCCTTGGCGTGGCAAACTCCATCCTCATCAAACTTAACCAGATCGGCACCCTGACCGAAACCCTGGAAACGATCCAGCGGGCAAAGGAAGCGGGATACACCACGGTGATTTCCCACCGGTCGGGTGAAACGGAAGACACGTTCATGGCCGACGTGGCCGTGGCGGCAAATTGCGGCCAGATCAAGAGCGGCTCCGTGTCGCGAAGCGAACGGCTCGCAAAGTACAACCAGCTTATCAGGATTGAGGAAGAACTGGGGGATGCGGCCGTTTACCGTGGAAAAGAGGCGTTCTATTCCATCAGATAAAGCGGTTGTTGGGGAAACGGGACGAGGGGTTTCTTTTTTGCGGAGTCGTTAATCTTGCGGAGGAGGACTGCCGTCCCCTACTGCCCGTTCACGGGAAACTCTTCGGGGAACCTCTCCTGCATGTATCCCTCCACGAATTGCCGGATATCCACTGCCAGCTGGAAGGCCATGACTTTTTTCAAGAGTTCCTTGCCCTCCTCCATATTCGAACCGCGGATAATCTTTTTAACGCGGGGGATCGCCAGGGGATTCATGCTCAGTTCGTCCAGTCCAAGGCCAAGCAGGATCAGGGTATAGGAGGGATCACCGGCCATTTCTCCGCACATGGCAACTTTGATGCCCGCCTCATGCCCGATTTTCGCCACCCGTTCGATAAGTCGCAAAACGGCCGGGTGCAGGGGTTCATAGAGGTAGGTAACGCGATCATTGATCCGGTCAATGGCAAGGGCGTACTGGATTAGGTCATTGGTCCCGATACTGAAAAAATCCACTTCTTTGGCCAATTCGTCGGCAATAACAACCGCGGACGGGACTTCGACCATGACGCCGATTTCCATCCTGTCTCCCAGACGCACACCTTCGGCCAGGAGGCCTTCTTTCACCTCGTAAAATATCCGCTTCGCCTCCCGTATCTCCTCCAAACCGGAGATCATGGGAAAAAGCACCCTCACCTTCCCATAAGCGCTGGCACGGATAATGGCGCGCAACTGGATCTTGAAGAGCTCTATTTCCTTCAGGCAAAAACGAATCGCCCGCAACCCCATTTGGGGATTCATCTCCTTGGCAAGTTTGGGGTCGGAAAAAAACTTGTCTCCCCCGAGATCAAACGTTCTGATGGTTGCCCAGGAAAGCCCCGCTGCGCCGACTACCTGCCGGTAAAAGGACAGATGTTCCTCCTCCGTAGGAAGCTGCTCCCGGTTAATATAGATGAATTCCGTCCGGTACAGGCCTATTCCTTCAGCACCGTGGATCACCGCGGAGGGTATCTCCTCCACAAACTCGATATTACAGGCGATTTCCACTCGGAAACCGTCTTTAGTGACGGCAGGAAGGGTCGCATCCGTCAGGGATATCTGCCGCGCATCCAGGAAATGCTTCCTCTTATCCTCATACCGCCTCAACACTTCCGGGTCGGGATTTACGATGACCAGGCCGGCGGAACCGTCAATGATAATATCGTCGTTGGTATGGACGGCGCGGGTAATGCTTTCCAACCCCACTACCGCCGGGATTTCCAGTGACCGGGCCACAATGGCTGTATGCGATGTCTTGCCCCCGATGTCCGTGCCGAATGCCAGCACCTTGTCAATCTTCATCTGCGCCGTATCGGCAGGAGAAAGATCAGCGGCAATGATGATCACCCCCTCGCCGATCTCGGTAATTGGGGCGCGTTTTTTTCCTGCCAGATTTCCCAGGATCCGCTGTCCCACGTACTGGATGTCGCTGAACCGTCCCCGGAGATACTCATCTTCCATCTTCTCGAAGATTTCCCGGTACTTGTCAATGGTCATTCTGACGGCCCACTCGGCATTGACATTCATTTCTTTTATATGACCGAGTGTCTGGTTGATAAATTTTTTGTCCTTGAGGATTGTGATATGGACATCGAGGATGTGCAGTGTTTCCACCCCTTCCAGGTGACGGAGCTTGTTTTTCACCCCCTGTAACTGCCTCTCCGATTCCCTGAGGGCATTTCTGTATCGCTTTATCTCTTTGGAGACAAGACTTGGATCATCAAGTTTATAGAAGGATATCTGGGCTTCGAGACGGTCAAACAGGTAGGCCTTCCCGGTCACTACACCGGGCGAGACACCGATTCCCTTTAATACAATGGTTTTTTTTTCTTTGTCTGCCGTTATCACATTTCATCCATAAACCCGGGAGAACCCGGAAATCGTCGCCCGCAAGGCGGGGCCAAAAATGTCCTCAATCCTCTCCGAACTTTTCCTCAATAAGTTTCCCCAGCGCCTCCACTGCTTCATCGGCATCTGCGCCCTCCGCCTTTATGGTAATTTTGCTTCCATAGGGACAGGCAAGCGTCAAGATGCCGAGAACGCTCTTCCCGTTCACATTTTGACCATCCCGGGCCAGGGAAATTTTTGATTTGTACTGGCTGGATACGCTTGCCAGTTTTGCGGCGGGTCTGGCATGTATCCCCAGCTTGTTTTTTATTTTAAACGTTCTAACTTTCACCATGTCAGAGAGATATCAAACAAAAAAGTATGAACATCCCGTAAAGGATGCCGAGAGTGGAAAATCCCTTCCTTATTATCTGGAAGAGAACAATGGTAACTATCAGCGCGGCAAGTTTGGCCGGGAGATCATAACGGAAAGAACCCAGAGAATGGCACGCCGTTTCAGATATCACGGCCGCCAAGATGCCGAGAAGCACCGGGGATATGCTCCTCAGCTTTCGGGCGATACCCGGCATATCCAGCATGCGGATGAAATCTATCCCCTGTTTTCCCTTCCGGTATCCCTCAATAAAACCTTTCAACCTGACCCAGAGATGGGGAGGATTATATAAAAAGAGAAAAATCACCGGTGCCGCCAGGAATCCCTGCATGGCAATCAGAACCCCGAAGATTGCGGCGAAAGGCTTCAGCGATCCCCAAAAAAAAGAGTCTCCTATCGCCGCATACGGGCCCATGAGGACGTTCTTGAGAGCAACCGCTTCCGCATCATCATTCTCCGCATCAAGGGTTTCCTCTATATGCGCCACGGCTCCGATGATGGATCCGGCAAGATAGGGATGGGTGTTGAATGATTGAAGATGCCTCGTCAACACGCCGGCCACCCTCGGCTTATCGCTTCCAAACCGCTTGACGACGGGTGCTATGGCAAAGGCAAACCCAAGACTTTGCATACCGCGAAAGTTCAATGAGGCCTGAATAAACAGTGATCTGAGAAATACGTTAATGAGATCACCTTGTTTCATCCCGATTTGCGCTCCCCAAATAAAAAACAGGTTCCGCACCCTGATACCCCTGGTAACATAAACGCTGCATGAAGTCAAACGATTAGGCGTTTCATCACGGAATATCCCCCTCGCTACCTTCTCCCTATTTTCTCCTTGACATCTAATTTTCTTTCTGATAGGTAGACCAGCTATTTTAGCGCCGTAATTTCCGTCCTGCAAATCGGACCTCAAATATTCGGCTTAAAAATAAAAAATTACATCTGAGAAGGGAGTGTTTACAATGGTCTGCCAAACCATCAAAGTCGGGAACGAGTGTGGTTTTATGACAAAGAAAGGCTGCGGTTTCAACGGGGGAAGTTGTCACGTTGTCATGGAAAATTGCGTGGGCTGTTCCAAAATTATGGAGTTATCAGCCGGCCAGTATTGCGGAGTGTACCCTGATCCCGCCAGCAAGTGGATTACGGGGAAATGCCCCACCGCCACTCATATAAAGAGAGAAATTGCAGAAACCACGCAAAAAATCAACCCGCTGAAGGCCTCCAAGAGGGCAAACAAGCACTAATATCGTGTTAGAAAGACCTGTTACCGTCCGTCGAAGCTCTCCTTAAGCACGTTGCGGGGAATGAATCATAAAAAAGGGCCGGTTGGAAACAGCCACTGTTTTCAACCGGCCCTTTAGCGGTTTATTGATTTTTTAATATTCCTTCCTGCTCACCAGCTCCCTGATCTGAAGCAACCCGTTCCTGATTTGCATGAGCCGCGTCCGGCTCTGCCCTTCGCCTGACTCGCCGCCCCCTTTTTTCACTTTCTGCAATTGCTTTTTTGCACCGTTGATCGTGAATCGCTCTTTGTACAGGAGGTCCTTGATAATCAGAAGCTCCTGCACATCTTTTCTCCGGTAAAGCCGCTGGTCCGACTTGGTGCGGGCAGGTTTTACCGATTTAAACTCGGATTCCCAGTACCTGATCACATACGGTTCAACACCGAGGATCCTGCTGACTTCGCCGATGCGGAAATACTCCTTTTCGGGAATCGTTACATCCATCTCCGTCCCCACGAACTACGCCGCAACCTGCGTTCCCTGAAGAGGTCCGGAGAGGGCCTGCCGTCCCTGGCGCCGGCGGTATATTCACCGCGCCCGGCACACCGGGCGCAACCTCTCCTAAACCGGCTGCCGGGGAAATTAATCGTTCAACGCCTTGCGCAGCACTTGGCTTGATTTGAACGTCAGTACTCTCCGGGAAGATATCTCTATCTCCGCGCCGGTCTGGGGATTCCTGCCCCGGCGTGATTTCTTCTCTTTGACGAGGAAATTGCCGAAACCTGAAATCTTGATCTTTTCACCCCGGGCCAGGCTGTCTTTGATAATATCAAAAACCGATTCGACAATTTCTGCTGAATTTTTCTTGGGAAAACCCAATTTCTCATGCACGTTCTGAATGATGTCGATCTTTGTCATCTTTTACCTCCTCCGTAATTGCCTGTCTCCATGCTCAGCGTTCTTCGCCTCTTATCTTTGCCCCGGTAGAAGCGACCATCGTTTTCACAATGCGGCCGTGCACCAGGTTAATCTCATCGTCCGTCAGCGTTCTCTGGAAAGAGCGGTAAGAGAACCTCAGCCCTATGCTTTTTAATCCCAAGGGAATGCCTTTGCCTTGATATACATCAAAAATACTTACTTTTTCAAGCAAATCCTCACCGGCGCGGCGGGCAATATCAATCATCTTGTCCGCCTCCAGTTGCTCCTCCACCAGAAAAGCCACATCCCTCGAACTGGAAGGGAATTTTGAAATTTCACTGTATACCACCCGATCGGAAAAAATGTCTGCCAGGATATCAATATCAATTTCAAACACATGGGAACGATTCTTCAGATCCATCCGGCTGAGGACATCCTGGTGAACCTCCCCTAAAAACCCCACATATCTGTCACCGGCATAGATGCCGCAGGACCTGCCCGGATGAAGGAAGGCCTCGCCGTCGGATGCATCGAATTTCACGTCGGAAATCCGCAACCCGGCAAAAATATTTTCCAGGACCCCCTTAAGATCATAAAAATCCGCCGGCAGATCGGTAAAGTGCCAGAGATCATCGTAACGCAGTCCGGTAAGGAGGCCGCCCACCCGGTTCGCCTCGCGGGGAAGTTCTCCTGCGTTTGTGGCGAAGAATACCTTGCCCGTTTCAAAAATCTTGAGATCAAAACAGCCGGCGCGGGCGTTCTTTCTCATGGTCTCCAGAAGACTGTAAATGATGGTCGTCCTCATCACCGCCTGGTCTTCCGTAAATGGATTTCTAATCCGAACCATGCGATGGCGCTCGTCTTCACCGGCAAGGCCGAGAACGTTTACCGCCTCGGGAGACACAAAACTATAGGTGATCACTTCGGAATAACCGCCGCCCCTCAGCATGCGCCTGATCGTCTCCTCAACACAGTTTTTCCGGCCGCCGACAACGGGCATTGCACAAACGACGGGATGCGTGACTGGTATCCGTTCATATCCGTAAACCCTGGCGACTTCCTCAATAAGATCTATTTCCCGTGCGATGTCCACGCGAAAGGTGGGCGGAGTGACCCGGTAAATTCCTTCCTCTCCGTTCTTGCTGTCAACGGACATCGCCAAGCGTTCCAATATCCCCGTAACCTCCCCGGCATTCAGATCGGTCCCCAATATCTCGTTCGCCCTCGTTACCCGCAGGGGAATATCCCTGGGCGTGCTGATCTTTCTGGGATAACAGTCAATGATGTTTTTGCAAACCCTTCCCCCCGCAATAGCAGCCATCAGAGAGGCGGCACGGTCAAGCGCCCTCGTCACGCCTTCGGGGTCCACCCCCCGCTCAAACCGGAACGATGCATCGGTACTGATGGCGAGCGACCGGGAAGTCCTCCGAATGGAAGTGGGATTGAAATAGGCGCTCTCCAGAAGAATCGTCCGCGTATCCTCGGCGACCTCAGAGTTAAGGCCGCCCATGATGCCGCCGATGGCCACAGGCTTCAGGCCGTCGCAGATCATCAGGGTATCACTCCCCAGCGTACGGTCCTTGCCGTCGAGCGTCGTAAAGGCCTCGCCCCGGCGCGCCCTCCTCACCACAATGCGTCCTTCGGCAAGCAAACGGTGATCAAAAGCGTGGAGCGGCTGTCCCAGCTCCATCATCACGAAATTGGTCACATCTACAACGCCGTTAATGGCGCGGAGACCCGCCGCCTCGAGCCGCAGACGCATCCACAGCGGCGAAGGCATGATGTTGACATCCTTTATGATCCGTGCCGTGTACCGGGGACAGAGGTCGGAATCTACTATTTCGACCGAGGTAAGCCCAACGATATCCTCCTCTCCTTCCCGAACGCTCAGGTCGGGATATCTCAGTTCACGACCCGTCAGCGCTGCGATTTCCCTGGCCACGCCGATAACAGAAAGACAATCGGAACGGTTGGGGGTAATGCCGATCTCAAAAATCGCATCCTGAAGATCGAGGGCGACGGCCAAATCTTTTCCCGGCGCCATTTCAGCGGCAAAGCCACATCCGGAACGATCGGTGCCCCGGGACAATATCATCACGCCTGTTTCATCTTCACCAATGCCCAGTTCCTTTTCGGAACAGAGCATGCCCTCCGATACCACTCCCCTGATTTCCGCTTTCCTGATGGTAAGACCGCCGGGCAAACCGGCGCCGACCTTGGCAAGGGGCACTATATCGTCCACACGAATATTCGGCGCGCCACAGACCACGGGATAAACGGCTTCACCGGTGCTTACCTCGCACAGCGACAGTTTATCCGCATGGGGGTGGGGTTTGATGGAGGAAATGTTCGCCGTTACCACTCCGGTGAAGGCAGGCGCCTTCTCATGAACAGCCTCCACCTCCAGTCCCGTCATGGTAAGAAGATCCGCGAGCTCCGTGGGGGTCAAGTCTATATCAACATAATCTTTAAGCCATCGGTAACTGAGTTGCATACAAGGTTTCCCGTAACGAACGATGCCGGCGGTTTCCTCCGGCCGTAAAGAAGATTAACAATGATGGGGGATGCTAAAACTGCTCGAGAAATCTTCTGTCATTTTCAAAAAACAGACGGATATCCGATATCCCGTATTTCAACATCGCGATCCGCTCCAGCCCCAGACCGAAGGCAAATCCCGACACCTCCTCGGAATCGTAACCCACGTTTTCAAACACGGCGGGATCTACCATCCCCGCGCCGAGAATTTCCAGCCAACCGCTCTGGCCGCATACCTGGCAGCCGGCGCCGTTGCACATAACGCACCGAATGTCCACCTCTGCGCTCGGCTCCGTAAAGGGGAAAAAACTGGGACGAAACCTGAGCGCCGTTTCTTCGCCGAACATTTGCTGAAGAAACGAGGTAAGCACCCCCTTCAAATTGCCGAAGGTAATGCCCCTGTCCACAAGCAGACCCTCGATTTGGTGGAACATGGGTGTATGGGAGATATCAGAATCCGGCCGGTATACCCGTCCCGGCGAAAGGATTCTGACGGGCGGACGCTGTTTTTCCATGGTCCTGACCTGTACGGGCGAGGTGTGAGTCCGCAGAACGATGTCGTCTTCCACGTAGAATGTGTCCTGCATATCACGGGCGGGATGGTCCTTGGGGATGTTCAACGCCTCAAAGTTGTAGTAATCCTTTTCGACTTCAGGCCCCTCGACGATAGCGAAGCCGAGACCGGCAAATATCCGGCATATCTCCTCGCGAACCATGGTTATGGGGTGGAGCCTGCCGTGCCTCACCCTCCGGCCGGGGAGCGTTACATCAATCTTTTCCTTGAGCAGCTCCCCATCTTTTTTCCGGAAGGCCATCTCGAGAAGCGCCTTCTCTATTTTTCCCGTAAGAGCCGCTTTAATCTCATTACAGCGTTTCCCGAACCGGGGCCTCTCTTCCGGCGCGACATTCGCGACATTGCGCAGCAGACCGGTTAAAATCCCCTTTCTTCCGAGATACCTGGTTCGGAAGGCGAAGAGTTCTTCTTCCGTTTTCGAAGCGGAGAGTTCCGCCTCCGCCTCCTTCTGAAGTCTCTCCAGGTCCTCCGTCATGCTGGCTGCTCACCTTTTGCCACACCGACAACCGTTGAAAACCCCTGCGGATCATGGATGGCGATATCGGAAAGCACCTTCCGGTCTATCTCCACGCATGCCTTCTTCATGCCATAGATCAGACGGCTGTATGATATGCCGTTCATGCGGGCGGCAGCGCTGATTCTCGCAATCCAAAGTTTCCTGAAATCCCTTTTCCGCACCCTTCTGTCGCGGTAGGCATATTTCATGGCCCTGTTAACGGCCTCCGTGGCTGTTCTCAAGAGCCGGCTTCTCGCCCCGAAATATCCCTTTGCCAGCTTGAGTATCTTTCTTCTTTTTTTCTTGGCGGTGACGCTTCTTTTTACTCTCGGCATTTCCCTATCTCTCCTCAACTATGCGCGATACTCTCCGGTACCCAGGAGAGGAATCAACGCATGTATTTTCCCCGGCTTTACCACCCTCCACCATTTTAAAGGTAGGGGATGAACCTCTTGATCGCCCTCTCATTGGTCTTATCGAGAATTGCGGATTTTCTCAAATTTCTCTTTCTCTTGGTCGTCTTCGTCGTCAGGATATGGCTGGCGTAGGCCTTGTGCCTTTTGACCTTCCCCGTACTGGTAAGCTTGAAACGCTTCGCCGCCCCTCTGTGCGTTTTTAACTTGGGCATTCCTCGGTTCTCCTCCGTAAAATTTTCTTTTTGGCTATTTCTTGGGTGCCACGATCATGATCATGCTTCTTCCCTCAAGCCGCGGCTGCTGATCAACAACGCATATATCGGCCAACGCCTCTTTGACGCCCTCCATGATCTTCTTCCCGATATCGGTATAGGCTATTTCCCGCCCCCGAAACATCATGCTGATTTTCACCTTATCGTGCTGGCTGAGGAATTTTCGGATATGCTTAATCTTTACCTGCAAGTCGTGCTCTTCGGTCTTGGGCCGTATCCGTATTTCCTTGACCTGAATAATGGTCTGGCTCTTTTTCGCATCCTGAAGTTTCTTGTTCTGCTGGTACCGAAACTTTCCGTAGTCCATGATCCTGCAGACAGGCGGCGCCGCATTGGCCGATACCTCCACCAGATCCAATCCCACCCTGCCGGCCATGGCCAGGGCATCCGCCAGAGACAGGATCCCCAGCTGTTTGTCTCCGTCAATGACCCTCACGCTGGCGGCCTTGATTTCCTCGTTGATCTTTAAATCCTTAGCTATACGGCACCTCCTGTATCACCTATAAAAAGTACAATCAATAAACGGCCGCTTTTCTTTCCCCGATCCTTCCGTCTCACTCGAACCGGGCGCACTTTTCCCGAACAAGGGAAGTAAAAGCCTCCACGCCAACAGCCCCCAGATTCTGCCCGTCCCGCTGCCGCGGGGAAATCTGACCGGACTCCATCTCTCTGTCCCCTATGACCAGCATATAGGGAATCTTCTGGAGCTGCGCTTCCCGTATTTTGTAGCCGAGCTTCTCGTTCCGGAAGTCCTTTTCCACTCTGATACCCGCATCGGCAATTCTCCCGAGCACCTCTTCGCCGTAAGGGATAAACTTGTCGGTAACCGTGAGAAGCACCGCCTGAACGGGCGCAAGCCAAAGGGGAAAGGCCCCCGCATAATGTTCTATCAACACCCCCATGAACCGCTCTATGGCGCCCAGGATCACCCGGTGGAGCATCACCGGCCGGTGCTTCTCCCCGTCCTCGCCGATGTAGCTTAAGTCAAACCTCTCCGGCAGGGTAAAGTCGCACTGGATTGTCGCGCACTGCCATTTCCGATTCAGGGCGTCCTTGAGCTTGAAATCAATCTTGGGACCGTAAAATGCCCCGTCCCCCTCGTTGATCTCGTAGGACATGCCGTTGTCACGCATTGCTTCCTTCAACGCGGCTGTCGCCATTTCCCATTCTTCATCGGAACCGATCGAGTCCTTCGGCCTCGTACTCAATTCCACTTCATAATCGAACCCGAATATCTTCATGGCGTAGCCCACGAAATCGGCGATGGCCCTGATCTCGGCGTTGAGCTGCGACGGCGTGCAGAGGATGTGGGCGTCGTCCTGGGTAAACTGCCGCACCCGCATAAGACCGTGCAGCACCCCGGTCTTCTCGTGCCGGTGGACGGTGCCCAGTTCAAAATACCGTATGGGCAGATCACGGTAACTCCGTATTTTCGATTTGTAAATGAGCATGTGGGAAAGGCAGTTCATGGGCTTGATGCCGTAGGACTGGCCTTCCACCTCGGTAAAATACATGTTGTCGCGGTAATGGTCAAAATGACCCGATCTCTTCCAGAGCTCGGCCTTCAGTATCTGCGGCCCCATCACCATCTCGTAACCGCGCTTCTTATGCTCCTTTTTTTCCCAGTCCTCAATCAGGTTTCTGAGAACGGTGCCCCGGGGATGAAAGATGATGAGCCCCTGTCCCGCGTCTTCATTTATCTGAAAAAGATCGAGTTCGCGGCCCAGCTTCCGGTGATCCCTTTTCTTGGCTTCTTCCAGCAGGTGCAGGTATTCTTTGAGCGCCTTGTCGGTGGCAAACCCCGTCCCGTAGATACGCTGGAGCATCTTGTTTTTTTCATCGCCGCGCCAGTACGCCCCCGCCACGTTCAGCAGCTTGAACGCCTTGATTTTACCCGTGGAAGAAATATGGGGCCCGCGGCACAAGTCCACGTAACCTCCCTGACCGTAAAGGCTGACCGTTTTAACGTCGCCGGGCAAATCATTGATCAGCTCAACCTTGTACGGCTCTCCCCGTTCCCGGAAAAAAGCCATGGCCTCTTCACGCGGAAGTTCCCTCCTCTGGAAGGGATGCTTCGCCGCGACAATTTCCTTCATGCGGGTTTCGATCTTTTCCAGATCTTCCGGCGCAAATGCCTGGCCATATTCGAAGTCATAGTAAAATCCGCTCTCGATCGAGGGGCCGATAGCGACCTGGGCGCCGGGGAAGATATCCTGCACCGCCTGTGCCATCACATGCGAGATGCTGTGCCTAAGGATAGACAACCCTTCCTCTGAGGAGACATCTATCAATTCCAGGGCATCGCCATTCTGAAGAGGACGGCTTAAATCCACAGAGACGCCGTTTATCCGGGCGGCAATTGCAGACTTAAGCTTCTCCTTGTGCCAGGAGGATATCGCCTCAGTTACGGTAACACCGGGTGGGTACGATGCCTTCGAACCATCTGGCAGGGTTATGTTGATTTCTCGCATAAAATAGCAACTGACGGATTAAAACCATTATTGCCGGCCACAGGCTCGCGCAATCTATTTTCCCCATTAAAGAAAGGGCATCTACATTTGTTTTCGCCGATGCCCTTGCATGCTTGCCGCCGCAACCCGGTTCATTCTACCCGTAAACATGCCCGTACGTATGGTAGGCACGCAGGGATTTGAACCCTGGACATCCACCGCGTCAGGATGGCGCTCTCCCCCTGAGCTACGTGCCTGTATCCCAAATCTGTTAAAAAACAGCGGACTGTGTAACAATAAAAGGCTGTTATGTCAAGGCAAATATCACTTCTTACCCTGAGTCGTATCACGTATCGTGGTTAACGAACTTGAGACCGCGCACGATGTAATTAAATCCGGAGATAACGGTAAGAACGGCGGTAAGCCAGTAAAAGCGCGTGACCCAGACATCATCGAATTTCCCGGAGAGACACTGGTGGGCAAGAACAATCAATACCGTGGCCAGCTGCGCCGCGGTTGTCAGTTTGCTGACAAAGGCCGGGCGTATTTCAAAGGAAACTGACATCATGAACATGACGGAAATGCCAAGGAGGATAATGAAATCCCTGCTTATGACGATTACCGTGACCCACCCGGGAATGATGCCCAAAATCGAGAGGGTAAGGAAGCAGCTCGCCAGCAGCGCCTTGTCCGCGACAGGGTCTAAATGAGCGCCCAACGCGGTCTGCTGCTTAAGCACCCGGGAAAAAAAACCGTCCAGGGCATCCGTAATACCGGAAACAGTAAAAAAAACAAGGGCTTTGCAGAAAGAACCCTGAATGAGAAATATCACGATCACCGGGACAAGAACAATTCTCAACAGAGTTAATAAATTAGGTATATTCACTCGTCACTCATTTATCGAGATCGGGATTCACTCTCTCCCCTTGAAGCTCTCCGCGACAAGCCGCGGGGAATGCGCTCGCTGCCGAATCGAAACTCAGCGTGGTTCGCCGTCCCTGGACTTGTTCCAGTCCACCCATGCGTCACGATCTTCCTTTTCCGTGAAATCACGGGGTTTTTCCGCCGAACCATCCGCGCCTATCCTGATCTGCTGCATGGTCTTGATGATATACGTCCATTCCTCCATCGTAACTTTCCGCGGACCAGGAACCGGTTTCGGTCCGGCAATAGGCTGAGGCGGGCCGACAACCGTCGGTTGTTCCATGACCTTTCCTCCACCCGCAACGTGTACCTCGCCGTCATAAACCCTGACCAGCGCGGATTTATCATCATTCACGTTCATGCGATAAACCGTGCCCCGCACCCCCGCCACGGCATTCTCGCAGCTCAGTTCGAAATTCTTTTTCCCCCCTATTGTCCTGCTCACATTTGCCCAGGCCCTGCCTATGGCCATGTGCACTTTGATCTCTTTCCCCTTCACCTCTCCGGACACATCAATCTTCATAATCTTAAACCGGCTGTCATCAGCAAAACGAAGCAGGGATTTATCCGGCATCGTGATCTCAAGCTTCGACTTCGCCCCCGTTCTTACCTCATCGCCTCCTTGCAGCGCTTCCCCTTTCTTGAGGGGGCGCCAATCTTTTTTTCCTCCGGAAAGCACTTTGGCCGTCCCTTCGAGAAAGCTCACTATGGCCCCATCTTTCCCTATCTTCACCGTCGTGACCCGCTCTGCTCCCGTCACGTGCCGGCCGGCAAAAAAAACTATCAGAAGAAATGAAAGCAGGAAAATCGGTGTTTTCTTCATCTCATATCTCCTCAGTCGTATTTACAGGCTGCTCAAAAATGTGAAGCGCCCACAGCAGCCAGCGCTTCCCGGTACAGAAAGACCTGTTTATGTTGCGCCCATTTGTCCCCTCTGCGAGACGGGACAAGACAAATGGATGCGCTCCCGGTACAGATGCAAGGCCCCCGAATTGAATCCCGCCAGCAGGCTGGGATTCCCGGTAAGGAAAAGACAGATTCCTGTTGCGCCACTTCATCCCATCGGGGGATTCAGTGATGCGCTTCCGGTTTCTTCGCCATGAGGCGTACTTGTTGGTACGTTGAATGGCAAAGGAACAGAGCCGCAGACACCGTCCCCGCGAAGGCGGGGATGGGCATTTTTCAGCAGCCTGCTAAAATACAGCATGGCGTCCTTCTTTAACCGGGCAACTCGGGGCCGTCGGGCAACGTTTTCAGAGCCCCGTCCACAACTGCCTGAATCACGGACTCATAAACCTGTATTGCTTTCAGTTCCACGTCTTTTTTGCTGTAACCGAAACTCCGCTCCACATCGCGCCACTGTCCACGCCAGAGCGTCTCACCCGTCCTGGCGCTGCGCATTTCGAAACTGGCGGAAATTCGCGTGGGCGCATAAAAAAAGCCGTAAGACGTATGTATCTCTTTCAGGGTACAGTACATGACGGCGTCAACACCGAGCAATTCTCGCACGGTTTGGGGAGGAATGTCTCCCTGCAGGGAACGCGGGTTGTCTTTGAAAATCAGGGAAAGCTTCTCATCAATAAGTTTCAAAGGCACCTTCTTGTACCCCTTGAAATAAAGCTCGTCAAGAACCTTTTGTCTCAATATCTGTGCCGCTTTTTCATCGGCCGTGTTATTTTTCACCGGCAGGACGGCAAGGAGTTTTATTGTTTTGGCATAATCAGGAATGACCGCGGGAGCCTTAGATCTGCAACCGGGCAACAAAAACAAAACCATCGCGAATAAAAAAAACTTGGCAGACCGATGCACGCTCTTATCCCTCTCAGTTCAAAACTGCGATCTCGATGGAATCCCTGTCCACCATTCTGACGTCCAGCGGCAATGGGGAATTACTTGCAAGTTCGGCTGCAAGTAATTTTGCCGTTCCGACAATTTGCAGATCTACTCTGACCGTTTTCCACTCAATTTGCCGCTCAGACATGCTCTTTACGCCGCCGAGCCCAAATCTCAGCAACTCCTTTATTTTTACATAATCGGCGTAATTGGCAAGGCCGCGTATTGTAAGCCTAACCAGTACCGTCGGATATCCCTGCTGCTGGTCATTTATGAAACCCAACGCCAGAAGATCCTTCCTTATGTTGTCCGCGGAAACGGTCACTCTGACTACGACTGAATAAACGGTCTTATGGGGGTTCTCGGCGATGATCCGGAAATCCTGGATATAGCCTTCCGCACGAGCATTAAGGGCTTCCTTCACCGCCAAGGCTTTCTGCGCTGGCAGACCCGCCGGTAGCCACACAGTCGTCGCCTCATTCACGGCCCGGCGGAGGGCATCACGGATCGCCTCATTCCGCCCTCGGGCAAAATCATCGTTTATTACCCTGCCGGTCCCCTCCACCTCCAATGTCCTAATGTCATCATCCCGAGAATAACAGGGGGGAACCGGGAACAGGGCGACCGAAAACGATAAAAAAACGGTGAGAAGCAAGAACTTTATTCTATTATGCCTCCCGGTAAAAAAACGCGGTCGGCCAACATCATCCTCAAGGAAATATCCCACCATCCTAACCCCGATGAACGGGATAAGTAAGTTCACGAAATTATTTTCTGCCATAAATGCGCAGAAAATAATTTCTAACTTACTAATTATCCGTCCCCACGCCATGGTCACTCTTTAGCTTCTCGATTTCTTCCTTTATAATCCGTTCGGCAATACCGGGAATCATTTCCCGGGCGATCTTTTCCGCCGTCTGGGCGATAATCCCGGCCATTTCCTCATTCATGCCCCTACTTGAGAAGGCATCTCCTCTGCCCCTTTCAACGATATCCTTTAGTTCGTAAATTGTATCTTCCGGTTTTCGCACCCGTTCATATACCCGGCCGTCAATGGCGATTATCTCCTGATTTCCCCTGCCGTCGCCATCCTGCGCAACAGCAGAAAGATCGTGAATATTGCCGCCTTCTCCGGGAATCCGGCCTCCGTTACCATTGCCCGCGCCCTCCACGGGCATGCCGGGTGATGCAGCAACATCCTTGTCAATGATCTCGTCCGTCATTGCCTTCCCTCCTTCGCTTCTCTCCATGCGGCCCCCCTGTGCGTCTCCCCGTCCCCTGGGCGGGAAGCTTCACTTGCCTTGCGCCACCGCATCCCGCCCGCAAAACGGGGATTTCGGGATGCGCATCCCCTCAAACCCGCTGCGCGGAAACTACCATACCTCCCGGCACAGTTCAAGGGAATTAGTACCCCCCTACCCGCCCGTTTTTACTACCTCGCGGTATACCTTCTGACGGGGGAGGCCTGTTTCCGCGGCTATTTGATCGGCAATGTCTCTGCGCGAGAGGTTCGGGTTTTCAAGCAGTGTCGCAATGCGCTCCGCAAGGTCGTCGTCGTCCGCCGTCGCCGGAGCCGCTTTGCCGCGCCCGGCCACAATCAGGGTAATCTCTCCCTTTACGGTTCTTCCCGCAAGCGCGTCTTTCACCTTACCCGCAGAGCCTCGTATCACCTCTTCGAAGACCTTCGTCATCTCGCGCACCACGACAACCTCGGGATCAGCGAGGATGTCCCGTATGTCGTTCAATGCCGCGGCGAGCCGGTTGGGTGATTCATAAAAGATCATCGTTCTTTTTTCATCGCGACAATCGGCAAGGAGCTGCCTGCGCTTCGTCGCCTTTGCCGGGAGGAAGCCGCTGAACACGAAGGAGTCCATGGGCAGGCCGGAGATGCTTATCGCCGCCACCACCGCCGAGGGGCCGGGAACGGGAACGACCCGTATGCCCTCCGCCAAGGACTGCCTGATGAGGAGGTATCCCGGATCGGATATTCCCGGCGTGCCCGCGTCGGACACATAGGCAACATCAAACCCGGCCTTCATTTTGGCGATGAGGAGACCGCTCTTTTTCGCTTCGTTCTGATCGTAGAGGCTGGTCAGTGGCGTGTTTATCCCGTGCGCGTTGAGAAGCTTTCGCGTCCGCCTCGTATCTTCCGCGGCGATCAGCTCCACCTCCTTCAATATCCTAATGGCCCTGAGGGTGATATCCTCCAGGTTCCCGATAGGGGTCGCCACGATGAAGAGCGAACCGATTTTTGTTGTTTTCTCGTCGGACACGTGCGCCAACCTAAGAACGCCAGGGACAATTTAATGGAAAAATGAATTCGGTAGCGAGCGCATTCCCCGTAGCTTGCTGCGGGGTAAGCGAGCGAATGCTTAAACGTTCTTGTTCCTTAAGAATCAAAGCTTCTCCGCAGCTTACTGCGGAGAGCTTTAATATTTTTATTGACATAAGAACGTGGTTTGCGTTTAATAGCAAAACTGCACGGGAATTGCCACAAAAACAACCAGCGGAAAGGGCTTTTGTTGAAAAGAATCCTCGTCACCGGCGGCGCCGGTTTTTTAGGTTCGCACCTCTGTGAGAAACTCCTCGCAGAAAATAATGAGGTCATCTGCCTGGATAATTTCTTTACCGGCACCAAGGACAATATCCTTCCCCTGCTGGACAATCCCCGTTTCGAGTTGATCCGGCATGACGTCATCAACCCCATTTACCTGGAAGTTGATGAAATATACAATCTCGCCTGCCCGGCTTCCCCCGTACATTATCAATACAATCCCATCAAAACGATCAAAACGAGCGTCATGGGGGCAATAAACACCCTCGGCTTGGCAAAACGGGTACGGGCAAAAATTCTGCAGGCATCCACATCCGAGGTCTATGGCGATCCCGAGGTGCACCCCCAGAAGGAAGAGTATTGGGGACGGGTCAATCCCGTCGGCATCAGGAGCTGCTACGATGAAGGCAAACGGGCGGCTGAATGCCTCATGATGGATTACCGCCGCCAGAATAACGTCAATATCAAGATCGTGAGAATTTTCAATACCTATGGGCCGCGCATGGCTCTCAACGACGGCCGCGTCGTCAGTAATTTCATTGTCCAGGCCCTGAGGGGAGAAGACCTCACCGTTTACGGAAGCGGATCACAGACCAGGTCGTTCTGCTACGTCTCCGATATGATAGACGGCCTGCGCAGGATGATGGATACGCCGGCGGATTTTTTGGGGCCGGTCAATCTGGGCAACCCCGGGGAGTTTACCATCAGGGAGCTGGCGGAGATCCTGATCCGCATGACGGGAAGCCGATCAAAAATCATCTTCCGGCCCCTACCCCAGGACGATCCCGCCCAGCGCCAGCCGGACATCAGCCTTGCCAGGGATGAGCTCGGCTGGGAACCGCGGGTGACCCTGGAAGAGGGATTGGAACAGACGATCGAATACTTTCGCAAAATACTTTAAGACACATCAGCGGGGTCGTGACATGCCAGTGAAATTCCACAAAAACATTCTCTGTATCGGCGCCGGTTACGTGGGCGGCCCCACGATGGCCATGATCGCTCACCAGTGCCCCGATTACCGGGTAACCGTGGTGGACGTTGATGCCCGACGCATCGCCGCCTGGAATTCCGACAACCTGCCCATTTATGAACCCGGTCTCGATGCAATTGTGCGGTCAACGCGCGGCAGGAACCTTTTTTTCAGCACGGAGGTGGCGCAGGCAATCAAAGACAACGAGATCATCTTTGTCAGCGTCAATACGCCTACGAAGACATTCGGCGCGGGCGCCGGCATGGCCGCCGACCTCCAGTATTGGGAAAAGACCGCCCGACAGATCCTCACCCACTCCGAATCGTCCAAGATCGTCATCGAAAAGAGCACCCTTCCCGTAAAAACCGCCCTGGCGATGGAATGCATTCTGAACGGCGCGGAAAAGAATGGCATTCATTTCGACGTTCTCTCCAATCCCGAATTCCTCGCGGAAGGCACGGCCATAAAGGATATGACGGAGCCGGATCGCGTTCTTATCGGCTCCCGGGAGACGGAAAGCGGCTTGAAAGCGAGACATGAACTCGTGGAGATTTACGCCCGGTGGATCCCCCGGGAGAAAATCATCACCTCCAATATCTGGAGTTGCGAGCTCTCCAAGCTCGTGTCGAATGCCTTCCTGGCGCAGCGCATATCCTCCGTCAACGCCATCTCCGCCCTGTGCGAAAAAACGGAGGCCGACGTCGCGGAGGTATCGCGGGCGGTAGGCATGGACAGCAGGATCGGGGCAAAGTTCCTGAACGCCAGCGTCGGTTTCGGCGGTTCGTGCTTCAAAAAGGACATCTTAAACCTGGTTTACCTGTGCAAACACTACCATCTCGACGAAGTGGCCGATTACTGGGAGAGCGTGGTCAGGATTAACGAGTATCAGCAGGAGCGCTTCATCCTGAACATGCTGAACGCCATGTTCAACACCCTGGCCGGGAAAAAAATCTGTATCCTCGGTTTTGCCTTTAAGGCAGACACGGGGGACACGAGGGAATCTCCGGCAATCTTCATAGCCCGGAGACTGATGGAGGAAAAGGCCGATCTCGTGGTTTCCGACCCCAAGGCCCTGGCAAACGCGCGGGAAGACCTAAAAGGCGCAAGCGGCAGCATCAGTTTCATCGAAGACCCCTATGAAGCGGCACGCGGCAGCCATGCCATCGCCCTGCTCACGGAATGGAGCACCTACCGCGGGCTGGACTTCGAGAAAATCTACCGTGACATGGCGAAACCGGCTTTTATTTTTGATGGCCGGAATATCCTGGATCACCAGAAATGCTTTGAAATCGGCTTCGATGTCTATCCTACGGGGAAGCCGCCTCTGACTCACTTCTGATATGGATTCATGAACCAACTCGATTCATTTGATATCACTATTATCGGGGCCGGTGTGGTCGGACTGGCCATAGCCGAGGAACTGTCCTCTCTATCCGGCCGTATCCTGCTTCTGGAAAAAAACACCAGCTTCGGCATGGAAACGAGCAGCCGCAACAGCGAGGTGATACACGCGGGCATATACTACCCGCCGGGTCTTTTGAAATCCACACTCTGCCGCGAAGGGAACCGCATTCTCTACGAGACCTGCGCCGATCGAAACATTCCCCACTGGAGACTAGGAAAACTTATCGTCGCCACCAGCGAAGGGGAATACGAGGCCCTCGAAAAAATAAAAAGACAGGCCGCACAGAACGGCGTGAGCGATCTGACCTTTATCGGCAAGAGGCAGATTCGCAGCCTGGAGCCGGACGTAACGGGAGTTGCCGCCCTTTTTTCCCCCTCCACCGGCATTATTGATACGCACGGCTTGATGCGTTCCTTTTACGTAAATGCACAGGCCGGCGGCGCTGTGATCGCTTTTCGTTCGGAAGTAACGTCCATCCGGTTTGACCGTGCAGCCTACGAAGTGGAAACAAACGCCGGGGAATACCGCTTTCGCACGAAAATCCTTATCAACAGCGCAGGCCTCCATGCCGATAGAATAGCAGCGCTTGCAGGCATCAACACCGACCGCGCCGGCTACCGCTTAAAATACTGCAAGGGGAACTATTTTTCCGCTTCACCCGCACCGAAACTCTCACACCTGGTCTACCCTGCCCCCCTGGAAAACAACACGGGCCTGGGGATTCACGCGACACTGGATATGGCCGGCCGTGTCCGGTTCGGACCGGACAGTCGCTACGTGGATGCGCCCGAATATACGGTGGACGAGGCGAGAAAACCTTCCTTTTACGAGGCAATCGCCAGATACCTGCCCGGAATCAGCATGGAATCACTGCATCCCGACATGAGCGGAATTCGTCCCAAACTACAGGGGCCGGGGGAACCGTATCGTGATTTTGTGATTGAAGAGGAAAGCAAGGCGGGATACCCGGGCTTGATCAACCTCATCGGCATTGAATCACCCGGTTTGACATCCTGCATTCCCATTGCCAGACGCGTCTCTTCACTTGTCGCTCCGTATTATTGAGCAAGGGGGAAACCCCATGAATTCGGCAGCGAGTACATTCCCCGTAGCGTGCTGCCGGGTAAACGAGCGAATGCCGAATGATACCATTCCCGAAGAATCGAAGATTTTCCGCAGCGTGCTCAGGGAGAGCTTTAATAGTTAGCGCTCTTCGGCGGTTGCTGCTTCTGCAAGCCAACGAACGATCTCGTCACGCGATGCGGAAGGCGCCCCCCGATGGTCCGAGTCCGGTTCGTAAAGCCGGGTGAACCGGTGGGGGGGTAAAGATCTGAACAGCGGCAGGTTGATTTGGCGCAAGGGTGGATAATCATTCTTTGCCACGATCCAGAGCACGGGAATTTTCGGGGGCATGCTCCTCACCGCCGAGGGCATGTTCATTGCGCCGGCAGGATTAAACCAACTGAGATAGGCTGCAGGGGTGGCAACAACGGGATAGGTGCCCTTGGAGGATTCAAAATCATCAAACCGTGTCTTCGTATCGCCCTTGCCCTCGGCAATAAGTGCACGGGCGCGTTCCACCGATTTGCCCAGCTTCTCCCTGAAGGCCTGGCTGCTCACGCTCCCCCCCGGTGCGATGGCAATCACGCCGTCAACCGGGTGCTTTCCGCCGTAATACATGGCAAACATCCCGCCCTGGCTGTGTCCGGCGATAAACAGTTTCCGCGCCCCCCTTTTTTGCAATGCGGCGAATGCTTCTTCGACCTCTTTTTCTGCGGCGATCACGCTCACGTCGTATTCGCGCCTTTCCGACCAGGGCATTTCCAGATTGGCAACCAGGCAACCTTTATCCTCAAGCGAGGACGCCAGACTCGCAACATGCCTGCTCGGCATTCCGCCTTTACCATGCATGATCACGATGCCGATTGGCGGCGATGATGTTTGAGCCGTTGCCGCATGAGACACCCCTGCCGTGATGATCGCCAAAACGAGCATGATAAAAACGCGCATTGCCTGAACCAGTTGGGTTCCCCCTCTCTGAATTCGGCAGTAAACGTATTCCCCTATCATGGTTTTCCCCTCTTTTAAAAATAATACCCCGCCCGGAATTCAATCCGGTAATCATTTTGTTTTTCCCCAAATTCCGTGTCCCCCCCGCCGACAATAAATGATGTCCGGAGGCGAAGTTCCACGTTGGTGATACCCGTATAGAGCAATTCCGGGGTAAGGGAATAACTCCAATCATCCAGGTTCAGGTTCCCGGTCAGGGCCGGGGTGAAATAGAGGATGTCGAACGGTTCCTTCTGGCTCAGGCGCAGATACAGATAATCTTCCATAGGATTGGATTTGCCGTAGCTGCCCTCCGCCAGGGTGCGCGCATTGACGAGAGCCGTTTCGTTACCCGTGGAACGATAGGTATCGTATCCTCTGTTGATAGACGCATAATAATTTTCCATATCGTCAATGCTGAAGCCCGTGCCATTGTGATAGTATTCGGTAATCACCGTCAAGTCGAACGCCGTCAGATAGCGAATGCCGATCAGGTAGCTGTGGGCATCTTCTTCAACCTGGGAGGTAACGCCATTCGGATCGAGGACTTTCTTCTGGTAGTTCCTGATAGCGGCATATTCGCCGTGTATTTCCCAGTTGGTGGTAAGATTACGGGAAAAATCCGCGCCATATCGCTCCGTTCGGCTCCCGCCGGTCAGGAAAAGGAAATCAATATCCGTGTCATAGAGAAGAAAATAGAGCCGGCCGGCGAAGTTCAGTTTATTGTTGTTTCCAAAGCTGTCGTTGATGTGGTCGTAGACGGGTAAGAGAACCGGGGTAAAGGAAAAAGTCTTCAGCGGCCCGTCCAGGCTTCGGATGTAATCGGTCGTGGCGACGATATAGCCTTCCATTGCCAGTTCCGGATCGTCGGGGTCTTTCGGCCGATCAACGAAGGCCACGGGATTCCAGGCATATCCTTTGCCCCACTTCATGGTTTTCTTGCCTACATCAATCTTCAGGGACGACGACGGTTTCAGGGAACCGTAGGCCTCATAGAAGACCGATTGCTCGGAACCGTCGGCATAGTCGGAATACTTCAAATCCGTATTCGTCTTGGCATAGAAACGATAGATATCCCGTTCGTAATTTCCCTCCAATTGCACCCTGCCGTTCCACTCGGGCAGGGTTTGTCCCTGCGGATCATTGTAAAAGCGCAGTTTATAAAAGGCGGAGTTACGATCCAGCCCGTAGAGCATCGGCTTGAATTCGAGGTAAGCCCCGAAATGGTACGGCTTCTTCTCCGTCTCCGAAAGATCGAACGTGTAGGTATCCTGGGCGGCACCCCTCGCCGGGAGGCAGAAACTCATGATCGTGAGCAACGCAAGACCCAAGAAGGTTTTCATCTACCGCAGGGACTCCAGGTTGGGCATGAAGGTCAGGGTAAAGACCTCGTCCTTGAAGGTTTTCTGCTTAATCCCGGCAAAAATCATGACCGACTTATAGCCCCGGTAAAGTGGGCTGTCCGTCTCGATTACCGCCGGTCGGGTGATCCCGCCGCCGAAGCTCTTGACGTCTTTGAAATAAAGGGTCTTGATCAGCATGTTCGCCTCGGTAAGGCACTCGATTTTGGTCGGCAGGACGTTCTTCTTGTCCGCCCATATCTTCAACCGGTCATAGGCCACGGTCTTGGTCTTGGCCTTGAGAGAGAGGAGGTATTCGCCGCCCGTATCCTCCGCTTTTTCCACATTATACTCCGTCGTATAGTCCAACTGGAGGATGTCGGCATTATTGAAGACACCGCCGACGACGGACTGGAGGCTCGTAATCCGGACGGGTTTCCCGACGTTTGGGATGTAAAGCCACATATTATCGCCCAGCCGCAGGGTGCTTCTCCCCTTCTCACTCGCCGGGGCGATAAACAGGGAAGCCACCTTATCAATGCCCTTCTTGACGGTAAAGAGGGTGAACTCCTTCTTTTTGCCGTCCGGCTCGACGTTGATGAGCTTTCGGTAGGACTCATAGGATTCGGGGCTGAGGTTTCTGTCCACCTGTTTCAAAAGCGCCGCACCGTCAATTGCATAAGCGGGGATAGCAATAAGCAAGGATAAAAACGCAACAATAATGTTCAGCATTTAAGCCTCCTATACGTGTCTGAGCGCCTGGATCGGCTCCATGCGCGACGCCTTGAAGGCGGGCTGGAGACTGGCGATGACCGAAACAATAATAACGGTGATGGATATCATGAAGATATCCATGGGCTGCACCACGGCCTGAAGAATGATCCCCTTCTGCTGGCCGAAGTTGTAACTGATTTTGAACAGGTTCAGGATATAGACGAGGCTGATCCCCATGATATCGCCGATCAGGGCGCCCATAATCCCCATACAGAACCCTTCGATCACGAACATGTTCAGAATCTTCCCGGGCAGCGTGCCGATGGCGGCGATAGCGCCGATCTCCCGTATCCTTTCGTACACGGCCATAATCATGACGTTCATGATACTGATCAGAACAATGGCGATCAGCATGAGCTTGATGAAAAACGTCATGACATCAATCATCCGGGCGATGTTGTAAAAGGGCGACAGGTTTTCCCAGGTATGGATCTCAAAGATCGCTTTCCCCTGTTTATTAAGCTCCGTCGCCAAGAGGTCTTCGATCCGGGAAGCGTATGCGTTGAGCGTGCTGAAATCTTTCAGGCGGATCGCGATTTCACTCACCTCCATCTGGGGCATTCTGAGGATTTCCTGGGCGTCTTCGATATGGATGTAACCGTCCCGGCCCCCCGGCCCCGTTGCACTCTCGAGGATGCCGGACACCGTGAACTGCTTGCCGTTGACTGAGCCGTCCTGGTTGGTGGCCACAATCACGATGGGATCGTTCAGCTTGACGCCCATCCCTCTGGCCAACAGGACGGGAATAAGGATTTCGCCCTTTTCAAGGGTCTTTTTGCCCTCGATGATTCGGGACGTCAACAGGGGCGCCGTTCTGAATTCCCTGTCGGGGTAAACGCCATTGAGCCGAATATTGGTCGTCTCGGCAAAATTACTGAACATGCCGCCGAACTTGATCCGGGGAGAAGAGGCCTCGATACCGGGCTGAGCGGCCAGTGTATCCTCCACGCGCTTCAAGGCCTGGGGTCTGAGATTCAGGTTGAGCGGCAGGTTGTCAATAGAGGCGACATAGCCCCTCCGGTGGATTTGCAGGTGGCCCAGCATGGAGTCCGTTATCTGGCCGATCATCATGTTTTTGAAAGAACCGGAAACGGAAACGAAGGCCAGGACAAAGACCACCCCCACGGTTATCAGGGAAGCAGTCAGGAGTGTTCTTCTTCTGTACCGGAAAAGATTTCTGATCGCGATTTTAAAAAGATTACTCATGGCCGTTCCCTCCTTTGCTCTTTGCGGCGTTGAGTTTTCCATCTTCGAGCGTGAATATCGTTTCCGCCTCGCCCACGATCTTTTGATCGTGGGTCGAGAAGATAAAGGTGGTCTTGAATTCGTCCCGCATCTTCTTCATCAGGTTCAAAACCATGTAGGCGGTATGATGATCCAGGTTGGCGGTTGGCTCGTCCGCTAAGACCAGCTTGGGTTGGGTCACCAGCGCCCTGGCGACCGCCACCCGCTGTTTCTGACCGCCGGAAATCTGGTCGGGTCTTTTATCCTTCTGATCCGCCATTCCCACGGCCTCCAGCAGGGCGGTCACCCGCCGCTGCCTTTCTGTGAGTGGGACCAGCTGTACCATGAGGAGGGGATATTCAATGTTTTCATAGACCGTCAACACCGGCAGGAGGTTAAAGTCTTGGAAGATGAAGCCGATGGTGGCGCCCCGGAAAATTGCGCCTTGCCTGCGATTTAGCGTCCCCACGTCCGTACCGGCCACAATGAGCCGGCCGGAAGTGGGCACATCGAGGCAGCCGATCAGGTTCAGGAGCGTCGTTTTTCCGCTCCCTGAGGGGCCGACAAAGGAAACAAAGGAAGCAGGTTCAATCGTAAAACTGACGCCGTTCAGAGCCCTGACGGCGACCTCTCCCGTGATGTACTCTTTCGTGAGTTGCTCCGCAACAACTAATCCCATCGGTAATCCCTCCTTAGAATATTGTAACGGCAAGGTTATGGACCGGTTTACCTGTTGACGTTTTAATGACCTTTTCGGGAGCGTCACTTTATATGTAATGTGGAAAATTAAGAAGCTCTGTGATACTTTTTAAAAAGCGGTGTTTTTTTATTCGTCTTTTTTTAAATTGTCTTCACAACGCCATAAATCGAACGGCATCTATTGTACGAAAGAATCATCCTATGGACAAGCTCAAAGATGCGACAAAGACACTGAAAGCGATTTTTCGCAGAGATCTCTGGCTGCCGGCCCTCTCCATCGTTCTTGGGGCGCTCCTGTGGTCCATTTCAATCAACGGGATACTGGTCCACCACAAATTCATCAGCGGAGGGATTTCCGGGCTGGCGATGGTGATCCATTACCTCTTTCCTCTATTGTCCATCGGGTTGCTGGTTTTCCTGATTAATATTCCCATCTTCATCGTTGGCTGGACCATGATTTCGGGGAAGTTCTTTTTCTTCAGCCTGCTCGGCATGTCCTCTTTTTCCCTTCTTCTGACATGTACGACGGGCATCCACATCACCGTGGAAAATCCGCTCCTGGCGGCGGTTTTTGCCGGGGTGATTTCCGGGTTCGGTTCGGGATTGATCTTCCGCGCCGGCGGTTCCGGGGGAGGGACGGGCATCATCGCCATGGCCCTGAACCGCCGCTTATCCGTGCGCGTGGGCATTATCTCTTCCCTGCTCAACTCCATTCCGCTGGTTCTGGGGGCATTTCTCCTCAATGTGGATGCGGCCCTCTTTTCCATCATTTACGTCTTTGTTTCAGGATCGGTGATGGACCGGATCATGGCCAGTTTCAACGAACGGAGAGGCGTCTTCATCATCTCATCCCAGTCCTCGGAAATTTCCCAAGAAATTCTGATCAAGCTCAACCGGGGGGCGACGCTGCTTTCCGGCCGGGGCGCCTATACCCAGACCCCCCTGGACGTCATCTATTGCGTGGTTTCACTGTTTGAACTGGCGAAGTTGAAAGATATGGTAAAGGCGATTGACCCCAAGGCGTTTTTGATTATCAACGAAACCCAGGAAGTCATCGGTAAAGGGTTCGATTTCCCCCATGGCTAAGGAGCCTTCCGCCATGGGGGAATCGTTGCCCACGGCGTCAGGTCACCCTCCGTCGCCCCAGACCGCCAGTTTGATCTATTTCCTGCCGCGTTCGGCCTTCGCTTCACACTGCTTTTCTTTTATGGCTTTGTAAACGCGTTCCGGTGTCAGGGGCAGTTCATGAAATCGTATGCCGGTGGCATCATACAACGCATTGAGTATGGCCGGGATCGTAGGCATGATCGCCCCTTCACCCACTTCCTTGGCGCCATAGGGCCCGTATGGTTCGTTGCTCTCGACGATGATCGGAGTCACGTTAGGCATATCCAGCGCCGTCGGTATTTTGTACTCGCCGAAATTCGGATTCAGCATCCTTCCCTTTTGATCAAACTTAACCTCCTCGAACAATGCCTCCCCCAACCCCATTAAAAGGGAACCTTGCATCTGTCCTTCCACGGAAGTCCTGTTGATGGCGAATCCACAATCATGGGCGTCTGTCATATTGTCAATCGTAATCTGACCGGTCTCCATGTCAACCCTGAGTTCAACTACCTGGGCTGAACAGCCATAGGCTGGAGAGGTTCCCACGGCAGCCCCCTTGAACTTACCTCCGAGCCACCGGGGCCGGTATTCACCCTGTCCGATAACCGTGCCCTTGACGATAAAGGCGAGCCGCGCGGCCTCGGCAAAGGAAAGTGGAGCATCATCCGGCATATCGGTCCATCCCCGGTGTTCTTTTCGATACCGATTGCGGATCGTCCGGAATGTTATGCCGGGACCCTTAAAGATAACTGTGCCGTCCTTGACATCTATATCGCTGACAGATATCCTTAATTTGTCGGCAAGGACTTCGAGCACCTGTCTTTTCGCGTCCTCGGCCGCGTGTTTGACCGCAAAGCCCGTCATCAGCGTCTGACGGCTGGAATAGGCGCCAAGGTCAACGCCGAAATCCGTATCGCCGGATGACACCTTTACGGCATTGAGCGGCACCCCCAACGCCTCGGCGGTAATCATCGCAAAAGTCGTATCCGATCCCTGTCCTATCTCCGCCGATGCGGTGTAGAGGTGGGCGGCGCCTCCGTCCTCACTGAGCTTTACCGTCGCGGTGCAATGAAAGGTCTCCGATCGGTAAATGGGAAACCCGGCGCCCGATACGAAAAACCCGCATGCCATGCCGATGCCCTTTCCCCGGGGAAGAGTTCCCCTTTTCCTTTCCCAGCCGGATTTGTCTCTGACCGCCTCGACACATTCCCGCATCCCAAAGCTGCTCATGTACAAGTCATTGCAAGATGTATCTCCGTTATTCATCATGTTCTTGAACCGGAATTCCACCGGATCCATTCCCAGTTCTTCGGCGATAACATCGAGCTGCTGTTCCCATGCCGCGCGCGCGATTACACCACCGTGTCCCCGTTGTGCGCCGCAGGCCGGCTTGTTCGTATATACTCGATAAGCGTCGTATTTCATATGCTGCAGTTTATAGGGCCCCCCCAGGAGAGAGCCGGCGTAATACACGGTTGCGATACCGAAACTCGCATAGGCGCCCCCTTCCAGAATGCAGTTGTGTTTTAACGCGACAACAGTCCCGTCTTTTTTTGCCCCCGTCGTCAAGGTGTGTACGAACTTATGCCTTCCCCTCGCCTGGAGAAAAACCTGTTCACGGGTAAAAACCATCTTTACCGGCTTTCCGGTCTTCATAGACAGGAGGCAGGCAACCATTTCCATGGCATTGGCCGAAGCCTTGGCGCCGAATCCCCCTCCGACGTACGGCTTGACCACCCTGACCTTGCCTATGGGCATCTTGAGCGTCATCGCCACCGTCCGCTGCACATAATGGGGCGTCTGAGTTGATGAATACAGGGTCAGATATCCGCGGTGGTCGTAATGCCCGATACACCCCTGGGGTTCCAGGAATGCGCAATTCTGCATCTTGTTCATGAAGGTGTCGGTGCGAACGATGTCGCATTCGGCCAGGGCTGCCTCAACATCCCCGAATTCCTGATGCACTTCGGCGCAGATGTTGCCGGGATAATCTTCGTGTATTAAAGGGGCGCCTTCCTTCATAGCTTCCTCGACGGACAATAGTAGGGGAAGCTCTTCGTATTCAACATCAATGAGAGAGACCGCCGCGAGAGCGGTTTCCCGATCCACCGCCGCCACAGCCGCGATCTCGTCCCCGATGTAACGGACCTTGTCATGGCAAAAGAGCGTCTCGTCGTAACGGGCGGGACTTACACCATATTGCACCAAGCCCGCATCCTCGGCGGTTACGACCGCCTTGACACCTGGAAGTTTTCTGGCTCTGGATGTATCAATCTTGACGATCCGCGCATGGGCCAGCGGACTTTGCAGGATCGCCCCGTGGAGTTGATCGGACATGTTTAAATCGTCAATAAATTGCGCCTTTCCCGAAGCCTTATCCGGGGCATCAATCCTGGGAGCCCTGCTGTTTATCGTATGGTATTGCGTCATAGGATATTCCTCCTTACGTTCTTCACCTGTGCATACAGAATAACGGTTTCCTCTATCGGGATAGGTTAGCGGCAATAACCGTCGCTAAACCGGTCCATTTCCCCTCCCGCGATTATTTTACGATGTCTGCTCTCCCTCGGAAACCGATTGAACGGCTTCCACGATCTTCTGATATCCGGTACACCTGCAGAGATTCCCGGAGATGGCTTTTCTAATATCCTGCTCATCGGGATGAGGATGATCGTCGAGAAGCGCCTTTGCTGAAAGCACCATTCCGGACGTACAAAAGCCGCATTGTATTGCCCCCTTCTCGACAAAGGCCTGTTGAATGGGATGAAGCCCCTTTTCCGTCTCGAGCCCCTCGATAGTTACTATTTTTCTGTTATGGGCCTCAACGGCGAGCATGACGCATGAGCTCACCGGTTGACCGTCGAGGAGTATCGTACAGGCTCCGCACTCACCGAGCCCACAACCCTTTTTTGTTCCGGTCAGGCGCAATTCCTCCCGAAGCATGTCCACCAGGGTCATATTCGGTTCAACTGCCAATTCATAGTTCTTTTGATTTACCGTTACGTTGATCACTATCTTCATTGTTTTTCTCCTTTATCCTCTACCGTATGTCGTGCAGGGCTTTTTGCAGCGCCCGTACCGTTATCACTCTAACCATGTCCCTGCGATATTCAGCGGACCCCCTGAAATCATCAATGGGACGGCTGTCTTCTGCAGCGGCCTTGCCGGCTTCCGCAAAGAGTCCGTCGCTCGGCTTTTCGCCCATGAGGAGATTTTCCGCCGTCGTCGCCCGTAGAGGAATTGGGCCGACCGCTCCCATTACAATTCTCGCGCCGGCAATGACGCCGTCCGGTTTCTCGAGGGCAATAACCGCAGCTACGTTAACGAGACTTATCTCGAGCGCCTTCCGCGTTCCCAGTTTTATATAGCCGCTTCCGGTGCAGGCCGGCAATTCGTCTAAAATAATTTCAGCGAGGATTTCATCATCATTCAAAATCGTCTTTCCCGGCCCAAGGAAGAAATCATCTAAAGAGACCTCTCTTTTTCCGGCAACCGAGCAAAGGATTGCCTTTCCCTTATAGGCGATAAGAGAAGGCGACAAATCGGCTGCCGGTCTGGCTGTGGCAAGGTTGCCGCCGATCGTTGCCATATTCCTGATCAACGGCGACCCCAGTGATTCCAAGCCCGTCAACAAGGCGCTGTAGGGCAGGAGGAATTTCCCTCTGATCAGGCTTGAGACCGTCGCACATGCCCCGATACGGGCACATCGGTTCTTCCCGCTTACTGAATTTGACTTCAACTCACTGATGCCGTTTAATGAAATGAGGCTATCGGGTAAAATTATCCTTTTTTTCATGTTGGGGATGATATCCGTGCCTCCTGCAAGCAACTGCGCCTTGCCTTTGAACTTCCCCTTTATCTCGCAGGCTTCCTTGAGTGTGGAAGGTTTATGGTATTCAAAACGGGGGATCAGCATATTCACGAACTCCTTTCGATCTTTTTCATAATCATGGATTAACAACAGGGTTCATCCTTGTTGCCGTGATCCTGTCTAAATCTTTTTACTCAATAATATATACTTTGATAACCCTGCCGGACCTAAGGCATGTCTACTCTTTCCATGCCGAGGCTACAGTACTTATGGGCCAAATCCAGGTAAACCTTTCTTGCCAAAGCCCAGAAATCCCTCTCTTTCTGCGACACATCCCTGATCTTTCTTGCCGGATTGCCGGCGACCACCACCGCTTCAGGTATCTTCTGCTCCCGCTTGACTACGGCGCCTTCCGCCACGGTGGATTCAGCGGCAACCTCGGACCGGATGCTCAAAACGGCGCCCATGCCTATTCCGGCAAAATCGCCTATCCGCTTTGCATGGATGATCGCCCCATGACCGATGATTACCCCATTGCCTATGGAGCAAAAGTCCTGGGGGGGGGCATGGATAATCGCCCCCTCCTCAACCGCCGTCTCATTCCCTATCTCGATAGTGCCATAGTCACCGCGCAGGACAGCGCCGTGCCCGATGTAACAATTGTTCCCGATCCTTACATCCCCTATCACTATCGCGGTGTCGCTTACATAGGTGCCGATCCCCACTGTCGGCTGTTTCCCGTCGAATTTGTAGAACATGATACTCCTCCATATTTTTGACAACCGTTTAACCGGTATAATGTGATTCCGGACTGCCGCTGCCCGCAACATGCTTCTCGTAATAATCCATGATCGCCTTTTGCAGCCCTCCAGCCCCCAGGGCCGAACAGTGAATCTTTACTTCCGGCAATCCGTCCAGCGCCTCGACGATATCATCATCGGTAATCATCATGACGTCGTCCAGATCCTTCCCGATCGCCAGTTCCGTCATGGCGCTGGCGCAGGCGATAGACGCCGGACAACCCCGTATCTGGTACTTCACGTCCGTGACGATATGCTTTTCTATCTTGAGGTATACCCGCATAAAATCACCGCACTCCGGGTCGCCGATCTCGCCTATCCCGTCGGCGTTTTCGATAACGCCCGCATGCCTCGGATTCAGAAAGTGATCAATAACCTTATCGCTATATTGAGATATAAACGCCTTGTCTTCAGTCATCGTTCATCCGCCTTCATCATCGTGCTGTTCCATACAATCCTATTCTGATGCCTATATATTTAGGAACATCGCCTCTGCGTTAACTCACATTGAAGACGTGCATGATCGCTTCAAGAACGCCTCCACCGATGGCACGCGCTTTATCCGTAATGGTGTAGCAGTATTCCTTAACGCCTCTCGGATCAATGTCTCCGATCTTCTCCGCAGCCGTTACATGTATCTCACGAATAAGGCCTCGCAGTATCCCGTCAATAGACGCATACACAGGGGTTTGGTCTACAGAAAGAATAAGATCGCCTTTCTTGATTTCATCCCCAATATCTTTGATATGCCGTACCAGGCCGCTGTGCGGCGCACGCAACACCCGTTCCTTGGCATAGCCCATTGTGGAACCAGGCATTCCCGTTGGGGGTTCTGCCGATCCGCTATATATTACTTTACCGAGGTCATGTCCTCTATTGCTTTCCACCACCGCATGGACATCACGGGGAGCCTCAAATCCCGGTCCGACACCGATGACCAGAGGAGATTCATCCTTTTTTGTGCCTGTATTTCGTTTCGCCATGATAGCGTCAACTACCACATCCGGCTTCAGTTCATTTACAAACCGCCATTCTGGATCAACGATGACGGCAATATTCCCCCTTCTCCAGACATCGAAGATATCTACAAAATTTCCCGCGTACTCTGCCTTTACGCATTCGACTTCTTTTCCCCTTTCATACACGGCCTCAGAAAAGGCTACGGTTCTGCGCACCGTAACCGGCTGCGGAATTTCCATCATGACCAGCGATTTAAGATTAGCCATAAAGAGCCTGCACGCAATACCGGTGGCCATCTCTCCGGCTCCCTTTATTACTATCTTCAGATCTCTCATATGGCGTTCCCTTTGGTTTCTTCACCGTCCGAGATAAAGCAGTTTACTATGATCGGTCGCACGGCCAACTCCTTAAGAATCACAATGCCCTCCTATAATAATGGATATTAGGTCAAAAAATATGATGGCCCGACGATCAGCGCCGCCGCCTTTTCGCCTGTTCTATCATTTCAATCAGAGAACTTACTTTGGGTTTTGGCTTTGAAGTTATAAGCCGGCTGAATTGATCTTCGGACAAGTTCTTTTTAAAAAATGTCACAATATCAAAATATTCCCACCAGCAGTCTAACGCTTTCCAGCAGGGAAGACCGTTATCCCCGCATTGTCTGCAATAATGAAAAGATACCGGCCCGCCCAGCAAAGGGCAGCGCCGTTCAAGGCTATCATTGCTGTCATCCATTGCTTGTCACTATATCATTGTCATCATTTTCGAGATCACACTGCCCTAACCATAGTGAGAAGTTTCACCCCGCTCACCTCTCTGAAGGTCGCTCCTTCACTGATGGAACGCACTACTTTATCCGCATCGCTTACCTTTACGCCGCAAATGGCATCTATGCCATGATCAAAAAGCACAGGGGAAAACGGAGAAGTAGGACCGATCAAAACAACGAAAGACCTTTCAGCGAGAGCGAGAAGATCTTCCAATGTATGATTGATAAAGGATGTTCCTGTTATGCCGATGACATCGCATTCCGGCAAAATTCTCTGAGCCTCCTTTGCCGGCAGATCTCCCTCTCGAATTCGGTGTTCGAGGACCCAGAGATTCTTTACCTCTCCTTTCAATTTCTGGATCCATGGGAAATGGCCAACCACAGCTACATTTTTCCCTTTTCCCTGCTCCAAAATTACATCCAGTGCATTCTTTTCGACGCATTTGGATTCATCAATATCAATCAGTGAATTGATAGTTGCCATGCCGATGGAGGCCTCCAGAAGGCTTCCCGATCGGGCATACTCAGTCAATTCCAAAGCCGTCTTTTGGGTGAGGTTTCCAACATCCCTCACACCGCGAACGTGGGGAATTTCTTCATCTCTGAAAGTGGAGGAAAGGCCGCAATGCTTGCTGATGACACCCGTCCAGAAGACACAGGTATGGACTTTTTTGACCGGGTAATCGTTCTTCTGAAGGCTTAAAAAGAGGTCTTCCAATATTTTCATTGGCCTATTCTCCTTTTTCCCCGCAGATAAGCTTCGACCGTCCCGTCGGGCTCATCTCTTTTGCATAGCAGGCTTGTCTCACTGCGCCCATGTTGAATTCCCCTCTGTATTTTTATTAAAATACAAATGCAGCAACAGCTATCACCGTTGTATATCCCCGATTCCTTGCAATGCTTGACTGAGTTATATTCCTGGTGCTTACAATCTTGCCGCTTATTTTAAATATCTCTTTTTTCTCGTCCCAGCTCTCATCAATGTTGAAATCAATACCGAGGGTTGAGGCCAGCATGGCCGCGGCCAAGTCTTCCGCGTAGTCTCCCGCTTTTCTTTCCGTCCAGCCGAAGGCATGGTGCTCGCTTATATAGCCATAGGTGCTCTTGTCCGTGGGAATGGCACACCCGATTGAGGCCGCCAGCAAACGTCCCGGCTCATTACTGCAACAACGGCATAACACACAGTAGGTGATGGCGCCGGGCTGCAGCAATTTTAAGCCACGGGCGCGGGAAATCACCTTGCAATGGGGCGGCAGGATACTGGAAACCTGCACCAGATTGAATTTTTCAATACCGGCATCTCTTAAGGCCAGTTCAAAGGAGTGGAGTTCCTCCTTGTGCGTGCCTACACCCTTCGTAAAAAACATCATCCGTGGAACAAATACACTCACTTTGTCGTGTCTCCTCTACAGGGCGATGCTGGGGAACAACCACTCCTCCCACCTCCGGGAGGTGGTCTATTGTTGCTTTTATCGCAGCCATACAGGCTGCCTTAAGAAGTTACCCTCAGGATGCGCCCATAAAAGCCAGGGTATCCCCGTCATTCAATACCGTTTCCATCCGACACTCGGTCAGATAGCTTGCACCATTCAGGACCACCCTGATTTCCACATCCACATCACCATTTTTATCCAGGAGGGCTTTCTGCATCGGAAGGCCATACTTTCCCGTCAATCTGACTATCAGTTCCCGAAGCGTATTCCCCGTAAATTCAATTTCCACCTCTTTTTTTCTATTCAACGTCTTGTAAAGAATCGGCATGCCGTTGAATTTAAGATTTACTTTCATTCCTTGTTCTCCTTGCTTACCTTCCCTAGGTAATAATCCATGACCGTCTCTTGCAGCGCGGAAGTCCCGAAAGACTTATCCGGGTTGCCGATCTCGCCTATCCCGTTGGCGTTTTCGATAACGCCCGTATTCCTCGGATTCAGAAAGTGATCGAGAACCTTATCGCTGTATTGAGCTATAGACGTTGAAAACTGATCATGTCCAGCATCGTGAAGGTAAAAAGTTCGGATGCCTGGTTCGGCAAAACGGTTAAATGAAAAAGGGTGTATTCCTGTTCATAATCCGTTTTTGCCGTCATGCCGTCAATGGGGATAATGACCTTATAGCCCAGTTCCCTCGTGGCCTTGGTGGCGGTATTCAGCACCGAAATGTTCGAACGGTATCCCGTAATGATCAGCGTGTCCACGTCGTAAAGGCGTAAATAGGACTGCAATTCGCCGCCCGTGAATTTATCGAACCCGTCGGGATAGATGACCGGCTCGGAAGCCCTTCGCTTCAGGTCGGCGCACACCTGCCCTTCCGGCGTCCCCTTGTTTCTGAATGATACGGAATAAATAATAGGAATTCCTGCTTGCCGGGCCCGCTCCAGGAACTTCGACAACCCCGGCACCAGCCGGTGACAGGGTTGTGTCGGATCCTCCCAGCGCTTGCTGCCGTCTAAAACCAGCAGCGCGGTTTTTCCCGTTATTGCGATTACCGGTTCGGCTTTCGGTAATTTTGGTCCCGCCGTACACATGTCTCCACCTCCCTGTTTTTTTAGTTTCCCGGTTTAAAAATGAAACGTCATCCCCACATGGGAAAACTGGAAAATGTTTCCAAAGGCGTTTCGCATAAGACACATGGCTTCAGCCCCCGTACAATGCGCGGGGATAAGGTGTTCTATTTTATAGTTCTTCAGGGCTTCAATGGTTTTATCCCGTTGCGCGTCCCCTGAAAGGCCGATATGCGTACCGCCGATAATTCCATAAATTTCGTCCACGCCCGACATTTTTATTGCATGGTTAATGACATTGACGATCCCCGCGTGCGCGCACCCGAGAACGATCAGGATCCCTTTCTCGACATGGATTACCAGCGATTGATCGTCCAAAATGACATCAGGTTCGACTTTCCCTTCCCGGATAACATAGCGATTGCCCATGTCGCCCCCCTCAAAGGATGTTTCCCGCGGCACCTCGCCGGTCAGGAAGACCCCTTCTTCAATTTCCCGGTACTCATTATTGAACACAAACCGGGCGCCCATTTTCTCCAGATACCCTTTGATGAAAGGAATCCCGCCGTATGTCCGTTGATCGTTCTTTTCTCTGAAACGATCGGCAAAGATGTCGGGATGGGCAAAAACATCAACCTGTTTCGCAGACACAGCCGGCAGCACGTCCGGCAACCCCCCGGTGTGATCGCCGTGGGCATGGCTGAGAACTATCTTGTTTATGCCTGCTAAATCTTTTTTCAGGATCGCGGCATTGTGGACGACGGTTTTTCCTTTTCCCGTATCAAAGAGAAAATTCCCCTCCCCTGTTTCCAGAAAAGCGGAAAAACCATGTTCCGCAATAGCATTGCTCCTTTCGGGTACGGTGTTATCCGTCAAAATGGTAAGGCTTCCTCGTGCTGTTTTCATCGACCGTTCCCTCCCTCCTTCATACGCTCTCTCCCCTTTCGTTAATTTTGGCGATATGGTGCGCGTCGTCAATCCCGATTTTTACCCTTTACGACGCCCTGATTCCGGCCGGCCACCGCTGAAATAGCGTCCTCAATCTTTTTATATCCGGTGCAGCGGCAGAGATTGCCGGCGATGGCGGTGCGCACTTCCTCCTGTGAAGGATGAGGATTCCCATCCAACAGCGCCTTTGCGGAGAGCAACCATCCCGGCGTGCAGAAACCGCATTGAACGGCATTGTGATCTATGGCCGCCTGCTGTAGGGGATGCAATTCTCCGCGGGGCGCCAATCCCTCGATAGTCGTGATTTCTCTCCCGTGACATCTCACGGCTAGGGTCATGCAACTGAGAATCGGCTCGCCGTCCATGATTACGGTGCAGGCGCCGCAGGCGCCGGTGTCGCACCCTTTTTTGGCGCCCGTGAGGTCAAGTTTATCTCTTATTACATCCAAAAGCATGTCATTGGGCGCCACCGCCAATTCGTACGCCTCTCCGTTTACTGTAAGCATGATCGTCTTCACGTGATCTATCCCCTTCCTGCGGCGATTTCCAGAGCCTGAAGCACGCCCTGCCGTACATATACACTGACCATTTCCCGCCGGTAACGCGGGGAATAACCGGAAGTGTTGGCAATCGGATGCGCCTTGCTGCGAGCCGCTTGAGCCATGATTTCCGTCTGTTTTTCAAGTTCATAAGTGTCTTTTATCTCATCCGGCGGCGTGATCAGGAGTGGAGATTTCTCTACCCCTGTCAGACCAACCAAGATGTCTTTCAGAGCTCCATCTTTGCCGTTCGGCAGGAGATTGACCGCCACGCCCAGCAAAGGATAATCAATGCTTTTCCGTATGCGCATCTTAACATAGATCCCGACGTTATGGAACGGCGGCGGCACCTGGATTCCCTTCAAAATCCGGCCCGGCTCCAACACATGGGGGGCTTCGCCCCGTCCGGAATAAAGTTCATTGAGCGGGATGGTATTTTCTCCTGTTCCGTCGGCGATGGTAACACACGCCCGAAGCGCCAGCAGCGCCGGGGCCATATCGCCTGAATAGGTGGCATGGCAAATCTTGCTGCCCTGAACGGCATGGCACCGCCCGCCCCCCAGTTTGAAGCAGGGATCAAGACCCTGTCTGGACACGGACGGCAGATTGTAATAGATGCAGCAGGCGTCTTGGCAGAGATTGCCGCCGATGGTTCCCATCGCCTGAAGCTGGGCGCTGCCTACCGACAGGGCTGCCTGCGTCAAGAGCGGATATTTTTCCCTGACGTCCTTATGAGCCGCCAGCCGGCGGAGGGTAACGAGCGCCCCGACCGTAAGCCCTTCCTGCTCGGAGTACGTGATCGTATCGAGATCGGGCACAGAGCTTATATCAATCAGTATCCCGGGGGTTTTGAGCCTGTATTTAAGCGCCGGCAGGATATCCGTGCCGCCGGCAATGATCTGGGCTTTTGGTCCTTCTCCAAAAGCTGTTTTACAGGCCTCGCTCATTGATTGAGGTCTCACATATTCGAACCTGGGCAATTTCATTTTTTCCCCCCGAATGGGTTTCCGACGGTCGCCGGATCGGCATCAGCCCGCTGTTGCGTTTTTTTCTCCGATACCTGCTTCAAGGCATAAAGTATCTTTTCCGGCGTAATGGGAAGTTCATGGATTCTCACGCCTACGGCATCGTAAATGGCGTTGGCCAGGGCAGGCGGCAGAGACACGTTGGTTGTCTCACCAATGCCCTTGGCGCCGTAAGGACCTTCCTCGTGGGCGCACTCCACTATAATGGGTTCGATCTCCGGCATCTCCAGGGCCGTCGGTATCTTGTAATCCAACAAGCTGGGGTTCAAAAAATCGCCCCCCCGGAAGATGAAGTTTTCATACAACGCAAATCCCAGCCCCATCGAAACCCCGCCTTCCAACTGAGCCGTACAATTGGAGGGATGCAAGGCCTTTCCTACATCCATGGCGGCGTATACCTTCAGGATTTTAACCTCGCCGGTCTGCCTGTTTACCTCAACCTCTACTCCATGCGCGCCCAATAGCCAGAAAATCATGTGCGTGGAAAAATACTCTACCGGGACTTCCAGGTGCGGGTAATAAAATCCCCGTCCCAAAACGGTGGCGCTGTGGCCGAAGTGCTTGCCGAGAACCTGGGCGATGGAAAGGCTTGAGCCGCCGTTGTCCTTTAGATAAACGTTCCCGCCCTTGATGGCGAGGTCATCGGCATTTGTTTTGAGCAATTCCGCCGCCAGTTTGAGAATTTGCCCCTTTGCGTCCGCCGCCGCCGCTTTAGCGGCATTGCCCATATGGAAGGTGGAACGGCTGGACGTGGTGGAGGTGTCATAGGGGGTTGTGGACGTATCGGGCGTCGCTTTCTTTACCCAGTCAAAGGGCACGCCAAGCTCTTCGGCCACGATCTGGCAGAGAACCGTGTCCGCCCCCTGACCCACCTCGGTGGTGCTGCTCAGCAAATCCACCGTCCCGTCCTCGTTTACTTTTACGAAGGCCGCAGATCCAAAAGGTGTTTTTACCGCCCGTTCCATGCAGGCCACTCCCTTCCCCCTGTTCCTGCCGAGGGATTTTTTCCCCCACTCCATGCGCTCGCCTATCTTTTCCAGGCATTCTTTCAAGCCCTCCGAATAAATCTCCTGTCCGGAGGCGTGGGTGTCGCCGTCGGTATAGACGTGCCTCAGCCTGAACTCCAGCGGATCAATCCCCAACTTGCACGCCACATTGTCCATGTGGGATTCATAGGCCCAGGCAGCCTGCGGCCCGCTGTAACCCCGCATCGCGCCGGAGAGCTGCCGGTTGGTATAAACGCAGGAGGCCTCAATCTTCACGTTGGGGATGTTGTAAGGTCCTGCGCCGGAGACCCCGCCAAAACGGGTTATCGTGGGCCCTTTTTCGGCGTAGGCCCCCGTGGCAAAGTACATCCTGACTGCACGTGCCGTAATGGCGCCGTCCTTTTTAACGCCCGTTTTCAGGTAGATGACCGACGGGTGTCGGACAATGGCGGAGGTGAATTCTTCTTCGCGGGTAAACAGCACCCTGATGGGTTTGTTCCTGATTTTCCAGGCCAGGGCAATGGCGGCAGCCTCCGCCTTCAGGCCGCCCTTGCCGCCGAAATTGCCGCCTATGTAAGGGGCGCAGATTACCCTGACATTGATTTGCGGTATCTTTAGGGCATCCGCTATTTCCTTGCGGGTGCGGTAGGGGGAGTCGTTGGTCGCCCAGAGGGTCAGGCGATTGTCGTCGTCAATAAGACAGATGCCGCAGTGCGTCTCCAGGGTGCAATGCTGCTGCATCCCGGTGGTGAACTTGTCCTCAATGATAAGGTCGGCCTCGGCAAAGCCTTTATCCACATCGCCCTTCTCCAGATGGAAGTAGTTGCAGATGTTTGTCCCGGAGATGGGCTCAATGCCCGGGGCATGGCGATAAGCGCCCAACTGTTCATGAATCAGGGGGGCCTCCGGTTTAATCGCTTCTTCGGGATCGAATACGGCGGGCAGCTCTTCGTAGCAAACGTCAATCAAGGAGAGGGCTTCCTCCGCCGTCTCCTCATCAACGGCGGCAACGGCAGCCACCCCTTCCCCCCGATAGCGGACCTTGTCCCTCGCCAGGAAACAATCGTCCTTCAGGGCTTCGCCGTGGAGGACGGGGATATCGGCGCCGGTGACCACCCCCCGGACGCCCGGCATTTTTTCCGCCCTGGCCGTATCAATGCTGAGGATGCGGGCATGGGCGAACTTGCTCCTCAGCACCTTCCCATAAAGCATGCCGCGAAAATGCATATCTTCGATGAAGACAGCCCTCCCCGTCGCTTTACTTTTGGCATCGGAGCGGTCCGGTGAAGTTCCAATAGCGTCATATTGTTCCACAGAATCTAAATCTGTGTTGGCCATATTTCACCTCTTTCGATGGCATTTGCGCAAGGCCATCTTGATGGTCGCGGAGCACAATACTTTTCTTAATGTCCGCATTCACCCTGATGCGCCCGACAGGAATTATCCACGGAAAGCTCCTGAAGTCCGCCTTCCGTGAGCAGGGCAAGATTTTCTTTTACTGTCGGAGCCACAGCCCCGAAGACTTTTATCCCCGCTGCATTTAATTTTACCAGCGCACCCGCTCCTATCCCCCCAACAACCATTGCATCCACATTCTTTCCGTCAAGGGCCATAATCGGATTACAGGCGCCGTGGACGTGGTTTAAGTCACTGTTATTTACCGTCAGAACATCTTCTCCCTCGGTATCAACGATGATAAACGCCGGCGCTGAGCCGAAGTGATCATAAACCATGCTCTGCATTCCTTCGTTGGTCTGAACAGCAAAACCTACCTTCATAAATTTTCTCCTTTCTCTTGGGGAAGTGTTTACACCGTGTTTTTGTTCTTTACACCTGAAGCGACAGAAGATTCATTGCCCGCGATTCGGTCAACAATCTTGTCGAATCTTTGTGCCGTCACTGTTTTTGGATAATAATACATGTACGGACGTTCCTCATCGCCGCTCTTCACGATCTCGGGGTCAATGGGAATCCTTCCGAGAAACGGCACACCCATATCGCCGGCCATTTTCTCCCCGCCGCCGGATGAAAACACGTCAATCCGTTCGCCGCAATGCGGGCACAGGAGCCCGCTCATGTTTTCGATTACTCCGAGCACGGGCAGACGGAGCTGCCGGCAGAAGGTAACGGATTTTCTCACATCAACAAGCGCCAGCTCCTGCGGCGTCGTGACGATAACCGCGCCGTCCAGCCCATTGATCAATTGGCACACGGAAAGCGGTTCGTCCCCGGTGCCGGGCGGAGAGTCAATGATCAGATAATCCAAAGCCCCCCAGGATACATCCTTCAGGAACTGCTTGATGGCTCCCATCTTCACCGGGCCGCGCCAGATGACGGCGTTATCCGGATTTTCGAGCAGGAAGCCGATGGACATGACATGGATGTTATGACCGTCAACCGTATATTCCACCGGCAGCACCGCGCCGTCAGAAGTGTGGATGGTTTCTCTCCCCAGACCGAGAAGTTTGGGAACGCTCGGACCGTGTATGTCCACATCCAGCAGTCCGACGCGATGTCCGTGCATGGCCAGCGTTACGGCGAGATTTACCGCTACGGTGCTTTTTCCGACGCCTCCTTTACCGCTCATAACGAGTATCTTACGCCCGATCAGCGACATCCTTTCCTGCAGTTGCTGTTTATCCAGAAGTTCTTCCCCCGCCTCGCGGTGCGGAGACGAATTGGGCACGCCGTCCTGAACGCTGCAGTGCCCGCTGTTTTGTTTTGTCATCCCTGTTGCCTCACTTTCCCCTTATGTTTAAGATCAATGTCGAGACTGATTTTGACATCCTTTTTAGCTATAATTTGCAATGGCCCGGTGTACACATTTCGCGGTCGGAACCGCGCCATTGTTTTCATCTCGCGTATAGAGAGAACGGTTCACTTTGCACAGCATGAACCGGGAGTGCCGCACCCGACGTTTCTCGGGTCGTCTGATCCACAGCATGTTTTCCCTCCGCCAAAAGAAGGCGAGTGGTTTACGGAGAAAACAGAAAACACCCGTTTTGCATCCGCACCGCCGCATTCAGGGCATTCGGGCGCGTCGCGCCGTGTCGCCTCACTCGCGTGCAGATGTTCGTATCTCTTTCCGCACTTCGTGCATTCGTACTCATAGATGGGCATATTGACCTCCTTATTCTTCGTCCGGTAAACAAACGCCGATAGCATCGCCTTCCACAATGTATCCGCTCTCGATCACTTCCGCAAAAATGCCTTCCTTGGCCAGAAGAGCAACACCGTGAAAAGAATAATCCCCCGGACCGTGTTCCGGCTTGCCTCTTTCCACAATCCTGAGTTTTACCGTTCCGATTCCTATCAGCGAGCCGATGGTTGCCGCCGACCAATCAATGCCTATTGTAGTAATGTTCTCAGCGAAATCGCCGGGTACAGCGTTGAGCTCATTTTCCCCGTTTACGGCTATAATCCTTTCCAGAGCAAGAAGACCGATCTGTCTTCTGCCCGAACCGGCGTGGACGTCTCCATCGAGACCATATCCCGCCCGGATGAATCCGGCTTTCACGCGCTCTTTGGCAATGCTCCGCTTTTTCCCCACGCAAATCGCGTAAACCTTCCCGCTCATGGACGGGGTTCCCAGCGCTTTTTTACTCATGCGATATTTTCCAGCTCCATTTCCCTCGCTATGCGACGCCACACCTTTTTGATTTCCAGCGCCGCACTGCCCGATGAATACTCAATAACACTGACTCCGGCAATCTGCGCCCTGGTTACAATAGGATCAAAGGCTATTTTCCCGGCCACCGCAAGCCCTTCACGGCGGCACCAATTTTCAATCCGCCCGGTCATCTCGGGGTTGATATCCCACTTGTTCACACAGACGGCCAGCCTGTTTCCAAAATGCTTGGCGAGCCCGGCAACGCGTTCAAGATCATGGATGCCGGAAAGCGTTGGTTCCGTGACGGCAAGGGCAAGATCAACGCCCGTCATGGATGCAATCACCGGGCAGCCTATCCCCGGAGAACCGTCAATGATAACAAGTTCCAAACGGTTTTCTGCTGCGATTTTTCTGGCCTGCGTTCGAACGAGAGAAACGAGTTTACCCGAATTCTCTTCCGCAATGCCGAGTTTCGCATGCACCATCATGCCATGCCTGGTTTCAGAAATATACCACTCGCCGGCGGTTTTAGTCGCCAGTTCAATTGCCCCATATTGGCAGGCATCATGGCAGACGCCGCAGCCCTCGCAGGCGATTTCGTCAATCCTAAAGTTGTCGTCAATTGCGTCAAAGCGGCAGAGGTTCCGGCAGATATCGCAACGTTCACATTCTTCGATTTTTATCCGGGCAACACTGCCGCCCGTGAAAACCTCACGCTGTCTGATATTCGGATCGAGGACAAGGTGCAGGTCAGCTGCGTCCACATCGCAATCGGCAAGCACCTTGCTCGCGGCCAAGGCGGCGAATGCAGCGACGATGCTTGTCTTTCCCGTGCCCCCCTTGCCGCTGATGACGACAAGTTCCTTCATTGTGGATCATCCTCCCTTTTACGCGCCCCACTTGCAGCGCGACCGAATATTCCTAAAAATTCCTTTCCCAACTGCGGAAGCGCATCAATCACCAGTTCGCCCCGTGAGTACGCTTCGGCAATACGCCGGTCGTCCCGTATCTCGCCGATGATAGGAATATCCTGTACTGCGCAGTAATCATGAGTCCTTGCATCTCCAATACCTGCGCGGTTGACGACAACCCCGAAAGGAATCCCGATCTGCCGGACCGTCTCGACCGCAAGATCAAGATCGTGCAAACCAAAGGGAGTCGGTTCGGTCACCAGAATAACATAATCGCTTCCGCGTATGGCCTGAATCACCGGGCAGGAAGTGCCGGGCGGCGCGTCAATAATGGTTACTCCATCACCGACGGCCTGTTTCTTCACCGCGCGGATAAGCGGGGGAGACATAGCCTCGCCGATTTTCAAATATCCCTGTATGAATTCGATACCCTGCGACACCCCTTTTTCAATGGCGCCGATCTCGCGGCTGCTTTCCGTTATCGCTTTTTTCGGACACGCCATGACACATCCGCCGCAACCGTGACAGAGCGCGGGGAACGTTATCGCTTTAGTCCCCAGGGCAATGATAGCGCTGAAACGGCATACATCCCCGCATTTTCCGCAGCCGTCGCACTTTTCTTCATCCACTACCGGGACGGGAACAACGGCGCTTTCCCTTGACGTCATTACAGTTTTGAGAAAAATATGGGCGTTCGGCTCTTCTACATCGCAGTCCACAAGTCTGACGCTAAATTGAGCGCGACTGAGTGCCGCCGCCATATTGACGGCGACTGTGGTTTTACCTGTTCCGCCCTTGCCGCTGGCAACGGCTACGATCAAGTCCTCATTCATGGCGCACTATGCCCAGTGCCCTTTCACATCGGCGCCCCCGGCTTCCGCCAAATTGCCGGTCGCAAATTTCATAACTGCTTCCCGCACGCTGCCGTTCGCTCCGGTGAAGATTTTGATCCCGGCCGCGTTAAGTGCCGTAAAAGCCTTCGGTCCGCAGTGTCCCGTTATAAGGACCTTCGCTCCCGTCCCGGAAATAAGCCGCGCCGACTGTATCCCCGCTCCCTGGACGGCATTCACATTCTGAGTGTTTGCGACATATTCGCTTGTCTTTAGTTCCGTATCATATATGACGAAGCCCGCCGCACGACCGAAGCGCGGGTCTACGTTGGCATTCATGTCTTTTCCCGACGCGGTGATTGCGATTTTCATGTGCCCTCTCCTTCAAAAAGCTACATCCGATCGTTACATTCGCCCATTGTGTATACATGACCGCTTTCCACAACCTTTCGGGAGCCATACACGCTCCCGAAAGGCCTTGCGCGATAGGGTTACTCCTTTTTCCCATTGGCGTCTTTCCTGAACGACGCAAGCTGCTCGCGCGCCGCCGCCAGTTCTTCCTCCAAAGCAGATATCCGGTTCCCGAGAATAATCGCCTCGTCCTGCAGTGTCATACGTCCGCGTCCGAAAAATCCCCTGCAAAAACGGAGAAAACCCGTCCCTCCGACTTCGCCCCGCAATCTTCCGCGACCGCCGCCCCACGGCAATCCGCCGCGGCCAATTCCGCAAAGCGTTGTGCCTGCCGTTCCGTCCGCACCGGGTGGGCAGGAACCAAAACCACCTCCGGTCCTCGGTCCCATCCCTGTCGGGCCGCTTCCATCAAATCCTGGCATACTCGTCCACCTCCTTCCGGTATCACTTAACCGCCGGTTACCATCCAGGGGCATCCATCACGGCGGTGTTTGCCCCGCCCTCTCTGACTACACGGGACAATTAAATTGGATTTTCCCCGCTTCAGATGCTCTATCAGAATATCTATTGCCATTCCTTCGGCATGCATAATCCGAATGCCGAGGAAATCCGTCATTCTCCTGTAGAAACCGGGCATCGCGCCGCAAACTAACCGTGTGGCGCCTGATGTGGAAATACTCCTCAGTTTTTGAAGGGGATTCAGTCCCTCCATTGAGGCCATTTTCCGCGAAACAATCTCGCCGTTCTCGAATTCTACGAAAAGCACTTCCTCTGCGCAGTCGAACCGCAGGGATACATGCTCCTTGAAAACTGCTATTGCAACTTTCATTTTATTCATGACACCCATTCCTGATCTCAAATTGCGTGCCATTGAGGACAGTCACGCCATCACTCCTTATAACACTTGATAAGATAAGCCATTATCGTCATTGGTAATCCTGAAACGCCGCTTAAGGGAACGGAAAGGCGCCCTCTGGCTTTTTCATTAATGAAAGAGCCTTGATGAAATATATTTCTTTTATGAAATGTCTAACTTGGTTTGAAGGAGGGGAAGTGCAGGGATTGTCGTCAGGGCTGAAGCTCTCCGCAGCTTGCTGCGGAGAATCTTCGATTCCCAAGGAACAACATTATCGTTTATCATTCGCTCGCTTACCCCGCGGCAAGCCACGAGGAATGAGCTCGCTACTGAATTCAATTTGGAATTTCTTCATCTTCCGCCAGAGGGTGACGGTGCTGATGCCCAGATCGCGCGCCGCGGCCGCACGCATACCGGAATGTTTTTTGAGAGTTTCTTCAATTGCGGTTTTCTCGGCGACATTGAGAGGTGAAACGTCATCCTTCGGTAGCGGCCTCATTCCGGTGAATGCCTCGATAATTTCCGACGGCAGGTGCTTTATCTCGATGACGCTTTCATGGCACAGGACAAAAGCATGTTCGATGATGTTCTCAAGTTCACGGATATTTCCGGGGAACGAATAGCGCATCAAAAAATCCATGACATTGTCCGAGACACCAGTTATTTTTTTATTGCGTTTCAGGTTGAATACACTGATGAAATGCTCAATGAGCAGGGGAATATCCTCACGGCGACGGGCAAGGGGAGGAAGTTCGATGCGGACGATGTTGAAACGATAGTATAGGTCCTGCCTGAATTTACCGCTGCGCACTTGCTCGGCCAAATTCCGGTTGGTGGCTGCCATGATACGCACGTCAGCCTTCATGGTCTTTGTTGAACCGAGCGGCTCGTACTCTTTTTCCTGGAGTATGCGGAGCAGTTTTACCTGAAATAACGGTGAAATATCACCAATTTCATCAAGAAAAATCGTACCTCCCTCCGCAAGCGCGAAGCGGCCCTGCTTGTCGCGATGCGCGTCGGTAAACGCCCCTTTCACATAGCCGAATAACTCGGATTCGATCAGGTTATCGGGCAGCGCCCCGCAATTTACCACCACATAGGGTTTTTCTTTTCTTGCGCTAAGATTATGAATGGCTCTGGCAAACAGCTCCTTACCTGATCCGCTCGGCCCCTCAATCAGCACCGTACTGTCGCTCTCGGCCACATCCGGCAGCATATTGAATATCTTCTGAATTTCCCGGTTTTTACTGACGATGTCCTCAAACGTATATCGTTTCTGTATCTCCTTTTTCAGTTCCTCGATAGCCGAAAGGTCGCGGAACGTCTCAACGCCCCCCCTGACGTTTCCCTTTCCGTCACTGAGGACGGAAGCGCTGACGCTGATCGGAACCGCTTTCCCTTCCTTGTTAATAATATTCAGCGGACGGTCAATGACCTCGTTGCCGGTTTTCAACGCCTCCTCCAACGCGCAGGCGTTCTGGCAGATGCTCGCATGAAAAACCTCATAGCAGGGCTTTCCGATGGCCTCTTCACGCGCGAATCCCGTGATTCGCTGCGCTGCTCGGTTGAACGACGTGATCCGGCGGTTCTTGTCCACCGTAAAGATTCCATCGGCGACGCTATCGAGAATCGTCTGAAAGAAGTCTGAGTATTTTGCCTTCATCAATACTTATTCCATTCCATAATGCCTACAGCAAGCTCTTCGATTATATCCGCTATTTCATGAGATAAGCATATGCATATAATTCCAACTGTCGTGGCACTGTCAAGCACTTTGTTTAACAGTGCGGATATTCCGCCATCTTTATTCGATCATGATGATATTTGATAGAAGCGGGATGGCCCATCCAAGACACCCCACCCGCTTTCATGAAACAAGGTCCGGCATTTTCGAACGTCATGCCCTCTTCCTGTTTCGGTGCGCTCCGCCGTATCCCGTGGATTCGCCCCTATCTCCGCCCAGAAGAGGTTAGCTCCGGCAATTGCTCCTAAGGTGCAGGGCTCATGGGTGCAGTTCCCCAGAACCGTCCTCGGTACGGACAGTCGCGTGACAGCGACAATCTGGGCCATGCGCAACTCGCTGATCATTCCGCGCCGTTCCATTTCCGTCCCCGGGATGGCGATGCGACGGGCCGCACCGCTGTATGCGGGGCTGAAAGAACCGGTAGTGAGAATCATCTCGGCAATCTCTTTATTCGTATGTTCCGGTCCCAGAGGCTCGACGCAAGTACCGACTTTGAGCCCAGCCTCCTGGAAGTTCCGAATGCTTTCCCGTCGTAGTTCAGGGGGAATGGTGGTATCTGTTCCTTCCCGCAGCCTGAGGGCGTGGTACACGCCGTTAAAACCGGCTTCTTTCATTCTGAGAGCGTTTCTGAAAGACTGGTCGCCTACATTGGCGATGAGCGTAGTCCCGGTTTTCAGGTTTCTTCTTACCTCTTGGGAAATCTCCAGAAATTGCCCGAAGGGGTAGTGGGTCGTGGTCATGAGGAAGACGGCGTTGGCGCCTTCGTCTTCCAACTGCCGGGCGTTGGCCACGGCCTCCTCCGGGGTAATTTTTGTTTCCCGCTCAAAAACGCCATTCGCCTTCGCAAAAGAACAAAAGAGGCAATTACAGGCGCAGGGGGCAAGATTCAGGGCAAACTGGGCATGCACTTCCGCCTTATTTCCCGTCAGTTCCTTTGAGATGCGATTGGCTTCCGCCATGATCTGATAGGTTGCGTCGGAATCGGAAGGATAACTCAGCATCTCCAGCAGCTCCTCCTTCGTAAAACTTCCGCCGTCTTGCGACTTTTTTATAAAATCATTGATCGGCATTCTTTCCGTCCCTCTCTCTGTGGATATTAATCTCCCGCGACCAGAGATCGGATCGCCTCCAGGGCAAAGGAGATTTCCTCATCTTTGTTAAAATACCCGAACCCGAAGCGGACCGTTCCCTGGGAGAAGGTCCCGATCGTCCGGTGCGCGGCCGGAGCGCAATGCAGTCCCGGCCGACAGAGGATGCGGAAGCGCTCATCGAATTCCAGGGCCGCCTCGGAAGGAGAAACACCGGCAATGGTAAAAGAAACAACTGCCGTCCGGCTCGCGGCGTCGGGAGGTCCATAAACGACAACGCCTTTCAGGGAGGCAAGACCATCAAGGAATTGTTCCGTCAACATTTCCTCTCTGCTGCGGATTGCCTGCACCCCTTCCGTGAGGACAAAACGAACCCCGGCGCCAAGGCCGGCGATCCCGACGGTGTTGGGGGTTCCCGACTCGTATTTGTCGGGCATGAAATCCGGTTGCCTCTCAAACTCCGAGCGACTTCCCGTGCCGCCCATCATCAAAGGCCGGAGACGCTTTTCCACTTCCTCCCGGATATAAAGTCCCCCTGTCCCCTGAGGTCCGAAGAGTGACTTATGACCTGAAAAAGCCAGGAGGTCAATCGCCATTTTTTCGATATGGATGGGCAACGCCCCGGCCGTCTGCGCTGCATCCAAGCAAAACAGGATCCCACGATCCCGGGCGATTTGTCCCAACTCGGCAATGGGATGGATGGTTCCCGTCACATTCGAGGCGTGGGCAGCGACCAGCAGGCGGGTCTGCGGCCGAATCGAGGCGCGGACATCCTCAGGATTCAGCCTGCCGTCGCCGGAGCAGGAAACAACCGATAGCTGTATCCCCTGGGTTTCCAAAAAACGCAACGGCCGCATGACGGAATTGTGTTCCATACTCGAGGTGATCACATGATCACCCGGATGCAGGAGACCCAGCAGAGCGATATTCAGCGCCTCCGTGGCATTCTTGGTGAAGGCGATCCGGAGGGAATCCTCGATCCCGAAAAGCTCCGCCAGCGCCTCGCGGGTTTCCAGGAGTATCCGTCCCGCGTCGAGCGAGCGGCGGTGGCCGGAACGACCGGGACTCCCGCCGATCCTCCCGCTGTAATGGGTCATCGCCTCGATCACCTCCGCCGGTTTGGGCCAGGACGTGGCGGCGTTATCGAAATAGATGAGCCGATTATCGGCCGCTTCTGGTTGCATTTGTTGCCTCCGGTTTAGAGAAAAACCGTCCTTTCCCAGTCTACCCGGCCCTGCAGCACTCCCGCCACACGCTCCTGCTGTCCCACCGCAACACGGAGGCAGACGCCGCAGTCGGAGCTGATATGGCGGGGAACGGGAATCAGCTTATGGACAATTCCCTGTTCCTTGAGAATCTTTTCCGCTTTCAGGACATAGCTGACGGAGGGGAAAAGGAACACTATGAATTCTTGCGGTTCCCTCATGGACGCAGCAACCGGACGGCGCCGGCCATCGTTTCAGCGATGTCGTACATATTGGAAATCCGCCCCTCCGCAATTTGATCGCCCAGTTCGAAATAGTTCACACAGGTCCCGCAGACCAGAATATCCACCCCGGCCTGCGCCAATTGCCGCAAGTCGTCGAGAACCGGCGAAGCCTTCACTGCCAGTTTCACCCCGGCATTGTAACAGATGATCGTCACGGGCAGGGGCTTCAGCTGCAACAGGGTATGGACGAAGCTCCGGATCAGGATGTCCCCCAGGACGTCATCGCCCCGCCCCATGCGGTTGTCGGACAGGATCACCACAACAGCGCCCATTTCTTTTTTCGGCACAACGGCGCAGGACAGCTCTGCGGTGATAGCGCCGGAATCCACGGGGTGCTGACCTGTCGCCTCTGTTCGCACCAGCGCAATCTCCCGAACCCCTCCCTCCTTTTCCGTCACGGAGAAGCCGCAGGCCGTTTTTGACGCCAGGCGGCGGATATTTTCCAGGGCAATCTCATCGTCCACGATAACGGTTACTTCATCGTTTTCCTCGATCGCTTTTTTTGCCAGAAGCACGGGCTCCGGGCAGGCAAGCCCCCTGGCGTCAACGGTGACCTTCATGCCTTCCAACCTCCTTTTTCGGCATCATGACATTTTTCCACGGCTATTCATTTCTCCAATTTCATCCCCGCGTCCTTCCAATCGGCCAGAAGGATGCAGAGCATCAGCAAAGCGGTTGCGACCGCACTTCTTAAACAACAATGGTAAATCAATTCCACGGTTCCGCCTTGATGTTTTGACCGGGGGCGCATCGGGACCACGCTCTCTGAGCGGGGGGCTTCACTATTTCACCTTGCCGACAGGGTATCCCGCCTCTTCCCAGGCCTTGATGCCGCCGGGATGACGGTAGATGTTCTTGTAGCCCAAACGGACGGCCCACATCGCTCCGCTGTGGCTCCTGGTGCATTTGACAAAACCGCAGTAAAAGACTATTAGGCGCTTCTTGTCCGGCCCCAACAGCTTCTCCAGCGCGGCCTTGGTCTTGTCGTCCAGTTGCTTCATTTCGGGAATCGGGAACTCAATCTGCACGGCCCCAGGGACATGCTGCTTCTTGTAGCTCGCTTCATAGGGCATGGTATCCACAATCAGCATCGGCTTATTCTGATCCATCCAGCCTTTCAGTTCTTCCGTTGCGAGAATCTTGTAGCCGCCTCTTTCCACCTCCCTGGCGAAGGTAACGGCAATCTTCTCCGTATCGAGTTCCTTGGTTCCCCATGCCGCCAGGGCGCCACCGGCCATGCCAAACACCAGCAAGACCGCAATAAAAACCGAGGTCAAATTTTTTTGCTTTTTCATTTTTTCTCCTTTTCTTTTTTATAATCCGGCTTCCCTCTGGAGCCTCTAAAACTATTTATTCCTTCCCACTGTTGGCAAATTCCCGGACCCGCCGGGAGAGATAGAGATACGGCGCCACCACCCCGATAAGGATCAGGTCTCGATAAAAGGCCTCCCGCAGACCGGCCTGTTTTTCCAGTTCCTCGGCCCCGAAGCAGCCGCAATCAACATCCAGGTTCCCGATAATTCCGTAGCCCAAGACAAATACGAATAGCGCGAGAAGACCGGTGATCAGATGGAGCCCCCAGGGCCGATCCAGTAGCAACGCGAGGCCGGCAATCGTCTCAATCAACGGCAACCCAACGGCAAAAAAAGGGAGAAGCGCCTCAGGCAACAGATCATAGGCAGAAATGGTTGCGACAAACGCCTTGGAATCGAAGAGCTTGGTCACGCCGCCGTAAATGAAGAGGGCCGCCAAGGCAATACGGACAATCCGGTAGGGCCAGGGATAGACCAGTCCCCTGCAGAAAATATTCTTGGTTCGGTTGAAATAAAACGAGACTATTGAATATGGATTGACCACTGTCGCTTCCTGATTGCGCCATACCGTAAATCACCGCGGCATGACCATCAGGGGGCTAACCGGTCAGGGGGGAGAAACGGCAGGACGGCGTCTTCCGGAGGACCGCCCGGGTCCTCTGTTATCGCCTCATATTAACGGGATGAAGATTAACAATAAGTAACTCACTGATATCGCTCCAAATATTTACTGAATACCTGCAATGCTGCGGCAAAGGTATAGACAATCCACGAGTTTTTGTCAAGAAAATGATTTCACGCACAACGCTGGAATAGTGAAGCTCCCCGCTCAGAGAGCGGGGCTTCCCGGCAAGGAATAATTATGTTCCTCATTGCGCCCCTTAACCCCGCCTGGTAGGCGGGGCTTGCGGAGGGCGCCCCCGGTCACATTGCCTCCTCGTGAGATTCTAAAATGAATATTCTGTCCGGTGGAATGGCCACAGCAGCAATGTCTGTCCTTTTCTTGCCGCATAATTTTTGCACTTTGTGATACGGGATTTCCACTTCCAGCACGATATCTGAGTTTATGGGAGAAAAAATGACGGTGGCGCTATGTCCCTTTTCAAAACACGCGGTAATTTTCCCGCGCACCGTCGGCATAGAAATTACCTCCGGTGATAAATTAAGGACACCGTGAATCCGTTCCGTATCATAGATTATCAGGTCTTCCGCCCTTACGCCAACATCAACTCTTTTCCCATTTTCCTTTTGGGTTTTCCAGCAATCAGAGACAGGCAAGGTCAGATTCAATGTTGGAATCAGCAAGGTTTGTTCTGAAAATATGCCGGGAAAGATGTTTCGTATGCCGTAGAAGAGCGCCACCGTTTTGTCTTTTGGAATCCTCGACTTTTCTTTCGCGGCGCTTTGATGAACCATCCCGTCAATAAGAATGCTGATATGATCTCCCAAAAAAAAGGCTTCTTCAAGATCATGGGTAATGATGATTATCGTCAAGTGATGCCGGTTTTGCAGCTCTTTTAATAAAAACCAGAATTCTTTTCTGAGACCCGGATGAAGTCCAGAAAATGGTTCGTCGAGCAAGAGTATCTTGTTTCCCGTTGCAAGCGCCCTTGCCAGAGCCACCCGCTGTTTTTCGCCGCCGCTGAGAGTTGCAATATTGCGATCAAAATAGGTTTTGATATAAAGAGACTCTGCTATTGCATCGGCATTTCTTTTTAATGTTTCGTTATCCCCGCCTCGCGCCGTCAAGCCAAAATAGATATTTTCTTTAACCGTCAAGTGTGGGAAAAGCGCCAAATCCTGAGGGACATACGCCATGTATCGCCATTCAGGAGCATGCGCCGTAATGTCTACGCCTTCTAAGAACACTCGCCCGCCGCACGGCTTATGGAATCCTGCAATGGTCTCGACTAAAATAGTTTTTCCGCTCCCCGACGGACCCAATATTGCGTGGATGGAACTGTTCTTGATAGATAAAGAGATATCCACAACTTTAAAATCGCCAATATGGACGGAAAGATTCTTCAGCTCAAGCATCGGGAATCCCTTTATGACCGGACAGTCTTTTATAGATATACAATATGCCGAGGCCAATGATAACGGAAAGAAGAATCATGACAACGGCGCCCTCAATGTCGGCAGAAGATAGTCTCATAAAAACGGCAATAGGGAGTGTTTCTGTTTTATTCGGAATGGAACCGGCAATGGTTATGGTAGCGCCAAATTCACCAAAGGCTTTTGCCCATGTTAGGATGGAAGCAGAAATAACCCCCCCCTTGCATATGGGCAAGACAATATTTTTAAAGGTGTAATATGGCGAAGCGCCCAAGCTCCGCGCAACATGCTCGTATCTGACCGGGACTTCGTCCATAACAGCTTTAATCAGTCTCACGGCAATGCCGAGCACGGCAACCAACTGGGCGAGAATAACCCCGCTCACGGTAAAAATGAAATTGCCTGCATGTTCATTAATCCACGATCCCACGGGATTATTAAAAAAAATCAGCACCATTGCTCCAAGAGCCGCGGGAGATACTACCAATGGCAGTTCCAGAAACGCGTCAACAAGCGGTTTTAAGCGAAAGTCGTACCGAGACAGAGCATAAGCGGAAGGGATTGCTAAAATTATGGCAATCAACGTTGCCGCCGTGGCCGCAAAAAGACTGAGGCCCAACGAATATATCGTTCGACTAGATGTCAGTATGCTTAAAGAAATAGACGGTTTGAAAAAATAAAATACGGAGACGACCAAGAGAAAGTATAAACAAAAAATCCCCAGGGCATTTATTATCAATGTCCGTTTCAGGCCGACAGTAATTCTCATTCATTGATCCATTCCGCGGGCACGCTATATTCCCCGCCTACCGGTTTCTTTAAACCGATGTAGCGATAGGCCTCTTCGGGAGTCATAAAATAATGATATTTTCTGAAGATGGCCTTACCTTCATCAGACAGGATAAAGTCAATAAATTTTTGCGCCGACCTTCTGTCTTTCGTGTATCGGGAAACGCCAATCGGTATATATCCAACCCGCGATATTTCTTCTTTTGCCAGATTAACCGTTTCTATTCTTTCCCGGTCCCAATAGTGAAAAACGCTCCATCCCATTACGGCGTCGGCGGTATTTAACGATATGCTCGTCGCTGTTTTTTCACAGCTTTCAGTATAATTTACAATGTTTTTTCGCAAGGCTTTTATCTGTTCTTTCGTCAAGTTCTTTTCGATAATCTCGACCGCGTACAGTCCTACACAAACCGTATCCGGACGCGCTATGGCCACCCGCAGTCCCGGCGCAGCTAAGTCGCTCAATTTCCGGATATTTTTTGGGTTGCCTTTTCTTACATTAATAGCGGGAACAAGATAAACAACCTTTCTCTCTGTTTCATTGTAAACGACGCCCTTCTTTTTTGCCGTTTCCATAAAATCCGATGAACCGGGAAAGTAAATATCTCCCTTTTTCCCCAGCATCATTTGTGAAAGAACGTAGCCCGACCCGCCAAAAAGCAGATCAACGTTGACCCCTGTCTTGTTTTCAAAAACCTTTGCCGCTTCTTCGGTCGGGGGCTTGCTTGCCGCGCCGGCAAAGACAAGCAAAGACTTGCTTTCCGCACCCACCGGGACATGAAGAAGAAGGATTGTCATGACCATTAATATTCTTATCGCGTTCATTGATTCACCTCTCATGATTTTTGCTGTAATCGCAAGCGTATTTCGTGCCAAATATGATTTTTCTCGTAGAATTTTCAGGTATGCACTTTTTTAATATCCGGCTTCTTCTTAATCAAAGCTAAATCCGGCCAGATATAAGGACAGCTTTTCGCGGTTCTCAGTCGAGAGGTCCGGGCATTGCGCCACGCCGCACGCGCCTTCCACCGCCTGAGCGGCAAATACCATGCACGTCGGCTGGCCGCATTTTTTGCAGTTGGTTTTCGGCAGCAACCGTAAAACATCAATCAGACGGGGCCTCACTTTTCCCTCATAGCACGGCACAATGCCTTCCCGCTTTTCCCAGACCTCGTTGATCTTGTCTTTCCACCACACGAGCGCCCGGTCTGCCTCGTCCTCATCCGCCAAACGGTTAATGGCGATCTCGCGCGCGCCCACCTTAATGCTCCGGCCCTGTAGGCGGAATACCACCTCCGGTGGCTCGCGGAAATATTCCATACCGTGCAATACCGCATTCAGATATGGCAATGCTTCAGCCACGTCCTCGTTAAGCCGGGCGATGCAATAAACCGCTTCGGAGCTCGGATTGCATTCCGGCCGGGAAATGCGCTTGGTATAACCGGTTAAGAGCATATTCTCACTCCTTACTTTCAAGTGCATCAATCAAAAAAAGTCCGGATGTGCCGTTGCAAAGCGAAACTCCCGTTTCCTGTCCTATCCCCTGAGATGCAGTCAGATATCTATGGCTTTTTTCAGGCCGCCCTGCTCGGTTATCGTCCGCTCCAAGCGTTTAGCGATAATCTTTACAAAATCGAGGGCGCCCTGAGCATCGCCGTCCAGGACAATCCTTTTAACGGTCATATATTCGTCGAAGGTAAATGTTACAATCGCATGATCAAGCATGACCGCCCCCATAAAAAGCTATTTTCCAATATCCTCTTTCATCCGCTGAAATTCGTCGCGCGTGATCTCACCTTTGGCATAGCGACGCTTCAAGATATCAAGGGGGGATTCAGGATCGCTCAGCTTCTTTCGTCCGAAAAGGAAAAACAGGCAGACGACAAGCCCGATGACGATCATAATGAAGAAAATAGGTGGGAAAAACCAACCCCCGCCGTTCCAGAAATGCATGTATGGCATACTTCCTCCTTTAAAATCCCTGCATGTTCGGACGAGCTCCCAGACCGAGCTCAAAGACCGGCCGTCACTTCGGGTTCATGGCTTCGTCCAGCCGTTTTTCCAGCTTCTTGAAAAATTCCATCGCTCTTTTTACATCGGAATCGAGCAACACCCGTCGCACATCATAAATGTCGTCCATAGCAAAGCTCAATGCCGCCTTTTTATCCCCGTAGCTCATTGCCTCCTCCACGCACGCTCAGGCCGTCATGTCTACCCAAAACCGCCGTTCCCATCCACAGATTTTCCTGCCCCGGTGATTTAGCTGGTCGTCTTGCGACGTCTTTGCGCGGGCATCATAACTGATTAACTTTGAAGTCTCTGTCCTTTAAATACCATTCCATAAAATACCCGACGACGATGAATAAGGGCAGAGACACCAACGTCCTGGCCAGGGTAAATTGCAGACCAAGATAGCCGATTTCTATGCCCAGCATGGGTATTTTCAAGGAAGAAAAGGCGCCCAGATAAATAAAAATATTCTTGATGCTCGCCCCTTTTTTGTAAAGGATATAGGCGACGGGAAAGGCCCCGTACAACGGGCCGGCCTGAAGCATGGCCAAAATAATGACCAGAAAAATACCTTTAAATCCCGATTCCTGCCCCACATGCTTTTCCACCGTCTCTTTGGGAAACCAGACATCGAAAAGGCCGACGATAATGAATAAAAAAGGGATGAAGCTGATCATCTCGATAAAAAACTTCTTGAAATTGACGAACACCTCCCTGCCGGGATTGAAACCGAAGGCAAAGGAAGCGGCCGTCGCCAGAAGATAAACCATGAGCCAGATATATTGCTTATAGTGCGCCGGTATTGCTTTCATAAAAGCACCCCCACCAACAGGCCGATTATCACCGCGGAAACAAAACTCAACCCGTTTCTGATCGCCGCCACTCTTTTGCCCAAATATTTCGCCTCCAGGGGAAAGGTGACGACGCCCACCATCATGAGCGTGGTCATGAAGGTGGCAACAGTCGTATAGGAAGCCCCCTGTTGAATCAGCACGGCGGCAATGGGGTAGGATATGAAGCCCGGAATCAATGTTATCGAACCGACAAAGGCGGCAATCGCCATCCCCCGGAATCCGGACCCGGCGCCCAGGTATTCCACGATCAAGGACGGCGGCACAAGATAAAGAACCAAACTCACCAGAATCAGGATATTCAGGAAAGGAACGGCGATATTCCGGAACATGTTCCAGCCTTTTTTCAGTCCCATGACGGTCTTTTTCCTGTCCAAAAGAAAAGACAGGATCGTAAGGGCCACGGCAACGGCAATGAAGATCACGGTGTTGTTGACCATAGTAACCAGCCTCCCTACAGCAGTTTCTTGATCTCCTCTATGGAGAGCATCTTGCCAACGCTTTTCACTTCCCCGTCGATGGCAAGCGACGGTGTCATCATGACGCCAAAATCCATGATTTTCTTGATGTCCGTCACCTTTTCGATCTCATAGGCGACACCCGCCTCTTCGGCTGCCTTCTTGGCGTTTTCGGTAAGTTTGATGCACTTGGGGCATCCCGTACCGAGAATCTGTATTTTTTTCATTTTTCCTTCCTCCCTGTATTCTTATACTATTATTCCATAATCCACCCAAAAAACATGCCAGCCACCGTGGACAGGATAATGACGTATAAAATGAAAACTATGGCTTTTTTTGTTCCCAGGATGCTCCGGATTACGATCATGTTCGGCAGCGACAGCGCCGGACCGGCCAGAAGCAGGGCCAGAGAGGGGCCCTTCCCCATGCCGGAACCGAGAAGCCCTTGGACAATGGGCACTTCGGTCAGGGTGGCGAAGTACATGAAGGCGCCTACGACAGAGGCAAAAAAATTGGCCGTGAAGCTGTTTCCGCCCACAAGCAGGGAAATCCACCGGGAAGGGATGATCCCGTTATCCGTACCCGGCATGCCCAGGAGAAAACCGGCGATGAGGACGCCGCCCAAAAGCAGTGGGGCAATCATGAGCGTATAGGTCCAGGTGGAGTCGAGCCAGTTTTTCGTCTCATCCGACGAGGTCCCTGCCACCCAGACAAGCCCCGCGATGCCTGCCGAAAAGGCGAGCAGCGGCCACTGAGGAAAGGCAAACGCTAAAAGGAGCGCCACGACGCCAGTGATTATCGTGGGAAGCGGCTTCGCTCCGAACCAGCGAACAATCACATAGCCGAAAAGGATGCCGAAAAGTCCCGTCAAATACCACTTGGCCGCATAGAGCGCGTACCAGACGCCTTCGGTCTCCTGCGGTTTGCCCCAGTTCGCAAAGACCAGGATGCCCACCATCGAGGACAGATAGACCGTGTCCTGCCAGAGTTTCCTTTTGGGTTCATCTTCCCCGGGCATGACGAGGGTCTTTTTGTTCCTTTCCTCTTCACGAAAGGTAAAGGCCATCAGGAGCCCGATGATATAGGCGAAGGCTACAGCGCCGACAGCCCGCGCCAGACCGATCTGCCAGCCCAGGACCTTCGCCGAGAGGACGATTGCGAGGACATTGATGGCCGGTCCCGAATAGAGGAAGGCCGAAGCAGGCCCGATGCCCGCCCCCATCCGGTAAATCCCCGCAAAAAGAGGAAGCACCGTGCAGGAACATACCGCCAACACCGTCCCTGATACGGACGCCACGGAATAGGAAAGGAGCTTGTGCGCCGCCGGCCCCAGGTACTTCATGACCGCGGCCTGGGAAACAAAGACGGAGATGGCCCCGGCAATGAAAAAGGCAGGCACCAGACACAAAAGCACATGCTTCTGCGCATAGTCCTGAAGCATATAAAAAGATTCAAGGATCGCCTTCTGGACATGAATGTCGTTAAAGGGGATAAAATAGGCCGCTAAAAAGCCACCCAAGAGTAAAACGAATTTATGCCGGTTCTTCATAACCGCCTCCGTTTGCACTTAGGTAGTGTTACCGTAATGGCTTTACAATTCTGTCATTTCGAGTAAAGTGAAAAATCTTCGTGAATTCGGAAGCGAGCGCATTTCCCGCAGCTTGCTGCGGGGAGCTTCAATATGCACTATTAAAAGATATCTCCCTCCGGCCGATATGACATCTTATTGTTGAAACACTACATATAGGTTGGACGCCCCCGGAATTTTCAACGCCGCTTCAGAGGAAAATTTTTATTTAATTCATCCGATCAAAAAGGGACTGCCGATGAAATAGATTCCCAGCAGGCCGATGAAAACCCCGGCGCCTTTCCTGAACCAGTCTCCCGAACCAAGCCAGAGTTCGCTCTCCGTCAGGCGTCGGACGGCTGCCGTTGAGCTGCCGGCGATCATAATGGGGAGACAATGTCCCAGGGCAAACAACAGGATCAGCAGGACGCCGGTCAGCACCTTCTGCTGAACCGTGATGATTGCCAGAATGGGGGCGATGAAGCCGAAGGTGCAGGAGCCGGATAGAACCCCGTACGCCAGGCCCAGGAGGAAGGAGCCGCGAAGCCCCTTGACGTTCAACTGCTGCAGCCATCCACCGGAGAGGTTGCATTTTTCCACCCCCAGCATCCCCAGGGCGACCCAAATCAGAACCAGACCGACAACTATCTGCCAGTAGCTGCCGACATCTCCGAGCATCCGGCCCAGCAACGCACAGAGAATGCCGATCACGGCGATCGTGATGAAGAGTCCAGCGGTGAAAAGAATGGCATAATGGGCGGCCTGCCGCGGTTTAAGCGCCTTATCCTGACCGGCTACGTAGGCCACGATCAGCGGTATGGACGCCAGGTGGCAGGGACTCAACAGGACGCTGACCATGCCCCATAAAAAGGAGCCCAGCGCCGCCAGGGCAGTCGCGCCGGTGATCCAGTCGTTGATGGTGAGAAAAAATTGCGTCAGCACGGTTACCCTGTCTATTTTACGCCCATATCCTTGAACCGGCGGACGATCGCCTCCTCGCTCAGAAACCCCTCGTGCCGGTAGACCTCCCTGCCCTTATTGTCGAAAAAGATCTGGGTGGGGATGGCCCGGATGCCGAAACGCCTTGCCGGCGCCGGGTCCTCCCAAACGTCGAGAAAGACCACGGCCGCCTTTCCGGCATACACCTTTCCCAGCTTTTCCAGGATCGGCGCCATCATTTTGCAGGGTATGCATTTTTTTGCACCCAGATCAACCATCGTGACCATCCCCTTGACGGGGGCCTCCGCGGCGGTGGCGAAGAGGGCCGCCGGCAGTGCGAACAGGAACAATAACGAAATATAAAAGATAAGAGTAGCAAACTTAAAGCAACTTCTTTTCATTTCCATACTCCACTTGTTTTATCGCGGCTATACGCCTCGACGTCTACCATGACTGTCCCGGCCTATCTCGGGCCGGTTGCCTTTTTTGGGTCGTCGTCTTTAGCCTCTATGTACTCTCTGTACTCCTTCAGCAGGACATAAGCGAACTCTTTACGGGTAAGGTCTGACGAAGGGATATAATTCTTGTTGGCTTCCAACCTATTGATAATCTCTTCGGCGGCCTTCTGGTTCGCCTGTCTGCCTTGAGAGTAAAGGTCGGCCAGTATCTCGATCAAACCATTAACACGGACCTGGGTGCCATCAGCAAATCTCAGCATGCGCCGACTAACTGTCGGCTGTTCGCAATCGCCTCAGGTAGTTCACCCTATTATTTCAAACTGTGACATAGGAAACCTCCTCGATTGGTTTTACCGGTCCGGTCCGGCGGGAAAGCCGCGGCGGCGCCCCCTCATCCCGGCGCATGTTATTGCATCGCTCCTTTGGAATCGTTCATTATTCGCTCGCTTACCCCACGGCAAGCCGCGGGGAATGCGCTCGCTGCCGAATTCAATTCCATGCGTCATCAGCAGCATTCCTTACTGACTCTATAAAAATTCTGCTCACGAAGCCATTCATTGATGAGTCCGGTGGCACAGCCGACGCCGGCATCGACACGGATAGCGGCGGCTGGGCAGTTCTTCGCGCAGGCGCCGCACTCCATGCAGGCATCGAAATTTATGAGCCGCGCTTTATTCTCTTCGAGAGAAAAGACCTGGTGCGGACAGACCTCCGAACACCTGCCGCAGTCGATGCATGCATCGCGATTCAACTCCAGAGTCGCCACATTTCGCAGATAGCTGAAACCTTTCATAGCTTTTCACCTTTTCCTTATAAAAACCGCCCTGCCAATACCATGAGCGCGCTGAAAATAACCGCGCACCCCATGGTCGGAAGGGCAATCCGCATCTCCTTCTTCACCCCGGAGCGGGAAGTGTAGTTCGTGCATCCGGTGAAATTGAGCGCATAGAAGGCGCTCACCGCCGGAATCGAAAGAAAGGCAGCGGCGGTCGCGGGTACGCTCCAGCCTTGCCCCCCTGCGAGCAGGTAGAAGGCCGTGATCCAGGTCAGTCCCGTCACAGCCCCTTTTACGGCAAAGCTCCTGCCGGGAATCCAGGGAAGGAGCAGCGGCGCGATTGCGGCGCCGGCAACCACGGCGCCAAGATAGGCGTAGACGGTCGTGAGGCCGTCGGCAGGCCCCTTCAGCGCCGCCCCCGCGATGAACAGCACCGCCGCCGTAAGTGCAGTCGGTTTCAGCGCCTGCACCAACTCCACGGGGATAAGGACCGACCGCTCCCGGAGCGTAAAAGTCAGCTCCTGCATCGCCGGCGTCGTTACCATGCCGTTGTCGAGATAGGCGGGAAGGTCTCCGGCCCGGATTGCCGCATACCGGATAGTGAAACCGGTTTGTTTTTTCACTTCGTGGGCCGCCACCCCCGGCGCTCCCAGGATCGGCAGAATGAGCCGGCGGTGCATGACCGCCCCGGCCAGACCGGAGATGCCGATGCGCCGCACCAGTTCTTCCGTGCCGAAGGTTCCCTTTCCCGCGGCACACCAGACATTGATTCCGTACGTCTCGAGGACGAGAAGCCAGACATTCCGTCCCGTCAGCGAGCTGCGGACGATGTCGTAGCTCATCTTGTAGTTGGCGGTTACCAGCACCGGGGCATCCGGCGTCGGTGCGCCGACGGCGTAGAGGCCGGGTGGAACCAGGTAGTTCAGCCGGCCGATGCCCCAGCGCGCTTTCCAGGCGCCGAGACGGTCGGCAAATGCAAGAGTCGTGGCTACCTGGGGCACTCGTCCGGCGCCGGTCGTCAGCCATCCGACGAAACCGGGAACGGTCTCGTTAATTTCTCCGCCGCCGGCGGAGGCCGGAGGCCCTCAACAGGGAGGTTTGTCAGAGGCGGCTCCCTCAGCAGAGTTACCTGCTGCCGGAGCAAGCTTCAATTGCCGGTCATCAGGTATTTTTATCATCTGGTCTTTCATACTATCTCCTTGCATAGATGCTCTTATCTTACGCGTATGGGGGCAAACAGGCGTTTCTGAAACCAGAACGCCACGTTTACCAGTCCGATCATCACCGGCACTTCCACCAGGGGACCGATTACCGCGGCAAAGGCCACGCCGGAACCAAGTCCGAAAACGGCTACGGCCACGGCAATCGCCAACTCGAAATTGTTGCTTGCCGCGGTAAAAGCCAACGTCGTCGTGCGCGAATAGTCCGCCCCCATTTTTTTGCCCATGAAAAAGGAAACGACGAACATGACGATGAAGTAGATGCCCAAGGGTATGGCGATGCGCACCACGTCCAGGGGTATGGCGACGATCAGCTTCCCTTTCAGGCTGAACATGACCACGATGGTAAACAAAAGGGCAATAAGGGTTAGGGGACTGATCAGGGGAACGAAACTCCTGTGGTAGCGTTCCTTGCCGACCAGCGTCACGCCGATGAGTCGCGTCAGTGCCCCGGCGATGCAGGGGATGCCCAGATAGATGAAAACGCTTTCGGCGATCTGGCGGATGCCGACCTCCACGATGCTTCCGGAAAGCCCGAAGAGGGGCGGAAGAACGGTGATAAAGAACCAGGCGTAGACGCTGAAGAAGAGCACCTGAAAAACGCTGTTGAAGGCCACGAGACCCGCGGCGTACTCGGTGTTTCCCTTGGCCAGTTCGTTCCAGACGATCACCATGGCGATGCAGCGGGCCAACCCGATCATGATGAGGCCGACCATGTACTCCGGTTTGTCCGGGAGAAAGACGATGGCCAGGACGAACATGAGCGCCGGACCGATCAGCCAGTTCTGCACGAGGGAAAGTCCCAGGACTTTCTTGTCGTGGAAGACCTCCGGCATCTCCTCGTACTTCACCTTGGCGAACGGTGGATACATCATGAGAATAAGTCCGATGGCGATAGGGATATTCGTGGTGCCGACCTGAAACCGGTTGATGAAGTGTTCTACACCGGGTACGTAATATCCCAGACCAACCCCCAGCGCCATAGCGGAAAAAATCCAGACGGTCAGGTAGCGGTCGAGAAAGGGAAGTTTCTTACTGATTTCCACTGTCATGGTTGCCTCCATCGTTTAATTCGTTCGAAAAGTATTCCAGGAGCTTGTCCTTGAGCTCATCGCGAACCCGGCGGAATACGGCCATGATTTCCTCTTCGCTTCCGGCAGCAGCCGCCGGGTCGTCAAAGCCCATGTGCATCTTCTTGACGCCTCCGAAAAACAGGGGGCATTGTTCATTGGCGCTGTCGCAGAGGGTAACGACGTAATCGAAATCCTGTCCGGCAAATTCGTCCATGCTTTTGGAGCGGTGCCCGGAGATGTCAATGCCGATTTCCGCCATGCTCTTTATAGCCCGCGGATTGACGGACGTCGGCGTTATTCCCGCCGAGAAGGCCTCGATTTTATCCCCCAGCTCATGATTGATGATGCCTTCCGCCATCTGGGAACGGCATGAGTTCGCCCTACAGACGAAAAGAACCCTTTTTTTCATACTCTTCCTCCTTGGTATCCGGCCCAGTATCCGGATGGACGGATAGATTTAAGGCAAAAAAATTTACGCGCAACAATTCTCCCTGCCCAGTTTGCTCAGGCGTTCCCTATCCTTCCCGGCCACCTCGTTTGCAGCAAGGATCGTACGCAGTGTCGAAACCAATGTCCTGTGAACCGGACTTAAATCCCTGGCGAGGGAATAGTGAATCCATACTCCCGCCCGGCGGTCGCTGAGCCAGCCGGCATTCTTCAAATGGGAGAGATGACGGGAGACCGTGGACTGGGGAAGCTGCAATACCGCCATAAAGTCGCATACGCAAAGCTCATCCGCGTCAAGCAGCAGGGCCATGATGCGCAACCGGGTCTCGTCTTCGAGCGATTTAACGATGTTTGCAAGATTTCTCATGGCCGGTATATATATCCGGTAAAGCGGATATATGCAAGTAATTTTTTAAGATACATTCCTCCAAGGAGAGGATCATGTCCTGATTTTTATGATAGCTTTCGCGGCGCGTCCCGCAACTTATTGAAGCTCTCCGCGGCACGCCACGGGGAATGCGCTCGCTGCCGAATTCAAAGCCTCATCACAACATTATCAGCAAAAATTATCAGATCAATCATTGTAATGTCGGCCAGCGGCCTTTGCTCCGGTTGACTCCCTGCTTTTCGGGTTGACTTCAGAGGGTCATTGCGTTAAGAAGGTGCACCCGCGGCGCTTCATGCACTGTTCAGCAGTTGCGGGAAAGCGCGCGACGGAAATCATCCAGCAGGAGGTTATCATGAGTTCTCAAAAAACATACAGGATCGCCGTCATACCGGGTGACGGGACAGGTCCGGAAGTGGTGAATGAAGGGTTGAAGGTTTTCAAAGCCCTGGCGGCGGCAGAGTCCATCCCGTACGACCTTACCCACTACGACCTGGGCGGGGAGCGATACAAGAAAACGGGCGAAATTCTTCCTGAATCCGTTTTAGCCGAGTTACGAACGGTTGACGCCATCTATCTCGGCGCCATCGGGCATCCTGATGTAAAACCCGGCATTTTGGAGAAGGGCCTTCTCCTCCGGTTGCGCTTTGAGCTGGATCAGTATATCAACTTAAGACCGGTGAAGCTCTACCCCAATGTCCCCTGCCCACTGAAAGACAAGGGGCCAAAGGATATTGATTTTGTCGTTGTGCGGGAAAATACGGAGGGTCTGTACACCGGCGCCGGCGGTTTCATGAAGAAAGGCACCCCCGATGAGGTTGCAACGCAGGAATCTATCAACACCAGAAAAGGGGTTGAGCGCTGCCTGCGCTACGCCTTCAACTATACCAAGCAACGGGCGAAGGCCAAGAAACTTACCCTCTGCGGGAAAACCAATGTGTTGACCTATGCGTTTGATCTCTGGGAACGGGCATTCTACGAAGTTGCCAAAGACTATCCCGATGTCAAGACGGACTATGCCCATGTGGATGCGACGTGCATGTGGATGGTAAAAAATCCCGAGTGGTTTGATGTGATCGTGACCGACAACATATTCGGAGACATTATTACGGATCTGGGCGCCATGATTCAGGGCGGGATGGGTATCGCGGCGGGCGGCAACATCAATCCTGAAGGCGTCTCGATGTTTGAACCGATCGGCGGCTCCGCCCCAAAATACACGGGACAAAACGTTATTAACCCTTTGGCGGCCATCTGCGCCGTCGGCATGATGATCGAGACATTGGGCAAGGGAAAGGCCGGCAAACGGGTGGAGTCCGCAGTGGTAAAACTCTTGGAAAGTGGGAAAATGAAGAGTCTCGATGCCGGCAAAATGGGCATGAGCACCAGTGAAATTGGAGACTGGATCGCCGCCAATATCTGAACGCTCTGAATTCGCTCGCTCAGCATTCCCCGTAGCTTAGCTTTGGGATAAGCGAGCGAATACTGACTGAATGACCGTGTTCCTCAAAAATCGAAGATACTCCGCGGCGTGCCGCGGAGAGCTTCAATGCCGCGCTTGCTGAAGTCCATAGTGAAGCTCCCCGCCCGTCGGGCGGGGCTTGCGGGGGACGCGCCCCCGGTCATAGGGTTATGGACTTACACAAGAGGAAAAATCACTTAAGGAAGAAATGAACTCCCCTGGTGAAGTGTTTCACCAATAAGATGTCATATCGGCCGAAGGGAGATCTCTTTTAATGGTTTATTCTCATGAAGATTTCTCGCGGAGTTTACCCTGAGCGAGAGCGAATGTGCTCGAAATGACGGCATTGTAAAGTCTTTACTGAAACACTACGCTGGCATTGGAGCTCTCCGCCGATCACCAGCCGGCAGCCAGTCCGAAGGCGTCTTGAATAAGCTCCAGGGTGTTGCCTTCGGGCAGCATTTTCACCGCCACGACATCGAAGCGGGCATTCCGGGTGGCAATGTTTTTTTCCTGCAGGTAATTGAGGGCAATCCGGGAAATCTTTTTCTGCTTGTCCCTTCCTACGGAAAGCTGGGGATCGCCGAAACGCTCCGTTCTCCGACTTTTCACCTCAACAAAGACAATGGTGCCTCCCTCCATGGCCACAATATCAATCTCTCCAAAGCGGCACCGGTAATTGCGCTCCACGACCCGGTAGCCGGCCTTTCTGAGAAAGTTGACGGCCAGTTCCTCGCCCTTCCTGCCCGTATCCTTTCCCGAAGCATATCTCTTCAAATCTCTCCCTCGCAAAACGACAGCCCCACGGCCGCAGTTCTTCAGGTAAGATCTTGAACGCTCACTTCCGGAAAGAGATCCAGGGAGTCACCCTCATCCTTCAGATGAAATGACCTCCGGTGGATCTTGCAGTAGCCGTTCTTTTTGATCGCCTCCCGGTGTTCGGCCGTACCGTATCCCTTGTTGCTCAAAAAATTATACTGAGGAAACTGACGGTGGTAGATTTCCATGATTCTATCACGGGAAACCTTGGCAATGATCGAGGCCGCCGCCACGGAGACGCTGAGCGAATCGCCCTTGATGATGGTCTCCTGACCCGTGGAAAGCGGGATACGATTTATGCCGTCTATAAGAAGGTAATCGGGGGGTAAGGAAAGATCAAGCGCCGCTTCCTTCATAGCGGTCAGCGTGGCGCGAAGGATGTTGACGGCGTCAATTATGTGGGCTTCTACAACGCCCAGACCGACGCACAGGGCGTCGCATTGGATGATATCGGATAATTTTTCCCGTTGTCCGGGGGAAAGCTGCTTTGAATCTCTGATGTTCGTGTTTTCGTAATCGGGAGGAAAGACGACGGCCGCGGCAACGACGGGCCCTGCCAGGGCCCCCCTCCCCGCTTCATCAATGCCCCCGATGACTTTATAGCCTTTTTCCCGGGCGCTCTGCTCGAAACCGTTCGTGACACAATAGCAGGAATTCCGCACACTGCGGGAGGGAAGGGGTGCCCCTCCCCACATATCTTCACTCTCATTAAAAGGCCCCGCATCACCGGGGCTCGCTTTTCTGAGCATGTGCCTGCGTACCTGCAGTCCAGCCCTCGTCCCCCCTATGGCAGAAGACGGGGCGGGGCATTATAGCTCACTCTCCAAGTTTCCTGATTCGCGCCTTCTTCCCTCTGAGATCCCGCAGATAGTAAAGTTTGGAACGCCTGACACGTCCCCGGCTCTGCAACTCGATCCGGTCAATAACCGGTGAGTGGAGAGGAAACGTCCTTTCCACGCCTACACCGTAAGAAACCTTGCGCACCGTGAAACTTGCCCGGGAATCAACGCCCTTCCTGCGGATAACGACACCTTCAAACACCTGTATCCGCTGCTTCTGACCTTCCACAATCCGCACATACACCTTCAGGGTATCGCCCGTTTTAAAACCCGGGATATCTCCCCGCATTTGCTCCTTTTCCAGCATCTCCATGACATTCATTGCAAAAAAACTCCTTTTCTCTAAACTTATTTGATGCCTTGTCAAAAGGCAATTTTACCCTTGAATTTCTTCCCTGATTTCCGCCAATATTCTTCTGTCTTCCTCCGTGAGATTGCTTTTTTCCAGCAAATCCGGACGCCGCGCCAACGTTCTCCGCAAGGATTCCCGGCGGCGCCATGCGGTTATATCACGGTGATTGCCGGAAAGCAGCACATCCGGAACTTTCCAGCCCCGGTACTCGCCGGGACGCGTGTAGTGAGGATGCTCCAGCAATCCCGTGGCAAAAGAATCGAGGGACGCCGATTCACTATTGCCCAGCACACCGGGTATGAGCCGGGAAACCGCGTCAACCACAACCATGGCCGACAGCTCCCCTCCGGTAAGGACGTAATCCCCTATGGAAATCTCCCGGTTGACCAGGTGCGCCCTCACCCTCTCGTCAACCCCTTCGTAGTGGCCGCAGATGAGAATGATCCGTGAAGAAAGGGAAAGCTCCCCGGCAACCTTCTGGTTGAATGTTTCACCCTGGGGCGTCAGGAGGACAACCGCGATCCCATCTTGCCCCGCATCCAGCCCTGGGCTCAAATCATCCAACGCCCTAGCGATGGGCTCTACTTTCATCACCATGCCCCCACCGCCGCCGTAAGGGGCGTCATCGGTCATACGATGCTTGTCTTCCGCGTACGAGCGGATATCGTGCACCGCTATTTCTATAAGACCATTCTCTCTGGCTTTTTTAATAAGACTGCAATCAAAAGGCGAGGCAAACATCTCAGGGAAAATTGAGAGGATATCAAACCTGATCATGACCCGCTTTACAACCCCTCAAGCAACCGTACGACCATCGTCCTCTTTTTTTTGTCAACGTTGCGGATAACCTCACCGACGGCGGGAAGCAATATTTCCCTTTCTCCTCCTGTGCAAACGTAAACATCCGCGCCCCCCGTGGGGAAGACCGTTTCGATCCTGCCCAGGGGTTGCCCCTCCTCGTTCAATACTTCAAGACCAATAAGCTCCCACCAGTAGAATTCGTCGTCCGGTAACTTGGCAAAGCGCTCCGGGGCGATAAGGATTTCCGCCCCTACCAGCGCACTGGCCGCATCGGCGCTGTCAATTCCCTCGAAGCTGACAATCGGGTTTTTCTTTCCGCCACGGACATCTCGGAGGTTGAACGGCGCCGGTTCCTCGCTCCCGTGCCTCAAGAAAACTACACCGGCGAACTTCCGTAAATCCCCTTCACAGTAGGAAACCACCTTCATGCGACCGGTGAAATCATGGGGTTTGACAATCCTGCCCACCTCAAGGAATTCCATGGAATTACTCAATAATCTCCAGGACGGTCCTCTTGTGCATCTTTGTTGATGCTGCGCTTAAAATAGTCCTCATTGCTTTTGCGGTTCTTCCCTGCTTGCCGATAACCTTCCCCAAGTCTTCCTTTGCCACCCGCAGCTCAATCACGGAAGTCTGCTCGCCAAGCACTTCGGAAACCTCGACCACATCAGGATTGTCCACCAACGCTTGAGCTATGTACTTGATCAACTCCTTCATAGCGCCAACCTCCACTGATTACCACACGTTAACCCTGCAAGAGCACTCAATTAAACGGATTAACTCCTCTATCGGGACAGGGAATCAGTATCAGACGGCTGCCGCCTTCTTACCGCTTCCCGAGACCCCGGCCTTGATTCCCTTCTTTCCGAGCAACTGGGACACCGTTAAAGTGGGCTTCGCCCCTTTGGAGAGCCAATGCCGCACGCGATCCTCTTTCAGGACAATTCCTGCCGGATTCTGCTTAGGGTCGTAATTTCCCACAATTTCCAGAAACCTGCCGTCGCGCGGGGATTCGGAATCAGTGACCACAATCCTGTAAAAGGGCTTGCCCTTACTACCCATACGGGTCAATCTTATTCTCACCGCCATTACTGTTATCGCTTACCTCCTGATGTTGTTGTGCAGAATATGTTCTCTAACTTACGTATAAAAAGCTTCGTTACCATACAACCGAAGCCCCGTCTCCCTGTTCCGGGCTCGGGTAAATAAATGCCGAATTCGTATAACATATATTTTTCTTAATTAAAAGGGGAAATTACCTCTCCTCACCGATTTCATGCCTTCCTTGGTCGCAAATTTTTTCATCATTTTTCTGATTTGCGCGTAATTTTTCAGCAGACGGTTGATATCCTGCACCTCCGTCCCGCTCCCGCAAGCGATCCTTTTGCGCCGCTGCCCGTCAATAATCAGGTAGTTCCGGCGCTCTTCCCGTGTCATGGAATCAATGATCGCCAACGTCTTAACCAGTTCACGTTCATCTATATCCCCGGGCTTCATCGCCTTGAGCTTTCCCAATCCCGGGATCATCCCCATTATATCCTGGAGCGAGCCCATTTTCCTGATCTGAAGCAGTTGCCCCCGGAAATCATCGAGGGTGAATTCGTTCTTCCTGATTTTTTTCTCAAGTTCCCGGGCGCTTTTCTGATCAACGATCGCCTGCGCCTTCTCCACCAGGGTGAGAATGTCCCCCCTGTCGAGGATCCGGGACGCCATGCGCTCCGGGTAAAACACCTCCAGCGCGGAGGTCTTTTCCCCCACCCCAATGAACTTGATCGGCTTCCCCATGACCGCCTTGAGAGAAAGAGCCGCCCCGCCGCGGGCGTCACCGTCCATCTTGGTCATTATGACGCCGTCAATGGCCAGCATTTCATCAAATTTTCCGGCAATGTTCACGGCTTCCTGGCCGGTCATGGCATCGGCCACGAAAAGAATCTCCGCGGGATTCACCGCCGCCTTGATCCTTTTCAGTTCTTCCATCATTTCCCCATCAATATGCAGACGGCCCGCAGTATCAATGATGACGGCTTCGCACCCCTGCCTGCTTGCCTCCCCGATGGCGGCGGTACAAATCTTCAACGGATCGCGCTGTAATCCCGCATCATAGCAGGGCAGCCCCGCACTCTCCGCGAGGACCCTCAATTGCTCCATGGCCGCCGGCCGGTACACATCGGCAGGAACCAGGAGTACCTTTTTTTTCTGGTTCGCCAGGAAGACCGCCAGCTTCACGGCGGTCGTGGTTTTCCCACTGCCCTGGAGCCCGACGAGCATAACCGGCGCCGGGAAGCGTCCGGCAAGGTTGAGCTGCGCGCCCGCTCCGCCCATAAGGGCAACCAGCCGGTCATGGACGACCTTCACCACTTGCTGGCCGGGTGTCAGGCTTTCCAGGACCTCTCTGCCCAGGGCATCTTTCTTCACGTCCTCGATAAAGTCCCTGACCACCTTGAAATTGACGTCGGCCTCGAGAAGGGCCATCCGGATTTCTTTCAGGGCTTCGCCGATATTGCTCTCATCGAGCCGCCCACGTCCCCGCAGCTTCTTAAAAACACCATTCAGTTTTTCAGTAAGGTTCTCGAACATGGTTCTCCTGTCAAGCGCCGTTTGAAAATAAAACTATCGAAAAGCCCCGTTCATCAGTCTTTTTTCTCATCCACCGCCATGATCCTGGCCTTGAGTCCTCTGATCCCGGCGCCCATAGCGTCCGACGCTTTCTGTGCCTCCTCGCGGGTTTTGAAGTCGCTCACGATAACCCTGAACCATTTGCCCTTTCCCGGCAGATCCCTCGTTATCACACTGGCAGAATATCCCAGCGCCGTCAATTTTTTAGCCAGTTGGTCGGACCTTTCCTTTTCACGGAACGAGGCGGCGTGGATAATATATACTTCCCCATTCGCTCCGGTGCCTTCGCCATGCCCAAAATCGGCAACAAGGGAAGATTTATTTCCGTTTGCCTCCTCCGCCGGCTTTTCCCCTCCGGGAAGGTTTGCCTTTCCCACGACGCCGGCAGATGACTTCCCGTCCGCACCGTTATCTCCGGGCGCAGGCACAGCGGTCGGGGCCTTTACCGTTTCTGCTCCCGGCTTTACATGCCGCAAGGCACTGGCGCGCGTGGTCTTCTTTTTTGCCAGAGTCTCGTAAAAGGTAAGATCGAATTCCTCATCATCCATCTCTCCGGAATCCCCACTCTCATCTCGGAGGGCCACTTCCGTTTCCGCTTTTTCCTTTTTGAAGCTCAGCTTCTTCCGGATCATATCGGGGATCCCCCGGGAAACCATCTCCGGATAGGCTTCAATATGTTTTCCCACCATAACCCCGAACAGAAAAACACAAAAAAGCAAAAAGGACATCCCCAGGATAAACAGCACCAGTCCCTGTTTCTTCAATTTGAATTCAAAATTCCGCGTATTTTTCGATGCCATAATCCATTTTCTGCCGCTACATCTTGCCGTCACATTTTCTCGGGCGCTGATACACCGAGCAAACGCAAGGCGTTCCCCAATGCAGTTCGCACGCACGCGACAAGGAAGAGCCGCGCCCTGCTCAAGCCTTCATCATCCGAGATTACCCTGTTCTTATTGTAGTAGCTGTGAAAAACGGATGCAAGATCATTCAAATAAAACGTGAGGCGGTGCGGCTCGAGCGTGCGCGCCGCCCCTTCCACTACCTCGGGAAACCGCGTAATCGCCTTGATAAGCTGAATCTCCTCGGCAAGTTTCAGAAGGCCTACGTCAACGTCTTCATAGCGGGGAACGGCGTACCCCCGCTCCGCCGCCGTCCGGATAATGCTGCAAATCCGGGCATGGGCATACTGCACATAATAGACGGGATTCTCGTTGGACTGCCGCTTGGCCAGCTCCAGATCGAAATCGAGATGGCTGTCGGAGCGCCGCATGAGGAAATTGTATCGCGCCGCATCCCTCCCCACCTCGTCCACCACCTCCTTCATGGTGACAAACTCGCCGGACCGCGTGGACATGGCGACCGGCTTGCCGTCCCGGAGGAGATTGACAAGCTGCACCAGCACGATCCTGAGCGCTTCCTTGTCGTACCCCAGCGCCTGGATGCCGGCGGCCATGCGGGGGATGTAGCCGTGATGGTCGGCGCCCCAGATATCAATCACCGTGTCAAACCCGCGGGAAAACTTGTTCTTGTGGTAGGCGATATCGGCGGCAAAATAGGTCGGCTCGCCGTTTCTTCTCACCACGACGCGGTCTTTTTCGTCGCCGAACGCGGTGGATTTAAACCACAGGGTGTTCTCCTCCCGGTACACAAATCCCTGCTCTTCAAGCAAGGCAAGCAGTTTTGCCACGCCGTCGTTTTCGTAGAGGGTGCGCTCGCTGAAGTACTTTTCGAAGGTGACGCCGAATTCCCTCAGATCCTCCTTGATCCCCTCCATGATCACCCTGGCGGCATAGTCCGTGAAAAGAGGCACCACCGTTTTCTCGTCTGCGTTCCGGTGGCCATCCCCGTCCCGCTTCAGGATTTCGGCGGCGATGTCTTTGATATAGTCGCCCTGGTAGCAGTTTTCGGGTAACTCCACCTTCTCCCCCAGCAGTTCCCGGTAGCGGAAGAAAACGGACCTCCCCAGATTATGCATCTGGTTGCCCGCATCGTTGATATAGTATTCCCGGAAAACGGCAAAGCCGGCGGCCGCCATGATCCGGGCAATGACATCGCCCACCACGGCCCCTCGCGCATGGCCGATATGCAGCGGGCCCGTCGGGTTGGCGCTGACAAATTCCACCATCACGTTGCCGCCCTTGCCCAGGTCTACCGCACCGTAACGCTCTCCCTGGCTGTCCACCTCCGCAAGGAGCGCCGCCCACCTGTCCTCTTTCACAAAAAAATTCAAAAAGCCGGGGCCTGCTATTTCGGTCTTTTCCAGGATACCGTCCGGATCGGACAGATGTTCCCGGATGATCCCGGCAACCTGACGGGGATTCTTCCGGACGCGCGAGGCAAGCACCATGGCCACGTTCGAGGCATAATCTCCGTGGGCGCTGTCTTTCGTTAACTCCATCTCCAGATAGGGGAGATTCCCCGCCTCCAGCAACCCCTCTCCGGTACAGGCCGCCAAGGCGCTTTCCAGCAATTCCGCCAATTTCTTCTTCATAACTCCTGCAATCCTGCGCTGATACTAAAAAAGTTGGCCTAAAGCCAACCCTTTCGTGAACGTACGGTACTTCTTGGAGGACACTATATTTTTACGAATTTTAAGTCAAGATTTTTTGCTCTCGGCCACGGCCCACCATCCTTCCACGAGAATTGAAGTTCTCTGCGTCTTGCCGCGGGGAATGCGCTCGCTACCGAATTCAAGGCCTAAGACCTGATTCTTTTTCCCCATAATCAAAAACCATTGTCGTTTTATAAAAGACAAATGCCCGGTATAAGAGGCAACGGAAAATTCTTTGCTTTAGGATTCTCGCTTACTACGGTGAGTCTTCGGTGCTGAAGCACAAAATTCCCTAAAGGGGGAGTAACTATATCAAATAATATAGCGGACACACGAGAATATTCATTCATTGCAAAACTTGCATCTTTGGATAAATCAGCAATAATTGATTCAAGCAGCGCTCTATCCCCGATCCCATATAACCTTGTATTTACATGAATATGAAGCACTCCTGGAATATATTTTTTAAATTGATTTCGGCATGCATCCTTAATAGTCTGGCGAATATTTTGTGAACGATCAGTCAGCCGTGTAGATCGGAGACATAATATTATAGGGGACTCGACAGCAGTAGCAATCAGAGGAGAACCTTTTATATAATGAAAGTTTCCAGCAGGATGCACTTCATGCCAATTATTCTTGGACTGCACCCCTCCGGTTAGACAGCTTGGGTTAGAGCGGTCGGGCAGGGTTTATGGGTTTTGAGGAACAATTCCTCGAATTCCACGGGCGGCAGATATCCAAGCGAGGAATGCAGCCGTTTGTGGTTGTACACCTGTT
>JACQWR010000026.1 GCA_016209105.1 Deltaproteobacteria bacterium | reverse complement strand
ACAGGTGTACAACCACAAACGGCTGCATTCCTCGCTTGGATATCTGCCGCCCGTGGAATTCGAGGAATTGTTCCTCAAAACCCATAAACCCTGCCCGACCGCTCTAACCCAAGCTGTCTAACCGGAGGGGTGCAGTCCAAAAAATCGCTTGACAGGGGGGTAATATTGTTGTAAAAGACACCCCGTCTCAAGAATAAGGTTGTGCTAAGTCCTTCCTATCCGGAGTGTTTCAATAATCCAATTAGCAGCCCAGGTGATAATAATCCGCGTTCTTCTTTAACAATCGTTAGATCGTTGCATATTTAATCTGTAAAAAAACAGGTTGGATGCAGTGCCGTCGGTTCATGCGGTCAATGAAAAGGAGGCATGCTGCATTCAGAACAAGAGAAAGGCTCATAGCGGGAAATGTATTATGAATATTGAAGAAATAAAAAGACAACCCATCAGTGAACTTACAAAACTGGCCAAGGAACTGGATGTTCCCGGAGCCGGAGGCATGAGAAGACAGGATCTGATTTTTTCCATCCTGCAGACCCAGGCAGAAAAAAACGGTGTCATTTCCGGGGCAGGCGTCCTGGAAATCCTCCCCGACGGCTTTGGTTTCCTTCGGGCGGTGGATTACAACTACCTGCCCAGTCCCGATGATATCTACATATCCCCTTCACAGATCAGGAGATTCAATCTCCGGACCGGTGATACCGTGTCCGGGGAAGTGAGGCCACCGAAAGAAGGCGAAAAATATTTCGCCCTCCTTAAGGTTGATACGGTCAATTTCGAAAATCCCGATGTGGCGCGGGATAAAATCCTTTTCGATAACCTTACTCCTCTGTATCCCCAGGAAAAGTTAAATCTGGAAGTGGACCCCGAAAATCTGTCCACCAGGACCATGGACCTTTTCACCCCCATCGGAAAAGGGCAGAGGGGATTGATCGTTTCTCCGCCGCGTGCCGGTAAGACGGTTCTCCTGCAAGATATCGCCCGCAGCATCACGACAAGCCACCCGGAAGTCATCCTGATGGTACTTCTGATTGACGAACGTCCCGAAGAAGTCACGGACATGCAGCGCAGCGTCCAGGGGGAAGTGATCTCCTCCACCTTTGATGAACCGGCTACGAGGCACGTGCAGGTTGCGGAGATGGTGATCGAGAAGGCGAAACGACTCGTGGAACACAAGAAGGATGTGGTCATCCTGCTGGACAGCATCACCCGGTTGGCCCGGGCATATAACACGGTGGTGCCGCCCAGCGGCAAGGTGCTCTCCGGCGGCGTGGATTCCAACGCCCTGCACAAGCCGAAACGGTTTTTCGGCGCCGCGCGCAACATAGAAAACGGCGGCAGCCTGACGATAATATCCACGGCGCTTATTGATACAGGCAGCCGCATGGACGAAGTTATCTTTGAAGAATTTAAGGGCACGGGCAACATGGAACTCCACCTGGATCGCAAGATCGCCGACCGCAGGGTATTCCCCGCGTTCGACCTGATCCGCTCCGGCACCCGGAAGGAGGAGTTGCTCATACCGAAACAGAACCTCAACCGGATTTGGATATTAAGGAGACTGCTCCAGGAAATGAATCCCGTGGACGCCATGGAATTCATCATCGGCAAGATAAAGAAGACTGAAACAAACCAAGCGTTCCTGGATTCCATGAACCAGTAGAAGTGATAATAATCACTTGAAATTGCGGGGCAGATCGTTAATAATCGCCGCTTGAACATCAACTGCGGTTATAATTTAAAGCGAGGAGGATAGCATTTACGCTATGAAGGAAGGTATTCATCCGGAATATACAGAAACAACCATTACCTGTGTGTGTGGAAATGTCATTGAAACCAGGTCGACGAAGAAGGACATAAAAGTCGAAATATGTTCCCAGTGCCATCCCTTTATGACAGGCAAGCAGAAGATAATTGATACGGCCGGCCGCGTGGAGCGTTTTAAAAAGAAGTATGCCGCCGCGGAACCCAAGACCAAGACCAAGACCAAGACCAAGAAAAAAACATCCGCTTAAACCGTATCTACCGGGAAATACGAGAACGTCGGCCATGAGAGGGGACGCTTGCCTGCTCGGGCAGGCGTGTTTTTGCTTTTTTGGTTATTGACACGTTCCTTAGAGTTCACCAGCGAGCGCATGCCACTTGCGCTTGCTGCGGAGAGCTTTTCCCTGCAGCGTTTGTTTCCCGATCCAACCGGCAGGAACTCCCTTGCTTCTCTCCGGCAACACCATTACACTGTGCGGACAGCATGTTCGATAAACTAAAAGATATTGAGATACGATACCGGGAACTTGAGGGACAACTGAGCGCTCCCGACGTGGTGGGGAAGCCCGGCATCTACCAGAAGTATGCCAAGGAGCATTCCGATCTGCGCGACCTCGTGGAGACCTACCGGGAATATGAAAAAACCAGACAAAGTATTGAGGAAGGCCAGGAACTGCTGCGAGGGGATGACGAGGAATTAAAGGAGATTGTCCGGGAAGAAGTGCCCAGACTCAAAGAAACCCTGGCCGATCTGGAAGAGAAGTTAAAGGTCCTTCTCATTCCCCGCGACCCCAACGACAGCAGGAATGTTTTCCTGGAAATACGGGCCGGCACCGGTGGCGACGAGGCCGGTCTGTTTGCCGGCGATCTCTTCCGTATGTATGCCCGCTATGCGGAAATGCGAAAGTGGAAGGTGGAGATAATCAGCAGTAGCCCCGCCGGCGGCATGGGGGGATTCAAAGAGATCATTGCGCTGATCGCCGGCGAGGGCGCCTACCGGAGTTTGAAGTACGAAAGCGGCGTCCATCGGGTGCAACGCGTTCCCGTTACGGAAGCCCAGGGCAGGATCCATACGTCCGCGGTTACGGTGGCGGTTCTCCCGGAGGTCGAGGAGGTGGAACTCCACATTGATCCCAATGAACTCCGGATTGACGTATACCATTCCAGCGGCCACGGCGGGCAGAGCGTCAATACGACGGATTCCGCCGTACGCATCACCCACCTGCCTACGGGCCTTGTGGTCACCTGTCAGGACGAGAAATCGCAGCTCAAGAACAAGGCAAAGGCCATGAAGGTGTTGCGGGCGAGGCTTTTGGATGCGATGGTAAAAAAACAGAACGCCGAGATCTCGGCGACGAGGAAAAACCAGGTGGGAAGCGGCGATCGGAGCGAGCGGATCAGGACGTACAATTTCCCCCAGGGACGGGTCACCGATCACCGGATCGGGCTGACGACCCATAATCTGGAAGGTTTTCTCGACGGCGATGTACAGGCGATGATGGATAGCCTGGCCGCCCATTATCAGGCCGAGTTGCTCCGCAGTGGAAGCTCTCCGGAGTAAGAGGAACGCTATGGAAATACGGGAAGCGCTGAATCAGGCAACGCTTGATTTTACCCAGTGCGGCCTTGCAAGCCCGAGGCTTGATGCCGAGGTCCTCCTTTCTCATTGTCTGGGAACGGACCGGTACGGTCTTTACCGGGAGCCGGAAAGACCCATCACCGGCGAAGCGGTCCGGGGATTCAGGCATCTGGTCGCCAGAAGGCGGCAGGGCGAACCCGTTGCTTATCTTACGGGCTATCGGGAATTCTGGTCGCTGACCTTTGCGGTCAACAGAGATGTCCTGGTGCCGAGGCCGGAGACGGAAATCCTGGTGGAGGAGGTTCTCAACGCCTGCGCAGATGACGGCAGTGGAAGACCCCGCATACTGGAAATAGGCACGGGCAGCGGCGCCATCAGCGTGGCGCTGGCCTCCGAATTGAAGGATGCCGCCATCGTGGCTACCGATATTTCACCAGGTGCGCTCAAGGTTGCCGCAAGAAACGCGGTAGATAACGGCGTCGCCGACCGCATTGATTTTGTGCGCGGGGATTTGTTTGCGCCCCTCAAGGGCGCTTTTGACGTTATCGTTTCCAATCCGCCCTATATTGCGGAGCGGGAGTATGCTCATCTTCCTGCTGATGTAAAAATCTTCGAGCCGCGGGGCGCCCTTCTCGCCGGCCCGGAAGGAACAGAATTTCACCGGAAGATCGTAAAAGAAGGCTGGCGTTGCCTGACGCCGGGAGGGCGGCTGTTCATGGAGATCGGTTACGGACAGAAAGAGCGCGTTCACGCAGCGCTCCGAGAAATGAACCGCTATGAAGAAATCCGCTTCAGAAAGGATTATGCCGGCGTAGCGCGGGTCGTGACGGCGAGAAAGAAAGAGTAGATGGATAAAATCATTATACAGGGCGGCAATGAGCTCCACGGAGAAGTGCCCATAAGCGGCGCCAAAAACGCGGCACTTCCCATCCTGGCATCGTCCCTGCTGGTGGAGGGATGGAACACCTTTCACAACATACCCGATCTTGTGGATATCAGGACCGTGAGAAAACTGCTGAAGAGTCTCGGCGTGAAAACGGAAGGGGAGCCGCCGACCGTAAGGGTTAATGCCGATCAAATAAACAATTGCGAGGCCTCGTACGACCTTGTCAAAACCATGCGGGCTTCCATTTTGGTTCTCGGCCCCCTGGTGGCCCGGATGGGAGAGGCGCGCGTTTCCCTGCCGGGAGGATGCGCCATCGGCGCCCGGCCGGTCAACCTGCATATCAAGGCCCTTCAGGACCTGGGCGCGTCCGTGGAACTGAAGGACGGTTACGTGGAAGCGAAGGCAAAAAGACTGAAAGGCACAACCATCTATTTTGATATCACCACGGTTACGGGGACGGAAAACATCATGATGGCGGCGACGCTTGCGGAAGGGACCACGGTGCTGAAAAATGCGGCCCGGGAACCGGAGGTCATCAATCTTGCCGAGGTGCTGAACAGCATGGGGGCACGGGTTAGCGGCGCAGGAACGGATATGATCGTCATTGAAGGCGTCGAGCGCTTGCATCCCGTGGAAGCCGGCGTCATTCCCGACCGCATCGAGGCGGGGACCTTCATGATTGCCGCCGGGATTACCGGCGGGGATGTAAAGGTCATGGGGTGCAACCCCGCTCATCTCGATGCCCTGGCGACCAAACTGCGGGCGACGGGCATGACGATTTCTCTGATTGATGGCGGCATACGGGCGAGGGGCAAAAAAACCATTACCAGCGTGGATGTAAAAACGTTGCCCTATCCGGGTTTTCCCACCGATCTGCAGGCCCAGATCATGACCATGATGAGCGTTGCCGGTGGTTTGAGCGTGATTACGGAAACCGTTTTCGAAAACAGATTCATGCATGTGGGGGAATTGATGCGCATGGGAGCCGACATCCTGATCCAGGGGAACTGCGCAATCGTCAAGGGCGTTCCCCGTCTTCGCGGAGCGCAGGCGATGGCCACGGATCTCCGGGCATCCGCTTCCCTGATACTTGCGGGTTTGGCGGCGGAGGGAAAGACCGAAATTTCTCGAGTGTATCACATTGACCGGGGCTATCAGGATATTGAGAAGAAGTTCTCTCTCCTTGGCGCTCAGATCAGAAGGGTGGCGGCGTAACATGAAAATTATCCGGACGGGGGATACGGTCTTTGAGGAGACGTTTCGGCGCATCAGGCAGCGCGGCAAGCTGTTCGATACTGTTCTCTGGGCGGTTGTCCGGGGCATCGTGGACGACGTGGCCGCGCGGGGAGACAGGGCGCTTTTTCACTACACGGAAAAATTCGATGGCGTGGTCCTCAATGCCGCCAGTGTGGAGGTATCGCTTCAGGAACAGGAGGATGCCATCGCCCAAGTGGGCAGGGATGATCTCGAGATTCTGGGACTGGCCGCCCGCCGCATAGAAAGCTTCCACCGGCAGCAACTCCGGGAAGACTGGTCTATTTCCGATGACGAGGGGATCGAACTGGGACAACGGGTAACGCCCCTGGAGCGCATCGGTATATACGCGCCGGGCGGACTTGCCGCCTATCCCTCCACGGTGCTCATGGCGGCTATTCCTGCGAAAATCGCCGGTGTGGACGAGATTATTCTCGTAAGCCCCAACCGGGAGGGCGGCGTGAAGCCGTTGATTGCGGCTGCGGCAAGGCTGGGCGGGGTGAAACGGATATTCAAGATCGGCGGCGCGCAGGCCGTTGCCGCCCTGGCGTTCGGCACGGGATCGGTGCCGCGGGTGGACAAGATCGTGGGACCGGGGAACGCCTATGTAGCGGCGGCAAAAAAGATGGTCTATGGCCAGGTGGCCATTGACATGATCGCCGGTCCCAGCGAGGTGGTCGTCATTGCGGATGGGAAGGCGGATGCGGCTTCGGTGGCCGCGGATCTTCTTGCCCAGGCGGAGCATGACGCCATGGCGAGCGCCGTACTCGTGACTCCGGACGAAACTCTTGCCCTGCAGGTTGTCTCCGAAGTCGAACGGCAACTTAAGCTCCTGCCGAAAAAGACGATTGCCGTCCGTTCCCTCGAAGATTTTGGAGCCCTGTTCATCACGAAGGATATCAGTGAGGCTGTTGCGATTGCCAACCGCTTTGCCCCGGAACATCTGGAACTGATGGTTGAAAACCCGCAGGAGATTTTGAAGCGTATCCGGAATGCCGGCGCCGTGTTTCTCGGTTACAGCACCCCGGAGGCCATCGGCGACTATATCGCCGGTCCCAATCATATTCTTCCCACCGGTGGAACGGCTCGATTTTCCTCTCCCCTGGGCGTTTACGATTTCGTCAAACGCACCAGCGTCCTGAGTTTTTCCCCCGATTCCCTCCGGAAATACGGCCGACAGGCAGAGAGGTTTGCGCGGATGGAGGGTCTTGACGGACACGGCGAGTCAATCGCCGTGAGACTGGCCAGAAATAAACCTTGACAAATACGTGGCCCTGATTAAGATGGCCGGCATCAAAAAGAATCACGGCAAATGGTTTCCCCTCTGAGCGGGCGTAATTCAGTGGTAGAATGTCAGCTTCCCAAGCTGGACGTCGTGGGTTCGAGCCCCATCGCCCGCTCCATTTTTCCTCTTCCCATCCCCCCATGCCTTTGGTAGGCGAGCACCCATAATTTATTGTTGCAATAGATTTTCTTTTGTGCTACATCCCCAACCTAATCATCCTGGATGTGCTTCTGATGAGTGGGCTTTCGCCCACTTTTTTGTTTTATGAAGAAAAACATGGATACTGCGATCCGTTCATACAGGGAGCAAATCTGGCAGTTGGCGGAGCCGCTCCTTGAAGCCGAGGGCATGGAGCTGATCCACGTGGAATGCCTGAGGGCAAAGTCCCGGTGGCTCGTGCGCATCTACATGGATAAAGAGGGCGGAGTGACCATTGATGATTGCGCCGAGATCAGCAATCAGCTTGGCGATATCCTGGATGTTCACGATATTCCGCCCGGCCCCTACACGATGGAGGTGTCCTCACCGGGCCTGGACAGGCCCTTGACGAGGGATAAGGACTTCCTCAAGTACCGGGGAAAGCAGGTACGCGTAACGAGCAGTGAAAAGCTGGATGGAGTGAAGAACTTTCGGGGGACTCTGGCGGATTTTACCGAGGAGAATGGCCGAAAATTCTTGGCTGTCGAGATGGCGGGGAAAATCCATCGCATACCGAAGGATTTGGTCGTTAAGGCAAATCTTGAGTATGAATCATAAAACCGGCGGCGAAGGCATCCCGCCGTCATGCTGCGGGGCAAAGGATCGAATAAGGATCGAAGGTTCTCCGCTGTTCACTGCAGAGAGCTTCAATACATTGGGAGGACTGGTACATGTTGTCAGAACTTAAACGTCTGATCGAACAGATGGGTAAGGACCGGGGGATAGACAAGAGCGTCATCATAGAAGCCCTGGAGGCGGCGATGATGACCGCCGCCCGGAAAAAACTCGGCGCCCATGTTGATATCGAGGCGCGGTACAATGAAGAAGCCGGCGAGATAGAGGTGTTTCAGTTCAGGACCGTGGAAGAAAAGGTGACGGACCCGGATACGCAGGTTTCCCTTGAGGAGGCCAGACGCGAACTGGATGAAGAGGCCGAACCGGGCGACAGCCTCGGGAAAAAACTCGATACGAATACGTTTGGCAGGATCGCCGTGCAAACGGCAAAGCAGATCATCATCCAACGGGTCAAAGATGCCGAGCGGGACAACATCTATGAGGAGTACAAGGACCGAAAGGGCGAGCTCGTCAACGGTTTTGTCCAGAGATTCGAAGGGGGGAACATCATCGTCAACCTTGGCCGTGCCGAGGGAGTGATTCCCCTGTCGGAGCAAATTTACCGCGAGGTATACAAACGGGGAGAGAGGATACGGGCCTATCTTTTTGAAGTCAAAAAGATAACCAAAGGGCCGCAGATTATCCTTTCCCGGACGCATCCGGCCTTTCTCAAAGGTCTTTTCGAGGTTGAGGTGCCTGAGATATCCGAGGGGCTGATTGACATTGTGAGCGTGGCGCGGGAACCGGGAAAGCGGTCCAAGATCGCGGTCAGAACCAAGGACAAGGATATTGATCCCGTCGGCGCCTGCGTGGGAATGAGGGGTTCCCGGGTGCAGAGCGTGGTGCAGGAACTGCGCGGAGAGAAAATTGATATCGTTCCCTATTCCGAAGACCAGGCCAAGTACGTCTGCAGCGCCCTTTCTCCGGCAAAGGTGAACCGGGTTTTTGTTGATGAAGACAGCCGGGCCATGGTGGTTATCGTTCCCGATGACCAGCTTTCCCTGGCGATCGGGAAAAACGGCCAGAATGTCAGGCTTGCCGTTAAACTGACCGGCTGGAAAATTGATGTGAAGAGCGAAGCCATGGCCACCGCAAAGGATGAGGAAGGGCATCAGTCTCTGATGAAGATTCCCGGCATCACCGTGGAGACGGCGGAACGCCTCTTCAATGAGGGGTTAAAGAGTATCACCACGATCGCTGCGGCTGAACCGGGAATGTTATCTTCGCTCCCCGGCGTGGATGAAAAGGCCGCGGCTCTCTGGATAGAGGAAGCGGGGAAACTCCTGGAACAGGAGACGGAGAAAAAGGATGAATGATTGCTTTTCCTCCTTCTTCCCCTTACCGGAAAGCCCCGCCCCGTGGGTGGGAGGCTTCACAGACGGACGGCGTTTTTTTCATGATGGAAGATCATAGTCGGGAGTCACAGGTATGTCGAAGACAAGAGTTTATGCGTTAGCTAAAGAACTGGGCATAGAGAGCAAAGAACTGCTCGCCCGTCTGGAAAAGATGGGTATCCCCGTCAAATCCCCCTCGAGCACTCTTGAGGAAGCCGATGTGGCGCGGGTGCAGCGGGAGTTTCTTTCCCAGGAGCCGCATGAGGTGGTTGAGAAAAGGATAAAGTCCACGGTGATCCGGAGAAGGAATATTCGCTTGCCCGAAGAGCAGCCGGCGCCGCCGCCCGTCCCTGAACCTGAACCCTTCCCTGTCGCACCCCGTGAAAAAACCAAGGAGGCCTTACCCGCAGCAGAAGCGGGCCGCGTGGAAACCGCTCCCCCCAAGGCGGTAGATGGTGAAGCACCCGCCCCGGCGATTCCGCGTGAAGGCGTTTTCAAGGAAGCGGGCGTTTCGCGGGGCGTTGTTGCTCCGAAAAAAGAAGAGACGAAGAAGAAGGCTGCAGCGCCTGCTCCGGAAGCGAAAGCGGGAAAAGGACCGGGACCGGTGGCTGTTGAGAGGAAGCCTGCACGACCGACAGAAATCGCCCCGGCTGCAAGACCCGAAAAAGCGGCCAGGAAGGAAGAAACAAAGGCTCCGGCAACGGTCGTTCCGGAAGCGGTTCCTCTTACTGAAGAGGAGCGCCGCGATCAGGAAAAAAAGGAAGCGGAAAAACTGAAAAAGAAGGGCAAGGCTCCCGTTGAGATACTTATGGATGAGCATCTGCGGGCGCCCAAGAAGGCCCTTATCAAGAAGATTGTTGATAAGAAAGTCAGGCGTGACGAGATTGAGGGGGAAGAGCGGCCGGTAAAGTGGAGAGTGGAGAAAAAACCCGTCGTCGTCAAGATGCAGAAACCGCAGATTACCGTCCCGAAGGCGATCAAGAGAAGGGTAAAGGTCGGGGAAGCGATCAGCGTCGGCGAACTGGCCAAACGGATGGGGGTCAAGGCGAGCGAGGTCATCAATAAGCTGATCAAGCTTGGGTTGATGGTGACGATCAACCAATCGATTGACTACGATACGGCAACCCTTATTGCCGCGGAATTCGACTATCAGGTGGAGCACGCCGCCGTAGAGTACGGTGAAACGGTGGAACGGGAGGAAAAAACTTCCGAGAACCTGCGGCCACGGGCGCCGGTCGTCACTATCATGGGGCATGTGGATCACGGCAAAACATCTCTCCTGGATGCGGTTCGGCAGACAAATGTTATCGGAGGCGAGGCAGGCGGCATAACCCAAGCCATTGGCGCCTACCATGTAGATATCAAGGGGAGGGATATCGTCTTTCTTGATACCCCGGGTCACGAGGCCTTTACGGCGATGAGGGCGCGCGGGGCGCAGGTTACGGATATTGTTGTCCTGGTGGTGGCTGCGGACGACGGAATCATGGACCAGACGATTGAAGCCATCAATCATTCCCGGGTGGCCGGCGTCCCCATTATCGTTGCCATCAATAAAATTGATAAACCGGGCGCCGACGTGGGGAAAATAAAACAGGCCCTTACCGAGTATAATTTGCTGTCCGAGGAATGGGGCGGCGAGACCATCGTCTGTGAAGTATCGGCGAAAAAGAAACTGGGGATTGAGGAACTCCTGGAGATGATCCTCCTGCAGGCCGATATGATGGAATTGCGAGCCGATCCCGACCGGCCGGCGCGCGGCGTGATTATCGAGGCAAAGCTTGACCGCGGCAGGGGTCCAGTGGCCACGGTTCTCATCCAGGAAGGCACCTTGCGGGAGGGAGACGCGTTTGTTTCCAAAACCGAATTTGGCAGGGTGCGCGCCCTGATTAGCGATCAGGGGATGCGCATTAAGGAAGCGGGGCCGTCCATGCCCGTCGAGGTAATCGGTTTCTCGCGTGTGCCGCAGGTGAGCGCAGAATTTGTCTGCCTGGAGGATGAGAAAAAGACGCGTAACATTGCCGAATACTGGATCAGGAAGGAGCGGGAACGGGAACTATCCGTTTCTTCAAAGATTACCCTGGAACAACTGTATCAGAAGATCAAGGAAGGGGTCAAGGAATTCAACGTGATCATGAAGGCGGATGTGCGCGGTTCCATAGAAGCCTTGAATGATGCCCTGAACAAACTCAGTACCGCGGATATCAAGCTCAAAATCATCCACAGCTCAACCGGCAGCATTACGGAGACGGATGTGATGTTGGCATCGGCGTCCAATGCGGTCATTATCGGCTTCAACGTACGCCCCGACGGACGGGTGGCGGAAATAGCCGAAAAGGAGGGCGTGGACATCAAGCTGTATGACATCATTTATAATGTCATTGCCGATATCAAAGCGGCCATGGAAGGATTGCTTGAACCCGTCTACAAAGAAGTCGTTCAGGGACGCGCCGAAGTGCGTGAACTGTTCAAGATCCCGAAAGTAGGGACCATTGCGGGGAGCCATGTCACGGACGGCAAGATAACGAGAAATTCCAACCTCAAGCTGGTCCGGGACGGGGTGGTGGTTTATGACGGCAAGGCGATTTCCCTGAAACGGTTCAAAGACGACGCCAAGGAAGTGATGGCGGGATTCGAATGCGGTATCGGGATCGAGGGGTTCAACGATATTCGGGTCGGCGATGTGATTGAATCTTATATTAAGGAGAAGGTGGAACGGAAACTGTGACAGGCCGCTGAATTCGGCAGCAAGCGCATCCCCGGCTTTTCGCGGGGACGACGTCTGCTCAAGTTTCCCTCGTCCTTCGCCATTCGACGTACCAACAAGTACGCCTCATGGCACAGGATGTCGGGGGCCTTGCATCTGGGCATTTTTGAGTGGCCTGTAATAACTGCTTTTTCAGCAACCTGTTAATTGCTTATGGTAGTGGGATCAGGCATCATTGACTTGTGGATTGCGGAAAGCAATTCCCTGAAGGTGAAAAGGGGGGTGCTGAAAAGGATATTAACAAGGACCCGGAACGAGTTTAACGTTTCCATCGCCGAGGTGGGCGAAAACGATCACTGGAAAAAAGCGCAGATAGGATTCAGCGTGGTGGGCAACGATCAGCGCTATATAAATGGCAAGATTGATCATATCATTACATTCATTGACAGCCTGCGCATAGCGGAGGTGGTGAACACCAGGATTGAAATCAGCAGCTTGACGGATTTCCCCTTTGCCGGCGGTTATGAAGAAGGTAAGTATGAGTAATTCAAATGGTCAGAGAGAAAATCTTGTTTCCCAGACGGCTTCGTAAAAAGTGCCAGAGACAAGGCGCGCGAAGCATGAGGAATGAGACGTACTTTAGGCGTACGTCGCAATGACGAATGCCGAAGCGCAACATAGTATCTGGCCGTTTTACGGAGTCGTCAGTATGAGTAAGTTCAAACGGGCTGACAGGGTCGCCGATCTCATCCGTATGGAGATTGCCGATATTCTCCTGAAACAGATCAAGGATCCGCGTATCGGGGCCGTAACCGTTACGGGCGTGAAGATCAGCGATGACCTCCGCAATGCGCGGGTGTTTTTCGTGGAAATGGGGAAAGACAGCTGCAGTCCGGAGACGCAGGCAGGGCTTGAGAGCGCCGCTGGTTTCCTGAAGAGAGAGCTGGGGAAACGGCTTCAATTGCGTCATGTCCCCGACATCGTTTTCGCGTTTGACGAGTCGTTTGCATACGGCAGCCGCATAGAGCGTCTGCTGGCGGAGATTCACCGAGAAGAGGAGAAGAATGTTCCGGAAGATCACTGATGCCATAAACCGTTACAACACCTTTCTCATCACTGCTCATGTGCGGATCGACGGTGACGCGCTCGGATCGGAACTGGCCCTGTATCATATGCTCCGTCAGATGGGGAAGGGCGCCATTGTGTATAATCAGGATGAGACCCCTTCCAATTACCGTTTTCTGCCGGGGGCCGACCATGTTGTCCATGAGCTTCCCTCTCTGGGAAACGTTGATGGTGTTTTTATCCTCGATTGCAGTGAGCTGAAACGGGTGGGGGATGAAGCGGAAAAGATCGCGACGGCGGCCAACATTATCAATATTGATCACCATGTTTCCAATGGCGGATTCAGTCAGATTCGCCTGATTGATCCCCAGGCCAGTTCCACGGGAGAGCTTCTTTACCGTCTCGCGGTGCATATGGGCATCGCTATCAGCGGTGATGTGGCGAACTGTCTCTATGCGGCTATCCTTACCGATACGGGATGTTTTCGCTATGGCAGCACAAAAAAGGACACCCTGATCGCAGCGGGAAACCTGGTGGAAAAGGGCGCCGATCCGCAGTGGATATCGGAAAACATCTATGAGAGCAGTCCGCTGCAGAAGATCATGCTCCTGGCAAAAGCGCTGGAGACCCTGTCGCTCGAGGGGGGAGGGAGGATAGGGTCCCTGGTGGTTACCCAGCGGTCGCTCAGAGAGACGGGAGCCCTTCCCGAACATACAGAGGGGTTTGTTGATTTGCCCCGCACCATCCGGGGCGTGGAGATTGCGATCCTCTACAATGAACTTGCGGATAATCAGTTCAAGATCAGTTTGAGGTCGAAGGGTAAGGTAAATGTGGAACGTGTCGCGAAGGCATTCGGCGGAGGGGGACACGTGAATGCGGCAGCCTGCATGATTGAGGGGGAGCTGCCGGACATCAGAAGCCGCATACTGCGTGTGATCGAATTCGGCAGCGAGCGCATCTCCCGCGGTTGACCGCGGGGTAAGCGAGCGAATGATGAATAATAATATTCCTTGGGAATCGGAGATGCTCCGCTACGTGCTCAAGGAGCAGCTTCAATCCGGTAGCTGAATCCATGAACGGCATAGCGGTTATTGATAAACCGGCGGGAATAACGTCTTATGATGTCGTGGCGGAGCTCAAAAGAATTCTGGGGGCAAAAAAGGTCGGCCATACGGGGACGCTGGATCCGCTGGCAACGGGCGTGCTCCCGATATGCCTGAATGAGGCGACAAAGCTGGCCCAGTTTTTTTCCTCGGATAGCAAAGATTATCGTGCCGTCATGCTGCTGGGTGTAAGAACGGATACGCAGGATACGGAGGGCGCGATTGTCAGCCGGGAAGCCCCGGATGTGAAGGCGGGCGAAATCGAAAGAGCGCTGCTCAGCCTGGTGGGGAGAGGGGAACAGCTCCCCCCCCGGTATTCCGCCGTCAAATTCCAGGGGAAACCGCTTTATCAGTGGGCGAGAAAAGGGATCGCCGTGGAGCCGCTCCCGAGAGTCATGGAGATACATCTCCTGACGGTCGAAGAATTGGATTTGCCCTATGTAACGTTTACCGTATCCTGTTCCAAGGGTACATATATACGAACTATATGTTCCGATGTCGGCGAAATCCTCGGATGCGGCGCTTGTCTGGCCGGCCTGCGCCGTACCAGAAGCGGGGCCTTTCGTGAGGAACAGGCGCTACCGTTGAAGGGGCTGGACAAGGAAACGCTTGCGGCGCATATCATGCCCATGGCCGATGTCCTGCCCGACATCGTGAACGTCGAGGTTGATTTGTCGCTGGCGGAAAAACTGAAAGCAGGCCACCAGCCTTTGGTGGCCGATGTTCTCGGCATGAATCATATCCCTTCCCTTGCCGCAGGAGATATGATAAAGTTGATGACACGCAATCGTCGCCTTGTTGCCGTGGCGAAGATGATTTACGCGTCCGATCAGATGTCCGCGCAGGACGGGAAGGAACGGGCGGTGAAAATCACACGGGTGTTTGATGATGAGTAAGTGAGAAATTACTTTCTGCGCTTTTCTGGTAGAAAATAATTTCGTTAACGCACTTATCCCGTTTATCGGGGTTGAGCGGCAGATGCCTGTTTCCTTGGGAGGGCGGCGATAGTGGTTGTGAGTAAAAAGTGATACTGATTTTTCGGAGGAGGGAGGATATTAAGCGGTGTTAGATTCTGAGAAGAGAGAAAATATTATCGGTAATTTTCAGCTTCACGAGAAGGATACGGGATCTCCAGAGGTCCAGATTGCGCTCCTCAGCGCACGCATAGAGTACCTGACGGAGCACTTCAAATTCCACAAAAAGGATCACCATTCCCGGAGAGGCCTCTTAAAACTTGTCGGGCAGAGAAGAAGGCTTCTCGATTATCTCAAGAAGAAGAATGTGGAACGGTACAGGACCATTATCCAGCGTCTGGGTCTCAGGAAGTGAAAAAAAGGCGGCATTGAGAAGGAGCGAGGTGTGCGCTTAGGGCGCATTGGGGGCTGCTTTTGTTGCCGGTGGTACAAACATACGAGAGAGAGGAAACTAGATGAGTAAAGATTTTAGTGCGGAATTAGGGGGCAGGAAACTTTCCCTGAAAGTGGATTATGTGGCTGGTCAGGCCGACGGCGCAGTACTGGTAACGTATGGCGATACCGTTGTGCTGGTGACGGCCGTTTCGCTGAAGAGTGCGAAGCAGGGGATTGATTTCATGCCTCTTACCGTGGATTACCAGGAGATGACGTTCGCCGCCGGGAAGATACCGGGCGGATTCTTCAAGCGGGAAGGTCGTCCCAATGAGCGGGAAACACTGACTTCCCGTATTATTGATCGCTCCCTGCGTCCTCTCTTTGCTAAGGGCTATGCCTGCGAAACCCAGATTATCGCCACGGTGCTGTCCGTGGACAATGAGAATGATTCCGATGTGGCCGCTATCGTGGGCGCATCCGCGGCCCTGGAGATATCCGATATCCCCTTCAAGGGGCCGATTGCCGGGGTCAGGGTGGGGCGGATTGGGGGCGCGTTCGTATGCAACCCACCGTCAATGGAAACAAGCGACTTGAATCTCTTTTTGGCCGGAAGGAAAGTGCCGAGGGAAAACGGCGCCGATTATGACATAAACTTGATCATGCTCGAGGGCGAAGCCTCCGAAGCGGATGAGGACGCGGTTGTGGATGCCATCAATTTCGGTTTGGAGTCCATGCGCCCCCTCATCGAGCTTCAGGACAAGATGCGCAAGGAAGTGGGGAAGGAAAAGCGCGTTGTGGAACAGGCCGCCGTTGACGAGAGCCTCTTGGCGAGAGTGACGGCCGCAGCGGAGGCAGGGCTTAAAGATGCCTATAACACCCCGCGGAAACTGGAGCGGTACGCGAAGCTTTCCCAGGTGAGAGACGCGGTGAAAAAGGAGATTGCCGCGGATGATGCGGAGCTTCTTGCCAAGGTGGGGAATATCATTGAGAAGCTGGAACGGAAAATCCTCAGAGAGATGATCCTGCAGGGGAAAAGAAGAATTGACGGCAGGTCGGACAAGGATATACGTCCCATATCTTCGGAGGTGGGTATCCTGCCCCGGGTACATGGATCGGGCCTGTTTACGAGGGGTGAGACGCAGGCGCTTGCCGTCATGACCCTGGGCACGGTTTCCGATGAGCAGCGGATGGACTATATCGGAGGGGAGGAGCGGCGCTCGTTCATGCTGCACTATAATTTCCCCCCCTACAGCGTGGGAGAGGCGAAATTTTTGCGAGGCCCGGGGAGAAGGGAAATAGGGCACGGCGCGCTTGCCCGGAGGGCCCTGCTGCCGATTCTGCCTTCCAAGGAGGAATTTCCCTATACCATACGGATCGTCTCCGAGATCCTTTCCTCCAACGGCTCTTCTTCCATGGCCACAGTGTGCGGCGGCTGCCTTTCCCTTCTGGACGGCGGCGTGCCGGTGAAGGATATCGTTGCCGGCATAGCCATGGGACTGCTCAAGGAAGGGGACGAGGTGGTTATCCTTTCGGACATCTTGGGCGATGAGGATCATGCCGGCGACATGGATTTCAAGGTGTGCGGCACGAAAAAGGGCATAACCGCCATGCAGATGGACATCAAGATTGATCGTCTGACCGGGGATATCCTGAGGAAGGCCCTGTACCAGGCCAAAGAGGGAAGGCTGTTCATTATCGGAAAATTGCGGGAGACGATTGCCGAACCGAGAAGCGATATTTCTCAGTACGCGCCCAGGATTACCACGGTGAAAGTGAGGCCGGAAAAGGTGAGGGACGTGATAGGCTCCGGCGGCAAGAACATCCGTCATATCATCAGCGAGACGGGAGTTACCATTGACGTGGAGGATGACGGCACGGTTACCATTGCCTCCAGCGATGCGGAGGCCGCAGCCCGTGCCGTGGCTATGGTAAAGTGGCTGACGGAAGACGCGGAAATAGGGAAAATCTATCGCGGCACGGTAAAGAAAGTGGTGGATTTCGGCGCTTTTGTGGAGATCCTGCCTGGAACGGAAGGACTGGTGCACATCTCACAACTTGCCAAGGAGCGGGTCAACAAGGTCACCGATATTCTCAATGAGGGTGACGAGGTGATGGTGAAGGTGCTGGAGATCGACAAGCAGGGCAAGATCCGCCTGAGCCGGAAGGACGCGCTGGGAGTTGATGGTCAGTAAGACCGTTTTGGATAACGGCGTCAGCGTTATCTCCGAGGAAGTCAGTCATGTACGGTCCATATCCGTGGGGATATGGGTGAAGTGCGGATCTCGCCATGAAGATGCGATCACGAACGGGACCGCACATTTTGTTGAACACATGCTTTTCAAGGGAACGAAAAGCCGTTCCGCTTTTGACATTGCCTCCGCCATTGATTCCGTAGGCGGAATGATGAATGCCTTCACCGGCAAAGAAATAACCTCCTTCTATATAACCATACCCGATTATCACCTCCCCCTTGCCATCGAGCTGCTTGCAGACATATTCAAGAATTCCCGTTTTGATGCCGTCGGCATCGGCAGGGAGAAATCGGTCGTTCTCCAGGAAATACGGATGCTGGAGGACTCTCCGGACGAATATATCCATGATTTTTTTGAAGCAACCTTCTGGAATAACCATCCCTTGGGTCTTCCCATCCTGGGCACGGAGGAACGGGTAAAAAGCTTTACCCGGAAGTCCCTGGTCAATTTTTTCCGTACGAGATACGGAGGGGGAAATGTGGTTTTGACGGCGGCCGGAAATCTGAACCATGAGGCCCTGATGCGTCTGGCCCGGAAGACATTCGGGACGCTCATGAACGGGGCGTTTGAGGAAAAACAAGAGGCGCCGAAAATTCTGCCCGGCGTGCGGGTCCTGAAAAGAGACCTGGAGCAGGCGCATCTGGTGATCGGGGTCCCGGCGCCCTCCGCGGCCAGTCCTCAGCGTCATGCCGGATTATTGATGAATGCCGTTCTCGGGGGAAGCATGAGTTCACGGCTGTTTCAGGAGATCCGCGAAAACAGAGGCCTTGCCTATGAAATCCACTCCTACCTGATGCCCTATAGCGACACGGGCATGCTGGGGATCTATGTCGGCACGGGCCGGGAAAAAGTCCGAGAAGTCGTCCGTTTGATTATGAAGGAACTCAAACGAATGGCAGGCAAGCGTCTTACGCAAAAGGAACTGCACGCTGTCAAGGAATTGACCAAAGGCAATCTCCTGCTGGGCATGGAGAGCATGGAGAGCCGCATGACGAGATTGGCAAGAAACGAAATCTGCTATGGACGGCATATAACCGTGGAGGAGGTTGTGGAACGGATAGATGCCATCGGTGCAAATGACATCAGGTCGCTTGCCGATGAACTTTTTCGCCCGGACACTATTTCCCTGGCGGCGATGGGGAACGTCAGGGAAGAGGACTTGGCGGCTTCATGATAGAAGACATCACTATTTCCATTCAGAGGCTTCCGGGCAATGAGGATATTGTCCTCCCTCGCTACATGACCGAACATGCGGCAGGCATGGATATCCACGCCGCCGTTGCCGATGACCTGGTCATACTCCCCGGTCAGCGGACAGTGATTCCCACCGGTATTGCCGTGCAGCTGCCTGAAGGGTATGAGGCGGAGATCAGACCCCGGAGCGGTCTTGCCCTCAAGAACGGCGTCACCTTGGTCAATGCCCCAGGCACCATTGATGCCGATTACCGCGGTGAAATAGGGGTAATCATCATTAATCACGGGACGGAACCTTTCGTTGTAAAGCGTGGCGACCGTATAGCGCAGATGGTTGTCCACCAGGTATGCAGGGTGACATGGATGGTGAGCCGGCAACTGGGCGCTACCCCCAGGGGGGGCGGTGGTTTCGGTCATACTAAGTAAGAAAATCTGACACAGTAAGCAAGAAAATATGACGGAAGGAGGACATTCCCGGCCACCACCCTTGTAAGGGGGTGGTTTTTTTGTGATTTTTTTATTGACAACACGCATTTTTGGTGTATATGCATAGAAACCCGTGTTTTCTTTAGTTATCTACTTATTTGCGAGGAGCGGTTCCGGGATGAAGGTCGGTAGATATCTTATTATTTTTGTTCTACTTATGGGCACCATCATCACCTTCGGAAACCGCGGGCTTGTAGATAACTACCTTATGAGAGAGCGGCTGGCTGTGCTCAGGAAGTACAACCAGGAGCTTTCCTCGAACAATCTGGAATTACGAAAAAAGATCGTTTTGCTCCGGAGCAACCTCCCCTACATCGAACAGGTGGCGCGCAATGAACTTGGCATGATCAAGAAAGGTGACTTAGTCTACCGATCTGCGGAATAAAAATTGCATATATTTACCAACCACATGAAAAGAAATTCTTCTCCTTTGCTTCAGGCACCAGAGGATGGTGCGCGGTGATACAAGCCTTTAAGGAGGGTCCAATTGTTGAAGGGTGTTTCCATGTTCGATATCAAGGAGTTATTTTCAGGCAAGAAACCGCTGGTAGGGCTTGATATCGGTTCGAGCTCGCTGAAGTTGGTGGAGATAGAGGAAACGCAGACAGGATTCGTTCTGAACCGCTACTGTCAAATTCCCCTGCTCAAGGGAGTAATCATGGACGGTGTGCCGGCAGAGCAGGAGGAGCTTACGGCGGCCATCAAGGAAATTTTCAAGCAATCGGGCTGCCGCAGAAAGGGGATTGTCACCTCCCTTTCCGGACAGTCCGTAATCGTGAAAAAAGTCTCCCTCGCCAATATGGAAGAAACGGAGCTTCGCGACCTTATCCGTGATGAAGCGACTAAGTACCTGCCGTTCGACAGCATGGAAGGGGTAAGCTTCGATTTTCAGATACTGGGCGGCAGTGAATTTAATCCCAATTTGATGGACGTTCTTCTTGTCGCGGCCAAAAAAGATATTATTGAGAGTTATACCGAGGCGGTAAAAAATGCCGGATTGAACCTGTCCATCCTCGATGTGGATACCTTCGCCATCGAAACAATGTATGAGCAAAATTATGATTTCGAAGAGGATGACGCAATCGTCATCATCAACATAGGGGCAAGCGTCACGAATATTAATGTGGTGAAGAACGGCGTATCCCTCTTTACCAGGGATTTTGCCCTGGGTGGCAATAGCGTCACCGAGGCCATTCAGAGCGGCCTCAGTCTGACGTTTGAAGAGGCGGAACAAATGAAGATTGAGGGGAAAGGCGGCAGTGAGACGACGGAGAGCGCTTTTCGGGAAAATTTACTTGCCTATGCCGACCCCCTCTGTCAGGAAATCGAGAGGTCCGTGGACTATTTCAGATCTACGTACGGCGGCGGATCAATAAAATACGCCCTCCTCTCCGGCGGCGGGGCGAAGTTGTTGGGGATTGCCGATGCACTCACCCAGCGCTTAAATATTCCAACGGAGCTTGCTAATCCTTTCCGTAAAATTGGGTTAAACGAGAAGAACATTGATCCATCATTCATGGAACGCATCGGTCCCGCCGCCGCCGTGGGAGTGGGGTTGGCGCTCAGAAGATGGGGGGATAAATGATCAGGATCAATCTTCTTCCCTATCGGGAAACGGAAAAGAAGGCGGATCTGCAACGCCAGATTGTAATCCTGGCCGGCACGTTTGCCGTATTTCTGCTGGTGATAGTCAGCCTTCAGGTGTACGTGACTGCGGCAGTCATCAGCCTCGGGACAAAGGTTAAGGACCGGGAAGACAGGCTGGCCGTACTGCAGAAGAAAATTGGCGATATCGAGGTATTCAAACAGGACATGAAAGATGCGGAGAAAAAACTCTCCATCATCAAAACGCTTGAACGAAACCGGCTCTACCCCGTCCGGCTCCTGGATGAGTTATCCCGCGTGGTTCCCGTGGAGGACATCTGGTTGGAGAAACTGTCGGAACAGGGTACGGAACTCCGCATCGAGGGTGTTGCCAGGAACAATATCGCGGTCGCCCTTTTCATGAAAAATCTGGAAAAGTCCGGCTTCATCAAATCGGTTGATCTGACATCTTCCAAGCAGACGGAAATTTCGAGCGTCAAGGTGCAACAGTTCATCCTGCTCTGTTCTGTGGAGAGGGGGGCGTAAAAATGGCAATCACCTTGGATGACATAAAAAAGATGCCTCCCCGGAAGAAGGCGCTTGCCATCTGCCTGGTCTACTTTCTTCTCGGCTATTTCTATTATTTTTTCATCCTCCAGTCCTCCCTGGAGAAGAAGGGCGCCCTGGAAACGAAGCTGGCGGAACTTGAGCAGCAGGTCCAGACGAAAGAGCGTATCGCTTCCCAGAAAGATAAGTACGTCCGGGAGCTCAACGCCCTGAAGGAGGCTTTTAAACATGCGCTCACGAAACTTCCCGACCGGAAGGAAATACCCGGGCTCCTCTATTCTGTCGCCATGGCCGGCAAGGGCGTAGGGATGGATTTTGTCCTTTTTGAGCCGACCCCGAAAAAGCCTGATGCAAAACCGCACGCGGCTGCTCCCAAGCAGCCCGGCCAGAAGGCGCCGGACGGGAAAAAAGGCGACGGCAAGGGGGCCCAGGATTCCACTGACGCGGATAAATTCTACGAAGAAATTCCCGTCAAGGTCGTGGTGAACGGCGGTTTCCATGATACGGCGCTCTTTTTCGACAAGGTGGCAAAGCTTCCCCGAATTGTCAACATTGAAGAAATTACCATGGGGGACAGGAAGGATGTCAGAGGAAGGGGCCGGGTCATTACCACCTCCTGCGTAATAAAAACCTATATGTTCATGGAAAAGAAAGATGATCAGGGAAAAAAGGCGGATGGGAAAAAGTAAGTTTACAGCCTGCGGTATGGCAGTGGCGCTGGCAGTCTTGACGAGCCCGTGGGGGTCATGGGGTGCAGACGTCCCGACCAAAGCCCCGGTCCCGGCCAGTCTCCCCGCCAAAGCCCCGGAGAGTGCCCCGGCCAAGACGTCGCCTCTGGAGTCTTATACCTACAATCCTGTCGGGAAGCCTGATCCGTTTCTCCCTTTTATCGAAAAGGACCTTATCGTAAAAAAGAAGGCGGGAAAATCATCGCGCGCCTCCATTTTCCCTCTCCAAAATGCCGGCGTGGATCAATTCAAGCTGGTAGGCATTGCGGGGAATGAGCGTCGTCGGACCGCCGTCGTAGAGGACGAACGGGGTAAATTCTACACCCTCAATGAAGGGACCTATATCGGCCAGAATAACGGCAGGGTAAAATCCATCCTCGCCGACCGGGTTATTGTTGAAGAAAAGATCAGTCTTGAGTCGGGAGGCGCACGGATCAATCGAATTACCATTAAGCTTCACAAAGAAGATAACGAGGGAAAGCCATGAAAAAAAACATGCAATGGCCGCTTATTGCGTTGCTGATCGGTTTTACGGCGTTTTTCGGGAACGTTCAGGCGCTCGAGACGGCGACGACGGCGCGACCGGACACCGGCGTAGGCTACCTTGAGGACATTACCTTTGAAAAGGCAGCCGGGAAAGAGCGGATCGCCCTGGTGGTATCGAAGCAGCCCGTCATGAATACGGAACGCCAGGGCGGCAATGCCGTCGTGATAAGAATGGAAGACATGTTTATTCCGGACAACCTGAGGAGTCCCCGTGGGGAAGGGGCTCTCCTGAACGTAATCCGCGTTCTTCCCGTACAGAAGATAGCGGGCGGCAGGCAGTCGGCCGTCGTGGTTATTGAGCTTAAGGAACTGGTTCCGTACAGCGTGAGACAGGAGGGACAGCGAGTCGTTGTGGATTTTAACGTGTCCTCCCTTGCGGAGAAGCCGGCCGCACCGGACAGTGCTTCCTCCGGCGGCCAGAAGGCGCCAACGGCGCCGGCAGCCGGCGGGCCGACCCGCGTATCGGGAGGAGAGGTAGTTCGGTATGCCGGCCGGCCGATCAGCGTTGATTTTCAGGACGCGAATATTAAAAGCGTCCTGCGGCTGCTCTCCGAAGAAGGCAACGTCAATATCGTTTCCGGAGACGACGTAAAGGGAAACGTGACCGTGCAGATGAAAAATACGCCCTGGGACCAGGTGCTGGAGACTATCCTGGGCATCCAGGGACTGGGCAGGAAAAGGGACGGCGACATCATTACCATCATGACCCTCGACAAGCTGGAAAAGCAGAAGACCCAGGAGGCGGTGGTGCAGCAGGTGGAACCCATGCTTACCAGGGTAATCGGCATCAATTATACCGATGCCAAGGCCCTGAAGGAAAACCTCCAGGAACTCCTGCCCAAGGAGAAGGACGGGAAGGCGCGCGGTTCGATACGGGTGGATGAGCACAGCAATTCCCTCATCGTTCAGGCCGGCAAGGATGATCTGACCAGGCTTCTGCCGATCATTGAGAAAATAGACAAGCCCACCTCTCAGATCCTCATCAAGGCCAATATCGTGGAAACAACGAAGAACACCGCCCGTGAGCTTGGCATTCAGTGGGGCGGTTTATACAATACAGGCATCGGCAACCACGGTTTATACATTACCCCGGGAGGAACCGGCACTGATCCTCTCGGCACCTACACATCGCTTTCCGGCCAGGGCATAGGACATCAGGGCTTCGGGGTGAATTTCCCCGCTTCTGGCATGACGGCAACAGCGTCGGGATCGCTGGGTCTCATTTTCGGCACCCTCGGCGGCAACCTTCTTGAGGTGCAGCTCAACGCCCTGCAAAAAGACGGCAAGCTTAACATCCTTTCCAGCCCCTCCATTACGACCCTGGACAACCAACTGGCTTTTACGGAAAACGGTGAAAAGGTGCCGTATGTGACGACGGAGTCAAGCGGCGGCGCGCTGGTGAAGACCGTAAAATTTGAAATTGCCGCTCTGCGTCTGGAAATTACCCCTCACATCATTGACGGCAAAAACATGAAGCTGAAAATCGTTGTCAAGAAAGACGAGGTGGATCAGAGCCGCACCGTGGAAGGCAACCCGTATATCATCAAGAAGCAGACGGAGACGAATCTGATCGTTCAGGACGGCGAGACGATAGTCATTTCCGGATTGAGCAAGCAGAAGCAACAGGATGGAACCTCCGGCATCCCGGGCCTCAAAGACATTCCCGTGCTGGGCTGGCTCTTTAAGGGCGAATCCAAAAGTGAAACCATGGAAGAGGTGCTCATCTTTATAACGCCGAACATCCTGAAACAGGAGATGCTGGCGGGCATACTGGAAGGACCGGACCGGTAAGCGGGACGGGGGAACATTTAAAAAACGCTGTCGGTAGACGGAAAACCCCACGGGTTAAGGCCAACAATGGGCGTTTTCGGCGAGCGGCTGCACAAGCAGGTCCCTATCGTGAGAAGGAGATAACAATATGAGATGTTCGGCCAGATATTTTCTTACGGTTTTTACCGTGATCCTGCTCATAGCGGTTGCGGGTTGTGCGTCGGATCCTTTCGGTAAAGGATTCAAGATATTCAGACCGGAGAATCCCGCCGAGGCCTTGCGGCAGTTGAAACCCCTGGCGGAGCAGGGCAATGCCGACGCCCAGTTTAAGCTCGGTTCACTGTACCATGAGGGTCTCAGTGTTCCCCAGGACTATATGGAGGCCCTCAAGTGGTTCCGCAGAGCGGCTGAACAGGGCTACGTTTACGCCCAATTCAATCTCGGCATGCTGTATGCCGAAGGCGGCCGCGGCATAAAACAAGATAATGTCCAGGCGCTCATGTGGTTCAACTTTGCGGCAGCCCAGGGAGACGCTGAGGCGGTTCAGGAAAAGGCGGCGCTCGTGCTGCGCATGACACCCGCGCAGATAGAAGAGGCGCAGAAGCGTGCGCGGGAGTTTAAACCCGAGAGCACCTATGAAGCCACCCTCCGGGAGTTGAAACCGCTGGCCGAGCAAGGCCAGGCGTCCGCTCAGTTCAAGCTCGGCTTGATGTACTACAAGGGACAGAGCCTGCCGCAGGATTATACGGAGGCCCTCAAGTGGTTCCGTCTTGCCGCCCGGCAGGGCGATGTCTATGGCCAGTTCAATACCGGTTTCATGTACGAGAAGGGGCAGGGCGTTCCGCAGGATTATGCGGAGGCGGCCAAGTGGTACCGTCAGGCGGCCGGCCAGGGCAATGCCACCGCACAGTACAATCTCGGCGGCATGTATGAGCGGGGGCTGGGCGTACCCCAGGATGATATCCAGGCCTTAATGTGGTTTAATCTTGCCGCGGCGCAGGGTAACGCGAAGGCGTCTCTGGCCAGGGACCGCCTGTCGGTCTGGATGACGCCGGCTCAGATAGTCGAATCCCAGCGTCTGGCGCGGGAGTTCAGGTCTTCACCGAAATAATCCTCCTTAGTGCACCTGCGAAGAATCTCCGATTCTCAAGGAATCACACCACTAAACATTCGTTCGCTTACCCCGCGGCAAGCCGTGGGGAGTGTGCTCGCTGCCAAATTGAATATTCCGGAAATGGTGACATTGACGGGTTATCCGTGAAATTGACGGATTCGCTCTTGGATAGAAAGGCATGTTTTCTGCTATAGATGCACGAGTGATTGTATAACAGGTTGTAATTAAATGTGAAAATGCATCGTTTGATTCGGCGGCTATCTGGTATGTTGATTGCAATGTATTCAACGGTGCGTTCATTTCAAAACGTTAAGGGGTTTTTAAGATTTCGGCCATTGCCGGAGATGAACGTTAATGGGCAATCCGCCTCCGCAGGCTGCAAGGAAAAACATGAAGCACCCAAAGGGATTTAGCCTCGTAGAGCTGATGATTGTAATTGCCCTGATGGGGATTATTGCAACTATTGGTTCTTTTGCCTGGAACAAATACACCACGAATGCCAATCTAAGGGCGGCGGCGAGGGATGTGGCATCTGATTTTTTTGTGACGAGGGAAAAGGCAGTATCGGAGAGCGTACGTTACCGGATTACGTTTGACGTGACCAACAACAACTATACGATTGAAAGAGGAACCATAACCGGTAGCCCTTACACGGTAATCGAAACGAAAACCCCCGCATCGCTTGCCAGGGATATAACGCTTCAGAGCGCCAATTTCGGGGGCGCCGTTAGTTTCCAAGCCAGGGGCACCGTGGACGCGGGCAACGTTGTGCTTTCCAACAGCAGAGGTTCTACGGCTAAGATAACGGTAAATATGACGGGAAGGACCTATGTGGAATTTACCACGCAATGATCGGGGCATGAGCCTGGTTGAGGTGGTTGTTGCCATGTTTCTGTTGACGGTGGCCATTATGGCTATTCTGTCCCTGCAGCCCTCGGCCTGGCAGACGGCCGGGAGATCGGATTTTATGGGCAGGGCGGCGGAGATACTCTACAAGGAATTGGAGACGAACGAGTCCTATATCATGAATCCCTGCAACCCCGTCACGGTGGGAACAACGAGCCGCACCGTCTATCCGAGCGGCCTTACCGCCGCCGCTACGGGGGACGTCGCCTACACGGTGAGCACGACCATTGCCAGCGTGGGCACCAACGTGTGGACCGTAGAGGCGGGGGTTTCCTGGGCCGGCCATGCGGCGCCCATCACGGCCAAGATCACCGTGACGAGGCAGGACCGATTCAGATTCCCGGCAGGTTGCGTATGAACGATGCAAAGGGATACACCCTCGTGGAAATCCTGGTGGCCGTCGCCGTTTCCCTGGTGCTTCTGGGGGCCGTCTATGCGGCCGTAAATTCGGTACAGAGGTCATCCGCGGGGATTGAAAGGAAGGTAACGGCCCAGCAGGACGTGAGGCCGGCGCTGGAACTCATGGCGATGGAGATCAGGATGGCATCCTATGATCCCAATTTTGTAACCGACATCTGGCGCAGCACCGCCGACTGCGCCAGCGTTGCCGCGAACCAGCCCTACCGCGGCATTCAGACGGCAACGGCGGATTCGATCACCGTGGAGATGGATATAGACGGCAGCAGTTCCGTGGGCGACCACCCCAACGAGGTCATCAGTTATGCCTACGACGCGACGGAATATTATATCACGCGCGCCACGAACTGCGGCACCGCCCAGCCTTTCCTGGGCGATAGGGCGGACAGCGGAAGGCCGAGAACGGTGCGGGTGGTCAACGATACCGCAAAGCCGGTGTTCAGGTACTACGACGGCAGCGGCAATGAGATAACCGCCTTGCCGGCGGGTATTCCCAACATTAGAACGATTGAGATAACGCTGGTGGTGGAAACCGCCGAGGTTGATCCGCATACCGGCAATCCCAGAACGATGATTTATTCAACCACGGTTATTCCGAGGAACCATGCGCCCCTGCCATAACAATAACGGATATCGTCTCCCCGGGCTGACCGCTCCTCCGGAAGGGGGATTTGCCCTGATCGCGGCCATCCTGGCCTGTATGGTGCTGCTGGCCCTGGGAATGCTTGTGATCAACCTGTCTACGCAGGATCTCAGGGTCAGCGCCAAGCTGGTGGGCGACAAGAAGGCCCTGTCCGCGGTGGAGGTCGGCATTCATGCCATGTCCCAAACGTTTAACCCCGAGAATCTCGCCGCTTCCGCCTCGACGAACGTGCAGGTGGATGCGGCCAATGATCCGGCGACCACGTATACCATCGGCACCCCGGTGCCTCCTACCTCAGGATCCGGCGTGGTTCCGCTCACGGGGTATTCTATCGGCGGCGGCCAGCAGTGGGGACAGAAGCGCTACGACGTCGCCATCACCGGTCAAAACACTGCCTATGGCACCCGTGTGGATGTCACTACGGGATTGGGATACGGCCCCATTGAAATTACGACCATGTCGAGATAGGGAGGCAGTATGAAGAAGCGTTTCTCCCCCTGGTTTTCCTGCATTTGTGCCGGCATTCTTTTATCGGCTGTGGCAGCTGTCGCCGACGAAACGGCCCTTTTCACCACGTCCACATCGCCCGACGCCTTGATTGTCCTTGATCTTTCGGGAAGCATGGCCTTCAACCCCCCCAACGTCCCCACGAACGACACCCAATATAAATATGGCGATGCCTCCTGTGCTGGCCCCACCTTTTACACCTCCTCTTCGGGCACCCATACTACGGATTGCAGCCGGCTGGCCATCGCCAAACGGGCCATCTTCGACATCCTCGATGACAACGACAGTGGTGCGGTAGACAGCCAGGACGAGGGCAGTCTCGGCGTCCGCGTCGGATACATGCGATTTTATAACTGCGGCAGCGACGACACCGGGGGCAGTTACTCGAGCGGATGCAACTCCCTTATCAAGGAGATCGGCGTCAGATACAGCCGGATCTATTGCAATGATTCAACCAGTTGCGCCATAACACGTTCCGAATCGAGCAGCGTCAGCGGCGAATCGGCGACTGGCGGCACTCCCTTGGCATCCGCGCTCAGTGAGGCGAAGCTCTATCTGGACGCCAATAAGGCCGCCGACACGGCAGGGGCCTGCCGTCAGAAGTTCGTGATCCTGATCACCGACGGCGCGGATACGTTCGCCTGCAGCGGCAACGGCACGGAGACCCAGACCGACATGTATAAGAGGCGGCGGGAATCGGTCGCTAAGGCCAAGGCGCTCAAAGACGCGGGTTACAAGGTCTTTGTGGTGGGGTTCGGTTCCAGCATGCCAGACTACCTCGAGAAGACGTTGAACTGGATGGCCTACTACGGCGGCACGGACAATCCCCTCACTACCAATTCCGGCACCACCTCGGCGTACGATCCCGCCAGTGTGACAAGCTGTTCAACCGACGGGGCATGCAGCGGGGCAAACTGTTTTGCCACGTCGAACGACCCCGGCAATACCACTCTTGCCGGCTATGCCTTTCTGGCTGCCGACGCCGATCAACTGGCCAGTTCCCTCAAAGCGGCCATGAACATTATCCGGGAGGCAAACTTTTCCTTTTCCCAGTCCTCCGTCCAATCTTCTCGCACCCAGGATGAGAACTATCTCTACGAGGGGTCCTTTCAGCCCGTCAACAACGATCCTTTCTGGCTCGGCCATCTGAAAAAATTCAATATCAACAGCGACGGCACCGTCGGGAGCATGGTGTGGGACGCGGGCGCTATCCTCCAGAGCGCAACGGCGGCGGGACGAACCATCAAGACATACAAGGCCGGCGCCCTGACGGTATTTAACGCCACGAATATCACCTCTACCGACCTGTCTGTTGCCGCCGACGCGGACCGGGACGCCGTCGTCGGCTATATCCGGGGCGAAACCACGTATAACGCGGATGCCTGGAAACTGGGGGATGTCTTCCGTTCCACGCCCATTACCGTGGGAACGCCATCGGCCTACTTCGACGATGTGCGGGATGCCAACAATGCCTTCGGCACGCACCGCACGAATCATGTCCGCACGTCCGCCCTCGGCAACCGGCTGATCCTGGCCGGGGCGAACGACGGCCAACTGCACGCCTTCAAGACCAGCGACGGGAGCGAGGCCTGGAGCTTCATTCCGCCCAATCAATTGCCGCGGCTCAAGAATATTGCCCATGCCACGCATCCGACCCTGCTTGCCCACAGCTATTTCGTAGACGGGGCGGTGACGGTGGCGGATGTGTGGCTCGGCACCGGCGCCGGCACGAGCAAATCAGCCACGGACTGGCAGACGATCCTGATCTTCGGAGAAGGACGAGGCTCAACTTCCACGGCATGGAGCTCCTCGGTATCCTGCGATTCCGGTTTCAGTCCTACCTATACGGCCACATACCAGTACTACTGCGGCTACTACGCCTTCAACCTCACCGATCCCCTGAACCCCGCATACAAGTGGCGTCTCACGACTACCGCGGACCAGGCCCCCTACCTGGGGGATTCCTGGAGCAAGGTGATGACGGGCCGGGTGCTGGTCAGCGGCAATGAACGGTGGGTCGGGTTCTTCGGCGCCGGCTATAACGCGGCGGACTGCTCCGGCGGGGGCGCCTGCGATACGCGGGGGAAGGGCTTCTTTGTCGTGGGCCTAAGCGATGGCGCCGTCCTCTGGAGCTATACGATGGCCGACAATGGGGATATGGATTACAGCATGCCAGCTTCCCCCGCCATGGTGGATACGGACAATGACGGATTCATTGACACCGTCTATCTGGGCGACATAGGCGGGAACATGTGGAGATTCAAGATGTGCCGGGCGTCGGACGCGACAACCTGCGGCACCTCCAACTGGGCAGGCGGCCGGCTCTTCGGATCTTCCACCGGCACCATCCGTCCTATTTACACCATGCCCGCCGTCGCCAAGGATGGGGACGGAAATCTATGGGTGTACTGGGGTACTGGCGATAAGACCGACCCCACGGCCGCCAATGCCCAGGAAAAATTCTTCGGCCTGAAAGACAACGATCGCACGACCACGTACGGCATCAACGACCTGGATAACATTACCACCGGCACCTACAGTCCCACCTCCACAAAGAATGGATGGTACATCAATCTGCCCGGAGGAGGGGTGAAGGTTCTGGCCGATCCCACCGTCTTCGGCGGCACGGTTTATTTTACCACGTTCGAACCTGCCAGCGGCGGCGCCGACCCCTGCGAACAGGGCGGGGATGCGACGCTCTATGGGGTGGGTTACACGACAGGCGGCGGGGCTCTGACCGGCGGGGCGCGCAGCATGGATATCGGCAGCGGGATTGCGTCCGCTCCCGTTATATCGCTGGGGCCCGGTGGGTCGGCTGCCGCGGATCTCTATGTGACCGTCAGCGGCGGCGGCGGAACATCGGCAAGTACGACGCGGATAAATTTCACCCCGCCCGGCTTGTCGAACCGGACGAACATGCTCTACTGGCGCGATCAGCGCCTGCAGTAAATCTTTCCTGCCGCTACCGGGAGACGGTAACGGCAGGAAACAAAGTCTGCGATTTCTTCCTTGACAGGGCATATGCGCTATGTTAGCGTCCTTCCGCCTTCCTGAAAAATAACGAGAAAAAATGCCATGAGCAACAGCGCGCCCAAAGAGAGAGATGCCTTTCTTGCACGGGCTGAGGCCTGTCTGGATCAGGGCTTGTATCAAATGGCCCAGGATCTGGCCCGGGATTGGCTCAACCGCTTTCCCGGCGACACGGAAGCCATGATTGTGGCCTGTCATGCGTGGACGAGGATGGGGCGGCTGGACAGGGTTATGGAGATGCTCCGGGAAGTGGATACGATGCTCTTTGAACTCTCCCGTATATACGCGCGCATGGGAGATATCTGTCAACGGTCCGGCATGAGCAGGGAGGCGGCGACGTTTTACCGGAAGTTCATCGCTCTTAATCCCGACGCGCCGCTGAATAGAGAAATATCGGAGAAGCTGGCCGAGCTTGCGGACACCGTGGGAGAAAACATCCTTCCGGCGGAAGAGACGGATGCGGATGGGCAAGAGGTGGTTTCCGGTTTTCAAACTGTAACCATGGCGGAGTTGTACCTGAAGCAGGGACATCTCGATATGGCGGAGAATTTGCTTCAGGAGATACTCGCAAAAGATCCGGGCAATGCAGCCGCCGTGTCCGCGCTGGAGCGGGTAAAATTCCTGTTGAATGACCGGAAGGAGAAGACGCGTTCCTTGCGGCAGCGCGCGGCGCTCATGGATGAGCTCGCACGGTGGCTGAAAAACGTTGACAGGACGGGAAGCCATGCACGGTGAGCTTCCGTCTCTCCAGGGAAGAATGGACCGTCTCCGAACCCGTTTTCCGGAACTCGGCGTGGATGCCGTCCTTTTCCTCGACATGATTAATATCCGTTACCTGACCGGATTTACGGGCAGTGACGGAGCGCTTTTAGTGGGGGAGAAAGAGGCGCAGCTCTTGGTTGACGGCCGGTATGTTACCCAGGCCGGCGGTGAAGCCTCCGGCGTGTCCTTGGTCGAATACCGGGATAAGCGAGAAGGAATTGCAGCCGCCATCGGCGATACTGGTTCCCGTGTTGCCGGGTTTGAAGCCTTGGCGCTGAATGTTGATGCCTATTTCTGGCTGAAGAACAACCTGCGCGAGGTCGCGTTAAAACCCCTGTCCGATGAGATTAACCATATCCGGGCCGTCAAGGATGAGGGAGAGATCGCCAGCATCAAGGCGGCGGCTGACGTTTGTTTTCATGTTCTGAGCGGTCTTACGGATATCCTGAAACCTGGCATTCGGGAAAGAGACGTTGCTTGCGAACTTGAATTCAGGATAAAGCGCGGCGGCGCCGATGATGTAGCTTTCCCGGTTATCGTTGCCTCGGGAGAGAACTCCGCCCTGCCCCATGCCAGACCGGGGATGCGTAAGATCGCGGACGGGGATGCCGTTGTCATTGATTACGGGGCGGTGGTAAACGGCTACCATTGTGATGAAACATGCACGTTCCTGGTGGGGCGCACGGACCAAAAACAAAAGGACGTCTATAATCTGGTAAAAAAGGCCCACGATCTCGCGTTCAATGCCGTCAGGGCCGGCGTCCCCTGCGCGGACATTGATCGTGTTGTTCGGGGCTACATAGAGGAGAGCGGCCTGGGACCCAATTTTTCCCACGGCGCCGGCCACGGAGTGGGGCTGGCTGTCCACGAGGCGCCGCGCATAGCGGCAAAATCGGAAGGAATCCTTGAAACGGGCATGGTTATAACCCTGGAACCGGGCGTCTATTTCCCCGGTGCCTGGGGAGTGCGTATCGAAGATACGGTATTGGTGAAGGAAAAGGGCTGTGAGGTGCTGACAAAGATGCCGAAAGAGTTGACCATTATACAGTAAGGATGATTGCACATGAAAGTTTTTCCAGATGATCTGCTTTACAGCCGTGAACACGCCTGGGTAAGGCTGGATGGTAATCTGGCCACTATCGGGATCACGGATTACGCCCAGGAAAAACTCGGGGAGGCCCTTTCCATTGAGCTTCCCGAGGTTGATACCTCCGTGGAAAAGGATGAACCCTTTGGGGTGGTGGAGTCGGCGAGGAACCTCATTGACCTCATCGCGCCGTTGAGCGGCGAGATAATAAGCATCAACGAGGATATTGTGGATGACATTGGCATCATCAACAGCGATCCCCACGATACGGGCTGGATGATGGTTATTGACATAGCAGAGCCGTCGGAGCTTGATGACCTCCTGGATCTGAAGGGGTATCAAGATTTTATCGCCCAGGAGATGGAGATAGACTGAGGAGAGAGGCGGGTTGCCGCTTTAAAGAATCGAAGATGCTCCACAGGGTGCTTAAGGGTATCTTCAATAGGGAGGTCCCCGGTAGCGGGAATGGATATTAAAGCCCTTATCAGGCGGGAGGTGCTTGCGCAGAAGGCCTACAATGCCGAAGCCCCGTCCTGCCGCATAAAACTTGATGCCAATGAAAACCCTTTCGCTCTTTCCCCCGCGCTTAAGGATGAGCTTTTTCGCGTCATGCGGGATACCCAGCTGAACCGTTATCCCGATGCCGGTTCTCCTCGTCTCCGGAAACTTTTTGCCGACCGATACGGTGTGAACAGGGAGATGGTGATGCTCGGCAACGGGTCCGATGAACTCATCCAGATCCTCTGTTTTGCCCTTGCTGGTCCCGGCGCCGCAGCTCTCGTTCCTGTGCCGGCGTTTGCCATGTACCGAATAACTTCCCTGAATGCGGGTTTCCGGGTCATTGAAGTGCCCCTCGATCTCGATTTTGACCTGGATGTGGACGCTATCCGGCAACACGTTGGCAATAATGTCCCGGCCCTGACGTTTCTCGGCTATCCCAACAATCCCACCGGCAAGTGCTTCAGCAGGGAGCGGATTGAAACTATTATCAGGGCCTCCGGCGGGTTGGTGGTGGTGGACGAGGCGTATGGTAATTTTTCCCGGAAAACGTTTCTGTCCCTTTTGGATAAATATGAAAATTTAGTGGTGCTGAGAACCCTATCCAAGGTGGGGCTTGCCGCGATGAGGATAGGATTGCTGGTTGGTTCCGCGTCGCTGGTGCGAGAGCTTGAGAAGGTCAGACTGCCCTACAATCTTAATTCCCTGTCCCAGGTTGCCGCCGGTTTTTACCTGGAACACGAAGCGGAGTTCCTCCGTCAGGCGGAAGAGATAATTGAGCGTCGAGATGATCTATACCGGAAACTCAAAAAAATCGAGGGAATCCGCCCCTTCCCTTCTGATGCGAATTTTATTCTTTTTAGTTGCGTTTTTGATGCAGATAGCATATATGAAAAACTTACCGGCCGGGGAATTCTCGTCAAAAATTTCAACGCCCCCGGCATCACGCGGAACTGCTTGCGGGTGACGGTGGGGAGGCGTGAGGAAAACGAGGAGTTTATACAGGCATTAAAAGGCGCTATTGCAGAATAGGGGCCGAGTAAGGAGCGTGGTCTAACATATAAGCAACATCAAGGGGTGGTTTACGGCACAGTGAAAAAAGACGGCGCCGTACTGCCCCTTTTTTTGTCGGGCAACGCCTTTTAATGGATTCCCTATTGCGTGGGACAAATGGGGCGGGAAAGAAAACCCCTTATCACAAGAAAGGAGTAAAGATTTTGGAGGTAAAAGTATTCGACAATGATGTAGAGAAAGCCCTGAAGATTCTCAAAAATAAGCTGTCCAAAAGCGGCTTGTTCAAGGAACTTAAGGTGCGCAGGGCCTACGAAAAGCCGTCAGTGAAGAAGAAGAGAAAGGCCATTGAGGCGCGCAGAAGACTTGCCAAGGTTCAGCGACGGAAGACCGCTTAGGGAAATCCAGGGACCGTAGGGAGCAGGCTTTTAGCTTTTGTCTTCTCAAAACAGGAAGGTGCGCAGTATGGAAGAGAAACAATACCTGGTGGATGCCCTGTCCATAGAAGAATCCTGGCGTGTCTTCCGCATCATGGCGGAATTCGTGGAAGGAATTGAGGCGCTCTCCGCGGTGCGCAATGCCGTGAGCATTTTTGGATCGGCGCGGGTGCATGCCGATGATCCCTCCTACAAAAAGGCGGAATATCTCGCCCATCGCCTGGCGGAAAAGGGTTTCAGCGTGATCACGGGTGGCGGGCCCGGCATTATGGAAGCGGCAAACAAGGGGGCGGCGGAAGCGGGCGGTACGTCCGTGGGCATGAATATCCGCCTTCCCTTTGAGCAGAGACCCAATCAGTTCGCAAACGTCACCATTGATTACAAGTATTTCTTTATCCGCAAAGTAATGTTCGTCAAGTATGCGGTTGCCTACGTTGTCCTTCCCGGCGGCTTCGGAACCATGGATGAACTCTTTGAGGCGCTGACCCTGATCCAGACAAAACGGATCAAAAGTTTTCCCGTTGTCCTCATGGGGAGTGAATACTGGGGGGGCTTGATTGATTGGTTAAAGGGGACCATGCTGAGGACTGAGAGGATTTCCCGGGATGATCTCGATTATATCCAGATTATTGATGACCCGGAGGAGGTCGTCCGACATATACAGAAATTTGTTATCCTCTAACAAGCTGCTGAAAATGCCCATCCCACGCCTTCGCGGGGATAACGTCTGCTGCCCTGTTCCTTTGCCATTCGGCGTACGGCTTCCACTTTTTCAGCAACCTGCTAAACAGCCGTATTATTTCTAACCAGAAAAAACGCGCGGGTTCTTCCATGGATGTTCATGCCGATGATACCGGGGAAACCCTGGAGGCGGTCCTTGCGGGCCTTGCCGACGGGAATATCTGCCCCTGCTACCTTATTTACGGCGAAGACGAGTACCGCGTCGGAGATGCCCTGACCAGAATCGCGGATGCGCTGGTTCTTCCCGCAGACAGGGACCTGAATCTCTTTCAGGTGGACGGGGAGCGCGAAGACTTGGGCTGGCTCTGCGAATCCCTCCTCACCGCACCCCTCATACCCGGCAGGAAAGTGATCGTCGTAAGAAATACGCAACTTTTCCACTCCCGGGCGACACTGGCTGAGTTAATCCGGAAAATACGCGACAATCTTGACGACAATGCCGCCCGGGCGGCTTCCTGTTTTATGCAGTTCCTGAAGATTACGGGCTGGACGCTTGATGAACTGAGCGGAGGCGGCTGGAGGAAAATCACGGATGACGAATGGCGCGCGACGGTGCCGGGAGACGACGGGGAAGACCGGGAACAGTGGTTCCCCCGGATTGTTGATTTCTGCGCCGGCGGGAAAGGGGAGGTGAAAGAAGAGCCGGACAGGACGGACCGGCTTTGCGAAATCCTTACAGGCGGACTTCCGCCGGGGAATCACCTGATCCTCACGGCGATGACGGCGGATAAGAGAAAGCGTCTTTTCAAGGTCATATCAGAAGTGGGAAAGGTGCTTCATTTTCCCCTCCTCAAAGGCGGGTCGAGGCAGAAGCAGGCTCTCATGACGTTAGCGGCGGAACTCCTTGTCCCAAGCGGGAAGAAAATGTCGCCCGGCGCCTGGCTCGCGTTGGGGGAAAAAACCGGCTTCCAGCTTCGGGAAGCCCTGGCCGCTGTCGAAAAGCTGGTGAGCTACACGGGAGCGAGGACGACGATAGAGGAGCGCGATGTCGAGGAGGCAGTCGGCACAACGAAGGAGGAAAGGGTTTTTGATCTGACGGCGTTGGTCGCGGAAAAAAAACTGGACAAGTCGCTCGTCACGCTCACCCATCTCCTTGAACAGGGGGTTCACCATTTGCCGATACTGTCCATGCTTGCGAGGGAGATCAGATTTTTGCTGTACGCCAAGATATTCATCATGTCCGGCAAACTTCCCTCTTTTCGCCCGGAAATGGACTATGGTCGCTTTCAGCGGACCGTTTATCCTACGATCAAGGCATGGATCGCCCCGGGAAGTAAAAAGGAAAGCGGCCTTGCGGGTCAGCATCCCTATGCCATTTACCTCGCCCTGAAAAACTCGGCCCGCTTTTCCCGCGAGTCCCTGCTCCGTGCCATGGAGGAACTCTTGGAAATCGACATTGCATTCAAGACCACGGCGAAAGAGCCGAAGCTCATGCTTGAGCGTTTTCTGACGCGGGTGTGCCTCGGTTGATCGGAAGCCTCTATTCCTAACAGGCTGTTCAAAAATGCTCGGATGCAAGGCCTCCGAATTGAAGTGCCGCGCGATACTTGGCACTTCCCGGAGAGGAAGTACATCAGGACACATTTCGCCCTTCACCCAGCCTTGCGGGCTGGGTTCCGGACGCGACCCCGGTCCTGAGGAGCGAGTCGTACATTGACGTACGTCGCAGTGACGAAGGACGAGGGAACGCAGCAGGCGAGTGTTTTTCAACAGCCTGCTAAAGTTTTTTTATGGCGGCCAGGAGACTCTTCTCCTTCCGGGAGTGGCGTCTTGCGGGTCCTTTTTTCTTCCTGCCGTCCGTTGTTCCTCTCTCTTCATCTTTTTCGTCGGCCGCCTGTCCGGCGTGCGAGGCCTGCATGGCCGTCTTGCTTATAGCCGCATCAAAATCGGGAGAGGAAATGGCCGTCGCCCCTCTTCTCCCGGCAAAAACGGCGATATCTCTGTCGGAACTGACCACCAGCGTTTCCGCGCTTTTTGCCTGGACAAGGCGTTTAATGACATCATCGGCCTTTTCTCCCCGGCGGGAATAAATAATCTCAATCCCATCCTGCCGGTCCCGCTCTTCCGCCTCGCCGCCGCCCTCCCACCCGTCGAAGACTACGGTGATCCTGTGTCGGCAACGCTTGTTGTAGGATGCCATAGCGCTGATCAGGGCCTGGCGCCCCCTTTCCAGGCTGAACCGTTCAAAACGGCGCAGGGTCGCGGATTGCCTTATGAGGTTATATCCATCAATAATAATATGCATACGCCAGCTCAAGGTCGAGTTTTAAGCCGTTTTCCGATAGTTCCGCAAAAACGCCATCATGCCCGGCGGCATACATTCTCATAGAATCGTTCATCCTTCAAATATTTTTTGAAGCTCCCCTCGGGCAAGCTGCGAAAAAGCTTCGATTCTTAACCCCGATAAACGGGATACGCGCGTTAACGAAATTATTTTCTGCCAGAAAAACGCAGAAAATAATTTCTAACTTACTAAGGAACATTATCGTTCAGCCTGGAAGCTCCCCGCTCAGAGAGCGGAGCTTCCCGGTACGGAACATTTTTTCTCGGTGTGCCCCTTAACCCCGCTTACCAGGCGGGGCTTGCGGGGAGCGCCCCCGGTCACTCGCTTACCCAAGCTACGGGGTATGCCGAGCGAGCGAATTCAATACATTCCTGCGGGGTTTTTGCTTGACTTAGGTCTCCGACGTCTGTTAGTTTTTTCCCCGTGCGGCGCGCGCGGAAAAAGGGCGCTGTATCGCATTAGGGAACCAGGTTTTTTCTCAAGGCCGGAGATTTGCTGATCCTTAAATAGAGAGTCGACAAATCATATAGCAGGGACGGATTCGTAAAACGTTTCAGGGGCAAGGCGCGCAAAGCCTGAGGAATAAGGCGCAGTTTTCGCGTATGCACGCCTGCCCCCGCGAAGGCGAGAGAAGGATTCTTGCCGCCTGCGGACTTTTTATGAGGCCGCCAAACTCGCAGATACATCAACAGGAAGGAGTTCGACAATGGAGATTAAAAACGTATGTGTGCTGGGTGCAGGCTTGATGGGTAACGGAATCGCACAGATTTGTGCGCAGTCTGGTTTCCAGGTTACCCTGCGGGATATTGAACAGAGATTTATTGACGGCGGGATGAACGCGATCAAAAAGAATCTTGGTCGCGACGTGGAGAAGGGACGGCGGACAAAGGAAGAGATGGACGCCATTCTGGGCAGGATCAAGCCGACGCTCGACCTCAAGGAGGCTGCCGGTGCGGCCGACGTGGTTGTAGAAGTGGTGATCGAGGTCATGGAGGTGAAGAAGAAGGTATACGAGGAACTGGAAGCTACTGTGCCTTCTCACTGTCTGTTCTTTACAAACACGTCGGGCTTGAGCATCACCGAGATGGCGGCGTGCACGAAGAGACCGGAACGTTTCATCGGGACCCATTTTTTCAATCCCGTACCGGTGATGCGGCTCCTGGAAATAATCCGGGGTTATGAGACGTCCGATGAAACATTGAAAGTGGCGAAGGAATGGGGCAAGAAAATCGGCAAGGAAGCCATCGTGGTTCAGGAAGCGCCTGCCTTTGCCGTGAACAGAATCCTCTGTACCATGATCAACGAGGCGTTCTATACTCTGGGGGAGGGCGTTGCCAACGCCGAAGATATTGACAAGGGAATGGTGCTGGGCTGCAATCACCCTATCGGCCCGCTGGCCCTGTCCGACCTCATCGGGAATGAAACACTCCTCCGCATCATGGAAGGACTGGAGCGGGAGCTGGGGGACAAGTACCGGCCCGCTCCCCTGCTGAGAAAGTTGGTGAGAGCCGGACGCTTAGGCAGAAAGACAGGGAAAGGGGTATACGATTACAGCAAGGCTTAGCGTCTTTGTAAAAAATCCGGATGCTGCGTTCCGCTTTACCCTTTTACCCTTCGTCGTTGCGACGTACGCTTAACGTACGTCGCACTCCTCAGGATTCGCATGCCTTGCCTGCGGAGCTATTGACAAAGCCGCTTCCATACATTCCTGGGAAGGAGGTCCGGCATAGAGCCGGAACTCCTCCCGGCGGGCTTTTCAGGTTTTGTTCAGGGTGGCCTTCATTGCGGAGATGGTTTTCTGATAATTGACGCTTCCGAAAATGGAGGCGCCCGCCACCATTACCTCCGCGCCGGCTTCCGCAACTGCGGAAACGTTTTCCAGGTTGATGCCGCCGTCCACCTCGATTAAAACCGACGGCGAGCGGGGATTGATCATCTCTCGTGCCTGCCTGATTTTCGGCAACATGCTGCTGATGAACTTCTGGCCGCCGAAGCCGGGATTCACCGTCATGATTAGCAGGAGATCCACGTCGGGCAGGATCGGCTCCACCTGGACAAGGGGCGTGGCCGGATTCAGGGAGACCCCGGCCTTGATTCCCTTTTCCTTAATCAGCGCGACCGTACGGTGCAGATGCCGAGCGGCTTCCACGTGGACGGTGATAATATCGCTTCCGGCTTTTGCAAAAGCATCAATGTAATGATCGGGATTTTCGATCATCAGATGCACATCAAAGGGCAGCGTGGTGATCTTTCTCAGCGAGGCGACCACGCCGGGACCTATGGTCAGGTTGGGGACAAAGTGGCCGTCCATGACATCAATGTGTATCCAGTCGGCGCCCGCTTTTTCCACCGCGGTAATTTCATCCGCCAGCCTGCTGAAGTCTGCGGAGAGGATTGAAGGGGCAATTTTCTTCATGGCCTGCCTCATGTTTGACGGGTTTTGGGGCTGCCGGTTCCCGCGCTGTGTGCCGACAGCATACCGGCGCGTTGTCTTCAGGGATATCGGATTTTCCTGTTTCGCTTCTACCCTATTGCGGGTTCCCTGTCAATATCTTCAATCCGAATCTTCATTTTAAACAACTTGAAAAACATGACCATGACCCGCTGAAAAATTAAACGGAAGACAACCCCGGAGCAAGGAAGGGATACAGCAGTGTGCGAATTCTGCATCAGTCATGGCGAGGGCAAGAAGTGGTACGAACTCATGTCGAATTATTCACGGGAACTGCTTGCCCGCGACGGCAGGCAGGAGTTTATAAAAAACCTGTTTCCCGTTTTGAGGCGCAACAGTGTTTACGTGGAGAAGCTGGGGGCGATGAGGGAAAGCATGCCCCTTGTTTACCGGTTCATACGCATGATGACGACACGGCAGATGAAACGGGAGCATTTTGGTCAGGTGGTGCCGGTGGAAGACGCCGAAATGGTCATAGACATGGCGCATTCGGTAACACGGCTTTCCTGCGTGTGCCGGGAAGCTACCGAAGGCGTCTCGAATGCCCGCTACTGCTTTGCCCTGGGCTTTGACCCGGAGGGCATATTCGGGGATTATCCCGATCTGAAGAACTCTCTGGAAACCATTGCGCCTGGGGAGGCAAAAAGGCTTCTCAGGGAATTTGATAGAGAAGGCCTGATCCACTCCATATGGACATTTAAGACGCCTTTCATAGGCGGCCTCTGCAATTGTGATCGCGATTGTCTGGCGTACCGCTACCAGGTATCAACCGGTTTGATCCAGGTCATGTTTAGGGCCGAGTACGTGGCGGAGATTGAACCGCTGCTGTGCCGGGGCTGCCGGAATTGTCAAAAGGTATGCCAGTTTGGGGCGCTGGAGTACTCCGCGCTGAATAGAAAAATTGCGGTGAATGCCAGGCTCTGCTACGGCTGCGGAGTCTGCCGCGCTGCCTGTGAACAGGGGGCGATCAGCCTGCGGGACAGAAAGGGGATGCCTGAGGTTGCAGAGCTATGGTAGGGAGCGGCCATGCGCATCGGCGTCTCGAGCGATTGCCGCACAAGCCATGTCTTTCTCTTGCGCTTCCCCCATCCCCGTGGTACTAAACCGTCCCGATACTGAACGACTCCGGAGAAAGGATACGGCTCCGCTTTTTCGGACGTTTGCCACGGTCTGGCGTTAGGGGTGTCATGGTGCGTAAGGTTCTCTACAACATGCTGTTATGGCTTGCCGTTCCCTTTGTCGCCCTCCACTACGGGGCGAAGATGATCGGTGCGGGAAAATACCGAAAGGGACTCGGCCAGAGGTTTGGAATCCTTCCATCGGAAGTTCTTGCCGGCATGAGCGGCAGCCCCCGGATATGGGTGCATGCCGTCTCGGTGGGCGAGGTGACCGCGGCGGCGCCGGTTATCGCCTCTCTCAAGGATCAGTTTCCCGACGCCTGCATCGTTCTTTCCACGGGCACGGAGACGGGCCAGGAAATGGCCCGCCGCATCGTCACTGCGGCCGCGGCCTTCATTCTCTATCCGCTGGATATTTCTTTCGTGGTACGGAAAGCCATTGACCGGATCCGGCCCGACCTATTTCTGCTTTTAGAGACGGAACTGTGGCCGAATTTTATCCGTTACTGCCGCTTAACGGGCGTGAAGATCGTTATGGCGAACGGCCGCCTTTCGCCCCGTTCCTTCCGGAGATACGCGCTGACGCGGTTTTTCTGGAAGGGCATACTGGATGCAATCGAAGAAGTGGGCGTCATTTCCGAGACTGATGCGGAGCGTTTCCGTTTCTTGGGGGTTCCCGCCGACCGGGTGCATGTCTTCGGGAACGCGAAATACGACAGCCTGGCGGCGCAAGCCTCGCCCTCGCTTCACGAGGAGATAGGCGCGCGCCTGAATATTGTTCCGGGCGATCGCGTCCTGGTGGCGGGCAGCACCCATGAGGGTGAGGAGGAGGTCGTTTTCGGGGTTTACCGTCAACTTCTTGCGACCCATGCCGACTGCATGCTTATCATCGTGCCGCGTCACATCGAACGGACGCAGGCCGTCCTCGCCCTGGCGTCCCAAAACGGCTTTGTTGATACCGTTACCATGACCGAGATTAATCGCGGCAGAAAACGGGATGGCGAGCGGATCATCGTGGTTGACGTCATCGGCGAGCTTTTTCGGGTATACAGCCTGGCCAGCGTAGTTTTTTGCGGGGGCAGTCTCGTGCCCAAGGGCGGGCAGAACGTCATCGAGGCCGCCGCCTGGGGCAAGGTGGTCCTGTACGGTCCTTTCATGGATGATTTTTGGGAGGAACGGGAGCTCCTGGAAGGGGCGGGGGCGGGGATGACGGTAAGGGATGCGGACGAATTGCTCAAGGCTATTCGAAATGCCCTGGATGATCCGGCCTCCCGTGACCGGCGGGGCGCGCGTGGGCGGCGCCTGGTCGCGGCGAATATGGGCGCGGCGGGAAAGCATGCTTCGCTGGTTGGCAAGGTATTAACGGGAAAACGCTGAGAACGTATTCGTGGAGAAGCGGAGACAGGCGAAGGATTCCCGCCAATGCCTTCCTCACGCAGGCCCCGGCGTCTCTTTTCCCGTTTGTCCGTATCTCCCGGTTATTGCTTCCAGCCGCGCCACGAGCGGCGGAAGCGTGGCGGGATTGATCGCCGATACGGCAACAGCGTCGAATTGCCCGCATACATTCGCCAGAAGCCGTTTGTCGGGGAAGCGATCTTCCTTGTTGAAGACCATCAGGGTTTGTTTGGAGGCGAGACCGAGCTTTTCCAGGATTCCCTCCACGGCCTTGATATGGGATTCGAAGTCGGGGTTGCTCACGTCGGTTACGTGGAGAAGAACGTCCGCATCGTTTAATTCATCGAGGGTGGCCCGAAAAGCGGCAAAGAGCTCCCGGGGGAGGTCGCGGATAAATCCCACCGTGTCCGTGATTACCGCTTCCCGATCGTGGGGGAAGCGGAGCCGCGAGCTTTTCGGGTCAAGTGTCGCAAACAGACGATTTTCCGTAAAGACGCTGCCCTTCGTCAGGGCATTCAAGAGCGTTGACTTGCCCGCGTTTGTGTAACCCACGATGGAGATCACGGGCAATCCGGCCTTTTGCCGCTTCATTCGGCGCTGTCCCCGCGCCTTTTCGATATTTTTGATTTCCCGTTCCAGGTCGTGGATGCGGTCCCGCGCCCGCCGCCGATTGATTTCCAATTTCGTTTCCCCGGGCCCTCTGCCCCCGATTCCTCCCGTGAGGCGGGACATGGCGGTGTTTTTTGTGACGAGGCGGGGCAGGAGGTACTTGAGCTGGGCCAGTTCCACCTGGATCTTCCCTTCGCGGCTGTGGGCGCGGCGGGCGAAGATATCCAAGATAATCTGGGTGCGGTCAATCACCTTCATTTCCGTGGAGTCGGTGATGGAGCGAGCCTGCGCCGGCGTCAGCTCCTGATCAAAGATCAGGAGGCCGGCCCCGATCTGCAGGGCCCTGATGGCAAGTTCGGAGATTTTTCCCTTGCCGATGAGAAAGCGGGGGTCCGCCTGCCTCCGGTGCTGCACGAGGGAGGCGAGAACGTCAACGCCCGCCGAGCGGGCCAGTTCCCGTAATTCTTCCAGAGAGCTTTCGCCGTCGTACAGGGGGTTCGTCTCCACGCGGATCAGTATGGCGCCGCCGGCCGATTCCACCTTGCGCGGCTTCTGTTTCTTCGCGAATTCTCCTTCGAGGGCCTGAATGAAGGCGAGGAAGTCCTCGTCCATCTCGGAAGGCCGGAGGGGTTTCCGGATGAGCCAGAATGCCCCTTCCGGGTTTTCCGGGATCAGGTGGGCGGTATGGACGTGTCCCGGAAGACCGTCGGGCCCCGTTTCGATGGCTCCCACAAGATCGAGGCGCAGAAGCGCCAGGTCGCTTAGGTCATCTTCGGACAACGGCTCGCCGTTCAAGTGGGTATGGATGAGACGCAGCCCCTTGAAACGGGTGGAGGAGGCCCGAAACCCCTCCAGGCTGGGGATGAGCACTTCCCGGTGCGATCCCACCATGACATGGGTGACCTCGCCCCTGCGGCTCAGGAGGATGCCGATCTGCCGGTTGATTTCCCGGGAAAGTTCCGTGAGCTGCCGGGCCAGCTCCTGGCTCAAGACGCAATCCGGCGGAACCCTGCGGCGGTAGAGCTGCTCGATCCTTTTTACCTGTCCCGGGCCGAGACCGGTCGTGTTGCCGTAAATCTTCGTAATGGCCCCCGTCCTTTCACGATTGCTTTCGAGATTAAAACCGCTCGTTCCGCATATTTTGGCATACGGGGAATAAACATGCAAGGAGGACAAGTTCACAAAACGTCATGGTCAGTTTTTAAGTTTCATCAGGGATGGGGGGCATAAAAAAGGCCCCGGGAACAAATCCCCGGGGCCTTTGCATTTGAAGCTTTTCTAAGTGGTAAAACCGAACTTAGAAGTTGAGGTCAATCCAGTGCGACACAAAGTAGACGTTCTTGACTTCTACACTGGAGCTGGTGCCCTTGAAATAATCGCCGGTCCAGAGGTAAGCAAAACCTACGTTGTAGGTCAGCTGGTCATAGATCTTGTACGTGGCCATCAGATCCAGTTCGGTGCCGTAATCCGTGTCTACCGAGTTCGTCGCAAGTTTCTCGTCGGCCTTGGCGTAGAAGGCCTTGGCGGACAGCGCCAGTTTCTTGGTCACATCAACGCCGCCGTAGATACTGTACATCCACACATTATCCATGGTGTTTCCCAAGTCCGAAGACAAGTTACCCTTTGTTGAGTCGATGGAGCTTACGCCCATTCCATGGTAACCATACCCGAACAGGATGGCGGGGGAGATGCTTCCCCAGATCTCCGTATCCGTGGCATATTTAAAGGTGTTGTTCAACGACCCTTCTTTCTCATTCGGCGTCGCCGGGTCGTCACCGGAACAGTAGATGAACTTGGCGCCTATGTACGCCGGGCCTATGGTGTACTTGCCGTTTACGTACAGACCTTGAGCCTTGTAATCAGTATCAACCGTGGCGGGGTCATCGGGCGAGCTCTTGCCGTTCATGTAATAGGCTTCGGCCTCTACATTGACCGGCCCGAACTTGGCGCGGACATAGGGCTGGAGGACGTGATTCGTGACTACTGCCCCAGTGGTGGGGGTGCTGGACGATCTGGTGATCGCGTTCCTGAAGAATGTGTACAGGAGACCCGCGTCGCCGCCCTTGAATTTGTAGGTGGCGCCCAGGTCATAGTACTCGTTGTTTGCATCGGTTTGGAAAAGTTGCGGGTCGCTGGCAGTGTCCAGGTCGCCCTGGCTGGTTTTGTTGAAGTCGGCGAGGACGCTCAGATTGCCAAACGTATTGGACCATTTGATGCCGGGAGCGGTCCCCGGGGCGTTCTGGAATTTCGTGCCCCAGCCGTAGGGTGTCCCCGACTTGTAGCCGACGTCGAACTTACCGATGCCGGTAGCAAAGCTTACGTAGACCTGTTCCCAGGCGACGCTCTGCTGGTTGGTCTTCCCGGAATCCCCGGGGATGGTATTTTTCAAATTCTGACCCCAGATGACTTCCATGCTGTCCATCCGCGAGGTAAGGGTGAGACCATCGGCGATCTTCAGCCTGATGAAGGTACGCAGCCTCTGGTCCATGTAACTCAAGGAAGAGCGGTTTGACCCCCCGTCCTGATCCAGCATTGACGGGTTGCTCAGGTAATTGCCGCGCACGTAATACTGGCCGGTCATCTCGGGAGTTACAGCGGCCGCCGGCATGCTGAAGGCTGCAATCAACCCCAGCGATAGTAAAACTATCCAAATTTTCTTCATTTCTTCCTCCTGTATTTTGTTTGAGAAATTCCGATCCCCTCGGGCACCGCGGGGGACCACCTGTTTGTTCGGTAAAACCTCAATCTCCGGAATAGCGACACCTTGCCGTCCCGGACGGGAACCCCTTTCCATTTCCGAAGGAAATTACTCAGCGATTCCCATCAGTTGCAAGTCTTCCCGCCTCACCCCCTTTCTTTTTTCTTAAAAAACTAACACCGCCCGCTGTCACAAGTCAAGCATTTTTTGACCCTGGCAACGGCAGCGCTTTCCCGATTGGCAGCAATAATTGTACCAGCCCGTTGCATGCGAGGCGCTGCTAAGGGCTCCTCACCCATGTCATGCCGCCGGCTCCCGCTGCCTGCGGAGGATAGCTCTGCTCTCAGCGGCATTTTTCTCCCCACTGCAATTAAGAGCAGATGCCGCACAGGCGACCAGGTGTCTGTGTTAAAAACGACACAGATACCGACGGCGTGGCTTTTTTGCAACAGCTACATTGTGATGAAAATATTCCTTGACACGAGCGGCATATTGAGATAGTGCAAAAACATCGTGACCCGTGGTCATTAGTTAGTGACCCTTATTCACGCATGCGCCCGTCCTTAATTTCCCGTGGATTTGCCTGGGCGGTGCTGCCGCTGCGTCTTTTCCTGTTTAAGGATTGTCGCGGTATGCAGGGGAGTAAAATGACTGCCGGCATCCGGATTCCTGATCCTAAAGCGGTTTTCCCTGTGGCTGCCCACCAATCAAAGAGAGCGATGGTTGCGGGCCGGGTGTTGCGCGTGCAAACAGGCAAATAAAGAGAAAAGAGAGAGGTGACAGTGATGAAAGATAAAGAAGCAGGCGGAAATGGGGATCAATTGCAGGATATTTATCCTGTCCCGGAGGAAATAAAGAAAAGGGCCTATATCAGCGGCAGGGAGGCTTACAACAAACTTTACCGCCGCTCGGTGGAGGAACCCGCCGCCTTTTGGGGAGAGATTGCCGGGGAGTATGTGGAATGGTTTAAAAAATGGGATGTCGTGGAAGAATATAATTTCGACATGCGCAAGGGGCCGATCTTTGTCCGTTACTTTGCCGGCGGCAAGTTGAACGTGTCTTACAACTGCCTGGACCGGCATTTAAAGACGCGGGGAGACAAAACAGCCATCATCTGGGAGGGCAATGAACCGGGCGAGACTAAAACATTCACCTATAGAGAGCTCCACGCGGAGGTTTGCCGGTTTGCCAACGTTCTCAAATCCTTGGGGGTGAAAAAGGGGGATAGGGTATGTTTTTACCTGCCCATGATTCCCGAACTGGCCATAGGAATGCTGGCCTGTACCCGGATTGGCGCCATCCACAGCATCGTTTTCGGCGGATTCAGCGCCGACGCCTTGCAGGGCAGGATACAGGATTCAGGCGCCAAGGTCCTCGTGACCTGCGACGGCACCTTCCGCGGCGCCAAGGCCGTCCCGCAGAAGACGAACGCCGACGAGGCGCTCACCAAGTGTCCTTCGGTGGAAAAGATGATCGTTGTCCGGCGCACCGGCGACAAGATCAAGTGCGACTGGGACAAGGGGCGCGACCTGTGGTGGCATGAAGTGATGGCAAAAGCGGATGCACGCTGCGAGCCGGAATGGATGGATGCGGAGGACCCCCTGTTTATTCTGTATACCTCCGGTTCCACGGGAAAACCGAAGGGCGTGATGCATACCACCGGCGGCTATCTCGTCTATGTCGCCTATACCCACAAGATGATCTTCGATTACCATGAGGAAGACGTATACTGGTGCACCGCCGATATCGGCTGGGTGACCGGACACAGCTACATCGTTTACGGACCGCTCGCGAACGGCGCCACGTCCGTGATGTTTGAAGGGGTTCCCGGCTATCCCGATTTCAGCCGGTTCTGGAAGGTGGTGGAGAAGCACAAGATCAGCATATTCTACACCGCCCCCACGGCCATCCGCGCCATTGCGAAGGAAGGCGACGACTGGGTGAAAAAGGCGGATATATCGTCCCTCAGAATCCTCGGCTCCGTAGGCGAGCCCATCAACCCCGAGGCGTGGAACTGGTATTACCGGACGATCGGACGGAGCAAGTGCCCCATCATGGATACGTGGTGGCAGACGGAGACCGGCGGCATCCTGATCACGCCGCTTCCCGGCGCGATTGCCACGAAACCCGGCAAGGCCACACTTCCCTTCATGGGAATTGTCCCCGTCCTCCTGGACGATGACGGCAAGGAGATAGCGGAGGCCAACAAGAGCGGCGCGCTGGCCATCAAAAAACCCTGGCCCGGTATCATGAGGGGCGTGTACGGCGATCCCAAGAGATTCCAGGAAACCTACTTTGAACAGTTCCCCGGCCACTATACGGTGGGTGACGGTGCAAACAGGGATGACGACGGGTACTATCAGATTACCGGCCGCATTGACGATGTCATCAACGTTTCCGGCCACCGGATGGGCACCGCAGAGGTGGAAAGCGCGCTTGTCGCCCATCCCGCGGTGGCGGAGGCAGCCGTCGTCGGCTATCCCCATGAACTCAAGGGACAATCCATCTATGCCTACGTGACGCTCAATACGGGCATTGCCAAGTCGGAGCAGCTGAAGAAGGAACTGGTTGCCCATGTGCGGACCCTGATCGGTCCCATCGCCACACCGGAAAAACTCCAGTGGGCCGACGGACTGCCCAAGACACGGAGCGGCAAGATCATGCGGAGGATCCTGAAAAAGATCGCGGCCAATGCCCTGAATGAATTGGGGGATACCAGCACCCTGGCCGATCCTACCGTGGTTGACGACATAGTGAAAAATAGATTATAATCAACTTCATTAAAAACTATCCTCGCCCCTCTCTATTGGATGAGAGGGGCGAGGAATTTTGTAAATCCTGGTTGTCATTCCTTGAATTCGGCAGCGAGCGTATTCACCGTGGCTTGGCTGCGGGGTAAGCGAGCGAATGCTGAACGTTCTTGTTCCTTAAGAATCGAAGATTCTCCGCAGCGTGCTGCGGAGAGCTTCAAACCATCAATAAGAAGCTTGCAGTGGATGCGCGCAGAGAACATTCAGCGCGCATTCAGGGAAGGAGGAAACAGTGAATATTGTTGCATGTGTAAAGCAGGTTCCTGATACGGAGGCCCAGATACGGGTGAAGCCCGATGGATCGGGCATAGATGAAACAGGCATCAAGTGGGTCATGAATGCCTACGATGAGTACGGCGTGGAAGAGGCGCTCCGATTGAAAGAGAAGCACGGCGGGGATGTGACCATTGTTTCCCTGGGGCCGGCACGGTCGCTCGAAGCCATCAGAACGGCCCTGGCTATGGGGGCCGACAAAGGGATACACATCTGTGATCCTGCCCTGGACGGCGCGGATGCCTACGTGACCGCCTCCGCTCTCGCTGCCGCCATCAAAGGGATTCCCTTTGACGTTATCTTCTGCGGGCAGCGCGCCGTGGATGACGATGCGGGCCAGGTGGGCGCCATGCTGGCGGAATTGCTCGGCATTCCGCAGGTAACCGTGGTCACCAAGCTTGAAGTGAATGGCGCTTCTATTCGGGCCACAAAACCCGTAGAGGGCGCCCAGCTGTTGATCGAAAGTCCTCTGCCCTGCGTAATCACGGCGCAGAAGGGCTTGAATGAGCCGCGGTATGCGTCTCTGCCCGGTATTATGAAGGCTAAGAAAAAGCCGGTGGACGTGAAAAACGCTCAGGCGCTGGGTGTATCCGCGGAGGCAAAGCTCAAAGTCCTGAAGTTCGTGCCGCCTCCGGCGAGACCGCCGGGCAAGATCATCTCCGGCGACGATGCGGTTGCAAAGGCCTCGCAGCTGGTCGGTCTTCTCAGGCAAGAGGCGAAGGTGATTTAAAAATGGTGAACGGGTAAAACGTCATCGAAACGCACATAATTAAGACGGAGTCGTCAAAAATCCGTGATCACGTGAAGGAGAGTGAACATGGCACAAGGTGTATGGATAGTTGCGGAACAAAGGGACGGAGCCCTGCGCAAAATAAGCTGCGAACTTGCCGGTGCGGCCAGAAAGCTTGCCGACCAGCTGGGTACGGAGGTAAGCGCCGTATTGCTCGGGTCGGGGATCGAAGGTATTGCCGGTGAACTGGGCAAATACGGCGTGGACAAGATTTACGTGGCGGACAATGCCGCGCTGGAGCCCTACACGACGGATGCGCATGCCGCGGCCGTCTTCAAGGTAGTAAAAGAAAACGATCCCGCCATTCTTCTGTTTGGCGCCTCTGCCCAGGGGAAAGACCTCTCGGCGCGTTTGGCGGGCAGACTTGCCACCGGTCTGGCGACGGACTGTACCGAAGTAAAGATCGCCGACGGCAAAATGGTTGCCGTAAGACCCATCTATGCGGGCAAGTGCTTTATCGAGGTTGTCAGTCTTGCCAATCCTCAGATGGCCTCGCTCCGGCCGAATGTATTTCCGGCGACGGAGACCGCAAAGGCGGGCACGATCGTGAAGTTTGACCCGGGACTTGATGCAGCCCAACTGAAGACAAAGGTCGTCGAGGTGCAGAAAGACACCAGCGGTCGGGCCGACCTGACGGAGGCGAGCATTATTGTCTCCGGCGGTCGCGGCATGCAGGGGCCGGAAGGCTACAAAATCCTCGAGGAACTGGCGGATCTGCTGAATGCAACCGTTGGGGCATCGAGGGCTGCGGTGGATGCGGGATGGAGGCCTCTGGCAGACCAAGTCGGGCAGACGGGCAAGGTCGTTTCCCCCAACCTGTACATTGCCTGCGGAATTTCCGGTGCGATTCAGCATTTGGCCGGCATGAGCTCATCAAAATATATCGTGGCCGTCAACAAGGACTCCGAGGCCCCGATTTTTACGAAAGCCGATTTCGGGATCGTGGATGATCTCTTCAAGGTTGTTCCGGAACTGACCAAGGAGTGCAGGAAACTGCTCGGCTAAAGGGACAAACCAATGTAATGAGCTCGTAATAAGTCAAAAATCCTGTCACTCCCGCGTAGGCGGGAGTCTACGACAATTTAAAATCACTGGATTCCCGTCTTCACGGGAATGACGAGGAGGTGTTCTTTCGGACTTTTTACGGGGTCGCCAACTGTGGAGGTAGTATGGAACGGGTAACGTTTTCCGTGGGAAATGAAGGCAGGCAAGTCTTCTGGAATGTCCACGATTTTGAATGGCTGCTGTACGCATTTTCGGTTGTCGCGCTGGCCATATTTGCCTACGGTCTCTACCGGCGGTGGAAGATGTGGACCGCCATCGGCAAACCGGAAATGAGGATTGATCGTATCGGGGAGCGTCTCAAGGCGCTCTTTGTGAACAGCCTATTGCAACTCAAGACATTCAGGGAACTGTATCCAGGTGTCATGCACGGCCTGATATTCTTCGGTTTCCTGGTGCTCTTTATCGGATCGGCCGTTGATGCCGTTGAGTTTCATATTACCGAACCCTTCGGGTTTGCCTTTCTGCGGGGTCGGTTCTACCTCGTTTTTTCCTTCCTTATGGACCTGTTCGGCCTGTTTATTTTCATCGGGATAATGCTTGCCCTTTACCGGAGATACCTCCTAAAACCGGATCGCCTCGGCTATCGGGAGGAACGGGATAATACGCCCGATGACGCATTTGCGCTGATTTTGATTGCGCTTATCGTGGCAACGGGGTTTGTTGTCGAGGCGCTCAGGATCAGCGTCACGCACTCCCCCTGGGAATATTGGTCATTCGGCGGCTGGGTATTGGCGGAAGTTTTCGCGGGCGCCGATGTGAGGACGGCGGAAATGTTCCACCGCATCCTGTGGTGGTTGCATGTGTTTATTTCGCTCCTGTTTATTGCCTATATTCCCTATTCCCGGCTGCTGCACATACTGACCACCCCGGCAAACCACTTTTTCCTGTCCCTGAAACCTGCGGGCAGTCTTGAGCCGATCCGGGATTTTGAAACGGCGGAATCGTTTGGCGCGGGCCGGCTGGAAGATTTTACCTGGAAGCAAATCTTTGACGCTGATGCCTGTACGCGCTGCGGACGCTGCCAGGATGGGTGTCCGGCCTACCTGTCCGGGAAACCGCTTTCCCCCAAGAAACTTATTCAGGATATTAAAACGCACTGGCTGGACCGGGCGGCTATAGCCGGAAAACAGTCCTCCGGTGGGGGAGAGGCGTCAGGCGCCGGAGAGCCGGCCAAGACGCTGACCGGAGAAGTGGTTGATCTCCATGAACTATGGGCATGTACGAACTGCATGTATTGCATGGAGCACTGTCCTTCCGCAATCGAGCATGTGCCCAAGGTCGTGAACATGCGGCAGTATAAGGTTTTAACGGAAGCCGATTTTGCTCCGGAGTTGCAGTTGACCTACCGGAACATGGAAAACAATTCCAACCCCTGGGGCATCGGCGCGCATCTCAGGGCCGACTGGGCTAAGGAACTGGGGATCAAAACCCTGGCGGAGGATCCTGCGGTCGAGTATCTGTTCTACGTGGGCTGTTCCGGGTCCTTTGACGACCGGGGCAAGAAGGTCTCCGTGGCTTTTGCCAGAATTCTCCAGGCGGCGGGCATCAAGTTCGGGATTTTGGGTACGGAAGAGGGTTGCTGCGGCGATTCCGCCATGCGGGGAGGCAATGAGTACCTCTACCAGTCGCTGGCCCAGGCCAATATCGAGGTGATGAACCGCTACGGCGTAAAGAAGATCATCACCACCTGCCCCCACGGCTATAACGCACTCAAGAAGGATTATCCCAACTTCGGCGGCAATTTCGAGGTGTACCACCATACCGAGATCATTGCGGAGCTGATCGCGAAGGGCAAGATTGCTCTGAAGAAACCCGTGAAGGGGACATTCACCTATCATGATTCCTGTTTTCTGGGCAGGTACAATGACATTTATGAACAGCCGCGCACAATCCTTAAGGCTGTTCCGGGCGTGAAGCTTGCGGAAATGGAGCGAACCCTTTCCCAGAGCTTCTGCTGCGGCGCCGGCGGCGCCAGGATGTGGATGGAGGAAGATATCGGTGAAAGGATCAATGATATGCGGACCGACCAAGCGATCGCCACGGGGGCGGGAACCATCGCCGTGGCATGTCCCTTCTGCCTGACCATGCTGAGCGACGGCATCAAAGACCGGAAACGGGAGGAGAGCATGGCGGCCCTCGACATTGCGGAGATCGTATGGAAGGCCATGGACCGGGATGCCGCCGCGACGTAACGGAAACGAGCCCCCGGTATGATGAATGAGAGCCCGCTCCTGATGGAGCGGGCTTTTTTTATGGTGTTTTTACCGGCAACCTGATAAAAAACTGCCTGCCTTGCAAGTCCCGCAAGGGAGATGGGGTATTCATTTTTGCGATAGTGATTTCGGATGACTGATACACCACATAAGAATCGTAGCTTCCTCTTGGCAGGTCTTTTACTGGCGGTGGTTACCCTTGCCGTTTTCTGGCAGGTAACGGATCATGAGTTTATCAATTACGATGATACGCAGTATGTTGCCAAAAACCCGCAGGTGCAGGGGGGCTTGACCTTGGGGGGCATCAGGTGGGCGTTCACGACTTCCCATGCCGGTTACTGGCATCCGTTGACGTGGTTATCGCACATGCTGGATTATCAATTGTTCGGATTGCAGGCGTCGTGGCATCATTTGATGAACCTGTTTTTCCACCTTGCGAACACGCTGCTGCTTTTTGTTGTTTTGCGCCGGATGACGAGAGGGCTCTGGCAGAGCGCCTTTGTGTCGGCGCTCTTTGCGTTGCATCCGCTGCACGTGGAGTCGGTGGCGTGGGTAGCCGAGCGGAAGGATGTTTTGAGCGCTTTTTTCTGGATACTGACGATGGGGGCGTATGCCCGGTATGTGGAGCGACGGGGCATACGGAGGTATCTCCCGGTCCTTGTGTTCTTCATTTTGGGATTGATGTCGAAGCCGATGGTGGTGACGGTGCCGTTTGTGCTGTTGCTTTTGGATTACTGGCCGCTGGGGAGATTGCAACCGGCGGAATATGCTTCTGTATCCGGGCGGATGAATCAGGGGCGGAAGAAGCGGAAGGGAGGCAAGGGGCTTGCGAAGGAAGCCGCGCAGGTCAAACCCTCCGGATTTTCGTATGAATGGCCGGTTATTCGCGCCCTGGTCTGGGAGAAGGCGCCCTTTTTTGCTTTTACGGTGGTTTCGAGTGTCATAACCTTTTACCATCAGCAGAAAGAAGGCGCGATGCAAGCATTGCCGCTGGATGCCCGGATCGGGAATGCCCTTGTCTCCTATGTGAGTTATGTGGTCAAGATGATCTGGCCCCGGGACCTGGCAATATTTTACCCCCACCCCGGCGCACAACCACTGTGGGAGGTTTTCGGGTCGGCGTTGGTTTTGGTTATTATAACCGTTGTGGTGATAGGGGGTGTAAAGCGGTTTCCCTATCTGGCGTTTGGGTGGTTT
>JACQWR010000001.1 GCA_016209105.1 Deltaproteobacteria bacterium | reverse complement strand
TTATCCAGTGGGTGATCGCAGGTGGCCAAGTGTGGCCACTGCCTTGGAGCAAGGCTTGCCTTAGCCCCGAGGAACATGGTGAGCAGATCGTCGATCTTTGCGAAGCTTGCTTCAGCACCGCATCGACGCTTTGTCGGCACTGAAAGTCCCACCTGGTCAAAGTTTCAGCCGAACAGGCCAGTAGAGAACCAAGCGGGCATCTCCGGCAACGGGTTGTTCGGAGCCTTGGGGAACGAGAGTTTGGGCCGCGGTACTGAGCCTCGAAAAATTCCTGATGGTGGTCAAGAGAGCAAAAGCCGACCGGGTCGATACCACGGGAAGGCAGCAGACATACATGCGCCATGGCAAGTGTGTATGTCACCACCGGGGTCCGAGAGCGGGGCACGAACTCAAAGGGATAGTCCAGGAACCTGGGAGATCCGGATACCACCTTGGAAATACAAGGTATCGGGGAGACAGCGAAGAGCGAAGGAACCGAGATGGGTGTTCGGAAGTCTTAGCTGAGAATAGTACCGATGGTTGGGAAGGTGACAGCTCAATCGGGAAGGTGGGTAACCGAGGTCCAAGGGACCCACTGAAGGGAAGACGAGGCCGGACATAACGTAACTCTGGAAGGAAATATGGGAGATATGCAAAGATCACAAACCATATCAACGCAAAATCAGGGTAAGGCTACAGGAGGCAACCGCAAACCGGTGCAAATGCAGACCGGCGAGGGAAGAAGTGGGAATCTTCCAGTTTTAAGGCAAGAATCCTCCCTGCAAGAAATCCGGAGACTGGCGAAGGCGAACCCGGACATGGTGTTCACATCGTTGGCTCACCGGATTGATCCGTATCAGTTGGAGGAATCTTTCAAGGCGATCCGCAAGAGCCAAGCGTCTGGGGTGGATGAGGTAACGGCTAAAGAATATGCCGTCAATCTGGATGCAAACCTCTATGATCTACATAAACGGTTGAGCAGCGGACAGTATGTTGCGCAATCGGTGAGACGCGTATGGATCGACAAGGAAGGCGGGAAGAAACGGCCGATCGGAATACTCGCACTGGAGGACAAAATTGTTCAAAAGGCAGTGGAGAGAATTCTGAATATTGTATTTGAGGTCAATTTTTACGATTTTTCCTATGGATTTCGGAGCGGGTACAGCGCCCATATGGCCATCCGTGAAATCCGGCAAGCCTGCATGGGAATGAACATCAACTGGATTGTGGATGCGGACGTTAGTGGGTATTTTGACAACATAGAGCATGCATTGTTAAAGGAATTCGTGAAGCGCAGGGTCAATGACGGAGGAATCATAAGGCTGATCGGGAAATGGCTTAATGCCGGGGTAATGGAGAAAGGCATCGTGTCCTATGCCGAGACAGGCACCCCGCAAGGCGGAGTGATAAGTCCCGTACTGGCGAATATATTCCTGCATTACGTTCTGGACGAGTGGTTTATGAAGGAGGTACGACCCAGAATGACCGAGCGTTGTTTTTTGGTAAGGTACGCGGATGATTTTATAGTCGGTTTCGAACGCGAGAGCGATGCACGACGGTTTATGGCAGTGCTTCCCAAGCGATTCGAGCGCTACAAATTAACCATTCATCCCGAGAAGACCAAGCTGGTGGATTTTAGGAAACCGGTGAAGTCCAGTAAAGGGACTCAGGGAGGAACATTCAACTTTCTGGGATTCACCCATTATTGGGGAAAGTCACGCAAGGGATGGTTGGTGGTTAAGCGCAAAACGATGAGCAAGCGTGCGAGCGGATTTTTGAAGCGAGTGTGGCTGTGGTGCTGCACAGAGCGGCACAAACCAGTGCGTGAGCAATATCAGGAGCTAAGTCAGAAGCTAAGGGGACACTATCAATATTATGGTGTCAACGGGAATTTCAGGTCGATGAAGAAGGTACGTTGGCGATGTGAGTGGATCTGGCGCTATTGGCTCAGTAGGCGGTCCAACAAGGGCGGCCTATGCTGGGATAAGTTCAAGGGATCGATTCTCAGCAAAATGGAATTGCCACGGGTCAGAATAGTACATGGAGACGTCTAAGGACAGCGGAGTTATGTGTTGTAACTGCAATGCGGTTACGATTTTCTCTTGGCAAACGATTCAGTGAACCAAGAGGAACCGAGGAACCGTATGCCTTAATTGGGCACGTACGGATCTGTGGGGGGATTGGGGAGTAATCCCCGATTCTACCCGGAG
>JACQWR010000029.1 GCA_016209105.1 Deltaproteobacteria bacterium | reverse complement strand
GATATGGCTGACAGTTGTCAAGAAGAAAAAGGTCTTCCTGTCCCCTTGTTGAGGGTTATGTCTATCAGCTTAATCCAGGGCATAATCAGAGACGGGACCGACTGTGCGACGTTTGATCATTCTGATATTCGCGGGTTTGACCGCCTGACTTGACTTCATCGCGGAGCTGCCTCGGCCTAGTTGCGGAAGTTCGGCTTACGCCTTATTCTCCTGGATTCCTCGAGGATTCTCCCAACGTGGTCGCGTCCCTGCTTTTGCCCTGGATGTGATGTGTATCGTTCTTTACGCGCTCCTTTAAGTGTTAGTTTTTGCTCTTTGATATACGTTTTATACGCTCTGTATCTGAACTTCCCTGGCAATGGCCCATATGAAACCGGATAGCTCGCGTGCAATGGCGGTTACCACCTTTGTTTTTAATTTCCCTTTGGCCATAAGCCTCCGGAACCGCCCGCACAGTCTTACCTGCGCCTTCCAGGCAATCTCCCGGACAGGTTGCGGCAGCCCCTCATGTCGTTTGAGCAGGACCCTACTTACCCGGGCAGGGTAACTGTATGCATGTGCTGCTTCAACAAGGGCGCGCCTAACGTGTCCATTGCCGGTCTTGGTGATGCCGCCCCGCTTGATGCTGTCTCCGCTGGAGTGTTCCGAGGGAACAAGCCCGAGATAGGCCATGAGTTGCCGAGGGTTCTCAAAACGGGTTATATCGCCGATCTCGGCCACGGTAGTTGCCGCAACGATCCTGGCCACTCCCCTGAGCGCTTGAAGCGCCTCGACGACTGGGCACATTCCCCATGTGGGGAGAAGCATCTGTATCTGTTCAGTCAAACGCTCCACCCGTTCGGTGCACTCCCTGAGCGCGTGGATGTATTCCTGGAGCGTAATCTGTTGTGCCGGATGCGGCATGGTAATGTCCGACAACCAGCGCATATGGGCAGACGTCCAGGACTTTTTACCGGGGTATCGGTGACCATACCGAAGCAGGAACGCTCCTAATCGTTGCCGAGCGGTACGTTGGGCATTGACTCCGTCTTCCCGGCCACGGGTTAAGTCCCGCATGGCCTCGTCGTCCTCCCGGGGCACATGGATTGGGGTCAGTTCTCCGGCCCGCTCCAACCGGGCAAGGCTTTCAGCGTCCCGACGGTCGTTTTTAATCCGGTCGCCGCTTTTCCGGGGAGTCATCGAGGGAGCGACGACCAAACAGGGGAAACCCTGCTTGGTCAGGTGACGATATATCTCATAACCACAGGGTCCGGCTTCATAGACAAAGCGCAATTCGGCTCCCTTGCTTCTGAGTTTCCTGATCGCTTTGTCCAATGATGCCATGTCACCGCCTATTTTGCCGTAGTGCCGGACCTCCTGGTTGCCGGCGGTTTCGGCTGTTACGATCTCAATGGAGTTTTTGTGTACATCAAGCCCAACGATTGTGATAGAATGTTTCATGACCTGCCTCCTTATTGTGGCTCTGTATTTGGATCTTCGTCCAATTATAACCCACGTTGATAAGGAGCAGGTCGCTTTTTCAACTGTCAGCCATTATGTCTAGTT
>JACQWR010000027.1 GCA_016209105.1 Deltaproteobacteria bacterium | reverse complement strand
GACGGGGAGATATCGAAGAAACATAAATTGCTGATTGCCCTCGCGATCGATATCGCCAAGCATTCCGAAAGCGGCATCAAGTCATTGGCGACGCAGGCGCTGGCGAGTGGCGCCACCAAGAAAGAAATTACGGAGACGCTGCGGATTGCCAATTACATCTGCGGCGTCGGCAGCATGTACACGGCAGCCGCTGCGTTGAAAGACGTCTTATAAAAATCTCGGGAATAAATAGGAGCTATTTCTTTCTTTATCCGGATGACGCGGGCGATGAAGGAGTAAGATTATCCCCGCTGTCCCCCGCGGCGCAGGTATCCCGGCGCACGCGTTCGGCGGGGTCCTGGCGGTAGTATTCTTTGAGGAGGCGGTAGAGATCCGGGGCGTGTTGCTTCATCCGGATGGGCTGGTCGAAGAATTGTTCGGTGGCGACGGCGAAAAATTCCGCTTCGTCGGTCGCTCCGTAGGCATCGAGGAAGGTCTTTCTGCCGGCTTCGGCGGCCCGTTTGAGGCGCAGGTATTCGCGCGCGCAGATGCTGACCCAATCGTGATACTCGGCGCGGTCCCGCAGCGGGGGCGTGCCGTCGGCGACGCCGTCGAGCATGTCGAGTTTGTGGGCAAATTCGTGGTAGGCAACGTTGTGACCGTCTTCAGGGTGGCGGCTGCCGCGCAGGACGGCGTCCCAGATGAGGATGACGGGGCCTTGTCGGAAGGCCTGCCCGAGGATGGGTTCGGCGATTTCCACGGGGGCAAGCACGGTTTCGAAATAGCCGGGCCTGCGCTGGGGCGGAACGACGGTAGAGGGATAGACAAGGATGGTCAGGACGTTCCGGTAGTAATCGTGCGGAATGCCGAGCAAAAGGAGGCACGCCTCGGCCGAGATGGTGACGCGGATCTCGTCGGTGAGTTCAAGCCCGCCGCAGCCTTCCCAGTTTTTTTCCGTGAGGAAGACCTGGATGATGGCGCGCAGGCGGGCGCACTCGGTGTCGTCGAGCATGCAGTAATGGGCAATGTTACGGCGGAGGATGTCTTCCCATGCGTCGGGGAAGGGCGCGCGGGTGAGCTTTTTGCGGCGGCGACCGGAAAGCCAGTGAAACATGGGACTCCTTCCCTCATTATTGGGTGCACGTAAGTATAGGGAGACGGCGTTTCTGCGTCAAGGCAATTAGTTTCCGTCCGAAAACGGTTCCTTTCCGTCTTGGCGGTGTGAAGCTCTCCATCCACAGGGCGGGGCTTGCAGGGTGCGCCCCCGGTCAATCTACGGGCTGGCTCGTGCGACGCACCAGTTGTACGTCTCCGTGCAATCCCTCGCTTTCCTTGCCGGGACGAAACATTCCTCGTTTCCGAATTGGAAACCAATAGTGTTTCATTCTGCGTTTGCGGCACGGCAATTACCATTGCGCCCGATGGTGATCATTTTTGTCTTGACAATGGGGAGCCCCTCGGTTTACATGCCAAACAATTACGTATACGACCAATATTTCTGGGAGGATATTCATATGGCTAAGGAAAAGAAGCTTATTTACTTTTTCGGCAAGGGAAACGCCGAAGGAACGGGAACAATGAAAGATCTGCTCGGCGGTAAGGGAGCGGGACTCGCCGAGATGGCGAAAGTCGGGATACCGGTACCGCCAGGCTTCACCATCACGACCGCTGTTTGCAACCTGTACTATGATCTCGGCAAGCGCGTACCGGCAGGCCTCGATGCTGAGATGCGTAAATATATGAAGAAGATCGAGGCGGCGCTCGGCGATGGGTGCGTGTTCGGCGACGCGAACCGGCCGCTCCTGATGTCCGTGCGTTCCGGCTCCAAATTCTCCATGCCCGGCATGATGGACACGGTGTTGAATCTGGGTCTGAACAGCCGGACCGTGCAGGGCTTGATCGCCCGGACCGGCAACGAGCGTTTTGCCTGGGATGCCTACCGCCGCTTTATCCAGATGTTCGGGAACGTGGTGATGGGCATCGAAAAGGAGGTATTCGAGGAGATTATCCAGGAGATAAAAAAGAAAAAGAAGGTACGTCTCGATCTTGATCTTGACGCCGCCGACCTGAAAGGCCTGGTGGACAAGTACAAAGCAAAGATAAAGCAGATCACGAAGCACGAATTTCCGCAGGATCCGTGGGAGCAGCTCACCATGTCCCGCGACGCGGTTTTCAACTCATGGAACAACCCCCGTGCCGTCACTTATCGCCGGCTGAACAACATCCCGGGCAACCTCGGTACGGCGGTGAACGTTCAGGCCATGGTTTTCGGAAACATGGGGTCCGCCTCGGCCACCGGTGTCGGATTTACGAGAAACCCGTCCACCGGCGCCAAGGAGTTCTACGGCGAGTATCTGACGAACGCCCAGGGCGAGGACGTGGTGGCCGGTGTGCGCACACCCCGCCCCATTGTGAATCTGGGAAAAGAGATGCCGCAGGTATACCGCCAGCTTCGCGCTATCACGAGCAGGCTGGAGAAGCACTACCGCGACGTGCAGGACTTTGAGTTCACCGTACAGGAAGGCACGTTATACATGCTCCAGACCCGCACCGGCAAACGTACGGCGCCCGCCGCTGTAAAAATAGCAGTGGACATGGTGAAAGAGGGACTCATCACCAAGGGGGAAGCCGTTCTCCGGGTGGAGCCCGCTTCCCTGGATCAGCTTCTCCATCCCGTCATCGACCCCAAGGCAAAGATCGAGGTCATCGCCCGTGGTCTTCCGGCCTCGCCGGGCGCCGCCTCGGGCAAGGTCGTGTTCACTGCCGATGAGGCCGTGGAACAAGCGAAGAAAAATCCCGTCATCCTTGTCCGGCCGGAAACTACGCCCGACGACATTCACGGAATGGATGCGGCAAAGGGCATTATCACGGCGCGCGGCGGCATGACGTCCCATGCGGCGGTAGTAGCGCGCGGTATGGGCAAGCCCTGCGTGAGCGGGTGCGAGTCCATTATGGTGGACACGAAGGCGGGAAAGCTTACCGTCGGCAAAGTGACCGTGAAGAAGGGAGATTACCTTACGATTGACGGCGGCACCGGACGGATCATCATCGGCAAGGTTCCGACCAAGGACCCGGAGGTGAGCGGCGACTTCGGGACGCTCATGAAGTGGGCCGATGCGGTGCGCACCATGGGTGTCCGTGCTAATGCCGACATTCCCCGCGATGCCAGGATGGCGCGCCAGTTCGGCGCCGAGGGCATCGGCCTCTGCCGTACCGAGCACATGTTCTTTGCCGAAGACCGGCTGCCCATCGTGCAACAGATGATCCTGGCAACAACCACCGATAACCGGGAGAAGGCGCTTGCCAAGCTCCTGCCCATGCAACGCGCGGACTTCAAGGGTTTGTTTGAAACCATGGATGGTCTGCCGGTCACTATTCGCCTTCTGGATCCGCCGCTCCATGAGTTTCTTCCCAAGCGTGAAGAACTGATGGTGGAGACCGCCGTCATGAAGGCAAAACACGCCTCCCAAGCCGCGATCGCGAAAAAAGAAAAACTGCTCCATCGCGTCGAGGAACTCCACGAGTTGAACCCTATGCTGGGCCACCGTGGCTGCCGTCTGGGGATTGTGTTTCCTGAAATCACCCGTATGCAGACCCGGGCGATTATTGAAGCGGCATGCGATGTACTCAAGAAGGGTAAAAAAGTTGTTCCCGAGATTATGGTTCCCCTCGTCGGTATCGGTCAGGAGCTGACGAACCAGAAGGAAATTATCGTAACTACGGCGAACGAAGTCATGAAGAGAAGGGGGATTACCGTGGAATATTCCATCGGGACCATGATCGAACTTCCTCGCGCCGTCATCATCGCCGACACCATTGCGAAGGAGGCAGAATTTTTCTCATTTGGTACGAACGACCTTACCCAGACCGCCTACGGCTTCAGCCGGGATGACGCGGGCAAATTCATCAAGTACTATACGGACCATGGTATCCTGGAAAATGACCCATTCCAGGTCTTGGACGAGGAAGGCGTTGGCTATCTGGTGAAGCTGGGTGTCGAAAAAGGGCGCACCACGCGACCGAAGCTCAAAGTCGGCATCTGCGGCGAACACGGCGGCGATCCGGCGAGCGTGGAGTTCTGCCACAAAGCAAAACTCACGTACGTGAGCTGCTCACCATACCGTGTGCCCATTGCCCGGCTCGCGGCGGCCCAGGCCAGGCTCAAGGAAAAGGGTATGGGCGCTTCTGTGTCTAAGTAAAGGATTAGAAGGGCGGCGCAAGCCGCCTTTTTAATTTCGGAAAAGCGGGCAAATGCTTAAGCAACGCTATTCCTTGAGGGGCATGGATGCTCTGCAGTTCACGCAAGGAGAACTTCAACTGCCGCTGATCCGGGTACTGAGGGACGAGAGGGAGAACTGGTTGAAGGGGAGGAACAGGAGTCCCAGAACGATCAGTATCCCGATAGAAAGGAAATGGTAGATGATGGCGAAGGAAAGGGCTTCCGGCCGGGGGACGCCGAAGATACCGAGGCCCAGAATGCAGAAGAAATGCCAGTTGCCAACAAAGCCGGGCGCCGTGGGGATCGCTATCCCTATGATGAGAACGATCATCAAAACAACAGCAGCGGCAGGCGGCAGGTTGAAACCAAAGGCAATAAAAAGTATATAGATGGCGGCCACATCTACCAGCCATATCATAACGGTCAGGAAGCTGACCTGTACGAGAAGTTTGAAATCAGTGATGATTTTGAGGCCGTCGCTGAACTGATGGAAAAGACGTTCCACGAGCAGCGCCTTCTTCTCCGATAGCCGGCAGAAAAATGGGTTTAACGCCTTCAGGAGCGCATCACGTTTGATGACAAGGAAAATCGTCACCGTCAGAAACCCTATCGTAATCCAGAAGAAGATCAGGCTTGCCCTTGTCAGCCAGGGAGGCACTGAAGTGAAGACGGGCGTCAAAACAGCGATAAGCAGAACCCCCAGACTGTCAAAGATACGCTCCACAAAAATGGTCCCCACTGCGCAGGTCATGGGGATGCGGCTTTTCTTCGTAATGAGATAGGGCCTTGCCAGCTCGCCGATCCGCGCGGGGATCGCTATAATGGCCAGGAACCCGACGTTGGATACGGAAAAAAGCGTGAACTGATCAATCTTCTCAAGAGGACGTAAAATCATTCCCCACCGTACCGACCGGAGCACCTGCATCAGAAACGCGACAGCAAGAAAGAGCAACGCATAGCCGTACCTGATGGTTATCAGCCCCCTCACGACACTCTGAAAATCAATGCCTCGGACAGACAGATAAACCAGGAAGCCGCTGAGAAGAAGTCCCGCAATCAGCTTTATTTTCATCGTTCGGGCTCTCCCCGTCAAAGGACGCAAATTATGTGTGCTGCTTCCTGAGAAGCATCGTTTCGGATAACCGCGTGCGTCATTTCTTGACGAGGTTGTCGGCCACCTTGTCGTGGAGGAGCTGGGAAGAAAGCTTGCTGCCGAGCATGCCCACGCGTATGGCGACGGTGGTTACATTCCTGGCCTTGTATTCCACGGTGATCTTGACTTTTTCATCGTCAATAACGGCGTTGATAGTACCCCTGGCAATTTCCTTGATCGGTTCCACGTCCAGGCCACGCATGTCCGCGACGGTTTTTTCGCAGGCCGCCCATACCTTCTCCAAGGGGGAATTATAGTCCGCCTTCAGTTCCCCGTTGACATAAAGATAGGTCCCGGAACCGGCCCCCGCAGCAGCCCCGCCGACGATAGCTGCCGGACAACCGGAGAGGAGAAAAACACCCATGACCAGCAACAAAAGGCATTTCTTTGTCGTCACCATGTGTCATCCTTTCTTTTATAAGGTAAACTGCACGTGGTTTTTATAGCGCCTGCAAATCCTCTTCCCCGCTGATTTTTTCAAATTCCCGGAGAAGCTCTTCCTGTTTTTTCGTCAGGTGCTTGGGTATCGTTACCAGTGTTTCAATGATCTGGTCGCCCCTGCCCAATCCGCGCAAGCGGGGGATACCCTTTCCCTTGAGGCAGAAGGTAGCGCCGCTCTGGGTTCCTCGGGGAATCTTAAGTTTTTCCTGTCCCCACAGGGTCGGCGATTCCACCTTTGCTCCCAGTGCCGCCTGTATAAAAGAGACGGGAAGTTGATAGTAAATATCGTCCCCCCTCCTCTGGAAAAATTCATGCGGCTCCACATGGATGAAAACATACAAATCACCAGACGGTCCGCCAAGTTCTCCCGATTCGCCTTCTCCGCGCAATCTCAGGCGTGATCCAGTTTCCACGCCGCCGGGGATTTTGAGATGTACGCTTTTCTTAACCTTTTCCCTGCCTGTTGCATTGCAGCGGGGACAGCCTTCGTGAACGATTTGTCCCCGTCCCCGACAGTGGGGGCAGGTAGCGTTTACGGTGAAAAATCCGCTGGTCTGCGTCACCTGTCCCCTTCCACGACATAATTCGCACACCTGGGGCGAGGTGCCGGGTGCCGCCCCATTTCCTCCACAATCTTGACATACGGTGGATTTGGTTATTTCTATGTCGGTGGAGACGCCCAGCGCGGCATCAACGAAGGGGATTTTAAGGTCATAGCGCAGATCCGCCCCTGCGCGTGCCGCCGTTCTCGGTCTTCCCCGCCCCCCAAAGCCGAAAACATCCTCGAAAATATCGCCGAAACTGGCGAATATATCCTCAAATCCGGAAAAACCCCTGAACCCGGTTCCGCTTAAGCCCTCATGACCAAACTGGTCGTATATACGCCTCTTATCGCTGTCGCTCAACACCTCGTAAGCTTCCGCCGCTTCCTTGAATTTCTCTTCCGCCGCCTTGTTGCCCGGGTTTCTATCCGGATGGTACTTCATGGCCAGTTTGCGGTAGCTTTTCTTTATTTCCTCCTCTGGGGCCGTTCTTTCGACGCCGAGCACTGCATAGTAACAGGTTTTTATCATGCAACTTTTTCCTTTAACCCGGATAATATTTTCCTGATTTCCCCGATCATGACACCGTTTTCGCTCTTTTCAAAGGCATGGAGACTGAAGGTGTATTTCTTCAACGCAAAGGCCTGCTTGCCTATCCTGTCCCAGTCGTCGGGAGTTGCGGTTTGGTTCAATGCCTTCAGCGCCTGTTGGTATAACATTACATCCCCTGCCGCTTCCGCCATATCCCTGACCTTTTCCAGGCCGGCCCGGTAATTTGCCCGCTGGTAGCACTCGGCGGCATCGGCAATCCTGTTCGCTTCCAGATAACAGTTGCCGCAGGCAATAATCTCCCCGTCGGATGAACGATCCATGTAGAGAAGCTGCTGTTTTTTCCAGTAGTCCGGTAAAGTTATTTTTTTCAATTTACGCAAACCAAAAGCAGGAGATAGTTCATCGTAATCATTCGGTGAGAATAGTAAACTTCTCCTGACCTGTCAAGATAAAGGGGGGGATTTCTTCGTGAGGCGATTCAGGGCTTCCTCATATTTATCCCTGGTCTTATTGATGATCTCTTCGGGAAGATCGGGGGCGGGTGGTTTCTGATTCCAGTGAATGGAGAGGAGATAGTCTCTCAGGAACTGTTTGTCGAAACTCTTCTGCGGCCTGCCTGCTTCATACGTATCGCGGGGCCAAAACCGCGAAGAATCCGGGGTGAGAAGTTCATCGATCAGGATCAGCTCGCCGTCTTCCAGAAGGCCGAATTCCATTTTCGTATCCGCAATGATAATGCCCGCGGCGGCGGCGATTTCCGCTGCCTTTTTGTACACGGCCAAACTGGCGGTGATTACCTGTTCCGTAATTTCTCGGCCGATGATATTTTCCATTTCTTTTCTGGCGATGGCCATGTCGTGCTCTCCTTCCGCAGCCTTGGTGGAGGGAGTAAAGATCGGTTGGGGAAGTTTATCCGATTCCCGCAAGCCTTCCGGAAGCGTGATGCCGGAGACGGTTCTGTTCTGAAGGTAGTCTTTCCAGCCCGAACCGCTCAGGTAGCCGCGCACGACGCATTCCACGGCCAGCGGTTTCGCCGTCCTCACCAGCATGCTTCTGCCTTTCAGCGCTTCTGCGTAGGGACGGCAGACTGCGGGGAAATCAGCGGGATTTGTGGAAACAAGGTGGTTCTTGATAATATCCTTCATCTCATTGAACCAGAAAGCGGACATGCGGGTAAGTATCTCACCCTTGCCGGGGACCGGATTGGGCATAATCATGTCGAAGGCGGAAATCCGGTCCGTGGCCACAATAAGCAGGTGGGAATCCAGGCTATAGATGTCACGTACCTTTCCCCGTCCCGCCAGCGTTAACCCCGGAAAATCACTCCTCATCAATCCCGTGTTTTTCATACCTGTTCCCTTCTCTTCTACCGTACGAACGGATTGTATTTCTTTTCGTGGCCGATGGTGGAGGTCGGCGTCCTGCCGTAGTTATGTCCCGGCAATACCTTCGTTTCCTCGGGCAAGGTGAACAATCGTTCCTGGATGGATCGGAGCATTGCCGGCCAGGAGCTGTCCGGGAAATCGGTCCTGCCCACGGCTTCCACAAACAGGGTGTCCCCCGTGAAAACGATGCCGTCCATGTGGAGCGCGATGCCGCCGGGGGTGTGCCCGGGGGTGTGAATGACCGTTAAGGATACCGCGCCCACCGCGATGGTATCCCCGTCCTTTACCGTAATATCGGCGGGTGGCGAATGCGTTGCCCCGAACATCTTGAGGAGCATAGGGGGCGTGCTGGTCAGCATGTCGGCATCGTCCTCGTGCACGATGATCTGCGCCCCCGTCTTTTTTTTCATTTCCGCGTTCCCCATGATATGGTCCACGTGACCGTGGGTATTGACGATATATTTTATTTTCAGCTTGTTTTTTTGCGCTTCGGCGATGATGTCGTCCACATCCGCCGCAGGGTCTATAATAAGGGCCTCGCCGCTTGCGGTGTCACCCACAAGATAGGCGAATACGGCCATGCCGCCGACCTGCATTTGTTCTAAAAACATATCTTCTCCCTTTACGACTTCATAAAAAGTCCAGATGCTGTGTTGCGCTTCATCATTCCCCCGCCTTTGCGGGGGCAGGCATGCGACGTACGCTCAATGTACGCCTCATTCCTCATGTTTCGCGCGCCTTGCCTCTGGCGCTTTTTCTGAAGCCGTCCTCAATTGTTGACGTATCCGACTGGAATCGAGCACCGGAAAGTCGTTATTTTTTCATTACGTAGCCTTTCAGCAGATTCCCCTCTTTTTTCATTTCCAGGAATTTTTCACCGGACATACCACACCATGCCGGCAGGTCCTTTTCAAAACCGGCATCATCGGCAATGACTTCCAGCACTTCACCGGGTGTCATACCGTCAAGTTCCAGCTTCGTTTGCACAATGGGCATGGGACAGAAGAGACCGGTACAATCGAGTGATTTCGTGACATTCATATAAATAGATTTATTTTCGCATCCCGTGCTTCGCTTAGATAGGACGAAGCCCCGGTGAACTCATCCACACCGGGGATGAGATTTTCGCTCGACAGCCCCAGAACACCGCAACTCGTGCTGCAGGCAATATATTTTACTCCCAGCTGTTTTGCAAGTTTCATGAGATCTTCGAGCGATGCCATGCCCGTTTCCCTCATGAGTTTTTTCATCATCCACGGGCCGAGTCCAAGCATGTTCAGCCGGGAAATGGGCAATCGCGCAGTGCTCATGAAATTAAACATCTTCTGCATAAGCTTCTGTGCGGGGGGAAAAGCAAATGTTTCTTTTTTCAAGATATTGAGGCCCCAGAAAGTGAAAAAAATGGTCACCTCCATGTTGCTTGCTGCGGCTGTTGTCGCCAGCGTAAACGCTGCAATTGCGCGATCGAGCTCGCCGGAAAACAGGATGATGGTCATTTTTTCTTTCATATGCACACAACAGCCCGGAATCTGATCCCCCATTCCCTATTTCCCGGTTTTCAGGAAGCGGCTGTTTTTGTCTTGCACGTGGGGCAGACCTTAAGCCGGTTGCTGAAGGATTCTCCGCACTGCTTACACTGTATGAATACGACATCGCACGGCTGACAGAAGGGCGGCTCCATGCAATCTTGCACCAGCTCATCTTCGCAGAAACGGCATTTACATTTTCCTTTCATGTCGTCCCCCCGTGTTTTCTCTTATAGTCTTCAATCGCCTTGTGGAGCGCATCGGCGCCCAAATTGGAGCAATGCATCTTGTTGGGAGGAAGCCCTCCCAGCTCCTTGGCGACACTGGCATTGGTTATTTGCATTGCTTCGTCGAGCGTCTTGCCTTTTGCCATTTCGCTGACCATGGAGGAGACAGCGATTGCGGCGCCGCATCCGAACGTCTTAAATTTTACGTCCTCGATAACGTTATCCTTAACTTTTATGTAAAAGGACATCATGTCGCCGCAGACCGGGTTCCCGATTTCGCCGGTGCCGTCGGCATCCTTTATTTCGCCGACATTCCGGGGATTCTGGAAATGATCCATAACTTTTTCTGAGTAAAATGCCATACCCCTCTCCTATTCTTCTTCCTGGTTTTGTTCGTGTTCATGTTCGTGCTCGTAATCGGTGCCCGGTCCGGCTGGACGGCGCTGTCCCGTTTTCAGGAAATAACTGTACAGCGGGGACATGTCCCGGAGCCTTTTTACGATGGGCGGAAATTCCGCGAGGAGATAATCAATGTCTTCTGACGTAGTGTATTTTGAAAGCGTGATCAGAATGGAGCCCTGTCCGACGGCTGGATCCACGTTAATTGCCGAAAGTACATGCGACATTTTTAGCGCCTTCGATGCGCAGGCGGAGCCGCTGGATACGTAAATGCCCTTCTGGTCCAGAAGCAGGAACATACCTTCGCCTTCCACAAATTCAACGGAGATGTTCACGTTGTTGGGAAGCCGTTTGTCCGGGTGCCCGTTTACGTAAATGTGCTCTATTTTTTCGGGCAGGGCGGCGATGAGGCGATCCCGGAGCGGCAGCATTTTCCGCTTGTTATCATCCCTTTCGCTTTTTGCGAGCACACAGGCCTTGCCGAAGCCCACGATCGCCGGCACGTTTTCCGTGCCCGCGCGGCGGCCGTTTTCCTGTATGCCGCCGTCAATTTGCGGCGTTAGTTTTATGCCCTTCTTGATGTAGAGGGCGCTGGCGCCCTTGGGGCCGTAAAATTGGGATCCGGAAAGAGTCAGGAGATCAACTCCCAGGCTGTTCACGTCCACGGGGATGATGCCTGCGGTGCAGGTAGCATCGGTGTGGAGGGGAATTTTCTTTTCACGGACGATCCGGGAGATTTCCTCGAGCGGCTGAATCGTCCCGATTTCCGGGTTTGCATGCTGAATGGAAACCAGCACCGTGTCTTCCCTAAGTGCGTTTTTTACTTCTTCCGGAGAAATGAGGCCATACCGGTCAACGGGCAGGTAGGTGACGTCAAACCCGTTCTGGCCAAGGCGTCGGGCGGCATTCAGAACGGAAAAATGTTCAATTGCCGAAACAACGAGGTGCTTTCCTTTCTGCTTATAGGCATCAGCAACGCCTTTCACCGCGAGGTTGTTGGCCTCGGAGGCACAGGAGGTGAAATAAATTTCATTTTCCCGGGAGCCGATCAGATCGGCAACTTCTTTGCGTGCCTTCTCAATGGCGTCTTTAGAAACGGCGCCGAGAGAGTGCATGCTCTGGGCGTTGCCGTACTGTTCCTTGAAATAGGGGAGCATTTCTTCAAGCACACGCTCGTCAACCCTCGTGTTGGCCTGATTCTCCAAGTATACCGCTCTCACCGCTCTCCTTTCACTGTTCTCCTGGAACAGCAACCGTTCCTTCTCCGACATCCTTGATGGTTTCTTTCCTGCTTCAGCTTACACCCGTGTTGCCGGATATCTGAGTATTTTCCAGATTGAACAGTATACCGGCAACGGGGGGCCGTGTCAAGAAAACAATCAATATCAGGATATTACAATATTCCTGCCGGCAGCGCTGTTTCCGGAGTCGTTATTCCTCCCGATGTATACACGAGACAGGACAAGACTCGATCGCTTCATCAATGAGATCATCCGGGCCTCCCTCGGGTTCAATGACCATGGCCTTGCCCGTGTCGGCGTTGAGCTGGAAAACCTCCGGGCAGATCCCCTCGCAGGAACCGCAGCCGATGCACTCCTCTTCATCAATATAGACCTTCATGGTCGGTATCGTCTCCTCTCTTCATTTTTCCGTTTCTTGCCAGGGGGGGACGGCGGTTACCCCGTTCCCAGAATTTCACCCCGCAGACTGACGACGACATTGCTCATGGGCACGGCGACCCCCGCCGCCGCCATGCCTTTTTTCACGATCACGGGCAGTCCTTGGCAGCAGGGCACTTCCATGGTCAGTACGGTGACGCTTTTTATTCCCGCCGCCTTAAAGATGTCCGCGAATTTCTGGACGTAGGCCTCCGCGTCATCAAATTTCGGGCATCCCACCATCACGGTTTTCCCCTTCAAGAAGTCACGGTGAAAATCGGGATAGGCTATCGGGGTACAATCCGCCGCCACCAGAAGATCCGCCCCTTTCAGGAAGGGGGCGGTGGGCGGGACCAGTGTTATCTGCACCGGCCAATGGGCGAGCGCCGAAACGGAGCTGACCTGCGTTTTCGGTTTGTTCGCCTCTTCGCAGGGGGTTGGCCGCCGGAAGCTCTGTATCTGGGTGGAGGGACAACCGCAGGCCATGGTGGGCGCCTCTTTGCTCTTGGGCGGTTCGGCCACCTTCAGATGCTGTTCCACGGCTTTCTCATCAAAGTCCTCCGCTTCACGCTCCACGATCTTGAGGGCATCTTGGGGGCATTCCCCGAGACAGGCGCCGAGGCCGTCGCAGTATTTTTCCGCGGCAAGTCGCGCCTTGCCGTCCACAATGCGGATCGCTCCTTCGGCGCAAGATGGCACACACTGCCCGCATCCGTCGCATTTATCTTCATCAATATGGATTATTTTCCGTTTTATTTTCATGGGTATTCCCTCCCTCGGCACCGTTAAGACGTTTTGTTCGTATTCTTCAGCAGGACCTCGCCCGCGAGTTTGCGGCCGCTTTCCGTGAAAAAAGATACATGGATAATTGCAGCCAGCTTTTCCTCGCCGATCTTTTTTTCCTTGTCTTTTTCCTCCAGGTTCACGATGAGATCGGCGTCATAGACGGCCTGAAAATTTACCGTTTCCTCGGGACGGGGGTGGTGGTGGTGACCGATGATGTCGCACACCTCTTCGATGATTGTCCCGCTTGTCCCCAGTTTTGTCAGGATCTCCCGCGCGATGGGCGGTCCTTCCTCTTCCTGATATCTGGCTTCGGTGCTGTTGTATTTTCGCTCGGCCTCGTGTATCCCGATATCGTGGAGGTAGGCGGCGCACAGAACCACCACCAGGTCGCCCTTTTCCTCCCTGGCGATCCGTTCCGCATACCGTGCCACCTTCGTGGCATGACCGATGCGCTTGAAGTCCTGTTTAAAATAGCGCTTCATCTCCACCGCCACCCGGTCTTTCAGAAGATCCTTCCTCTGGGCCAAGAGTTCCGGCGGCAATTCCCCCAGGCACTGCTCGGCATGCTGGCAATAGGCGGCGCATCCGAAATCCATTTTGGGATTCACCATCTTATGCCCGCAGTTCTTGCACTTGCGGGTAGATTCGTCCTTGAAGAACTCCACCGGACGGCCGCATTTGGAGCAGGGTGCCTCATAGATGGCTCCCGCCTTCCAGTAGCGCGTATCCTGTCCAGGACATTGCATGGTTTGTCTCCTTACCTTGTATTTCCCGGGTAAAAGGGGAATCGAGGGGGGATTTTACGCTCCCCCCTTTATCCTATTGCCTGACGCTTATCCCAGGATCGCCTTCAAATCCGCATCAACGGTACTGATGGGTTTGATGGCGAAGTTCTTGACCAGCACATCCAGCACGTTCGGCGTGATGAAGGCCGGCAGACTTGGCCCCAGCCTGATGTTCTTGATGCCCAGGTGGAGCAGGGTGAGCAGGATCGCCACCGCCTTCTGTTCGTACCACGAAAGGACCAGGGACAGGGGCAGGTCGTTTACGCCCACATTGAAGGCCTTGGCAAGCGCCACGGCGATCTGCACGGCCGAATAAGCGTCGTTGCACTGGCCGACATCGAGGAGACGCGGAATCCCACCGATGGCGCCCAGTTCCTTGTCGAAGAAGCGGAACTTGCCGCAGGCAAGCGTCAGCACCACCGTATCGGACGGCGTTTTTTCCACGAACTCAGTGTAATAATTCCGTCCCGGCTTGGCCCCGTCGCAGCCGCCCACCAGGAAGAAATGGCGGATGGCCTTGCCCTTGACCGCCTCGATAATCTTGTCGGCAACGCCGAGGACGGTGTTTCTGGCGAAGCCCACCATGACCGACTTACCGCTCGTGTCTGCTGCAAAACCGGGCAGGGCGAGCGCCTTCTCGATGACCGGCGCAAAGTTCCCGTCCGCGATATGCGTGATGCCGGGCCATCCCACGGGGCCGCTGGTGAAGAGGTTGTCCCGGTAGACTTGTGCCGGTTTCTGGAGACAGTTGGTGGTCATGAGGATGGCGCCGGGGAAGGCGGCGAATTCCTTCGCCTGGTTTTGCCAGGCCGTTCCGTAGTGGCCGTAAAAATGCGGATATTTCTTCAATTCCGGGTAGCCGTGCGCGGGCAGCATCTCGCCGTGCGTATACACGAAAATGCCCTTGCCCTCGGTCTGACGGAGCAGCTCCGCCAGATCCTTCAGGTCGTGGCCGGAAACGAGAATGGCCTTGCCCTTTTTTGCGCCCAGGGGGACGCTCGTGGGCACGGGGTGGCCGTAGGTTCCCGTGTTGCCCGCATCGAGCAGTTCCATGGTCCTCAAGTTGATCTCCCCGCACTTGAGCACCAGGGCCACCCAGTCACCAAGCCCCAGGTCCTTGCGCAGGGTTGCCGCCAGACCTTCCTGGAGGAACGCGTAAACGGCGTCGTCTTCCTGTCCCAGGATGCGGGCGTGATAGGCATATGCGGCGACGCCCTCCATGCCGAACTGCAGCAAGTGCTTCAGGGACTGGATATCCTTGTTTTCGTCGGGGTCTGACTTGAGCCCCACCTTCTTTCCCTGTTCGACCAGACCTGCGAGCGTTGCCGCCGGCTGGAACGTTGCCGGCGCCTCGGCAAAATCGGTTTTCCCTCCGGCCGTCCGGACTTTTCCCTTCAGTGCTTCCCTGAGGGTTACCGCGCGACGGATCAGACCCTCGAAACGCTGCGGGTCAAAATCCACGTTGGTCAGAATAGAAAAAAGTCCCTCGGCGGTAAAGGCGTTCGTCTGGGCATCGGTGACGCCGACCTTGCGCCCTTCCTGTGCATAGAGCGCCAATCCCTTGAGGGCATATACGAGCAGATCCTGGAGCGCGGCAACTTCCGGATCCTTGCCGCAGACCCCCACCTTTGTGCATCCTTCTCCCTTTGCCGTCTGTTCGCACTGGTAACAAAACATGTTCATCTCTTCCATCGTTATGATCTCCTTTCCCGTGGTAGTTGATTTGGATACCGGTCAGAGCCTTCTCCAATTTCGGCGTTACCGTAACCCGAAAAAGAGAAATAAACCTTGACTCAAGTCAAATTAGGAAAAATTTATTTACAATAATTGTCCAGAGGGCATGTATCAACAAACATATAATAAAAACTGATATATGATGAGCAATAGAAGGAGGAGCTTACTGTTCGGTCAATTTATTTTCCCTATTTAACTATTGGGCCTGTAGGCACGTGGGAAGCCCCGCTCTCTGAGGGGGGAGCTTCACTGATACGGCGTTATTTTTTCGACACTGCATTCGGGTGAGGAGCTTTGAGCACGAGAAACGCCAACCGTTCTTTCGATTCGTTTTTAATGCTCATCTTTAAAAACTTCCTTTTCTTTTAGATTGATGATTTCCATAGGAATCTCCCGGTGTATGTCTGTCTGATCACCCTCGGTGATCAGACAGACATGATATGCCACCGCGATTAATGCGCGTGTTTTTCGGCGGGAGGCGTGTGGCCGTGATGTTCGGTTTTTGTCGCCGCATCATCGTAGAGTTTTTCAATGTAGTGAACGTACTTTACGTATGCTTCCGCATACTCCCGACCTGCGTCAACACTCTCGCCGACATGCTTTTTGAGGCTCATGGTGCGTTCATAGTGTTCATGTATGCCATGGACTATGGTTTCCGTCATGAGTTTTAAAAGGGCATCAGCCGAGCCGGTGTCCAGCGCCTTGTCCGCTTCTTCCACGCCGGGGTTCAATTCAGTCCCGGCCGGTTTTATCCCGGTAAAGGGCGCGCCTTCGCCGGCTCGGTGTATCCGCACAAACGTTTCCAGGAAGTAACGATCCGCGAGTTCCTTTGCCGCTGGATTCAACTTGCGGACCTCACGCGCTTTCTGAAAAGCCGCCTTTAATTCTGCCTCATCGTCTTTCTGTATCCACATGAGGACGAGGTCAATCTTCCCCGTTTCCAGCGCTTCCTGCGCGTTCTTGATGATCGGTCCGCCCATCGTATCGCAATGGGCAAAAACCAAACCGGTGCCCATCAGCAGGTAAGCGAAGAAAGCGGTAAGGAATGTAAAAACCGATGCCGTAAAATTTGTGTTTTCCATTTTTTCACCTCCGTTACCAAGGTAGTTCAAACCTCTCTTTGCAGCGACTACTTGAACGTGGATGCCAGGGTTTTCCCAAAATTGATGCAATTCTCCCGACCCTGTTTGTCGGGATTCCACATTTCCCTCAAGCCGTCGTTTGCAAGGGCGAATCCGCCTTCCTTCAGTTTTTCCGATATCATCTTTACCGATTCCCCGCTCCAGCCGTAGCTGCCGAAGGCCGCCGCCTTTTTGTTCTTGAAGCCCAGGCCCCGCATCTCTTCCAGGATGCCGGCCACGGCGGAAAGGATACCCTTGTTGATGGTGGGGGAGCCCATGACGATGGCCTTCGACTTAAACACTTCCGTGATGATGTCGTTCTTGTCGTAACGGGCGCAGTTGAAGAGTTTTACCACGACCGTGTCATCGCCCTGCCTGATTCCTGACGCGATCGCTTCCGCCATTTTGCGCGTCGAGTTCCACATGGTGTCATAGATGATGGTAATCTGATTTTCCTGGTAGTCGTTTGCCCATTCAAGGTATTTGTTGACGATCTGGAGCGGATCTTTGCGCCATATAACGCCGTGGCTCGTACAGATCATATCCACCGGAACGTTCAGACCCACGACCTCTTTTATTTTCTTGTCCACCAGTTTGCTGAAGGGCGTCAAGATGTTCGCATAGTATTTGATACATTCGCGCTCCAGTTCGGCCTGATCCACGAGATCGTTAAACATCAATTCGGACGCATAGTGCTGGCCGAAGGCGTCATTGGAAAAGAGGATATTATCACCCGTTAAGTAACAGAACATGCTGTCCGGCCAGTGCAGCATGGGGGCCTCGATGAAGATCAGCTCTTTGGAGCCGAGGGAGAGCTTGTCGCCGGTTTTCACGGGCACGAAATTCCAGTCCTGGTGGTACTGGGCCTTTAGGGATTTGACGGCGTTGGCAGTGCAGTAGACCGGCTTTTCGGGAATTTCCCGCATCAACTCCGGAAGCGCCCCGCTATGGTCCGGTTCGCCGTGGTTGGCGATAACAAAATCAATGCTCTTGAGATCCGTTTCCTGCCTTAAAAACGTTACATATTCTTTGGCAAAGGGTGTCCAGACGGTATCGATCAGCGCCGTTTTTTTGTCCCTGACGAGATAGGAGTTATAGGTGGAACCCTTGTGCGTCGAGTATTCTTCACCATGGAATTTTCTTAATTCCCAATCAACTTTCCCGACCCAGGTAATGTTGTCTTTGATTTTAAAGCTCATTTTTCTACCTCCTTGATTTCTGATACTGCTCATGATTTCTCTCGCCCTGTTACCGCCCTCTATCGAACCGGACGGGTGATACGCGCCCGGATAGCCTGCAGTTTGCCGTGCCTGTCGGTGTTTGCACATCCTCGAGCAATGCACCGATGCCTGTTTTCTCCAGAATTTCCCCGAAGCGTTCCCCTTCTGTGCAGTGCCGCTGGTAATGATCCAGGCACCGGTTGACGATCCGGATAACGTCTTTTTCCGGATGAATGCCCGGCAACTCCATCGCCAGTTGCGGGTGCCTGCCCAGCTTGCCGCCCACCAGGATTCGATAACCGGTCGCATCCTGCGCGATGGCGCCCGTGGGGCATGCCCCGATACACTTGCCGCAGAATACGCACCTCGAGTAATCCAGAACCGGCGCATCGCCGGGGAAAGAGATCGCCTCTTCCCGGCACGCCGCTGTACAGGCGCCGCAGAGAGTGCACTCTTCAGAGGTGGCCGCCGGTTTGCACGCCCCGATGATCCCTATGTCGGCGATCTGGGGGCGTGAACAGGCATTGGGGCAGTCGGAAAGGGAGATGCGGAACTCGTGATGCATCTTGAGCTCTCCCTGCGCCACTTTTTTCAGAAAGGATCTGAGATCCCGGCAGGCAACGGTTTCCTCAAGCACGCGGGGGAGTCCCTCGCATATGATCGCCCGATTCGGGCAGCCGGTAGGGCCGAAGCAGGTTTCCACCTGATACCCCCTTACCTCGTCCTCCATACGGTTGAGAAACCGCTCTTTTGCCGCCTGCACGTGCTCCGGGCGAACCAGGGCGGCGCCGACGCGCGTGGTTTCCTCTTCAATCCTTTTTCTTACCAGTTTCCGGACGAAGAAGGGAACCTTCGACAGGGCCTCATTTGCCTCTTGTGTCCATTTCATGTATGAACCCCGGGTCATTAATACCTTTTGCGGGCGCAATACGCCTTGACTTAAGTCAAAAAAGGGTGCTATTTACCACCTCGTTTTCGGAGACATCCGTACCAGTCCCCGTCCTCAAGGAATGCACTCAGAAGCCGGATTCATGGAACTTATCAACCAAATTGCGGCTATTCCACTGTTTGAGGGCCTGCCCCCCGATCAGCTTAAGGACCTGGCCAGGATCGTGGTGACCAAGGTCATCAAGCGGGGACAGATGATTTTTTCCGAGGGGGATGAGGGAACCGGCTTCTACGTGCTCATCTCTGGCCGGGTCAAAATATTCAAACTTGCCCCCGACGGAAAAGAACAGATACTCCACATACCGGTCCCCGGTGAACCATTCGGGGAAGTGCCGGTATTTGCCGGCGAGCGGTTTCCCGCCTACGCGGAAGCCCTTGAGGACAGCCGGTCTCTTTTTTTCCCCCGTTCCGCCTTTGTCAGTCTTGTTAAGAGAAACCCCGCCCTGACCCTCAACATGATGGCCGTTCTTGCCCGACGTCTCCGCAGGTTTACCACGATGATCGAGAACCTTTCCCTCAAAGAGGTTCCGGGAAGACTTGCCGCACACTTTCTCTATCTCAGCGAACGGAAAGAGGGGGCCGGGGAATTGAGGCTGGATATTTCCAAGAATCAGCTTGCCAGCCTTCTCGGCACCATTCCCGAAACGCTCTCGCGCATCCTGGCCCGCATGGCCAAAGAGGGACTCATTGAAACCGTCGGTCAGCGTCAGATCCGGATATTGAACCGCGCCGGTCTCGAGGCGTTGGCTGAGGGCGGGAAACGGCTGTCTTGAAAAAGAGTGGGCAGCGGATATGTTATCCGGTCTTTACCAGTACGGCCCCGAAAAAACCGTCTGTTCCCTGGAGGCGTGGGCTGGTCCGAAAATATCCCCCTGCATCAATCATGCGTGCATCTATCATATCGGGTGCTTGCCCGTGGCGGAAATTTCCGTGTCTCTTTAAAAATTCGTCAATGATCTCTTCATTTTCCGCGGGCATGACGGTGCATGTGGCATAGATGATCGTTCCACCCTTCCTGAGATATCGGGCGGCACTCATGAGTATTAGCCGCTGGAGGCCGGCAAAGTTTTCGATGTCTTCCGGCTGAAGGCGCCACTTGATTTCCGGATTCCTTCTCAGCGTACCGAGACCGGAGCAGGGCGCATCAACGAGTATCCTGTCGAATTTTCCATGAAATTCCCGCCCTAAGTCGGCAGTGGCATTGTTCACGCTGGCGTTTATAATAGTAATCCCCAGTCTTCCTGTCAATTCCCTGAGCGCAGTGATTTTGTTTCCGTTTATGTCAACGGCCAAAATGCTTCCCCTGTTGCCCATGATTTCGGCAAGATGCGTGGTTTTCACCCCCGCCCCGGCGCAGATATCGAGAATCTGTTCACCGGGTTGGGGCGCGACGAGATGACCGATCTGTTGGGAGGCCTCGTCCTGAATCTGGATCAACCCCTCCCGGTAGGAATTCGTTTCCCTGATGGGGACGGCAGGGAGCTCGATCACAATCCCTTCCCGGGAGAAGAGCGTCGGCGAGACCTCAAAACCCTCTCTCCGCATGGCCGTGAGCACATCTTCCCTCGATGCTTTTAGCCTGTTCACCCGGAGGGTGAACGGAGGTATCTGGTTGTTTGCCTCGCACAGCGCGATGGTTTCATCGGCGCCGAACATTCCGATCCATTCTTTTACCAGCCAAAGGGGATGGGAATAGAAGAGGGAAATATGCAGGGCAGGGTCCGTATCGAGAGGGGGACAGACAAATCCCTCTTTATTGCGCAGGGCATTCCGGAGGATGGCATTCACCAGCCCGGCGCGTCCCGGATACATGATTTTTGATGCTTTTACCGCTTCGTCCAGGATGGCAAAAGCAGGTATCCTGTCGGTGAACAGCAACTGGTAGAGCCCTGTCCTCAGAATATTCTGTATGCCCGTTTCCAGGGAGCCGGCCTTGCCGCGGTAAAGTTGGCCGATGATCCAGTCCAGGTATCCCTTCATCCTCAGGGTGCCATACACGAGCTGGGTCAGCAGTCTCCGGTCCCGGAGGTCGGTCAGGTAGTTGCCGGACAGACGGGCATCCAAAAGAGGTTCCGCAAAGGCGTCGCTTTCCTCCACCCGGTTCAGGATTTCCACGGCCAGAAGGCGGGGAGTCTTTTTCATATTCTTATTGTCCTTGCAGGCGAAGACTGCGGATCAGGAAAAGACGCCGAGGACGGAACCGGGCTTGACCGGGTAACCGCGGAGAAATTCGCGGACGGGCATTCGTTTTTTGCTTTCTATCTGGATTTCCCTGAGGTAGACGTAGCCGTTTCGCGCCGCCACGGGAAGACCCTTTTCCGTTTCTCTGCCGATCTTCCCCGGCATGTTTCCGGCGGAGGTCTCTTCTCCTGACGCAGCAAATATCTTCAGTTTCTTGCCGTCCAGCACGGTGTAAGCGCCGGGAGAAGGGGAGAGTCCTCTGATCAGGCGAATAATGCCGACAACATCGGCATTCCACGATATAAGACCGTCTTCCCGTTTCAACCGTGGGGCATACGTGGCGGCGGCATGGTCTTGCGGTGTGCGCGTAGTCGTGCCCGCCACTATCATCTCGATCGTGCTCAGGAGCAATTCCGCGCCCAACCGGGACAGGCGGTCGTGCAGTTCACCGAAATTTTCCTCCGCCCCGATGGGGACTTCCTTCTGCAGGAGAATATCCCCCTCATCAATCCCGTCACTCATCTGCATTATGGTGACGCCGGTTTTTTCTTCTCCCCGGATAATCGCCCAGTTTATCGGCGCCGCACCGCGGTATTTCGGCAGCAGGGACGGGTGGACGTTGATGCAACCCATCACAGGCGCGGCGATGATGCTTCCGGGGAGAATCTGGCCGAAGGCGGCCAGAACGACCACGTCGGGAGAAAGACGTTCGAAGAGTTTGAGAAAAAGTTCATCCCCCAGCCGTTCCGGTTGTATAACGGGCAGGTTGCGGGCTTCAGCAAGGACCTTGACCGGCGGCGGCAGGTTTTTTCTTCCTCTTCCGCCGGGTCTGTCAGGCTGTGTTATAACCCCCGCAAGGGGATAGTTGTTCTCCGCCAGTATGGCAAGTGAAGGCACGGCGAATTCCGGGGTGCCCATAAAGAGTATGCGGGGCTTGGCCATCTTGTACCTCAGGGTCTTGCTGCTTTTGCTGCCGCCCTTGCGTTCTCCTTCCCCATGGGGATTTATACGGTCGGCGGCGCCTTCTGATGCCGCTGAGCGGCTGATATGACATTTGCTTCCGGCGCGTTAAGACGGGAAAACTATAAGAGAACGTATCCGGCGTGTCAAGCAAAAGGGGGAAGGCGGGCATGCTGAGCATGTTTTTGACCGGGAGCGCGTTCCTTTTACCGTCCGCTCTCTGGGGCGGGAGATGCATGCGGGGCGATTCACATCTTGACAAAGCCGTCTTTTTCCATTACAGGTAACCGCAACACGAAATAATACCCTGCAAGGAGATTGAAAGTGAAAGATATTCCGTCTGTTACCGCGTCCGGGCTGGGTGGGCAATTCCACGGCAGTCTTCTTGATATGGTGCTCGGCACAGGTATGGTAGTGCAGTTTGTGCTGCTTCTGCTTTTCTTTTTTTCCGTTGTCTCCTGGGCCATCATCCTCATGAAGTATCTGAACTTTAGCCGGGTAAGAAGGGAAAACAGGTCTTTTTTAAAAAGTTATATGAAAAGCGCCAAGCTGTCCGATGTACTTGCGGATGCACGGAGATTTAAATATTCGACCGTTGCCCAGGTTTTCCAGGCGGGATACACGGAACTGGTGAACATGAGCAAAAACCCCGGCGGGGCGTCAGCCCCTTCCCCTGAAATGAAGGGGGTGATGAATATGGAAAGGGCCCTGAACAGCGCCAGTGATTCCGAGATCACCGGGCTCGAATCGTTCCTCAGTTTTCTGGCGACGACGGGGAGCGTCTGTCCTTTCATCGGCCTGTTCGGCACGGTCTGGGGGATCATGGATACCTTCAAGGGCGTTGGAATGAGAGGCTCTGCGACACTGGCCGTGGTGGCGCCGGGCATTTCGGAGGCGCTTATTGCCACGGCAGCCGGCCTGGCGGCAGCTATTCCTGCCGTAATTTTCTATAACGTTTACCTGAACAGCATCAAGGCCATGTCCCTGGAGATGGAGAACTTTTCTTCCGACTTTCTTAACTCCATCGAACGTAATGCCATGAAGAGATAGCCCCACTATGCGACCTGCAAGAAGGCATAATCGTTTCGGAGGCAGGGTTTTCTCCGACATCAATGTTACTCCCCTCGTTGATGTCGTTCTGGTACTTCTTATTATTTTCATGGTAACTGCGCCGATGCTTCAGATGGGGATTGACGTCAACCTTCCCCGGGTTAAGTCGAAGAGCATTGATGTAACGGAGGAAAAGCTGGTACTTACCGTCAACAGTGCCAGAGAGATATTCATCAACAGGAACAAAACTTCCCTGACCGATCTCGGTGTAAAATTGGAAAACATATTTGCCAACAGGATCGACCGCGAAATCTTTCTGAGGGCGGACCGGAGCGTACCCTATGGATTCGTTGTGGAGGTCATGTCCGAAGTAAGAAAGGCCGGGGTTGATAAGCTGGGGATGATCACCGAGCCACCGGAGGAGGCGAGGTAACGGGAAGATGTTGATGTCCGGAAGCAATGACGGCAGATGCGGCTTGAATCGTATGATTTTTCTGTCCCTCCTGTTCCATGCGTTGGTTCTGTCGGTCTTATTCTTTTCTTCGCCCCGTTCATCCCCCCGGTGGACCTTTGGTCCCGTCTATTCCGTCCAGCTGGTCGGTCCCTCCGTTTTATCCGGCGAAAAAGCTTTTTCCGTGCCGCCCGGGGACAGGGGAAGTGCATTGTCCAAGGACCTGACAACCGTTACAAAAAGCCTCCCGGATCGCATGTCTTTGCCCTTAGAGAAAAACATTCCTCGCAAAGGGAGAATCGATGAAGTTGAAAAGGCAGTAGAGACTATCAGGGAACGGGTACAGTCTGCGAAACCGGCTGCTCCGGCTGTTGCAAAGGGTTCTGCGGGAACACCTCGTGTTTCATCGGGAGGGCCGGCGAGTCGGACGGCGGGCAGCGAGGGGAAAGTCCGGATGGACGCCTATTACGCCCTGATATGGTCTATGATCAAGGCTCAGTGGGCACTTCCCGGTGATATTGTGCCCAGGGGGAATATCGAGGCGATTGTCCATACACGGATACTGAGGAACGGGGCGGTGACCGAACTGAGCTTTGAGAAACGCTCAGGAAACCGCTATTTTGACGAATCGGCAATGAAAGCGGTTCAGAAAGCAAGTCCCTTTCCTCCCTTGCCTGAGGGCGGGGGGTTTGGCAACAGCATCGAACTGGGGATACGGTTTCATTCATCGGAATTACGATAAAAAGGTCATTGTCTCGGGGGTAATGCCATTGATTCCAAGACGAACGGATTTTGTAAAAATTGCCGCGTTCCTTTTCTTGATCCTGTCTCTTTTCTGCAAGGGGACTGCGTTCGGCAAGGTATATATTGATATTGATTCTCCCACGTTTCGCCAGTTTCCCATCGCCATTACTGATTTTGAGAGAGCGGAGGGACCAGGCAGCTCCCCGGAGAATATTTCTTCCTGGTTTCCCGATACCCTGGCGGATTCCCTGCGGCTGACGGGCTTTTTCAATCCCTTGAACAAGAAGGCGTTCCTCGAAGATAAGATAACTTCCGGCAAGGTTCCGGGATCCATTGCCTTCGGTGATTGGATGGCGATCGGCGCCGAATACCTGGTCAAGGGGAATTATTCTATACGCGGCGGAGAGATTGAGGCCGATTTCCGGCTTTTCGACGTGGTAAAAGGCGAGCTTCTTACGGCAATGTCCTACAAAGGCCGCAGCGAGGACAGAAAAGCTATGGTATTGGGATTTGCCGGCGAGATACTTCTTGCCCTTACGGGGGAAAAGGGTGTTTTCAACACGAAGATAGCCTTTGTAAATAAAGAGGGGAAAACATCGCAAATCTATACGGTTAATTTCGACGGCTCTGGCCTGGCCAAGATTGTCAACCACCGTTCTATTGTTATGGCACCCCGATGGTCTCCTGACGGACGGCGCCTTTCTTTCACTTCCTATAAGGATGGGAAACCCGATCTGTATATTACGGAACTTGGCGGCGGTGCGACGAGAAAGGTTTCGGGATTTGACGGCATCAACCTATCCGGTTCCTGGTCGCCTGACGGCAAGAGGATACTGCTTACCTTGAGCAAGGATGGTGATGCGGAAATATACCTGCTTGATCTGGAAAACGGCCTGCTCAAGCGGCTGACCTATCAGTTTTCCATTGATGTTTCACCCGCCTGGTCTCCTGACGGTCTGAAAATCGTTTTTGTATCCGACCGATCGGGCTCACCCCAGATATACATCATGGATGCCGACGGCACTAATGTAAAAAGGCTTACCTATGAGGGGAACTATAATACCTCTCCGTCCTGGTCATACAAGGGAAACAGAATCACATACGAGGGGTTGACGAACAGGAATTATCAGATATTTTCAATAGATACAGATGGGAACGATCTCCGGCAGCTTACCTTTGATGAGGGGGACCACGAGTCTCCCTCCTGGTCCCCCGATGGCAGATACATAGTTTTCGGCTGGGTAAAGAGCGGCAAGAGTGAAATCCACGTTATGAATGCGAATGGAACAAACAGGAGATTATTATACAAGAATGGGGGCGGTTCGACAGGCGTCGCCTGGTCTCCCCGCCTGGAGTGATCGAAAGAATATCCGGCGCTGTCCGCTCAGGTCGTGTATAAGGAGCGCACACGGCAACTCCCGGCCTTTTTACCGGAGAAGCACCGCCCGGTGGCGGTGGGATTTTAGCCGCGATATGTCTTTTTGCCCTGAATGCCCCGGCGGCAGGGACGGCGGGCGGGCAATGAGGATGGGAGCAAATCCTCCCTATTTTTTCCGTTGACCTTTGCCCCGTTACGATGTATCTTCTTCTGCCGTCCGGGTTTCCTTATCGGCAGGCGTGATTGGGTTTTCTTGATAGGGAAATATAAGGAGCCCGTAAAACAGGGTTGAGAAATTACCGGCGGCGGGTTTGTAAAATTATAAACCTGTTTTTTTGCTTTGGTTGTCTAAAGAGAGAGTATTTTGGTATGGCACCCCATTATTCAAACCAGGACCATTCTGGTTCAGGCGGTATGGACAGAAGCTCTCCTTAATGACCGATGCAATGCTGCAGGCAGAGGAATATGAAGGCAAGTTGTCCATGCTATCTAAAAAGGAGGTAAACGATGAAAGGATGGTGCATGATGAAAAGAAACGTAGCAACGATTTTTATGCTCACCTTGGTTTTCTGTCTTTCTATCGTGTTTGTTAGCGGGTGCGCGAAAAAGGCGGTGGTGAAGGAAGAGGCTGCCGCAACAGAAACAAAGCAGGCGCAGCCCCAAGTCGCTGCCGATAAAAGTAAAGATGACGATGCCGCACGCCAGCGAGCCTTGAGGGAGCAGGCGGAGAGAGAAGCGGCGATGAAGAGGGAGGCCGCCGCCGCGGCCCAGCCGGCAACCTATGAATTCGTTGATATTTATTTTGATTTTGACAAGTATAATTTGAGGGCCGGGGACAGGGATATCCTTAAAAAACACGGCGAATGGCTCACGAAAAACAGCGACTACAGCGTTGTCGTGGAAGGGCACTGCGATGAACGAGGCACTGCCGAATACAACCTTGCCCTCGGCGAAAGGAGAGCCCAGGAAGCAAAGAAATATCTCATCGGACTGGGCGTTGCCGATAAACGGGTAAGCACGGTAAGCTATGGCAAAGAGCGTCCTCTCGATCCGGGACATAATGAGGAAGCCTGGGCAAAGAACAGGAGAGACCACTTTGTCGTTACCCGAAAAAAGTAGGTCCCTTGCCGAGGTGCAGTAATTGAAGAAGAAACAATTTTTGCTTTCCCTGGGTATTTTGGCCTTGTTCTGCGGGTGCGCCACGACCGAGGACCTTAACCGGGCCCGCCGGGAATTGGATCAAAGAATCACCGTTGCCGACGAGAAGGCGGAGGCTCAGAGAGCGGCTATTCACCAGGATCTGGAAAAGGTGACCGGGGCCGTGACGGCGTTCCGGAAGAGTCAGGCCGATGCGGGAGCGGATGTTACCGATATCAGGAGCAACATCCAGCAACTCAGAGGCATCACCGACGGTCTGCGCAAGGACATTTCGGCTGCCGCGGCACGCTCCGCCCGCGGGGATGAAGAGGTTAAAGGTTTAAAGGAAAAGCTGGATAATGTGCTGTTTAAAATAAGTTTTATTGAGGATTTCCTGGGCATAGGAAAGAAAGAAGAGCCGGGTGAGGGCAATGGCAAGCAGGCTGCCGGCGGCCTCTCCGGCAAGGAAAACGGGAAAGGTACAAATAAGGAGGCCATGTATGCCGCGGCCTATGAGCTTTTTAAAGACCGCAAATACGACAGGGCCCGCACCGAGTTCCAGAACTTCCTGAAGCAGTTCCCCGACACGGAATACTCGGACAACGCGCAGTTCTGGATCGGCGAGTGTTATTATTTTGAGAAGAAGTACGAAAACGCGATCCTGGAATACGAAAAAGTGGTGAAGAATTATTCCGAGGGCGATAAGGTGGCCCATGCCCTGCTGAAAGAGGGGTTTTCCTTCTTCGGCTTAGGCGATAAGGCCAGCGCGAAACTCGTGTTGCAAAGGGTTATCAAGGATTACCCCAATACCAACCAGGCAAGAACGGCAAAAGCCAAACTTCTTTCCATAAAGTAGGAAAAATAAGCGCACAAAAAAACCCCGGTTTATCCGGGGTTTTTTTGTGCGTTCGACAGAGGGGGTGTGAAGCTCCCGTTCACAAGGCGGGGCTTGCAGGGTGCGCCCCCGGTCAGAAAAGAACGATCGGTTCTATCCCCGGCGGCGCGGCCAAGTCAAACGATGTCGTGTCCGGAAGGTTTGAGAACCGAATGTCCGAATACCGTATGACAACCCCGGATTTCCCCGGCGCGTCGGGCGTGATGATCACCTTCCGGGGCATGGGTATCCCGCTTTCTTCAGAGTATTCTTCATAGGAGGCAGTATACAGCAGCCGGTAATCCTCGAATATCTCAATCTTGGCAAGAGCGCCCGTTGTCCGGTCTATCCAGAGTGACTGGTGTTTTCCGTCTCCGGAAGTCAGGTCGATGCGGTAGTAATTTCCCGCCGAGAGCGCCCGGCTTTTTTCCATGCTTTTGAGAAGCTCCGGCAGAAGAGGAATCCCCATGAGGATGGGCACCATCTCTTCCACGCGAATACTTACGGGGAGAAACAGGGCAAGATTTTCCGCCGTCGCCCTGCAGATGTAGAATTCCTTTTTCGGGGGCAGAAAAACCTTTAACGTGTCTCCCTGAAGGGACATGAAGAAATCGGGAGTGCCGACGAGGGGGATTGTCTCGACCCTGAGGAAGGAAGGCATTTTTAGCAGCAGGGCGACTTTCAGGGGGTAGCGCCCTTTTTCAGAGTTGACCTCGATGGTTGCCACGGCCTGTAACGTATCGCGCTGCTGATGCGCCCGGGTAATGTTATCGAGAATCTTTTCAGGGAGGGGAACATATGCATCTGAGACAGGCTTGACCTTTCCTGCCGTGCATCCCGTAAAAACGACAAGGAACAGAATGAAAAAATACGGGAGAAATTTGTGCCGATTAGCTTTTTTTGTGACCGTCATAGGAGCCTATTTCTCGCTTACCTGTCCGTGGCACGCTGCGTGAGCCGCGTTCGCCGCCGGATTCATTTTTTTATCTTTAACTGTTTGAGTTTCTTTTTCAGGTCGTCGCTGTTGTTTGCCTTGAGTGCGCGTTCGTACATTTCCAGTGCATCCCTTGTTTGTCCGGTTTTTGCGTACACGTCGCCCAAATGCTCGGCTATGGTCGCGTCATCGGGTAGGGCCTCCAACGCCTGCTTCAGGTATTTTATTGCCATATCCGTCTTGTTCCGCCGGAAATAGAGCCAGCCCATGCTATCCAACACGTAGCCGTTATCCGGTTTCAACCGGAGGGCTTTTTTGATCATAATCTCGGCTTTCTCAAGATTTATGCCCTTGTCGGCATAGATGTAGCCGATAAAATTGAGCGCATCCGCGTGTTCAGGATCATTCTTGATGACGATTTCCATTTCCTGTATGCTTTCCTGAAAGCGGTCCGTTTTTTCATATAGCACACCGAGACTGTAATGGAGATCGGTATTCCCCTGAGATGCAAGCAGCCCCTCTTTCAGGGTTTTCTCTGCGGCGGCGAAATCTTTGTTCCCCTCCTGAAGCGTTGAGAGAAAGAGATAGAAGCCGGGCGCGTCCTTTTTCTTGCGGATGGCCTCTCTGATCATTGCCATGGCTTCTGCTATTTTGTTTTCCTGTTTCAGGATCATGCCCATGTTGATGCGGGCGCTTGTATAGAGATCCGATTCGGGGATGATTTTATCGAATGACGCCATTGCCTGGTCGGACATCTTTTTTTCCCGATAGGCAGAGGCCAGGAGATAAATCCCCTTTTGATCTCCGGGGTGAGAGGAGAGAAGGAGAGTCAATTCTACAATGGCCTGTTCGTGCCGCCCCTGCTCAAAATAAAAAAGACCGAGCGCTAATCTGCCTTCCCGGCTGTTTCCGTCAATTCTGAGAATGTCCCGATAGATTTTCTCCGTTTCTTCATATCGTTGCTCCCGTGCCAGAAGCTCGCCTATTTTGAGCCTGATGTTTAATCGGGAGGGGTAATAGTGGACCACGTCCCGGTATGTTTCAATGGCGTCTGTGTATCTTTTTTGTTTTTCGTAGAGAAATCCCAGCTCCGTGAGCGCAGCTTCAAACATGGGCTTTGCGTTCAGGGCTTTCTTAAAGTGCTGTTCCGCTTCTTCGTATTTTTCCGTTTCCGAGAGCATCCGGGCAAGGTAGTAATTGCCCATCGTGTTGTCGGGATCAATGCTGAGCAGTTTATTGAAGGATTCGATGGCGTCGTCATGCTTCCCGTCTTCCGCATAGATAATGCCGAGGTACAGGTATGATACCAGATTTTTCCGATCCAGTTCCGAAGCCCTTTGGTATTGCTCTATCGCGTTTGCATAATCCTTTAGGTGGAGGTAGAAGCCGCCGAGCAGGATATGGAGATTTATATCATCCGGGTTGTCCTGCAGGGATTTTTCACACAGGGCAATGGCTTTGCGCGTCTCCCCTTTGGCGCTATACAGCGTGGCAAGTTCCGCGGCAAGATAGGCGGACGTGGGATCGAAGGTCAGCGCTTGTTCCATCTCCCGGGTGGCTTCATCAATATTGTCTTCAAGAGACAGCAAAACTCCGAGCGAGTAGTGATAAGAGGCGTAATAAGATGGCCCCGGCTGTCTTCCGGCAAGGGGAGGGGCCTCTTTTTTTATCTGACTGGACGCGCAACCGGCCAAAAGCGGAACCAGAAGGCCCCAAAGGCATATTTTCAAAATTATTTTTCTCACCTTAGAATACACCTCTAAACGTTGTTGGCGTTGTTCTTCTTCAAATCTCACCAATCCCCTGGTCTTTTTTAATGTCCCTCCGGAGTAATCGTCCCCGCCAGTTTCGATGCCGGTACGATTATAAAACCACGCGCCCTCAACGTGGGTATCGCTTTCTTGAGCGCCTTTACCGTTTCCGGATAGGGGTGGCCGATCATGAGCAGGGTCCCATTCTTTTCCCGGGTGCCTTTCTTTCCCGCGGAAATCAGGTTTCGCATTGTTATATTCTGATCATGGTCGTTGTCGATGAACGCTTCCCGCGAGGCGAACCTGACCCCCATTTCTGCCGCAAGCTCCTTTCCCCGAGAATAGCGAGTCGTGCGGCTATCGATAAAAAACAGCCCCTTCTCCTTGAGGATTTTCATAACCATGGCCAGCTTTTCCCCGTCCTCCATGAACCTTGATCCCATGTGATTGTTGACCCCGGAACAGTGGGGGACCGATTCTATATCCCGTTCAACCTGCTTCCTGATATCGTCTTCGCTCATGCGCAGGAAAAGAGTCCCCGGACCCGGATTTTCGTCCGGATAATTATGGGGTTCCATGGGAAGGTGGAGGAGAATTTCCCTGCCCGCCCTGTACACCAGTTCTGCCGCATCCGTGGAGTGGCTGCATTGCGGCAGAATTGCAAAAGTGAGGGGAGCGTTGATTTCAAGAAGTTCACGCACCGGGGCGAGATTGTACCCGATGTCGTCAATAATAACAGCCATCCTCTTTCTTGCCGGGAAAGATGACCGCCTCTTTGTGCTTTTGTCCCCGTCAGCGGCGCCCCGGGAATCTTTCTCCCCGGGAGACACCTGTTCAGCGCCCTTCTGTTCCGACGGTCTCCGGGGGTGCTCTGTGCGCCGTTCCAAAATCAGGATGACTGCCGCCATTATGACGGTTAAGGAAAGAACGGCGACAACGCCGAAGAAGCCCTTTGGATATTTCATGTCCGGGTCAGTTCTTGCCGTTCCTTTTCAGGATATCCCAACTCTTCAGTATGTCCACGGCTGTCTTCAACTGGTTGTCCCGTGTCAATTCATTGGGTTCGGCCTTCGGAGGTTTCTTTGCCTCCAGACCGGTTTCTTTCGGGGATTTTATGTGGCCGCTTAAGTCCTGTTCCCGGATTACATGATCCACAACCTCTTTAGTTTCTTTTTCTTCAGGCGGCGGCAAACGTTTTACCGCGATATCGGGGGTTATTCCTTCGGCCTGGATGGAACGCCCCTTAGGCGTGTAGTATTTTGCCGTCGTCAGTTTCAGGGCGGCCCCTTCCTCGAGGGGAATAACGGTTTGAACGGAGCCTTTCCCAAATGTCTGTGTGCCAATAATCAGGGCAAGGCCGTTGTCCTGAAGGGCGCCCGCCACGATCTCCGCGGCGCTGGCCGTACCTTCATTGACCAGGATGACGATCGGGCAGGTCGGTTCATTGCCGTCGTCCCGGGCTTTGGCCTTGCTTTCCATGTTTTTGGTCCTGCCCCGTGTGGATACGATAGTCCCCGATTTCATGAAGGCATCGGAAACTTCCACGGCCTGGTTCAACAAGCCGCCCGGATTGTTCCTCATGTCCAGGACGACTCCCTTCAGGGGGCGAGCTTTTTCATCAAGGTCACGCAGCGCTTTTTTCAGGTCTTCCACGGTTCTTTCCTGAAACGCCGCGAGCCGGATATAGGCGATATGATCTTCGAAAATATTCTGTTTTACGCTCTTGACTTTTATATCATCGCGGATGAGGACGATGTCTTTCGGTTTGGGCGTGCTTTCCCGCAGGATGGTGATCGTTACCTTGGTATCTTTCGGACCCCGGAGTTTTTTCACCGCATCCATAATAGTTATATCTTTGGTGGATTGCCCGTCTATCATGATGATGCGGTCGCCGGCCTGGACTCCCGCCTTGAACGCAGGCGTGTCCTCGATGGGAGATACCACCGTGAGGATGTCCTTCTGGACGGTGATTTCGATACCCACACCGCCAAAGCTCCCCCGTGTATCCACTTCCAGTTCCTTAAACATGTCTGCGGTCATGAAGGTGCTGTGGGGGTCCAGAGATTTGATCATTCCGTTGATTGCTCCCTGGATGAGGACCTTGGGGTCTACATTCTCCACGTAGTTCTTTTCCACGAGATCGAGGACCTCGCTGAATGTTTTGAGCGACTGGTAGGTGCTCTTGTCGAGGGCGGAAACCTGGCTGTCGCCATACGGGCCGAACATGATCAGCAGCATCAACACTCCGAAAGGCGGAAGGAGCCGCTTTGTGAAAAACACTTTCATCGAGACCTCCATGAATATGGGGGATATAGAGATGATAATTTCCTGATACGATAACATCTTTTTTACCAAAATAGCCATAACTTTTTGGGCACGGGCAAGGCAAGCGCCGCCGGAACCCCGCCCTCAGAGCGGGGAGCTTCACTGTTCCGCAGATGGAGAGGATAAGAAGAGACGCGCTCCAGCTTTTCTCTTCTCTTTGAAGATTTTCAAATTACTTGTTCCAGAAAATCCCCAGGAGGATGCCCAAAATCAGCCAGATCGGGATGGAAATGATAATACCCCAGAACAGTCCAGTTACTTTTTTTAACGATTCCTCCGTTTTTTTTGCGTTCAAAGCCCGTTCGACCTTGATCCTGATATCTTCAAGGTGGAAGGGCTTGGTAATGTAATCGGAGGCGCCTTCTTTCATGGCCTTTATCGCGTTATCTATCGTGGGGTATCCCGTAACCATCAGAAAAATCACCCGGCTGTCCTGCAGCCTGACTATTTTCAGTACCTCCAGGCCGTCTTTATCAGGCATGAAAAGATCACAAATAATACAGTCGAACCTCTCCGGCGCAAATTTGCTGAGGGCGTCTTCTCCTCCGGAGGCGCTTACCACTTCATATCCGACATCGGTAAAATAATCGCTCAATAGATCACGTGCGGATTCTTCATCATCAACAACAAGAATGCGATTCATACTCATTCATCCCTCCTTCTCCAAATGGGCGCAGCGCCCCGGTTGTTCAGATGGTATGCTCGGCAGAATGCTGAAAAACCAACTTCCGGTTCCAAGGGGTTATTCCCGTACAAACGGGAATCCGGCGTTTTTGTTTGATGCCCCTCCAAAGGCAACCCCCTGTTCGGGATAGGGGAGCGGCCTTTCCCCGCTGCGGTTTTGCGCCAATGACCCTCCGAATTTTCATCTCGCGTTTCTTATTGTTTTGTCAGCCTCCGGAAATTTCACCGAAGATAGTTATTTTTCAAGAAATCGTACAATTTTTTTCTGATCTTCTTTATCGAGATATGGGTGCATAGGAAGACTAAAAATGCGCGAGGCACAATCCTCGCTGACGGGGAAATCGCCGAACGTGTAAGATAGTCCCTTGAACGCTGTTTGAAGGTGAAGGGGTTTAGGATAGTAAATCGCAGTGGGTATCCCTGCCATGTTGAGATCATCCATCAACGCAGTGCGGTTTGATTCGCTCGTTGCAAGAATCGAATATTGCGCCCAGGCGCTTTTATAGCCTGGAGGAATATGGGGAACCATAACGGATGGATTCCCCCCCATAAGCGATTCATAATTCCCGGCTCCCTTTTGGCGAAACTCTATCTCTTCAGAAAAAATCTCAAACTTTGCCAGGAGAATAGCCGCCTGCAGGGTATCCAGGCGGCCATTGATGCCGATCCGGACGTTCTCGTATTTATGGGGTCCCTGGCCGTGAACCCGGAGAGAACGCAGCGTTTCGGCCAGCCGGTCATCATGGGTGAAACACATGCCGCCATCGCCGTAGCAACCCAGCGGCTTGGCCGGGAAAAACGAGGTACAGCCGATCCGGCCGAAGGAGCAGGCCTTTCTGCCATTATATTCCGCCCCAAAGGATTGGGCGGCGTCTTCGATGACGCCCAGTCCGTGTTTTTGGGCGATGGCGCCGATGGCATCGTAATCGGCGGGCAGGCCGAAGAGGTCAACGGGGATGATGCATTTCGGAATAAGCTTCCCCTGCGCCGACGGTAAAGGATGAATTGACGGATTGTTGGATTTTACGGCCTGGATAGCCCGCTCCAATTTATCGGTATTGATATTGAAGGTTCCGGGAGCGATATCAACAAAAACAGGGGTCGCCCCCAGCAGGCTGATTACCTCCGCCGTAGCGATAAAGGTAAAGGGGCTCGTGAACACCGCATCCCCCGGACCGATGTCCATGGCTATGAGCGCCATGAGTAATGCGTCCGTACCGGAGGCGCAACCGACCGCGTGTTTGACTCCGACATAGGCGGCTAACGTTGATTCCAATTGTTCGATTTCCGGTCCCATGACGTACTGTCCATGTGCCAGAACTTTCTGAATATTGGCATCTATTTTCCCTTTAATTCTTTTTTGCTGAAATTTTAGATCAATAAAGTCCATCTTAATTCCTTTAAACAGTCGCTTGCGTATCCCCGCCGTTGACTGTGGTACGTTATCGCCGAGGCGCTCGTTGAAGACGCTGAAGCCTTGTTTGTTTCTCGCCGTATTAATACTAACACAAAATGGGAAAATGTGAATAGCAAAAAGGTGAAACCAGCTGTTTTCACATGGATTTTTGTAATTTCTGTTCCCACCGCCAGGCATCGGCGATGATCGTCCTCAAGTCGTTGTAGCGGGGCTGCCAGCCGAGGAGTTTGCGGATGCGGTCCGCCTGTGCTACGAGGATGGCCGGATCCCCCGGCCTGCGCGGTGCTTCCCTGACCGGAAAATCAACGCCTGCAGCCTCCTTAAGGACTTTGATTACTTCCCGTACGCTGCTTCCCCTGCCGTAGCCGACATTGAGGGTGACTGAATCCCCGCCCCTTTCCAGGTACGCAAGCGCGGCCAGGTGAGAGGAGGCCAGATCCTCCACATGAATGTAGTCGCGTATGCCGGTGCCGTCGGGGGTGGGGTAGTCGGCGCCGAAGATGGAGACGGAATCCCGCATTCTGAGAGCAGCTTGGCAGCAGACCTTGATGAGATGGGTCGCATCCGGTGTCCTCTGTCCCATGCGCGCTTGCGGATCTGCTCCCGCCACGTTAAAGTAGCGAAGCGTCGCGTATTTCATGCCGTGGGCAAGGGCTATGTCCCGCAGCATCCACTCGCTCATCAGTTTGGATGTGCCGTAGGGGTTGATGGGGGCCGTGGGGCTCTCTTCGGATGCCGTGCCCGTTTCTGGCAGGCCATACACCGCGGCGGTGCTGGAAAAGATAAAACGCTCAACTCCGAAGCGGGCACAGGCGGTGAGGAGGTTGAGGGTATTGCGGGTATTGTTGCTGTAAAACTTGATAGGATCAGTAACCGATTCAGGGGCCACAATGGAGGCGGCGAAGTGGAGAACCGTTCTGAAACGGTATTGGCTAAAAAGGGTCTCGATGGCGGCGGTATCGGAGAGATCCCCCACGACAAGCTTTTCTCCGTGTACGAGGGCTGATGCCGTGCCGGTGGAGAGGTTATCGAATACCACCACCTGCCTTCCCGTCTCGGTAAGCTGTCTCACTACGTGACTTCCGATGTAGCCCGCACCCCCGGTTACGAGAATCGTCATGTTACCCCCCCCTTGCCTATGTCCATCTGCCATAGAGAGATATCAAGAGGGAGAGGTAAGATCAAGTATATTATGAATGAAAAAACATTGTCAGGCGAAATACACCTGTTTTGAGGAAACCGATCACGGTTTAGTCACAAAACAAAACGAGGGGCTAACCGTGATCGGTTAACCCCTTAATTTTCATGGTGGGTCAGGGCAGAATTGAACTGCCGACACTCGGATTTTCAGTCCGATGCTCTACCGACTGAGCTACCGACCCTTCTGTATCAATTGATGGCAAGCTCTATAAGAATATCCCCCTTCTTGTCAAGGTATTTTTTGGTTGAAGCCGAAGCGATCCAGTTGGACGCCGTCGGGGGCTTCTGCCACTGCGTGCACGACGAAGGTGCCGGCGATTTTGTCATGCCAGCCCTGCTTTCTTGTGTCTATGAGAACCCAGAGAAAGCCCAGGTATAATACCGCGCCGGAGATGAGATACCCCACCCACCTGAGGAAAGCGGCGCCGGGGGTTATTTTCCCGCCTGCAACCTTTATCACCTTGATTCTCAACATCATCTTGCCCGGTGTCTGCCCCCCATAGCCGTGGAAATAGGTGAAGTAGAGCATGTTGATCAACCCGACGGCGACGCAGTAGGAGACTGCAAATTCCAGGCCGATATCCATGATGGTGTTTATGGGCAGCCGTTGGCTGTTCAGGGGGAGTCCGTGCGGCAAGGCGGCGATCCCTACCAGGAGAATGAACAGGTACAGGAAATAGAGAATTATCTTATCAATGATATATGCCGCCAGTCTTCGCCAGAAGCCGGCAAATGCAGTTTCCGTCATGTCTGTTGACTCCTTCCCCCTTTGCCGCGGGCAGCGCCCCGCTCATATTCAAGTATGGAGAGTATGGCCAATGCCGCGGTTTCCACTTTCAGGACCCGGTTTCCCAGGCTTACGGATATAAAGCCCCGATCCACCGCCCGTTCCACTTCCTCTCCGGTAAGCCCGCCCTCCGGACCAACGATCACGTGAAAGTCTCTCACATCCCGGTATTGCCCGGCATGCATGATCTCCCTCAAGTCCGTTTCCGTCTCTTCTTCCCAGAGGATTAATTTAAGCGCTGTCCCGCCGGGCTCTTCAAGCATGTCTTCGAAGGACATGATTTCGCTTATCACGGGCACTCCATCCCTGCCGCATTTTCTGGCAGCCTCCACGGCGATCTTGCCCCATCTGGCCGTTTTCGTCTCTGCCCTGTCGGGGGTCAGCCGGGGGACGGACCGCGCCGCCGGAAAGGGGATGATCCTGTCGGCGCCGAGTTCCGTGGCTTTCTGGACGATAAAGTCCATTTTGTCCGCTTTGGACAATCCCTGGGCAAGCGTCACGGAAAGTGTCCGCGCCGGAAGCACGCGTTGTCCGGTGATCTCCACCGTGGCGCCGTCCGTTTCCAGGATTCTGATCAGCGCTTCATATTCCATCCCCGTCCCATTGAAGAGACGCAATGGATCTCCCGTCTTCATCCGCAGCACCGATTTCAGATAGTGCCGGTTTTCCCTGTCCAGCGTGCGGATATCCCCCACGTGCGTGTTTCCCGGCAGATAGATTCTCGGAGTCGTCAAGAATCCACTCCTTTCCTGAGGACGTAGCAAAGCCATTCCTTTTTCCTGCGCAGCCGGCAGAGATGAAAGGGCGCGGCAAGAAAGTGCCTTTCCAGCTCCTCTTTATCCTGTTCCATGATGCCGGAAATCACCAGGCAGCCGCCGAAACGCAGGAGCGACACAAAATCATCGCGCATGCCTATCAGCGGTTTTGACGTGATATTCGCCACGATCAGGCTGAACAAGCCGCTGATGGCCGACGGTTCGCTCTTCCGTATATCCAGACGCCCTGCCACGTTATTGATTGCTGCGTTTTCACGCGCGACTTCCACCGCTTTTTCATCAATATCTATGCAGACAACCTCTTTTGCCCCCAGCCTTGCCGCCGCGATGCCGAGAATGCCCGTACCCGTTCCCACGTCCAAGACATTTGCCCCGGCGGACAAGTCTTTCCCCAGGATATCCTCGATGGATTCAAGACACATCAGGGTCGAGGCGTGCTGGCCGGTTCCAAAAGCCATGCCCGGATCTATCTCTATTACGGTGTCGCCGTTGCGGGAGACATGGCGCTCCCAGGTCGGCTTGATGATGATGCTCCTGCCCACCCGGAAAGGCTTGAAATATTTTTTCCATTCTTCCCCCCAGCCGGGGTCGGAAACCATTTCCACGGCGAGGCCGGCCGGTTCCAGTTCCGGGAACAGGTCTGCAAGATTTTTCAGGTAGTCCGTGATGGAGGCGATCCGGTCTTCGGCCTGCGCATCATCCGGTATGAAGGCCTGAAGCGTTTCTCGCGGGGAAACCTCCGGAGGCTGCTCCAACAGTTGCTCCGCGAAGGGTGAGACGGAATTTTCCTGAAAGACGCCCTGCGCCCCCGCCTCTGTCAGAAAATTGGAGAGGGCATCGGCCAATTCAGGCGGTGCGGACAGTTTGATCCTGATCCAGTTGTCTTTTCCGTTATTGCTCTGGCGCATGTTCCTCTTTTTCCGGCATAGACGGAAGCGAGTTTCTTGAAGCCCCATCCGGCGGTCATCTTCACGAAACACGTTGTTTCCAGGCGCTTTCCCGGCGTTCACGCGGCTTGACTTTTACTACCCGTAATGATAGCTCTACAGAGCGGTAAGCGCAGACATTGCAGGAAGGAAGCGCCGGTGAAATACTACCCCATCTATCTTGATATCGCAAACAAAAGGTGTGTCGTCGTAGGGGGTGGCGAGGTTGCGGAACGGAAAACAAGACGGCTTCTGGAATGCGGCGCCCGCGTCGTCGTGGTGGCGAAGACGCTTACCCCTTTTCTGGAACGGAAAGGGAACGAGGGAGCCATCGAGCATTGTGCCGTAGACTATGAGGACTCGTGCCTTGAGGGCGCTTTTCTTGTAATCGGCGCCACGGATCGTGATGAGGTAAACGGGAGGATTTCGGACGATGCAGGGGCGAGGGGCATTCCCGTAAACATCGTGGATGACCCTGCGCGGTGCGATTTTATCCTGCCTGCCCTGTTCCAGCGGGAAGACCTGGTGATCGCGGTGTCCACCGGCGGCAAAAGCCCGGCCCTGGCTAAAAAACTGCGGGAAGAATTGGAGAGGCGCTACGGCCCCGAATATGCGGTCCTGCTGAATATCCTTGGCGACCTGCGGGAAACGGTCGTCGCGAAGGGGCTTCCTTCCGCCGAAAACAAACAGCTGTTTGAGGCCATTGTCAATTCGGACGTTCTCCAGGCGCTCCGAGAGGGGAACTGGGGACGGGTGAGTGAAATCATTCTTCGCATTACCGGTCTGCACATTGGGCCGGAACATTTTACGGCGGACGGCATAACGGGGCACAAGGGGAAAAGACGGAAAAGGGAGGGATAATGGACGTTTTGTTTTTCAAGGTGGCCCTTGCCGCCTACCTGATGACCACCCTTGGATACGTGGTTTCCCTCCTGGTAAAAAGGGTGGCGGCGGCGAAGGCATCTACCTGGCTGTTTTTTTTCGCTTTCATCATCCATGCCGGTTACTTCGGCGCCCGGTGCATTCAAACAAAACAGAGCCCGGTGCTCGGCATGCACGATGCCTTGTCTTTCCTGGCATGGATCATCGCCGGCATTTATCTCGCTTTTCAATTGAAGACCCGAACCCGGATACTGGGGGCTTTCGTGTCTCCGGTGGTTTCCCTGCTGATGATTGTCGCTTCCGTGGGCCTGGGGGCCCAGGTCTCCATACCGGCCACGGTGCAGGGGCATCTCGTGCCGTTTCACGTGGCCATGTCCGTGGCGGGCGAAGCCCTGTTCGTGCTTGCCTCCTGTGCCGGCGCCATGTACCTGATTCAGGATGGCCTGATTAAACGGAAGAAGGGGCGCAGTTTCATCATGCTTCTCCCGTCGCTTGGCGACCTGGATAAGATCAACCGCATCTGCCTGCTCTGGGGATTCCCCCTGCTGACGGCCGGCATCCTGGTGGGATCTATCTGGGCCCGGACCGTGTGGGGAAGCCACTGGCAGTGGGATCCCAAACAGACGTGGACACTGATGGTCTGGATATGCTATGCGCTCCTTTTGCACCAGAGGCTGGCCATCGGCTGGGCGGGGCACAAGGCAGCCATCTTGTCCGTGGCGGTATTTATCATTTTCCTGGTGTCCTTTATTGTGACGAACAGGCTCTTTACGACGCTCCACAGTTTTATTTAGCGGCTTTGTAAAAGGTCGTCCTGCTTTCTCCGGCAGGTACGGAAATATTCCTTTCCCCATACAGAGGAAGGGCTCCCGCCTTTTTACAAAGCCATTTGATTTTGGTCAAGGCGTCGCGGGGCCGCAGAGGGGGCGAGAAGGGGAAATTATGACGGCGAGAGTATATACTTCGGCATGAATTTGATTTTAATCGGCATGAATCATAAAACCGCGCCGCTGGAGATCAGGGAAAAGCTTTCCCTCTCCTGCCTGAACACGGTTGATCCCATTGCGGAGATGATGAATATCCCGCAGGTGAGGGAAGCCATGTACCTTTCCACCTGCAACCGCGTCGAGGTGCTGGCCCATGCCACGGAGCGTGAAGGGGTTCTGGAAAGCCTGAAGGGCTTTATTTTCTTTCATGGCAATCTGCCTCCCGAAGAGCTGGAGAAATGCCTGTACGTGTATTTCGACGACGAAGCGGTGCGCCACCTCTTTCGCGTCGCCTCCAGCCTCGATTCCCTCGTCATGGGCGAGCCCCAGATTTTAGGGCAGGTGAAGGATGCCTACTATCGGTCGGTGGAGCAGAAGGCCACGGGCATTATCTTAAACAAGGTTCTCCACCATGCCTTTCGGGTGGCCAAGCGCGTGCGGACGGAAACGGCGATTGCCGGCAATGCCGTATCGGTGAGCTATGCCGCCGTTAAACTGGCGAAGAAGATATTCGGGGATCTCCGGGGGAAAGCGGTCTTGCTCATCGGGGCCGGTGAGATGTCGGAGCTGACGGCGCGTCATCTGCTCAACAGCGGTGTGAGCAAGATCATGATTGCCAACCGGACGCATGCCCGGGCCCTGCAACTGGCAGAGGAGTTCAACGGGACGGCCCTGGAGTTCGATCATCTGGGGGAGAGCCTGCGGAGTGCGGATATCGTGATCAGTTCCACCGGCGCGCCCGGTTACATCATTACCCGGGAAATGGTTGACGCCGCGCTGCATGGCCGGAAAAAGCACACCCTTTTCCTGATTGATATCGCTGTGCCCCGGGACGTGGATCCTGAGGTGGGCGACCTCGATAATGTTTACCTCTATAATGTGGATGACCTCCAGGAAGTAGTGGATGAGAACATGAAAAACCGCCGGCAGGAAGCCCAAAAGGCGGTTGCAATTATTGATGAGGAAGTGGAAAAACACCGGGTTTGGAAAAACAGCCTGGCGGCGGTCCCCACCATCGTTTCCCTGCGTGAAAAAACGGAGGGTATCGTCAAAGGCGAACTGGAGCGGTGCGGTCCATGGCTGAAAACCCTCGGCGAGAAAGAGAGGAACAATGTGGAGATACTCGCCAACGCCATTGTAAATAAGATCATCCACGACCCCATAATCGGGCTAAAGGAAGAAAGCCAGGATCATGGCAACACGCCCTACGTGGCGGCGTTCAGGCGGCTGTTCAAACTGGATGATACGTAGCAGGCTGCTGAATTCGGCAGCGAGCGCATTCCCGCGGCTTGCCGCGGGATAAGCGAGCGAATGATGAATAGAGTAATATACCTTAGGAATCGCAGACTCTCCGCAGTCCACTGCGGAGAGTCTGCAAATATACCCATCCCACGCCTTCGCGGGGACGGCGTCTGCTGCTCTGTTCCTTCGCCATTCGACGTACGGGAAAGTACGCCTCATGGCGAAGTATTTCGGGGGCCTTGCATCTGGACATTTTTGAGCAGCCTGCACAGAGACGATTTTTAGCAATCAGTATAGAAGGGGGAGGAAGAAGGCCATTAACGGGACGCTGAAAATAGGATCGAGGGGGAGCAAGCTGGCGCTGACCCAGACGAACTGGGTGGCGGACCTGATACGGAATCGCCACCCCGGCATAACCGTGGAAGTCATTATCATCAAGACGAAGGGTGACATCATGCAGGATGTCTCCCTCGCCAAGATCGGCGGAAAGGGCCTCTTCGTCAAGGAGCTGGAGGATGCGCTTCTCAAGAATGATGTTGACTTGGCTGTGCACAGCATGAAGGACGTGCCGGCGGAACTGCCCGCAGGCCTGGAAATCGGCATTGTGCCTGAGCGGGAGGATCCACGGGATGTGCTGATTTCAAAAAATAATCGGAAGATCGAGGAGCTGCCGAAAAGGGCGCGGATCGGCACGGGTTCCATGCGCCGGGGCTTTCAGCTTCTGAATTACCTGCCCGATATCGAGATCGTGCCGCTTCGGGGCAATCTGGATACCCGCATAAAGAAGGTGGAAACGGAGAACCTGGACGGGGTGATCCTTGCCGCGGCCGGGATACGGAGAATGGGCTGGGCGAAACAGATATCCCAGTACCTGCCCGTGGAGATGGTGCTGCCTGCGGTGGGGCAGGGCGTGATCGGCATAGAGATGCGGAGCGGCGACGCGAGGGTGAAGGACGCCGTTTCCTTCCTGCATCATGAGACAACCTGGTTCGAGGTGTCGGCGGAGCGGGCTTTCCTGAAGCGTATCGGGGGCGGGTGCCAGCTCCCCATTGCAGCGTATGGAAAGAAGAGCGGAGATCAGCTTCTGCTTCGGGGGCTCGTAGGCGGCATGGACGGCCGGGTGATGGTGCGGGAGGAGGTTGCGGGTCCCGTGGCGACAAACGAAGCGCTCGGCAGAGAACTGGCCGAGCGGATACTCTCACGCGGGGGGAAGGAACTCTTGGACGAGGTTTACACCTCCTGCCTGACGACTTCGTAAAACGCCCGGATGCAGCGTTGCACTTCACCCTTCGTTGTTGCAGCGTACGTCTTAGTACGCCTCACTCCTCAGGCTTCGTGCGCCTTGCCTGCGGACGTTTTACGAAGTCGTCAATCATTGTATTAGATAACATTAACCTGAGACCGCGATTTAAACCGCCACAGCGACGGAATTGGTAATGAGAATGGAAATAAAAGGAAAAGTTTATATTATCGGGGCCGGGCCGGGCGATCCGGGGCTCATTACGCTCCGGGGCGTCGAGTGTCTGCGGGAAGCCGACGTGGTGATCTACGATTACCTGGTGGGCGGGGACATTCTCCTCCACGCCGGCGAAAAGGCCCGCCTGATCTACGCGGGAAAGAAGGGGAAAGACCATACCATCCCCCAGGCCGAGATCAATGCGCTCCTCATCAGGGAAGCATCGGCGGGGAACGTTGTCGCCCGGTTGAAGGGCGGCGACCCCTTCCTGTTCGGCCGCGGGGGGGAGGAGGCGGAGGCGCTTGTCGGGGCCGGCATTCCCTTCGAGATAGTTCCCGGGGTCACCTCGGCGATGTCCGTGCCCGCCTATGCGGGGATACCGATCACCCACCGCGGCTTTGCTTCCACGGTGGCCTTTGTGACCGGCCATGAAGATCCCACAAAAGACAAAAGCGACATTGACTGGAAGGCGCTCGCCCAGATCGGGACGCTCGTGTTTCTGATGGGGGTGAAAAATCTGCCCGCAATCGCGGCCAACCTTATCGAGAACGGCAAGGATCCGGCGACGCCGGCGGCGCTGATCCGCTGGGGGACGACGCCGGAGCAGGAGACGCTTGTCGCCACGCTCGGGGATATCGTCCGCAGGGTCGAGGAGACCGGATTCCGTCCACCCGCCATCCTGGTGGTGGGACCGGTGGTTGAACAGCGCGAGCGCCTGAACTGGTTCGAAACAAAACCCCTCTTCGGCAGGGGCGTCGTGATCACCCGGCCCCCGGAACAGGCGGCGGAATTTACCGCCCTTCTCCGGGCGCAGGGGGCGCGGGTTCTCCATTTTCCCACCATTAAGATCGTTCCCGCCGATGACCGGCGCGATCTCGACCGGGCCATCGGCGCGATCGGGAATTACCAGTGGATCATCTTCACGAGCGCGAACGGTGTTGGTCACTTTTTCCGTCGCCTGCGCGATCTGGGGAAGGACATTCGGGACTTAAAGGGCACCCGTATCTGCGCTATCGGCCCGGCCACGGCGGGCGCCGTTGAGGACCGCGGCATCAAGGTTGACCTGGTGCCGGCGAGCTTCATCTCCGAGGGGGTCATTGAAGCGTTCCGCGGAGAAAATATCAAGGGCAGCCGAATCCTCCTCCCCCGCGCCGAAACAGCCAGGGAGGTGATTCCCGCCGAACTTGCGAAATTGGGGGCGACGGTGGACGTGGTAACCGTTTACCGCACCGCTTCCTCGGGGCGGCAGAAGTCGGAACTGGAGGCGTGGATAGGGCAGGGGAAGGTGGATGTGATCACCTTTACCAGTTCCTCCACGGTGACGAACTTTGTGGAGATCATGGGACGGGGTTATTCCCCTCCCCCGCAGGTGAAGATCGCCTGCATCGGTCCCGTTACCGCCGGGACTGCGGAAAAGGCAGGCATGAAGATTGATATCATGCAGGAGAAATACACCATTCCCGGCTTGGTGGAGGGCATCGTGGCGTTTTACCGGAGCGGGGGAAAATGATACAAGACTACCCTGTAGGGAGGAGCATCTGAGTATGAGCGAGTTTGTATATTTCATCACCTCTGATAAGATCGGCAGCCAGGATCCGGAACTGGGGGCGCGCCTGATGAATACTTTTTTTCTGAAGCTCATCCAGGCGGACAGCCTGCCGTCGCACATTCTCCTGATGGAACGGAGCGTGCAGCTCCTTCTGCCCGAATCTCCCTGCCTCGACGCCATTAAAGCGCTGGAGGGAAGAAGCGTGGAAGTGCTGGCCTGCAAGACATGTCTCGATTATTACGACATAAAGGAAAAGATAGGAGCGGGCAAGGTGTCCAACATGCCGGACATCATCGAGGTTATGCAAGGGGCGGAAAAGGTCATTCATTTATGACGACTTCGTAAAACGCCTCTATGCAAACATGAACTTGTAAAGAACCAAAAAATTTACCAATTTTGACGAAGTCGTCAAAGGAGGATGATATGTATTTCCCCGATTACCGTCCCAGACGGTTAAGAAAGAACGCGAATTTCCGGCGGATGGTCCGGGAAACGAACCTGTCCGTGGACAATATGGTCTATCCCCTCTTCGTGACCGAAGGCAAGGGGGTGAAGAAGCCCATCAATTCCATGCCCGGGAATTTTCAGCTGTCCATTGATTATCTCCTCCGGGCAGTGGAGGAGACAAAAGAACTGGGCATACTGGCGGTGCTCCTCTTCGGCATCCCCGACAAGAAGGATGAAGCGGCCTCCGGCGCCTTCGCGAAGGACGGCATCGTGCAGAGGGCGGTGCGAACGATAAAGGACAAGGCACCCGATATCCTGGTGATTACGGACGTCTGCCTCTGCGAATACACCAGCCACGGACATTGCGGCATGATTGAGAAGGGCGACGTGGAGAACGATTCCACCATCGAGGTGCTTGCCGAAACGGCCCTCTCCCACGCCAAGGCCGGCGCGGACATGGTTGCGCCTTCGGCCATGATGGACGGCCAGATCGGCGCCATCCGCGAGACGCTCGACGAAGCGGGCTATGATTCGATCCCCATCATGTCCTACGCGGCCAAATACGCCTCCTGCTTTTACGGGCCGTTCCGCGAGGCGGCGGAAAGCGCCCCGCAGTACGGCGACCGGAAGTCTTACCAGATGGATCCGGCGAACGGCGACGAGGCGATCCGGGAGATGACGCTCGACGTGGAGGAGGGCGCGGATATCCTCATGGTGAAGCCGGCGCTTCCCTACCTCGACATCATCCGCCGGGCGCGCGAGGAGTTCGACCTGCCCATCGCGGCGTATAACGTGAGCGGCGAGTTTTCCATGATCAAGGCGGCGGCCAACCTGGGCTGGCTCGACGGCGAAAAGGCCATGATGGAGTCGCTCCTTTCCATCCGGCGTGCCGGTGCGGACATCATCATTACCTACTTTGCCCAGGAAGCCGCAAAGGTATTAAACAAATGACAGAGACAAAGACAGAATCAAGAGGAAGAAACCTGCCGCTCCTGCCGGATACGCTGCGGATGGTGGCCTGGGAGACGACGCGGAGCTGCAACCTTGCCTGCGTCCATTGCCGCGCCTCTGCGGAATGCGGGCCTTACCGGGGAGAACTCGATACGGACCAGTGCAAAAAGCTCCTCGACGAGATTGCCGCCTTCAGCACGCCGGTGATTATCCTGACCGGCGGGGAACCGCTCCTGCGGCAGGACATCTTCGAGATCGCCTCCTACGGCACTGCCAAGGGGCTCAGGATGGTCATGGCCACGAACGGCACCCTGGTGACGGAGGAGGTCGCCGGCCGGATGATCGCCTCCGGGATCCAGCGGGTCAGCATCAGCATTGATGGCCTGGACGCCGCCAGCCATGACGCCTTCCGCAAGGTGCCCGGGGCCTTCGCCGGCAGCATGGCCGGCATCGAGGCGATGAAAAAGGCGGGCCTCGAATTCCAGATCAACACCACGATCACGAAGGCGAACCTGGGCCAGATCAAGGGTATATTCGATCTGGCGATCAAAATCGGGGCTGCAGCCCACCACATCTTCCTGCTTGTGCCCACGGGACGGGGCAAGGAGATGGCCGACCAGGAAATTCCGCCCCAGGCATACGAAGAGACCCTGAACTGGTTCTACGAGGAGAGCTTGCGCGCCCCCATCCAGCTTAAGGCAACCTGTGCGCCCCACTACTTCCGCATCTTCCACCAGAAGAAAGGCCCGGCCCAAATGGCGACACGGGCGGCGGCGAAACACGGCGCAGCGGGTGCAAGCGCGCTGCACGCCATGACGCGGGGTTGCATGGGCGGCAGTTCCTTCTGCTTCATCTCCCATACGGGGCAGGTGCAGCCCTGCGGCTACCTGGATTTGGATTGCGGCCAGGTGAAGGAAGCGAATTTCGGGGAGATCTGGGCAAACACACCCATCTTCAAAAATCTGCGCGATCTGAACCGCTACGGCGGCAAGTGCGGTCGGTGCGAATTCATCCGCGTTTGCGGCGGCTGCCGCGCCCGCGCCTACGAGATCACCGGCGACTACCTTGCCGAAGAGCCCTTCTGCGTCTACGAGCCGAGGAAATAGACTTCAACGGAGGATCGTTATGGCGGCAAAGAAACTGAAGATGGAAAAGGTGGGGCCGAAAGAATGGAAATTTGATGACCCGCCGGGCTTGTCCGGCATCAAGGATGAGTTCTATAATGCGGTTGACCTTATGGGCGAGGAAGACGGTGATGCGGCGGAAAAATTTTTTCGGAAGGTGATCAGAAACTGCCCCCTCCACATCGATGCCCATCATCATCTGGCGTTACTCATGTCCTATCGCGGGGATGTCATGACCGCGTTCGAGCTGTGGGGAAAAGCGGTGGAGATCGGCATGAAGAGTCTGCCGGAGGAATTTGTTATGGGTGAGGACCGTCTGGAATGGGGCTGGCTGGAGAACAGACCCTTCCTGCGGGCTTATTACGGATTGGCGATGTTCCTTTTTGATGCCGGCAGGAACGATTCCGCACACCTGATTTTCAACCATCTGCTGGCTATGAATCCGAATGACAACCAGGGGGTGCGCGCCCTGGCCGTCGAAAACAGTTTCGCCATGGACCGTCCCGACGAGGCGCTGCAGGTCTGTGATAAGTACGAAAACGACGGCATGGCGGATACGGTCTACGGTCGGTCGCTTGCCCTTTTGGGGATGGGCAGGAAGAAGCAGGCGGAAAAGGCGCTGATCCGGGCGGTCGGATTGCTTCCGGAAGTTGCCCGTGAACTGCTCAGAAAACGTCACCGGATGCCGAAAGACATGTCATTCGGATACATCACGGTGGGCGGCGCGGACGAGGCCTATGATTACTGGCAACGGATGGGAAGATACTGGAAAAACACGGACGGCGCCCTCGCATTTCTTGCAGATGTCCTTTCCCGCTGTCAAGTGAAAGCCTCGCCGGCGAGGCATTGAACAACAGATTGATACTTCCGCCGATAGGCCTTCCCAAAGGGAATAACGATAATGCCGGACACAAATGAAAAACCCGCGCTCGTCCTCGTAGACGGCAGCAACTACGTTTACCGTGCCTACTACGCGATTCGGGAACTTTCCAACTCGAAGGGATTTCCCACCAACGCCATCTATGGCTTTACCACCATGCTGGTCAAGCTCCTGCGCGATATGAAGCCGCAGTATATCGCCGTTGCCTTCGACCTGAAGGGGCCCACCTTCCGCCACGATGCCTATGAGGACTACAAGGCGACGCGGAAGGCCACGCCCGATACCCTGATTCCCCAGATCCCCTACATCAAGGACATCGTGCGCGGTTTTTCCATCCCGATTCTGGAGCAACAGGGGATAGAAGCCGACGATATCATCGGGACGCTGGCCAAAACCTATGCAGACCGGGGAATAAAGATCGTTATCGTTTCCGGGGACAAGGACCTGATGCAGCTCATTACCGATGACATCGTCATGGTGGACACCATGAAGGAAAAGACGTACGACCGGGAGGCCGTGAAGGCCCGCTTCGGGGTGGGGCCGGAGAAGGTGGTGGATATCCTCGGCCTCATGGGCGATGCCTCGGACAACATCCCCGGCGTGCCGGGCATAGGGCCGAAAACGGCCCAGCGGTTGATCCAGGAATGCGGTACGATCGAGGAAGTCCTCAAAAACACGGGTACGATCAGGAATGCGAAGGTGCGGGAGGCCGTCGAACAGTTTGCCGAGCAGGCACGGATGAGCCGCGACCTGGCTACCATCAAAACGGACGTGGAGATCGATTTCGACCTGGAAGCGGCCCGTTATACGGAACCGGACAGGGAGGCCCTGAAGACGCTGTTCAAAGAGTTTGAATTTTCCTCCCTGTTGCAGGAACTGAAAATCCGGGAAGAAGCGGTGACCGGCAACTACCAGCTTGTCCTCGATGGCGATGACTTCACCGAACTGGCGGCACGGCTTGCGGTCAGCGAGGGATTCGCACTGGATGTTCTCATGACCGGGCCCGAGGCAATGCGCTCCGTGATCCTGGGATTGGCTGTGTGTCCGCAGCAGGGTGAGGTTTTCTACATTCCCTTGGGCCACGATTACCCGGGTGGACCGGCGCAGCTTTCCGAAACCGCAGTGCTCAACGGCTTTACGCCGCTTTTTGCTGATGAAACAATCAAGAAGCACGGCCACGATCTGAAGAATGCCCTGATCCTCTGTGCGAAAAAGGGCGTTGCATTAAAGGGGATTGCCTGCGACACCATGGTGGCCTCATACATCCTGAGCCCGGCGGGTCACAGTTTTGAACTTCCCGATTTGGTCCGGGAGCACCTCAGCCGACAGATTCTTGCCCTGAAAGAACTGGCAGGCAGCGGCGCCAAGGCCGTGCCCCTGTCCGCTGTTTCCGTGGAAAAAACGCGGGAATATGCCTGTCAGCGGGCCGATGCCGTCCGGGGACTTTCGCCTGTCCTCGCCGGTAAGATTGACCATGACGGCTTCCACGATCTTTTTCATCTGGTGGAGATGCCGCTCATATCTGTTCTGGCCGCTATGGAACGGAATGGGGTGTTATTGGATGTGAAGCTACTCGGGGACATGTCAAAGGAAATGGCGCAGCTGATGTCCCTTGCGGAGGAGAAGATTTACCGTCTCGCGGGGGAAAAATTCAACGTCAATTCGCCTAAGCAGCTGCAAACCATACTGTTCGACAAGCTCGGTCTTCCCAAGGGGAAAAAGACGAAAGAGGGCTACTCCACGGACGTTGAAGTGTTGGCGGGACTTGCCCGGAGCCACGCGCTGCCCGCGGAAATTTTAGCCTATCGGAGTCTGGCCAAGCTCAAGTCTACTTACATTGATGCCCTGCCGCTCCTGGTGAACCCCGAAACGGGGCGGGTGCATACCTCGTACAACCAGACGGGGACGGCCACGGGGCGCCTTTCCAGCAGCAACCCCAATTTGCAGAACATCCCCATCAGGACCGTGGAGGGGAAGAGGATTCGGCAGGCCTTTATCGCTCCGCCGGGCTGGGAAATTGTATCCGCCGATTATTCCCAGATCGAGCTCAGGGTGCTGGCCCATCTCTCCGGCGACGAGACGCTGGTTGCGGCCTTCGCCTCCGGGGAAGACATCCACACGAGAACGGCGGCCGACGTCTTCGGCGTGTTTCCCGAGATGGTGAACCCCGATATGCGGCGGCAGGCCAAGGTGATAAATTTCGGCGTGCTCTACGGAATGAGCGCCTTTGGGCTTGCAAAAGAACTGGGCATAGCGCAGAAACTTGCCCAGGCCTACATTGACGAATATTTTCACAAGTACCGCGGCGTCCGTATCTACCTGGATGGGATTCTGGAAAAGGCGAGGCGGGACGGTTTCGTCACCACCATCCTGAACCGCCGCCGCTATCTCCCCGAGCTCAACAACGGGAATGTCTCCGTGCGGCAGTTTGCGGAACGCATGGCCATCAATGCGCCGATCCAGGGGTCGGCTGCCGATCTCATCAAGGTGGCGATGATTAACATTTCAAGCCTCTTTGCAAAGAAACGTCTTCAGGCCGCCATGATCATGCAGGTCCACGACGAACTGGTCTTCGAAGCGCCCGCCGCGGAGAAAGAAGAGGTCATGGCCATCGTCTGCCGCGAGATGGAGCAGGTGGTGAGCCTGAACGTCCCGCTGAAGGTGGACTGCGCCTCCGGCAAAAATTGGGACGAGGCGCACACCTGAAGCCGGATCGTTTTACAAAGAGAAAAGGAGACATCAAAACAAAGAGATTACGGAAGATCCGCTTCTTGCCGATTTTAAGGGAAGTGCCATGAGTCTCTATAATATCATCAGTTTCGTCGGGATGTTTGTCCTGATGGGAATCGCCTGGTTGTTTTCAACCAACCGGAGACTGGTAAACTGGCGCCCCCTGTCCACCAATGAGAGATGAAATATCAGACAAGATCTGGTTCAATCTTGCAGATTGAACCAAACATTAATGGCTCGGTTCAGGCTGCAAGCCTGAACCAGCAAGGGATGATGGGAATTTGATTCGCTACTCCTAAATCCAATTTCTCAAACTGTCAGAAGGAAATATCCGGCCTGGAGAAAGATGCGCCATCCGGCGAAGAGCGGCAAGCCACGGGGAATGCGTTGGCTAATGAATTCCTGCATGAAATCATGAGATAAATGGTGTATAGCGAGGTCGTAATTACCTCGGCCGGAGCCCGGCCGCCGATTCCGGGAGGCGTTCAAGGTTGACCAGACGAACCAGGCGACTACTGATCCTGATCCTGCTAATAGGCTTGGCGGCGGGCTGCACGGTTAAAGCCCGAACACCGGCCGCCCGGATCTATAAGGAACCCACTCTCGGCAAGCCGGGTACTTACCGGTTCCAGCTGTTTCCGGACGGCCAGGGTACCCTGGCCGAATATCTCACACGGGCGAAGACCGGCAATCCCGGACTCGACGGCCTCGATGTCCCGGGGCTCATGAAACTCTTCCGTAACGCCTTTCCGGAGTTCTACCTCCCCGTCCAGCCAGAGGCGCCTTTCTGCAACCTGGACACTAATTTCAAGCACTGCAAAGGGATCGAGTTGGCGGCCGATTTTGAGATCTTCGAGGACGACACGGTCGTGTTGCACAGCCATGTTCTTTATCATGTCCGGCTTCGCCTGGAGGGGGATCAACCGAACTTTTTCAGGGCCGCCAAGGCGCAGCGCGATCGGGGCGAGTTTGCCCTGCCGCGTCATTTCTATGTTGGCGCCCTGGTGGAGGCGGTCCAGAAGGCCCTGCCGATCCTCCAGGAGATCGCGACCGACTACGATAAATACATCAAGGACAGTGATGAGATCGAGATCGAACTGATCCTGGAGGCATCCCCCGATAAGGCGGCGGCCAAGAAAGCCGACAAACGCCTCAACGAGGGGATGCACTTCAGCGGCGATATCGGCCTGTCTGCCCTGCCGAGCCTCACCTTTTTTGCGGGCCTGACGGTCTCGGCCCTCCATCTCGGGGGAAGAAACTTCTGGGAGATTCTGAAGGACCAAAGGGAATTCGACCTCTGCAAGCAAAGCTTGAAGCTTGATCAGGTCGAATTCTCCTACACGGAGAGCTTCTCCAGGAACTTCTCGCACCTGCTGACGACTCCGGACGACTCTCCCGATGTCCTGATCCGGGGGATCGTTATCCGGCTGCGTGAGAAGGGGCCGACGACACCCCCTGTGCGGGAAGGCGCCGAAGACGGCATGGTGACCGGGGGCGCCCTCCGCAAGCCCCGCCTTTCAGGCGGGGTTAAGGGGCGCGATGAGGAAAATAAATGTTCCTTGCCGGGAAGCCCCGCTCTCTGAGCGGGGAGCTTCACTTTCTGGAAGCCTTACCGGCGCTGCTCACCCTTCATGTTTTCGGAATCAGCCCACGGGGGAAATTGAATCAAGGCCTCCCTTACCGGGGTGAAGCCGCGGTCGCGACGGTTGATTGCGCCGCGATTCTTTTCGCAACGTTCCGTTCGGTATTGCCTGTTTTGCCGCCAAATTTCCTTTGACGCACAAGATTCCCTTATCCTATACTCTGACGGTCGAATCTGATTGTCAGATTTATGGTTGTGCTAATTATAAAAATAAAATGGAATTCGGCTGCGAGCGCATTCCCCGCGGCTTGCCGAGGGGTAAGCGAGCGAATGATGAACGATGATGTTCCTGAGGAATCGGAGATTCTCTGCAGCTTGCTGCAGAGAGCTTCAAATAGTATGAGTAAGCTTCTTAACAACAGAGTAGCTGTTATTACCGGGGCCGGCCAGGGCATTGGACTTGCCATAGCACGGGAAATGGCGCGTGAAGGAGCGCGCATAGTCGTTAACGATTATGGCGTCGGCCCGACGGGGACCGGACAAATCCAAGGGTTAGCGGAAAAAGCGGCTGAAAAAATCCGGAAAGAAGGCGGCGAAGCAGTTTCTAACGACAGTTCAGTGGAAACATGGCAAGGCGGCAGAGATATAATCGCCGCCGCGGTTGGCACGTTCGGCAGGGTGGACATACTGGTAAACAATGCCGGCATTGTGCTTGATAAGATGATCTTTAATCTTACCGAAGAAAACTGGGACAAGATCGTTAAAGTGAATCTATACGGGACGTTCTATTGTACGAGGGCGGCCGCTGAAGTTATGAAGCAGAATCAATATGGGCGGATTATCAACATGTCATCGGGAGCAGGACTGGGAAAAACATTAGGGTGTTCAAATTACGCTGCAGCAAAAGAAGGTGTTATCGGTTTCACAAGAGCTGTTGCCAGAGATATGGCAAAATATAATGTAACGTGCAATGCGATACGCCCTCTGGCGCTGACACGTCATTTTGACGAAAAGCGGAAACAAGCATGGATCCGACAGGGGAAAATCAGCGAACTGAATGAGATGGAAAATTCAAAGCCGGAAGATGTCGCTACGTTTGCAACGTATCTGGCAACAGAAAATGCAGCTCTCATAACGGGCAGGACATTCTTTGTAGGCGCGGGTATGATCAGCCTTTATTCAGAACCGGAAAGAACATCGGTGATTTACCGTGGGGAAGATAAATGGACTTTGGAAAAAATCGCTCAAATGCTGCCGACAGGTCTTGCGGATAATCACCTATAAAGGATGGTGAGCAGCATATCAGGCACCCCCACCTATCCTCCCTCATCAAGGGGGAGGAATCTGAGGGGAGCGCAGTGAAGCTCTCCGCAGCACGCTGTGAAAATCTTCAATTGGAATCAAGTCTGGAGAAAGATGCGCCAGCCGGCGAAGAGGGAAGGGACAGACAGATCGAGGGCGCCGGAGGCCTCCGTGACTGGCGTGAAACCGCAATCGCGGCAGCTGATCGTGCCGCGGTTTTTCACATAACATCCGCTCGTGATTGTACCGCCGGGGTCCACGTTGACGAGGATGTCGTCATGGCAAGACCAGGTGTTCTCGATCATGGCCTTCAGGCCGCTGCGGGAATTCAGGAGGGGATAGTTCTTCTTCAGGCGTATGGCTGTTTCCAGGGCTTCCCGGCGCTCCGCGGGGGAGAGGGACAGCGCCTCCTCGCCCTGTCCGTAGGGATAGAAAAGCTGCAGCGTCGTGCCCCAGACGGCCGGGATTTCTCCGAGACGTTTAAGCAGATATTCGAGTTCCCGCCAGTTTTCCCGGTTCATCGTAAAATGAACGAAAACCTTGGGGTGTTTCGTCACCCGGAGGTTGTTCCATGCCCGGTCGAACGAGCCGCTGCGGAGCCGGTCGTGTGTTTCCTTCAGGCCGTCGAGGCTCACCCAGAGAACGTCTGCGGGCACATCGAGAGGCAGCGTGCCGTTCGTGGTCACGCCGACGCGGAGGAAAAGCTTTTTGGCATAGGTAACGAGTTCCGGAAAATCGTGCGCGCCATCCCGCCAGAGAAGCGGTTCCCCCCCCTCGAATACGACAATACGGGTTCCGCAATTTTTCAGGGCCGCAAGCGCGTTCACGGCTCCGTCCCAGCTCATGTGCGCGTTTTCTTCGTTGGCCCGCAGATGGAAAGGGCATGTCCGGCAGGCGAGATTGCACCGATAGGTGAGTTTGAAGCTTGCAATCAGCGGGGGCTTTTGTCTGAATACCTTTCTCGCGAGGAAAAAATTCAGCAGGTCGGCGACGGGAAGGATGGTTTTTCTCATACCAGGCCTTCCCGGAAGAGAAACTCGATGGGGCGGTAACTATCGCGGGGAGGATGGGAAAAATCGGCGATCCTGCCGATTACGCCGGCGACTTTTATGCCGGAGCAGGCTTCTATCGCCTCCCTGTTTTCGGCGATCATTTCCGGCGGCGTTTCCGCTGCATCTATGAAGATGATGGCTGCGGGCTTTATTCCCCGTGCCTGTAGGGCTTCTATAGACAGTAGGGTGTGGTTGATCGTGCCCAGGCCGGCGCGGGCGGCAATCAGGACCTTTGCCCCCGTGGTTTGCATGATGTCCACGATCAGCGTTCCTTCCGCAACCGGAACCAGGACACCCCCGGCCGCTTCGATGACAAGCGGCGAGTAGGCGCGGCTTTTTTCCGCCACGATCCGTTCCATGAGTTTCAGGTCTATGGCGCTGCCTTCGTCGCGGGCCGCGAAAAAGGGCGCCTTGGGGTTGGCAAAGCAGTAAATCACCGATTCTCCCGGGTCCCCGTCCCGGAGCGATTCCACATGCCGGTAGATAAACGCCGCATCGCTGTCCTCATCACGGGGGGTCTTGCAGCCCGTTTGCAGGGGCTTGAGATAAAAGGGCCGCTTGCCCTGCTCGAACAAAAACTGCATGAGGAGAAGCGACAGCACCGTTTTCCCCACGCCCGTATCGGTTCCCGCTACGTAAAGGTCATTCATTGTTCCACCCCGTTTTTTCCCATATATTTTTCAGGCAGCAGAGGAAGTGTTGTACGTCTTCTTCCGTGTGCAGGGCAGTCATGCCGATCCGGAGCAGAGCCCTGCCCGCGGGCACCGTGGGATAGCGGGCGGGAAAGACGAAGATGTCCCGTGCGAGAAGCTCAGCCGCTATTTCCGCGGCGCGGCTTTCACTGCCTACCTCCCAGGAGATGATGTGGGCGTCTCCCGTTACCGTGAGTCCTTGGGCGAGCAGCCGTTCCTTCATGGCGCGGCTCACTGCCTGTAGATTTTTTCGCGCGTTATCGCCCGCAATGACCATTTCCAGTATGTCCAGGGCGGAGGCGGCATGGGCCTCGGGAAGGGTGGTGCTGTAAATGAGGGGCGAGGAAAAATTGAAAAGGTATTCCTTCCCTGTTGCGGGCAGCAGGACGAATGCCCCGAACAGCCCCAGGGCCTTGCCGAAGGTTCCCACGGCGATATCCGCCACCGGCCGGGCAATGCCGCGGCCTCCGTCTCCCACGGCGCCGAAGGCGTGCGCTTCATCCACGACGGCAAGGAAACCGTAATCACGTTTCAATGTGCCGAACCCCTGAACGTCGAGGAAATCACCGTCCATGCTGAAGAGCGATTCCGTCAGGACAGCAGTCTGGCGCCCCCTGCCTGCCTCCAGACGCCGGCGCAGGTGGGAGAGGGAATTGTGGTTGTATCCCTGGAAGGATGCCCCGCTTAAAACCATTCCCTTCACGCTGCTCGCGTGGAGATGTTTGTCGAAGAACAGAGAGTCGCCCTTTTCGAAGAGGGCGGAGAGGATGCCGAGATTCGCCTGGTAACCGCTGGGGAAGAACAGGGCGGCCTCGTAGCCGAAGTAGCGGGCATATTCCTCTTCCGCGCGGGAGATCACCGCATAGTTGCCGGAGACAAGCCGCGAGGCCGAGGACGAGGTGCCGTATTTCCGGAAATTGCGGGAAACCTTTTGTCGGAGCTTTTCCGAGACGCCGAGTCCCAGGTAGTCGTTGGAAGAGAAATTGAGCACCTTTCTCCCGCCGATCCATATATACTTTCCCTCCCGGCTTGCTATTTCCGGGGGCGTACGGAGAAGTCCGGCGTCTTTTCTCGAGAGGAGCCTTTTTCGGTAGCGTTCGTCAAACATGTAAAGCGCCTTTGATAGTGATCCTGCAGCAATTCCTTCCTGAAGGCATTGTCATAGTCAATCGCTGCATACAGGAATTGACCGGCAATTTCAAGTTCCTTCCCGTTCCAAGCCTCCAGGTCATAGAAAAACGAGGAACTGCTCCGGCTGAGAAGTTTCCCCGTCAGACGGTACCGGCCCGTCAGGGGTTCCCGTCGCGGCAGGAGACAGCGTTTTATCTTTGCCAGGAAGGCGTGTTTCCCGAAACCGGTGAGGAAGCGCACATGAAAGGCGCCGAGCCGGGCGAGGGATTCGACACCCAGCCAGGGCGGGGCGTCGGAAAACAGGCAACCGCCGCCGATGCCGTTTTCATCCGTGCGCGTGATGGCATCGAGCAGTTGCAGCCCTGGCATTCCCGTATTAATGACGATATCCCGGTCTTCCACGGATCACCCGCTTTTCCCGTCAGGCGCCGTCGTGCGCTTTTACGATCAGGGCGCTGTTCTGGCCGCCAAAGCCGAAGTTTTCCACCAGGAGGGTCTTGAGGGAAACGGGTTCTTCCCGGCGGACAAAGTTTATTCCATCCCGGCACGGTTCTTCGAGATTCCGTATCCGGGGGAGACACCCCCTGTTCATGAGTGTCAGGCAGATGCCGAGCTCCACGGCCCCGCAGGCGACCGACAGGTGGCCGATCCATGACTTCAGCGCAATAACGCGGGGTGTGCGTCCTTCTCCCCAGATGCGGGCGAGAAGTTCCGCCTCCATAGCGTCGTTGAGTGCGGTGCCGGTGCCGTGCGCGGCAACGACGGCGATATCGGCGGGGGACATGCCCGCTTCCGCGAGGGCCGCCCGCACTGCCGCTTCCTCCCACCTGCCGTCGGGGTCCGGCGCCGTCATGCTGTATCCGTCCATGGATGCGCCGAACCCGCAGATTTCACCGTAGATCATGGCCCCGCGTTTCCGGGCGTGCTCACGCTCTTCCAAGAGGAAAAAGGCGCCTCCCTCCCCGGGCACAAAGCCCTTCCGTTTTTTATCGAAGGGGCGGCTCGCCGCCTGCGGGTCGTCACCGCCGGTGAAGAGGGCGTTCGCCTTGCGGTAGGCAAGGATGCCGCCGGGATTGTTGCGCGAGTCGCCGCCTCCGGCGAGAGCCAGATTGAGGTGTCCGTCCTTTATCTTGCGGAACGCCTCTCCGATTGCCTGCAGCGTGGCGGTGCACGCGGTCGCAACGGTCAGGTTTTCCCCGTGCATCCCCGTAAGCCGGGCAATGGTGGAAGCCGCCGTATTGGGCAGAAACCTCAGTATCCAGAGGGCCATCAGACTTTCTTCGACGATCTCCCCTGCATGGATGCCGGGGAGCTCACCGCCGATGTCGAAATTCGGGCCGGAACCGACGAAAAGGCCGGCCGTTGCCGCCGTCTCTTCATCAAGGTTGCTGTTTCTCAGGGCGGAAATGGCGGCCGCGACGGAGAGCTGCGCTCCGCGGTTTAGATAGCGCCGGTCTTTGAAGGGGCCGGTAAAATTACGGAGGTCAAAATTCTCCACGGGAGCGACCACCATCTTCTGATCGAAGGGCGGCAGGGTGAAGCTGGTACGGTCTTCTTTTATGCTGGCCAGTATCTCTTCCGGGGTTTTACCCAGCGAGGAGATAATCCCCATGGCGGTGATGACGACCCGTTTTGATGTGGTTTCATGGTTACTCATATTTGACGATAGATATCAGCGACTCCCTTCTTTTTCGGTTTCCGCGGCGTCTCACCGGGGAAGCCCACGGTGAGGAAGCATTTGATCTCTACATCCCTGACGCCGAGAAGTTCCTCGATCCGGGAGATGAAAACAAGCGGGGCCGTCAATATGCAGGAACCGAGACCGAGCTCCTGGCCTTTGAGGATGAAGCTTTGGAGGGCAAAACCTACAGCGATGTCCGTGTCGGATTCCCGTTTTTTGTCTGCCTCTATCACACCGGCCTCTGCAAGCCGACGTGAAAATCCGGACGCCGGCGCGACCGTTCCCACGGCGATGAGGACGGGGGCCTGAAACATGAACGCCGAAAAACGGTAATAGGCGTTTATCCAGTTTCTCAGATTTTTCGGCTTGGAGCAACCTGCCGCCGCCTGCAGAAACTGCTCGCGGCCCGATTTCATCGCCCGCTGCAGGGAGGCTTTTACCTCCGGCGAATTGACGCGGATGAACCGGACGGGCTGGGTGTTCCCCGATGACGGCGCCTGGGCTGCGAGGTTAATCATCTGTTCGATCCATGCCTCGGGCGGTGTTTCGGGGCCGTACGTTCTGATGCTTCTGCGCTCGATGAGAAGTTCGTCGAGGGACGACATCATGCCCTTTCCAGTTGCCAGGTGACGTAACTTACCACGTCCTTAACCTTGAGAACGGGGCCGCCGTCAAGTTCGGAGACGATCTCTTCCCGTCTCCGGGCGGTGAGAAAGGGAAAGCGATCCGTCCCCTTTGCGGCCTCCGCGTCCGCAAGATTGTTCCTGAGCTCTCTGAGGAAAACATCTTCCTCATTGACTTCTATACGGAATCTCTGGTTCAGCGCCGCGGCAAGCTCCATGAGGTCTATGGATTCGGCTCCCAGCTCCCTGATGAGGTAGCTTTCCGGCGTCACCTCGTTTACTTCCACGTCGAGGATTTCCGCCAGGATACTTTTTATTTCTTCAAAAACGTTCATATCTCTTTTTTCTCTCTCATTAGAGTGTCATGTCCCATGAATAATTTGAATAACCTGTCATTTCGAGTGAAACGAGAAATCTTAACGAATATATTTACAGAGAAAAAATATTCCCCGGAGCCTGCCCCGAGCATGACCGGGGGCGCCCTCCGCAAGCCCCGCCCTGTGAGCGGGGAGCTTCACGACAAGATTCCTCGTTCCGCTCGGAATGACAGCAGGCGAAGGGGCCGATATGACAATTATTAATGAGACGATACAATATCATCACTCGGGTTTAAAAAAACCCGTAACCACCGTTTTCCCCTCATGGTAGAGCCGGCACCGCAGGCGGCCTTTATCGGTCTCCATGGTGAAAGAATATGTGCCCGGCGCTATGAACTCTGTGAAGCGGAACTCTTCCGCCAGGAAACGGCCACCGGCAAACTCCTCCGCCCTGTGCGCTTCCTGGAGGAAGGCATGGACAATGAGGCTTCCGGGGACAACGGCCCGTCCGGGGAAATGGTCTGCATAAATCCGGTCTGCCGGATCAAAGTAAAATGTTCCCTTCATGGACACTCCCACGTAAAAACCATGCGGCCATCGTCATGGTATCCCCGTGGATGCGGGAATGCCATTGTTTTAAACGTGCCGTATCTGCGAGGAGAGCGGCAGTGAAGGGTCACGTCTACAACCCTTCCGTGACGGCCCGGATCGCCGCGAAGGTGATGTCGCAGAGACGGTCAAGCTCGCTCGTGGTCATGCTCAAGGGCGGCATCAGGACGATAACGTTGCCGAGGGGCCTGATAATCAGGCCGCGTTTCCTCGCCTCGAGGATGATCCGGTGGCCGATCTTCTCTGCCGGGGCAAAGGGTTCTCTGGTATCCTTCCCGACTACCAGTTCTATGCCTACCATGAAGCCGCGCTGCCGCACCTCTCCCGCGTGCTTCAGGGAACGGAAGGACTCCAGTCGCTCCGTGAGGTGTTTGATTTTCCCCTGGAGTCCTTCGAGGGTGCGCTCTTCCTCAAAAATCTCCAGGCTGGCCACGGCAGCAGCACAGGCGAGCGGGTTGCCGGTGTAGGTGTGCCCGTGGAAAAAGGTCTTGAACTCGTCGTACTCGCCGAGGAACCCTTCATAGATTTTTTCCGTGGCGAGCGTTGCCGCGAGCGGCAGGTAACCGCCGGTGATTCCCTTGGCCACGGCCATGATATCGGGCGCGACGTCCTCGTGTTCGCAGGCGAACATTGTCCCCGTTTTGCCGAATCCCACGGCGACCTCGTCGGCGATCATGATGATGTTGTACCGGGTGCAGAGTTCGCGCACCCTCTTTAGATAGCCCGGAGGCTGGACGATGATCCCCGCCGCCCCCTGCACGAGTGGTTCGATAATCAGCGCCGCCGCCTCATGTGCATGCTTTTTCATCAGTTCTTCCATCTGCCCGAGACAGGCAAGGCCGCAGTCGGGGTAGGATTTTCCAAATACGCACCGGTAGCAGTAGGGCGATTCGGCCTTGAGTGAGGAGAAGAGGAGCGTTTTGTACGTGGCGTGAAAGAGGTCAATGCCACCCACGCTTACCGCGCCGATCGTGTCTCCGTGATAGGCATTGGTCAGGGAAATAAACCGCGTCTTCGCCCGGTCTCCTGCGGGAGCCTGCTGCTGGTACTGGAAGGCCATCTTGAGGGCGATCTCCACCGCCGTGGAGCCGTTGTCCGAATAGAACACCTTTGACAGTCCCTGTGGTGCGATTTCCACCAGCTTCTTTGCGCACCGGATGGCGGGAACATTGGAGAGTCCCAGCATGGTCGAGTGGGCGATCTTGCCCAGCTGCGTCTTAACGGCGCGGTCTATCCCCTCCCTGCGGTGGCCGTGCACGTTTGTCCACAGAGAGGAGACACCGTCCAGATATTCGTTCCCGTCGGTGTCCCGTAAGGTGCATCCGTTGCCTTCCTCGATGATCAGCGGTTTTTCCTTCACGTAATCCCGCATCTGGGTGAAGGGATGCCAGATATATTTTTTATCGTCCTCGTCGAGCGTGCTCGTGCGAGTTTCTTTCGTTTTCGTGTCAAGCTCCTTTCTCGGCGACTAATCTCAGATCTCTGATCATGTCCATATCCGCCTTGATATCCCTGCCCGCGGTGGTCAGGTAATTGCCGATGAGCAGGCCGTTTGCGCCCGCCGTGAAGATCCAGGACTGGAGGTCGCGCAGGGTTACCTCCCTGCCGCCGCAGATCATGATATCCTTCTTCGGATTGATGAAGCGGAAAAGAGCGATGCATTTGAGCGCTTCCATGGGGGAGAGGAGCGGTCGCGCTCCCATCCTCGTTCCGGGAATGGGGTTCAGGAAGTTGACGGGAATCGAATCCACATCCAGGTCCCGCAGGGTGATTGCCAGCTCCACCCGCTGTTCCCACGATTCACCCAGTCCCAGGATGCCGCCCGAGCAGGCTTTCAAGCCGGCCGCCTTTGCTATTTTCACCGTCTGCACGTCGTCTTCATAATCATGGGTGGTGCATACGTGATCAAAGAAACTCCGCGCGGTTTCCAGGTTATGGTGGTAGCGGCTGATGCCGCTATTCTTGAGCTGTTTGGCCCGTGCTTCTGTAAGCACACCCAGGGAGGAACAGAGTTTCAACCCGGTTTTTTCCTTTATCATGCCCGCTGCTCTGCCGATCGTTTCCAGTTCCTGATCCGTGAGCGCGAAACCGCTCGTCACCATGGAAAACTCATTGGCGCCGCTGGCATGAAGCTTGAGCGCATCATTTACCATTTCCTCTTCACTCATGAGGGGATGGGGTTCGATGCCCGTTTCGTGATGGGCCGACTGGGCGCAGAATGCACAATCTTCCGTGCACAGGCCTGATTTGGCGTTCGTTATGGAACAGGTGGTGATGCGGTCTCCCTTATATTTCCTGCGGATCTTATCGGCGCACAGGATCAGCGCCGTTGTTTCCTCTTCGGGAAGGGCGGCGAGCCCGCATCCATCCTCGTAGGAAATGCGGAAGCCGTTATTTGCCAGGGTTTTTTCCGCCACTTCTATCAATGTACTGTTGAACATAGGATGCATCTTCTTTCTGTTTTACAACAAAAGGATTAAATCGCTATAAATTAAAGATATTGGCTGCCAGGGGACATCTCCGGAAGGCGGCAATCACTTTAACGGATGTGCATGACCGGGTGCGTACCGTGCAACGCTGCTTTATGAGCGGGGTTGCGGGGGCGCAATGAAAACAGCTAAGCCTTACCGGGAAACTCCGCCCCGTGGGCAGGGGTTTCACTGCTATCAAACGGGATGGTTTTTGTCAACTTCTTGTTTCGGGCAACCTACCCGGTATCGGAGGGGTGTTTTTACTGATAGTTTTCCCCTCCTATTACGCTCTTATTTAATCCTAATTGATTTTCATTACCGTGAACAGTAACTTATGCACAACAAAAGAACGACATGCCGTTCATGCATCTTGGAAAAATTTCGATAGGGGCAAAATTCGTTCATCAGAATTACAAACAGGATTTTTTATGAAACAGGCGAAAGGAGGTGGATTATTACCGGCGGTCAATAAAAGAAGGGAAGTCAATCAGGGAAGTCAATCAATAAAAACATAAAACTGTAAAAGGAGGAAAAAAATGAAAAGATTGTTAGCGGTTACGGTTATTGGGTTGTTATTGTTGGCGCCGGTTTTTGCAATGGCGGCGAATTTTACTGGTTCCATCCAGGGGTTCATGTGCGTAACGCAGGGTAAGGTGTGCCCGGTCGGGAAGGAAGACCCGGTGGCGGCCGTAGAGAATGTCTTTGTGCTCCTCGTGGATGCCGCGAAAGGGGAATATTATTTCCTGCCGAATCTGGAAAGAGAACTTCTGGTCCGACATCTCAACCAGGAAGTAAAAATCACGGGGACTCTGGATAAAAAATTCAAGTCCATCAAGGTGAGCGAAATATCCGTGAAGGGGAAGGTGGTCTGGTCACAAGCGATGGAGGACCAGATGAGGAAAGATTTGTTTGCGGATTGATTTTTCCGCGGATGGAGAAAAACCCCCGGTATGATTCGGGGGTTTTTTTTGCGCGCTGCGCATTACCGTATCCATCGGTCGGGAAAAAGGTATAACATTCTCGGAATTGTTAGGGTGTGAAGGGGTTCCCGGCGGCATGCCTTCGGCCCTATAAACCCTGTTGCAGATTATTTATGAATGCGGCCTTGTCGTCCGGCAGGGCCGTTCCCCGGTAAATGATATCGCCTTTCGCGTTAATGCCGATTACATGAGGCAATCCCCGGATACCGAATTTGTCGAGCGTCACCGTTCCTTCCATATCGAGGAGAATTCCGTAATCAATCCGGGCTGATTTTTGAAAGCGTTCAACAATTTCCACCGATTGTTTATAATCAATGCCGAAGACCACGACATTTTCCTTTTTCGCTATTTCGGCGAATCGTTTAACCTCCGGCACTTCTTGCACACAACTGACGCACCAGGTCGCGAAGAATACCAGTACGACCCCTTTTTTGCCTTTGAGACGGCTTAACGTAACGTTGCCCTTTCCCAGCGAAGCGAGGGTGAAATCCGGCGCCGGATTTGCCGAAACATTTGCGGCTTTTCCCGATTGAACTGCCGGCGAAGCGTCCGGCTTCGGAGCCGGCGCCGCGGATGGTTCCGCGGTTGCCAGAACGCGGGTCAGGCTTGGGAAATCGGTATTTTGCCCCACGAACACAAACAACAGGCTCGAGGCGATAATGACCAATAATGCGAAGCCTTTTTTAACGGCCTCCATCCAGGCGCCTGCTCTGGGCAGTTTGGAAATGAACCCGGTAAAGATTCCGGCCAGCAGGATCAGGGCTCCCTGGCCGAACCCGAACAGAAAAAGCAGGACGCCACCCTTCAGGACCTGCAGGGTGTAATCCAGGCCGTGCACATTTTTCAGCGTCAAGGCAATCGCGCCCAACGCGACGGCCAGGATAGGACCGGTGCAGGGACCGACGATCAGACCGCTGACGCCGCCGATAACGAAGGCGCCCATGACCCCTTGGCGATTCGACGATTTTGTCTGGAGCCTGGAGATGAACCCGGGAACGGGGAAAGGGAACACGTCCAGAAGGGCAAGCCCCATCATGAGGTAGAAGAGGGCGATCGCGTAAACCACCCATCCGTTCCCCATAATCGAACCGAACGTCCCTCCCACCGCCGCAACGATGCTGCCCAATACGGCATAAACCGCAGCCATGCCGGTCACCAGGGAGAGGCTCAAAAAAAAGGCTCTCAGGCGGTTGGCGCCCGCCTGATTGCCGATATACCCGACTGTCAGCGGAAGCACCGGATAGGTACACGGTGTCAGTGTCGCTAAAAGTCCGCCGCCGAACATCAGGAAATAAAGCCCGAAAGAATCCTGCCGGAAGGCTTCTTCCAGGAGATAACGGATTTGTTCGATCATGTTAACCCCCCGTGATCCTTTTTGCGAAGTCGTCAATAGCAAAGCGAGTTCTTGTCCGGGCTTATTGCCGGTTTACCCGTTCAAGCGCCTTTGCAAGATCATCGAGGAGCGGTCGCTCATTTATGTCATGGACGTCTATGTAGGTAATGACACCTTTTTTGTTGATGATGAACAGGGCTCTCTCGCTCACCCCTTCCGAACGGAGCACCCCGTATTTCGAGGCGACCGCGCCATGGGGATAAAAGTCGGAAAGGACGGGGAACCACAATTTCTCACTGGGGCCGCACATCTGTTTCGTCCAAGCGTAAAGGGTGGGAATATTGTCCACCGTAATGCCGAGCAAAATGGCGTCATGCTTGTCAAAGAGGCCTTTGGCGATGTTGTAACCAGGCCATTGGGCAGAGCAAACGGGTGTCCAGGCTGCGGGAACAAAGGAGATGACGACATTTTTCTTGCCTGCATATTGTCTTAAGGATACCTTGCCGCCCTCAACGGCGGGAAGGGTAAAATCCGGCGCAACATCACCGACTTTTAACGTAGGCACGCTGTCCGTGGGTTTGAGTTTTTCCACCGGGTAAATAAATTCCGTGAATCCTCCCGACTGCCCATGGGCCGCAGCGGCCCCTGCCAGCGCCAGAAAAACACTAAGGCACAATAAATGCCTCCAATTCCATTTCCGGTTTCTCATTTTTATCTTTCCCTCCTTCTATTTTAATCCTGACAATTTAATAATTTCAGCCAGAAACTGTTCTGTATCTTGAAAGCCGCCCTCTCTGAAATAGAACCGTTTCTGGGTACCCTTGCCGTCCGCCTTAACCCCGATAAATGTGGGCGTACCCTTTACGCCGAGCATTTGAGAGATTTCAATGCTCTCGTCGGGAAAAAGGGGGAACGGTACGCGGTATCTCTCCTGGTAAGCGTCAACCTCGTAAGCGCTGTTGCTGACGCCGATCCCGATCATCTTTACCCGTTCTTTCAGATCGGATCGTTCCTGTATCCTCTGGTAGAACTCGTTTATCTGGGAAGCTGTCCGTTGGCAATGGGGGCAATAAAAGCTAAAAACCTCAATGAGCAGGACCGGGGCATTGATTTGTCCGATCTTGAATGTTCCGGTTCCGGAAAGGCCCAGATAACTCTTTTCCGATTCATGTTCAGGTATAGGGAGTTCAAATACCGGGAAGTTCGTATGGTCGCCCCCATTAACCTTAGTCGGATTACCGATACTGGTAATAGTTTCGGCTCCTTGAGAAGCACCACCGGACAAGAACAAGGCAACCAGGAAAAACAAGACAGCGATCAGCCGTTTTTTACTTGTTTCCATGAAGGGTCCTTTCTTTGATGGGAATTTCTTCTTATATTTTCATCAAATATAGGAAGCCGACCCTTATCTGTCAAGGCAATCAGGGTTTGTCTTTGAGAAACGGCGGCGGGAGCTTCTGTGCATCTTCCGGGTTATTGATGTCGAGAAAGCAGCGGGGGAATATTCCGGGGACATAACACCAATTTTCGGGGACTCTTAATTGGTGTTATATCCCCGTATTTCCAATCGCTTCCTGGACGATGCCGTCCAGGGCATGGAGGGAATCATCCAGGGAGCCGGTGTTCAGGACATAGGCATCGGCCATGGCGACAGGGCCTCCCACCCCATAGGCGATCTCCCTCAGGTCTCGCCCATCGAAGGCATCGGGTGAGTCGTCAGACCTGCCCCGACTGATCACCCGCATCCTCCTGACCTGCCGGGGGGAAAGAAAAGCCACGACCACGCACTCGGCCTCTTTCCGGATCAGGTCTATCTCGGGCCACGATCTCATGCCTTCGAGAAAGACGGCTCCGGCGCTTTCCGCAAGGGCAGCCGCCAGAGCAAGCCGGGTGACACCCATGCCGTCCGGCCCCCGCAATTCATCGGAAATCCGGGCCATGCTCTCAGGGTCCGGCTTGATACCCCTCTTCGCGAGCTCTGCCCTCACGAGGTCACCGGTGGCATGATACGGTAATTTTTGGGACTCTGCATAGGTCCGGGCAATGTTTTTGCCCGAGGCGGGCATTCCGACAATGATGAAGATATTCATGATATTTTTGTCCTGTTTTATAAGAACTTGCTTTTTTGTTCGGGGAGTGTAGGGAAAAGTGAGTTGTGTGTCAAGAAAAAATGGCCACAAGATGTGGGGGTGCCGACAGATATTTCCGGCGGTAAGATAAGGGGGCTTTCCCGGATGTCTGTTCAGCGTGGCGCAGGATATTGTTTTCAGGGATTTGGCAATACCGAGCAGACATTTTTGAGGGCCATTCGGCAGACTTGTCCTTAACCTCTTACCGGGAAGCCCTGCCCTCAAGGGCAGGGAGCTTCTGTGCGTCTTCGGTGTTGTCGATGTCGAGAAAGCAGCGGGGATCGCTGATTTCAGCGGGAAGGATGGCATCGGGATAACGGTCAATGATCTCCCGCGCGCCCCTGTCGCCCCGGATCTCGAGAATTTCATGGTAATGTCGGCAGCTGAAGATAACGGGGTTTCCCCGTTTGCCGCCACACATGGGGACGCAGATGTCCTTGTCTGATTCTCGAAAGCGGTCGAGGAGGAGATTGATGGTTTCCGTTCCCACGAGCGGCTGGTCGCCGAGCAGGAACATGACCGAGGGGAATTCATCCCTGACTTCCAATAATCCGGCCTGGAGGGAGGATGCCATGCCATCGGCGTACCGGTCGTTGATGATAGTCTTGATGCGGCGATGTCCTGCGAGGGGGCCGAGCGCCGCGAGGATTTTCCCCGCTTCATGGCCGAGGACGAGAATCACCCGTGCCAGTTCGGATGCTATGGCTGCTTCCACGACCCAGGCGAGAAGGGGCTTTCCCCCCGCCTCCAGCAGTTGCTTGGGGGTTCCCGTTTTACCCATGCGGGTGGACATGCCGGCGGCGAGTATGATGCCGGCGGTGGGGGCTTTCGAGATTGTGCCAGCCGTTTTTTCCTGTTCCCGGCCGGCGGTCAGATCGTGCCATTCGGCGGTTTCCGTTCCCTCCCGGAGGGAGGCAATGATAATTCTGTCCGGCCTTATCCCTTCCGCTTTTTTGAGAAGTTCCGCGATTCGCCGCCCCGCCTCCCTCCGGCCTGTTGTGTCCGCCTTGTTGAGGAAGACCAATCGTGCAGCGCCGGGAGGACAGCCTTTCATGATCCCCTGCCCATGGGTAAGCGCCACGGCAACGGAATGTTCCGTGATCGCCTCACCGGATTTCAGGCCGGTCAATGTTCCATAGAGGTGGCTGCGGAAGACCCACTCTTCCGTCAGGGGTTGTCCTACAACGTCCAAGCCGACCACGGCGATAACCCATTGTGAACACGGAGGAATCACGGGCTCATGGGCGGCAGGCGCCTTGAGGGGGCGGTGTTTTGCCCCGTCTGCCTCCACCAGGATCCAGCGGAACACGTTTCCCCTCTCCAGTTCGGCGATATCGTCCGAGGTGAAGCCCGCCAGTTTGTTTTCCGGAGGAATAAGGGCGCGGCCTGCGGTTACGTGCCGTTGTCCGTCCGTCAAAAGTCGGGCCTTTTCCAGTACTTGTTGGGGATACGCTGAGATGATGACCTGTGAAGACTGTTCTTCGGACGGCACGAAAATTTTCGTGGTGGTGGTGGTGAGTACGGTTTCCCCGGCGGCGGCGATTTCATGGGATAGGGCAAATAACAGCGTGGTTTTGCCGCCGGCGCCGACGATGCTGATGATCCCCCGTTCCCGAAGACCGAGGATATTACGAAACGATGCCATACATCATGTATTATACACGTTAAGGATTGCCTCAAGTGTCGCTCCCCCGATCGCAAGCGCCTTGTCGGAGACGGTGAAGCAGTATTCCCTCTTTCCGCGTGGATCAATATCGCCGAGCTTTGTGCCCTTTTTCACCTCGATGCCGTTTTTCAGCAATCCCCTGATCACCCCGTTAATCCCGGCGAACAGTTCCTCTCCGGCAACATCTCCCACCGTATCGCCGCGCTGGATCATCTCCCCGATGTGCCGCTTTGCCGTAAAGACGCCGTTGTCCGGAGCTCGCAGCACCCGTTCCGCCGCATATCCCCCGATCTCTCCCGGTATTCCCGTATTCGTCTCGGCGGGGCCGGAGAAGATGAGTCTGCCCAGGTTGTGCCCCCGGTTCGTTTCGATGATGATATGGACATCCTTCCCGGCATGAAAGCCGGGTCCGAGGCCGATTACCAGCGGGGCCTCGTTCTTCGTGGTGCCCAGGTTTTCTTTGGCGAGGATGGCGTCAATCACCACCTGCGGCGCCATCGCTCCGATCGTCTTCCAGCGGGGATCAACAAGAACGGCGATCTTTTCCCCCGCCCAGGCGCGTCGTATTTCCGCCGTTCCTTCCACCTTGACTGCTGTTACGCCGTCAACTTCCTTGCTCCCCTCGTAGACGGTCTCACAGAATGCGACTTCCCGTCTCACGGCGAGGGGCCGCGGTGTCTCCAGCATAAAGATATTGCGGATATTGGCCTGCCACAGACGCCAGGCAACGCCCGTTGCCATCTCTCCCGCGCCCTTTATCCCGATGATGATTTCTTTAAGCGGCACGTCCGCCATCGTGTTTCTCCTCAAAAAAAGACGCCCTCGTAAAAAGTGAAGCTTCCCTCCCACAAGACGGCTTCGCAACCCCGATAAACGGGATAAGTGCGTTCACGAAATTATTTTCTGCCAGAAAAACGCAGAAAATAATTTCTAACTTACTAAAAAGTTCCGCAGGCAAGGCACGCGAGGCCTGAGAAGTGAGACGTACTTTTAAGTGTACATCGCAACGACGAAGGATGAAGCGGAACGCCGCCTCCGGGCTTTTTCCGAAGTCGTCCTATTTGCCGAAGGGACACACGGGATACCGACACGTTTCGCAATTCAGGCACATGCCGCCGTGGCCTGTCTCGGCAATGGCATCTTTGGTGATCCTCTCCCCCGCCAGGACGCGGGGCAGCATCAGGTCAAAAGCGGTGGTGGGTTCATAGTAAACGCAGGCCGGAAGTCCCAGGATAGGGTTGCCATCCAGAAGCGCATACAGGAACATGGCGCCGGGAAGGATGGGACTGCCATAGGTGACAATTTTTGCCCCCGCTTTCCGGATGCCCTTGCGTGTCACGTCATCGGGGTCAACGGAAAGGCCTCCCGTCGTCAGGATGAGTTCGCAGCCCAGCGCCTTGAGTTCCCGCACGGCCTCGGAAATGGCTTGGGCATCGTCGGGAACAACGATCTTTCTTACGAATTCGCACCCGTAATCCAGGACCTTTTGCATCACGTACCGGTCGAACCCGTCCTTGACGAGTCCCTTGTAGATTTCCGAGCCGGTAACGACGCCGCCCACCCGGAGCTTACGATAGGGGAGCACCTGGATGACGGGCCGCCAGCGCGCCGCCAGTTCCTCCAGTTTTTCGATCTTCTTTGCCGGTATGGTCAGCGGGATGATGCGGGTGGCCGCCACAATCTGATCCTGTTTAACGGGAAAATTCGTTTTCAGGGTGGAGACGATGATCTTGCCCAGCTTGTTTATCCTGAGGAGGCCGGGGACGTTTATCTTGAGCAGTCCATCATTCTTGCTGATGAGGGGCGATTTTCCCTCCCGGGGCGCCGTCCAACCCAGGTTGTTTCCCGCGATCGCCCGGGCAATGCGCAAGGCGGCATCGTCCTCGTGGAGCTGGCCCTTCGGAAGTTCCAGTACGTAGAGATACTGCTTTCCCAGCTTCAGCAGTTCCGGGATGTCCTCCTCTCGGACGATATGCCCCTTCTTGAATCCCACGCCCTTGAATTCGCCGGGGACGATCCGCGTGATATCGTGTGCCAGCAATGTCCCTACTGCGTTTTCCACCCTGATTTTCTTCATTGCGAAACCCCTTTTGACGTCTAATCACTAAATGCATGGTGCATCCGGCGCCGTGCGCGACGGGCAGTAAGACTATTATTATCGCCCGCCAAAGTCAAGAAGCGAGTACGCCTGTGTCAAGCCAATTTAGGAATGTCCTATTCCTACCGAAGGAGAAATGTCCTGTTTGGTCAATAGGCAGATGCCCTCTGCCGGCGAGCGGGCATCCATTGTTTCCAGCTTCTTTTCCCGGGGTGATCTTTCGCTGGTTTTGGTGGCTGGTTGAACGCTCGTGCGTCCGTTTTGGGAACCACCTTCTTTTCCGGTCTTTGGGTGATCTCTCGATACCTCAGAGACACACCCTTGCTGATCATCCGCAGCGATCCATCGAGCCTCTCTTCCACAACCACCTTTTTGCCGCCCCGTTCCTCAAGCCGGCACGGTCTGCCATCGAGGGCTATGGTGTTGTCATTCCTGATCGTCCGTTCCGTCTTGATGCACAGATAGCGGTTCAGATCAACCTGTCGGGGAAGCGTTACATGGGCATCGGTTTCGTTGGCCGGACACACCCCAAACCTCTCGTTGTAGCGGGGCAGATACTCGTTAAGAAACGCATTGGCTTCTTCTTTCGTCTTTATGCCCCGTAACCGCATCTCCTTCACGAGCCTGTCCTGAAGCACCCCGAAGAGTCTCTCGATTCTTCCCTTTGCTTGCGGTGACAGGGCATGAATGACCTCCACTCCAAGCTCCTTGAGCGCCCTCTCAAACTGGCTCAACGACTCTCTCCCTTCGACCTCTTCCCATGCCGTCAGCTTCCGGGGAGACGTATCGGTCGTGTGCCGGTCAAGATAAACGCTCAGAGGAAGGCCGTGCTTCCTCACATACCCCTTGAAACTATCCATCGCCGGCATGGTCCCTTCATAATCGTAAAACCGCCCAGATACAGTACTCGTGGCATCGTCGATATATCCCATTAAAACCAGATCAGGTCCTCGCCCTTCCAGCCATGCATGGTGAGATCCGTCCATCTGAACCATCTGCCAAAACATTCCTTCCTCGGGCGCCACTGACGGAATCCCGACCGCTTCCGACGCTTCTTCCAGAATCCCGCCTCGATACGTTGATAATAGAGAAGCCAACCTACCCGGTTCACACGGTCAAGAAGTTATTTTTGTGTCATATGCTTTGCTTGGTATCCGTACATTGCAGGAAGGGCCTTGCAGGAAAATAGACTTGACGGACCGTGTGATGGCACGTACAATAAAAACTTGCAAAATTACGGTAAGAGAGGACGCAATCATTGGAACTGCCTGCGGTTACCGCAACCCTTGATTTATACATATCGGAAATAAACCGTTTTCCCCTTCTCACGGCGGAGGAGGAATTTCAGCTTGCCGTCCGGCTGAAAAAGAATCATGACATGGACGCGGCGGAGAAGCTTGTCGTGTCCAACCTGCGATTTGTCGTCAAGATTGCCCACGAATATCGGAATTATGGGGCAAAACTTGCCGACCTGATCCAGGAGGGGAACATCGGATTGATGCACGCGGTAAAAAAATTCGATCCGTACAAAGGATACCGCCTCATATCCTATGCGGTCTGGTGGATAAGGGCCTATATACAGAATTTTATCATCAAGTCGTGGAGTCTGGTTAAGATCGGAACTACCCAGGCGCAGAGAAAATTATTCTTTAAACTGAACCAGGCCAGAAAAAGACTGGAAACGCTCTCCGAAAAGAAACCGGAATTTTCTGAAATAGCGGAGTCCATGGGGGTGAAGACGCAGGAACTCGAAGAAATGCATGTCCGCATGAGCAGCCGTGACCTTTCCCTGGATTCGTTTGTTAATAATGAAAGCGATTCCGCCCACGTGATGGATTACCTGGCTTACGAGGGCGAGGATCAGGAAACGGCGCTGATCAGAAATGAAGAGATGTCGCTGGTTAAACGGAATATTGCCGGGGCGCTTGCCGTACTCAACGAAAAGGAGAGCTACATCATCACGAACCGGGTGATGGCCGATAATCCCATGACGTTGCAGGAGATCGGCGACCATTACCATATTACGAGAGAGCGGGTGCGACAGATTGAAAAGCAGGCCTTGAAGAAACTGCGTACCGCTCTTCCGTTGCTTACGGGGGAGCCAAAGCTGCTTCAGGCTTAGGAAGACTTGTCTTCCATGCGGGAAAGATTTTCAAAGCAGGTATATTTTTCGAGAAACGCAAGCTTTACGATTCCCGTGGGACCGTTCCGCTGTTTCCCGATGATGATTTCCGCGATTCCCTTGTCCGGATTGTCTTCGGACTTGTTGTAAACCTCGTCCCGGTAAATAAATGCGATCAAATCGGCGTCCTGTTCAATCGCGCCCGATTCTCTCAGATCGGCCATCTGCGGCCGCCTGTTTGTCCGGTCTTCCACCTTGCGGTTCAACTGAGAAAGCGCCACGACGGGGACGGATAACTCCTTGGCGAGCGCCTTTAATGAACGGCTGATCTCCGATATTTCCTGTTCCCGTGAGTCCTTGTACGTTCCTCCCCGCATGAGTTGGAGATAATCGAGAACAATAAGACCGAGACCGGTTTCTGCCTTCAGTCGCCGCGCCTTTGCCTTCATCTCGAGGACGGTAATAGCCGGCGTGTCGTCAATGAATATGGGCGCCTCCGAGAGTCTGCCGGCGGCGGTAGTCAGTTTCGGCCAGTCGGTCTCTCCCAGCATGCCTTTTCTCAGCCGTTGGGAATCCACCCGTGCTTCCGAGGCGAGCATACGCAGGGCGAGCTGTTCCTTGGCCATTTCCAGGGAAAACACGGCGGTGGGGATACCCACTTCCAGCGCCGCATGCTGGGCAATATTGAGGGCAAAGGCGGTTTTCCCCATGCTCGGCCTGCCGGCGATGATAATCAGGTCGGACTTCTGCAATCCCGAGGTCAGGTCGTCTATTCGTTCGAACCCGGTGGGGACGCCGGTGATGAGCTCTTTTCTCTCAAAGAGATTTTCGATCGTCTTGAAGCTGTCCTTGATGATAGCCCGCAAGGGGAAAAAAGACGGCCTGATTTTGTTCTCGGATATCTCGAAGATGGCATGCTCCGCTTCATCGAGAACATGGTCTACGTCGGCGCCTGTATTGTAACTCTTGGTCAGAATTTCCGTGGCCGTCCAGATGAGGCCCCTGAGGATCGCCTTCTCTTTTACAATCTTTGCGTAATAGGCCACATTGGCGGCGGATGGGACATTGTTCACGAGCGACGCCAGGTAGCTCACCCCCCCGATGGATTCTATCTGATTCTTGTTTTTCAGAATGTTGGTGAGGGTGATGAGGTCGTAGGGTTCGTTCTTTTCGGAAAGTTCTACAATGGCGGTAAATATCTTCCGGTGGGCCTCGCTGTAAAAATCATTTGCCCCCAGTGTCTCCAGAACCGTATTTAACGCCTGGTTTTCGAGAAGGATGCCCCCGAGAATAGACTGCTCCGCCTCGGTATTCTGGGGCGGTACTTTGTGCAGGGAGGCATCAATATCTTTCATGGGTTTTCCTTAAGCGCTTTCGACAACCGCTATTTTGATTTCCGTCGTTATGCCGGCCGGCAATTTGACTTTTACGGAAAATTCACCACAAGCCTTTATCGGTTCGTCGAGGATGATATTTTTCCTATTGATTTCTACACCCTTCCCCTGGAGTGCCTCCTCGATATCCTTCGTTCCCACCGAGCCGAACAGCTTGCCCTGCTCTCCCACTTTTCGGGCGATCGTGCAGGTTAGGGAAGACAATTGTTCCGCCAGCGCCTCGGAACTCTTTTTTTCCTTTTCCGCTTTCCGCATGATGTGCGCTTTCTCATGCTCCAGGGTTTTCAGATTCCGAGTGTTTGCTTCCAGGGCAAGACCCCGGGGAATCAGGAAGTTTCTTGCATAGCCGTCGGACACCTTCAACGTATCACCCGCTTTTCCCAGCGACGGCACATCCTCTTTCAGTATGACATTCATATCGTTCCTCCTTTTGTGCAGGAATATCCTGACCGGCGCATGGTCAGACGGCAGAATCTTCCGTGGTTTTGCTGAATCTTCTGAAGTCAATCCACATGTCGAACAACCCCACAGCAATAACAAGTACCATGAGGTACTGCTGAGCGAAGATGACGAAATAAAACAAAAATCTAAGCATCGGAGAAATATTTCCCCTCTTGAAAAAAAACCCCACGATTGCCAACCCTTCAAGGAAATAGACAAACAGAGAAACAAGCAGCATGTTGATGCCGATTAGCTGCGCCTGCTTTCCCGGCAGGAGTATCATGATCCCGGCGACGATAGGAATCCAGACCAGTTTTTCCGGCGGTTTCCAGCGTGTGAGGTCGCCGAAGTCGGGGAAGGGGACCGCATTTTTCGTAAAGACCGCCCTGGCGGCCAGGAGATTGAGCCATACGATTACGGAGGCGGATACAATAATGATTGCCGGGAAAATATTTATAATAAACGCAATGATCTGCGAGGCATTGTCCTTGATCAGTTTGGCCTGCTCCGAGGAGGGGTCAATCTGGGTGTAAATGCTGATACTCTCCTGAACTTTCCGGGTTATGGAGACGCCGATCAGATGCACGGGAGCATTGCCCGACCGGATGGATGTGTAAAGGAGAAACAGAGCGCCAAGCGCGACCAACGCTGCAACCGAATAAAGTACGGCCTTTTCCAGGGCGTACTTTCTTTTCAACACTTCCGCGAGGACAATCCCCAGTAAGCCGAGCAGAATGAGCACGGGGAAAATCACCTGCTCACCGAGGAGTCTCAGGATGGCAAAGGACACCGCAAGTGACAGAATCAGAATAGCGGAGCCCTTCAACCGGCCGGCGGTGGAATAGTAATAGAGAACCGGCAGGGGAATGAAAAGGATAGCCGCTGATCCCACGAAGGGGACGATGGCAACAAGGAGAAAGGCCAGAGACGATACGGCAATGCCCGCGAGAAAATGAGTATCGGAAAATAAACTCCTCTCTTTTTCCAAGACCAGAACCTGCCACGCCCCCCAAGGGCGCCATAAAGATCGGCCTGCGGCTCTTTCTTTACTGGCAGCGCCGGAAAAAGAGAGTGCCGCGGACCATGATTTTACCTGTTACCGTCGGATACGACAAAAGGCAAGAGAGCAATGGTTCTTGCCCGTTTGATTGCCAGGGTTATCTCTCTCTGATGTTTGGCACAGCTCCCCGTGATTCGTCTCGGCATGATCTTGCCCCGTTCGGTGACGAAATCCTTCAGGAGCATAGGTTGCTTGTACTCTATTTTCAGATTTGAGTCCGTGCAAAACTTGCAGAACTTTCTTCTGTGGAAGAATTTTCTCTGCGGCCTTGGGCCGTTGGGTTTTTTTTCTGGATAACTCATTTCGTTCCCTCCTCCTGCGCGTCTGTTTTTGCCGGTTCTCCCTCCGGTACGGCCTCGGTTACGGCTGTCCTATCTGTTGTTGCTTTGGAGGGGATGGTTTGCGCCGCGGGGGGATGCTCTTTGGCAGTCTCTTTCTCAATAACGGCAGCGGCGATCTCCTGTTCGAGCTGTTGCAAGTCAACCCGGCTTTCTTTCATGACCGTCATGAACTTCAGGACCTTGTCTTCGATCCTCAAGTTTCTTTCCAGCTCGCTGACCGTTGCGCTGGGGGCGGCGAAATCAATCAGGATGTAGCAGCCTCTCAACTGCTTCCTGATTTCGTACGCCAGCTTTCTCTTTCCCCATTTTTCAACCTTGACGACAATTCCCTTGCCGTTTGTGATGATAGCCCTGTACCGTTCAATCATCTCGCCTATCTCGTCGTCGGACAGGTCTACATGGGCGATGAAAATATTTTCATACCTTCTCAATGCTCTTCCTCCTCTCGGCTCTTACAGTCCGGACACCGGGTCCGAACAAGGAGTCCTCGTATTTAAAATGTCCACGCCTTGTATACCACACCTTGCAATAAATCAAGATTTTTTCCGGGCGGGCTTGAACGAGTTGATTTTTCAGGTGAAGTTCATCGTAAAAAATACGGCCACGCGGAGGTGCGCTCTCCGCTCGAGCGCAACGGGTTTACCCCATAATTCTGATGGCATCGCCCACTTTTACTTCGCCGCCCTCCACCACCTCCGCGAAGATGCCCTCTCTCGGCATCACGCAGTCCCCCACCTGGTAGAAGATGTTACACCGGGTATGGCACTCCTTGCCGATCTGGGTGACTCTCAGCACCGTGCTTTCCCCGATGAGCAGGCGTGTGCCTACGGGCAGCGTGTAAAGCTCGATGTTTTCCGTGGTGATGTTTTCCGCAAAATCCCCGTAATTCACTTCCAGCCCTTTGGCCCGGATCTTCTCGATGCTTTCCTTCGCCAGAAGACTCACCTGACGATGCCAGGGGCCGGCATGGGCATCCTCGGCCAGGCCCGAGTCCTTTACCAGCAAGCCCCTGGCGATGTTTTTTTTCTTTCCCCCTTTTTTCTCGCTGATATTTACGGACAGAATTTTTGCTTCCATATGATTTTCCTTTTTACGATTTTATCGTTTGTTTATTGTTAACATCCGCACGAGAAACTACTCATCCTCAACCTTGTTGAAGATGCGGCGATCTTATCACTTCTTATAATCCTTTTCCATATCCTTTTCCCGTCCGGTCTTTGAAAATAATCTCTGCGGGTTAAGCAGGCTTCCCTATTTTTTTCTTGACAAGTTATCCTTGACTGATTTAATTACTACCAAAATGGTAGTATATAGATGCGAAGGTGGGTTATGAGACTCTCTACAAGGTCTCAGTACGGTGTCAGGTTGATGCTGGCCCTTGCCCGTAACTATGGCAAGGGCTATGTTTATTTGAAGGATATTGCCCGGGGGGAGGGCATGTCGGAGAAATATCTCAGTCAGATAACGATCCCTCTCCGAGGCATGGGTCTGGTAAATTCGAGCCGCGGGGCCCGGGGCGGCTATACCCTGGCAAAGGCGCCGGGAGAGATCACCCTCAAGGATATCGTGGACGTGCTGGAGGGCGATACGTCCCTCGTAGATTGCGTCAAGAACAAATCCGCCTGCGCGCGGGTTCCCATCTGCGCCAGTCGCGACGTCTGGGTGATGCTTGGAGGGAAGATAGCGGAGGCACTCAATTCCATCAATCTGGAGCAACTGGTCCAATTGAACAAGGATAAAATTGAGGAGACCCTTTCGCCACGCATATGATATGAAATGTTTAACGTAACACATTAAAATTAAAGGTGAAAATATAATGAAATCCATATATCTCGATCATGCGGCGACCACGCCGGTAGACCCTGAAGTCGTGAAGGCGATGCTGCCGTATTTCACGGAACATTTTGGGAATCCTTCCAGCCTGCATTCCTTTGGGCAGGAAGCAAAAAAGGCGGTGGAAGGGGCGCGGGATTCCATCGCTTCCCTGATCGGCGCAAAGGCGGAGGAGATCGTCTTTACCAGCGGCGGCACGGAAAGCGACAATTTTGCGCTGAAGGGCGTTGCGGCTGCGAGGAAGGACAAGGGCAACCATGTCATTACCTCCGTGATCGAGCACCATGCGGTGCTGGAGACGTGCCACTACCTGGAAAAACAGGGATGCGCCGTTACCTATCTTCCGGTGGACAGGGATGGGGCCGTTGACCCTGGGGCCGTAAAAAAGGCCGTCACCGACAAAACGATTCTGATTTCGATCATGCACGCCAATAACGAGGTGGGTACGATTCAGCCCATTGCCGAGATCGGGAAAATCGCCCGGGAAAAGGGGATCTATTTCCATACGGATGCGGTGCAAACCTTTGGTCATATCCCCATTGACGTAAATAAACTGAACGTGGATCTGCTGAGCGCCTCCGGTCACAAGCTGTACGGGCCGAAAGGCGTGGGGATCGTATATATCAGAAAGGGAACGAAGATTACCCCCTTCATACACGGCGGCGAACAGGAAAAGGGGCGCCGGGCCTCCACCCACAACGTGCCGGGGATCGTGGGCATGGGAAAGGCCGCGAAACTGGCAGGGGAGTCCCTGACTGAGGAGGCAAAAACGATCAGCGCCCTGCGCGACAAATTCATCAAGGGGGTGCTCGAAACCATAGACGAGATACAACTGAACGGCCACCCGACGCGGAGGCTTCCCAATAATGTGAACGTGTGCATCAATTATATTGAAGGGGAGGCGATGATCCTGAATCTGGATATGGAAGGGATCGCCTGTTCCAGCGGCTCCGCCTGTTCTTCGGCAAGCCTCGAGGCGTCTCACGTTCTCGCGGCGCTCGGCGTTCCTCCCGAGCTTGCCCACAGCTCGCTCCGGTTTACGCTGGGGAGGTCCACCTCCGAGGAGGATGTGGATACCGTGCTTACTGCTCTGCCCCGCATCGTGGGTAAATTACGATCCATGTCGCCGCTTTACAAAAAGAAACCCTGAAGCGGCGGGACGGAAAAACATTAGAGATACCGTAAACTCCAGGAGAAACACCAGGGAAGTGAAGAAGGTTCTCGTAGCCATGAGCGGTGGAGTGGATTCATCCGTTGCCGCGTTACTGCTGAAGGAGGGCGGGTACGAGGTTGCGGGTATGACCATGTGCCTCGGCGTCGCCGACAGCGAAGACAGCGAGGGAGTGAGATGCTGCGGCCCCGCTGCAATTGAAGATGCCAGGAGGGTGTGCTTTAAACTCGGCATACCCCACTACGTTCTGGACTATTCGACGCATCTCGAGGAGAAGGTCATAAAGAAGTTTATTGCCGAGTATGGCAGGGGAAGGACCCCTAATCCCTGTATTGATTGCAACCGATACCTGAAATTTGGAACCCTGCTGGAAACGGCGCTTGTCTCCGGATTCGATTTTCTGGCGACGGGGCATTACGCGGAGATCGGCAGGGACGAAGGGGGATACTTTTTGAAAAGACCGCGGGATAGGGCGAAGGATCAGACATATTTCCTCTACCCCATCGCCCCGGAGGCGCTGGGAGCGATCCTCTTCCCTCTCTCCCCTTTTACCAAGGGAGAAGTGCGGGCGATGGCGCAAAAGGCGGATTTGCCCGTGGCGGTCAAGAAGGAGAGCCAGGATATCTGTTTCGTAACCCAGAAGAGTTACCGGGCATTCGTTACCGGAAAGGGACTTGAGAACAGATCGGGCGAGATCGTGGATATGGGAGGGAGAAAATTAGGCGAACATAAGGGCATTCCCTTTTATACCGTGGGGCAGAGAAGTGGGCTGGGAATCAGCAGTCCTTCACCCCTGTATGTGGTTTCCCTGGATGCGGAGAGAAACCGGATCGTGGTGGGAGAGAAGAAGGATTTGCAGGCGAAAGGCCTTATCGCGGGGGATGTGAATATGCTTGTGGGGGCCGGGCGCTTGCCTTCGGTTGCTGATGCAAAAATACGGTACCGGAAAAAAGCGGCGAGATGCGCTCTGTCCATGCACAAGGATAAGCTCAAGGTTGTGTTTGAGGAAAATCAGGAGGCTATAACCCCCGGGCAGGCGGTGGTGTGCTACCATGATGACCGCGTTCTGGTCGGGGGAGTGATCGAAGAGGTATTGCATGCAACTCATTGAAAAAATCAAAAAACTGAAAAAGGAAAAAAACGCGGTGATCCTGGCGCACAACTACCAGATCCCCGATGTACAGGATATTGCCGATTACGTGGGAGATTCTCTGGGATTGAGCATCCATGCCTCCAAAACGGACGCCGCGGTTATCGTCTTCTGCGGGGTTTACTTTATGGCGGAGACGGCGAAGATCCTCTCGCCGCAAAAGACGGTGCTTATTCCGGACCCCAACGCGGGCTGCCCCATGGCGGACATGATTACCGCGGACCAACTCCGGGCATTAAAGGCCCAACATCCGGGAGCGAAGGTGCTCTGCTACGTGAATACCACGGCGGAAGTCAAGGCGGAATGCGACCTGGGCTGCACGTCCTCGAACGCCCTTCAACTTGTCAGGGACGCGTTTCGGGAAGATGAGGAGATTATTTTTGTTCCTGACAAGTACCTGGCCAATTACGTTTCCACACAAGTAGGGCGCACGTTTATTGCCTGGAAGGGTTTCTGCCCGACACACGCCCGCATACTGCCCGAGGCTATCGAGGAGCAGGAACGGCTGCACCCGGAGGCGGAAGTTATGGTGCATCCGGAATGCATGCCCGGAGTGATTGCGGTGGCGGATAAGGTTCTTTCCACGGGAGGCATGTGCGCGTATGCCCGCGAATCGGCATCGAAGGAATTCATCGTGGGCACCGAAGTGGGGATTCTGCACCGGTTGAGACTGGAAAATCCCGGCAAGAAGTTTTATCCCGCATCGGAGCTTGCCGTGTGCCCGAACATGAAACGCACCACCCTGGAGAAGGTGTTGTGGTCCCTGGAGGGCATGACCCATGAGATCACGGTGCCGGAGGACGTAATTTCCCGGGCGCGCAGGAGTATCGAGCGAATGCTCAATTATACGTAACGATCACCGGGGAGACGAGGGAAACAGCGTTATGGAAAAGTTCGAGGTAACATCCGTCAGCAGGGACGGAAGGAACAAGCGGGAAGTCTGGGTGACGCAAGAGGTGCCGCTTACCTTGGAGGTCAACGGGAAGGAGATGGCCACGCTCCTGTGTTCCCCGTCGGATCTGAAGAACCTTACAATCGGTTTTCTCTATACCTCCGGCGTCATAACCGACCTCTCCATTGTCGAGTCGCTGGTTATTGACGAGGAGCGGTGGAAGGTGAGCGTTGGTATAAAACCTGAGGCGATACCGGGTGAATTCGTTTTCAAACGGATATATACGTCCGGTTGCGGGAAGGGAATTATCTTCCATAATCCCCTCGATGTGCTCCAGCGGGGCAGGATTGATTCCGATTTCGCGGTTGACAGCGGCACGATCATGGGGCTTATGAAAACGTTCCTAAATAGTTCTGCGGAACACAGAGCCACGAGGGGCGTGCACAGCGCGGCCCTGGCCGCCGGGGGAAGCGTGCTGATCTTCCGGGATGATCTCGGCAGGCATAATGCCATAGACAAGGTTATCGGTGAGGCGCTTGCAAAGGGTATGAGTTTTGACGATAAATGGGTGCTGTCAAGTGGGAGGATATCTTCGGAGGTTACCTCCAAGGTGCTGCGCTGCAGGATCCCGTTGGTCGTAGCCTCCGCCGCGCCTTCCGATCAGGCGGTCAAGATTGCACGGGAAGCGGGGCTTGGTTTGGTAAGTTTGGCCAAGGGAGGCGGCATGAATATATTCAGCGGCGAAGAGCGGGTCCGTTAGAAATCTGGCTTTATAAATCTGTCTGTAGATAAAGGAGGGAGCTATGGCTGAAGAAAAGAAGCACCTGAAGGTGGAAACACTGGCGCTGCATGGCGGCCAGGAGGCGGATCCCACGACCGGCGCCCGTGCAGTGCCTATCTACCAGACCACTTCATATCAGTTCAAGAGTTCGGAACATGCGGCAAATCTTTTTGCCCTGAAGGAATTCGGGAACATCTATACGCGCCTCATGAATCCCACCAATGATGTCCTGGAGAAACGGATAGCCTTGCTGGAAGGCGGCGTAGGGGCGCTTGCCGTTGCCAGTGGACAATCGGCCATAACGCTTGCCCTCCTCAATATTGCCAAGGCCGGTGATGAGATTGTATCGGCCGATAACCTCTACGGGGGGACCTACACCCTCTTTCACTATACGTTTCCCCGGCTGGGCATCACGGTGAAGTTCGTGAAGTCCAACGACCTGGCGGCATTCCAGAAGGCTATTACGCCGAAGACAAAGGCGCTGTATGCCGAATCCATCGGGAACCCCAAGCTCGATATAGCCGACCTGGAAGGGATAGCGGAAATTGCCCACAAGAACCGGATTCCCTTTGTCCTTGACAATACCGTTTCTCCATACCTCTTGCGACCGTTTGATCTCGGCGTTGATATCATCGTCTATTCCGCGACGAAATTCATTGGCGGGCATGGCACGTCGTTGGGCGGTCTGATCGTGGATTCGGGAAAATTCGACTGGACGAAGGGCGACTTTCCCACTATTACCGCGCCCGATCCCAGTTATCATGGGGTGGAGTTCGTCAAGGCCCTGGCGCCCATGGGAAATATCGCCTACATTATCAAGGCCAGGGTTGCCCTGCTCAGGGATCTGGGGCCGGCCATGTCGCCCTTCAATGCGTTCCTCTTCCTGCAGGGTCTGGAGACGCTGCATTTACGGATGCCCCGGCATTCCGAGAACGCGCTTGCCGTGGCCCAATATCTGGAGCGCCATCCGCAGGTGGTCTGGGTAAACTATCCCGGCCTCGACTCAAGTGCGGAAAAAGCGAGGGTGAGGAAATATCTTCCCTTGGGTGCCGGGGCCATTCTCGGTTTCGGAATCAAGGGCGGCGCCTCTGCGGGAAAGAAATTTATAGACGCGCTGCAACTGGTTTCTCACCTGGCGAACATCGGCGATGCGAAGTCGCTCGCCATTCATCCGGCGACCACCACGCACCAGCAGTTGACGCCGGACGAACAGCTTGCCACGGGTGTCACGCCCGATTTCATTCGGCTGTCCATCGGCCTCGAGCACATTGACGATATAGAGGAAGATATCGGACAGGCGCTCAAGAAGACCGCTGTTTAGCAGCTTGATTAACAGGAGGTGAAGGAAATGATTTTTGAAGATATTACCAAGACGATAGGTCGGACGCCGCTGGTCAAAATAAACAAGCTCGGGGCGAGTTCGAAGGCGACGATACTGGCAAAGCTTGAGTCGTTTAACCCGCTTTCCAGTGTGAAGGACAGGATCGGCGTGGCCATGATCGAGGCGGCGGAGAGGGATGGCCGGCTGAAAAAAGATACAGTGATTATCGAACCTACGAGCGGGAATACGGGCATTGCGCTGGCATTCGTCTGCGCCGCCAAGGGGTACCGGCTGATCCTTACCATGCCGGACACGATGAGCGTCGAGCGGCGTCAGTTGCTCAGCATCCTGGGGGCGGAACTGGTGCTCACGGAAGGCGCGAAGGGCATGCGGGGAGCCGTGGAAAAGGCCGACGAACTGGCAAAAACCATGGAAAATAGTTTTGTGCCGCAGCAGTTCAACAATCCCGCTAACCCGGAAATACACCGTCGGACCACGGCGGAGGAAATCTTGAGCGACACGGGGGGCAACATTGATTATTTCATTTCCGGCGTCGGTACGGGGGGAACGATAACCGGTGTGGGGAAGGTGTTGAAAGAAAGAAGGCATTCTGTTAAAGTCATCGCCCTTGAACCCACCGATTCCCCGGTGCTTTCAGGCGGGAAACCCGGTCTGCACAAGATTCAGGGTATCGGGGCGGGTTTCGTGCCGAGTATCCTTGATCGGAGCGTCATAGATGAAATTATGCTGGTGTCCCATGAGGACAGCGGCGAGATGGCGAGGCGACTGGCGAAGGAAGAGGGCATCCTGGCGGGTATCTCGAGCGGAGCGGCCATGTGGGCCGCTTTGGAAATCGCGAAGCGGGCTGAAGCCACCGGCAAGACCATTGTCGCGCTCCTGCCGGATACGGGGGAGCGGTATCTTTCCACCTGGCTTTTCCAGGGATGAACCTTTTTGAGAGGTCTCTCTGTCATTGCCGTGCAGACGGGAATCCGGACGGTCAAAATTGAGGGTTAACGTTGATTGTATGAGTAAAGAAAAGAGCGTCGGTCTCGTAGAAACGAAATATTTTACCTTTGCCGAACCGCCGAATGAACTGGCCCTTGAATTCGGGGGCAAGCTCGGACCGGTGACGATTGCCTATGAGACCTATGGGGCATTGAACAGTGATAAAACGAACGCCATTCTGATTTGCCATGCGCTTTCCGCGGATGCGCATGCGGCGGGTTACTACGGGGATGAAAAAGACCCCGGCTGGTGGGATGGGATGATCGGCCCGGGGAACGCCTTCGACACGGATAAGCACTTTATCATCTGTTCGAACGTGATCGGCGGGTGCAAGGGGAGCACGGGGCCTTCCTCGGTGAATCCCGCCACGGGCAAGCCCTACGCCCTCGATTTCCCCAGCATCACGATCGCGGATATGGTTCACGCCCAGCGCCACCTGATTGATTCCCTGGGCATTGATAAACTGATGTGCGTTGTCGGCGCCTCCATGGGCGGCATGCAGGCGCTGCAGTGGGTGGCATCCTATCCCGAACGGGTGCGCTCGGCCATCCCCATTGCCACCGCCCTCAAGCATTCGCCCCAGCAGATCGCCTTCAACGAGGTGGTCAGACAGTCGGTCATGGCCGACACGGCGTGGCGCGAGGGCAATTATTACGAGTACGGCCAGCCGGAGAAGGGGCTGGCGCTTGCCCGGATGATCGGCCACATCACCTTCATGAGCGTGCAGTCCATGGAGGAGAAGTTCTCCCGCAGGCTGAAAAACGTCAATTACAATTTCAAGTTCGGGGCTGATTTCGAGGTGGAGGGATATCTGCGGTACAAGGGGGACAGCTTCGTGAAGCGGTTTGACGCCAATTCCTACCTCTACATCACGAAGGCGATAGATTATTTCGACCTGTCCGCAGGGAAGCTCATCCCCAACGGGAAAAAGGTGGACACCCGCTTCCTGATCATTTCGTTTCGGTCAGACTGGCTCTATCCGTCCTTCCAGTCGCAGGAGATCGTGCGGGAACTCAAGATGAGGCATGTGGATGCCACCTACTGCGAACTTCGCTCCACGTACGGGCATGACGCCTTCCTGGTCGAAATGGAAGAACAGCGGGACCTAGTCCGGCATTTCCTGGATAAGACATTTAACGGCTACGAGGTGGTGAGAGAATATGACATCTAATTCCCTTCGCCTTGATTATAAAATTATCTACGAGATCGTGGAGCCCGGCGCGAGGGTTCTCGACCTGGGATGCGGAAACGGCGACCTCCTGTACATCCTTGCGCGCGACAAGAATGCCAAGGTGCAGGGGATAGAGCTGGATGACGAGGCCATTTATGAGTGCGTGAAAAAGGGCTTGAGCGTCTTTAACAGCGACATCAAGAGCGGTCTCGTGGAGTATCCGGACCAATCCTTCGACTACGTGATTTTAAACCAGAGCATGCAAGAGGTGACGAACGTTGATTTCATCATCCGCGAGGCCTTGCGCGTGGGGAGGAAAGTCATTGTCGGTTTCCCCAACTTCGCCCATGTGAGCGCCCGGTTCATGCTCTTCTTTCGGGGCAATGCCCCGATGACGAAGGCGTTGCCGCACCTGTGGTATGATACACCGAACGTGCGCTGCCTGAGCATTGACGATTTCAAGAATTTTTGTGCGGAAAAGAAACTCCGCATCCGGAAGGCTTATTACCTGGCCGGAAAGAAACTGGTGAAGTTCTGGCCCAACCTGTTTGCCTTGAACGCCATATTCGTATTGACGGGGGAGGGCGCCGTTGCTCCTGCCGGAGAGGCTGATTCCGATTACCGACAATCTTAGTGAGAAGGCTGAGCCATGCTGAAAAAAATTGTAGCGGGAGTACGGGAGGATATTCAGACCGTATTCAGGAAGGATCCGGCGGCGAGGAACATCTTCGAGATTCTCTTCTTCTATCCGGGACTCCACGCGGTATGGATGCATCGGGTCGCGCACGCGCTCTGGAAACGGGGCTTTTTCTTTCTCGGCCGCATGATATCCCATATAGCTCGTTTCTTTACGGGCATCGAGATTCATCCCGGTGCAAAAATCGGCAGGCGTTTTTTCATTGATCACGGCGCCGGGGTCGTCATCGGCGAGACCACGGAAATCGGCGATGACGTGCTGCTCTACCAGGGTGTGGTGCTGGGCGGAGTGAGTCTGAAGAAGGAGAAACGCCATCCCACCATAGGAAACAACGTTCTGGTCGGGGCCGGGACGATCGTGCTGGGGCCCATACACATTGGGGACGGCACCCGGATCGGCGCGGCATCGCTCGTGGTCAAGGACATTCCCGCGAACGCCATCGCGGTGGGCGTGCCGGCCCGAATCGGAATGGGTTTTTCCGCCAAGGAACTGAATGAGCTGGGACACAATAAGCTTCCCGATCCGATTGCCGATGCCTTCAAATTCCTGGGGAAACAGATGGACTCCATGGAGGAGCGGCTCGAAGCGGTGGAGCAGCTCCAGGGCATCAAGGTGGAGCTGGATAAATACGTGGAGCAGAAAAAACGGGAAATCCTCGATGTGTTTTCCCAGACGTATGAGTTTGAAGACGGGGCGGGCATCTGATTTACGGATAATAAAAGTGAAGAATGTATTCTGCTCTGCTCAGGATCTTTTTCGCCAGGATATGCGATGGGAAGAGCGATAGGTAAGAAAGATTGCAACCCCTGTCCTGGTGATCCATCGGGATGTGGCGAAAAATCTCCCATTCGCTGCGCAGAAAACATTTTTCAAAAGTTCTGCGAAAGGGAGGCTGGGCATTTTTGAACAGCCTGTATATAGAAGCGTTTCGGCTCTTTCCTGTCATTCCCGCCTCCGCCTTCGCGGGGGTAAACTGCGGCGGGAATCCAGGATTTTTGAAATATTACTGGAGCCCGCTTTTCCCCGTCAAGCGGGGACTAAACAGAGCGCGGGTACGACAAAATTATTTGGTCGCCGGAGACTTTTTCAGCAACCGGTTAAAAAGCATTCTTCTCCGCATTTGAATGGACTTGTAATATGGAAATGAACAAAAAAGCCATTGCGCTCTTGTCCGGCGGACTTGACAGTTCGCTTGCCGTCCGGATGATGCTGGACCAGGGCATAGAAATCACGGCGGTGAATTTCAGCAGTCCTTTCTGCAACTGCACGCCGAAAAAGGCTGGCTGCAAACACCAGGCGAGAAAGGTGGCCGAAGAGTTCGGCGTTCCGATCCGCGTGATCGCCAAGGGCATGGATTACATGAAGATGGTGCAGAATCCCCCCCACGGCCATGGCCGCGGGATGAATCCCTGCGTGGACTGCCGGATATACATGTTGCGGAAGGCCGGGGAGATGATGCCGCTCGAAGGCGCGTCGTTTGTGATAACCGGAGAGGTCTTGGGGCAGCGGCCCATGTCGCAGCGGCGCCGGACCCTCGATATCATCGAACGGGAGAGCGGACTTGAAGGGTTTATTTTGCGGCCGCTTTCGGCCCGGCACCTGCCGCCCACGGCGCCCGAGCGCGCGGGCATTGTTGACCGGGAGAAACTCCTCGCCATTTCGGGGAGGTCGAGAAAACCTCAAATCATGCTCGCCGAGGAGCTGGGGGTGAAGGATTACCCTTGTCCGGCGGGGGGATGCCTTCTGACCGATGAGGTTATCGCCGCGCGCCTCAAGGACCTTTTTGCCCACGCCCCTGATTACGGCATGCTTGACCTTCAATATCTCAAGATCGGCAGGCATTTCCGCCTGCGTCCCGACTTGAAATTCCTCGTGGGCAGGGACCGGGAGGAAAATGAAAGCATTGAAGCCCTGGCGCCTGCCGGCTCCACGCTTTTCATTCCTGAAAACTTCAGCGGCCCCACGGCCATCGCCTTTGGCGTTCCGGAGCCTGCGGAAGAACGGATGATCGGCACGATTATCGCGGGATACTCCCGTGAGGGGGAAACCCCCTATCTCATTTCGAAGCGGGTGCGCGGCGGCGGTGAAACTGTTTTCCCGGTGAAGGAGCGGATGGCGCGAGAACGCATGGACGCCTATCGCGTGGGGGATGTAACCGCCAAAACAACTCTCCGGCCGGGGGGAAATCCATAACGGCGTCCATTAATTCTCCGTACCGCCCCGTTCTCTGCCCATCCTCATACGGTTCCCACCCGCAAGGTGCAACAAATGAACAAGGGTAAACGCTATAAATCGCTCTACCTGCCCGCCTGGACCATCGTGGCTGCCGTGCTCACCCTTCTGATTATCATTGCGATATCCACCTACCGGAACATGAGCAGGGAACGGGGGCGAATGGAAGAATCTCTCGTCCGGGAAGGCCTGGTTATCATCAGGGCGATAGAGGCCGGCGTGAGGGCGGACTTCCCTTCCACGGCTCCCGATACCCGGCGCCTGCAGAAGCTCGTCGAGGAGGTGTCCCGCGAACCGGAAGTTGCCGCAATAATACTCTTTGATGGAGGAGGCGCTGTGGTTGCGGCAAATCCGCCCGCGGAAAACGTGCGGGAGGCCTCTTCCCTTAATCTTCTTGTGCGGGAAAAGGGCATGGTCACCCGCTATCGGCAGTTGCCGGAAGGGGCGCAGGCTTTCGAAGTTGTCCAACCGTTTCGCCCCTATCTCGTGCCGCCGTTGCTTGATACGCAAGGGATTCGGGCGACCGCGCACGGAGGCCCGCTAAGTCGCTGGGCTGAGGATAAGATGATCGCCCTTAGCCTCCGTCTGGCAACCGTTGAGACGGCCCGCAGGGAAGACCGGCACCACACCCTCCTCATGGCCGCGATTCTCGTGGCGCTCGGAACGGGCGCCCTGTACTTTGTTTTTATCGTTCAGAACTATTACCTCGTGGACCGTACGCTGGACCGGATGAAGAGCTATACGGAAAACGTGGTGGAGAGCATGGCCGACGGCCTCATCACTCTCGACCGAGAGGGGACGATCGTCACCCTGAACCGGCAGGCCCTGGAAATCCTCGGTTCCGGACGGGAGGCGCTGGAGGGCAGGAACATAGCCGATGTCCTGGGCGGAGGGATTGGGGAGATTCTCAATTCCTCCGAGGGTCAGGTGTTCGTGAGGGACCGGGAGGTGGATATCCGGAAGAAGCCGGACGGCAGGATTTCCTTACGCATTAGTGTCGCGCCGCTGAAGGACGAAAAAGGGCAGGAGATGGGGTCGGTGCTTCTCATAAAAGACCTGCGGCAGATACGGGACCTCCAGGAAAAGGTGCGCCGGAGTGAACGCATGGCGTCTCTCGGAAGGCTGGCTGCCGGTGTCGCCCATGAGATTCGCAACCCCTTAAGTTCCATCCGGGGGTTTGCCCAGTATTTCATGAAGCGTTTCAAGGGACAGGAGGAGGAAGAAGGATATGCCTCCGTCATGGTCAAAGAAGTGGACCGGCTCAACCGGGTGATCACCGAACTCCTCGATTTCGCGGGGCCGAAGGAACCCCACCGGGAACTGCACGCTCCGGAGCATATTGTCGAGCACGCCCTGAAATTGCTGGCTCCTGACCTTGCGGCCCGGAAGGTGGACGTGGTAAAGGAATACGAACCGGAATTGCCCGCGATCTTTGTTGATCGCGATCAGCTATCCCAGGTTTTTATCAACATCCTCCTCAATGCCATGGAATCCATGGAAGGCGGGGGAACGATTCGGGTAAGCCTCAAGAAATCCGGTTCTCCGCAGGCCTTCGAAATAGGCATTGCCGATACAGGGCCTGGTATTCCCGATGAGGACCGGGGGAAGGTGTTCGAGCCGTTCTTCAGCAAAAAAAAGAAGGGAACGGGTCTGGGGTTGGCGATCGTGCATCAGATTATTGAGGGTCACGGGGGAGACATCAGCGTTGAAAGCCGGCCCGGCCAAGGAACGCTGTTTCGGATATGTCTGCCGATGGCCGAAGCGGGCAAGGAGCTGGTATGAACGAGAAACCCAGAATCCTGATTGTGGATGATGAAGAGAGTCATCGGCTGATGTTGCGCGCCGTCCTTACGGAAGAGGGGTATGCAGCGGCGGAGGCGTCCGATGGCAGGGAAGCCGTGACCGCCGTGGAAAAAGAGGCCTTCGACGTCATCCTCCTGGACATACGCATGACCGACATGAACGGAATCGAAGCGCTGACGGAGATTCGCAAGATCAGCCCCCTCGTTCCCGTCCTGATTATGACCGCCTATGCCTCGGTACAAACGGCCGTGGAAGCGCTCAAAGCGGGGGCCTTCGATTATCTCACGAAGCCGCTCGACATCGAGGAATTGAAGATACTCATCGAAAAGGCGCTGGAACACTACCACCTCCGCGAGGAGAATATCGCGCTCAAGGAGCGCCTGGGCGACCGTTTCGATTTTTCCCGCATTGTCGCCAGGAGCGCGAAGATGGAGAGCCTGCTCGAGACGCTTTCCCTCGTGGCGCCCTCCGATGCCACGGTGCTGATCATGGGGGAGAGCGGAACGGGCAAGGAGCTCGTGGCCAATGCTATCCATCAGAACAGCCCCCGTGCCGGTCGGCCGTTCATCAAGGTTTCCTGTGCCGCCCTTCCCGAGACGCTCCTGGAGAGCGAACTCTTCGGACATGAGAAGGGCGCCTTCACCGGCGCCGTGACACGGCGCGAGGGGAGGTTTCAGCTTGCCCACGGGGGCACGATCTTTCTTGATGAAGTGGGGGAGATGAGCCCGGCCGTGCAGACCAAACTCCTGCGCGTGCTGCAGGAGAAAGAGTTCCAGCCACTGGGGAGCACCCGCACGGTGACGGTTGATATCCGCGTTCTTGCCGCCACGAACCGGGATCTGGAAGCGGAGGTTAAGAGCGGCCGTTTCCGTGAGGATCTCTATTACCGCCTGAACGTGGTCCCCCTGGTGGTGCCGCCGCTCCGCGAACGGAAAGAAGACATCCCCCCGCTGGTGGAGCATTTCCTAGTCGTCTACCAAGAGAAGAACCGGAAATCCATGAAGGGCATTTCGGGAAAGGCGCTGGACCTGCTTATGCGGTACGAATGGCCGGGAAATGTCCGCGAACTGGAAAACTGTATCGAGCGGGCCGTAATCATGGCGAGGGATGAGGTTATTATCCCCGCCGATTTTCCACCCGCTATCCAGAAGCTTTTGCAGGAAGGCGAACGGGAGGGGTTCGATCTTCCCTCCGGGATCAGCCTTGCCGAGATGGAAAAGGCGCTGATCATGAAGACCCTGGAGGAAACAAGCGGCAACCGCACCCGGGCGGCGGAGCTTCTCGGCATCAACCGCCGCACCCTGCAGAACAAGTTAAAGGAGTATGGGCAATAATACCAAGGAGACAACGACAATTTGACCATGAAACCCTATGACGCTCACATCCACTTCTATTTCCCCTTTCCCCCTGATGAACTGAGGCGGGTTTTTCACCATTTGACAAAAATCGGCCTGGCCGGGTTCAATGCCCTGGTGTTTGCCGAGTTTCCCTCGGATATAGAAACAGTTCTCAAGATGGTGCCCGGCGCGTTTCACAACGTCTTCACGTTGTCGGTGCTGGAGAACCAGAAGGACCCGTTTCCCTATTTTGAATGGGCCGAACCCCTGACGATCGTTCCTTTCGTAGACGCCCGTTTCATTGAAAACGGCATCGAAGAGAAAATAAAGGGTTTCAAGCAGAATGGTTTTAAAGGGCTTAAGATCATCTACATACCTGAAGAGGACACGACCATTCGGGTGAAAGGCATGGAGCAGGCCTTTGGCCGTCCGGTAAAGAAGTCGGAAGACATCACCGCGCGCCTGATCGAGAGCGCTTCGTCTCAGGGAATGTGTGTCCTTCTCCACGCTGATTTAAGAAGATATGGCGACTTCGTGAACGAGATGATCCGGAGCTACCCGCAGACAAACTTCAACGTCCCGCACTTCGGATTTTCCCGAAAAACCATAATCCATCTTTTAGAGACCTATCCGAATTGTTACACGGATACGTCATCCCTTGTTCCGTTTATGACGGATGATCCCCTCTCCTATAAAAGTTTTATTCGAGAGTACCAGGACAAGATCCTTTTTGGCAGCGACGCCATGATTGGAACCCCGGAACGGGTCGAATCTTCCCTGCGGTTTGTTGAGCAATTTCTGGATGACCGGGAAACATTCCATAAAATAGTCCATACAAATTACTGCACGTACCAGGGTGTCTCTGAATGTCCATAAGGCAGTTCCCGTTTTCTGAGAAGTTTTCAGACGTACATCGCATAAAAAGGGAACGTATTCAATCAATGCGCTCACAATTGAATGAGGCGACATGCATAAGGCAGCATACAACAATTCGCTCCACGGGTATCGGTGTCGGGTCTTGAGCGGAGGGGCTGCTGCGTGACCGGTCTCTTTTTGGCAGTCATCTTCGGCGCCGCGTTCAGTCACCTGATTCGCTACGGCCAGCACCGGGCGCAGAACATGCTGTGGGTGGCTCCGGTAAACTACTGGACCGCCACGGCGGCGAGTCTGTTCCTGTGGGTTGCCGGTCCGCATCCAGTCGTGAGCTGGGGGGAGGCGTTTCTCGGAGTTGTCGCCGGCGCTGCTCTCGGTTCGGCGTTCTATTTCCTCAACTCGGCGATTAAACTGGCCGGCGTCGGCGTCGCGCAGTCCGTGGGCCGCCTTTCTGTGGCGATTCCCGTGTTGGCCTCTATCGTGATCTGGGATGAACAGCCGGGCCTGGCGCGCGGAATCGGTTTTGCTCTGGCATTGGTGGCAATCCCCATGCTTACGCAAGGACGCGGCATGGTAGGGTTGGAGCGAAACAAATGGAAGCCGCTGGTTCTGTTCGGGAGCTTCGTAACGATCGGAATCGTGGGGGTGGCGATGAAATCCTTTTCACGTACGCTTGCCGCAGGCGAACCGGCATTCCTGACGCTCATGTTCTTTACCGCAGCGATAGGCGCCCAAACGGTCGTTTTAGCGAAACCGGGCAGGCTCAGGGTCTCCGACATGCTCCTCGGAGGCGCACTGGGGTTGACCAATGTGATCTCGAACTACGGCATTATTCATGCCCTTGCGACGTTGCCGGGGACGGTGGTTTTTCCAACGGTGTCTGCCGGCGCCATTGTCTTGACGTCGGTGTGTGCTGCAATCATCTGGAAGGAACGGTACACGGGAACGGCAATTCTCGGTATGGTTATCGCGAGCATTGCACTCGTCCTGATTAACCGGTGATTTACATGGATGCGCCGCAGTTGATCGAGTTATAATCTCCTTGACATACAAAGCCGCTTTCCCTATCTTCATTTCACACAGGAGCACGTTCGAACCAGCTGAAGAGAAACAGGAATTTATCCTTATTGGATGTCGGGAGAGAAAGGGGGTATGGCGATGATTGGTATGCTCGTGTTGCTTGGCCTGGTCGCGGCGGTCGTTTTGACGTGCATCGGGATCTATAATACGCTCGTCACGTTGCGCAATCGCTACAAAAACGGGTACAGCCAAATTGACGTGCAACTGAAACGGCGCAATGATTTGATTCCCAACTTGGTGGAAACCGCCAAGGGATATCTCAAGCATGAGCGCGAAACCCTGGACGCCGTCGTGAAGGCGCGCAATCAGGCCGTGCAGGCCGGTCAAAAGGCGGCCGGCAATCCGGGCAATTCCACCGTCATGCAAGGCTTGATGGGAGCGGAAGCGGAGCTCTCCGGCATCCTCGGACGTTTCCTCGCCGTGGTCGAGAGCTATCCGGATCTGAAGGCCAATCAGACCATGCTCCAACTCATGGAAGAGCTGTCTTCCACGGAAAACAAAATCGGTTTTGCGCGGCAGGCTTATAACGACGCGGTTATGGAGTACAATATCGCCCGAGAAAAATTTCCCAACGCGCTGATTGCCGGTGCGTTCGATTTCAAGGAGGCGACCCTGTTTGAAATAACCGCTCCCGAAGAAAAGAAGGCGGTAACGGTTTCTTTTTAGCGAGGAATGTACCCGATGGCTCTGTCCGGTCGCGTCACGATGGACTTTTTTCAAGGCCAGGCAGTGGCCAGGCGCAAGACTGCGCTTTTCGTTTTTCTCTTCCTGTTGGCTGTTCTTCTTACCATCTGCGGCGTGTATGCAGCCATTGTCATCGTCTTCTTCGTCCAGTATGGCAATGAATTCCATGGCTGGTGGCATCCCTCGCTTTTTTTCAACGTCGCAGCCTGGGTGGCGATCGTAATTCTGATCGGCAGTCTCTACAAGATCATTGATCTGTGGAAAGGCGGCGTACGGGTAGCCGAATTGCTGGGAGGGGTGCCCATCAATCAGAGTACGTCCGATCCGGACGAACGACGGTTGTTGAATGTGGTGCAGGAAATGGCCATCGCGTCGGGCGTCCCGGTTCCCCATGTGTATATCCTGCCGAAAGAATCGGGGATTAACGCCTTTGCTGCCGGCTACGAACCGCATGACGCCGTCGTGGCCGTTACCAAAGGGTGCCTTTCCGAGCTCTCCCGCGACGAATTGCAGGGCGTCATCGCCCATGAGTTCAGTCACATCCTAAACGGCGACATGCGTCTCAATCTGAACCTCATGGGGGTCATCAACGGCATCCTCTGCCTTGCCGTGATCGGACGCGTAATGCTCGACAACAGGGTTCGCGTCCGGGGGCGTGGAGCGGCGCTTCTCACCATGTTCGCGTTTCTTCTCATGATCGTGGGCTATATCGGAGTTTTTTTCGGAAATCTGATCAAGAGCGCCGTCTCCCGACAGCGGGAATTTCTGGCGGATGCGGCGGCGGTACAGTTCACGCGCAATCCTTCGGGAATCACCGGCGCCCTGAAAAAAATTGCCGGTTTTCCCAGAGGGACGCGCCTATTGAATCCTCATGCCGAGGAAGCCAGCCATTTATTTTTCGGCAGCGCCCTGTCGGGCTACCTTGCCGGCCTCTTTGCGACCCACCCTCCTCTGCTGGAACGCATCAAACGGATTGATATGGCCTATCCGGAGCTGGCTGCGGCCCGGAAGCGTTCCGAGCGCGAAATCACTGAAAGCCGGGCATTCGATGACGCGCTTGTCTCGGATACCGGCATACAGGCCCTGTCCGGCTCGGTGCGGCTGGAGCCGAAGCAATTCATCGCTTCAGTAGGAAACACGCAGGCCGTTCACGTAGAGTATGCCCAAAAGCTGGTGGCGGACCTGCCGCCCGCGATCATTGAAGCGACGCGCAACCCCCTGGGCGCCGAGGCCTTGGTGTACTGCCTGTTGCTGTGCGCGGAGGAACAAACCGGTGACCCGATGCAAGAGGGGAAATGCGGTACCGATCAGGCCACGGGGCAGGAAATCGCCAGACTCCGACCTTTGATCTCCCCGCTGGGTCCGGAGCATAGATTGCCGCTCGTTGATATGGCATGGCCCGCTTTAAAGAACATGTCTCATTCCCAGTACCGGGAATTTCGCGCGGACGTTCAGCAACTGATTGAGGCCGACCGAACAGTCAGTCTTTTCGAATTCACCGTCCACAGTTTGTTGACGAATCGCCTCGACACCTTTTTTGGGCTGGTCAAGCCCCGGAAGGTCCGTTACCGTATTTTAGATCAGGTGCAGATGGAGTGTTTCGAACTGTTGTCCATCCTGACGCGTCAGGGAAACAAGAACGAACAGGCCGCCGGTGAGGCTTTTCAGAAGGCCGTCCAAACCCTGGGCATCGGCAGATCGCTTTCGATTCTGGCGGCGGAAAAGTGCAATATGCAACTGCTGGGTCGAACGTTGACCCGGCTTGCCGAAACTTCATTCGATCTCAAAAAACGCATTTTGAGCGCCTGTCTGCTCTGTATCGGTGCGGACAATCGGATTACCGTGCCGGAAGCGGAACTGTTCAGGGCCATTGCCGAAAACCTGGACTGCCCCGTCCCCCCCATTATTCCGGCGTAGGTGGATAGCGAAGAACCGTTTCCAAGATTAGAGAGGTTGCTTCTGACAAGGATCGGCATTGGGTACGGCAATGAGGGAGATGCTTTTTTTCTTTTAAGTTTTTCACTCGGAATGACGATGAATCAGGTATAAAGATAAAATAAACCTTTTGTGAGATGATAACGGCAAAGAGGAGTATATGAAGCAGATGAACTTAAAAACAAAAATAGTGTTGTTTCTGGTGATTTTTGTCTTAACCATCGTGGCGATAGGTTCTTCCACGACGTTTATCGTCCATAAGAAGGTAATCGTTACCGCCCAGGAAAAGTTAAAAAGCGACCTGGCCATGGGCGAAGCCCTCCTGAACGTGAAATATCCCGGCGACTGGGTGATCCGGGACGGCAAACTGTATAAGGGCGAAGCCCTAATGAATGGAAATTTCGATATCGTGGATACGATCGGCCAACTGACCGGCGATACGGTAACCATTTTCCAGGGCGACACCCGCGTGGCAACAAACGTAAAAAAACCGTCCGGCGAGCGGGCCGTCGGGACGCAGGCGGCGCAGAATGTCATCAACGCAACCTTGAAAAGCGGAGCAACCTACGTCGGTAAGGCAAATGTCGTCGGAATCTGGAATCAGGCGGCCTACAAACCCATACGGAACAACGCCCGGGAGATCGTCGGCATGTTTTATGTAGGCGTGCCGAATACCAATTACGATCAGGTGGTGAGGGATATTTCCGCCAAGATCATCATTTTCAGCATTATCGGGCTCCTGATCGCCGGCATCGGCGGGATATTCCTGATCAAATCAATAACGGCCCCCATTAACCGGGTAATCGCCGGCTTTCGGGAAGGCGCGGAGCATATTGCCACCGCCTCTTCGCAGGTTTCGTCGGCAAGCCGGTCCCTGGCGGAAGGCGCATCGGAGCAGGCTTCCAGCATAGAAGAGACATCTTCTTCACTGGAGGAGATGGCCTCCATGACCAGGCAGAATGCGGATAACGCCGGCGCGGCCAACGCACTGATGAACGATACGGGCAGGGTGGTTGATGAGGCGAACTTCTCCATGGGCAAGCTCACGGAATCCATGAAGGACATTTCCGACACCAGCGAAGAGACGGCGAAAATCATAAAAACCATTGATGAAATTGCGTTCCAGACCAATCTCCTGGCCTTGAATGCCGCGGTCGAGGCGGCCCGGGCGGGAGAAGCGGGGGCGGGATTTGCCGTCGTCGCCGATGAGGTCAGAAACCTGGCGATGCGGGCGGCGGATGCGGCCAAAACGACGGCGGATCTGATTGAGGGGACGGTGAAAAAGATTAAACACGGTTCGGACCTGGTGACGGAGGCGAATGAAGCCTTTGGCCGCGTCGCTACAGGGGCGAAAAAAGGAGGCAAGCTGGTGGAGGAGATCGCCGCCGCCAGCAGTGAGCAGGCCCTCGGAATCGAGCAGGTCAACAAGGCGGTGTCCGAGATGGACAGGGTGGTGCAGGCAAATGCAGCCAGTGCGGAGCAGTCGGCTTCCGCTTCCGAAGTGTTGAACGGACAGGCCGAGCAGCTGAAGTCCTACGTGGGTGAGCTGATAGCCCTGGTAGGGAAAGGCAGCGCCGTCTCCGGCGTTGCACAGTGGCTGAGCGGCGGCGCAGTAAAACAGCGGGCAATCGTTAAATAAATTCAGCAGCCTGTTGGTAGAAAGCCTCCCAGAGACAGCAAACAGCACATGAAAATCAAAGAGATTTACGCGAAGTCCGTCCTGTCGAAATCCCAGGTCTACGACTATGCCTTAAACCCCTATGTGGGATGCAGCCATGCGTGCAGATACTGTTATGCCGCGTTCATGAAGCGGTTTACCGGCCATCGGGAAACGTGGGGCTCATTTGTGGACGTGAAGATCAATGCCCCGCAACTGCTGGCGAAGGAAACAATGAAGAAGCGGATGGGGAGGGTCTGGGTAAGCGGCGTCTGCGACCCCTATCAGGCCGCGGAGAAGAAGTGCCGGCTGACCCGCCAATGTCTGGAGATCCTGCTGGGGAACGGTTGGCCGGTAACGATACAGACCAAGTCCGCTCTTGTGCTGCGGGATAGTGACATCCTGCAAAAGTCCGAAGAGGTGGAGGTCGGCTTTTCCATAAGCACTGCCGATGAGGCGATGCGAAGAATCTTCGAACCCGGGGCCTCCCCGATCGGAGAAAGGATCAGTGCCCTGAAATCCCTCCATGCAGAGGGGATTAAGACCTATGCCATGATAGCCCCCATCCTTCCCGGCGCGGAAAGACTGGCCGGTGAACTTGCGGGCGCAGTGGACTATGTCCTGGTGGACCGGCTGAACTATCGCTACGCAAACCGCATCTACCGGGCAAACAAGATGGAGTGGGCGATTGAGGACCGCTTCTTCACTCAACAGGGTGATGCGTTAAAGAAGGGGTTCGAACGGGAAGGGATTCCGGCACAGGTGCTGTTTTAGATCGGTTGCCAGAGAGGATATGCCATGCGCATCGGCTTTCACGTCTCCATCGCCGGCGGTTTTTCCCGCTCCGTCGAGCGCGCCTTCGGGCTGGGCTGCACCTGCATGCAGATCTTCAGCCGGAACCCGCGCGGCTGGACCGCAAAACCGCTCGATCCCGACGACATCGCCGGATTCAAAACGCTCCGCAAGAAACGGGATATCGCTCCCGTCTTCGTCCATACCAACTATCTGATCAATCTTGCTTCTCCCCGGGATGATCTGTTTGAAAAGTCCATCGAACACTTCATCGTTGATCTTGAACGCGCGGAGCGCCTTGGCGCCGAGTACTTGGTGATCCATCTCGGTTCGGCGAGCGGCAGGGATGCGGAGTGGATGATCGGACGTGTGTCGCAGGCGCTGAACGAGGCAATGCAGCTTCACCCGCCGCAGGCCGTAATCCTGCTGGAGAATACGGCGGGAGAGGCCGGGGACGTGGGGTATGCGCTGGAACAGATAGGGGAGGTGATCTCCCGCCTCGGTGATTCCGTACGCATCGGCATCTGCTACGACACCTGCCACGGCTTTGCGGCAGGCTATGACGTCAGAACGAAAAAAGACGTAAACGCCCTGGTGAAGAAGATCGAGGCCACGGTCGGCCTCGAACGGCTCAAGGGGATGCACGTAAACGATTGCCTCCTGGAGTTCCGCTCGCACAGAGACCGCCACTGGCATATCGGAGAAGGGAAGATCGGCCTCGGCGCCTTCAAAGTCCTGCTCAATCATCCGGTGTTCAGGGAAATTCCGATGATCATGGAGACGCCGAAAAAAACCGAAGCGGATGATCCGCGGAACATGGAGGTGGTAAAGTCGCTGATACGATAGCCTGCGGTCATTAACCGTCAGCCGATCGGCTACCCGCTTTTTCCGTTGGACATAAGGGTGCGCAGGATATCCTCTTTGCCGATAATGCCGACGAGTCGGCCTTCATCCAGAACCGGCAAAACGTGTATGTTATGTTTCACCATCGTTGTGGCGATATCTTCCAGAGGTGTTTCCGGACCAACGGTTATGGGATCGGGCGTCATGGCTTCTACAACCTTGATCGCCGCCATTTTGTGCAGCTCTTTTTCAATACTCTTGGAGGACGTGAGCGGGATAGCGCTGTCGAGCAGGAAGAAAAAGGAAGGGAGGGGAACCTTTTTTTGCTGGGCAATCAGATCGGACTGACAAATAATCCCCGTCAGGCGTCCGTTCTTGTCAACTACGGGCAGACCATTGATATGATGATCGAGCAGTAACCGCGCGGCCTTGACAACCTCCGTATCGGGATGAACCGTAATCACTTCCTTTGTCATAATATCCCTGGCTTTGAGCATATATTCTCCTTCCTTCTTTTTGTCGGCAATTTTAACGCTGATTGCTGCCGAAATCCACTACTGATTATGGTAAAAGGAAGCAGCAGGTAGGCCGCCGTCCGGGGTGTGCAGTTGCCCCACCCCGGCCTGATCTTCTTCAAAGAAAAGAAGCCATCCTTCCCGTGCAACTGTGTAATAACGGCTCTTGGGCACAAGGTCTTCTTCCTCAAATCTTAAACATTGATTGGCATGCGAAACTTCAATTTCTCTCTCATATACGTTTCCACCTATAATATACGGCTTCCGTATAATATGATATTACCGATCAATTACTGCAGCCAAAGAGATTTTCCTTCAGGAATTATTTGTTTCTTTGGTTAAAATATAGTATTTTCAAGCACAAGCCGAAGGGATAAACCGATGCAGTATAATAATTGTTGCCGCCGCGCTGCGCGCGTCGGCAACGGCGGAGCTAAGCTACCGCTTCTTCGCTCTTTTTATGGCGCCTACGATCATTAACTCCGGTCTTGATTGCGGCTAAATTAATAAAAGCACTGTAGCCTCGCGCGCTGATTCGCGTGGCGCCAACAAATCGCTGAAGACGGTTGGCATTCCGCATGCTCTGGAAGCTGCGCTTCCCGCATGCTCATGCCACCGCTTAGCTCCGCCGTTAGGAATCAGGGTGAAGCAATATGCACAGGAAGCCCCTTGGGTATCGTCCAATCGATCCTAGAATCACAACGATATTTATGGATTCTTGTGCATTCGATCCAAAGTATTCGCCTGAAGATCAAGCAGCCCTGACTCTATTCAACCTCTCGGAGAAGGACGAGCTGATCCTCAATATTGCTCATTCTACTCAAAAAGAGATCGAGCACCCGAATACTCCTGCCTGGGTGAAGCTGGAGGCAAACAAATTGATCTACACGATAAAGACTTCGTTGACCGCGGATGAGGTGAATTGCAAAGGAAAGATTTTCAGGATACTCGCGGGAAATGGAAAGCCAGAAAATATGGTCAAGGACGCAGAGCACATTTTTGAAGCTGATAAGTACAGTTCCTATTTCGTCACTACAGATGAGCGGATCCTGAAAAAGAAGGAAGAGCTGAAAGTCGTTGTCTCCTTACACATTTTGAAGCCGAGCGAGTTGCTTGAGATCCTTGATTCATATAAGAATTCCTAACCTGTCGTTCCAGTTGATCCCGAAAGGGCACGGGCCAACTGAACTCATCGTTGCCGCCGCGCTGCGCGCTGCGGCAACGGCGGAGCTAAGCTACCGCTTAGCTCCGCCGTTATGAGTGATAATTTGAACATAGCCGCTATTATACTGGACTGCACCCCTCCGGTTAGACAGCTTGGGTTAGAGCGGTCGGGCAGGGTTTATGGGTTTTGAGGAACAATTCCTCGAATTCCACGGGCGGCAGATATCCAAGCGAGGAATGCAGCCGTTTGTGGTTGTACACCTG
>JACQWR010000022.1 GCA_016209105.1 Deltaproteobacteria bacterium | reverse complement strand
GCGGGGGGCCGGTTGGAGGAGGCCCTGAAGGTCCTGGCATCCCTCAAGAAACCCGTGGACGCATTCTTCGACCGTGTCCTGGTGATGGACCCCGATCAGGAGGTCCGGGAGAACCGGTTCCGGATCCTCCGGCGTATTCAGGATCTCTTCTCTCTTTACGGGGACTTTTCTCAAATCACCTTTGAGAAAGAGGGTAGCCGCGGGCTTTAGCCCGCGTAAATCGACGCAGGCTAAAGCCTGGTTTATTGTTGTCAAGCTTTTTTTAAATTATTTTTCCATGTTCCATGTACTGGCCATTGTCTTAGGTAATGCACCTTGCCCAACCCTGGTTATTCGAGAGTCTCAACAGAGCTCTGACCTTGCTTCATCGGGGCTAAGGTGCAGGCGGGGAGTTATAAAAGCTGCGGCAGAAGGTCGACAAAGTCGCCTTAATGGCTTTAGTGATAATCTCCCCGCCTACACGCTAAGACAAATGTTTAAGCCGCCTCCTTTAACAGGTTTTGTGTTTGGGTATAACCCTTTACATATTCACTATGATTCCGTACAAGAGCAAAGATAATTCCAAGAAGCCTTCTGGCGATAGCCACCAAGGCCTTCATCTTCAACATCCCCCGCTGAAGGTATTTCTGATAGGGTTCGTGCAGAATGCCATCTCGACGCACCACGTTGAGGGCCGCAAAGAACAGAAGCTTTCGGATCAGGGGACGGCCTCTCTTGGAGATACGCCGCTTGCCTTTGTGGGCGCCGGAACTGATCTCAAAAAGGTCCAGACCGGCAAGTTTGTTGATCTCGGAAATCGTCCGAAACTGATGGAAATCGCCCACCTCACCAATGAGACCCGCGGCCGTCACCTCACCGATCCCTTTGATCGAGAGAATGGATCGGCTGTAGGGGATCTGTTTGAGATGATCAGACATCTTTTGCTCAACATCCGCTATAAAACGCTCCGATGTCTCAATCACGTCCACGATGTGTTTGATTTCATAGCGGATCCCTTCGCCGCCCTGTTGAATTCCGACAGAACCTCTGGCCGCCTCAACCAGGGCTTGGGCACGTTCGATGCCCAGTTGGCCACGGCTTATCTTCCTCAGGATAAGGCTCAAGGCCTGGACTCCGGATTCTACAATACTCGGGGGCGTTGGATGGTGTTTCAACAGGTATTGAGCGCTTTTAGTCTTGATGTCCTTCATCTCCTGCAAAAACTCAGGAAAAACAATAAAGACCAGGTGTTGAAGCTGATTGAAAAGGGCCGTACGCCTCTGGCTTTCTCTCTCCCTGGCTTGAGTCAGCCGGCGAAGCTCCGCAGCCGCACCTTCAGGAACCACCAGAGTCAAGGCATGACCCAGCTCGATAATGTCGGCAATGACCTTGGGGTCCTTCCGGTCCGTCTTGTTGGGCGAATTGCCCTGAAGCTCTTTGAGCCGCTTGGTATGCATGGGATTCACCTGGACCAACCGCACAGGCCTTTTCCGAAGATAATGGACCAGGGGTTCCGCATAAGGGCCTGTGGATTCGAAACCAACCACCACGTCCTTCAAATCATGGGTTCTCATGGCTTGAGAAATGCGCTCCCAAAACGTTTGAAACCCCCGGCCGTTATTGAAAAACTCGAAAGCTCTCACATCCGTTCCGTCTGGACATCGGTAATATCCCGTATGCGTGACCATGCCGATATCAACAGCTACAATAAGGGTTTTACCATTGACTCCCTTGGTTCTCTTTGCTTTAATCTTTCTCATGGCTATACTCCTTTCTTTGGTTTGAACATTAACCAGCTTGCGAACTGGTTCAGACCAAGAAAGGGTATAGCCTTTTTTAATAAGGCTCAACTACTTTCTACAATATAGCAAGCTGCGGCTACCAGAAAAATGGGTTCGTGGCCCATCTCAACCTTTCGCTTATTTGGCCGTCGTCCCGTACTGACACTGGCACAAGGTCCGGAGATACTGGACCAGATCCCGAATCTCCTCGTCCGTAAAGGTGTCACCCCACGGGGGCATCAGGATCGACTTGCTGACCGCCTGCCCCCCTTCCTTGATCGCCTTGAAGATATCCCCGTCGGAGAGGGCCGACATCGGCTTGGCGTCCGTGTGGTCCCGAGGCTGAACCGACATGTCCCGGATGTTGACCCCCATGCCGTTCCCGGTGCTTCCGTGGCACTGCCAGCAGTAGGTCTTGTAGTTGTCCTCCGGCTTTTCCTGGGCTATTGCGGGAACTCCTCCTACAAGGAGTCCAAGAAGAAATACCGCGATAACACCCCCCATCCCGGCCCTCCTCCTCAAGGGGGGAGGGAGAATCAAAGGGTTCCCTCTCCCCCGGAGGGGGAGAGGGTCAGGGTGAGGGGGTGGCGGCCGTGAGATCATTTCTCCTCCTCCCCGCTCAGCCCCCTGAGATAATGAACCAGCTTCTGAAGATCGACCTCCGTCAGATGCTTGTTGGGCATAATCGTCTTGGGGTCCCACGCCTGGGGATTCCTCATGAAACTGATCATATAATCTTCCTGCAGCCGCTTCGCCGCGGTATAAACCTC
>JACQWR010000002.1 GCA_016209105.1 Deltaproteobacteria bacterium | reverse complement strand
GGTGTGCCCTCTGCGTTGAAGGCCCTCCTGTCATCCTGCTGTATCGTGATTCTGCTTACCTGGGTGATCATGCCCACGCTGGTGAAAATGCTCAGAAGGTGGCTGTGATGGCCTGCAAAGGAGGTCAATCGATATGAACGCACCTGAAATGATTTTGTACAATGGAAAAATCACTACCCTCGACAAGGCTCAGCCTCAGGTCTCGGCCGTTGCCATAGCGAATGGACGCATAGCAGTCACAGGCGGTCAAGAGCTTCTCGGCATAGCCGATGACAACACACGGCGGATCGACCTGAAAGGGCGGCGAGTCATCCCCGGTCTTAACGATTCGCATATGCATGTGATCCGCGGCGGTCTCAGCTATAACGCTGAACTGCGCTGGGATGGCGTTCCCTCGCTCGCCGACGGCTTGCGGATGCTCAAGGAGCAGGCCGAGCGCACCCCACCCGGTCAATGGGTGCGGGTCATCGGCGGCTGGAGCGAATTTCAGTTCGCCGAGCGCCGCATGCCCACGCTCGATGAAATCAACGCCGTCTCCCCCGATACGCCGGTATTTGTCCTGCACCTCTACTGCCGCGGAATGTTGAACAGGGCCGCGCTCAAGGCCTGCGGATATACGAAAGACACGCCGAATCCGCCCTCCGGTGAAATTCAGCGTGACGCAGGCGGCAACCCCACCGGGCTTCTGATTGCCCGCCCCAATGCCGGCATTCTTTACGCCACCGTCGGCAAGCAGCCGAAGCTGCCGCCCGAGCAGCAGATGAATTCGTCGCGCCACTTCATGCGCGAGTTGAATCGCCTTGGCCTCACGAGCCTGGTGGATGCGGGCGGCGGATCACAAATCTACCCGGATGACTATGCAATCATCGAGGAGCTGCACAGGCGGGGCGAGATGACCGTGCGAATGGCCTACAATATCTTCACGCAAAGACCCAAAGAAGAGAAAGAGGATTTTCTGCGCTGCATGAAGCTGACCGCGCCCGGCAAGGGTGACGATTTTTATCGCTGCAACGGCGCCGGAGAAATGCTGGTCTATTCGGCAGCGGATTTCGAAGATTTTCTGGAACCCCGTCCCGACCTCCCGTCCAACCTGGAGAAGGACCTGACCGAGGTCGTTTCGCTCCTGGCCGCCAATCAATGGCCGTTTCGCATTCACGCGACCTACGACGAAAGCATCTCCCGCATGCTGAACGTGTTCGAAGCGGTGAACCGCGAAACCCCCTTCAAAGACACAAAATGGTTCTTCGATCATTGCGAAACCATCTCCGAGCGCAGCCTCGAACGGGTGAAGGCCTTAGGAGGCGGCATTGCCATCCAGGACCGCATGGCCTTCCAGGGCGAGTATTTTTTGGACCGTTATGGGAAGCAGGCGGCGGAACGGACCCCGCCGGTCCGAAGAATGCTCGAACTCGGCATTCCCCTGGGGGCGGGTACCGACGCAACTCGCGTTGCCAGTTATAACCCCTGGCTTGCCCTCTACTGGCTGGTTGCCGGGAAAACCCTCGGCGGCGCCGTCCTATATCCCGAAGCAAACCGTTTGAGCCGGGAGGAGGCATTGTCGCTCTATACCCAGGGCAGCAGTTGGTTTTCGGGGGAAAGCGGCAAGAAAGGAGCCATCGCCATCGGCCAACTCGCGGACGTCGCCGCGCTCACCGAAGATTATTTCTCGGTGCCGGAAGAGAAGATCAAGGGAATCGAATCGGTACTTACCATTGTCGGCGGCCAGATTGTTTACGGCGCTCAGGAATTCCAGGGCTTTGACCCGGCTTCGCTGCCCGTGCTGCCGGAATGGTCGCCCATTAAGGTCTATGGCGGATACGGGGCGCCGTTAGACATCCGCAAGGCCGCCCGCGCCGGTATCCCGGTCTCCCAGCACCAGCAGTCCGCCGAGTGCCATTCGCACGGCTGTCGCCATGCTGCCCACGAACTCCAGATCGGCATCAACGCTGCGCCCCCCCGGTACAGCGACTTCTGGGGCTTGGGCTGCGACTGCTTCGCCTTCTAAAGAAACAAAAGGAGAATACTATGAAGAAAGTCATTCTGCAGGGACATTCGACCTATGACGGGGCCGGGGTCAAGTTGAAGCGTGTTTTTGCCCATGACCACACAGAGCTTACCGACCCGTTCCTGCTCCTCGACCATTTCGGCTCGGATAATCCGGATGATTATGTAAAAGGCTTTCCCTGGCATCCCCATCGCGGGATTGAAACGGTGACCTATATGCTCGGCGGAACGGTCGAGCATGGCGACAGTATCGGCAACTCAGGCACGATCGGGCCGGGGGATATTCAGTGGATGACTGCCGGCGGCGGCGTCCTGCACCAGGAGATGCCGAAAGCTGCGAAGGGAATGATGCACGGCTTGCAGCTCTGGGTCAATCTGCCGGCGAAAAATAAAATGATGGAGCCACGCTACCGGGGGATACTTGAAAAAGAAGTGCCGGTCGTCAAGATACCAGGCGGAGAAGTGCGGGTCGTAGCCGGTGTTTACGAAAATGTAACCGGTCCCGTTCAGGAACTGGTGGTAGATGTTGAGTACTTGGATGTTCGGTTAAAGAAGGGAATGTCCTTATCCCGCAACGCTAAGAAAGGATACACGAGCTTTTGTTATCTTATCGAAGGAACAGGTGTGTTTGATGACACGAAACTGGAACAAGCACAGCTGATTCTATTCACGGAAGCCGGTAGTGTTGCAATAAAGGCGATTGAAGATATCCATTACATATTTGTCACCGGCAAGCAGCTCAACGAACCGATTGCCTGGGGTGGCCCAATTGTGATGAATACCGATGAGGAGCTGCAACTTGCGTTCGAAGAGTACCGAAACGGGAGCTTCGTCAAGCACAAGAAGTCTTAGGCGATGCCATTTCACGATTCCTCAATCAGTCTAAGATCCGGGTCTATAGGAAACATTGGAGTCAATGAAGGCATATGAATCATAACAACCTCCAACGGAAAGCACAGATTGTCTATTTCTCCCACGGCGGAGGCCCGTTGCCTATTCTCGCAGACGCAAGCCATCAGGCGATGGTGGATTTCATGTTACAGCTTCCATCTCAACTTAGAAAGCCGGATGCTATCCTGGTCATCAGCGCCCATTGGGAAGAAAACGCGGCAACACTCTTAGGCGCTATCACACCTCCCATGTTCTATGATTATTATGGTTTCCCCGAGAAAGCCTACGAAATCACCTACCCGGCACCTGGAAGCCCCAATCTTGCAAATGGGATTGCCGAATTACTGCGTAAAGGTCATATACCGGCTCATATCGATCCTCAGCGGGGATTCGACCACGGGATGTTCATCCCGCTCAAGATGATGTACCCACAAGCCGACATCCCAACTTTGCAGCTTTCTCTGCTGCGCGCTCTCGACCCGACGGCCCATCTCGCGCTTGGCAAGGCATTGCGCTCCTTGCTTGACGAGAATATCCTCGTAGTCGGATCTGGATTTTCGTTCCACAACATGGAGACGTTTGTTTGGGAAGGAGGCCGCAGGCCCGATGCCGCAAACGACGGATTTCAGTATTGGCTCATCGAGACATGCACCGGCCCGTTATTCTCAACCGAGCGGCAACAACGCCTGATCGATTGGCATGAGGCCCCTTCCGCACGTTACTGCCACCCGCGCGAAGAGCACTTGCTGCCGCTCCATGTCTGTGCTGTTTTTTTTTGATAAGACATTGCTTTTTGATGGGGGAATTATGAGAAGAACAGTCTTGTATGTCAAGTAAATATTAGCCACAAAATATGGGGTGCGGTTCCGATGATCGTGGATGCGGAGAATCTTCGATTCTTAAGGAACAATACCGTTCGTCATTCGCTTGCTTACCCCGCAGCACGCTACGGGGAATGCGCTCGCTACCGAATTCAGACAGACCTGTCCTGCACGCTTTTTTTCACGATGCGTTATGATTGAAACCGCTTTTAGGCCATTTCACCAGTCACGGTTGCCTTTTCGGGTGTAATCCAGACAGACCTCTCCTGCACGCCTTTTTTTCAAAATGCGTTATGACTGTACGTATTCATCCCATGTGTATTCGGGGTCGCCGTAGATAGTATCATCGTGTGTTTGAAGCTGGAGATCGCAAGCGGCGTATGGGGACACGACTCCGTCATGTCCCCATGGCGGGGCGTGAGCTTTTGGCGGCGGTCTTGCCCTTACCAGCCATAGTCCCAGATGATTGAGGATATCACGGATCACCGAATGGTCTTCGATGCTGCTGATGACCCGCATGGTCCCCTGACACTTCGGACAGACCAAGGGATCTACTTCGAGCATAAATAAATTTGAAGATTACTGGTAAAAAGCAGCAATATCCGCACGAGAAGGCCAGCGTTGCTGCAATCGTTGCAAGTCATGAGGGAAAAGCTGTCCGGAAGCCCGGGGACATCATATGAGATATTTTTGAAAACTAGCCTATTGTCACCAGATTCCATCCAGATGGTGGGGTGCGTGGACAAGCATTCGAATTGGGACAAATGTTATTTAGACCGTATTTTCGCAACCGGAAACTCTTGGAAAACATATTCTAATGGGACACATATTTGACTATGCTCTTTATAATTCGACGATATAAGTTTTTGTCCCACTTTACTTTGTAAGCCAATAAGAAGATCTCCAACTTGTCTACATGTTTTTCCTTCCCAAGGGAATTGGTTATTTATTGTCTGCTCAGCAACCTTTCTAATTCTGTATAATTCTTTCGTCATGAGAGAAGGATTCAGGTTGTTCAATTCATCAACAAGCATTTTTAAATTCGTATGAAAAGATCCCATAAATTCGGTAATTTTACACGTTGTATTATCTTTATTACAACTAGGGATCGCTACGTTCCATTTTTCTCCATCATCATCAGGATATTCTGTAGCGCGTGAACAATTAAAATCATCATATATCCGATCAATGCTGTTCAAAAATTCTTCCCACGAAACAGCGATCTGAGCGTCGAGATAAGTTAGAAGTTCACGCCTAGCGTCTGACCAAGGCTGCGGCGAGAAGTTGTCATTGATCCATGAAATTAAAATAGCAAGCATAAGACCAGCTCGACGTCCACCCGTGCTGCGAATTCGTGCGACTGCTCTTTTAAAACTGTCGCTATCTGATATCTTTCGGTGTAATAAAATTAAATTGTAAAAGTTAGGGACTTACCCTACAGTTGGTTATGAAAAAGTGGCAGTCAGTTTTCTCTTCGGTTAAGATGTTTTTGCCCAAAACACTTTACTGAAGGAGGAAAACATGACCGCCGCAAAGAAGATAGCACAAAAGA
>JACQWR010000024.1 GCA_016209105.1 Deltaproteobacteria bacterium | reverse complement strand
TTCAACAACCGGCGGTTGCTCGAACCGATCGGTCACATCCCGCCCGCCGAGTTTGAAGCGTTTTATCATCAGCGTCAGGAAACCCCGGCTATGGTGGCCGGACTCAACTAACGGAGGCTCCGGAAAAACCGGGGCGGTTCATACCGCCGCGCAAGTGGGATTAAGGGGCGCACGGCAAATTGTTATTTCCTTAAACGGGAAGTTTCCGCCGAGGGCGGAGTAGCTTCAACAGTGAAAGGAGAAGAATTATGAAAGACCTTCACGAGATATTTTCCGAGTTCAAGGAAGATTTTCCCAACGTTTATTCTGATTATGAAGCTCTGGGGAAAGAAATCCACGAGCAGTCCGGCCCGCTGTCCGAGAAGGTTCGCTGGCTGCTGAAGATCGTGATTTCCGGAGCCAGCCACCATCCGCTCGCCCTTGAAACGCATATTATGAAGGCGCGTGAGAAGGGCGTAACGGATGAGGAAATCAGACATGCACTGCTCATGCTGATACAAACCACCGGCTTCCCCACCTTTATGGAGGCCTTCTCCGTATTGAAGAGAATGAAAAACCCCTGACCGATTGCTTGCGGCGCGAAGTCGGCAATGGGCGCATCCCCCGTTGCTTGCCGCGGGGTAAGCGAGCAAACGCGATGCGTAGCGTTGGTAACGTTGTTCAGTATAATGAACAAAAGCTTGGTTCATTTCCGGGAAAAAAGAGGAGAAAGACGGACCAAAAACCATTGTCTTTCGGAACCTCGCCACGTCATCAAAAAAGGCAATGCTGGTTATAGTTTAACTATCTAATATTGTGTGCTATTTATTGATAAAGGGAGTGGGAGTCATCCGGCGCCGGCAACCCCTCCCCGGCGGGTGATGGGCACTCCATTTTTTCATTGCCGAAAAATTATCCGTTAAATTCTTTGCTGTTCATTATATTGTAGTTTATTTATCTTGACAGGTGATGGGTATTTCCAATATACTACGCGGAGTGAGGAAAGATTCTTTTCAAGAAAAAAAAGCTTAGGAGGTTAATTATGGCAGGATCTGAAAAAGTGAAGCGTGATATTTCCAGCTTGAGAAGCACCATCAAATGGTTGCTCTCTGAAGGAGATATAGTCGAATCTGACAAAGTGGTCAACCCTGATCTCGAAATCACGGCGCTCCAGAAAAAGCTGGATGGAGGCGCGGGCCTTTTATTTCGCAACGTAAAAGGTTACGATCATATCCAGGCAATTACCAACATGTTTGCGAACCGCGACGTCATCAATAAGATCTTCGGATGGAAAGGCGAAACGGACCGCACCCTCAAATTGCGCGAGTGTCTCAAGAACCCGATTCCTCCTGAGAAGGTAACGAAAGCGCCGGTTCAGGAAGTGGTGATCACCAAAGACCTGGATGTAAACAAATGGGTGCTCGCCATCCGGCATACGCCTCTTGAGACGGAGATGACCATCGGCAGCGCCCAGACGGTGGTTGTCGGGCCATACTTTGACGGCGGGACCCACATTAGTTACAACCGCATGAATTTCCGCTGGGGCAACATCGGGACCTTTCAGATTTCCCCGGGCTCTCACATGTGGCAGGTAATGACGGCTCATTACAAGGATAAAGTCCCTCTCACGATGAATTTCGGCATTCCGCCTGCGGCACAGTTAGCGGCGGGCAGCGGTTTTGATTATGTAGTGCTGCCCAAAGGCTGCGATGAACTGGGTGTCGGCGGCGCCATGCAGGGGTCTCCGCTGCGCATCGTCAAGTGCAAAACCATTGACGCCTATGCCCTGGCAGATGCCGAGCTGGTGCTGGAAGGCTACCTCCATCCGCGGGACAAACGCTTTGAAACGGCCGAATCCGAAGCAGCCGGCGTTCAGGGCAAGTACTTCTTCCATCCCGAATGGGCAGGATACATGGGGAAAGCTTATAAGGCGCCCACGTTCCATGTCACCGCCATTACCATGCGCGATCCCAAGAAGGAAAAAATTACCATCTGGCCCATGGGCGTGCACACGGCCGATGCCCAGAACAACGACCAGATTGTCCGTGAAGCCGCAATCTTTGAACTGTGCGACCGTTTGCAGCCGGGAATCATTCAGGACGTCCACCTGCCGTACTGTATGACGGAGTGGGGCGGCTGCGTAATCCAGGTTAAAAAGCGCAACGCCATCGAGGAAGGCTGGCAGCGCAACTTCCTTTCCGCCATCCTGTCGTGCAGCCAGGGAATGCGGCTGGCCATTGCCGTGGACACGGACATTGATATGTACAGCATGGATGATATCATGTGGGCCCTGACCACCCGCGTCAACCCGCGTACGGATATTCTGAATCCGATACCAGGCGGCCGCGGCCAGACCTTCATGCCGTCCGAGCGCATGACTGCCGGCGATAAGGCGTGGACGGGCGCCAATACGCGTTTTGAAGGCGGCATGGGTATCGACGCGACGGTGCCGTTTGGTTACGAGCAAGACTTCCACCGGCCGGCATACGCGGTTGATAAAGTGAACCCGGCCGACTGGTTCGGTAAAAAGGGTACGGAACACATTCAGTCTTATATGCACGGCTGGGTGAAATCGCTGGCCCGGACCGGCCGTTAAAATTGTATAGCAGGGAACGGTTTCAAACCGTTCCCTACCGGTAAAATAAAGCCCCGGCGATTTATTGTCATGTTCATCGCAATAAATCAGCCGGGGTTTTTTTATTTACTTATACGCTCAGGGCATATTTACCCCGCGCGACCCATTCCACCTGAAGTCTTCTGTCCCTGGCCCCCATGCGGAGCTCTCCATTTACCGTATAAGCTTAATCGTGACATAATATGCGCAAAAAAAAATGGTTGCGTTCTGTTTATCAGGAGATTTATAAATACTTCACCGTAGTTAAAATGGAACAGGGGGGCGGCATTCCCCCAGCGCAAGGATAGTGCTCTGCCGCCTTGCCGGCGCCTACGGTGAGCGTCCGCAAGTGGCACTCACCTTTACTCAGGAGGAATTTATGAACAGGCATGGAAGTTGGAAGAACATCTTGGCAATGGTATCGATCTTAATTGCGATCTCTGCCGCTCTCTCGGGCTGCGCCTATAACGCGGACCTTGCCAATGTGAAGCCACAGCTCCCCGACGCCGCGATCCTTGATAAATTACCTTTGAAGGCGGTGGTCTTTATCCCTGAGTCGACACGAAATTATACACAACCGACCGATGTAAGCAGCGGTTGTCTGGCCATGCATGTCACCGGTAACTTCGGTCGGATTTTCGCGGGAACAGTTGAAGGAACGTTAAAGCAGGTATTCGAGGACTTGACGGTCGTCAAACAGCCTGCGACAGGCGCTTACGATATTCTTGTAGAAGCCGCTATGACGGAATATGTCTATAAAGCAGGCTGCATGGGAAATCCCGGTTCCTATGGCATTGTGAAGGGCAGTATCCGGGCTTTGGATACAAACGGCCGGGAGATATGGCGCAGCCAAGAGACCTCAAAGAGATCGAGCTTCACTGGCAGTTGGCAGGAATTCGTTCCCGAATCGATGACATCGTTGGTCGGGGCATGGGCACAGGACTTGACAAGCCAGCCTGAGATCAGGCAATTACAGAAAAAGACACGATAATAATCACATACAGCGAAATCCCCCTATGCGCTTTACATCAAGATTGATCATCATCGCCGGTCTGCTCCCGCTCGCGGGATGCGTGTACGGCGGCATTCCCGAGCGCGAGCGCCTGGCGGCGTCCGCCAAATACGAGGAAGCGCGCAAAATAACCGAGGCGCAAATCAGGGAAACAGGCCATGCCAGTTCGGCCAAACTGACGGTGCTGTGCGTGTCGTATGCGGGATTGAAGCGCTATGACCGGCTTTTTCAATGCTACGATCTGCTCGAACAGAACATCAAACGGGGCGATAAGGCCTCTACCGACCTGGATGAACTTGCCAGGGAGTCTCCTATTCTGGGAGGAATGGCCCGATCGAAGTATGCCGACAACCCGGAGATGCTGGGGGACATCACCTACCTGCCCCATGTTCTCAGGGCCGAGGCGTATATCGATTTGGCCCAGTATCCGCAGGCGGTGGCAGAAGCGAAAAAGGCTTACTTCTTTGTAGACCGCATGGCGCAGATCCGCATCCTGGGGACCCTGGGCCTTGCCTATGCCCTGAATGGGGAAAGGGCGCGGGCGCTGCAGATGGCGGACCGTCTGGATCGTTTGCAGATGGTGAATCCTGTCATGAAGGCAAACAGGAATTTTATCACGGCGAAGATTTATGTTGCCCTGAACGATTTCCGGAAAGCCCTGGAAGCGATCCGGCAGACTGATCCGACGGCGCATGTGCTGCTTGCTGATTTGTTTTATGGCGCCATGATGCACGGCGAGAGCCTGGCCGTGTATGAAGAAATCCCCCGGAAATTCATGCTGAGCAAGTGCCTGATGGAAACGGGAAGCCTGAGCGAGGCCGGGGATGGCTACGACGCACTGCTGAATATGCCGCAAACCCGCGACAACGGCGAAATCTACTGGATGATCCTGTTCGATCGGGGGAAAATTGCCGCACGGGAAGGAAATTTCAAAGCCGCCGTCGATTTCTATTCCAGGGCGGTGGAGGTAATCGAGCAGCAGAGATCAACGATCAACACGGAGTCGAGCAAGATCGGTTTCGTCGGCGACAAGCAGGCGCTCTATTTCGATCTGGTGCAGGCCCTCTACCAGGAAAAACAGTATGAGAAGGCCTTTGAATACGTGGAGCGGGCCAAGTCGCGGGCGCTGGTCGATCTGCTGGCCGCAAAGAAGGACTTCGCCGTCAGGGGCGGCGACAAGAACGCGATAAAGGCCGCGCTGGCGATGAACGATACTGCGGAGGCGGAGGCCATCATCCAGGATGCGTCCCTGGATAAAAGCAGGTCCCGGAGTGTACAGATCAAGGTCCGCGAAGAGCTGAAAGGCAAGGACCCGGAACTGGCTTCCTTGATTACGGTTACTTCACAGCCCATTGCAGAACTACGGGCCCATCTTCCCCAAGACGAGGCGCTGATCGAATATTACTACAGCGGCGGAGAGATGTATGCCTTTGTGCTTTCCGCCGGCGGACTCTCGGCGGTGAAGCTGGACAGCCGGGGGCTCGCGGATGATGTCCAGGAATTCCGGAAATGCCTCGAAGACCCAGGCTCACCCCGGTTCGTGGACAGCGCACGGCGGCTTTACGACCGCCTTTTCAAACCCATCGACGGACAGGTGAACCGGAAGAATCTCACCGTCGTACCCCATGGGGCCTTGCATTATCTTCCCTTCAATGCCCTGCATGACGGCACGGGATTCCTGATTGATCGGTACAGCATCCGGGTCATGCCCAGCGCCAGCGCCATGAAGTACCTCGCGTCAAAGGCAGCGAACAAGACGGGTGACATTCTCGTTTTCGGAAATCCGGATCTGGGCGATGCCCGGTATGATCTTTCCTTTGCCGAGAAGGAGGCTGTGGATGTGGCAAAATCAAAAACGCAGTCAAAAGTATTTCTCCGGAAAGAAGCAACCATGGGCGCTTTTATCAAGCACGCCGGAAATTTCCGCTACATCCATTTTGCGACCCACGGCCGGTTTGATTCGTCGTCACCGCTGAAGTCCGCCCTTCTCCTTGCCCCGGAGGCGGGATCGAACGGGATGCTGACCGCTGATAAACTCTACTCCCTCGAACTGAACGCGGATCTTGTCACCTTGAGCGCCTGCGAGACGGGACTGAGCATGATAGCCAACGGAGACGATTTGGTCGGGTTGACCAGGGGATTTCTCTATGCGGGCAGCGCCTCGATCGTGGCCAGCCTCTGGAAAGTGGATGATCTGGCGACATCACAGTTGATGGGCCGCTTCTATCGCGAGCTGGACGCAATCGATAAGCGGGAGGCTTTGCGGACGGCCCAGTTGGAGACCAGGAAGACCTATAGTCATCCCTACTACTGGGCTTCTTTCCAGTTGACGGGCAATGCGAATTAACAAGTAGCGGGGCGAATTACTTCATGCCGAAAATCTCACGGGCCAGAGGATAATAGGACGGTTCCGCCAGGACCATATCTTCGTCCAGCCAGTATGCCTTGTCTCCCGGTTTCGGCATGGTCGCTTCCAGGCTGCGCGTCAAGGGGAGGTCGCGCCTCATTGCCGGCAGTCCCATGGCGTCACTGGCTATTTGCTGGCCTTCCCGGGTCAGCAGAAAATTTATCATCAGCGCGGCGGCATTGGGATGAGCGGGTTTATCAGGCAATGCAGCCACAAAGGCCCCCGGGATCACCAGTCCGCCTTCTTTCATCCGCGCCCAGGCGATAGGAGCTCCAATCCCGTAGAAAGGTGCAATACGAGTGTCTTCAAATAACGGCTTGGGGATTTTTTTATTTGAGGAAAATCGCAGGGGGGGACAAAAAAATCGGTAATGCCTTATTCACCCGGGAGAATTGTAATTTCCACTCTACGGTTCAATGCCCTCCCGGCTTCGTTTGCGTTCGTCGCCACGGGCTCCGCAGATCCGGCACCCCTGGCAGTGATCCGGGCAGGCGGTATGTTTTGATTGGCAACCAGATATTCTTGTACTTTCTTAGCTCGCTTCTCCGATAACGCCCGGTTCATGGCCGACTTGCCCTGGCTGTCCGTATGCCCCCAAACCGCAACTTTGTGATTCGGATACGCCTTTAAGAAATTTCCGATACCGTCGAGCGTTTCTCTGCCCGATGTTGTCAAATCGCTGGCCGGAGTAAAAAGATTGATAACCAGAACAGTAATAATGATCTTTTTATCGCGAGTCGTAACGGCAACCCGGGGGATTGCGCCGATTTCGGAAAGCATGGTCTTTTCCCGTTCCAATGCTGCCACTTTGGCCTGCAAGGCATCCAGTGTCTGCTTTTCCGCGGAGAGCTTTTCCTCCCGTGCCTTTAACTCCTTTGATTCGCTGGCCAGTTGCTCGGCCTTCTTTTTTGCTTCCGCCGCTCTCTGCGCTTCCTTCAGACGCGCCTCCTGGAGTTCCTTGTCCTTAAGGGCCGTAAGCTCAGCGGCTTTTCGCTGGCTTTCCGCTAATTCCTTTTTCGCTTGGGCCTCCATTTCCGTCGTTCGGCGCTTGGCCTCCTCTATCTGTTTTCGTTCAGCCTCAGCCTTTGCCTGATTTGCTCTGGCCTTTTCCACTTCCTCCATTTTTTTTCTCATGGACGATAGAACGCTCTGGTTGTCGGCAAGGTCTTTCTGAGTTGCCTTCTGTGCGTCTATGGTGGTACCTTTTCTTGTCTTTGCCTCCGCCACCATGGCTTTGAGCTTAGCCATAGTAGCTAAAAAAATAATCTCATCCTCTTTGGCTTTCTTCGTTTTTGCGGTGCTCATGACCGACATGATGGACTTGGCTTCGGCAGAGGTCTTCTCGGCCTGAGCGAACCAGGACATCGCCGAGGAAAGGTCGTCAACAGCCCTCTGTTCGGCGCCGGCTTTGCGTGCCTGCTCAATGGCAATCTTTGCCTCTTCAAGAGACATTGCGGATGTTGCCTCAGCTGCTGCCATGGGAAACAGAACGACAAATCCCAGAACGAGAAGCAGGGAGGCAATTTTTTTGCACAAAGGCTTTAGCTTGTCCATGGACGGCCCTCCTCCTTATGGTGATTTTTGCAGACGTTCAATCTCCAACTGAATCTTTTTCAGTTCTTCCCTCATTACTGCCAATTTTGCGTTCTCTGCGTTGAATTCGGTCGTGGCTTTCGCCAGATCGGCATACGTTCGTGCCAGACGAGAGGCGCGACTGAATGCAACCGCGTCTTTCTGCTGCCGTGCATTGTCGGCCGCCTGCAGAAAATTCACGGCTTGCTTAAACGGTTCGGGAGCATTTTTTTCCGCTTGTATCTTCCTGGCCGTTTCCAGGGCTGCCTTTGCGTCGGTAAATTCCTGTTCCTGTGCTGGCGTAATGTTTTCCGCAAGAGCTACACCCCCCAAAACGGCGATGGCCACGGACACACAGAAGACCGTCTTCAAACGACCGACATGATTTGCCAACATGATAACCTCCTCGTGCATGCAAGGATGAGGTAATTTCGGCAGCGCTCACTTTCCCGGTGGCTTGCCCCGGGGTAAGCGAGCGACCGGGGGCGCCCCCGTAAGCCCCGCCTTTCAGGCGGGGATAAGGGGTGCAATGAAAAAAATTAACGTTCCTTACCGGGAAGCCCCGCTCTCTGAGCGGGGAGCTTCAATGCCGACCCGTGATGCTCCTGTAAGGAGACCCAATGAGCGTGCACACTGGGCGATGAAGGCTGCTATTGTTCTACGGGAGCACAAAGCGATCTCTTCTGTTCTTTGCCCATGCTGTTTCGTTATGTCCCGGATCGAGAGGACGTTCCTTGCCATAGCTTACCGTGCTTACCCTCTTTTCCACCACGCCCAATTTCACGATGTAGTTTTTTGCCTCCAAAGCCCTCCGTTCGCCGAGGGCCAAATTGTACTCGGCAGTTCCCCGTTCATCGCAATGACCTTCGATCATGATCTTTACCTTTTGGTTTTTGTTTAACCATTCTGCATGGTTCTTCAGAATTTCCCGATCCTCAGGCTTGAGACTATACTTATCATACTCAAAATGAATATCGGCCATTTCGTACAAATTCTTTGCCGATTCTTTTGCGGCTTTGGCCTTTGAGGCAGCTTCCCGCCCTTTTGCGTCCGCACCGTCTTTCAGGGCAGTCTTATCAGCTTTGCTTTCTGCCGCAGCCGTTGCTTCCTTAGAAACCGCCGCTTCTTTCAGGACGGTTTTCTTAGCGCACCCGTTAACGAAGAGTAGCGAGACAAAACAAAATAGGACAAAAGGCAATATAAAGGCTGTTCTTTTCATAGACTTTTCCTCCCATAGGTATTTTCTTTCTTATACGTATTTTTAAGGATAATTGTCAATTGATTTTTACACAAATTATTTGTGTTGCAATAATTAACTGTTTCCGTGTAGAATGCACGGACTCTTGAGCTGAGACTCTTGAAAGGAGTGAGTATGTCCATAAAATCTCCCGCTATTTCCGAAATTATGGATAACATTCGCAGAGTTTTCCAGGCGGTGAATGATAAGTCGAAGCAGGCGGAGCGGGAAACCGGCATTACCGGACCCCAGCTCTGGGCGATCAAGCTCATTGGAGACCTGGCACCCGTGCGGGTATCCGACCTTGCGGCGCGCATGTACCTTAACCCTTCCACGGTGGTTGGCATACTGGATCGTCTTGGGTCACGGGGGCTTATCCAACGGGTGCGCTCTCAGGATGACAGAAGGGTGGTCATCGTTCAACTGACCGACGTGGGAAAAGAGTTGTTGATCAAATCGCCCGAAGTGGCCTCCGGCTTACTCGTGGGCGGGCTTGAAGCCTTGCCGGTAAAGGAGCTGAAGTCCATAGCGACTTCTTTGGAAAAGCTGGTGTACATCCTGGGCGCCCAGGAACTGCCGCCTCAATTAACCCTTTCCCCCGAGATTAATCTGCCCAAGCGACAGAAGCGGCAGAAGCGAAAGACTGACTCGTGATGCGGCATGCTTTTTGACGGGTCTCCGCGGGTCCGGCAGGTGCTCACTTGTCCGATGCAGGTTGTCATGGTGCCGGGACGGAGTCCGACCCGTGATACTTCCCGGTCATGCCGGTAAACTCCTTATAATCTGTCCGGCGATTTCCCGCACCTTCGCCATGACCTCCTTTTCATTGATGGTGAGGAGGGTGCGGTTTCTCATGACCAGCTTTCCGTTGATGATTACCGTATCCACATCGGCGCTGCCCGCCGCGTAAACGAGTTGTGAATAGTCGTGGTAGAGCGGCGTCAGGTGGGGTCTCCGCATATTCAGGATGATGATATCCGCCTTCTTTCCGGGTTCCAGGGAGCCGGTAACGCTTCCCAACCCCAGCGCATTTGCCCCTTCACAGGTCGCCATGCGGATTACCGTTCTTGCATCCATGACGGTAGGGTCGAGGCCGGCCACCTTGTGCAGTTTCGCCGTCATGTCCATCTCCCGAAACATATCGAGGTTGTTGTTGCTGGCAGGGCCGTCGGTTCCCAGTCCCACGGTCATGCCGGCTTCCAGCATGGCTGGCACGGGGGCAACACCGGAGCCGAGTTTCATGTTGCTCTCCGGCGTGTGTATGGCCTTGCAGCCGTGATCGGCAAGGACACTTATATCCTCGTTATCAAGGGCGACGCAGTGGTAGGCAAGAAAGCTCTCAGTCAGATAGCCTGACTCCTTCAGGAATGCCACTACCCCTTTTGAAAACTTCTGTTCCAGTTGCAGTCGCTCCGCCTGATTCTCCAGGAGGTGAAGGGCATAGGGTAGATTGTATTCGTCGGCAATCTTTTTGGCCTCGGCAAACACGGATGGGGAGCAGGCATAGAGGGAGTGAGGGTGCACGATGATGTTGACGAGGGGATCGCCGGTCCACGTTTCGATCAGCTTGCGCGTGTACCCCAAACCGTCTGCCGGAGTTGCCGCATTGGGCGAGGGGAAATCCAGCAGTCCCTCGCCGAGGAGACAGCGCATGCCCGCCCGTTTCGCCGCCCGCGCCGTTTCATCCTCGAAGACGTACATGTCGCAGAACGTTGTCGTTCCCGATTTGATCATTTCCGCGCAGGCCAGGAGACTTCCCCAGTAGGCCAGCTCCGGGTCGACGTGTTTTGCTTCGAGAGGAAAGATGATGTCGTGAAGCCAGGTCATCAGTTCCCGGTCGTCGGCAATTCCCCGGAAACAGGTCATGGCGGCGTGGGTATGGCAGTTCACCAGTCCGGGCATGACGAGACAGTTTTTCGCATCGATCAGCGAACGGCCCGCGAATTGATTTTTTATTTCCTCGCTCGTGCCGGTCCCGACGATTCTGTCACTCTCAATTGCCAGGGCGCCGTCTTCAATCCGGGTATCCCGTTCATCCAGCGTAAGAATTGTACCGCCGGCAATTATCGTATCCACCTCTCTCATGGCAGCCCCGTGCGTGGTTTGCAGGCATTCTACCATAATTCTTGAAAATTAACCGACGGTAAAGATCAATTACCAAAAATAATTTGACATGTCGGGATTTTTTCGTTACAGGACAGGCGTTCCATGGAGGTTAGGTTTGGTGATGTATCGTTATTATTCACAATCGTCAGGAGAGCAAATGGCTAAACATTGTCGGCCAGCATGGGGGCCCGTCAGGGTTTGATCGGCTGATTCCCGTCGTGATTTCCGGCGGGAAGGCGGTTCGGTCGGAACCCCCCTTATTACTTCTGCGAACGAAATAATTCCGAAAGGATTATTTTGGAGACACCGTATCATTCGCAAGTCGGTGACTTGCATCATGGCGCAGGTTCAAACCTGGCGGCGCTTACGAGCGACGTGGCGGCGAAGTGCACCCGCTGTGCCGCCTGCCGACAGGATTGCGCCTTTCTCCGGAAGTATGGAACTCCCGGCGAGGTGGCTGCATCCTATGATCCTGCCGATAAACTTTTTCAACTCCTTCCCTTCGAGTGCAGTCTCTGTCAATTATGCGCGGCCGTTTGCCCGGTAAAGCTCAAGCCCTCTGATCTCTTTCTGGAAATGCGCCGGGAAAAAATAAGGCGCGATCCCCTCGATTATCCTGAACATGCCGGCCTCCTGGCCTATGAGAAGCGCGGCGCTTCCCAGCGTTTCACCTATTACGCCATTCCGGAAAACTGCGATACCGTCTTTTTCCCCGGCTGCACCCTCACGGGGACGCGGTCCGAAACAACGTTCAATATCTATGACCATCTGAAACAATTCATTCCATCCCTCGGCATCGTCCTCGATTGCTGCCTGAAGATTTCCCACGACCTGGGCCGCAAGGAGTATTTCCAGGCCATGTTCCGGGAGATGAAGGATTTCCTCGTTCAAAGCGGCGTAAAGAAAGTGATCGTTGCCTGCCCGAATTGTCACCGGATATTCGATGCCTATGGGGAAGAACTCAAGGTCAGCACCATTTATGAAATCATGGATGAACACTCGTTGCCGTTCGACGAGAAGATAGGGGGCACGGTAACCGTTCATGACCCTTGTCCCCTGCGTTTTTCTCCCGCCGTGCACGCCTCTGTCCGGAGCCTGGTTGCGAAGCAGGGGTTGACCATCGAAGAAATGCCCCACCACGGCGAAGATACGTTATGCTGCGGCGAGGGAGGGTTCGTTACCGCTCTGTCTCCCGATCTGGCGGCGAAGTGGAAAGAGCTGCGGAAGGACGAGGCAGCCGGCAGGAGGATGGTTACCTATTGTGCGGGATGTACCAACCATTTAAATGGAATAACGCCTACGAGCCACATCGTGGATCTTTTGTGGGCGCCGGAGGCGACGATAGCCGGGAAGGTCAGGATTACAAAGGGTCCCTTTACGTATCTGAACCGTTTAAAGCTGAAAAAGAAATTGAAGCAAAGAATATCCGCTCCGGTCACGCGCGAAAGAACCTTCACGGGAGATGGCTTGGATGGCCGGGAGGGGAAGAAAAAGGACATGGCAAAGCGTATCCTGCTTTTGGGCGCCATCGCGGCTGTAATTCTGGCCGTGAGGCTTACGGGGGCTACCCGGTATCTGGAGCAGGAGACGCTCCGCCAATGGGTAGAGGGCTACGGCGGTTTGGCGCCGTTTGTCTATATGCTTGTTTATGCCCTGGCGCCGTCGCTTTTGCTGCCCGGGTTGCCCCTTACCATTGCCGGGGGTATTCTCTTCGGTCCCTTCTGGGGGGTGGTCTATGCGATCACCGGCGCCACGACCGGGGCCTGCATCGCCTTTCTCGTGGCCCGGTATGTGGCCCGCGACTGGGTGGAGAGGAAATTGAGAGGTCCCCAATGGCGCCGTCTCGATGAGGGCGTGGAGAGGCACGGCTGGAAGGTGGTCGCCTTTACCCGGCTTATCCCGCTCTTCCCTTTTAACCTGCTCAATTACGCCTTCGGCCTTACCCGGGTCAAATTCCTCCATTACGCCGTGGCCACGTTTTTCTGCATGCTTCCCGCCTGCATCGCCTTCATCGTTTTTTCCAGTTCCCTGCTGGACGTGCTCAAAGGGAGGATATCGCCCACCTTCGTGGCGGGTCTGGGTTTGGTGATCCTGGTCAGCCTGATTCCGCTCCTGTACGGGCGCTACAAAAAGAAGAAGGGGATTCATGATCCCCTGTAAAGCAGCATTCTGCACGTGAAATTCGTTCACATGCGGAAAAATTATTTTGTCCGAATAAAAGGAGGTACCACCATGAAAAAGTATTTGCTCGTTGCCGCAGGAGTAGCCGTTTTCGCTTCCGCTCTGGTCTTTGCGGCGCCTCGGGAGAAGGCTGCCGCGGCTGCCCGGAGTGCGGCTGAGGATGTCCAGCAGTATCCGACAAAAACGAACCCCCTCGTTATCGATGGGAAGGGAAAGCGGGTGCTTGTCTACACGGAAGTGCATGAGATGAACGTCCACCAGTCAAATGTCCACTGGGGCGTTGTATTTAAGGACGGCAAGTTTCAGGACAGGGCGATCTTGCGATCTTTCGCAAATCATCTCGACTTTCATGATGCTTTGATCAAGATCGGCGCAAAGCCGGGGAACAACCTGACAAAGGACACCATAGGCAAATATGTTGAAGGAGATATCCTCGACGTCAAGGCGACCTGGCCCGGACTGGGCAAGGAACTCGCCCTCGACGAAATATTCCACGATCAGACGGGGAAGGGGTTTCAAATCAAGTTCGGCGGCAACCGCAAGGCCTCGGAGGAACAGAACACCGGATGCATAACCTGTCTCGAAAGTTGCTGGATATCCATATCGAGCAACGCGCGCTATCCTCAGACAAATTCGATAAAACGGTTCCTCGATCCCAATTCCCGGTTCAAGGGCCGGGCGGATGTGCTGCCGGGCGACGGGGAACCGGTCATCCTTATGTACCGTGTCGCGAATTCGAAGTAGAGAAATATGATCTCCGTGCAGGGAAAGAAAGAGCCTGGGATGAAAGAGGGTTTGAGAACAATACTGTTTTCGAAATGGCTGTACGGAATTGTCAGGATACTCCTGGCGGCGTTGTTCCTGTACGGCGGTGCGGTCAAGCTCATGGACCCCAAGGCCTTTGCCCGCATCATCTCATCCTACAATCTCCTTCCGGAGGTCTTGTTGACCTTTGCAGCCGTAGATCCTTTCTCTTTCGGACGTCACGAAGGGTCATTCATAGCTATTACCTACCGTTTAACTTACTATTTATTGATATTGCTTATTAATACCTCTTGCTGAGACTATGGTTCGCGATGGATTGACCGGAGTCTCGATGGGGACGCATCAATGATACGTCCCTGCCTCTCATCGCAAATACAACTATAGATGTGGATCTCAGAGCGGGTAAAGTCCAGGAATCTCCATCCCTCTTGGGAAAATTATTCCGGTCATTTCCCGATGGGGCAAAGGGTCTCCACTCCGGGAACGTAAAGGTCGAGGGGGGCGGGATAACGATGGAAGAATCACACAACCTGGAGGAGACATAATGAAAATGCTTAATATCGTTATTATGGGACTGTCAGCCATATTCATCGCAATCACCCCAGGTATGGCTGCAACTACTCTTGAGAAAGCGACCTTCGCGGGCGGCTGCTTCTGGTGTATGGAGCACCCATTCGACGAGATTCCCGGCGTAGTATCAGTCACATCCGGCTATACCGGCGGGCAGAAAAAAAATCCCACTTACGAAGAGGTCTCGGCTGGAGAAACCGGACACGCCGAGGCAGTTCAGGTCGTGTATGACCCGTCAAAAGTGAGCTACGAGAAACTCCTGAACGTCTTTTGGCACAACATCGATCCGACCACCAGGGACCGGCAGTTCTGTGATTCGGGGCATCAGTATCGAAGCGCCATCTTTTATCACAATGCGGAACAGCGCCGGTTGGCGCTGCAGTCGAAGGAACTGTTGGAAAAAAACAAACCCTTCAAAGGGCCTGTCGTAACCGAGATTGTGCAGGCTGCCGAGTTCTATCCTGCCGAGGATTACCACCAACACTACTACAAAAAGAACCCGATCCGTTACAAATACTACCGTAGCAGGTGCGGTCGTGACGAGCGCCTCAGGGATCTGTGGGGTAGTGCGGCGGGGCATTGACACGGGGTAAGATGTTGCCGGGCATGGGCGTATCGGGGCAAAAAGTGTGGTGAATAAGAACATCACAAAAAAAATAGTGGTTGTAACCGTCGTAGTCGGACTTGCACTGATCTTTACTATCTTCGATCTCGGTCCGTATTTTACCCTTTCTTACGTCAAGGCATCTCAGGCGAAATTCGCTGCCCTCTATGCAGATCACCGCCTCACGGTAATCGCCGCGTACGTGGTGATCTATATCCTTGTAACGTCGTTATCCTTGCCGGGGGCCGCGATAATGACTCTTGCAGGGGGAGCGCTGTTTGGATTATTGATAGGCACCGTTGTTGTTTCCTTTGCAAGTACGATCGGCGCAACTTTGGCATGCCTTGTGTCGCGGTTTGTCTTGCGCGATTGGGTGCAGGCAAGGTTCAAAGACAAGCTCAAAGAGGTCAACGAGGGAATAGCAAGAGACGGGGCTTTTTATTTGTTCACTCTGCGTTTGATCCCGATCTTTCCTTTTTGGCTTATCAATCTTATTATGGGGCTCACGAAGATGCCGCTTAAGACCTTCTACGGGGTTTCTCAGATTGGGATGTTGGCCGGGACCGTAGTCTATGTCAATGCCGGTAAGGAACTGGCAAAGATCAATTCTCTTTCAGGGATACTTTCACCGGGGCTGATTTTCTCTTTTGCGCTTCTCGGTCTTTTCCCTATCGCAACAAAGAAGTTGCTGTCTTTATATAAAGCAAAGAAGAGAAACTCCGGAAAGAGATAACGCTTCGTAATCAAGGAGAATCGCATGGCAAATTATGATTTTGATATCGGCATCATAGGCGGCGGAGCAGCCGGCTTGACCATCGCGTCCGGGGCAGCCCAGCTCGGGGCTAAAACGCTTCTTGTCGAGAAAGACAGTGAACTGGGCGGAGACTGTCTTCATTATGGCTGTGTCCCGAGCAAGACACTTATCCGAACGGCCCAGGTATATCATTTGATGAAAAATGCCGCGCACTTTGGCCTGCCGTCTCTGGAAATTAAGCCCGTCGCGTTTCAGGAGGTATCAAGAAGGATCCAATCCGTTATCAGCATTATCCAGCAACATGATTCCAGAGAGAGATTCTGTAAGCTCGGCGTCCGGGTGGAGTTTGGCGAGCCGAGTTTTGTGGACGAGCATGCGGTGCGGCTCAACGGAGAGACATATTCTGCAAAAAAATGGGTTGTCTCTACAGGTTCTTCGCCTTCCATCCCGCCCGTGGAAGGGCTGAACAAAACACCCTATATCACCAATAGAGAAATCTATTCCTTGGAAAGACTGCCCGAATCAATGATCGTTCTGGGCGCCGGCCCGATCGCCATTGAAATGGCGCAGGCTTTCGGCCGTCTGGGAACAAAGGTTTCCGTAATTCAGCGGAGCAATCAGATATTAACGAAAGAAGACAAGGACATGGCCGACCAGGTCATGAATGTCTTGCGCGAGGAGGGGGTCGTCTTTTATCTCAACACGTCTGTACTCAGGGCAAAAGATTGGGGCGCTGAAAGAGAAGTCGTCATAAAGATCGGCAAAGACGAAACGGCAAGCCTGAGGGCTGAGATCATTCTGGTCGCCATGGGCAGAGATGCCAACGTGGATGAATTGGGGCTCAAAGAGATCGGACTTGATTTTGATAAAAGGGGGCTCAAGGTGGATAAACGGTTGCGAACGAGCCAAAAGCATATCTTTGCAGCAGGGGATGTTACCGGGGAATACCAATTCACCCATGCCGCCGGATATGAAGGGGCAATCGTGCTGAGCAATGCAATTTTCCATCTGCCCAGACAAGTAGATTACACGTATCTTCCCTGGTGCACCTATACCGATCCCGAACTGGCCAGCATTGGGATGAACGAGAGCGCGGCGACCGCCGCCGGCATAAAGCATTCCGTCTGGACGGAAGAGTTCAAAGACAACGATCGCAGCCTCGCGGAAGGCGAATCTATCGGTAAGATCAAAATGATCCTCGACGAGAGAGAAAAGCCCCTTGGCGTTCAGATATTAGGACCTCGCGCCGGGGATTTAGTCAGCGAGTGGGTAGCGATCATGAACGGCGGCATGAAGCTCTCCACCCTTGCTTCCGCCGTGCATCCCTATCCAACGCTCGGGGAAATCAACAAGCGGGTTGCCGGGACATTTCTCTCCCGGAAGCTGTTCTCAGAGAGGGTAAGGAAGGGCCTGCGTTTGTTCTTTCACCTGAAAGGCAGGGCATGCGGGAGTGATATTTGAGAACAGCATTGCCCCCGATAAAATGTGGCACATATTTTAAAAACCGATCATACAACCTTATGAGGGTTTTTTGCGCCCATTCCCATCGAGGGAGGATGGCAAGACAATGAAGGAATTTGAACTCAAAATTCATGACACCCTTGCGGAAGGACTGATATCTGCGGAGATCCGCACCCTCCAGGTCAACCTTGGGAGAATCTGCAATCTGGCGTGCAGCCACTGCCATCTGGCGTGCTCTCCCCGCCGCAGCGAACAGATGCCGGAAGCAGTCATGGAGGGCGTTCTCCGCCTTGTGGAAGACGGGAACTTCCGCCGTGTCGAGATAACCGGCGGTTCTCCCGAACTCCATCCCCGCTTTCGTTATTTCGTGGAGGCCCTCTGCGCCCGGGGCCAGGCCGTTCAGGTGCGGACAAATCTGACTACGCTGTCGGCGCCTCCCCTCTCTGACCTGATTGGTCTGTTCACGTCCTGCGGCGTTTCCCTGGTCGGTTCGTTGCCCTGCTATCTGTCCGAGAATGTGGATGCATGGCGAGGGAGCGGGGTCCATGCCCGAAGTATCGCCGCCATGCGTCTCCTGAACCGGGCGGGATACGGTCTCGAGGGAGGACAGGTCCTGAATCTGGTCTATAATCCCCGCGGCCCTTTCCTCCCTCCCCGCCAATCCGAGTTGGAAGGGGTCTACCGGGAGGAGCTCAAAAGCCGCTACGGTGTTTCCTTCAGCCATTTGTTCGTTCTGACCAATATGCCGCTCGGCAGATTTAGACGGCAACTGGAAAAAGACGGACAGCTTGAAGCGTATCAGAAGATACTCCGGGAGGCGTTCAATCCCACAACCCTTCCCCATTTGATGTGCCGTCATCAGATCAGCATTGACTGGGACGGGACGGTATACGACTGCGACTTCAACCTTGCCATCGGGATGCCCGTCAATCACGGCGCTCCCGCCCGGATCGAGTACTTTGACCACCGGCAACTCGTTCATCGGCGCATCGTGACGGGCAATCACTGCTTCGGCTGCACGGCAGGCGCGGGGTCTTCCTGTTCGGGGATGTTGGCAGCGTAGTTCTCTTTTGTCTGGAGCGGAACTTCAGAGCAGGAAGGTGCTATTTCTCCCCATCCCGTGACCGGAGGCAGCGCATCGTTCGTGAATCGGCAAAGCTGCTCTTTTCGCGCCGCATGCGGAAATCTTGTAAGTCGGACAGGGTGTCCACGTCCCGCCAGGGCGGCAGGACGGCGACATCGCTCTTGGCCTGTCGGAAGATTTTCATGGTAGCGGCAAAAACGTCTCCCGTGCTCCAGGGAATGTCTTCAAAAACGGCGGGCAGGAACGTGTCGGACCGAAAACCGATGAGGTAATAGCCGCCGTCATGGGCGGGGCCGATCACCGCTTCACCGTGTTCCAGACGGCGCAGTCCCTCGGTGATGATTTCGCCCGTGAGGTCGGGAGTGTCGCTGCCGATAATCACCGCCCGTTTATAACCCTCGGCAAAGCCGGCCTGGAAGGCGTTTCTCATCCGTTCTCCCAGGTTCTGTCCCCGTTGGGGCAGACAGCGGTAATCGTTTCCCAGCCATTTCCTCGTTTGCTGCAGTGCGCCGGGCGGGTGAACGCATACGTGCAGTGCGCACCGCATTGTTGCCGTGACGCCGGACAGTGTTTCCAAGATATCCAGGACAAAGTTTCTGTACAGCTCGCCGGCCGCCTCTTCGCCGATGTCCGCCGCCAGGCGAGACTTGACCGGCGCCTGCTCCGGCGATTTCACGAAAAGCAGGATGCACCCGTTCGTTATCGGTGTTTCAGCGGTCATTCTTCCTTTCCCCGTTTGTATAATGCCCTGCCAGTTTAGCGGGCGGAACGCCCAGACAGTATGCCATGAGCAGGAACCGGTTTCTCAGTGTCGCATAGATGATTCCCTCCTGCTCCCATCTCCGGGGAGATGTCGCGACGCATCGGGGGATAATATATATTTTGCCGCCGGATTTCTTTATGCGCTGCATGAGGGCTACGTCTTCCATGAGGGGAATTTCCGGATAGCTCCCCAGGTGTTGGAGCACCTCCTTCCCGATAAAGATGGCCTGGTCGCCGTAAGGGATGCGGGTGAGGCGCGAGCGGATGGAGGCTGCCGCTGCGATGAACCGGTAAATCCAGCGGGGGGAGGAAATCCCCAGGTTGAACGCCCCTCCCCAATATCTCGATCCCGACATAACCAGGTCTATCAGCGTCAGGGCATCGGCGGGCAAGCGCGTATCCGCATGGAGAAAAAGGAGGATATCGCCGGAGGCCGCCGCCGCCCCGGTGTTCATCTGTCTGGCACGCCCCGGCGGGGCTGTCAAACGGCGCACCTCCTTGTCGGCTATGGCATCGAGCGTATCTTCCGCCGCACCGCCGTCCACGACGATCAGTTCGCTTTTTTCAGCACGCTCCAGCCCCCGCAAGTGAACGATGAGGTCGTTGATGATCAGGGCCTCGTGCAGGACGGGAATGATGATAGAAACGCGCTTGTTCATTTCGTCATGTTCCGGTTACATACGGCCTGTTAAACTCAGCGGCACGCGCATTTTCCGCGGCTTGCCGCAAGGTGCGCGAGCGAATGATGAACGATGATGTTCCCTGAAGAACCGAAGACACTTCCCCGCGCGCTCACGGAGAGCTTCAATCTTCTTGACATACGGGTTCCATCCTCTGTATATGTATCACGAGTTTGAACGATTTCCCAATGGCAAGTTCGACGAAACCAAGGATTTTCCGCGGCGCGCTGCGGAAAATGCAATCGCTGCCTGATTAAGAATCGTTCATGCAGAGTTTACCGAATATATCCTAACCCTGATAAACGAGATACGTGCGTTAACGAAATTATTTTCTGCCGGAAAAGCGCGAAAAACAATTTCTCACTTACTAATAACCGGGAGGTGATCCTGACGCAAAAAAGTTTTTCCACGAAATGGTCAAACTATGTAATAGTGCTGCTGTGCTCTTTTTTCGTCTGGACATCGGCATTCGGCAGCGAAACGCAACCCCCCGGTAAAATAACTGACGCCTCAATTCTTCTCCTGAACTCTTACCACCCCGGGTTTTATTGGTCGGATGGCGAACAGGCGGCGATTGTCAATGAGCTGCAAAATAAGGGATTGATCAAACTGCCGATCATCGAATACCTGGATTACAAGCGCCTGCTTCGCGGGGAGCATCTGGCGGAATTGCAGGCGCTCTTCCGGAAAAAATATCAGGGCAAGCGCCTTTCCGTGTTGATAGCGTTGGATGGTCCTGCCTTGAATTTTGCCATCAAGCACCATCGGGATATTTTCGGCAATGTCCCCCTCGTTTTCTGCGGCGTAAGTGATTTCAAAAGCAGCATGCTGGCCGGCGATACCCGCGCCACCGGGGTCGTGGACACCTCTGACCCTGCCGGCACCATTGAGCTCATGCTCCGCCTGCACCCGAAGACCCGCGAAATTTTCGTCCTCCATGATTACTCAATCGCAGGTCTGGCAACCCGCAAAGATGTGGAAACCGTACTGCCCCGCTTTACCGACCGAGTCCGATTCAGATTCAACGAGAACCTGGCCGTGGAGGAAATCTTCAGGAAGCTTGAGCGTCTTCCCAAGGACTGTCTGGTTTTCTTGTTGATCTATGCCAACGACAAAACCGGAAAAAATTTTGATACGAAAAAATTAGCACGGTTATTCAGCCGACACAGTACGGTTCCCATGTATGACCGCTCCGAGGTGAGGCTCGGTTACGGGATCGTCGGCGGGAAACTGCTCAGCCCGGCAGCAGTGGGCGCTGAAACGGCAAAACTGGTTACGCGGATACTCCAGGGAGAAAATGTCGGCGGCATTCCCGTCGTTTTCAAGAATCTCTCGCAATATATGTTCGACTATGAGCAACTAAAGCGTTTTACCATTTCCGAATCGTCCCTTCCCCCTGACAGCATCATCATCAACCGGCCCCTATCGTTATTTGCCGTGTACAAAGGTGTTATGGTGGCAAATTTTGCAGTAATAGGCCTTTTGCTTCTGGGCATATGTTTTCTGATCGTTGTCATTTTCCAGCGGCGGCGAATAGCGCGTAAGCTCAAGGAATCGGAGGCAAAATATTACGACCTCTATGAAAACGCTCCGGACATGTATTATTCGTTAGATGTTAAGACGGGCTCCATACTGGAGTGCAATAAGGCGTTTCTGAAAGGCACCGGATACACCCGGGAGGAGGTCATAGGGCATCAGATATTTGAATTCTACGACGGAGATACTGCGGCGAAGGCGAAAAGATCGTTCCAAAAATTTCCGGAAACAGGCGAAGTCCAGAATGTCGAACGGAAAATTAAGCGTAAAGACGGAAGCATCATGGACGTCAGCTTGAACGTGTCGGCGGTAAGGGATAAAGCAGGCAATATGCTGTACAGCAGGTCCATCTGGCGCGATATTACCCGGCGCAAGCAAAGCGCCGATGCGCTTCTGGCCGCCGAAAAAAGATTCCGCGTTCTGCTCGAAAACATCCACCAGGTGGCGGTTATGCTTGACGGCGACGGCAACATCATCTTCTGCAACGACTATCTCCTGGAGCTTACCGGCTGGTCCAGGGATGAGATCCTGCATAAGAACTATTTTGAAATTTTTATACCCGAACCGATCAGAAAAGATGTCCAATCAATTTTAACAGCGTGCGTTTCAGAAACGGATATGCCCGTGCACTATGAAAATCAGATTTTAACACGCGCCGGCGCGCAAAGGCTCATTGTATGGAACAATACTCCGTTGCGCGATTCTTCAGGCCGGATTTCCGGCCTCGCCGGCATCGGCGTTGACGTCACGGAACACCGAAAGCTGGAGGAACAACTCCTGCAATCCCAGAAGATGGAGGCCGTAGGGACGCTTGCTGGCGGCGTTGCCCACGATTTCAACAACATTTTGACGGCCATTTTAGGATACGCCAACCTTATACAACTGCACGCGAAAGAAAATGCTCAACTCGCTCTTTTGGCTTTGAGAATCGTTGACTCCGTGGATCGCGCTTCAGAGCTGACGAAGAATCTGCTGGCATTCAGCAGGAAGCAGGCGGTGGACATGAAGCCGCTCAATCTCAATGAAATCATCAATAGTTTCCGAACGATACTTTCCCGTATCATCGGCGAGGACATCGAGGTTGCGGTTCGTCTGTCCACCGGCAAGCTGGTTGTCGAGGCCGATCGGGGACAACTGGAACAGGTGCTCATGAATCTGGCGGCAAATGCACGGGATGCCATGCCGCGGGGAGGCAAGCTGTTCATCACAACGGAAGAGGGCACGATCGGTTCGGAGGGAATTGTCCGGTCGAAGATACTGCCGGGGAAGTATGCTATTCTCGCCGTTTCGGATAACGGTATGGGCATAGACAAACAAATCCAGGAACACATTTTTGAACCTTTTTTCACCACGAAGGAAGTGGGGAGGGGAACCGGCCTCGGACTTTCAATGGTGTACGGAATCATCGAGAAGCATAACGGTTTCATTGACGTATACAGTGAACTCGGGAAGGGGGCGACCTTCAAGATATATCTGCCGCTGATTGATGCGGAGGTTTGGGAGGTGCAGGAAGTCGGGGACGATATTCTGTCCCGCGGGAACGAAATAATCCTGCTGACGGAGGACGATGAGGCGGTGCGGAACATGATGGCGATGCTGTTGAAAAAATTCGGCTACAGGGTGCTGGAGGCCGGCGACGGCAAAGAGGCCTTATCTATTTTCCGGGACCATCAGGATGAGATTCAATTGATTGTTACCGACGTGATCATGCCGGAAATGAACGGCCTGGAGATGTATAACGAAGTCAGGAGAATCAAACCGGATATGCCGGCAATCTTCATGAGCGGCTATACGGCGGATATCATTGGCGGTAATATTTTCCGGGAAGACAACGTCTACTTCCTCTCGAAACCGTTGAAAGCGACGGAACTGCTCCATAAGATACGGGAGATATTTCAGTAGCTGCTCCGATTGGTTTATTTAAGGAACGGTTCACTGTTGGCGGCGGATGTTTCCGGACGGTCCAGAGCGGTATCGTTCCAGGCTGCCGGGTCGTTCAGCGGCTCTAAGTGAGTAAAAACCGTGACATTCGGCAGCGCGCGGCAAAGATCGGCTTCGATGGATTCCAGCAGTTGATGTCCACGTTGAACAGTCCATACGCCGGGAACCAGTACGTGGAGTGACACAAACCGTCGCGTTCCCGATTGGCGTGTGCGAAGGGCATGACACTCAACCCCCGCTTTTAGGTGCTGCGCCAACACGGCTCGCACAGCATTTTGCTCTTCAGCAGGAAGGGCCGCATCCATCAGCCCCGAAACGGAGTTCCGCACGATCTTGATTCCCGTCCAGACAATGTTGCCGGCGACAGCCAATGCAACGAGGGGGTCCAGACGTTCCCAGCCCGTCAAAGCTACCGCTCCCACGCCGATCACTACTCCCGCTGATGTCCAGACGTCCGTTATCAGATGATGTGCGTTGGCTTCAAGCGTTATGGAGTGGTAGCGTTTTCCTGCCCGGAGCAAAATAATCGCAACCACCAGATTAACGAGCGATGCCGCAACGGAAACTCCCAGGCCCAATCCGATCTGTTCAAGGGGTCGGGGAGCAATAAGCCGCTGAATGGCCGCATAGCCGATGCTTACGGCGGCGAACAGGATAAGCGTTCCCTCGGCGCCGCTGGAAAAGTATTCCGCCTTATTGTGTCCGTAGGTGTGTTCCTCATCGGCCGGCCGTGCGGCCACGGTCAACATTGCCAGAGCCATGAGTGCGCCGGCAAGATTGACAAAGGATTCGAGTACGTCTGAGAGCAGACCAACGGAACCCGTAAGCGCATACGCAACAGTTTTCAGTCCGATCGTAAGAATTGCCGCTGCAATGGAAAGCCAGGCAAAACGGCCGAGAAATGAACGCTCCCTAATGTTTTCATTCATACGCTATCACTACCATATCGGTGAGCACGGCACAATGCGAATAAATACGGACAGACACGGGCAGGAGGGATGCGCGCGTCGCTGATTATTCCTTGCCTCCAGGACGGGGCTTGAAGGGCCGCGCGTCCGGTCAAACGGGTGGGGAGTTTTTTTCTTTGATGGACACAGGGGAGCGTTGGATGTATACAACCACTGTTCGGCGAAAACGCGTCTGAGTTGCGATGCAGTATGGGTGAAAGGAGTAAAAAGAAGCGTGCGAAAGCAAACTATTAGAAATATCGCCATCATTGCCCACGTTGACCACGGCAAGACGACACTCGTGGATGGCATGCTGAAACAAACGGGGACCTTCAGGGAGAACCAGGAGGTGGCGGAGCGGGTGATGGACTCCATGGATCTCGAGAAGGAGCGCGGCATCACGATCATGGCGAAAAATACGGCCATCTGGCACAATAACGTCAAAATCAATATTGTTGATACGCCGGGGCATGCGGATTTCGGCGGCGAGGTTGAACGGAGCCTGAACATGGTGGACGGGGCAATCCTGCTGGTGGACGCCAGCGAGGGGCCGCTTCCCCAGACCAGGTTCGTCGTAAAAAAAGCCCTTGCCCGTCAGATACCCATTGTCGTCGTCATCAATAAAATTGACCGCGGCGACGCCCGGATCGAGGAGGTGATCAATGAGGTGTATGACCTTTTCATTGACCTTGATGCGAGCGAGCAGCAGATCGAGTTTTCCATTCTCTACACGAATGCCAAGCTGGGCATTGCCCACCGGACACCCGGCGATCGGTCGGAAGACCTCAAACCTCTGTTCGACACGATCTGTTCCTCCATCCCCGGGCCGGAAGCCGATGACGGCCACGTCCCCCAGTTCCTCGTAACCAATCTTGATTACGATCCCTACGTGGGGCAGATTGCCGTCGGACGCCTGATGAACGGGACGCTGGCAATGAATCAGAGCTATGCCCTGTGCGGCGAACATGCCGTTAGCAACGGCGTGAGATTTTCCGCCTTGTACACCTATCAGGGTTTAAAGAAAAAGCAGGTCGAGATGGTCGAGGCCGGAGACATCATCGCCGTCAGCGGCGTGGAAGCGATCAGCATCGGCGATACCATTACCTCCCAGGAGAATCCTCAGCCGCTTCCCCGGATATACGTGGACGAGCCTACCGTTTCCATGATCTTTTATGTGAACAACAGCCCCTTTGCCGGCAAGGAGGGAAAGTATCTCACGTCACGCCATCTCCTGGAACGCCTGGAACGCGAAAAGCTGCGCAACGTGTCGCTGCAACTGAAACCTCTGGAACGCAAGGATGCCCTCGAGGTCTGTGGACGGGGAGAACTCCAGATGGCGGTGCTTATCGAGACCATGCGCCGGGAAGGCTACGAGCTGATGGTATCCAGGCCGAACGTCATCACGAAAAAGGAAGGCGGGAAGACCCTGGAGCCCGTAGAGCGCGTGTTTCTTGACATCCCCGAAGAATTCGTCGGCGCGGTGACGGTAAAACTCTCGGAGAGGAAGGGACGCATGATGAACCTCGTCAACAAGGGAAGTGGCCGGGTAAACATGGAGTTTCTCGTTCCCTCCCGCGGCCTGATCGGATTCCGCTCCCACTTCCTGACGGATACCCGCGGGGCGGGCGTAATGAATACGCTCTTCGAAGGCTATGCCGCGTGGTTCGGGCCGATTCCGCAACGGGTAAGCGGAGCTCTCCTGGCGGACAGAAGCGGCAGGGTCAATACCTATGCCAGCCTGGCCATGGTGGACCGCGGAGAACTCTTTGTCGAGGTGGGAACCGAGGTGTACGCCGGCATGATCATCGGGGAACGCAACCGCACCGGCGATATGGCGGTCAATATTACCAAGGAAAAGAAGCTCACCAATATGAGGAGTTCAACCTCTGAAGCGACGGTAACCTTAAGGCCGCCGCGCCCGCTGTCATTGGATCAGTGTATTGAATTTATCGCCGAAGACGAACTGGTGGAAGTGACGCCGCAAAACATCCGCATGCGCAAAATGGAACTCGATGCGAATAAACGGGCCGCGAGACGCAAGGGAGAAAATAATTCTTAAGCAGACAAATGGGCGTGAAGGGATATGCGCAAAAAGAAGGTCCTCGTTGTTGATGATGAAAAAGACATCGTCAACCTGATTGCCTACAATCTCGAGCAGGAGGGCTTTGCCGTCCAGAAAGCGTACGACGGGCACGCGGCGTGGAACATGGTCAGTTCCCCCGTCACCAGGCCGGACTTGGTTCTCCTCGACCTGATGATGCCGGGGATTCAGGGGATGGACGTGTGCAGCATGATCAGAAAGAATGCGGCAACAGCGAGTCTGCCCGTTATCATCCTGACGGCGAAGTCCGAACACGTTGATAAAATTTTAGGGCTGGAGATGGGGGCGGACGATTATGTGACGAAGCCCTTCAATGTGCGGGAAGTGATTGCCCGGGTGCGCGCGGTTCTGAGAAGGGCTGAAACGAAGTCGGAAACCGATCCGGAGGGGACATTTACCTTTGAGGGACTTTCCATTGATTATGGACGGTATGAGGTTACGGTTGAAGGAAAAAAAGTAGCGCTGGGGCCAATGGAGATCAAGCTGCTGACATTCCTTACCGGGCATCCCGGTCGCGTATACAGTCGTGATCAACTCCTGGATCATGTGTGGGGGGATGAGGCATTCGTGGAGCCGCGCACCGTTGACGTCCACATCAGCCGCTTGCGCGCCGCCATCGAGAAAGATACGGAAAATCCGCAGTATATTCTGACCGTCCGCGGGATCGGGTACAAGTTCGCCGACGTTCGGTAACGGTTTCTCTCATCCGCATACTCCCTGCCGGTAAAGTGAACGCATTAAAATTCCGATCAAAATATTTGCCGCATGCGGAATAGTTCTGTGGTATAAATATCCCGTCCCGTGCGGAAAAGCGGATTGATGGGCCCGGCGGCGAGCGCACCGCCGGCGCTTGCGGAAAATCTTAGAGAGGGAGGTTACGGTAACTACGATATGGTTTCAGCGATTGTCATTTTATTCATACTCTTACTGTTCAACGGCGCGTTGGTGCTGGCGGAAATTTCTCTGGTATCGGCCCGCAAGACCAGGCTCGAAAGTGACGCTCAGCAGGGCGACAAGTTGGCCGGGCTCGCGTTCGCCAACGCTATGGCGCCGTCCCGGATCCTCTCCACCATTCAGATAGGGATCACCATGATCGGCATTCTGACCGGCGTATACAGCTCCGATGAGATTGCCGAAGGTATGAGAAACGTGCTGATAGGGATGGGATTCAATCCCGCCTACAGCCAATCGCTGGCCCTCGCCGTCGTTGTGATCTTGGTTACCTTTGTTTTCATGCTGGTCGGCGAACTGGTGCCCAAACAGATCGGTCTCACAAACCCGGAAGGAATTTCCAAAGCAATGGTCCGCCCGCTGCTTTTCCTGGCGTACATTACCTATCCTTTTGCGTTGATACTGTCCTGGTGCAGCGACGGGATCGTCCGCCTGCTTGGCATCAGGCCTTCAGCCAATTCCAAGGTGACTGAAGAGGAAATCAAAGCCATGGTACAGGAAGGCGCTGAAGGGGGGGAAGTGCAAGAAATTGAGCAGGATATTGTGGAACGCGTTTTCCACCTGGGTGACCGGAAGATCAGTTCTTTGATGACCCATCACTCCGATATAATCTGGCTCGACGTCCATGATCCCGAAGACGTTCAACGGGAAAAGATCAGCATTTCGCTCCATTCGGTCTATCCCGTTTGCGACGGCGACCTGGATAAAGTGGCGGGCGTCGTCTTTGTTAAGGATCTTTTCCTGGGAAACATATGCGATGCCGGTTATAAAATCGTGGACCAGAAAAAACTGGCGCATTTCGTGCTGGAGACGCTCTCGGCCTACGAGACGCTCGAACTTTTCAAACACAACAAGATCCATTACGGGATCGTGGTGGATGAATATGGTTCCACCGTAGGGATGGTTACCCTGAATGACATCCTGGAGGCGCTGGTGGGCGATTTCAGCGAACCAAGCCCGGACGAGCCCAAGATCATCCAGCGAGACGACGGCACCTGGCTGGCCGACGGGCACATGTCATTCTATGAGTTTGCCTATGAATTCGATGTGAAGGGCTTTGATAAAAGCAAAATAAAATTCGACACCCTGGCCGGACTTGCCGTTAATATTCTCAAGCATATTCCCCATCCCGGCGAGACGTTCAACTGGCGCGGCTTTTCATTCGAGGTCGTTGATCTCGACGGAAACCGGATTGATAAGCTGATCATCAGGAAGCGGAACAAAACGGGCTGATGTCCGCTCTGCATTCGGCAGCAAACGTATTCTTATCCCCGGCAGCTTGCTTCATGGACTAGCGGGCATGGCAACGGTAAAATTTCTTACGGATTGCAGGGCCGCCGCAGTTCACTTCGCGCTCGTTCCCGCGCCGTGCATTTTGGTTTCTTTGCGAGACCACCGGCATATCTTCTGCAAGTCCCTTCCCGGGGAAGGGTTTCTTTAATCATTTAACCGTATTTTCATCAAACTGTCATTAAACTGCAACAATTCCTGTGTACTATTCCTGCGAATAATCAAAGGCGCTTGGAGTTATACGTAAGAAGGGAAAAAAGCTGATTCTCCGCATCATGATTTTCCATTTTTCCTTCCGGTATCTTTCTGAGAGGTGCTCATTTAAGGATGCCTACAGATGAGGAAAGATAAAAACGTGTGGTTTTTAAATAGGGGAGTAGGAAGGTATTGCAATGGAGTATTCGTTTATCTCGGGTGAAGATTCTCTGATCATCAGATTAGCGGGGACGGCCGGTGTCAACGAACGTTTACGGGCGAAGAAGCATCTGTTTCCCCACCTTCGGCAGTCATATCGGAGTGTTATGGTTGATCTGGCCGGCCTGAACAAACCGGGGGAAATATATATTCTGGGTGTCCTGAATACGATCAAGAAGGAATTCCAGTTGTTGGGCTGCAAGGTCAAACTATGCTCTCCGAAACCGAGACTGTATCGTTACTTTCAGGAAAATCGTTTAGAACAAATTTTTACTATCGCTCAGCCGATGACGCAAAGCAAAGCGGAATTTACGGAGAAAGGCAATGACGGATAAACCTGAGGCGATTCAAGAGGGTATCTATCTTTTAAAGGGACAGGGGAAAGGCAGCCACAATTACCTGATACGCGCCGCTTATCGGAATGTTTTAATTGATTCGGGTCTGGATCAGAATTTTCTTCATCTTGAAAAACAGCTTATAAGCCTGGGGCTGAAAGTCAAGGACGTCGACGTGGTCATTAATACCCATGAGCACGTAGACCACATCGGCTCGAATCGCTATTTCCAGGAGTCGGCACTGATTGCGGCCCATCGTTTTGCCGCAACCAAGATCACCCTGGAGGATCACTATGTAACCCTCTACCGCTCCGGGGATCGGAACGAAGTGCCGCTTCGCATACACCTCTGGCTGGAAAATAGGTCGCTCTTCGACCTGGGAAGCCATACGCTCGAAGTAATCCATACGCCGGGACATACGTCGGGTTCCATATGCATTTACGAGTTTAAAACTAAGATCGTTTTTTCGGGGGACACGGTCTTTGCGGGGGGAACGCTCTCTTATATCGCCGAATCGGGAAGCGTGGGGGATTACATTAACTCCATTACCCGGCTGGAAGCCCGCAAGATATCGATGATATTTCCGGGACACGGCGAAATCTGCCGGAATCCCGAACAGGATTTATCTCAGGCAATCGTCAATGCGAAGAAACTGCTGCAAGGAGAGGAAGCTGTTTCCGCGAGTCTTTAATTGTTGTAACAAAAAATTAATCGGTCTGTAATATTGCCGCAACAATTAACGTATATACGGATTCCCATTCCCAAGGAACAAATATTAAAACGACGTTCAAATGAACAAAGGAGGAAATATGAAAACAGTTTTTAAAGTTGCAGTGGTATTGGCGTGCATGTTATCATTCGCACGAGCAGATGCGGCGGACAGGCTGAACGGCGCCGGTGCCAGTTTCCCTTATCCCGTCTACTCCGCATGGGCCTTTGATTACAACAAGGCAACCGGTGTGCAGCTCAACTACCAGTCCATCGGCTCAGGCGGCGGAATCCGGCAGATTACCGAGAGGACGGTGGATTTCGGAGCGTCAGATGCTCCCTTGACGCCGGAGGCGCTTGCCAAGGCAAAGCTACTGCAATTCCCCGCCGTCATCGGTGGCGTGGTGCCGGTGGTCAACATCGCCGGCGTGAAACCGGGCGAAATGAGGCTTGATGCCGAAGCTACCGCAAAAATATTCCTGGGCGAAATTAAATATTGGGATGACAACAAAATTCAGTCTTTGAATCCCAAGCTGAAGCTTTCCCATGCCGAGATCACGGTCGTCCACCGGTCGGACGGATCGGGCACTACGGCCGTATTTACCGAATATCTCAGCGGCGTTTCTCCCGACTGGAAGACAAAGGTGGGGGCCGGCACCTCGGTAAAATGGCCTGTCGGTATCGGCGGCAAGGGGAACGAAGGAGTGGCAAACTATGTGCAAAGGACGGCAAACTCCGTCGGCTACGTTGAATTTGCCTATGCAGAGCAGAACAAGCTCACCTATACGCTCCTCAAAAACGCCGCCGGCACTTTTGTCGTACCGAGCTTCGAGGCCTTTGAGGATGCAGCGGACACCGGCACGTTCGACCTGCAGAGGCATTTTTATCTCTGGCTGGTGAATGCCCCGGGAAAAAATTCATGGCCCATAGCAGGAGCCACCTTCATCCTCCTTGCCCAGGAGAAGACGGATGCCAACCGGAAGGTCGTCAAGTTCTACGACTGGGCCTTCAGGAATGGGGATAAGAAGGCAAAGGAACTGACCTACGTGCCGCTACCGAAATCCTTAAAGGATAAGATCAGGGCTTACTGGAAGGCGCATAATCTGCAATAGCAGGCTGCTGAAAAACGCTCATCTGCGGCGTTTCCCTCATGCTTCGCCATTCGACGTACGTACCTGTACGCCTTCATGGTGAAGTATTTCGGGGGCCTTGCATCTGCACGTTTTTGAACAGCCTGCTTAAACGAAAATTTTTAACAGCAAGGCAGGCAGGTGCTCTCTTGCCTAGTTAATTTTTTCATGAATTTGATCCGCACTGAAAAGGAATCCGTGAATGGCCGTAACGTTTAAACGAAATCCGGGAGATATTATCTTCTCATCGCTTACCGCTGTTGCTTCCTGTACGGTCATCGTCTTTATCATCGGCATTCTGTTTGTTCTTGTAAAAGAATCCTGGCTTGCGATAGAAAAATTCGGCGTCATACAATTTCTCACTTCTACCGACTGGAACCCGGTCAAAGAATCCTTCGGCGCATTGACCAGTATCTATGGTACCATTGTTACCACGGTCCTGTCGCTTCTGATGGCAATCCCCGTCGCCTTGGGTATTGCCGTCTTCATCACGGAAGTATCGCCGAATTTTCTGAAAGGTCCCATTGGAATTGCCATAGAGCTCCTGGCGGCTATTCCGAGCATCATTTACGGCATGTGGGGCCTTTTCACCCTTTCTCCCATCATGGGCAACACCGTTGAGCCATTTCTCAAGAGGGCCACCGCCGACATTCCCTTGGTAAGCGTCCTCTTTCAGGGCACGCCCATGGGCATCGATATTTTGACGGCAACCGTTATCCTGAGCATCATGATAATCCCCTTTACGGCAAGCATAGCGCGGGATGCGTTCAATCTGACGCCGGCCGTTGTCAAGGAATCCGCATATGCCCTTGGAGCGACAAAGTGGGAGGTCGTGAAAAATATCGTTATTCCCTATTCGAAGCTCGGCGTTTTCGGGGGAATATTATTTTCCCTGGGACGCGCCCTCGGTGAAACCATGGCGGTCGCCTTCGTCCTGGGAAACAACCACCGGATATTCACCTCGCTCTTCGACAGCGCCGCGACGATAACCGTGACCCTCGCCAATGAGTTTACCGAGGCGGACAAGGATATTTACCTTTCATCGCTCTTTTACCTTGCCCTTGTTCTGTTTGTGATGAGTTTCGTCTTCCTTGCCATAGCGAAATTCTTTCTCCTGCGTGCGGAGCGGAGGTATGCGCGATGACGAAAGAACAGATACGAAAAACGGAAGGGGTTGTCGCTCTCTCGCTGAGCACTCTTTCTGCCTTCCTGGGGCTGTTCTGGCTGGTATTTATCCTCGGGGATGTACTCGTGCACGGACTGCAGGCGCTCAACCTGACGCTATTCATCAATGACCCGGCGCCGGCCGGCATCGAGGGCGGGGGCTTACGGCATGCTTTCGTCGGCCAGTTGATGATAACGCTCTGCGCGTCTCTGATCGGCGTCCCGATCGGGGTGCTCGGGGGGACATTCCTGGCTGAGTATGCACGGGGCAACAAGATCGCCAAGATGATAAGCATCCTCTCCGATATCGTGGTAAGCGTTCCTTCCATCGTCATCGGAACCTTCGTCTACGCGATCCTCGTAAGACCCGTGGGACATTTCAACGGATGGGCCGGGGCTGTCGCCCTCGCGATCATCATGATTCCCGTGGTGCTCAGAACGACGGAAGATATGCTGTCATTAGTGCCGTGGGAGCTGCGGGAGGCCGCCTTTGCCCTCGGAGCCCCCTACTACAAGGTGATCATCCAGGTGGTTTACCGGGGGGCGGCCACCGGCATCCTTACCGGCATCCTCCTCTCCATTGCGCGGGTCGCCGGGGAGACCGCGCCGCTGTTGTTTACCTCGTTCAATAACTCGTTCTTCTCAATGGATATGAACCACCCCATGTCTTCCTTGACGGCGACGATCTTTCAATATGCGATGGGGCCTTACAAGACCTGGCATGCCCAGGCATGGGCGGCAGCATTTGTCATTACAATTTTTATCCTTATCCTCACGATACTGGGAAGGCTCATCATCAGGTGGAGGTATAGATAGTGCCTGAGACCATTGAGATAACCGTTAAAGACCTGAATTTTTACTACTCCGGAACCGTTCATGTCCTCAAGAACATAAACCTTCCGGTGTACAAAAATTCGGTAACCGCCTTGATAGGTCCTTCGGGATGCGGCAAGACAACCCTGCTGCGCTGTTTCAACAGGATGCACGACCTCTATCCCAACAACCGATACGAAGGGGAGATACTGCTCGGCCAGGAGAACATCCTCCTGAATTCGATGGACCTTATCCACCTCAGAAGCCGCATAGGCATGGTCTTCCAGAAGCCGACCCCGTTCCCCATGAGCATATTCGACAATATCGCCTATGGACTGAAGCTGAAAGGGATCAAAAAGATTGCCGATCAATCCGAACGGGTTGAGAAGGCCCTCCGGCATGCGCATTTATGGGACGAGGTGAAGGACAAGCTCAAGACGAGCGCCTATGAGCTTTCCGGCGGACAGCAGCAGCGACTCGTCATTGCCAGGGCCCTGGCCGTCAATCCCGAAATACTGCTCTTCGATGAGCCGACGTCCGCCCTTGATCCGCTCTCCACCGCGAAGATCGAAGAACTTATGGAAATATTGAAAAGGGAGATTACGATCATCATCGTTACGCATAATATGCAACAGGCGGCGAGGATTTCCGATTGGACCGGTTTTTTGATGCTGGGGGAATTGGTGGAATTCGACCGGACGGACAAGATATTTACCACGCCATCCCAAAAACTGACCGAAGACTACGTAACCGGGAGGTTCGGTTGATTTTCCCGAACGATGGATGGTAGAGAGAAAAGAGAAAGATGATGCTTAAGGGGGGACAATGGAAGAAAAAAGGCACATCAACATCCAGTACGACAGCGAGCTGCGGGAAGTAAAAGAAAGTTTGATCTACATGGGCGCGCTGACGGAAAAGGCCATTGATAAGGGCATTAATGCCCTTATCGAAAGGAATACGGAGCTGGCCCGGCAGGCGATGGTCGAAGATGATTTGATTGACAAGCTTGATGTCGAGATAGAGGAGAAGTGCATCCGCCTTTTGGCCTTGCGGCAACCCGCGGCGAGGGACCTGAGATTTATTGCCACGGCGATCAAGATCAACGGACATCTTGAGCGGATCGCCGATATGGCGGTCAAAATTGCCGAAAAGGCGATTATTCTGAACAACGAACCGCAGTTGAAACCCTATATTGATCTGCCCCGGATGGCGGCAGTGGCGCGCGGCATGATTAAGGAAAGCCTGGATGCCTTTATTAATGAAGATGTGTCGTTGGCGGAGAAGGTCAGGAAGGATGATGAGATCATAGATAACTTGAACGAGCAGATATTCCGGGAGCTGCTTACCTTCATGATGGAGGAGCCGCACACGATCCCGCGGGCCATGATTATTTCCCAGATATCAAAAAGTCTGGAGAGGATATCGGATCACGCCAAGGGCATTGCAGACATGGTCATTTATATGGTAACGGGAACGACCGTAAGGCACAAATTCCCCCGTGTTTCCGAGGAGAACTAATGTGAAATCCCGTTTATTTTTCAAAATATTTGCCACGTACCTGGTGATCATAACCTTGACACTCGGTATTACGGGGTTACTCCTGTCCAGCGGCATCAGAAAAGAAGAGACAAAAAAAACCCACGGAGAACTCCTTTCCCTTGCAAGGGTTATGGCCAGGATGTCCGAAAGCGATATCCGCCGGCTGGTATCGTCTTTTGCCGGGATGTCCCGGACGAGAGTGACCATGATTGACAAATCCGGTACCGTAATCGCCGATTCCGAGGCAGACGCAAAAAATATGGAGAATCACCTGAACCGGGTTGAAATACAGCAGGCGCAGGCGAAGGGGCAGGGCATGGACATACGCTACAGCCATACGCTCAGCGTAGATATGCTTTACGTGGCCGTTCCCTTGCAAAACGGCGCTGAGAGCAAGGGGTACATCCGTCTGGCGCGGTCTCTGCTCGCGGTTGATGCCGCGATAAAAAATCTGCTTGAATCCATTTCTTACACCGTTTTCATTATCATAGCATTGTCGTCGCTTATTGCCCTGACCTTCTCCTGGAAGCTCCTGTCTCCCATCCGGAAAATCGCAAATTTTACGCGCGGGGTGCGCGGGGGCGAAATATCCGGCACGCTTCTTATTGATTCCGGGGGTGAAATCGGACAGTTGGCAAAAGACATCAACTACATGGTCATGGAGTTGCAGGAAAAAATCCGTCTGTCCAAAGAAGAGAAGGGGAAGCTGGAAGCCGCTTTTGCCGGCATGGTCGAAGGCGTTATCATTCTCGACCGGCAGGACAGGATAGAGAAGGTGAATAGGGGGATGGATGCGATCTTATGCAATCATTGCGGCCCCATCCTGAATAAAACCCTTCTGGAGGCCTTCCGCAACGTGCAATTACATAATGCGCTGGAGCGGTTTAAGAAGGAGCGGGCGCCGGTGCTGCAGGAAATTATCCTGGACGGAACATCCCCCCTTATTCTGGATGTCACTATATCAGCCGTGGCGGACGCGTCCGGCAATAGAGATAAAACAATCTTGGTGTTTCATGATGTAACCCGCCTGCACCGGTTGGAAACCATTCGCACCGACTTTGTGGCGAACGTCACCCACGAAATCAAAACACCCCTTACGGCCATTATCGGGTTTGCCGAAACCCTGGAGAAAGGCCCCGTGGCCGATACGGAGACGGAACAAAAATTTTTACGCACCATTTCCGAAAATGCGCGCCGCCTCGATCGTTTGGTGGATGACCTACTTACCCTGTCGGGCATCGAACTGGGCGATCTGCCGTTGAACCGGGATGAATTCCCCGTAGCCGAGGCAATAGAAAATGCCCTCTCCGTCATCGGGGGAAGGGCAAAGGAAAAGGCGATTGCTGTGCACTGGAATGCCGACGACAGCCTGCACCCGATCAGGGGAGACCGCGACCGGGTTTTTCAGGTGCTGTTGAATATCCTGGACAATGCGGTTAAATTTACCGCTCAAGGAGGGAAAATCGCGATAGGAGCTTCCATTGCAAACGGCGATTACGTCGTTGTGAAGATTGCCGACAACGGCATGGGCATTCCCCAGAGCGACATCCCCCGCCTGGGGGAACGGTTCTATCGCGTGGACAAGGCGCGCTCGCGCGAATTGGGAGGGACCGGCCTGGGGCTTTCCATCGTGAAGCATCTCATGAAAAGGATGGACGGCCGGATCGAGATCGAGAGCCGGTTGGGCGCCGGGACGACGGTTTCGCTCTTTTTCCCTGTTTCCGTTGGATGATCGGGAGCGCATCCCAGAGGTTCTCAGCCGTTCATCACTCCTTCAGCATGGTCTGAAATTTTTCCACCTTCGGGTATGCTTCCGCGACTATTCTGGCAAATTCCCGGGAGCTCAGCGTATCGATGACGGTTTGTCTTTTTTTTGCCCATTCGAGAAAGAGCGGTTCCCGTGCGGCTTTGCCGAATGCATTCTCCAGAATCTTCACGATGCTTGCGGGTGTGTTGGGGGCCGCCTCGACGCCGCGTATGCCGGGGAACGAGGTCAGGTCAAATCCCAGGTCTTTCGGAATGGGAACATCGGGCAGATAAGGATCGCGTTTGTCGCTGAAGAGCACGAGGGGCCTCAGTTTCCCGGCCTGTATCAGGGGAATGGCGGAAGTGGCAAGGCAGATGGTGAAATCAAGATGCTTCCCCGCCAGGGCGGTGCGTGAATCATTGGAGCCGTCATAGGGCACCCAGTTGACCTTGATGCCCAACTCGTCCATGGCGATCAGACCGGCAAGGTGCGTGGTGCTTCCCCTTCCCGAAAGTCCGCCCCGCAGCGTCTTTGATCGTGCCGCCTTCAGAAAATCATCGAAGGTTTTCCATGTGTCGACGTGGACTACCAACAGCTGATTGGAACGGGACCAGGCAAAGACCGGCGTAAAGTCCTTTGTTCGGAATCCGGGTTTGTCCATGTATTCGATGATAATGCTTTTGGGGAAGGTGTAGGTGATGAGCGTGTATCCGTCCGGTTTTGCCTTCTGGAATTTTTCAAAACCGATCTTGCCGCCCGCGCCCGGCTGATTTTCGATAATTACTCTGGTCCCCAGGTATTGCTCGATAAAGGGGGCAATGGCGCGGGCCTCTGTGTCTTCGCCTCCGCCGGCGCTCGCCGTGACGATAAGCTTTATCGGTTTCTGAGGAAAACCCGCACCGTCCGCCGCATTGCAGAAAAACGGCAACAGGGTTGCGAGAACCGCAATTGCGACTATCACTGTCGTGGAATAATTTTTGCCCATTCTCTTGTCCCTCCTTTTTAAAAGGATATTTGCAGCTGTTGCGAGTATAGGGAAGAGCCAGAGGCGAGTCAATGAAAAAGGTGCGGATCAAAGATTCTCCGCCTTAAATATCCTGTTGTTATCTTCTTTGTTTTTTTGTATCCTCGGAAGCGCTATTGCGGATTGGAACCTCACCGATAGGGCGTTGCGCAGTACATGCAGGTCCGGTTCAGGGCCGGCAGCGCCAGAAGATCCGTTGCCGTCACCTATCAAAGGAGAATGACAATGTCTCACGAGGTTGATCTTTCTTTCCTGGATAGTCACGAGGTATTAGAATCCTTTTTTTATCCGCGCAAGGATTTTGCTCCCTCCTGGAGGGGCGCCGTCCATATCATCGAGGTCGAGAAGGGGGTCGGGATCGGCTGCAGATTTTACCTGGCAGAGACGGATTATCCTTCACTGCTCTACTTTCACGGCAACGGGGAAACAGCCGGGGACTATGAAGATGTGGCCCCGCTCTTTAACCGGATGGGGATTAACCTTTTTGTCGCCGACTATCGCGGGTATGGTCTGAGCGGCGACAGGCCGACGGTAACGAACCTGCTCCGCGATGCCCACCCGATCTTCCGCGGTTTCAAGGAGATCGTAAAAAACGGGAACTGCCGTGAGGACTATTTCCTCATGGGGCGGTCTCTGGGAAGCGTCCCGGCGGTGGAATTGGCCTTTCATTACCAGGACGAGATCAGAGGATTGATCGTGGAAAGCGGCGGGGCGGACATCTTTGCCCGGCTTCTACAGCTTTCCGGCATAGAAGTCGCGGCAGAATCCAGGTACCGGCTTGTGGAGGCATCCAGCCGGGAAAAGATTCGCCACGTGTACACGCCGACCCTCATCATCCACGCCGAGTACGACATGCTTATCCCCCTGCAGGAGGGCAGGGCGCTGTACGATGCCTCTGCCGCGCCGGACAAGGATATTTTCATTGTTCTCGATGCCGACCACAATGACCTGTGGCAGGTGGGCGGCGAGAGCTACTACGGCAGGATCGGCGCGTTTATCAAGGATCATCGCTCGTCTTCCCCCTCTACCCTTGATAGAGGAGGGGCATAATCCCCCTCGTTGGCAGAAAAGGGTGAGGGGAAATTTCACGATTACTTTCTCTGTCATGCCGGACTTGATCCGGCATCCAGTCTTTTCAATGGATTCTGGCTTCGGTCGGAAGGACAAATTTACGTGTTTAGTTGCCGAAGGAATAATCAGGACAGGCAGGGGTTTGGCATGGAAGAACTCATAAAACGCGCGGCGGCGCTGATACGGGGGGCGGAAAAGGTGGTTGCCTTCACCGGGGCCGGCGTAAGCACGGAATCGGGGATCCCCGATTTTCGCAGCCCCGGAGGCATCTGGGAAAAATATAAACCCGTTTATTACGACGATTTTCTCTCCAGTGAGGGGTCCCGCCGGGAATATTGGCTGAGAAGCCGCGTCACCTACCCCGTGATCAGGGATGCCGCGCCCAATCCCACGCACCTGGCGCTCGCGGACATGGAAAAGATGGGGAAACTCGACTGCATTGTCACACAGAACATAGACCGTCTGCACCACAAAGCGGGAAATTCCGCCGCGAATGTCATCGAGATTCACGGGACGGTGGCATATGCCGTCTGCCTGGAGTGCAGAAAAACATACGACCGGGATGAGATACAGAAACAACTGGAGAAGGCTGAGGAACTTGAGGCGCCCCGTTGCCGCTCCTGCGACGGTCCCCTGAAGGACGCCACCATCTCGTTCGGCCAGCCCATGCCGGAGGAGGAGATGGCCGAGGCGGGGCGGCGCGCGCAGCTCTGCGACGTGATGCTCACGCTGGGATCATCGCTTGTCGTTTATCCGGCAGCCTATATCCCCCAGTTCGCCCACCAGGCGGGCGCCAAGCTGATCATTATCAATATGGAGCCTACGCCCCTCGATCACCTTGCCGACGTGGTAATCCACGCCAAAACCGGGCCGGTCATGGAACGAATCGCCACAGAGATACGAAAAGGAGGTTAGAAACCGGAAATGGCTCTCCCTGCTCCCACCGTAGTTTTGCTTACTGATTTCGGGAATGATCCCTATGTCGGGGTCATGAAGGGCGTTATTCTCTCCCGGTGCCCGGAGGCGCGGTTGGTAGACCTGACCAATCACGTGGGCCCCGGCAACGTTCGCGAGGGGGCCTGGCTTCTTCTGGCAAATTACGCCTATTTCCCCCCGTGCAGCATTTTCCTTGCCGTTGTAGATCCGGGCGTGGGAACGGCGCGCAAGGCGCTGGCGGTACGGGCCGGTTCTTACTTTTTTATCGGCCCGGACAACGGCCTGCTGTATCCCGCCGTGGCCGATGCAGGCATCGAAGAAATCATCGCCCTGCCGGTTCCGAAACATGCCTCCCGCACCTTTCACGGCCGCGATGTTTTTGCCCCCGCCGCCGCCCGGATTGCCGCCGGGGTTCCGCTGGGGAAAATAGATACGCAGGTCGTTCCGGTCGTTCGTCTCAAATTCTTCCGGAAGGGCAGGGACGGGGAAGTCGTCACCATTGACCGGTTCGGCAATGTGATAACCAACCTGCCGCCGTTGGCACAGCGAGAGAGCTATCGCGTACAGTTTTCACATCCGGGAGGGGATGAATATTTTGAAGGGGAATTAGCGTACCGGGCGACCTATGCCGCCGTCCCGAATGCCGCGAAGCGTGAACCTTTTATCATTACGTCCTCCAGCGGCACACTGGAGGTGGCCCTGCGGGGAACAGCCGCCGCTCCGCGTATAGGAGTCCTGGTCGGGGACCGGGTACGAATTGATTAACATTGCCGAACGTTGGTTCCCGCGTCAAAACAATGCGCGGGAATGTTGATAGTATCTAAAGTCTACCCAGCAGCCGCAAAACGCCATCAAGAATAGTTAAGGGATGGGGCGGGCACCCGGGAATGTATAAATCCACCGGCAGGACCGGATCAACGCCATTGAGAACTTCCGGATGATCAATGTATGGACCGCCGGAAATTGCGCAAGATCCCACAACAATGACCAGCTTGGGCGCAGGTACGGCTTCATAGGTTTTCTCCAGGGCCAGACGCATATTGCGGGAAACAGGCCCCGTGATCAGCAAGCCGTCAGCATGGCGAGGGGAGGCGACAAATTGCACACCGAAGCGCCCCAAATCATAAACAACAGTGCTCAAGACGTTCGTGTCCGCTTCACAGGCATTGCACCCACCGGCACTTACCTGCCTCAGTTTAAAAGAACGACCAAATAATCGGCGGGATTCCTTATCCAACGACTCAATCAATTTTAAAGAGTTTAAAGAGGAGTCTTTTAATACCAAATCCTCTCTTGTTCTGGCGGCCAGCCGATGTTCCTGTGAGAAGCTGATTGCGCCCGTATGACAGGCGGACAGGCATTTATTGCAAAAAAGGCAGCGGCCCAAATCAATTTTTAAGCCGTCCGTGAGAGCATCCGTGGGACAAGCTTCAATGCAGAGCTTGCAATTGGCAATACACTTGGCCCGATCAATAACCGGCAGGCCCCGGAAACGTTCAGGGAGAACAGGCGTGGACTTTGGATAATCAATTGTCCGGTTCTTTTGGTTTAGCGTTTTTAATAAGACATTTATCATAATTTATCTCACAGATCATGACCGCAATAAGAAAGATTGAAACTTTTATTGCAAAGAGGGAAATCTGAAATCTGCTGATTCCTCAATGCCATAGCCAATCCCATCCAATTATGGAATGAAGGGTCAATGATTTTATAATGGCTGAATAATCCACGGGAATCCGTCAGGGCCACATGACAGATTCCCCCGCGCCAACCTTCAACGAGGGAAACCGCCAGAGAATTAGCCGCGAGATTCTTAATCTCGGTTTCCGTTTTTCCTTCCGGCCACATCTCCAGTTGATTTTGAATAAATGTCACTGAACGCTGGATTTCCAGCCAGCGCACGTAGGCGCGGGCAAAAACATCACCGGTATCCCAGGTTGAAACCGGTATTTGCGAAAACCGAAAAATTCCGGCGGGGAAATCATAGCGGGCATCGCGCACGATATCACATGCTCTGGCGGCCGGACCGACCAGCCCCAGACTTTTTGCAGTTTCCTTAGAAATCCTGCCTGCGTTTTCAAATCGTGCCATTACCGATGGCGTATCCCAGAGCAGATTGACGGCGGCAGATACCTCACTAAATGCAGCGCGCAGACGATCTTTTAGCTGTTGAACCAAAGTGTTGTCCAGATCAAACGCAACGCCGCCGGGCAGCACAAGACTGCGGCCAAATCTGTTGCCGCAAAGCAGGGCTGTCAGGTTCAGAACATCACCGCGAATGCGCCCGCAATAAGAAGCCGTGGGGAGAAACCCGACATCGCCCGCCAGCGCACCCAAATCCCCAATGTGGTTCGCCAGACGTTCCAACTCCAGCGCTATACCGCGGATGGTTTTAGCGCGCGGCGTTACGGAGACGCCCATTATTGTTTCCATCAGATGAGAGAAGGCCATGGCATGGCCGATGGTGGTATCACCGGCGAGCGTTTCCATATAATGCAACGTCCGTTTAGTTGGCCCGCCGATTAAGGCCGGTTCGATTCCGCGGTGTTGATAGCCCAGTGATATTTCCAGATGATAGACATATTCCCCATGACATTGAAAACGGAAATGCCCCGGTTCGATAATGCCGGCATGGACAGGCCCGACAGCGACATCATGAATTTCCGAACCTTCCAGACGGAAAAAATCAGTGATGCCAATCATTGATTCCCGGGCGTTAGTCTGGTCTTCAGTTTTGTTATAGGTTTTATGGAAGCGAATCGGTTTAAGCCAGGGGTGGCCTTCCGGTACGACGCCCCATTGCTCGAAGAGCTCACGTTCAAACCAGTGCGCCTGCGGGCAATCAGGGGTCAGCGCAGCATAGGAGCCGCGAATATCCGTCGAGATAATGAATAGGGTTCCTTCTCTGTCATGGGCGAGAACGGCAAACACGCGGATGACCGCCCGGGATAATTGTTTACTGAAAACCTGTGGATCAAGACGATCCCGAGGAACGCCGAAAAGGGCGCAAATGCGTGAGCCGCCTTCTACGGCAGTGATAATAGAATTCCTGAAGACGGTTGTATCAACCAGAGGAACATCATCAATAGCTATCGTTTGACAATTGCGCAGTGTTTTGAATGCCGGAAGACTCATCGCCCCACTCCTGATGGCGCTACACTGCCGACAATTCCAATAATATTGGCAGCTGAATTTAATGCGGTAAAAAAAGTTTTCGGCATCCAGAGTCCAAGGACAAGGAGGACGGCAAGCGGAGCGAAGACAAGAAATGCTTCAAAATACGTAGCCGTTACCGGCGTATATGATTTTTGATTTGTACCCCATGCGAGCGGAATAGCATGCCCGAGTGCCCCCACAAAGACAATACCGGCACCAAGAAGGAAGAGAGAAAGTACTATCCAGGCTTGACTATCAACAGCAGCCTTTATAAGCTGAAATTCACTCATAAACAATGAGAATGGCGCAATGCCAATGAGGGCAAGAAGGCTACAGAAAATTCCGATCCCCCAAACCGGTGAAACAGGCAGCGATCCCGACATGTTTTCCATGTCATGCCCCCCGAATATCTGCCCGAGACGCCCCGCGGCAAAGAAGGAAAGTGTTTTGCAGAGAGAATGGTTAAATGTATGGAAAAGCGCTGCAAATGTTCCTAATCCACCGAGCCCAAAGCCCAAGGCAATAATTCCCAGATGTTCAATACTGTGATAGGCCAACAGCCTTTTCACGTCTTTTTGAAAAATAATAAATGCAGCAGCAATAACAATGGAGAAGATACCAAAGCCGACAAGAAATTGTAGCCCCCAACCGGTATTGCCTGTCGCTGTCTCAACAATGGGTACATAACGCATGATGCAATACAGGGCGGCATTCAGCATGAACCCTGAAAATATCGCGGAAACCGGCGCAGGCGCTTGACTGTGTGCATCAGGGAGCCAGCTATGCAGGGGAGCGAGGCCGGCTTTAGTTCCATATCCAACAAGTAAAAAGATAAAAGCAGCTTTAATCAACATGGGATTAAGGGATATGGCATTGGTGCGCAGTGTTGTCCAGAGTAGCGCATTATAACTACCCCATCCTACTCCTTTGGCGGAGGCGGCGGCTAAAAGAGTGCCCATAAATGCAAAAGCAACGCCTACAGAACAAATGAGAATATATTTCCACATCGCTTCTAATGATTTGCGTGATACGTGTATACAAATAAGAAAAGCGGTAATCAGGGTTGTTGCTTCAATTCCCACCCACATAATACCCAGATTATTCGACAAGAGGACAAGCGTCATTGCCGCCAGCGCTCCGCACCAAAGAGAGGTGAACTGTCTTAGTTGTTTAAGCGTCAGGTTATTATGCAGAAGTTCCTCGTGAAAATATATGCAGGCGTATAGGGAACTCAAACAAAAAACGATAATCATGACAAAAAGATTATATGCCGAAAGCGCATCCATAAACAGCCAGTCTGCTGCGGCAAACAAGATTTTCCCTTGCAGCAAAACAGCTTCGATAGCCAATAATCCAAGCAAGGCCGCGCTGAAAACACCGGCGCACATTATGCCCAGGGCGAACTTCGGCGAAGGTGCAAAAATGCAAATTAATCCGGAAATTGCGGGGATTGATATCAGCGACCAAAGAACTATTTCATAATTCATTTCCGTTCCGGTTTATCCTTTCAAAACATTCAAACGATCAGAATCAAGGTGATCAAATTCTCTGTTAATATGATAAATCGCAATGCCCATGACGAACACCGCGACAAAGACATCCAGCAGGATGCCCAACTCTACCAGCAGGGGTATTTCCACAACAGAGACAATGCCGAACGTATAAATTCCATTTTCCATAATAATATAGCCCAGACACTGATTGAGCGCATTCTTCCGCGCAATGATCAGAAATAAGCCGGTAAATAACGTCGTCAGCGCGGCGGGAACAATAAGAGAAGTTCCGCTGCCTGCGGCAAATAGCGGAAGTTTTGTGCCCAGCCATAAAGAAACACCCAGCATAGCCAATCCCGCGATGACCGAAGTGATATAGCCGACAAAAGGCTCTATTTCATGCTGCGTTCCCGCTTCTCTAATACCGCGCCTGAGCAGGATTGGGAAAACAAACCCTTTGATGATAAAACTTGCTGCGGCAATCATAATCAGACGAGGGGTCAGCGATCCAAGTTGCGTAACCAGTGCCAGCAACCCCAAAAGCATTCCCTGAAACGACACGATACTGATACACGTGCGCAGACGGCTCAAGCCCAAAAGAGCCATATCGGAAAGTAGAAGCAGAATCATCATTATTTCTATTGTGGAGTCCATTTATCTACCTCAAGATCAGAATAAAGGCGAATGCCGATAATGATCCGGCGGCCACCAGCAATTGCGGGATACGAAGCAGACGCAACCGTGCCATCAAAGATTCAATAATTCCCACAATGATAGCCAGAAGGATCAGACCGCAAATAGCCGTGGAAACGGGCGCCGGCCAGAAAGAACCGGCAGGCGACGGGAAAATCAACCCCACAATAACCAAACCCAACACCCATAATTTCAATGCCGAACTATAGAGGATAAAGGCGAAGTCCGGGCCGCTGTGATCCAGCACCATGACTTCGTGAATCATGGTTAACTCCAGATGAGTATTGGGATCATCAAAGGGGATGCGGGCATTTTCACACAGAAAAACGACCAGTAGCGATGCGACAACAAGCACGACCTCCGGGGAGAAAAAATGAGCCGCAGGCAACATGTGCGATAGAGACATGATGCCGGTTTCACGGGCGATGGCGGCAAGGCCGATAAGAAAGGCAGGTTCCGCTATCGCCGAAAACAATACCTCTCTGCTGGCGCCCATGCCTTCGAAACTTGATCCTGTATCCAAGGCAGCGAGAACGGTAAAGAAACGCATAACGCCTAAAAGGTAAGCCAGCAGCAACAGATCGCCGGAAAAAGCCAGCGGCGCTGCAATGCCGCCCACGGGCACTATGGCCAGCGCAACCAAGACGGCCGACAAGCCCACCACAGGCCCGGCTCTGAAAATCCAGGAAGTTGTTTTGCTGTAAACAGCCCCCTTTTGCAGTTGTTTGATGATATCGTAATAAGCCTGCAGCAGGGGTTGGCCGGTTCTGCCCGCAAAGGACGCTTTGGTCTTATTAATAATGCCCAAAAGTAACGGAGCAAGGAGAAGTCCCAAAATGATGTTGATGAAAGAAGTTATTTGCATGCCCGTTACCTCATATTCCAGAAAAGCAAAATAAGCAGCGTAACCACTACATAGAGCACATAGATATGAATGCGGCCTTCCTGCACCACCTTCATCCGCCCAAAGAAGCTTCCGATTGCCTTAAAAATTGGATTATAAATGCCTTTCCGGCCGATGTCCGTTGTGTGGGTTTCAAAACGTGCTGCCCCAAGGAAATATGAATCGGGCATTGTAATGTTCTTTTTCGTTCTTAAGAAGAACTGAAAGAGATCAATGATAGGCTGGGCAAAAGATGATGCCGTATACTGCATTCTCGCATCAGGGGCGGCATAGCCGCAATCCCAGGTACCAGAACTGCCCACCGAGCGCCGGGAAAGGAGAAAGGAACGCAAACCGGAAATTGCCATCAGAAAAATAATAAAAACAGCCGATCCTGCGGTTACAGAGAAAAGATAATTTGACGCTATCCTGATTTCGCCAGTGTACGGATTACCCAAAACAACGCCGATGACCGGTGGGATAACCTGAATGACCGCCGCTCCCAGCAAACCAATAAAAATACAGGCTACTGCCAGAATCATCATGGGAAGTGTCATCCAGGGACTTGATTCACGAGCGTTTTCAGCGTCTTTAGAACGGGGTTCCCCCAGAAAGACAATACCAAAGGCTTTGGTGAAACAGGCGGCGGCAAGTCCTCCGATCAGGGCGAGACCCGCAATGGCTCCGATCATGGACAGCGATGAAGACGGGTTCAGCGACATGGCTCCGCTGAAAGAGGCAATGTAGATGACGAATTCGCTGACAAAGCCATTCAGGGGAGGCAAGCCGGAAATAGCGACAGATCCGATGAGGAAAAACAATCCCGTAGAGGGCATCTTCTTGATCAACCCGCCGAGATGATCAAGCTCCAGGTTATGGGCGCCGTGGAAGACAGACCCGGCGCCGAGAAAAAGCAAGCCCTTAAAAAGAGCGTGATTGATCACATGCAGAAGGGCACCTGCAAATCCCAGAGCCGCCACAATCGGCATGCCTGAACTCCAGCCAATCATGCCGACGCCAAGACCAATCAGGATAATTCCGATATTTTCCACGCTATGATAGGCCAGAAGCCGCTTGAGATCATGCTGTGCCAGCGCAAAAAGAACACCCAACACTCCGGATATAATTCCTATGGCGAGCAAAAGATATCCCCACCAAAGCGGCGGCATTCCCAGAAATGTCAATGTCCGGACCAGTCCATAAATCCCGGTTTTAATCATAACGCCCGACATAATTGCCGAGACGGGACTCGGCGCTGCCGGATGCGCAACAGGCAGCCAGACATGAAAAGGCATGATGCCGGCTTTTGTGCCGAAGCCGACCAGGGCAAGGATAAAACAGATATTTGCTTCTCCGGATGAAAGGCCTTGGACAAACCCGTCAAAATCAAGAGAGCCGGCCTCAGAACCGAAAATCAAAAACATGGGCAACAGAAAGGCCGTACCCAGGTAGGAAGCAACCATATAAATCCACGAAGCTTTGCGAACCGCTTCCTTTTCATACTCGAAAGCAACCAGGAAAAACGAAGAAAGCGCCATTACTTCCCAGGATATAAGGAACAGAACGGTATTATGCGCGAGACAAACAAAGGCCATGCTCACGAGGAGCAGATTGAAAAAAAACCATGATAACCCCAACCATTTCTTGTCGCGATACGCCATCATGTATTCCCGGCCATAGATCGCAGCCAGTCCGGAAAGGACAAAAATAGGTAAAAGAAAAAATGCGGAAAGAGGATCCAACTTGAGAAAAAAAGACCCGTAAGGCATGTTCCAAGCCAAACGAATTATCGTCGTGTCTCCATAATAAATTGTTTGTAGAACCGGAATCAGAGCGATAATGCACCCGACAACCGTTGAGGCTGCGCCCAATAGGGTACTGAGGGAACCGTTCTTACAGACGGCAAGCGCCAGCAATCCGCCAATAATAATTATTGCCAGGGCAATCAGTACCAGAGACATCTAAGCGCCTCCGCCTTTTTCACTGGGGAAATCGGATTCGACTTTCCGGCATAATTCGATAATTTCATCGCGGGAATTCTGATTCTTGATGGCGTTTTTAAAATCAGGGTTGCGTAAGGCAAAAGCCAGTCGCGAGAGTAGATAGAGATGCGTCCTGACGGTGGGGGCGACAATGGTAAAAAGACAAAATACCGGCTGGCCGTCCAGCGAAAGAAATTCAATAGGCTTTTCCAGAAAACAGAGCGTTACGATAGGCTGATCCACATTGAGCACCAGAGGATTGCGCACGTGCGGGATGGCAATTCCGTCACCGATTGCCGTGGAAGCGACGGCTTCGCGTGCCAGAATAAATTGTAAGAGCATCGTGCGATCCGCATCGTCGGGAAGCCGGATGTTTTCAACGACAGCCTTTAACGCCGATTCCTTATCCGATCCGTGGACACGATAGAAAATCCCGCCGGCGGAAAGAGCATCCGCAAGGCCGGTAACCATAACACCTTCTGGCTCGGTAAATATGTTCGCCGCCACATTGATTCGGCGCGATGTCGCCCATTCCAGAATCTCTGCCTTGTTGAAGCGGTATTGTCCCTGGATTCGGTATGCCGGGATGGTTCCCTGTTTAATCCACCGCCGGACCGTCTTTTCAGAAACATTGATAAGTTCTGTTAATTCCTTGAGCGTTAGTCTCATTTTTCCCCTTCGCCTGCCATTTATTTGCCATGCCATGCCCAAATCGGGCAGGCATATAGACAAAGCCGGACACGCGAATACACTGAAAAGATCATTCTGTCAATAGAAGTAATTGAAAAATCGAAATTACGCTGAATTCGGCAGCGAGCGCATTCCCCGTGGCTTGCCGCGAAGTAAGCGAGCGAATGATGAAAGATGATGTTCCTTGGGAATCGAAGATTCTCCGCCGCTTGCTCAAGGAGAGCTTCAATTTACCGTTGCCGGATGCCCGACCGGTGGCGCACCTGCAAGCCCCGCCCTGTGGGCGGAGGGTTTCACTTTACTTACGAATGCTTGTTCTATAAAGATCGGAAAGTTGATGATTACTCATTGAAAAAAATAACAGCTTGGGAACCTGCGGTAGTCAGTCTATAAGGGGAATGCCTGGGATGCTAAGTCTGCTTGCGAAATCTTTCCGCCATCTCATTTGCCGGAGCAATTACCTTCGACAAGTTGGAAAGTAGAGAGCCTGTATCATCGTATTCGCATGTTTCCAAAACCCAAGGGTAGGAACGCTTAAGATCGTCAAACATACTATAGCCGCGTGAACCAGCGAGTCTCAGCGGGAGTACTGGAGTTGTCCTAAGGAGCGGCACGATCATAGCGAGTTCATGCAGGATGTTGCTTTGATCTGTGAGATCGGCAATAATAAACCGAGACATCCGAGCTAAGGTCTCAATGGTGCCCGTTACGTCTTTGCTGGCAGGCTTGCCGAAATCAAACAGCACTGGCGTAAGATCTTTCCGGCGAAGTTCATTTCGAAGTGCGTCAAGAACAGCCTTCCTGTCCTTAGTAAACCGCCCCAGAATCAAGACAACCCTCGATGTTATAGCGTCCGATGATGTGGCGGATTTTTTCGTTCTCCAATAGAAGGTAGATAAATTGGGCTACCTCAAGATTATCTACTGTGATCGTTGGTTGATTGTGGGGAGTAATGATTAAATCCTGCCGCTTCGTATTTTTATTGACCTTTAAGTTTCATGCGGAGATCCCGTAAATTCGACAATTGCTCAGTTTTGCATTCTTTAAATTAGATTGTATCAAAACCACCTTGCTGAGATTCGCCCCGGTGAGGTTTGCCCCGTTGAGGTTCGTATCGCTGAGGTCGGCGGAACGCCTGATTAGGATTCCTTTTGGTCGCTTGGCATACAAATCCACAGCACCAGATACAGAAACAACCCCGCCCCGAAGGCCAGCAACGAGAAGAGAAATGCAGCTCTCCACATCCAAGACGGAACCGGTGTCGCTGCGCCTAATCCTCCACACACGCCTCCAATCCATTTATCCTTGGAAGACTTCGTCACTGTTTTCAGATTCTCCCAGACGCTCATATGTTCCTCCGATGGGTTCGCTGTTGTTCCGAACATTGTTTATGAGGATGGCGTTACGTTTGCTTTCTTCCATCCACGAGAACCTTGAGTCGGCCGCTTTCCACAGCGTAGACCCAACCATGGATGCGCGGGAGATCACCTGTGCGGTGCATGTTCTTGATAAGGGAAAGATTGTTGAGATGTTTGATTTGCAGCTTGACGTTTTCCTCAGACAACAGGTCGAGACGTTGCGCACGGGTCAGCGACCGTTCATGGGCGAGCCGGTCAACCTGCTCTTTTGCCCCTCCGGAGATCAGCAGCCAGTCGGCTATGTAGTTTTCCTCCACCCCTTCGTCCAGGGCCTTGATGCCGCCGCAATTGTAATGCCCGCACACGACGATGTCGGGAATGTTCAGATGCGCAATTGCATACTCCACGATGGCGGCTATGTTCACATCGTTGAATGCCACGATGTTGGCCACGTTGCGATGCACAAAGATAGTGCCCGGCCGGCTGCCGGTAATTACATCCTCAGGTACGCGCGAATCCGAGCACCCGATCCAGAGCACCTGGGGGTGCTGGGCCTGGGCGATATTACGGTAGTAGTCCAGGTTGCGGTTGAACTCGTTTTCCACAAAAAGACGGTTGCCTTCCAGGAGCTGATCAATCATGGGACGTCACCCGGGCTTGTTGCGGACTTGGTACTTCATTTCGTAAATTCTGTGTCATATCGAATGAATTGAACTAAATGAAATACTATCACATTCCTTGAGCTAATAAAATAAATCATTTCCGATCGGAAGGATGGACATTTATCAACATGACAAGACACTTTGTTGCAGGGACGTGTCCATTTTTATCTGCCGAGAACGGGTTGGTAAAAAAAAGTGTTTCTGATATAGTGAAACTCTCTTTAAGCCAAGCTCAAGGGGAATGCGCTCGCTGTTGAATTCACATCACCCTTGGCTCATGAGGAATCTTCTACCGGAGAAAATATGAAAAAGGGATTTTTAATTATAGCGTTCTTCTCCCTATGGTCGCTGGCGGGATGCTCGGCGGTCATGCCTAACGTCGTCAAGTATTGCGAAAATAACACGTGCGATACCATCAAAGAGGAAAGTCCGAAACAGGAAATTCTGGTAAAGATGTACAACCTCATCAAGAGGAATCTGGGTAAGAGCTTCCCGATATATGAGACCCCGCAGGGCAAGGTATTGGATATCACCGGAAAAGATTCCTCGGACCAGGGGTTTTCGTTTTACACCCAGGGCGGACCTATGCCCGGAGTTTCAACGATTAAATCCATAAAATTTAACGATATCGTTTACATAGACCGCGAAAATATGGAAATCAAGTTTAATGTCTCCATGCGCTTTACCTGGAATCTCACTCCCGTCTTAGTCGTTCCGGCGGAGGGGATATTGGCGATAAAGTCAGCCAGGGAGATCAGGTTTGAGAGTACCCATTTGGCCTCATGGATGGTGGTCGGGACGGGTATTTGGCAGAGTGAATGGCTTATAGACTATATTGATTTTGATCGGATGATCGTTGCCGGATCTTTTGCAATGCGTGGGGCTGGTCCCCTATCTATCGGCGGTGGCAGCGGGTACATCCAAGTTACCATGGGCCGTCCAGTGATTGATGATATTGAAACTACGGCGGTCGCCGCGGCTCCTGTCCCGGAGAAAAAGGAGGAGAAGGCGATTGCCGCCCTTCCGCCATCCTTGGCGTTCAATGCAGTTTTTCACGACAGCTCGGGCGGGGGCGTCCTTGAGGGCGGCAAGGAAATCTCTCTGCGGGTGGAGGTGGAAAATCGCGGGGAAGGGCCGGCAAAGGATGTCCAGGTTCTCCTTTCCGGTCATGATGACATCATCAGCCATCTGGGAGAGAGGCGCACCCTCGGAGATATCAAGGCGGGAGAAAAGAAAACAGCCGAATTTAAAGCCACGCTGCCCTTGCTGATTGCGGCGGATGCCGGGAACCTCCGAATAAATGTTCAGGAAAAGCGGGGATTCTCTCCCGCCGAGGCAAAGGTTTTAAAAATCGCCGTCAAACCCGGGATCGTCAGGGAAAAAGTAGAGGTAGTATCCGCCGTCCCGAAACTGACTTTTTCCACCTCGCTGAAGGATCAGAATAACAATCGCGTCTTGGATGGCGGCGAGGAAATATCGCTTCAAACAGAAATTGAAAACAAAGGCGAAGGACTCGCCCAAAATGTACAGGTTGTTTTGTCGGGACATCCTACCCTTATCCATGCCCTTGGCGCTTCCAAGTCAATCGGCGACCTGCAACCGGGAGAAAAAAAGGTGGCGGTTTTTAAAGGCATCCTGCCGGAACGGATTGCATCGGAGTCGGCCACGCTTCGTATTGAAATCAAGGAAGGCAAAGGTTTTTCACCCCCGGAGCGCAGGGTCTTTCAGGTGGCTATGAGATCGGTCGAGGTAAAGGAAGTCATTGAAGTGGTTTCCGAGGTTGATGTGGATGATATTCCCGCAAGAATAAAAGGTTTTGAGAAAAAGGAGGATTTTGCCCTGCTGTTCGGCATCAGCACCTATCGGGAAAAAATCATTCCCGAAGTGAAATACGCGTCCCGGGATGCGGAAGTCATGGCGAAATATCTGGAGCATTTATCCGGAATTCCCCGATCCAATATCATGGTGTTGACGAATGACAAGGTCACCAAGAGTGATCTGGAGGCATACCTGGAGGATTGGCTGCCGCGAAGGGTCACGAAGAATTCCCAGGTGTTTGTGTATTATGCCGGTCATGGCGCGCCCGATCCACAGGGCAAGGATGCCTACATTGTCCCCTTTGACGGGAATCCGGATTTTCCGACCAAGCTCTATCCATTGAGCCGCATGTATGCGGCACTCAACAAGCTCCCGAACAGGGACACGGTTGTCATGCTCGATAGCTGTTTTTCAGGGGCGAAAGGCAGGAGTGTAACCAGCGAAGGGGCACGGCCGCTCGTGATGTCGCTTGAGAGTCAATCTCTGGCGGTGGGAAAAGTGACCGTTGTCGCTGCTTCAACGGGCAGCCAGATCAGTTCCGATTACGACAAAGTTCATCACGGGTTATTTACGTATTATCTTCTGCGGGGGATCAGAGGGGATGCGGATATTGAAAAACAAGGCGTCGTCAATCTGGGATCGCTCTACCAGTATGTCAGTGCGAGGGTATCGGAGAAGGCCTCTCTGGAGTTTAACCGTGATCAGACTCCCGTTCTGCTTCAGTCGGCGGCGCTGGCCGAAGAGAGAACGAAAATGCCTGTGGCAAGGACTCGTTAATGAGGAAACAACATTACTGATTACGGGCAGTCCTGAATTCATCAGCGAGCGCATTCCCCGTAGCCTGTCTCAAGGGGTAAGCGGGCGAAGGCTTAAACTCTCTTGTTCCCCGAAAATCGAAGACTCTCCGCCGCAAGCTGCGGAGAGTCTTCGAATAACGTGCCTGAGAGTATTCATCTTCCCTTCGGGGATGTCTTGTGACCAATCAACTGTGGCGTTTGCTCGTTGTTGTACTGTTTCCTTGCGATGCGCTCCACTTGTGGTTTGATGTAGCCAAACAAGTCGTCCATTTTGATTGAGCCATCGGGCCTCATTACATCCTCGTTCTTGATTCCCTTGAGCATGAAGTACGTGAACAACCCATGTCCTTTTTCATCATAGGTTGAACTCATTTGATCTCCGGATGAGGCGGACATGACCAGCATGTTTTTCGACAGAACCGCGTTATTCTGGAGGTTCATGACCAGAGGCCGCGCCCCCTTGGCGATTACCGATCTGCCGCCGGCGCCGGAGAAACAGGAATCGAGCGCGACAAGAACTTCTTTGGCGGGCAGTTTCCCGAGCGCACCGTACATTCTCTTCAAGGAGTACCCGGTCTCATCAATGAAAGAGGGGTCTCCGTCGTAAGGCACCAAAAAAGCATCGGATGTTTTTGGATTCGGCGCGCCATGGCCGGAATAATAGATGAAGACGGTGCTGCCCTGCTCCACATTGTTCGGCAGCCACTTCTCAAAGTACTTTACAAAATCTCCCAAAGCCGCGTGTTCGTTCGTCAGCATCACCACATTTTCTTCGGGATACCCCACGACTTTTGTGAGGTAATCAGCCACCAGCTTCGCATCCTGGGCCGCGAAATCGGCAGCCGGCAGCTTTTGACGGTAGTTCTCGATGCCAATGAGTATTGCATAGGAGTTTTTGTTCAGCCTTGCTCTTCTCGTTGGAAGTTCGTCAATATCGGATTTGATAAGGGGTTTTCCCTGGACAGTAGCCGATGCAATGCCGCTCGCAGTAACCGTCTTTGGTTCTGCCTTCCTGGTCGCAAGTCTGCTGAGCATTTCCACACCCAGATTAGCCTTGTCGTATATTTTCCTGTTATTCGGATAGTCCAGGTACGGCGATTGTTTCGACGCAGCGTCTTTCAGCTCATAGATCGCTAAATCCACATCCGCGCCTTTACTGATTAATTTTCTTGCGGTCTCTATTTCACCCTCAAATGCCGCCGCACTCAAGGAAAGCCATGCCCCCTCGACCCTCACATTAGGATCATATTCTTTTTCCAGGATTTTTTTGTTTACATCAACTAAGCTGGTTGTAAATGCCTGCTCCTGAAATTTCCGCATCTGTTCGGCTGTGAACCAGGGGCTGACGACGAGAACTTCTACGTCTGTCTGATTGTTCGTCTGGGACGGGTAGAAGTAGAAGGCGTACGAGAGATCAACGTCCGTCGCTTTGGCCAACACCGCATGAGGCTCCCGAATGACGGTGTAGTTTGCTTTCTGCATGCTCTTCACCGCCATGTTCATAAGTTCCGCTTCGCTGCCCGCCATGGGACGCCGCAAACCTTCGCCCTTGTGCCGGCGGACGTAATTCAGCGAGTCGGTCATATGACCGGATGGGCCCATCATGCTGACGCAGCCGGTCATTGCCGTGCTCACAACCAGGATGAAGATGACACTCAGTGGGACTTTACCATGAATGACTCTTCTCATAATCTCCCGCCCCCCACCGGGAATTTTTGTTTGATAATAACGCGCTTTTACGCGCAAGAATTATAGGGACGCATGAATTGCGTGTCAAGAGAAAGAACGGCCGCCATATTTGCCGGATGCGGTTGCCACCGTCGTCCCGTTAATTTTTCAAATTAATACGCCCCTCTTTTGAAAAAGGGAAACGGAGACTTCCGACGGTCGTTTTGATATCTGCCTTTCCCTCTATCTTGTAATGCACGTCATCGCCGCTCATAATGGTCTTCAGGCTTCCCCCCAAGTCTTTGAACTTTGCAACGACAGGCGCCCGCACCCGCGTTGTTGACGACGAGGGAATCAGGAGTTCCTTTTCCAAACGGCCGTTCCCGATTTCCTCATTATTCAGGTAAACGGTGTATTCAAAAGACTTGAGTGCAAGGTCAAAACGATTCGGATTCTGCACATCGAGACCGAGGAAAAGATTCATCTCGGTAAAGGAGCGCGGGCTGAGGGTGATCTCGCGAAGGACAAAGGAGGGCTTTTCCAGGATCCAACTCAGGCAAGAAGCAAGCAGAAGAGAAACGGCAACCGGGAGCACTATTCTATACGGTGTCCTCAATTTCTTCATGAAGCGTGTCCGCCTTTTCAGTCTACAAACAATCCCACGGTTTTACCGTCTTTAAGATTGACCAGTCCCTCTTCGCAGATCCTGAGATAGGGGATCGCCGATCCCGTAAGGGTGATCAGGGTAAGGAACGGATTGGCAAAGGGAACGCCGAGACGGGCTGCCGCCGTTCGTACTTCCTTCATCTTCTCGGCCAGCGTTTCCATGGGAAGGTCGGAAATGAGCCCCAGGACGGGCATGGGGATTTCCACGAGGATTTTTCCGCCCTCACAGACCACCGTTCCTCCCTGCAGTTCGCGAATCCTGTTCACGGCGGCCGCCATGTCGGCGTCGTTTGCCCCCACCACGATGATATCGGAAGTATCCCAGGCCGCACTTGAGGCGATAGCGCCGGAGCGCATGCGGAATCCCCGGATGAGGCCGACGAACCTCTTTCCGGGATTATGCGTCCTGTCTATGGCGGCTACCTTGATAAGGTCTTTTTCTGAGTCTGCTTTGATCTCTCCGCCGGAGGCGGGAACGTCCGTCAGCAGTTCCGCGGTCACCAGTTCCGTCACCTGGTCTATGATCCTTACACGGACAGAGGAAGTGCCGCCCGACGCGGTGATGCGAAAATCGGCATCCGTCATCGGAGAGGGCAGGTGTACACTGTTCAGGCTCCGCTGCGCGAACGTGTGCTGCCGCGGCGGCACGAGAATTTCCCCATCCTTTGCCACAATGCAGCCGTTGCTGATGACATAATTTGGCCTTATCGTCCTCTCGTCGGGGATGATCAGCATGTCGGCGTATCTGCCGGGGGCAATCCCCCCGATAAGGCCGCTTAAGGAAAAATGTTCCGCCACGTTGATCGTTGCCATCTGCACGGCCGTGACGGGATCGAAGCCACAATCAATGGCCTTCTGCACCACGAATTCCATATAACCCTTTTTCAGCAAGTCTTCCGGGTCTATCCCATCGGAGACGACGGTCAAACGCCGCAGTTGTGCGCCGGAATCCTTGATTGTCGCAATCGCCTCCAGGTCTCTCCGTATGCTTCCCTCTCTGATCATGACGTTGATTCCCAGCCGCAGCCTTTCCAGGACTTCTCCGGCGGCAATGGGTTCATGGCAGGATGATACGCCTGCGGCCACGTACGCCATCAGCTTTTTCCCGCTTGCTCCGGCGGAATGTCCCTCCACCGTTTTCCCTGAGCGGAGCGTTTCTTCATAGAGGGGGAGCAGTGAATCGGGGTTTTGAATCAGCGCCTGCCAGTATGATTCTCCCAGACCGATGATATCGTCTCTTTCCAGCAGTTTCCTGAGGGTTTCCAGCGAAATGCCGCGACACGCGTTGCTGATGGAGACCATGGAGGGGGCAGTGGCAAAAATCTTGACGGGCTGGTTGTGGTATGATGCCAGGAAATCGAGCACGCCTTCGTATCCGCCCATGGGAAAATATTCCAGCGTTTCACTTACCATCGCGGTCGTGCCGCCCTTGATGGCATATTTCAGGAATTCTGATACATTGAAAAGAGGGGAAAGATGGATGTGGCCGTCAATCAAGCCGGGAATGAGTGTTTTCCCCCCGGCGTCAATAACGGTGGTCCCTGCGCCGATGGCGCCATTGGAATCACCTCCCACAGAGGCGATCCACTTGCCTTTAACCGTTACCGTCTGTTTTTCCAGCAGTTCGCCGGTATAAACGTTCATCAGTCGGGCGTTGACAACGGCAAGATCGGCCTTCGCCGCGCCCAACGCCACGTTCATTAGTTCCTTGGCCTCGCTGACGCCCATGAGGGGCAATGTGCCTGATATCGTCATGATTTACTTACCTGCCTTTTTCACGCGGTTATTGAAGATTCTCCTCAGCGTGTTCACGGGGAGCTTCAACCGCTTCCCAACGTCTTGCCGCAACTGATCTATCCACGTCGCGCGGGAGTATAGAAAATACGGTTTTCGGTGTCAAGCAAATAGGCATCTTCGGAGGTTCCGGCAGCGAAGCCGGTCAGTGCATCGCCAACACGCATATCATGGCCGTTAGCCACATGATATCCGGCGGCAATTGCAATTCGCAGGTGGAATCCGCAAGAAGGTCGGCACGCGCGGCGAATTCTTCGTCTCCCGTCCACAAGAGGAGGGCAACGGAAATCCGGGGGAAGGGGGAGAGACGCACCGAGGCGTCTGCAAGGGCGATTTCCTCTCCCCCCAGTTCGCGGCCTCTCTGGAGGAAACCATCCCTGTTGCTGCCGTATGCTTCGGCGATTTTGTGCAGCGGGAGGACGTGTGAACCGGTCAGATATATCTGACCGCCCTTCATTTCCGAGGGCTTTATGAGCCTTCCGGAGGGGGGGATGTCTTTTGCATGGATCAGGTAGCCCAGGATGGAAAGGGGGGCATAGTCGTGCATCCGGTTTAACAGCAGATCACTCTGAAGCGTGTCACCGCCGATGGTTTTTTCTTCCGGCGAGACCAGCACGGTTCGGGAAAAGACGTTCAGCCGATAGAAACCCCTTTCGCAATCAAAGACGGCAGACGTCCTGGCGCACACGTCAGGGGGATCGAATCCCGCCAGTGTTTCCCATGCATCTTTCTCGCCTGCCTGCATGATGCGTTCTCTTCTTTGCCCCCTTGGCTTTTTTAGCGTTCTCATTTCACGGATGTCCCGGCCTTCCCCTGCCCGTTGGGCGGCCGTCATCAGCGGTATTTTACGCGGTAGTAGAGCAATTTAATATATTCGTCGGCAAAGTGGATCAGGCCGCTTTCCACCTTCCACCAGCTGGCCGTGTCGAATTTATTGTGCGGTGCGGGGGCCGACAGGACCGTTGCGGGAGAGCCGGCAAGCTCTTTCCGCATGATCCACATGGCGCGGCGGGTATGGAAGGCGGACGTGACGAGGATGACGCGCCGGATGCCGTGCGCATCAACGTAACGCCTGAGGACCGCCGCTTCATCCCGGGTGCTGGTTACCCCGCCGGGGATAGACAGGACGGAAATCTTGTTCTCCGGTACGCCTAACTTCTTCATGATCCCGACGGCGGCGTCCGTGTCGTTAGGAAATATCCCGGCCTTTACGGCGGGCGTGTCCTCGCATCTGGCGATCACGATCCGGGGTGTCCGTCCCTCCCGGAAAATCTTGGCGGCAAAGAACGGTCGCGTGTCAACGTCGCCGTTCAGCACGAAGATTACATCGCCTTTTTGAGGATTATCATCAACAACAAGAAAGGATGCCAGGCCGGTAAGCAGCTGAACACGGAATAGGTACACAGCGATGATGAGCAGAATAAACAGCAGAAGCGTCCGCAGAACGGTCATGAACAAAGATTTTCCGCTGCGCGTTTTACTAATTTTCATCGTCATCTCCCCCCTGTTTCATTCCAGCAAAACACCGACAGAGGGATGCATTTATCGGCCCGACTGCCGGTTGCGGGGGGATGGTTTTTCCCCCTGAAAACGTTCGGGAGTCTTATCGTGTTTTAATTTTCTTATCCGCTCACAGGCTTTCGCATTGCCTAAATTACAGGCTCGGCTCAGGTCTTCAACCGCAGCCTTGGGTCTTTTCAATTGGGCAAAAAGGTTGCTCCTCAGCATATAGAGCTTCTGCACCCGGGGTCGCAGTTCGATGGCCCTGTTCAGCGATCGGAGGGCCTGTTCGGGTTTCCCCTGTTTTTTCAGGATCAGCGCCTTGATGGTGTGGTTTTTTGCCGTGCCGGGTTCCAGCGTCAGGGCCATATCAATTTTTTCCATTGCCGCCGCATCCTTGCCCGTTTGTTGAAGGATCATAGCCTGTCCGGCATAAGCCCCGGAAAGGGACGAATTCAGGGCAAGCGCTGCACCGAAGGCGTTGAGCGCCTGATCCCATTGCCCGGCGTCAAGAGCCCTGTTTCCTTCTTCCAGGTGGTCCAGCGCCGACATTGTTTTGATGATTTCATCATGTTTTTCTTTTATTTCCGGCGCCGCCGTTTTCCTCCCGCTCTGTGCAGTCTGTGCCGCCTTCAGTTCAGCGAGCTCCTTCTGGAGCGCCGCCAGTTGTTTCCTGATTTCTCCCGAGTCGTCCACGTTTTTTTCTTCATCGTGCATTGCGGCAATGCGGCCTTTGAGGTTCGACGCGTCTATTTGGGCGCGAATGAGGATCGTGGCGACCATGTTTTCGCCGGACATCTTCCAGTCTTCCTTGAGGATGTCCACGGACATGATTCCGGTAGCCAGCGTGTTTATCTGGTCCTTTGTCAGGCTGAAGTTTTTTACCTCCGAGGAGCTTTCAACGTAGGTTCCCGCCTTTTCCAGGGCTATCCGTTTTGCCTCCATGAGGGCGAGCATCCGGGCGTCTTTCTTGGAATCCAAATCGCCCATCACGTATTTGCCTTCGGCGGTAACCACCGTCGGTTCGGCCGCCGGGGAAGGTGTTCCAAAGGAGAGGATGAGTGCAGCCATGAATCCGACAGCGAGCGCATTCCCCGCAACGAACCGCGGGACAAGCGAGCGAATGATGAACAGTAGCAATGCCCTTATTTTCATCGCCATACCTCCCGGTCAGTCATCAATAACCATTATCCCGGAGACGGCGGTCTTTCCACTTCTCCGGGCGGCGCCTTTTCCCTGTCGTTCACTGCGCCTCATCCTATGACCGGCCCTGTTATTTGTCAATATAAAAGCACCCCCGGGAAATCCGGTAGGGGGTCAGTTTGAAATGAAGAAAAATAATTTACCCACTTATCAAGATCGTGATATAGATGATTCATGCCAGAATGGATTACTCACGCATATAATTTTTTCTGTCGTGTTTTTGGTAATATGTTCTCGGAACTTGGACTCACCAAGACAGTTCCCGCTATTATTCTCATGGTTAGCGTATGGCTCGGAAATATTCTTCTCGGATTACCAAAGGGGAGGTTTCAAATGAACCTCCTCGTAATTCGCATTAAAGAATATCTATCGTCAAATAAATATAAGATTTATCTAACTTCAGGAATTTTTGTTTTACTTTTTGGTTGGTTCATAGTTGATGAGGTGTATAGAGATCATACATTGGCACATAAAAAAATTGACGATCTTCAAAAAGAAATTTCAGCCTACAAAACGGCACCTAAAAATGTTTCGCCTAATATCAAGACCAATAAAAATATAGCAATCAAATCAGACGATCTTAAATTAACAGAACAGAGAAAGGCAATAGCAGATAAGCTGGCATGGTTTAGGATTAGGGGCTTAACGATACAAAATCAATGTTGGGGTGGTTCCCCGCTCTATATAGGGAAGACACCTCAGCAATCTTATGTACAGTGGGATGCGGAAATTGAAGTATTTTTCAGAGATAAACTGACCGATTCAGAAAAAGCGGACTTAATGGATGTTTATAATTTAGTAATATCAAACGAAACAATACCGAGTGGATTATCTCAAGAAAATCGGCATACATGGATATTTGTCGGTAGAAAAATAATTCGATTAGAACAACTCAATCAAAAATATAAGTAGGATATTGTTAGATTAAATTTACAATTTCCTCCACCGTCCACACATGATCTGTAACCCCTGCTTCCATTGCCGGTGTCACTCTTAGGGTTTGATGAACACGACCGAAGTTATAATACATGAAATAAAGTGCTATCGCTGCTTCAAGGTTTTCCACCTTCTTTGAGAACCCATTTGTTAAACGGGTAAATCTTCTCATACTCATTATGTTTGAGTTTTACCTTTTTCATGCTTGCAGTTTATCATAGCCCCGCACTCACTTCAAGCTCTCAGATTTCAAACTGACCCACTACCGGAAATCCTTTGGGCTTCCACTTGGGGCGGGAATATGCTAAAAAAGCGTCGTACAAAAAAAGTCATTACCGTGAGGGAGGAAGAAAAATGGATTGGGGAATGGAAAACCGGATGTCGCAGTTGTTACAATCCGACGGGCGCTGTTTTTTTCTGCCCATTGATCACGGCTACTTTCAGGGGCCTACAACCTGCCTGGAGAAGCCAGGTGAAACGATCAAACCGCTTCTGCCTTACTGTGACGCGATCTTCGTGACGCGGGGCGTGCTGCGATCGGCCGTGCCTCCCGCGTGCAGCAAACCGGTCATCCTCAGGGTATCGGGCGGGACCAGCATAGTCGGCAAGGATCTGGGCGATGAGCGCATTACCACGTCCATGGAGGAAATACTGCGCCTCAATGCAACGGCGGTGGGTGTGTCTATCTTCGTGGGCAGTGATTACGAACGGGAAACGCTCCTGAACCTTACGTCAATCGTCAACGAGTGCGAGCGGTACGGGATTCCCGTCATGGCGGTCACCGCCGTGGGGAAGGAGCTGGAGAAACGGGACGCCCGCTACCTTGCCCTGAGCTGCCGCATTGCCGCCGAACTGGGCGCACGGGTCGTAAAGACCTACTGGTGTGAAAACTTTGAAAAGGTCGTAAACGGTTGCCCTGTCCCCGTGGTCATGGCCGGCGGTCCCCGGTGTGAAACAGAGCGGGAAGTCTTCGAATTCGTTCATGACGGCATAGCGAGGGGGGCCGTCGGTCTCAATCTGGGACGCAACGTCTGGCAGAACCGGCATCCTGTCGCCATGATGCAGGCGCTCAGGGCGATAATCCATGAGAATGTCGGTGTGGACGAAGCCGATGATATTTACCGCCGTGTGAGTCGGGAAAAATAAGGTGGGCGGTTGTTCTTGCCGACCTGCAGACGTAAAGGGGATGTCGCCGGAGGAGAGTAAACGATGCGCGTTGCCATGTACTACAATAACAGTGATGTCCGGATCGAGGAGATGCCGGCGCCGCGCATCGGTTCCGGCGAGATCATGGTCAAGGTCATGGCGAGCGGCATCTGCGGCAGCGATGTGCTCGAGTGGTACCGCCTGCGCAAGGCGCCGCTCGTCCTGGGACATGAAATCGCGGGAGTCGTCGTGGAAACGGGAGCGGGCGTGGAGCAGTACCAAAGCGGCATGCGGGTGTTCGTTTCCCACCACATTCCCTGCAATGTCTGTCACTACTGCCTGAATGGACACCATACCGCCTGCGAGACCCTGCATGCCACCAATTACGATCCCGGCGGATTCGCCGAATACATCCGGGTGCCGCGACTGAACGTGGACCGCGGCGTATTTGTCCTGCCCGAGATGCTCTCCTTTGGGGATGCGGTTTTCATTGAGCCGCTCGCCTGCGTGGTGCGCGGCCAGAGGAATGCGGGCTTGCAGCCCGGCCAGTCGGTGCTCATCCTGGGCAGCGGCATTTCCGGCATGCTCCATCTCCTTCTTGCCCGTGCTCTGGGGGCGGGGCGGATCGTCATGACGGACGTAAGCAAATACCGCCTCGCGCTGGCGAGGGAATTCGGCGCCGACGCGACGCTCGATGCCCGCGAGGACGTCCCCGGGCGCCTGCGGGAGATCAATGGAGGCAGGCTTGCCGATTGCGTGATCGTCTGTACCGGCGCTGCCGCGGCTTTCAGCCAGGCCCTTCAATCTGTTGACCGTGGGGGAACGGTTCTCTGTTTCGCCACCACGGAACCGGGCGTGGATATCCCCGTGCCCATCAACGAATTCTGGCGCAACGAAATACGGCTGATACCCTCCTACGGCAACAGCCCACTGGATGCGACCGTGGCCATAGAACTCATCCGCGCCGGTCGCGTCAAGGTGAACGGGCTGATTACCCATCGGCTGTCGCTGGAGGAGACGGGCGCCGGTTTCCGGCTTGTGGCCGCGGGCGGTGAGTCCATGAAGGTTATTATCGAACCGCACGTGCCTGCTTAGTCTGCGGTACGTGTTTCCTTTCCGTGATTCCATCAAATTAACCTCGTGCTGTGGCTGTGCAACTTGGCGGCCGGTTTTCCAGCAAGGCGTATGGGACATGAATTATCCGAGGGCTGGCGATTGCCCCGGGGGCTGTGGGAATGCGCTTGCTCATGACGGCGCTTTAGGATAAAAACAGCGGTGTCTACGGCGATTATAGCCGGACTTTCCGCTTGCGGCATTCTTAAACGAATTCGATAAACAGATTTCAGGGAACGGGGAGGACATGATGAACGATAGGGTCAGAGAAGCAATCTTCAGGCAGGTAGAGCGAGAGCCATTTGCCGTGAAGTTTCGTATGAAATTGGTTGATCTTGAGGAAGGATCTTCAAAGGTCGAAATGCTCTTCACTCCGGACATGGAAAATCTCTTCGGCAAGGCTCACGGCGGGGCGCTGTTTGCCTTGATTGACGAGGCATTTGAAACGGCCGCCAATTCCCACGGAACGATGGCCGTTGCCCTGAACATGAATATCAGTTATGTGGCATCGCCTTCCCCGGGAACAACGTTGACGGCCGAGGCAAAGGAAATTAACAAAACCAACAGGACCGCCCTTTATGAAATCAAGGTGATGGAAACAAAAAGCAGGCTGATAGCCTCCTGCCATGCCCTTGTTTACCGCATGGACAAGGCCCTGCCTTTTCTTGATCAGGCATGAAAATTTATTTCGGTAGCGAGCGCATTCCTTGTAGCTTGCTCAATGAGAGCTTCAACAGCCTGATAGACGATATGCAGGAGGGCAGGGACATGATGCTGAGAGAACTGGTATTGAAAAACAGGAGCTGCCGGCGCTTTTATGAAGATCACGCCGTAGAGCGCGGTACGCTGGAAGAACTGGTGGATCTGGCGCGTTACACGGCTTCGGCGGGCAACCTGCAGCCGCTGAAATATCTGCTGTCCAGCGACCGAAGAAAAAATGAGTTGATTTTCCCGAACCTGGCTTGGGCGGGATATCTCACGGATTGGCCCGGCCCCCCGCCGGGTGAGAGGCCCTCCGCGTACATCATCATCTTGGGCGACACGGATATTGCGCGATCCTTCGGCTGCGATCACGGCATTACGGCGCAGACGATCGTTCTCGGCGCACGGGAGAAGGAATTGGCCGGCTGCATTATCGCTTCCATTAAGCGGGACGAGCTTCGCGGCGTCTTGCGCATCCCCGGACGTTACGAGATACTGCTTGCAGTCGCTCTCGGCAAACCGAAGGAAGAGGTTGTCATCGAAACGGTGGGAGCCGATGGCGATATAAAGTACTGGCGGGACACGGGTGCCGTCCACTACGTGCCGAAAAGGCCTCTGGAGGAGTTAATCGTCGAGCCATTGTAACGGATAAACCGGGAATATGCCGGATGGATAATCGAGATGGCGCCCGTACCGTTCGGCGTTTATGATTTGCTTATGCCCCGCATTTCTGCATAGACAAAGGCAGCTCAAGGTTATTTTCTTCCAGTAACGCCTTGTCCGAGAGTAATTCTTTCGTCGGCCCGTCGGCCGCTACTCGTCCTTCCCGTATAAGAATGCATCTTCGGCAAACATCCAGAATCAGGTCAAGATCGTGTGAGGCAATGATCTTCGTGTGTTCAAAGCACTTTAACAGGTTAATGAGCTTCCGCCGGGACTTTGGATCGAGATTCGAGGCGGGCTCGTCCATAACGAGGATGTCCGGGTGCATAGCGATGACGGCGGCAATCGCCACGGCGCTCTTCTGTCCGCTTGACAGATGGTGCGGCGGTTTGTCCTTCAGAGCGGTGCAGCCGACGGTTGCGAGAGCCTGATCAACGCTTTCCTTAACCAGTTCAGGACTGACGCCGAGGTTCAGCGGGCCGAAGGCGACATCCTCGTAGACGGTCGGCATGAAAAGCTGGTCATCGGGATTCTGGAAGACCAGCCCCACTTTCTTTCTGATCTCCTGGCAGGTTCGGCTGTCGAGCTGGAAATCACCCACGTGGATCCTGCCGCTTGCGGGATGAAGATAGCCGTTCATGTGCATGAGGAGCGTTGATTTGCCCGCTCCGTTTGCCCCCACAATCCCCACCGATTCACCGTGGAAAATCTTGAACGAAAGGCCGTTCAGCGCAATGGTGCCGTCAGGATAGCTGAAATGAACGTCTTGGAATTCAACAATATGATGGCTCATCGAAACAACTCCTGCGTAAAGCGACCGACCTCTTCGGTCACCGGGAAAAAACGGAAGACGACGAGGAAGGTGATCATCGTCGCCATGAAGGCCATATCGGTCATTGCGATACGGGACTTCCTGAGACTGGGCATGTCTCCCTGGAACCCGCGGGAGAGCATGGCGTAGTATACCCGTTCGGCGCGATCCACCGTTCTGAGAAAGAGGATCCCGATGAGACGGACAAAGACCTTGATGCCGGTGCCGCGCGTACCGAATGCCCGCATGTCCCGTGCGCGAATGATGCGCATTGCTTCTTCCATGAGCACGAAGAGATAACGGTACAGGAAGAGAAGCTGCGATGTGAAGAGCGACGGAAATCCAAGTTGTCGAAGGGCATGGCAGACACCGGGGAATGACGTTGTTGCGACGAGCAGAATTGCCGCGCTGATCGTGAGAGAAAATTTCAGGATGATCGAAACAAAGGAGATCCACCCGGCTGAAATGGGCATCCCCGCGATGACGGCAACCGTTCCGGTATCCAGGAGCGGGTTGAAGATCCCGATGAAGATTGCAAAGGGCGAAACGAACAGCACCTTCTTGACGACGAACAGGAATGGTATTTCACCCATGGTCATGAGCAACACCGGGAAGAGAAAGAACGGGATCAGCCCGCCAACTTCATACTTGGGAAAAGAAATAACGGTAAACAGGAACAACACCGTAGCGACTACTTTGGCGCGCGGGTCAAGCTGGTGCACGCAGGTACTCTGATAGGAGAGCCGATCAAGTCGGCCGACATCGAAATATTTCTCATCAAAGGTCATTGGTTCATCCCGGAGCATATGGCCGCATAACGGCGCACCCTATATCATAAACCCCGATAGGAAGCGAGTGAAGCTTCTGCCGGGGTTTGTGCGTCACTGTTCGTTCTGTCTTCGCCGGACAGCTCTGATTCCCATGCCGATCAGCACGATCATTCCGAGGACGATGACGGCGCCGATGATGCCGGAAGCGGAAGTGCCGCCCTCGATCCCCGGCCAGGCGGGCGGTGGTTCTCCCTTTTTAGATGCTTTTCCCGCCTGTTTGAAGCCGTAATCGGGAAGAAATGCCGTCTTTTCCTGGATACCCTTCAGAAGCGGGGCAATCCCCTGCTCCTGTCCCGGCAGCTCGTCCTTCCCGGTGACCCGTTCAATGGACCACTCCAGGCCATCAGGATGCGTGGAAGCGAACCAGGAAAGAGCACCACCCGTGATGGCTGCCAATACTGCGAACGTAATCAGTACCTTCTTCAATGAAACCGCCGGACCGAGAGAAATGGTTGCGGCGCTGCTTTCGAGGATCTCCGATCTGGTGCTGCGCACATAATTGATGACGCCGGCGGTCACAAACCCTTCCACGATCCCGATAGCCAGGTGTATAGGCTGCATCAAAAGGACAAAGGCGCCGAAGGGCAGCTCACTCTTGCCGGACAGGAGGGTTGCGATGACGACGGAAAAAGCGCCAAGCTGCAATGCCACAACGGCGCTCAGCAGTGAGACGACCAGAATGCGGCCGGGATTTTTACCCCCTCCAACCAATGGTTTGTAGATGAGGGGATAGACAAGAAAACAGGGATAGAACCCCAGGTTCCAAATATTGCAGCCGAGGGCGAGCAGACCGCCGTCGGCAAAGAAGAGCGCCTGGACCGTCAAGACCGAGGCCATGACGAGAAAGGCCGCATAGGGACCGAGGATGATGGCAAGGATCATCCCGCCGCCCAAGTGTCCGCTCGACCCTGTCCCGGGGATCGTGAAATTGATCATCTGTGCCGCGAAGATGAAGGCGCCGAGGACGCCCATCAGGGGGATCAGCTTGTCATCAATCTGTTCCTTCAATTTCTTCGATGCATATCCGCTTACCGCTATCGTCCCGGCCCAGAAGGTTGCCCCCACGGCGGGGGAAAGTAGCGCATCTGCCATGTGCATGGTTGCTCCTCCTTCTTACAATTGATGATCCATATATCCTGCATATTAGAATCTGATTGCTGTTCCCGCCATAACCGACCAATCGGTTTCCGACGAAGTCAATCCATACTTCACGCCGGCGTCAATATCGAAGTTCTCGGAAAGGGAGTAGATGACCCCGCCCACAAGAAATGCGGGATTGTCACTCGCTGTTTTGTCCGGATTCCGCTCGACGCCCAGGTTTCCCACAAGTGTCAGGTCTTTGATGACCTCGTACGTCGCGGCGAGGGATGCATGCCAGATCTCTCTCCTTTCATCCACTTTGTTCTCGTTCCCGATGTAGCCGAGATTCAGATGGAACGCCCATGGCCCGGCTTCCTTCGATCCGATAAAAAAAGCGTGGTATCCGGTCCTCCCGGCGCCGAGTCCCTTTTCGTCGTCACCGGTGGGGATGCGCACGCCGGGTTTGATTGCAAGACTCAGCCCGTCTTTCTCAAAAAATCGCCACTTGACCTCAACGGTCGCGTCCGAGACTCCGTTTTCGTCGGAGGTCGTGACTTCGTCTTCTTTGACCTTGCTCCACTGGTAAGGCAGGTTCAGGACGATGTCGGCGCTCTCGACAATACCGTAAGATAAGGACAATGCCACCTCGCCGCCCGTTGACTTCGTCTCCACTCCGTCTTCTGTTTCCTTGTCGGAGTCATACTGCCCATTGACCTCGAACTGGAACCTGCCTTTCCCCTGCGTTCCTGTGTCGTCCGTAATCAGTGGATGGGCCGCCCCTGCCGGTGTGACCGTATAAAAGATGCCGCATAATAGAGCGAGCACGAGGAATAAAGATTCCTTCATGGTAAAGATTTTTAGAAATTTCAACATCATATCCTCCTTGTGTAAAATGGTGTTATGAAATAAAAATTCGTGCTACTAAGAATGAAAAAAATTTACTTCAGATCCTTGCCGGTTGTCGTTACAGTCAGTTTTCCATACTTTACTCCCTTGGTTCCTATCAGTCGGTCGGCTATGGTCTTTATGTCTTTTGCCTTGCCTTTTACCACGATAACCTCAAGGCAGTTGTGCCCGTCAATGTGTATGTGCATGGAGGATATTATGGAATGATGGTAATGATGCTGCAAGTCTGCAAGGGTATCCGGCAGCTCACGCGTATCATGGGAATAAACGATGGTGATGGTCCCGACCGTTTCCCCGATCGCCGATTCCCAGTCCTCTTTGACCAGGCTGCCGCGGATGAGATCCCTGATGGCTTCGCTCCGGTTGGAATATCCTTTTTGCCTGATGAGGCGATCAAACCTCTCCAGGAGGCCGGTTTCCAACGATATGCCGAATCGTATGACGGACATAAGTGCTACTTCCTTTAATTTCGTGTTACCCTATCAAGTGTCCCCAAGCCTGTCAACAAAAAAATTACGTTCGCGAGATATTTTTTCTTGCGCCCATCCGTGGCTTTCTATATTCCGCATCCACGGTAATGGCGATTCCGCCCCGCACGGCGAAATCGGCGGTCACTTTGCACCAGCGGGGGGACAACGCCTTGATGAGATCGTCGAGAATGATGTTGGTTACGTGTTCATGAAAGGTCCCCTCGTCGCGGAACGACCACAGGTACCGTTTCAGCGATTTCGATTCCACGATGCGTCTATCGGGGATGTACTCGATTGTCAGACGGGCAAAATCCGGCTGTCCCGTGGCGGGGCAGACGCAAGTAAACTCTTCCGTTCGCAACGTCACGGTATAGTCGCGGTTCGGGTGATGATTGGAAAATGTTTCCAGCTTTCTCGTGGGCACGGTTTTCCCACGGCCCAGGATCGTCAGTCCCGCAAATTCAGAATGCGTTGTTTTCTTCGGCAAATTTCATTCCTCCTTCGTTTTCGCCGGTGATGTTCCGACTGGACAGGGCGGATCACTTTCTGTATCCCAGCCAGATGATGTAGATCAGCATGAATACCGTGGCAACGACGGTGGGCAGCGCCGTTACCGGACCGAACAGGTACAGCGCAATGCCGCCGGCAAGCCCGTAATTCTTCAGGGTCCCGAACAGGACAAGCAGGGTGAGGGATTCCCGGTTGATGCGAAAAAGCCCTCCGACCCATTCAATGATGAATCCCAGAAGGAACGTGCTGGCAACGACGACGATAATCACGGGCAGGAGTATGGAGGGCCGTTGCAGGAGAAGATTGCGGTTCATCCCCACGATCGTATAAATGACGAGAAAAAAACACCAATCCGTCAGTCGGCTTTTTAACGGCTCTATTTTTTCGTTCCAGCCCTTCGCAAGAATGAGGCGGGAAACCAGGAGAGGAAGAACGATGAGTTCCAGCATGACAACCGCCAGTCGGAACGGTTCCACGGAACCGGATCCGAGGAGACCGAAGGCGATCAGCGGCATGATAATCAGGGAGCCGATGTAGGCGCCGGCGGTGCCGGTGAGAGCGTGGGAAACGTTTCCCTCCAAGTGGTTGGTGAAGGGAGCCACGGCGATTGCGGGCGGAACGGCGGCCATGATGACGAACCCCGTCCAGAGCGCTTCTTCACGAATCAGCACGGCGCTTACCCCGATGATAAAGTTGCCGAGAACCACATAATTCATAGAGGTTCCCAGTAGAGCCTGCGGCAGCAACGCGCGCGGTGTGCGGAAGACATTGTTGGGAATGCCCAGCGTTGACAGGGTCATCACCAGCGCCAGCGCCGGGAGCACGAAGGGCAAGGTCCAGAAGGTGCCCTTGTCGGCAATCATGCCGGCAAGCAGCCCCAGGAGAAACAGGAGATGCCGACTGTGCAGCAGTTTTTTGATTTCAACCATCGGTGCTGCCTTCCTCTCCTTGTTCTATCCGGCTAAAAGTTCCGGCGCGGATATCCCTCATTATGGTCCCGTTCATTAGAAATTCGGAGATTCTCCGCAGTTCATGGCGGAGAGACTCGACGTTGAGAGCGGTTGCGCGCAAGGAGGCTTGCTGAACTAAAAAATGAGGCGGGTGTTATCTCACCAAAAATCTCGTTTCTTGTCAAGATTATTTGCCCGGATAATTTAACGGTGGCGGACCTCTATGGGTGCATCTCTCCTGTGGCAGTGCTTCTCCGGCGGAAGAAAAAATATTTAATGCTTTTGACGGAACCCAAAAAGACGGCTCCGGTGATGATGATGGAAGCGCCGGACGGTACTTCGAGGGAATAGGAGAGAGAAAGTCCGGTGAGGCAGATCATGATGCCGCACAGGATGGAGAGCAGCATAATTCGCCTGAAGATCAACGACAACTCGCCGGCAATAGCCACGGGAATGGTCAGCAGGGCAATAACGAGGATGATGCCGACGACCTGGATCAGCGTTACGACCGCTAAGGCGACCAGCATCATAAGACCCGTATTCAGGGCATTTACCGGCAACTGCCGCGCCCGGGCATACTCTTCATCGAGGGCGATGGATACGAATCCTTTATAGCACGTAACTATGGGGACGACCACAGCCAGGGTCAGAATCAGCATGATCACGATATCCGAACGGGGTACGGTAAGGATGTTTCCAAAGAGAAAGGTCATGAGATCGGGGGCGTAACCCGGGGTCATATGGATGAAGATGATTCCAATTGCCACGCCGACGGCCCAGAGTATGCCGACAAACAGATCGTTCTTGTCGGTTCGACCCTCCAGGCGTGAGAGTATCGCCGCAATGCAGAGGACAAAAACCGTTGCTCCGTAAAGGGGGCGTATCCCCAGCCAGTAGGCGATGCCGAGACCGCCGAAGGCGGCATGAGTCAGCCCGCCGCTGATAAAAACCATTCGTTTGGTGACGATGAACGGGCCGATGACGCCGCAGACGATGCTGGCCATGATCCCTGCCATAAGGGCGTTTTGCATGAATTCATAGGAAAGGATGCTTTGCATGCGGAATCTCCGTCAGTGTTTCTGCACAATCGTATGCGGCACCCCATGCCCGATCAGTTCGACGGGGCAGCCGTAGATATTCTCCAACACGGCGGCGTCAAGCTTGCCCCGTCCGTGGAAGTAAAGATTTTTGTTGAGACAGGCAAGATGTCGGTAGGAGAGAGAAAAGGCTGTGGGGTCGTGGGTTACCACGACGATGGCTATCTCCTGGTTCAATTCGTCCAGCAGGTTGAGAAGCGTGCTCTGGGAGGTAATGTCTATGGAGGCCGTCGGTTCATCCAAAAGGAGAATGGCCGGTTCGGAAACCAGGGACCGGGCAATGAGAACCCGTTGCAACTGGCCGCCCGACAAATCAATGATGCTTTCATTCCGCTTATCGGAGAGATTAACTTTTTCCAGCATCATATCCGTTCTCCTCCGCTCCTCGCGGCTATACCGCTTCAGGTAATTGCGCCCGCTGATGCATCCCGAAAGCGCCATTTCAGAAACGGTAATGGGGAAATTTCTGTTGAAACTGGAAAACTGCGGCACGTAACCGATCTGTCCGGCAATGTCTTTCTGGAAGGCAATTGTGCCGTTCCAGGGCTTGAGGATGCCCAGGATAAGCTTGAGCAGCGTTGTTTTCCCTCCGCCGTTGGGACCGATAAGCAGAATGTAGTCTTTATCCGCGATATCGAGCGAAATATCTTCGACGACGGCGGTGCGTCCATACCCGAAGGTAAGGTCGCGGATTTCGATGAGATGTTCCATATCATTGTCTCGCTGCACGAGCCAGCGCCTCTGCAAAGGATCTGAGACTTGTCGGCCAGTCTCTCGCCAGCGGGTCCGTTACCACAACGGTTCCGCCGATTTCCGCGGCGATTGATGCGGCGCTCTTCGTGTCGTATCCTTTCTGAGCGAATATGACCCTGATGCCTTTTTCTCTCGCCAGATTGATCATTTTCCTGATGTGCGCCGCCCCTGCCGCCTTTCCTTCCTCTTCGATGGCCAGTTGCTTGAGGCCGTATTCGTCGGCAAAATATCCCCATGCGGGATGATAGACCATGAAGACGGCCCCCTTCTTGCCGGTAAGCAGTTTTTTTATCTCCCGATCAAGGGAGTCTATTTCGGAAAGAAAAGAGTCCAGGTTAGCACGGTAATAATCGTTGTGCCGGGCATCGTGACCCGAGAGGACGCGAAAGATAGTGCGGGCCGCGATCCGTACCACGGCAGGGGAAACCCAGAGATGGGGATCCTGTCCGCGCAGTGCGGCGCCTTCCGACAGCTTGATTACGTCGCCTCCCTTTTTGTCTTTCCTGATGATTTCGGAGACCCGGTTTTCAAAGGGAAAGGCGTCCGTCCCCACGAGAAAAAAAATCTTCGCATGGGAGAGACCTATGAGCTGCCGGGCTGTGGGCTCATAGGTCTCATGGTTGGCGCCCGGGGGAACGATAACTTCCACGTTCACGTATTTGCCTCCCACCCGTTCCATAAAGTAGGCCTGCGGCGCCACGCTTACCGCTACGGTTATCCTGTCTGCAATGGTAGCAGACACCGTGTTCACGGGCAGCGCCGCGATACAGCAGAAAGCAATCATAATGATTCCCTGTCTCTTTAGTATGGTTTCCTCCTTTTGCCGGGAACACATCCGGCAAGTCCCATCCTGGGGGCGGGGCGCCTTATGCACGGGAAGCAACCCGGTTGCAATTTTCCCTACCGGGAGGCGCCGCCCCGCGGCGGGGAAGCCCCACAGGCATTACAGGTGCCGGCTATGGTTATATTGATGCTGTCGATGGAAAAATCGTAAGGCTTGGCGAACCATTCCCAAGCCTGGGAAAACGTCAAAGGCTGCATGCAAATCATACTTCCGCATTTTTTGCATTTGAAATGAGGATGAACGGGGTTGTGCTGGCAGGCCATTTCATAGCAGTTGCCTCCCCGGTCAGTTTCTATTTCCCTGATCACGCCCCCTTCCCGGAGAGACGCAATAATGCGATAGACCGTCACCCGGTTGATTTTTTGCCTGTCCTTCAATCGCGCGAGGATCTCCGCCGCGCTCAGAGGGGCGGCGGTGTTGATCATGATCTCGAGCACGGCCATGCGCTGCGCCGTTTTCGCCAGTCCGGCTTTTTTGAGCGTCTGTGCCGCATTGCAGTGTCCCGTTCCCGTCGTCATGGTGATTCTATATTTCAAATGCAACTTATTTGCAATTATTTTTTCCGGTTGCCGCCATCTTGTCGGAGGCAATATCATTTTATCCTTGATATGAGGCCGGAGTGCTATTATACTTCCCGCTCATTTTAGCCGCTTATGAACCTTCCCGTCCTGTCGGCGGGCGTCTTCACGTCCGGAGGTCCTTTTGATACTGACCAATAAGCTGAAAATTGCCTTTTTCATCCTCTTTTCGATGTTTGTCATCGGGACCGTTGGTTACTGCTTTATCGAGGGATGGGATTTTGAAGAATCCCTCTACACAACCATCATCACACTCTCCACCGTGGGATACGGAGATTTTTATCCCCACAGCAGGGAGGGGAGGCTATTCACCGTCGTCCTGATTATTTTCGGCGTTGGGACGATGCTCTATACCGTCGGTCTCATCACGGAGACCATGGTGGAAGGCCGTTTGAGAATACTCATGGGAAGGGGCAGGATGGTAAAAATGATAAATAAAATGAATAACCATTATATTATCTGCGGCTGCGGCAGGATCGGCTCCCTGATATGCAAGGAACTGGCGGCGGAGAAGGTGGATTTTGTCGTGATAGAAAAAAATCCCGAGATAAATCAGCTGATACAGGAAGAGGGACTCGTCTATTGCCAGGGGGACGCCACGGAAGATAAAACACTCCTTGCTGCCGGCATAAAAAAGGCGAAAGGACTTGTCTGTGTTCTGCCCACGGATGCGGAAAATCTCTATGTGATCCTGACCGCGAAGGAACTGAATCCGAATATCTATATCTTGTCGCGCTCCGAGGAAGAAGAATCGGAGCACCGGCTGCTGAGAGCGGGCGCCGACCGGGTGATGTCTCCCTATACCCTCGGCGGGATGAGGATGGCCATGGCGATCCTGCGGCCGGCCATGCTCGATTTTATTGAGATTACAACCAGTGGGCAGAGTCTCGATCTCCGGATGGAGGAATACGCCGTCTGCGAGGGATCGGCCCTGGTCGGCAAATCCCTCGCAGAATCGGAGATCAGACAGAATTACGGTCTGATCATTGTCGCGGTAAAGAAAGAGTCGGGCAAAATGATTTTCAACCCCTTGGCTAATTACGTCATCGAAAAGGGGGACAAGTTGATTGCCCTGGGTGAAGAGGACAGTATCGGCCGTTTTTCCAATGCCTGTAGCCTGTAAATAACCCTGAAAAAGACAGGGCACCTGCACTCTGAATTATAGACTGGTGGTCCGGCCCGCAGCCCTCCCACCTACTGAAAAGCGGCAAAAGGAATAAATTCTCATGAGCGCGCCTGATGATGCGAAAAACAAGGTTCCTGTTTTAATCGTTGCTACGCTGAGTTCTTTTCTTACCCCCTTCATGACCTCGTCCGTAAACATTGCCCTGCCTTCGATCGGGCATGAATTTGCGATGAATGCGGTACAGCTCGGCTGGGTCGCCACTTCCTATATCCTGGCAGCGACGATATTTCTCGTTCCGCTGGGGAAGCTGGCGGATATCTTCGGCAGGAAGCGCATGTTCAGCTACGGCATTCTCCTGTTTACCGCAACGTCTCTTCTTATGGCCCTTTCCGGTTCTATGCACATGCTTATTGCCCTGCGGGCCGTTCAGGGGGTGGGCGGCGCCATGATCTTCGGCACGGGTGTGGCGATGCTGATTTCCGTTTTCCCTCTGGGGGAGAGGGGGAAGGCCCTGGGGATTAACGTCGCCGCCGTTTACCTGGGGCTTTCGGTCGGTCCCTTTCTGGGCGGATTTTTAACCCAACATTTTGGCTGGAGGAGTGTTTTTGTGGCGGCGGTTATTCCGGGCGTGATCACGGCATACTATTCCATCCGGAAACTGAAAGGTGAATGGGCGGAAGCACGGGGAGAGAAATTCGATCTTGCCGGCGCGATCATGTACAGTATCACCCTTACCGCGATCGTGTACGGGTTTTCCATCCTGCCGTTGGTTGCCGGCGGGTGGCTGATACTCCTCGGTATCGGAGGATGCATCTGCTTTATCGCATGGGAAAGCGCCGTTCCCTATCCCGTTCTGAACATTAATCTCTTCCGGAACAACTCGGTATTCGCCTTCTCTAATCTGGCGGCCCTCATCAACTACAGTGCTAACTTCGCCGTCTCCTTCATTATGAGTCTTTATCTTCAGTACATCAAGGGGCTTACCCCTGAGGGGGCGGGTTTGATTCTCATATCGCAGCCCATCATCCAGGCCCTCTTTTCACCCTATGCCGGACGTCTTTCCGACATTATCGAACCGCGCATAACAACGTCCATCGGCATGTCCCTAACCGTCGTCGGACTCGTCCTGTTATCGTTCCTGGACGCCCATTCCTCAACCATGTACATTGTGGTTGTTCTGATGCTCCAGGGTTTTGCCTTTGCCCTTTTTTCATCGCCCAATACCAATGCCGTTATGAGCTCTGTGGAGAAGAAGTACCTGGGCGTTGCTTCCGGTACGCTCGGCACGATGCGCCTCACCGGCCAGATGCTCGGAATGGGTATCACGATGCTCGTATTTGCGCTCGTTATCGGCAGGGTCCAGATCACCCCCGCATCCTATCCGTTTTTCCTGAAAAGCTTGAAAATACTTTTCAGTATCTTCGCTGTTTTCTGTTTTGGGGGCACCTTTGCCTCCATGGCACGGGGCAAGGTGCGGTGAAATAAATAGTATTAATAGATATACAGATAATGCACTACACTAGTGTTTCCAACCTTCCCATCCATATCATCAACTTTTCCGATCCTTCCGAAAAAGCCCGCCACGACCGGATGGTGGAGCTGGTCGAGCAGATGCTTTCCCTGCACCAGAAACTTGCGGAGGCCAAAGCAGATCATGAAGAAACCAGCCTCAAGCGCCAGATCGATGCCACCGACTCTCAGATTGACCGTCTCAGTTATGATCTCTATCAACTGACGGAGGAGGAAATCGGCATCGTGGAGAACGAGCAACAGTTCTTCAGAAATGAAACAAAAATTTCATATCGGTTGCTGGCAGTTGAAAATAATAAGGAGAAGGCATGAAGACGAAAGGGGGCACTTCTTCAAACGTCTCATATGTTGTTTGATCCCCTATTTATGGAGGGGCGAATCATTTTCATGAGTGAGGGAGTTAGGGAATAAATAGGTGACCGGACTATTTTCTCGGATACTTTTTAACCATATGGATACATGCTTTGCATACAGAGTATCCAGTTCCCTGTCTGCTTTGGTGCAAGAGAAAGCGGGGCAGAGGGGTTGTTTCACAAACATATAATTATTTACAGCCTTTAGGTATTACTGAAGATCGTGGTACAGTCATTGCTCTCGATAAAGGAAAAAAGCGATGGAGACATTCGCTGGTGTAATAAGGATGAAGCGCTTCACTATATCCTTATTTAACTTGACATATCCTTTTTTTCATATAAATTGAACGGCCGTTTCAATTTATGAATATTCGCTCATAAATTGAAACGGCGGCTCATCATCGTCCGGGGTAAGAAAATGCCAAGATCGGTACGCAGGAAACTATACCAGGGTTTCACGGTCTGCCTGATTGCGGTCTGCACGCTCTTGCTTGGTTTGCCGGCCGGCGCGGAGGAACTGATTCGGGCGGGAGAAACGCTTGACCTGCAGGGCTGCGTCGCCATCGCGCTCAAAAAGCATCCCACGGTCACCGCGGCGCTCAACACGCTGCAGGTAAACCAGAGCCGGGTCGGCCAGGCAAAGGCCGGCTATTATCCCCAGTTGAACCTCTCATCGAGTTATACCCGAAGCGATCCCGCCACCACCTCCAAAACCGGTCCCCGTGATGACTATGCCAGCGGCGTGACGCTCTCCCAGAATATTTACGACTTCGAAAAAACGGCAAAAAAGGTTGAGATACAGGAGCTTAACCTGGACGCGGTCCGCGCAGACAGGGAAAATGTTTCCACTCAGATCATCCTGGGTGTGAAGCAGGCCTATTACGGGGTCCTGCGAGCACAGAGAGACAGAGACGTAGCGGCCGAAACGCTCCGCCAGTTCGAGCAGCATTTGGCGCAGGCAAAGGGATTTTTCGAGACGGGCCTAAAACCCAAGTTTGATGTAACGAAAGGGCAAGTAGACCTGGGTAATGCCAGACTTAACTTCCTGAAAGCGGAGAATGCGCTGCAACTGGCCGGGAGGACATTGAACAACGCCATGGGGGTCCCCAATGCTCCCCCTTACACCATAGAAGACAACTTTGCCATAGGAAAGCAGGAATGGAACCTTGATGAGGCGCTCCGCAGGGCTTATGCAACACGGCCCGATCTTCTGTCCCTCCTTGCGAAGAAAAAATCAGCCGAACAGTCCGTCCAGTTGGCGAAGAAGGATTACTATCCGGTGCTGTCGGGAAATGCCGGTTACAACTGGGCAGGGGAAAATTTCCCTCTGGAGCGAGGCTGGAACGTAGGCGCCACGCTGAGCGTGCCTCTGTTCAGCGGTTTTTCCACGAAATATCAGGTTGATGAAGCACGGGCAAACCTGGACATTCTGAATGCCAACGAAGACGCATTGCGGCAGTCAATACGGCTGGAAGTGGAACAGGCCATCCTCAACTTGAAGGAGTCGGCCGAGCGGATCACCGTAGCGGAAATCACCGAGAAGCAGGCGGAGGAGAACCTGGAACTTGCGAACGGGCGGTACACTGCCGGCGTGGGCAATCCCATCGAAGTCACGGACGCCCTGGTTGCGGTGAACAACGCGAAGACGGCTTATGTTGCGGCTCTGTATGATTACCGGATTGCCGAGGCGAGCCTGGAAAAGGCAATGGGGGTAAAGTGAAAAGAATAATCATCGGATTTGTCGTTATCATTATTGCGGGGACAGGAGCTTATTTTGCCTTCCGGAAAGACAAAAATAACCAGCAGTTTAAAACCGAAAAGGTGACGGTGGGCAGCATCAGGTCAACGGTGACGGCGACGGGCACGATGAATGCCGTCACCACGGTTCTTGTGGGGACGCAGGTTTCCGGAACGATAAAGCATCTGTATGTGGACTTCAATTCCTTCGTCAAAAAAGGACAGATACTGGCACAGATAGATCCGGCCACGTTCGAGGCGCAGGTGGGGCAGGCAAAGGCGAATCTCGCCGCAGCGGCGGCGAATGTGGAAAAGGCCCAGGCCGCCCGACTTGATACGGCGAGAATCCTGGAAAGGAACAAAACCCTCTATTCCCGAAATCTGATTGCCAAAAGTGATCTCGATACCTCGGAAACGAACGACATTTCGGCCGCGGCGCAGGTAAAGGTGGCGAATGCCCAGGTGGAACAGACGAAGGCGGCGCTCAAGGTGGCCGAGACAAACCTGATGTACACCAGGATACTTTCCCCCGTTGACGGCATGGTTATCTCGAGAAATGTGGATGTGGGCCAAACGGTGGCGGCAAGTTTCCAAACCCCGACACTCTTCAATATCGCCCAGGACCTTACCAAGATGCAGATTGACACGAACGTGGACGAGGCGGATATCGGCAGGGTCAACGCCAACCACCCGGTGGAGTTTTACGTGGATGCCTATCCCGATATGATTTTCAAGGGCAGGGTATCCGTGATCAGGAATGCCCCGATCACCGTCCAGAACGTCGTCTCTTATGATGTGGTAATCCGGGTTGACAACTCCGGCCTCAAGCTCAAGCCGGGCATGACCGCCAACGTCTCGATCATTATCGCCGTAAAAGACGGGATACTCCGGATACCGAATGTGGCGCTCAGGTATACCCCCTCCGGCAAGGGATCGGCGGGTCCCGGGAAGAGAGCGCAGGGGCAGGGCGCCTGGATCATCGAGAACAAAAAGCCGAAGCGTCTGCAGATCAAAACCGGCATCAGCGACGGCAATTACACCGAGATTATTTCCGGGCCTCTGAGGGAAGGCGATGCAGTCATCGTAACCTCGACCGACAATGAAAAAAAAGGCGGTAGTTCCCGGGGGAGAGGATTTTTCCGTTAACCATGGCGCTGATCGAAACAGAGAAGATCAGTAAGGTCTATACACTGGGCGGCGGTCTGGCCGCGCTGGACGGGGTGTCCCTGAAGATAGAGCAGGGGGAGTTTGTGGCCATCATGGGCCCGTCCGGCTCCGGCAAGTCCACCTTCATGAATCTGGTCGGCTGCCTTGACAGTCCCTCGACCGGCCGTTACCTCTTGGAGTCGGTTGATGTGGGAGACTTAAGCCGCGATGAACTTGCGGGAATACGAAACGAGAAAATCGGCTTTGTCTTTCAGGGATTCAATCTGCTTTCCCGCACGTCGGCGCTGGAAAATGTGGAGCTTCCCATGCTGTACAGCAATGTGCCCGCCACGGAAAGAAAACACCGGGCACTGGCGGGGCTGAAGGCCATGGGGCTGGAGGGATGGGAGCGGCACCACCCGAATCAGCTGTCCGGCGGTCAGCAGCAGCGGGTCGCCATTGCCCGGGCGCTGGTGAATAATCCCTCCCTGATTCTTGCCGATGAGCCGACGGGCAATCTGGATACGAAAACGGGGAGCGAGATCATGGCGCTTTTTGTCCGGCTCAACAGGGAGAAGGGATTGACTATTGTTCTCGTGACGCATGAATCGGATATTGCAGCCATGAGCAGGCGCATTATCAAGTTTCTCGACGGGCGCATCGTGAGCGATGAGCCGGTGAGGCAGCCATGATCAGCATTCCCTCCACACTGAAAATATCGCTGCGCGCGCTCCGCGTAAACAAGATGCGCTCCTCGCTGACCATGCTGGGAATCATCATCGGGGTCAGCGCGGTGATCACGATGCTTGCCGTGGGCACCGGCGCAAGCGCTAAAATCACGGAGCAAATTTCCACCATGGGGAGCAACCTGATTATCATTGTTCCCGGCAGCACCACATCGGGCGGCGCACGCCTGGGCGGCGGTTCCCAGTCCACCCTATCGAGAGACGATGCGGAAGCCATCAAGAACGAGTGCCCGGCCGTGGCCGAAGTGGCGCCCATCCTGAACGGTGCGGCCCAGGTTGTGTACGGCAACCAGAACTGGTCTACGGGGATCTATGGCACAACACCGGGGATTCTCGAGGTAAGAGACTGGCCGCTGGCCTCAGGGAGGCCCTTTACGGACCAGGATGTGAGGAGTGCCACCAAGGTCTGCCTGCTGGGGCAGACGGTTGTGGATAATCTCTTCGGCGGCATGGACCCCCTGGGCCAGATCGTCCGGATAAAAAAGGTCCCCTTCACCGTTGTCGGCGTGCTTGCGCGAAAAGGCCAGTCCCTGGTAGGCCAGGATCAGGATGATACGATCTACATACCGGTGACGACGGCACAGAATAAAATTTTCGGCAGGAGCATTCCCGGGATGGTGCGCTCGATCATGGTGAAGGCGAGAAGCAAGGAGGATCTCGATGCAGCCGAAAGACAAATTACCGAGCTGCTCCGCCAGAGACACCGTGTCGGGCCGAACCAGGAAGATGACTTTACTGTCCGTAACCTTACCCAGATGATGCAGGTGGCGGAGCAATCCACGATGATCATGACGCTGCTCCTGGGGGCGATTGCTTCGGTATCTATGCTGGTTGGCGGAATCGGCATCATGAACATCATGCTGGTTTCCGTGACGGAGCGCACGAGAGAAATAGGGATCAGGATGGCCGTGGGTGCCAGGAGTTGGGATATACGGCTCCAGTTCATTATTGAGGCGCTGACCCTTTCCCTGATCGGGGGAATGGTCGGGATTGCCATCGGAATCGCCGGCTCGAAAATACTCTCAGTCGCGGCGGACTGGCCGACCGTTGTTTCGCCGCTCTCCATTTTTTTTGCCTTCGGGTTTTCCGCGTTCATCGGCATATTTTTCGGTTTCTACCCGGCGTACAAGGCTTCCCTCCTCAATCCCATCGAAGCGTTGAGGTATGAGTGAGAGTGCGGCAGGAATAAATTTCATGATGGTCGTGACCTGATGGTCCGGCCGGTTAAGGCTTCATGAGGTAAGACATGGAACGAGCAGAGAGAAAGGAAAAGGAATTTCATCGTCGGCGGACTGATATCCTGGGACAAGCGGAAAAGGTATTTGCGGCAAAGGGATTTTACGGGACGACGGTTGCGGAAATAGCCGGGGCTTCCGGGTATGCCGTGGGTACCATCTACCATTTTTTTGAGGGGAAGGAAGACCTCTTTACCGCCATGATCACCGAAAAAATGGAAGCGATGTACAGCGAAATCAGGAGGGCGGCGGAGCGTGAGAAAAGCACAACAGGAAAAATCCGGGCTCTCGTGAGTGCCCAATTCCGTTTTGTGGAAAAAAACAGGGAGTTTTGCGCCATTTTCATCCGCAGGGAGCGCACGGTGTTTTCGGAAGGCAACGACGCCTTGAAAAAAAAGATAATCGTGGATTATATGGATCACATCAGTTATCTTGAAAGTGTTTTGAGCGAGGGTGTTAGCGGCGGATTCCTGAGGCAGATACCGCCCCGTTCCACGGCGTTTGCCCTGGCGGGCATGATCAACTCGTTTATCGTTTCCTGGATGTATACGCCGGGAGACGAGCCGTTGAGTTCGAAAGCGGACTCGCTCCTCGATATTTTTCTGAAGGGAGCGGGAATTCATGAACTGTGACTTTAGACTTGCGGATTTTGGCGGTGGGGGGAGCGCGAAGGAGAACGTGAACCATGATGATCTTGCAATAAGTCGGAAGATGGTAAACGGGGAATGGAGTCGCCAACCGTAACCTTGTCTGGTTTTGTAAGGCATGGAGAAGAAGTATGAAGATGAAAAAATTACTTTTTGTTTTTGCCGGCATCGTGTTCTTGGTTTTTGCAACTCATCCGTCAGTTGCGTGTGCGGAGGAGTACACGCTCGATGATCTGTTCCGGATCGGGTTGGCGAGCTCCGAGAAGATCAAACTGTCGGAGGAGAACCTCACTATTGCCCGGCTGGGCAAGAACAAGGCCCTCTCGGTGTTGATCCCCACGTTCTCCGCCTATAGCGGTTATACGAGATACACGGAGAATAAGACAAGCGATTCGGGATCAAGCATCCAGCCGGACGGTTCCTCCTCCTGGGGATTAAGAATGGATCAGTCGCTTTCCCTAAGCGGCAGGGAGTTTACCGCTCTTGATATTGCGGGAGAAACGATCGAGAAGAGCCGCTCCGATTTGCTGCAGGTGCGGGAGGATTACCTGCTCAGTCTCTCCGGCGCTTTCTATGACATGCTGAAGGCGCAAAAGGCGCTGGAAATCGCCGAGGCGAATCTGGCCAGGCTTACGAAATACCGTGAGGCGGCGCAAACGCGGCTCAGGGTGGGAGAAGCGACCAAGACCGCCCTCTTGCGGGCGGAAGGGGAACTGTCCGGCGCCCGTTCAGATCGCATCAAGGCGGTCAATGCGCTGGAATCCGCCAGATCGGCGTTGGCAAGAATTGTGGGCATAGACAGGGCATTCAGCTTGAAGGAAGAGCGCCATGAGACCTACGTGCCTTCCCTGGAGCGGTTACAGGAAGCCGCTATGACACGCCGACCGGAGCTCAGGGGCCTGGAGACGCTGAAAAAGATTGCCGACAAGCAGGTGCGCTACGCGAAAGGCTCCTATTGGCCCAATCTTTCTCTTGCGGCCGTCTACGCGAGAGCCGATCAGGATCCGCCTCCGTCGAACCTAAACCGGGAAAGCATATACGGAACGCTGAACCTGAACTTTCCTTTTTACGAAGGGGGGTTGAGGAAGGCTGAGGTGCGCGAATCGGAGGCCAAACAGCGTCAGGCAGAGCTGTCTTACGCGGATGCGGTTAAGAGTATCCGCGTGGAGGTCGAAAACGCCTATCTGGATTTTGCAACCCAGCAGGGAATTATCACGTTTCTCCGGGACCAGTTAGCCTATGCGGGCGACAACTACAATGCCGTGGCCAAGCAGTACGAATTCGGGCTTGCCAACAGCATAGACGTTATCGATGCGAACAACCTGCTCCTGTCGGCGCAGCGGCAACTTGCGGATGCCACGTACAGCGCCGAACTTTCCCTGCTGAAGCTGAAGAGGGCTTCAGGCACCCTGCTCGAGAAGGTTGCCGAAGGTGATACGGGGCGTGCGAATGGTGAAGGAGCGGTTTCCCCGTTCGGCAAATAGCGGTTTATAAATTATGCTGAAGAGGTCGTGACGGAATGATGAAAAAACCCTTATGGATGAATGTATTGAGTCTGCTGATTGTTTCCTGCCTGACTCTGCTTGCCGGATGCGGGAATAAAGAGACAAAGGCGGCAGTGGAGAAGGTTACGAACGTGCGGGTTCAGGCGGCGGGAACAATGTCTGTACGCCCCTACGTGACAGCCGTGGGGACGCTGATGCCCGATGAGCAGGTAACAGCGAGCAGCGAGGTGGACGGAATCATGCGGAGCGTTGCTGCCGACGAAGGAACCGTTGTTTCCAAGGGACAGCTTCTCGCTGCCGTTGACGACACCGATTACCGTCTGGAGGTGCAGAGGGCCGATGCGGCGCTGAAACAGGCGACGGCGACCGTGGAGAATACCCTCCTGGAATATAAAAGGAAAGAGGCACTCTACAAGGAAGAATTGGTGACGAAGCAGCAGTTCGACGACGTATCCACACGACGCTCCCTGGTCACGGCTGACCTGGAGCGGGCGAGGGCTACTCTTTCCCTGGCCAAGGAGAAACTCGCAAAAACAAAAATTTATTCGCCCCTGGGCGGCGTCGTTAAGGAGAAGAACGTCTCTCCCGGCGACTATGTGAAAAGCGCCACGCCTCTTTTTACGATCATACGGATCGCCCCTCTCAAGCTTGATTTTACCGTTGCGGAAAAGGATGCGGGCAGGATTAAAACGGGCCAAGAGGTCCGCTTTATCGTGGATGCTGCTCCGGACAGGGAGTTCGGCGGCCGGGTGTCGCTCATCTATCCCAACCTGGAGGAAAAAACGAGAACTCTTAAAGTGGAGGCTGTTGTTCCCAATCACGACCGCTTCCTGAAGCCGGGCTTCTTTGCGCGGGTCACGCTTTATCTGGGCCCTCCGCGTGCCGCCGTTGTTGTTCCCCTGAATTCTATTCTCTATGAAGAGAGTACAACGAAGATATTCGTTGTTGAGGCGGGGCGTGCCCGCGAGCGGGAGGTAAAAATAGGATTGAAATACGGAGAGATGCTGGAAATTACTGAAGGTCTTAAGGACAATGAGACGGTCGTGACGGTCGGGCAGAATAATCTTGCGGAGGGAGTTAAAGTCAATGTGGCTCGCTGATACATCTGTTAAACGCCCTGTATTTGCCACGATGGCTGTCATGGCGCTGGTTATTCTCGGTATTGTCAGCTACCCGGATATCGGCGTGGACCTTTTTCCCAAGGTTGATTTTCCTATTGTAAATATTTCCACCCATCTCAAGGGTGCCAGTCCGGAGCTGGTGGATGTGAACGTAACCGATAAAATTGAAGCGGCCGTAAACACCATCAACGGGGTAAAGAGCATCAACTCCTCCAGTACGCAGGGAGATTCCCGCGTGACTGTGGAATTTGTCCTGGAACGGGATATTGATCTTGCCGCCCAGGACGTCCGGGAAAAAATCTCTGCCATCAGATCGCGACTTCCGGATGGTATTGATGATCCTGTTATTCGGAAAGTTGATCCCGATGCAACTCCGGTCATCTGGCTTACGCTGACCGGTCAGCGGTCCATCCGCGACCTTTCCAGCTATACCGATGAGGTGTTGAAGGAACAGCTTGAGAGGATAAACGGTGTGGGCGCTGTAAACCCGTATGGATTGAGGCTGAGAGAAATACGGGTTTGGCTTGATGTCCGCAAGATGCAGGCTTACCGGATAACGCCGGATGATGTCCTCAGGACATTGCAGAAAAACAATGTGGAACTGCCCGGTGGCCGCATCGAGAGCCAGACCAAGGAATATATGGTGCAGATCAAGGGAGAATTGGACAAGGTAGCGGATTTCGGCGATATGGTTGTTGCCTATGACAAAGGCGCCCCGGTGCGAATCAGAGACATCGGCCGGGTTGAAGACGGTATGGAGTCCAAGAGATCCATCACCCGTTTCAATGGCGTGCCGGCGGTGGGGATGGGCATTCAGAAACAATCGGGAACAAACACGGTGGAGGTGGTGGACCGCGTCAAGAAGGAACTGGTGAACATCAGGAAGACCCTGCCGCCGGGCATGGAACTGACCGTGGTTTTCGATCAGGCCGAATTCATCCTCCGTTCCGTCCATGAGGTCCAGTTTCACCTTCTCATCGGCAGCTTTTTTGCGGTTATTGCCGTGCTCATTTTTTTAAGGAATATCAAGACGACAATCATCAGTGCGGTGGCGCTGCCCATATCCGTCATTTCCACCTTTGCCCTGATCCGTGTTTTCAATTTCACCTTCAACAACATGACGATGCTGGCGCTTTCTCTTTCCGTCGGCATCCTCATTGATGACGCCATTATCGTTATCGAAAACATCTACCGTCATGTGGAAGAGGGGATGGCGCCGCGGGAAGCGGCCACGTTTGCAACTTCCGAGATCGGCCTTGCCGTCATGGCCACAACCTTTGCCATTGTGGCGATCTTTCTCCCCGTTGCTTTCATGAAAGGGATCATCGGCCGGTTCTTTCTCCAGTTTGCGCTGACCGTGGTCTTTGCCGTTCTGGTATCACTTCTGGTTTCCTTTACGCTGACGCCCATGATGGCTTCTCTCTTTCTCAAGAAAATACCCGGAACAGGGGGACAGCCGGGTAAGGCAGGAGGAAAGTCGGCCATCCTGTGCTATTTTGCCGGCTGTTTTGAGCGGGGTTACACGGCGACGGAGGATGCCTACCGTGTTGTCCTCGGTCTTGCCCTGCGCCACAGGGCGGCCGTGCTGATTATGGCGTTTCTCATCTTTTGTTTCAGTCTTTACCTGACGAAATTCCTGGGGAAGGAGTTTATCCCTCCGGAAGATCAGGGAAGATTTATCATGCGTCTGGAAGCGCCGATAGATTATTCCCTCGATCAGTCGGACGAACTCTTCCGGAACGTGGAAACGATATTAAGGAATACCCCGGAAATAAAGGCCGTCTTTTATAGAGTAGGCGGGGGAGAGACCGCACCCATTAACAAGGCAACCGCCATGGTTACCCTTACTGCGAAAAACCGGAGGGCCAAGAGTCAGGAAATGATCAAGGCAGAACTCAGGAAGAAGCTGAGGGCGATACCGGGGCTTAAAGCTTCAGCCGAAGATGCCTCCATGATCGGGGGTGGACAGAGACAGGTGCCGATCCAGTATAGCATACGGGGGGGTGATCTGCGCAGTATCCAGGATTACACAAAAACCATCGTTTCTGAATTTTCCAAACTCCCCGGTATTGTGGACATAGATACCTCCCTGGAAATGGGAAAACCGGAGCTGCAGGTTGCCATTGACCGGGACAAGGCTGCTGATCTCGGCATTGATGTGGCGAATGTTGCCGATGCCGTCAATCTTCTCATCAGCGGCGAGATGGATATCACCCAATTCAGGGATGAGAGCAAGGGGAAGCGATACGAAGTCCGGGTGCGCCTTAATCCCGATGATCGTCAAAACCCCCGCGATCTGGGAAGTATCTATGTGCGGGCGCAGGATGGGAGAGCCGTGGAACTGGCCAATATTATCAATATCCAGGAAGGAGGAGGTCCGAGCGTCATTAACCGTGTGGACCGGCAACGGGCGGTTACCGTCTTTGCAAACCTGGAAAAGAAACCCCTCGGGCAGGCGATGGAAGAACTGAATGCCATTTCATCGAAAGTTCTTCCGCCCGATTATCTCCCTAAGTACAAAGGTATGGCCGATACCATGGGTGAGTCATTCAGGTTTCTGCTTTTTGCACTTTTGCTCGGCATCGTTATGGCGTACATGATTCTTGCCGCGCAATTTGAGAGCTTCATCCATCCCTTTACGGTGCTTCTTGCACTGCCCCTTTCCTTCATAGGTGCTTTTGGCGCGCTGCTCGTCACGGGGAAAACACTTAACGTCTACAGCCTCATCGGCCTGATCCTGCTTATGGGATTGGTGAAGAAGAACTCCATCTTGCTGGTGGACTACACAAACATCCTGCGGGAACGCGGAATGTCCCGCCATGAGGCGATTCTCCATGCCGGTCCCCGGAGGCTCCGCCCCATCCTCATGACCACCGTGGCCATGATTTTCGGCATGATGCCGGTTGCCCTTGGCGTGGGAGAGGGGGCAGAAACCCGTGCTCCCATGGGAATCGCCGTGATAGGAGGCCTTATTACGTCGCTCTTCCTCACGCTCGTCGTGGTCCCGGCGGCGTATGATCTCTTTGACGAATTGCTGTCGCGCCGCGTTGTGGCAAAGGACGTTGGCGCTCAGGTTTCAGACCGTGGCAATGTGCCTTTCCGAGGGTGATGTATCCGATTGGAAAACCGGCGATCCCCCTCGTGAACGGCAGCCAAGATTGTCGGCATTGTAGGACATCCCCCTTCCCTGGGGGAGCGTATTGCCTTGCCAGGGTTGCAATGGGCGCCATTCTTGTTTGAGGTATTGACTATGGCCAAGGGAACGGTTACGAGAAGACAAAAGGACATTTCACGATTATTGCGGGAAAAGAAACAGGTTCAGAAGGAGAGGATTAAGAAAATTCCCAGAAAATAACCCTCGGTGCATCCCGTGTGGATACGAGGGGGTTATGGGTATTGACGAATGTGTGGGCAGGGATGATGGGGGATGATCCGGTGTCGCGAGAGTTGTTCTTGGAAGCGGATATCAGGCAGATCGCGCAAGAGGGGCTTACCCCGGAACAGGTGCTGACCCAGATTGATTTCTTTAAGAAAGGGTCTTTACCCGTCACGCTCATAAGGCCCGCTACCGTGGGCGACGGTATCATTACCCTCTCGGAGGGTGAACGGGAAGGGCTTGCGGCAACGTATGACCGGTGGGTGCAAAAAGGCGCGGTATCAAAATTTGTTCCTGCATCCGGGGCGGCCAGCCGCATGTTTGCAGACTGGCAGGGGAGAATTGAACACGGAGATTTTGATTCAAAAGAACGTGGCGCTCGGTTTGCCGCGGATCTGGGGAAAATGCCTTTTCTAAGAGACCTCCGGGAGGTGCTTGCCGGTCATGGAGAATATCTGGATGTCTTGCTGGAAAAAAGACAATTTGCCGAGATTTTGGCCTATATACTGACTCCGAAAGGTCTGAACTACGCCAACCTTCCCAAGGCGCTGATTAAATTCCATGCGTATCCCGGCGGCAGCCGCACGGCCTTGGAGGAGCATCTTGTCGAGGCCGTTCTGTATGGACGTGACGGGCACAATGTCTGTCGCGTTCACTTCACCGTTTCCCCGAACCATGAAAAAAGGATAAGGGACTTTGTCTCCCGTGTCAAAAGGGTTTACGAAAAAAACCACCGTGTTACGCTGGATGTTCGCTTTTCCACGCAACAGGGATCAACCAATACCATCGCGGTTGACCGGTCGAACCGCCCCGTGCGGGACAGGGAAGGGGCTCTCATTTTCCGGCCCGGCGGCCACGGCGCCCTGCTTGCAAATCTGAACGACTCCGACGGAGACATCATATTTGTGAAAAACATAGACAATGTTGTGCCGGACCGCCTCAAACCTCTTACCGTACTTTATAAAAAGGCGCTGGCTGGCTATTTGCTCGTGCTTCAGGAGGAGGTATTCCGTAATTTATCACTGCTGGACGGGGGAGCGCCGGTTTCCGAACATGCTCTGGCGGAGATGACGGCTTTTTGCGAGGAAAAACTCAACGTGGCATTTCCGCAGGGATTTAAGAGTTATGCTCCCGCGGACAAGCGAACGGTTCTTTTTGATAGGTTGAACCGTCCCCTGCGTGTTTGCGGCATGGTCAAAAATGAGGGGGAACCGGGAGGGGCGCCCTTCTGGGTGGATAGAGACGACGTTCGGTCTATTCAAATTATTGAGGCTTTTCAAGTGGACGGGGATTCGGAACCGCAGAAAAACCTCTGGTCATCGTCAACCCATTTCAATCCCGTGGACCTCGTATGCGCCATACGGGATTATCGGGACCGCACGTTCGATCTGGGCCGGTTTGCCGATCGGGAGGCGGCGTCGATTTCACTGAAAAACGAACGGGGCCGGGAGGTAAAGGCGCTGGAACTCCCCGGCCTGTGGAACGGTTCCATGGCCTTCTGGAACAGCGTTTTTGTCGAGGTGCCTCTGGAGACTTTTAATCCCGTAAAAACCATAGATGATCTGCTGAGGCCGCAACACCTTCCCGCAGGGGAGTAATCGCGATACAGACGTACTCCATCAGTACGTGACGATTTCCATTCCCCACCGTGTACGCAATAATTCCTGGATATCACGGTCCAATGCAAAATTTATCAGGTAGAGGGAACCCTGTTCTCTCTCCGCTTTAAGGGCGGGGAAGCTGACGGTGGCGGGAGCTTTATCCGCTTTTCCGGGAATGGAGAAGGAAAAATTATCCGAGGAAAAGGGAATGTTCATTGCCCGGAGCGTCTTTTCAATAACCGATCTTCGGGCCTCGTTGTCCGCGAGGACGGTAACTTCCGTTTTCCCCTCTTTCAGGATATCGAGGAACTGCTGGGGCAGCTTTTTGGAGTGAAACACTATTCTCCGGTCGCCGCTTTTCAACAGGAGCCCGGCTTTTATGGTAAGGTTGAATCCATCCTTGGCCGTGTCGAAGATATTGACATCGGCGTCTCTGGTGGGCTGATAGCCGAGAAACGAAAGGAGATTGTAGGTTATATCCAGGGGGGATGCCCCGCTGATGCCCGGTATCTCGGAAAACGCGCTGTCGCCATCTTGTCTGTTTGCGATTCCCGTTCCTTCCACGATCTCCGTAATGATGAGGCCGTTCTTCCCGGCGTAGCGTATAAGCGGTCGTGGAAGCTGCTGCGACAGGTCGCTGAGGAAGAAAAGCCCCTGACGGTAAGGACTGTCGCCGGTCGGGGTTTTTCTGGTGATCATCCAATCCGGCGATATCTGAATGCGGCTGTTGTTGCCGATCAATAACGGTTTCCCCAATTTGGCGATAGTATATTCTCGAGAGCAATTGATGATTTTCTGTAGGGTGGCGGCGGTATCCTCCCGCGGAGAGGGCCTGACCAGGGAGTAATTTTTCCAGTTCATTTGGATTATTTTCCACATTGATTCGGGCAAGCGCCTCGCGAAATCTATCAGTATTGTGCTGCCGTCGTTTAATTCAGCAACGGGTATTGCTGTGCAGTCTATGGCAACGTTTCCCGTCTCCGGAAGAGGAAGATAGTAGCTCCCCGTGGAGATGAAGCTTCCATTCATCTGTTTTATCACATGGCCGATTACGGCAAGACGTTTTTCCTGAATGGCAGCGGGTTGTTCTTCTTCCGCAGTCTTGTTTTCGGCAAGAGGCTCGGTTTCTGCCACAACCGCTTCTTCTTGAGCCGGGATCACGGCGTCCTCGCCACGTTCTGCAATCTCCTTTTCGGGCAGCATGATGATCTGTCCCGGATATATCCTGTCGGGATTCTTAATTTGGGGATTGAGCGTCGTTATCTGTTTGGTTATTTTCAAAACGTCCACGGAGTTTTTTACACTTAACGTGCGGATGATAATGCGGGTGATGGAGTCACCTTTCCTGGTAAGGTAGGGAGAGCCTGCTTCCTTCGTTTTCTCGGACGAATCTTCTGCGGGCAGAATAATCAGCTGCCCAGGATATATCATATTGATGTCTTTAAGGCGGGGATTCAGCTCCTTTACCCTGGTGTAGCGGTGCTCAGTCGGCCCGGGCATTCCCTGCATGATTTTTGTGATCGAGTCGCCTTTTTTAACACGGTAGACCTTTGTTTTGTTTTTTGTTGCCGCGGTCTTCTGCAGTGAAATATGAGCCGTATCCTCCTTGGCAGGCTCCTTCACGGCGGATAGAGCCAGCGAGGGCACAATCAGCATGGCGATGGTAAACAGACAGCCGCCTACGTGTCTCCTGTGCATGGTTACCCCCCTTGGGAACAGACCGGCTTTTTAAAATGAGAGCATACCTATTCCCGTGAAAATTATGACGCGACCAAATGCCCTTTGTTCCGGGCAGAGCGGACACCGAGCCCGCAGTTACCGTGCGTTTTTCATATCTTAGTTGACTTGAAAAGTCAAACCGTGATGCTCTTCCGCTCAAAAGGCGGGGTTATCCGATTGAAGCGTTCCTTGAGCACGCTACGGGGAATGCGCTCGCTATCGAATTCATGTTGCAAGATCGGGCTTACGTGATATAATCTTTTTCTTATGCAGATATCGCCTGTTGGCTATGTTCCGTGTGCTGCGGGAAAAAGGTGGTGAGGCGAGGGGAAAGGGAAATGGTGCGTGCCAGGGGAGTAAGGTAAATCACGCGTACCGGGGAACCCCGCGTTGCGGGCGAGAAGCCCCAGAGGAGGTATGTATTGATGGGTGATAGTCAGGCGGAGTTTGTAAAGGGGTTCCAGGCAAAGTTGGACAGTAAAATTAAGGAAACGGAGATATCCGTTTTGGAATACTGGAAAGGGCAGCTTGACAAAGTACTGGCCCTGAAACCTGAAGGAGTTGCCGCCCTGCAGATGCACGTGAAAAAAGTTTCCGAGATGATGGGAAACAGAATAAAGATCATGAAAAGAGAGTAGCATGGAGGATATCACCAATTTTCTTTTTGAAGTGGGCATGTTGAATAAAACCCCGCGGACCGGCTTTCAGTTTCTCGGTTCCGGCAAAGAATCCGTGGCCGAGCATATACTGAGAACGATCTTCATCGGCTATGCCCTCTGTAAGCTGGAGCGGGATGTTGATGAACTCAGGGTTCTCAAAATATGTCTGGTGCATGATCTTCCCGAGGCGAGAACGGGAGACATGAACTATGTGAGCAAAAAGTATGTGACCGTTGATGAGGAAAAGGCTGTCCGGGAACTTACCGACACCCTCTTTTTTGGTGAAGATATCAAGGGCGCCATTGATGAATTTAATGGTAAAAAAACGAGAGAGTCTCTTTTGGCCCGGGACGCTGATCAGCTTGCCTTGATTCTGCAGTTGAAGGAATACGGAGACCTGGGAAACAAGTACAGTAAGGAATGGATTGAGTTTGCCCTGCAGCGTCTCCATACGGATACGGCAAAAAAGCTGGCGGATAATATCCTGAAAACAGATTCCTCCGCTTGGTGGTTCAAGGATAAAAGCGACTGGTGGATAAATGGCAATAACCGATAACTGCTGTTTTTCTTGCGGCTCGGTCATTTTAGGCTTAAGGAGGGAGGCCTGTTTTTGTGAAGCTCCCCGCCCTTGAGGGCGCGGCTTCTCGGTAAGAAATGTTATTGTTCATTGCGGCGGCGCCCCTTAACCCCGCCTACAAGGCGGGGCTTGCAGGAGCGCCCCGGTCAAGTTTATTTAAAGGAGTGGGAAGATGACCGCTAAAAAACAGAAAAAGAATGAGGGAGCAAAAAATAGGAAGAAAAAGAAGAGTTCAAAGTTCCTGGTACTTTTTCTTCTCGTTGGCGCGGTCAGCGGATTCTTGATTTTTTTCTTCGTAAGCCTTTTTGATTTTGTATACCCGCCCGTTTCTGAACGGGAAACCCTTGCCCGCAAAGAAAAGATGGAGGCGACTCTTTACTTTTCCGATGCAAATGAACGTTTTCTGGTTCCTGAGAAGAGGTATATAGTCAAGGAAAAGAACGCCACCGGGCAGGCGAAGGAACTGGTAAAGGCCCTGCTGGAAGGTTCCAAAATGGGCCATGTTGATACATTCCCGAAGAAGACGGATATTGAGAGCATTACGGTTGAAAAGGACCAAACCGCTATTGTAAATTTCGGCAAGAATTTGATCAAGCTGCATCCCGGCGGAAGTGCCAGCGAGGTGGCGACCATTTATTCCCTGACGAATACCCTCGTTTCCAATATCCCGGACATCAAACGGGTAAAGGTCCTGATTGACGGTAAGGAACGGGAATCGCTTAAGGGGCATGTTGACATGCGATATCCCTTTGTTCTGAATAAGGGACTTTTTGCGCCGGCGGGAAAAGAGGGATGAAATCGTCGCTGAACGATACCGTTCCTTAAGAAGCGAAGATTCTCCGCAACTTGCTGCGGAGAGCTTCAATGGGCCAGTAGTTGCGAAAGAGAGGTATGGCGAAGACAAAAATTTCCAGAATGAGAAATATCGGAATTGTGGCCCACATTGATGCGGGGAAGACCACCGTTACGGAGAGGATCATTTTCTACACGGGGAAGTCCCACAAGATGGGAGAGGTCCACGACGGCGAGGCCGTGATGGACTGGATGCCTCAGGAACAGGAACGGGGCATAACGATCACCTCAGCCGTCACCAACTGCAATTGGAATAATCATGAGATACATATTATTGATACCCCCGGCCATGTGGATTTTACCATAGAAGTGGAGCGGTCCCTGCGGGTACTTGACGGGGCGGTGGTCGTCTTTTGCGCGGTAGGGGGCGTCGAACCCCAATCGGAGACCGTGTGGTACCAGGCAGACAAGTATGGCGTTCCCAAGATCGCCTTCATCAATAAGATGGACCGGGTAGGAGCGGATTTTTTTGGCGCCATCAAGATGATGGCGGACAGATTCAATTCCACTCCCCTGGCAATACAAATACCGCTGGGCTCGGAAGAGCATTTTGAAGGTGTCGTGGATCTGATCGGAAGGCGGGTCATTACCTGGAACGAGGCGTCTCAGGGGTTGTCCTATGCATATTCGGATATTCCCGATTCTATTTTGGCGGAGGTAAATGAACAGAGGGACAAACTGATTGAGACGCTTGCCGAGGTGGATGACGCGTTGGCGGACAAATACCTGGCGGGAGCGGCGATTTCTATTGATGAAATAAACAATGCCATACGAAAAGCAACCCTTTCCCTGAAGGTTGTGCCCGTGATGTGCGGCACGGCGCTGCGAAACAAGGGGGTTCAGCCGGTTTTAGATGCCGTCGTACAGTACCTCCCATCCCCGGAAGAGGTGCCGCCCCTAAAGGGCGTGAATCCCGTGACCGGCGCCGAGGAGACGCGCGCAAGCAGTGAAAAGGAACCGCTGGCCGCTCTCGCTTTCAAGGTTATGCAGGACGAGGGCCGGAAGATGACGTACGTGCGAATCTATTCGGGAAGCATGAAAACCGGGGTGGAGATTTATAATGCCAGTAGGCGCAAGAAGGAAAAAGTGGCCAGGCTTCTGAAAATGCATGCAAACAAGCGAGAACGGGTGGAGCGGGTCGGCGCGGGCGAGATCATCGCCGTCATCGGACTCAAGGATACCACGACGGGTGATACCATCTGCGACGAGGCGCACCCGATTCTCCTGGAGCCCATTGATTTTTATGAGCCGGTGATCAGTCAGGCAATCGAAGCGAAGACACCGTCGGATCAGGAGAAGTTGACCACGGCCTTGGTAAAGCTGATGGAAGAGGATCCCACGATCAGGGTGAAGTACGAGGATGAGACCGCCCAGACCGTTCTCTCCGGCATGGGGGAACTCCACCTGGAGATTCTCATTGACCGACTTACCCGGGAGTTCAATGCCCATGTGAACGTAGGCAGGCCGAGGGTGGTTTACCGGGAAACGATTCAGAAAACGGTTGAGACGGAAGGGCGTTTCGAGAAGGAACTGGGGGAGAAGACGCATTTCGGCCACGTGAAGCTTACGCTGGAGCCGTCAGAGAGGGGGAGCGGCATCACTATCTTCCGGCAGATGGAAGAACCGCTGCTTTCCGAAGAATTCCTTGCAGCGGTTGAAGACGGCATCCGGGAAGCGACGCTGAGCGGTGTCGTGGGTGGATATCCCGTGGTGGACATCAAGGTCTGGATGACAGGCGGATCCTTCCGGGATGGAGATTCCACGGTGCTGGGGTACCGGATCGCGGCGGCAACCGCCTTTCGGAACGGTTGCCAGGCGGCTGATCCTATTCTCCTGGAGCCGATCATGATGGTGGATATTATCACTCCCGGCGAATTTATCGGCGAAGTCATTGGCGACATCAATGCCAGGAAAGGGGAAATACAGGCGGTAATGGCCAAAGGGCCGGTCAGTGAGATCAGGGCCAAAGTCCCCTTGCGGGCTCTGTTCGGATATTCTACCGATCTTCGTTCCGCTACCCAGGGCAGGGCTGTATTTTCCATGCAGTTCCTTGCCTACGACAGGAACTGATATGTTGAAGCTCTCCTTGAGCAAACGGAGGAGAATCTCTATTCTTGAGAAATAGGATCAGTAAGCATTCGCTCGCGAAATCCGTCGTTATGAGCTGCGGGGAATGCGCGCTTGTTGCCGGATGCGGCCACGTCTGCCGGGGGCAAATTTCCCGGATGAGAGGCTTCCCATGTCGCCTTTTTTGAAAGTATTGAAAGCGCTCCGGGATTTGACAACCGTACGTTTCTTCCAGATTACTGCCGCTACGGTGGCATTAATTGTTTTGAGCGCCGTCGGTGTTCATTATTTCGAGCACGCGCACGGCGATGCCAACATAGGTTCCCTTTGGGACGGCATCTGGTGGGCGATTGTGACGATGGGCACGGTCGGTTACGGGGACAAGTATCCCCTGTCGCCGGGCGGAAGAGTTGTGGGAATGGTGCTGATTTTTTCCGGTGTTGGTCTGATGTCGCTGTTTACCGCGACCATTGCTTCCGTATTTGTGGAGAAAAAGATAAGGGAGGGAAGGGGTTTGGAAACGGTCAATGAAAAGGGGCACATCATTATCTGCGGCTGGAATAATAATACCGAGGAGGTTATCTCCGGCCTTACCGTTTACGGCTCTCAGAAAGAAACGCCCATAGTCCTGATCAACGAACTGTCCATTGACGAGATTGATTCGCTCAAATTGAAATATAGTAAATACAAGCTCAGGTTTCTCCGAGGCAACTACGTTCATGAGGATGTCCTTCTGCGGGCCAATGTGGCCAAGGCGTCATTTGCCCTTATCATGGCCGACACCTCCGGCCGCCATTCTCAGGAAAACACTGATGAACGGACGACACTGGCGGCCCTCGCTATCAAATCGCTTGCTCCGCAGATTAAGATGATCGCCGAACTCTTTCACGGGGAGAACAAGCCGCACTTGAGAAGGGCCAACGTGGACGAGATCATCGTGCGGGGAGAACACGTGGGTTCTCTTCTGGCAAGCGCCGTAAATTCGCCGGGGATTCCCGGCGTGTTTTCCGGCATGCTGTCGCTGGGAGACGCCAACAAGCTCAGGCGGGTTGAAATCCCCCGTGTTTTTGTGGGTAAGACATTTAGGGAGTTGTCGGTCTTTTATCGGGAGAAAAAACACGCTATTCTGATCGGACTCTTGAAGGAAAAGAAGGCGGTAAAACTGGCGGACTTGCTTTCGGACAATACCTCCATGATTGACAACTTCATCAGGGAAAAGATCCAGGAGGCGAAGAAAGATTTCTATTACGAACGGGATGAAACGAAGGGCATCATTAATCCGGAGGACGATTATGTCATAACGGGTGATGATTTTGCCGTGGTTATTTCCCGAGGCATGCCGTAGAAGGGGTAACGGTAAGCATATTTTGCAGGACACGTCCCGTAGGCATGAGCTTCGCGGGCGTCATCACCGAACAGAAGCGGGAGACAAGCCGTACTATGGAGTTCTTAGCGGAAAAGGATATATCATTCCTGCAGGAGACGGAGCTCTTCAGAAATCTGAGCCAGGTGCAGATCAGAAAGGTGTTGGATGTCTGCCGCCTCGTCACCTTTGCGGAGGATGAGGTTATCGCAAGGGAGGGCGAAGAGGGGGACACGATGTACATCATCCTGGATGGCATCGTGGAGGTGGTGAAAAGCCTGATTATGAGTGATATGGATGAGGATAGGGAAAAGAGCAAGGTTTTTACGAAACTCACGGCAGAGGACCATGCCGTTTTCGGAGAAATCGCCCTGCTGGAGCAATTGAAGAGAACGGCAACAATACGGGCGGTGACAAAATGTACGCTCTATGAAATAACAAGGGATGCCTTTCTGAACCTTACCGGGACGGACCATGAGCTGGGGTATCGGATATTTATGAATCTGGCAAGGATCATCAGCGCAAGACTCAGGAAGGCCGATGAGGATACGGTTAAACTTACCACTGTGCTGAGCATCGTTTTGAAAGAATCCTGACCGGGTGCACACCCTGCAGGTCCCGTCTTATGAGCGGGGAGTATCACTTTTTGAGGGAATATTTTCCATGGAAACCATAACCCCTATTACGATACCTGATGGTGCGGAAGCTTCCGTGTCTTTGCTGGACAAGGACAAACTGCTCAAGAGCATTTTCCATATCAGCACCTTCCTCACCGCGCCCTCAAAGGTTGACGAGATTCTTTCAAAAATTCTGGATGAAACGGTGGATACGATAGGATTCGACCGGGGCATTATCCGCCTTTTTGATGAAACGAAACGCTATTTGGAAACGAAGGTGGTGAAAAACTATCCCCCAGAGGAGGCGCAAAAGGCATTTTCCCTCGCCATTGATGTCTATGAGAACGACTGCATATCAGCCAAGGTTACAAAGACGGGCCAGCCGATTACCATTGCAGATGCGGCGACTGATCCGCGGATGACGGAAACAGACCGGGTACTGGCAAACATTGATGACCGGGGGGCTCTTTTTTGCGCGCCTCTCAAGATCGGCGATGAGGTAATCGGCAGTATCGTTGCTTGGCGCCGCGAAGGAACCAGGATTTATCCCGAGGAGATAGACCTTTTCCTTACCTTCGCCAACCAGATGAGCATCATTATTTACAATATGACGCTCTTTGAAACGAATGCGGAGAAGATACGCCAGTTGATAATCCTCCAGGAAGCGGTCTCTTCGATGAATTCCAATTACGTCCTCGATTATCGTATCCATGACATCATGATAGAGAGCGCTCTCAGGATCACCCACGCCCAGAAGGCTCTTTTCTGTTTCCATGACATGCTCAAGGGCCGTTATATCGTCAAAGACGGGGAGGCGATCTCTCAAGACAAGGAAATCTACGAGCAGAAAATGGGATACGGGGTCATCAGGCAGGCGATAGCGGATAAAACGGTGGCATTGAAGTCGCCTTCAACAAGGGAAGGACTTTTTGCCGGCCATCCTGTGGAGATAGCCATCCCCTTCTGTACCGTAAACAAGTTTGAAGGGGCGCTTTATATTGCAAAGGTTTCCGGCAGCTATTCCCAGGACCAGGTTCACGTCCTGGATATCCTGGTGAAAAATGCCATTACTGCATACGACAACGCCATCATGCAGGCCATGCTCTACCTTGAGGCCAAGACCCTGAAAACCGAGGTCAAAAAGCTCAAGGAGCGGGAAGACATCCTGCTGGGGTTTCACAATATTCTCGGCCAGTCAAAGAAGATGCTCGATCTTTTTCATGTGATCGAAGATGTTGCCGGACATAATACCAACATCCTGATTCAGGGGGAGAGCGGCACGGGCAAGGAGTTGACTGCCCGGGCCATACACCGGCAGAGCAACAGGAGTTCCAAGCCCTTTGTTGAGGTAAACTGCGCCGCCATACCGGGCACGCTGCTGGAGAGTGAATTGTTCGGCTACGAGCAGGGCGCTTTTACTGATGCAAGGAAGAGAAAAATAGGCCTCCTGGAATATGCGAACGGCGGCACCATGCTCTTGGATGAGATCGGGGACATGAGCGTGCATCTGCAGGCGAAGTTCCTGCGAGTTCTGGAAGACGGATACATCCGCAGGCTGGGAGGAAATGAAGAAATTCCCGTGGATATCCGCTTCGTTTTTGCCACGAACAAGGATCTGAATCGCATGGTTGCCCAAGGAAGCTTCCGTGAAGACCTCTACTATCGGATCAGTGTCGTACCCATTCTGATCCCGCCGCTCCGGGAGCGGGTGGACGATATCATTCTTCTGGCCCGGTATTATGTCGAGGAGTTCAATAAAAAATTCATGAAGAAGGTTAAAGGCTTTGACAAGGATGCCGAGCAAATTCTGAAAAACTACCACTGGCCGGGCAATGTCCGGGAATTGAAAAACATCATTGAACGAATCATGATTCTCCATGATGTAGGGGATGTGATTGTTCCGGAAAACCTTCCCGCAGAGATCAGAGTAAACCAGGGCTTAGTTAAGGATAGCCTTGATGATATACTAACACGGTTATCCGAGAATGGATTGAAATATGAGAGTTTGATAGAGAAAATTCTCAATGATACCAAAAAGAAGGTTCTCGTTAGGGCTCTTGATTTGAGTATGGGTAGAAAGACGAAAGCAGCCACCCTCTTGGGCATTTCCCGTTATAAATTCATGCGTGAACAGAAAAAAATCAATGGTTTTATTGAATTCGGCAACAAGCTCCTACCCAGCGGCTTGCCGCAGGGCAAACGAGCGAATGAGAAATGATGATGTTCCTCAGGAATATCAATAATAACTTTAAGTTACCATATGTGCATTTATCGCACATATGGTGCGTTTATCGCACAGCGGCTGTTTCTTTGTATAGAAGGGCTTTCTTGTTTTTATTTCTTTTTCTTAGTGCATAAATCGCACATTCTCTCCTTTATCCTGCTTTATTTTTCCCCAAGAACGAATGGAAAAACGTCTTTCCGAAGAAATATTTCATCTTTTTTCAACTGTAATATGACGTCATCATTATGTTTTAATTAAAATCACTTTTTATCTTTTCCTGCAAGATATTATTTTCTTAATGTGGCATTCCTTTTGCTATATATTAGGCAATCGTTTTTTGAAAATTGAAAATCTGGCAGATTGGCACTAACCGTTAAGATAATCTGTGAGTTTTAAATTCGGTGGATGGTTCATACCCTCCTCTCCATCCACCGGCCCCCTCAGATAATCTGGGAGGCACGACCGCACAAAACCTCTCAGTTTACATAGTGGCGGATGGTTTTTAGGATCCCTCCTTTTCCATCCGCCATTTTTTTATTTTACCGACAGATAATTTAAACGCCTTTCTCTTAAATAAAAAAAACGCCCCGCTATAAGACGGGGCGTCCTTTTTATTATCAAACTACTTTGGTTTACAGCTTTTCTGAAGAAATTCTCATATTATAGAACGAACGATAGACGAAAACCAGTGCGATCAGGAAGAAAACCGCGGCCAGTGTCATCTTGAGTCCCGTAAGGCCAGACCGTTGCATTTCTACGGCGATTTCCACGGCGAGCAGGCCAAAGAGGGTAGTAAACTTGATAACGGGGTTCAGGGAAACCGACGAGGTATCCTTGAAGGGGTCACCAACGGTATCACCGACGACGGTCGCCTCGTGCAGCGGCGTGTTCTTTTCCTTCAGGTCAACTTCCACGATCTTCTTTGCGTTATCCCAGCAGCCTCCCGCGTTGGCCATGAAGATGGCTTGGAAAAGGCCGAAGAAGGCGATACCCACGAGGTAGCCGATGAAGAAATAAGGATCGAAGAAAGAGAGTGCCAGGGCCATGAAGAAAATGACCACGAAGATATTGATCATCCCTTTCTGGGCATACTGGGTACAAATCTTAACCACTTCCTTGCTGTCTGCGATCGATGCCGACTTGTCACTCAATTTGATGTTATTTTTGATGAAGACGACGGCCTGGTAGGATCCCGTGACAACGGCCTGGCAAGAAGCGCCGGTGAACCAGTAGATCACGCATCCGCCCATGAGGAGACCGAGGATAACCTCTGGCTGTACGAGGCTTAAATGCGCCTCCACGTCACCGAAGAGGCGGTCCAGGAGGATGATGATGCCGAAGACCATCGTGGTGGCGCCCACCACCGCCGTTCCGATCAGCACCGGCTTGGCCGTGGCTTTGAACGTGTTTCCTCCCCCGTCTGCCGCTTCCAGGTAATCCTTGGATTCTTTAAAGTTCGGCTCGAAGCCGAATTCCTTTTTTATTACGTTCTTCACATCCGGGATCTGTTCGATCATGGAAAGTTCGTAGATGGACTGGGCATTGTCCGATACGGGACCGAAGCTGTCCACGGCGATGGTTACGGGTCCCATGCCGAGGAAACCGAAGGCCACCAGACCGAAGGCGAAAACCGGTGCGGCGAATTTTAAATCCGCCGGCATGAGCGTCGTGATGGATTCGTTGCCGGAGACGAGGTATGCAACAAACATGAGCAGGAGGATGACAAGCCCTTCCCAGAAAGCTGAGAAGTTACCCGCCACAAACCCGGAGAGAATATTCAGGGATGCCCCGCCCTGGCGAGAGGAATTGACCACTTCCTCGCAATGCCGGGATTTGGTGCTGGTGAAGACCTTCGTAAATTCCGGGATCAGGGCGCCGGCAACGGTTCCGCAGCTGATGATGATGGAAAGCGTCCACCAGAGGGAGCTCTGCACGCCCGTCAGATCCGAGAGAAGTACATAACTGGCGACGAAGGTGACGATAATGGAAATTGCCGAGGTGAGCCACACGAGGTTCGTGAGCGGTACCTCGAAGTCGAATTCTTTCTTGTCGCCGAAGAGCGATTTACTTGCCACGTCGTTGACGAAGTAGGAAACGAGCGAGGTGAGGATCATCAGGATACGCATGGCAAAGATCCAGATGATGAGCTTGCCGCCCATGGCGGGGTTGCTGAAGAGCGCCAGAGCAAGAAAGGCAATGAGGGCGACCCCGGTTACCCCGTAGGTCTCAAACCCGTCAGCCGTAGGGCCGACGCTGTCTCCCGCGTTGTCACCCGTGCAGTCCGCGATGACGCCCGGATTCTTCGGGTCGTCTTCGGGAAGGTGGAAGACGATTTTCATGAGGTCGGAGCCGATATCCGCAATCTTGGTGAAGATACCGCCGCAGATCCTGAGCGCGCTGGCGCCGAGGGACTCCCCGATGGCAAAACCGATGAAACAGGGTCCCGCCAGTTCTTTCGGAATATAGGCCAGGATGCAGATCATGAAAAAGAGTTCCACGCTCACCAGGAGCAGGCCCACGCTCATACCCGAACGGAGACAGATATTGACGATATCCAGCGGAATGCCGCGCAGAGAGGCGAAAGCCGCACGAGAATTGGCGACGGTGTTGATCCGGATGCCAAACCAGGCGACGCCGTACGATCCCAGGATCCCCATGATGGAGGCGATCAGGATAATAATTACATTCGATGCTGGAGCGCCCTGCAATCCGGCAAAGTAGTAAATGATGCAAATCGCGATGAGTGCCCAGAGTGCGGAAAGAAACTTTCCCTGCTGGGTAAGATAGGTTTTACAGGTTTCCCAGATCGTGTTCGACACGTCGAGCATGGAACGATGGGCTGGCAGGCTCTTGGTCTGATTGTACTGGATGACACCGAAAATCATGCCGATGATGCAGATGATCAGTCCCCAGTTGAGGATGGTTGTTCCCTGTACGGAACTGCCGAAGATGTTGAAAACGACATTGGTCAAATCGGGTAGATTGATGTCCGCCTCACCTGCAAAGGCCGCCGGGGCAGCCGCGATTAACAGTAAGATACCGATAATCGTAAACGGAAGAATGAGAGAAATGCGTTTGCTGATAGTCATTGTTTAAGCCTCCTTGATTAGATTTTCTATGGCCCTGCGATTGAATTTCTGCCTGGCTGCCTGAATTCCCGAGGAGACAACTTCTCGTACCGCCTCGCCCGCAATTGAGGTGAGACGGGACAGCCTTGCCATTTCATCGCCGTTGAAGGGGGAGAGGACATAATCCTCGACCATTGTTTTCCGGAGCGGTTTCCCTATGCCCAGCCGTATCCTGGTGAAATCCGCTCCCAGATGATCAATGATTGATATCAGTCCTTTATGACCCCCGTGGCCGCCTCCTGCCTTTATACGAATTACTTCAAAAGGCAGGTCCAGATCATCATGGATGATGATTAAGTTTTTAATATCGGTTTTGAAGTAATCAACAATTTTTTTTACCGCAATACCGCTTAAATTCATGTAAATCTGAGGTTTTGCAAGGAAGAGGGGGGTGCGCCCGATCTTCCCTTTTCCGAAATAGGAGTCAAATCCCTTCTGGCTTACCGGTATGTCCAGCTCGCGGGCCAGTTGATCGAGTACCAGAAACCCCATATTGTGCCTAGTGAACTGGTACCGGGCGCCTGGGTTTCCCAGCCCGACAATAAGCTTCACCGGAGACCTCCTTCAAGAAGGGAGCGTGAGCGACAACGGTGACGGCCGCCGCTAACGGTCGCTCTTCCCGTAAACCGCGTCCGCTTAGCTTCCCTTCTCCTTCTCCTCCGCTTTCACTTCTCCGCCTTCAGCGGTTTCCCCAGTTTCTTCCACGACCGCTTCCTCCGTTGTTACTTTGGCTACCCTTATGGCCGTCACGGTAACGACAGAAGCGTCCTCGTGATCTAATACCGTCACCCCCTCGATAGCGGCAATGTCCTTCACCTTGAACGAGTCGCCGATATCCAAGCTGCTGATATCCATCTCGATAAACTCCGGCAGTTTTGTGGGAAGACAGGATACCCGGAGCTCTCTTTTTACATGTTGCAGTTCCCCGCCGTTTTCAACACCTATCGGTGTTCCCACAAAGTGAAGAGGGATGTCCAGGGTGAGCTCGTGATCCATGCTGATTTCGTAAAAATCGGCGTGAACGAAGCTTCTGCTCACCGGTTCAATCTGCAACTCCTTAATCATGGAAAGTTTCTCAACCTTCTTACCGCCGTCATCAATAATCAGCTTGATGAACACGTTTTCCGCTTTCTGCTTTCTTAACTTCAGCAGGTCGGAAGAACTGAGCGACAACAGGAGTGAAGCGCTTCCACGACCGTAAAATACCGCAGGGAGCATGCCCTGCTGTCTCAGTCTTCTGGCCGGTCCTTTTTTGGATTCCTTGCGGATGCTGGCCTTTAAATCACATATTTCCATTAATGCCTCCTAACCCCGATTAACGGGATAATTTCTAACTTACTAAATAAACAGTGAACTCACCGAATCATTATAATAGATGCGCCGTACGGCTTCGCTTAAAAGACCGGCGACGGAAAGGACCTTGATACGGTTGCAGGCCTGCGCTTTTTCGTTCAGGGAGATGGTATCCGTAACGATAACTTCCTTTATGTTTGATTTTTCAATCCGTTCCATGGAGGGCCCGGAGAGAACGGGATGGGTGCAGCAGACGGAAACCTCCGTTGCGCCTTCCTTTTTCAGGGCCTTTGCCGCCTGCACCACGGTACCCGCAGTGTCTATCATATCGTCGAGAAGGATGACCCTTTTATCTTTTACGTTGCCGATGATGTTCATAACCTGTGCTTCATTGGGTCCCTCTCTTCTTTTGTCTATTATCGCAAGATTTGCGCCGAGTCTGGTTCCGAATGCCCTTGCCCGTTCCACACCGCCCGTATCGGGAGAAACGATGACCGTGTTGTCCTGGTAATTTTTTCGCATGTAATCCAAGAGAACCGGAGTGGCGAAGAGATTATCCACGGGGATATTGAAAAATCCCTGGATCTGTCCCGCATGCAGATCCATGGCAAGCACCCGGTTAGCCCCTGCCGTAGTGATCAGATCTGCCACGAGCTTTGCCGTAATGGGCGCACGAGGCGCAACCTTTCTGTCCTGCCTGGCGTACCCGTAATAGGGTATTACCGCGGTTATGCGGTCTGCGGAGGCCCTCTTCATGGCATCAATCATGATAAGGAGCTCCATGCAGCTTACGTTTACGGGTGAACAGGTGGATTGGACAATAAAAACATCCATGCCCCGAACATTCTCATTGATTTCCACCCGCGTCTCGCCGTCGCTGAACGTCGTTACGTTTGCTTTGCCTAGTGGCACCCCCAAGTTCTCACAGATCTTGCGAGCGAGAGGCAAACTTGCATTTCCGGAAAAAACTCTTATCTTTTCGAGCATCTGAATCCTTTCAGCATGAGACCATTGATATTGGCTGGGGCGGGAGGATTCGAACCTCCGAATGCAAGAACCAAAATCTTGTGTCTTACCGCTTGACGACGCCCCATTATGAATTCGGTAGCGAGCGCATTTCCCATAGCTTGGCTTTGGGGTAAGCGAGCGAATGGCAACAGTACCGTTCCTTAAGAATCGAATACTCTCCACAGGTTACTGCGGATGGATTCAATGCAAAACCCCCCGTACGGGGGAAGGTGGCATTTCCCCTACCCGAGGGAGTGTGCCAGGAACACGGACCATGCGTCCGCTTCCGCTTTCTTCAGGGCTTCCTCCGCTTTTCGTGCCGCTTCTTCCTTTTCAAATACGCCGAAAACGGTGGGACCGCTGCCCGACACCAATGCACCCAGCGCACCGAACTCTACCAGGAGGTCCTTTATGCGTTGCAAAGCAGGATGAAGTGACAACGTGACCATTTCCAGATCATTATGAAGTCCGCTGATCAAATCAGCGGTCGTATAAAAGCGAGGAACTTTATAATGTATTGTCTTTTTTGTCAATCTTAAATTGAGTTTCTCATAGACCAATTTTGTGGATAGTTCAACGCGTGGATTTACGAGGACAAACCAGAGGAAAGGGATATTTTCCGCGGCCTTAAGGCGGTCACCGATGCCGAAAGCCCAGGCCGCATTTCCGGCAATAAAAAAGGGGACATCCGCCCCCAGTTTTACGCCCATTTTCATCAGCTCGTCATCGGGGTAGTTAAACCCCAGCATGTCATTGAGCGTGGTCAACACCGTTGCCGCATCGGAGCTCCCGCCCCCCAGACCGGCCGCCACCGGGATATGCTTTATTACGGTTATCTCGATCCCTCCGGTATAGGAGGCCCGTGCGAAAAGCGCCTGTGCGGCCCGGTAAACGAGGTTATCCGCATTCTCCGGGAGGGAACTGTCGGGACATCGTAGGGCTATTCCTTCTTTACGAGTATGAAAATGTATTTCATCATAAAGGCTTATCTTTTGCAGCAGCGTCGCTATATCGTGATAGCCGTCCCCCCTTTTCCTGAGCACTTTCAGGTGCAGGTTGACCTTTGCCGGGGATAATTTTTTTATCATCCTTCGGTCGTTTCCTTCACATAGCGGATACGGAGTTCATACAGGATCCCCTCCAGCAGGTTCTTTTCATCTGGATTGAGGTTCCCTTTCGTTTTTTCCTGCAACAGGGAAAGGAGATCAATCGTCTGTTTCGCTGCTGCCAGGTTTCTTTGTGATTCCCTTGTTGCCGGATCGGAAAAATCACCGAAGTGATACATGGCGGTGGAACTCAGTGAGAGGATGAAGTTGTAGAAATTGACCTCCGGAACCGGTTCGGCTTCCTGCGGCTGGGGTTCTTCCTTACCCTCGGGCTGAGATTGTTTCTTGACCTCAGGCGACGGTTCCTCCGTTTCTACATTTCCCGTGGCCGTGGCGGCTTCCGCTGTTGACATTGCCTCGGCGCGGGGCTGGCCTGACTCGTTGAAGAGGCGTCTGTCCCTAACCACAAATGACTTTTCTTTTTTTTCGTCTTCTTCCATTTGCTAACCTCTCCATGGTCTGCAGCGGTAACGGATGCGGGATATTTTTTTCTTTTCCCTGCGCGCCGAACAAACGCTTATGCGGGCCTCATGCTCCGGAGTCTGGCGATCCTCTCCTCGATAGGGGGATGAGTGCTGAAAAGATTCATGAGTGATCTGGCCGTCAGCGGGTTTACAATGAACATATGTGCCGTGGAGGGATTGGCGTTCATGGGGATCGCTGCGGAAGCTCTCGATAATTTTTCCAGGGCGCTGGCCAGGCTGTAGGGTTTGCCGGAAATCTTTGCACCGCCCGCGTCGGCAAGATATTCCCGCGACCGGGAGATTGCCATCTGGATAATGGTGGCCGCAAGGGGAGCAAGTATTGCCATTACGATAAGACCGATCGTACCGCCGCCTTCTTCGCCGTCATCGTGACGGCCGCCTCCGAAGATCGCGGCCCACTGGGCCATGTTGGCCAGCATGACGATGGCGCCGGCCAGTGTTGCCGCGATAGAGCCCACGAGCATATCTTTATTCTTAATATGGGTAAGTTCGTGGGCCAGGACCCCTTCCAGTTCCTCCCGATTCAGTATCCGCAATATGCCTTCCGTGACGGCCACGACGGCGTGATTTTCATCCCTGCCGGTGGCAAAGGCGTTGGGCGTGTCGCCGGGAATGATATAGACCCGCGGCATCGGAAGAGAAGCCTTCAAGGCCAGGTTCCGCACCACGGCATAAATCTCCGGCGCCTCATTTTCCGACACTTCCTGAGCGTGATACATGCGCAGCACCAATTTGTCGGAAAACCAGTAACTTCCGAAGTTCATCACCACGGCAAAGATAAAGGCGATAACCACGCCGTTCCTGCCGCCGAAATATCCCCCGATAAGCAGTAAAAGCCCCGTCAGAGCGCCCAGCAGCAGGGCGGTTTTAAACGTGTTGTTCATGCGAACCCTCCTCTTATTATGACGATTACCCCATTGCTTTTCCGTGCCGAGCCCCGTTTCTTCTTATCGGGCGGCGACGGGATGGTTATTTCTTGCTGAAGTCCAGCTTTCCGTCGGCAGTCGGATTGATGACGACATGATCGCCTTCCGTAAAAGCGCCTTCCAGTATCTTTGCCGCCAAGGTATCCAGGACAAGTTTCTGGAGCACCCTTTTCAGCGGCCTGGCGCCGTAGTCGGGACTGTATCCCAGTTTGGCTATATAACTAATTGCCTTGTCTGTCAATTCAATAGAAAGTTTGCGTTCCTCCAATCTCCTTTGAATAAGCCCAATCTGTATCCGGATGATCCGGTCAAGGTCCTCCCGGCTCAGCGTTCTGAACATGATAATGTCGTCTATCCTGTTCAGGAATTCCGGTTTGAACGTGACCCGGAGGGCCTCCATCGCCCGGTCCCTTTTTTGCTCGTCACTTAACAGGGGATCCTGTATCCACTGGCTGCCCACGTTGGAGGTCATGATGTTGATCGTGTTCTTGAAATCAACTGTTCTCCCGTGGCCATCCGTCAATCTGCCGTCATCGAGGATTTGCAGGAGGATATTGAAGACGTCGGGATGGGCTTTTTCGATTTCGTCAAAAAGGAGCACCGCATAGGGCCTTCTCCGCACCGCCTCTGTCAGGTATCCTCCCTCCTCATAACCCACATAGCCGGGGGGAGCCCCGATCAGCCGCGCGACAGCGTGTTTTTCCATAAATTCCGACATATCAATCCTGACCATCGCCTGTTCTTTGTCGAACATAAATTCGGCAAGCGCCCTTGCCAGCTCGGTTTTTCCCACACCCGTGGGGCCGAGAAAAATAAAGGATCCGATGGGACGGGTCGGTTCCTGCAGGCCCGATCGTGCCCGTTTGAGGGCATTGGATACGGCATTGATACCCTCATCCTGCCCCACAACCCTAAGCTTGAGTCGTTCTTCCATGTGGATGAGTTTCTGGATATCGCTTTCCATCATCCGTGCCACGGGAATGCCCGTCCAACTGGCCACCACTTCCGCCACGTCTTCCTCATCTACCTCTTCCTTGAGCATTTTTTTGTCTTTTTGCAGGTCTGCAAGCCTTGTGTGCTCCTGTTCCAGTTCCTTGTTCAGCTCCACGAGTTTTCCATAGCGGATTTCCGCGGCCTTGGCGAGATCACCCTCACGCTGGGCATTCAATTCCTCGGTCTTATAGTTTTCGATGTTTCCTTTGATGGTTTGTATCTTTTTGATGGCTTCTTTTTCACTTGTCCAGTGGAGCTTCATCTTGTCCATGGATTCCTTAAGGTCGGCGAGTTCCCGGTCAATTTTGTCGCGCCTTTCCACGGAGGTTTTGTCCGTCTCGTTCTTCAGGGACTGCCGCTCGATGGCGAGCTGGATCACTTTTCGCTCCATCACGTCTATTTCCGCCGGCAGGCTGTCAAGTTCGATCCGCAAGCGGGAAGCAGCTTCATCAATCAGATCTACGGCCTTGTCGGGAAGAAAGCGATCGCTGATATAACGGTTGGACAAATTGGCTGCGGCAATAATCGCCGCGTCCTTTATCCTGACCCCGTGGTGAACCTCATAGCGTTCCTTCAGCCCCCTCAAGATGGCAATGGTGTCCTCCACGGAAGGCTCCTGTACAAAAATGGGCTGGAATCGTCGTTCCAGCGCAGGATCTTTTTCTATATGTTTGCGATATTCGTTAAGCGTGGTGGCGCCTACGCAGCGCAACTCCCCCCGCGCCAGGGCGGGTTTCAGCATGTTGGAGGCATCCACCGCTCCCTCGGCTGCTCCGGCGCCCACGACGGTATGGATTTCGTCAATAAAGAGTATGATCTCCCCCTGGGCATCCGTCACTTCCTTCAGCACGGCCTTGAGTCGTTCTTCGAATTCGCCCCGGTATTTGGCGCCGGCTAAGAGTCCCCCGATATCGAGGCCGACGACGCGTTTATCTTTCAGATTTTCCGGCACGTCGCCGTTGACGATTCGCTGTGCCAGCCCCTCCACGATAGCGGTTTTCCCCACGCCCGGTTCCCCGATGAGCACGGGATTGTTTTTGGTCCGCCGCGAAAGAACCTGCATGATCCTCCGGATTTCTTCGTCCCTGCCGATAACGGGATCGAAGGAGCCTTTTCTGGCCATCTCATTGAAATCCTTGGCGTATCGTTTAAGTGCCTGGTATTTGCCTTCTGGATTGGGATCGGTAACCCGCTGGTTGCCCCTGATGTCAACGAGCACCTTGAAGATACTGTCCCTGGTAATGCTGGCCCCGCGGAGGATCCGCGCTGCTTGGCCTTCCTTTTCATCGGCGATGGCGATCAGGATATGTTCCGCGCTGGCGTATTCATCCGTGAGACGCGCCGCCTCGGAGAGGGCGGCATCCATAACCTTGTTCAGCCGGGGGGTGATGTAGCTCTGGCCGCCACCCGCCCCTGTCACTTTCGGAAGATTGTCGAGCGCCTTCCGTCCCTCGTTGCCGAGACGTTTAGGATCGGCGCCCAATTTCTTCACGATGTCGCCGGCAATGCCTTCCGGTTGTTCTAATAATGCCGCTAAAAGGTGTTCCGGTTCTATGCCCTGATGGCCGTAACTGCCGGCCAGCGTCTGAGCTTCCTGCAGGGCTTCCTGCACTTTTAAGGTAAATTTGTCAAATCTCATATGTGCTCCGCTCTATTGGTTTTTCCTCTGGTTATAAATAACCCCTGCCTACACTCGCGTTTCCGAACAATTGAAGCTCTCCTTAGAGCAAGCTCAAGGAGAATCTTCGATTCTTTAAGGAACAAGAGCGTTCAGCATTCGCTCGCTACCGAATTCAGACAGAACAAACGCAAGTGATGCGGGTGAAGTTCCCGATTTCGATTTTTTGTTTCGAGAAAGTTAACGGTAAATTAACCACAGGTTTGCAGTCTGTCAACCCCTGCCGGGACGCCATAGAGGGAATATGTTTGCTTAGCAGAGGAGTACATCTCTTCCCTGATCAGGGGCAACACACCCCATCAGGATGTGGCAAATATTTCTTTGACACATACGGTTGTTCTTCGTATAAAAGAACCATGCCTAATCATTATCATTTATTATTTATCAGCGATGTACCGAAAGCCGCTGGAGATTGCGCGGAGCGCGGCAAACAAGTGGTCCGCAGCGAAATGCTCTATGGGGGACTTTCGTTTCTACAGGAGAAACAAATCGTGCGGAAATGTTGGGAAAAATGGGGATGAGCAAAGCCCCCTGGCAGGGGGTTTTCTTGTTTCATCCATCTAATTTGAGGATAGTGCGATGCTGCTTCGACGAAGAATGTGGTTTCTCCTGCCGGCAATAATTGCCTTCATGTATTGTTTTTCCGGTTGTGCGCAGAAACATGAGACCGATGTGGAATTTGTGGCCACCCCCCAGCAAGTTGTGATCGAGATGCTCAAAATGGCGAACGTGACGAAAGACGACATCGTGTATGACCTTGGCTGCGGGGATGGGCGTATCGTTATCACCGCCGCACAGATGTTCGGCGCCGGCGGTGTCGGTGTGGACATTGATCCTGCTCTTATCAGGCTCAGCAACAGGAATGCGGGAAAAGCGGGGGTAACCGATCGCGTCAAATTTATTGAAGGAGATTTATTCCGGACCAAACTGAGTAAGGCGACGGTAGTCAGTCTCTATTTGACCCCGGAGTTGAACGTGAAGTTGCGCCCGAAATTTTTTCGTGAACTCAAGGCAGGCACCCGTATTGTGTCCCACGATTTTGACATGGGTGACTGGAAGCCGGACAGCATTGGCCGCCTGCGCGGGGTAAGGTATCATTACCCTGATCTGACCTATGTTCGGGATGCGGTATTTTACTACTGGGTCGTTCCCGCAGAGGTTTCAGGAATGTGGCGCTGGACCTTACCAGCCGCCGCTGGCAGGCGGGACTATATCTTGTCTCTTGCTCAGAGATTCCAGGAGATCAGCGGTCAAATGGGCGTGGGGGAGAAAAAGTATCCCCTGGGGGAGGTCCGGTTAACGGGCGAGCGCCTGAGTTTTACGTGCAGTGATCCGGCGGATCGGGAAACAGCAGCCATGCGCTTCGATGGGCGGGTGCATGGCGACACCATCGAAGGCAATCTGGAAATTTCGGGGGGACCATCTGCGGGGCGTTACCCGTGGACGGCAAAGCGCCATTTCTGACAAAAACCTGTTAGCAAGTCGCTGAAAAAATCTACGCTACAGGCTGCTCAAAAATGTCCAGGTGCAAGGCCCCAAAAATCCTGAGCCAGGAAGCGTACTTGTCGGTACGTTGAATTCGGCAGCGAGCGCACTCCCCGTGGCTTGCCACGGGGTAAGCGAGCGAATAATGAAAAGATGATTTCTTGGGAATCGAAGCTTCTCCGTAGCGCTGTGGAGAAGCTTCAATGGCGAAGGAACAGAGCCGCAGATGGGCATTTTTCAGCAGCCTGTTAGTTTCTTACTGCGGTCCAGGTATGCAAGCCTGTGTAGGGGCCTCCTTCGATCTGTACGCTGCCGGACAGGGAATCCCCTTCGACGCGGCCCTTGAAATGCATGTCTACTTTCCACTGATTGATTCTTTCACTTAAAAAAAAGCTTATGGCATCGCCCTTCAGTTTGAGACTGGAAATCTCTATTTCTTCTTTACGGGAAATTGTCCTCCCCATGAGTTCCTGGAATTTCTGAGTTAGCTGCACCTGGTAGTCATGAGCGATCCCTGACGTGGGAGAAATCTTTACGTTCCATGTTCCCTCTACATCCGCCGGCAGAATCCATAAGTAGTACAAGCTGCTGCCCAGCCCTCCCGCAATATCCGGGGTCCAGTCGTCCATATCGAAGTCGTGGGACACGATGCGTGTGCCCGGTTTCAGTTCTTTGAATAATTTCGGACGCAGGCGGAGATTCAATTGGGGGAGAAGGTACAGGGCGACGATGGTGGCCCGGCTGACGTCCGTCTTAAAGAGATCCGCTTCGATAAATTTTACCCGATCGGCGACACCGGCGTTCATGGCGTTCGTCTGGCTTTCACGGATACGCTCAGGATCAATGTCAATGCCTACTCCACGAGCCCCATACTTTTTCGCTGCCGTAATGACAAAACGTCCGTCCCCGCAACCAAGATCGTACACGATATCGTCCTTGTTTGTTTCCGCGATCTCCAACAGTTCATTGACGACGTACTGGGGAGTGGGCACATAATGAATATCCGGATCGCCCTCTGCGGAAGCGAACCCGATGACGCTGAAAACGACCAGAAACAGCGCCAACGTGCTGAAACACCACTTTTGACGTGCATGCATGGTCTTTCCCTCCTGTTAATTATTCGCTCGCGTACCCCACCGCGAGCTTACGCTACGGGGAATGCACTCGCTACCGACCGGGGGCGTCCCCGCGAGCCTGCCTTTTAGCGGGGTCACGGGGCGCAATGAAAATAAATACTCCTTGCCGGGAAGCCCCGCTCTTTGAGCGGGGAGCCTCAATTCAATCAAGCGCCTCGGGCATTGCCCGGTTTTTTCGTTTGGACCGTGCCGGCAACAGGAATAGTATTCCGGTGAAAAGCACGACCAGGCCGACCAGCGCCCCGATACCCGTATAGGCAATGCTTGCCCGTAGCATGTAGATGCAGGTGGCACAGAACAGCAGGGGGGTAAGGGGAAAGAGGGGTGTCGTAAAGGGACGCGAAATCTCCGGTTCCCGCCGGCGCAACACAAAAAGAGAGATGCCGGTAAGAAGAAAAAAAAGCCAGAATACGGGGGCGGTGAATTCTACCATGGTTACAAAACCTTTGCGGGTGAATGCGCCCAGCAGTACCAGCGCCGAGGCGATGGCGCCTTGAAATAGAAGGGCATTGGCCGGCGTATTTGTCTTTTCCCGCCAGCGGCCCAGAACGTCGAACAGGGGAAAGTCCCGTCCGAGGGCATAATTGGTACGGGCTCCAGTGAGAATGTTGGCATTTATCGCCCCCAGCGCGGAAACGGCGATAAGAACGCTGACGAAGCCGGCCCCTCCCTCACCGAAGATATTCCGCATCAGATCGGCCGCTACCACCTCCGAGCGGGCCAGGGCAGGCAGTCCCAAACCTTTGAGGTAAGCAAAACCGGCAAGGAGATAGATTGCCGTTACGGCTCCGACGCCCCACAGCAGAATCGGGAGCATGGTTCGCTTTCCTGCACGCAGTTCGGCGGAAATATATGCGGCCTCGTTCCAGCCGCCGAACGTCAGGAGAACGAAGACCATGGCGAGTCCGAACGATCCGTCCATGGGGGGAGTGCTTGCTGCCGTCACGGGCAAAGACGGCGCGAAAGCCATTCCTGCCGCCAGCACTGCTGCCAGGCCGGCAATCTTTGCAGCCGTGAGCGCGTTTTGCGTCCACGTCCCCTGCCGCGTGCCCGCTACATTCAGAGAGGTCATGATGAGAATCGCCAGGATTGCGCAGAGTGAGGGCGGAAAAACCGGGGGCAGGAGTTGAGAGAGGTAGTCACCGAAAACGAAGGCCAGCATGGCAATGGAACCGGGCTGAATGACGGTCATCCGTGCCCATCCGAAGAGAAAGGCCGCATCCTGACCGAAAGCACGCGCAAGGTAATGGTAATCCCCCCCGGTGTGAGGATAGGTTATGGCCAGTTCCGCATAGCACAGTGCGCCGATCAGGGAAACGAGTCCTCCCAGAACCCATGCCGAAAAAAATTGAAGATCGTCTCCCGTATTGGCGGCAACGAGGGAAGGGGTCTTGAAGATACCCGTGCCGACAACGATCCCGATAATAAGAGCAACGCCGTCAATCACGGAAAGCGTTTTTCGGGGTTCTGCACCTTTTTCCCGCATACTCTCCACCAGTCCCTTCGACGAGCGTTGTATAAAGTAAACGGTAACGCCGACCTCTATTTGTGTGCGGCAACGTGCGCGTACTGTGCTGTCTTGCAACGTGCTCACGGGATAAGCGGGCGAACGCTCAACGGCGTCATTTCCGAGGGATCGGAGACGCCCGCAGGATATGGAAAGGTTTCAATTGAAGTTTTCCACAGCACGCCGCGGAGAAACTTCGATCCTTAAGGAATCGTTCTATTAACCATTCGCTTGCTTTCCCCGCGGCAGACCGCGGAGAATGCGCTCGCGATTCACTCAGGGAGCATGAGATGATGACTCCCTGTAGCGTTTACACGCCGAAAAGTCAATATTTTTACCCAGTATGAAAAGAGAGAGAGAAAAGCTGAATCCTGCGGCAAATATTCCTTTGACTCACGAGAGGGTTCTTCGTATACTACCGCTGCGAAAAAGCAATGTTTCAATTCTCAATCAATTCAGTTCAGTATCAATGAGTCGGGAAGAATGTCTGGTTGGCCACGGGGCTGACTGAAGAGAACGCTGAAAAAGTTGTTAACGCCGTTTCGGAGGGGATTCTCAAGATGCCGGAGCAGTCGGGGGAACTTCTGCCGGTAAACTTTGGGGCTTTTACCGTCCAGAGCAAACCCAAGACCCAACAGCCTATCAGTATCCTCGCAGGGGCTTCAAGGTCTCGACGTCCTGAACGACGGGGATACTGCTGCTAAAAAATAATATCTTTTCAATTGAAGCGCTCTACAGCACGCTGCGGAGAATCTTCGATTCTTAAGGAACAGGAATGGTTAAGCATGAGCTTGCTTACCCCGCGGCAAGCCGCGGGGAATGCTGAGCGAGCGAATTCAATCAAGGAGGGTAAATTAATTAATGGCCGCAAAAGACGTTTCCAATTCGAACCATAACTATCTGGCTGTCTGGGCAACAAGTATCGGTCATGCTTACACCCACTGGTTTCCGGCGACCTTCTATCTCCTGCTGCCCCTCATCAAGGATGAACTGAATTTGACCTATACGGAGATGGGTCTCCTGATAACCGTACGTTATGTTGCCAGTGCGGTGGCCAACTTTCCCAGCGGCATGCTGTCAGACATGTTCAGGCGCAGGGAGCTCCTGATGACTATTTCCCTTATCTGGGTGGGGCTTCCCTATATATTTGTGGGACTGTCAAGCAACTACAATGTCCTTCTCCTCTGCATGATCATTATCGGCACGGGAAACAATCTCTGGCATCCGGCGGCCATATCGGTGCTGAGCGATTTATATCCGAAGAAAAAAGGATGGGCCATGGGATGGCATGCCTCGGCGGCGAACGTCGGCGATGCCCTCGGTCCTTTCCTGACCGGAATCCTTCTGGCCTGGATGAGCTGGCGCGCTATCCTTATGGTCAGCTTTGTGCCCGGTCTGGCCCTCGGCGTCCTCATATGGTGGATGTTGGGAGAAGCCTCGCGGAGGGCGGCTGCCGAGGAAGCAAAAAACATCCTGAAGGACGGCGCAAAGAAGGAAAAGAAGCCCCTGTCCGTAAAGGAATATTTTGCCGGCCTTAGGAAACTGATCATAAATCCTCATGTTGTTATCCTCTCTCTCATCAATGGCGTGCGTTCCCTGACCCAGAACGGACTCTCCACCTTCCTGCCCAGCTTTTTCATGCAGGTACAGCATCTTTCCCCTTGGCTGAGTGGGGTTTACCTGAGTGTTATCCAAGTTGCGGGCATTGTCGCTGCGCCGGTTTCGGGGCATGCCTCGGATCGATACGGGAGAAAAAAAGTTACGACGATGGCGCTTTTTTCCACCAGTATTGCGATCTTCCTTCTCGCCATCCTTGATGTCCCTTGGCTGTTTGTCCTCTTTTTGGGTGTGGTCGGCTTCTTCCTCTACTCGCTCAGGCCCGTGCTTTTTGCCTGGACGATGGAGGTGGCGCCCCAGGAGTTAGGCGGAACCGCCATTGGCATACAGTTTACTTTTCAGTCCGTTCTTGCCGCCGTGGCGCCGGTGGTGGGGGGATGGATTGCCGATGTATGGAGTCTGATGGCTACTTTTTATTTCCTGGCGGCTACGGTGTTTATATCCAATCTGCTGGTGATGCTGGTAAAAGAACCGGCACATCCAGGCACGGAAAGTGAAAAGGGGGTGTAAATAAGTAAACCGGAAGATTTTTTTGATGTTTAACCCTTGCATGTTGAACCATAGTATTACATGCTGATTCAAGCTATCGGAGTGAGCCGGCAAAGGGGGTGAGGGATTCTTATTACTTTAACGTGTGTTGATGTTCCTTAATCAGAAGGGTGTGTTTTAACATCAATTCATAGACTTTTTGAGAATTTCGCTCACGAAGGGCCTCTAAAATTCTTTTATGATAGAGAATTGATTGCCTGGAGAGCTTCATCATCTTTTTTGAATCACCGCTTCGCTCTAAAAACCATTCCTTCGTAACATTGAACATGTTCTCCATGGTTAAGGCAATGACGAGATTATGGGTTGCTCGTGCAATGATTGAATGAAACTCAATGTTTATTGAGCTGGCCGAGACATTGGATCTAATGATTCTTGAGGCTTCCGCAATATTGTTGTCTAATTCTTGAAAATCTTCCGGTGTTATCCTTTCAGTCGCTAACCGAACAATATGCGGTTCGAATATGATTCTTGCCTCGATCAGCTCATGAATAGAAGTTTTCTGAATTTTAAGGATCGAAGAAAGAGAGTCGGTCATAGGCTTGGAGTTGATCCCAGAAGCATATACCCCGGAACCCCGTTTAATAGTCAGCAGCCCGGCAGCCTCCAAACGTTTGAGGGCTTCCCGAACGGAGACGCGACTAGTCTGAAACTGCTCCGCCATATCCCGCTCCGGAGGAAGTCTATCCCCCGGCTTCATCGTACCGTTGAGAATGGCACTTTTTATCTGGCGAGCAATCAGTTCCGAGATGTTCCCACTTTTGACCGATTTAAATAGACCCACAGGATACCCCACCATTGTCGTGATGTCAGACTTCCTACCAATTCAAAAATCGTTTGTCAACCCTAACCACCATCGGGTGTGCGAAAATGTATGGAGAATATTTTTATGCCGCTGCCCAAAGCTCTCCAAAATCTACCCTTGTCCTCCTCAGTATAATACCGCGGAACAATACCCGATCCATATTTTAAGTTCTTAGGGTAGATAATTCCTTTGATGGTTGTGTTCCATTAAAGGCCAAGACGATAATAATAAAAATACTTACCCATACTGATGTTTTGGACAGGCGTTGCTCTTTACATTCTTTGCCATGATTCATTCATTTTTTATCGGTGATAAGCCCTCCTGGAACTGGGGATGCAGTTCCAGGAGGGCTCAGGTTATCTGTTACTCTTTCAGCATCTGCTGAAATGCTCCAATTCTGGGATACGCCTTGGATATGATCTTGCCGAACTCACGGCTATCGGTGGAATAGAGCGCTATTTTCCTCTTCTTGGCAATCTCAATAAACCCTGGCTCCCTGGCAGCCTTGCTGAATGCCTCTTCCAGAATTTTTACAATGGCGGGGGATGTCTTGGGCGGAGCCTCCACACCTCGCAGTGCGGGTATGAAATCCATGTTAATGCCCAGTTCTTTCGGAATCGGAACGTCGGGCATATAGGGATCGCGCTGGTCGCTGAAGAGAAGCAGTGCCCTTAGTTTCCCCGCCTGGATGAGGGAACCGGCGGAGGTAGGCTGAGTAATCGTAAAATCAATATGCTTCCCGGCCACGGCGCTGACGCTTCCGGCGGAACCCTCGTAAGGCACCCAGTTGGCCTTGATTCCCAGTTTATCGAGGGCAATAAGCCCCGTAAGATGAGACGTGCTTCCTCTCCCGGAAAGCCCCCCTGACAAGGTCTTGGCCTTCGCGGCCTTTATGAACTCATTAGCGTTTTCCCAGTTATCGACATGAACTACAAGACACTGGTCGGAACGGGACCAGGCGAAGATTGGAGTAAAGTCGCTGGTTTTATAATCAACTTTACCGGAAAATTCCATGATGATGCTTTTGGGGAAGGTATAGGTTATGAGGTTGTAACCGTCTGGTTCAGTCTTTTGAAACTTTGTAAAAGCGATCTTTCCTCCTGCCCCCGGTTGATTCTCAATGATGATTTTCTGTCCAAGATGTTTTTCAACGAAGGGTGCGATAGCACGGGCCTCCGTGTCTTCTCCGCCGCCTGCTGCCGCGGTGACAATCAATTTGATCATCTTTTCCGGAAAATCTGCACTTACCGCTGGCATGCAATAAAAGGCCAGTGTCCAAGCAAGAATGGCGATGCATATTACCCTCGATTTTTTACCCATCATTGCCTCCTTTTTGGAAAAAATAAAACTCATCACTACTGGGTCGCTAACAACTGAGTCTTCCTGTATTTTTGTCCGCCAATTCCTTTATGTGCTTTCCGCTGTCGGGCAGCTTCAAGTCTTCACCCAATTTACCAAATAAATCGGGCGATACCATCGCATAGGGGATGTCCTTATCCAGCACTCCAATAATCGGATTATCCGCTGCCCTAGCCAATTCAAACAAAGCAAAGAACACGGCCACAACGCAAAACATGGATAAATGAAGCCTTCTCTGTTTCACGTCGTACCTCCTTTGGTTAGAGCGTCAGATTGGTTTGATGAATGCTTGCTTTTCTTCTTGTGCGTTTCTTCCGATTTTCTACAGGCACAAAACAAACATCCGCCCATTCCCGATTAGTCGTTGTCCGACATACTGTGGATTTCCTCTGGATCGTCCATCTTCGGTTTCGGTTTTTCCTTTGCTGTATCAAGGTTGTTATGCCGGGTGGAAGTTCCCCGGCCATAGTGGATGGGAACCAGTTTTTCATCGTTAAAGTTCAGAGACAGCACGTCGAAACGCGCATAATGTCCGAGCACGTCGTGTCTCAGCTTAGCCTCTACAATGCTTCTAAAGTTGATGTCGGCATAGACGATTCCCTCCTGGTCATACAGAGGGCCTCCCAGAAATTCCCCGTTTACGCCGATGATGGCGGAGCAGCCTCCCCCGGTGTGCACTCGCGCCTTTTCCTCTTCCGTATGGCATAGCTGATCCTTCATCTCCTGGGAAAAATGACCGGCGGAACTGATGACAAACAATTTCCCCTCATGGGCGTGCTGCCTGCTCCGGAAGAGCACTGATTCGTTATTATTGCTGGGAAAAATCTCCGGTGGAAATCCCGCCCAACTGGCGATATGGATTTTCTCGCCTCTCGCGATGAGGGAAAATTTGGCCAGGCTGCCCGTGTGTTCGCCGCAAATCAGGCCGCCCATTTCGCCGAAATCAGTCTTAAAAACATTCAAGCAGCTTCCGTCTCCTCTGGCGTAAACCAGTTTTTCAAAGATGGTGGGAGCTAACTTCCGGTGAACTCCCATGATATTTCCCTTGTTATCGATGAATAGCTGGGAATTGAAAAGCGTACCCATAGAGAGGGGATCTCGTTCATTTATGCCGATCACGGCGTAGACGTCAGCTTTCCGGGCGGCGTTGCAGAGTTTATCCGTTGCCGGACTTGGCACTTCGACTCCGCTCTGGTAGAGTTCCACAAACCGTTTTTTCTCCTCCAGAAAAGGATTGCTGAGGAGCGTCAGATAGAAGTAAGGGTAGCCGGAAATGAAGCATTCGGGGAAAGCAACGATTTTTGCGCCTTCATTGCCCGCTTCCTCGATCAGACGGCAGGTCTTTTCCACCGTTGCTTCCCTGTCCATATAAACAGGTGCCGCCTGAACGGCCGCCACTTTTATGTCTGCAAATATATCCGCCATAGCCCCCATCTCCTTTCCTTCACTTAATGGTTAATTGCTCTCCGGTCTTATTCTTTCTCCTCTATTTGAAAAGAATATCCTTAAGTTTTGTCAGCATAGCACTGTCCAGCTTGAATAGGGAAGCGACCGATTTTTCCAGTTCAGAGACGCTCACCGGTTCGATATCCAGATTGGCCTTTTCCGCTTCGGCAAGGAATCCCTTGTCCTTCAGCGTATCGGTGAAAGCCTTGGCGAGAATTTGTGTTTGCTCCCGTGGTGTTCCGGGAGGCAGAGCGAAGGGTCTGACAAAGACGCTGGGGCTGTGAATGCCTACCTCGATCAACTGGCGCGCCTCGTCGGTCTTGGCATAGTTGATGGCGAGGGGGACTTTGGGAAGATCGGGAAAGGGTTTCGGCACTGCCTGCAGCACGACGGCTATGTCGCCGCTTTCCAGAGACTTTCGCCAAGTGGAGCGCATAGCGGTCCAACCCAAGGCGGAGCCTGCAAGTTCACCCTGCTCTATTGCCAGGCGGACTTCCGGAGAACCCTTGTAGCCGGAAACCAACTGGATCGGAAGCCCCAGCGCTGCCTTCAATATCCGTATGATGTTATCCGGAGAGTTGGAGCCGGGAGCCACCCCGCCCATTTTTAACGGTGTCTTTGCGGCCATCCATTTTTCCATGCTTGTGATGCCGCTCTTTTTTGAAAAGGCATAGACGCCTTCTTCCTTTGCGGCGGCGCCCAGGAAAACAAATTTTCGCGCGTCGAATTCAACACCCGGCTGTTGCAATACCTGTTTAAAGAAGAGACCACCGGTAAAGTGTCCTATCGTGAGCCCATCCGGTTTGGCAACCCGGTACAGGTAATTGGCGGCAATCAAACTCCCCGCTCCCGTCATGTTTTCCACGATAACGGTCGGGTTTCCCGGAATATGCTTCCCGATATGGCGGGAGATTACTCTGGCATAGGTATCATAACCGCCTCCCGCTGAATAGCCCACTACAATGCGAATGGTCTTACCGTCATAAAACGATGATGCGCCAAAGGCAGTCACGGAAACGAGAGAAAAAACGACAAAAACGATTGCGGAAAACAGATATTTTTTATTCATGATCCCTCCTGCTCAATTATTTCTCTTTTCTTAAGGGTGTAAGTTCCTCCTCGTTGAGGGTAAACTTGAAGATATCAAAGCGGTTATAATGACCTATGGTATCATGAGTCATTTTGCCCTCGATCATCTGTTCAAAATCGGCATCGGCATAGACGATGCATTCGCCGGTTACGGGGCCGGCGATATAATCGCCCTCCGGACCGACGATGCCGGAGTGACCGCCATCGCCCACGAAGCTATCGCGATCTTTGGGGTCGATGCCGATGATGTCCTTCATCTCTTCGCTGAAAATGCTGGTAGCGCTGATGACAAAGTTCTTGGCTTCATACGCATGGTATCTTACCCGTGTGTCGATATTTTCCAGATGTTTGGGCTTGGTGGGAAATGCAGGCCAGGAAGCCACGTGCACCTTCTCGCCTTTGGCAATTAGGGCATAGCGCGCGAGGCTGTTGGTATTTTCTCCGCAGATAAGGCCCCCTACCTCGCCAAACTCCGTCGGGAAGACATTCAAGGTGCTGCCGTCGCCCTGGCCGTGCACCAGCCGCTCCGTAAGGGTGGGCACGATCTTGCGGTGCTTGCCCAGGATTTTTCCCTCACTGCTGATGAAAAGCTGGGTGTTGTACATCGTCCCCATCGTGCCCGCCCCCTTCTCGTTTACGCCCATGACAACGGTAATGCCGGCTTCTTTCGCCGCCGCGCAGAGGTCGTCCGTAGCCGGGCTGGGAATGACGACGGAGTTTTTAAAAAGTTCCTTGTAGAAATGCCTGACCTTTGCGTGGTCTCTGCGATAGAACTCAAACCAGTGAGGGAAGGCCGGGATGTAGCATTCAGGAAAACCGATTATCTTTGCTCCGTTCTTTCCCGCCTCGATGATAAGCTGACAGGCCTTGGCCACCGTGGCTTCACGGTTCAGGAAAACCGGGGCTGCCTGAGCGGCGGCCAGTCTGACGACAGGGTATGTATCGCCCATTCTATTACCTCCTTTGCCATTTATTTCCCCGTAAAGAGGAGCTGAAAGTTATCTTCTCTAAGGATATTGCACTAAGACACAATGAGGCTTTCTTTGTTTTCCCGCCTCCGGTAATAGTTCCAGGACAACAGCGCTCCCCCTAAAATCACACCGGGGATTGTCGTTGCGACAGACGGGGCGATCAGCAGCAGGGCTGTCACCAGGGCGATCACTCTTTCCAGCGGGGAAAGGGAACGCCAGAGGTATCCCTCGCCGGCAACGGCGAGAAAGCAAACGCCGACGAGCGCCGTCACCACCGTGATCATGATTTCCCCTGCAGTTCCCACCAACAGCAGCGACTGGCCGAAGACAAACATGAAAGGGACAATATAGGCGGCTAACCCTAATCGGAATGCCACCCAGCCTGTTTTCCACATGTCGGCTCCGGCGATGGCCGAAGCCGCGTAAGCAGTAATGGCCACCGGCGGGGTGATTAAAGAAAGGCAGCAGAAGTAGAACGCAAACATGTGAGCGACATGAACCGGCAGCCCCATATGGATCAGCGCCGGAATTACGGTGGAAGCCTGAATGATATAGGCCGGTGTGGTCGGCATGCCCATCCCCAGTAAGATGGCCAGCAGCATTCCCAAAACCAAAGCCGGTACAAGCTGGCCCCCGGCAAGGTAGACAAATCCCGCCCCCAACCGCTGTCCCAGGGAGGTGAGATCGATTACCCCTACTATGATTCCGGCGGTCGCGGTGGCCACAATGACGATCAGTAGTCCCTTGGCGCCATCCTCAAAGGCTTCCAGGATGCCCCAAAACCCCAGTCGGGTGGTAACCCGCAGTTGGCTGCAGATCACGGCGATGACCACGGCCACCCCCGCCGCCAGCCGGGGTGTAAACCCAACAAAGAGGGTAATAATCAGCGCAAAGATGGGTATTAACATGTGCCCGTAGTTGCGCAGGGTTTCTTTCAAGGTAATTTCTGATTTTATCCCGCGTATGTTGTATCGCACCGCCTGCAGATGCACGGCCGCAAAAAGGCCCGCATAGTAGAGAATGGCCGGGAAAATGGCATAGCGGCAGATGGTGATATAGGGAATTCCGGTAAAGGCGGACATGACGAAGGCAGCAGCCCCCATGACCGGAGGCATGATCTGCCCGCCCGTGGATGCTACGGCCTCAATGGCCCCCGCGGAAACAGACGGATAACCCGCTTTTTTCATCATGGGGATGGTTACCACCCCCACAGTAGCAACATTGGCCGTACCACTGCCGCTGATGGTGCCCATCAGCGAGCTTGCCACTACCGCCACTTTGGCCGGCCCGCCCCGGGAATTGCCGGTTAATGCGGCGGCCAGGTTGTTAATCAGCTCTGTTCCCCCGCTGCGCACCAGGATAGCGCCGAAAATGATATAAAGGGCAATGTCTGTGGCTGAAACGCCGACAGGGGTGCCAAAAACGCCTGACGTCCCCAAGTACTGAAAGTCCAGGAGTTCCATCCAGCTCATCGGCACTGACCGCAGGAGTCCCGGCAGGTAAGGGCTGACGAAGGGATAAGCCAAAAAGACCAGCGCTACAATAACCATGGCGTTCCCTGCCATCCGGCGTGTTGCTTCCAGGACAACCAGAATGAACGCCACGCCGAGGATTTTTTCCGGCGCGGTAAGCGGGCTAATCAGACTGAAACGCTCGGTGTTCACCCAGTCGTAGCACCACAAAATATAGCCGATCGCCGCCACACTGGCCAAAACGAAAATCAGGTCCAACCAGCCGGGCTGTTTCTTATCATCCTTGTTCCGGGCCGTGGGAAAAACCAGAAAAACCAGCGCCAAACCGAAGCCAAGGTGTATGGCCCGCTGTTTTAAGGCTTCCAGACTGCCGAAAAGACCGGTGTAAAGCTGAAAAAGAACCAGGGCAACGGCAATCACCGCGATGATTCCCCGATAGCCTTTGTGTCTTTCCAGGTATTCCCGCCAAGTAACTGCAACCATACGTTTCCCCCCTTCCTATCCGGCAAAACAGTTAACAAAAACCTGATCTCATTTGATCCAACCCTGTTCCCGATAGTATTTCTGCGCCCCCGGGTGCATGGGGACGCCCGTGTCTCTTGCCAGATCCTCCGGTTTTACCGTTTTCATGGTGTTGATCACGGTGCCATAGCGTTCCATATTTTCCGCAACAGTTTTGGCGAGTTCATAGGCAATGTCATCCGGCAGGTCTTTTTTTGCACAAATGAAATTCCGCGTCGCAATCCCTTTGACGGGATAGTTGACTCCTTTATGCGTTCCCGTTGGCAGCACGTAAGGCTCGATACCCTGAAGCTTGGCCAGTGCAGCGACTTTTTCGTCCGGCAGGGACAATAACCTGATCTGCCGCTGGGAATTGACATTGATTATGGACGGAAAGGGCACATACACCGTCGTAAAGGCCAGACAATCCAGGTGACCGTCAATCATCTGCTGCGCCGCATCGTCAAAGGAAAGAAACTCTACCCGCATATCTTTGTACGACATGCCGTAGAGCTTCAGAATGCGTGCGAATACGGTCTCGCAGGTATTGCCTCGGGGACCCGGGCTGACTTTTTTGCCTTTCAAATCTTCTATCTTTTTTATGGTAGACGCTTCCCACACGGCCATTTGCGTAACATTGGGATATAAGGCGGCGATAGCGCGAATGTCCTGAATTTTTTCTTTATTAAAGTAGCCTTCGCCGTTCCAGGCTTGGGCGGCGGTCTCTGCCATGGTAAACCCAAGCTCATATTTGCCTTGATGAACCCCCATGATATTTCCCGTCGCATTGCCGGGTACGCAGGTGCCGTTGATACCGGGATTGGCCTTTCTGAGATCCTCAAGCATGGCAGCTCCCAAAATCGGCCACGCCCCGCCCGACGAGGCGGTAGCCCAACGCAAATTGGCCACGATCTTTTTCCCCTTGGAAATGCGGGGCTGCTCCGATTTCTTCGAAGCGCCTTTGACCTGCGGCTGATCCTTAGCGGAAGCGTTTCCCGCACCAAGCATGAGCACCATAATTACCACTCCATAAACAAGCCATTTAACTTTCATAACCCATCCCCCTTATTTTAACGTAGTTAGACATCAGTCAAATAACGAACCCGGGTAATGCTTTATAGACATTGATTTTGAGTTGTTTCTACTCCCGACAGGCCTAAGCAGACTTATGAAACGCTGCTTATTTTGGTATGACCACTGACCTCATACCAATTAGTGTCTGCCATGCTAAGAATTGTTTGTCAAGAAAAAAATTGAGCAGGTAAATTTTTTTGTCGGCAATGAATTTTTTCTCAGTTGGATAAACCCGGAGAAAAAAAGGTCGAGCAGACTTCTGATGTGGGTAGAGAAAATCAGCTCTTTATCCGGGCCGCTGCTCAAGATGGACAAGGTGGTACAGTCGGACGCAGCCGGCGCAGATGAATCGGCTATCTCTTAAAAAACATGTTGGCCGGAATCCGCAAAAGGTTCCGGCCAACAGTGAAACTCTCCTTAATCACGCTCAAAGAGAATCTTCGATTCTTCAGGAACAGTATCGTTGGGCATTTGCTCGCTTACCCCGCAGCAAGCCGTGGAATAAGCGAGCGCTGCCGAATTCGGAGACTACTTATTTAACCAGATAGCCCCATTTTTCAATGGTCTTTTTCTTTACTTCCGGGCTCGGCATATTCACTCTGGGGAATGTGCTTCTCCATTCATAAGGTCTGCAAGCGTCAATGATTGCCCGGGAGTTCCACAGCGCTCCCTTTTCTTTCGCATCCGTCGGGATCCTCGGATCGAGGTGGGTACTCCAGGCCCGGTGGATAATATCAATGGAGGTTGCCGGATCGGAGCGGGTGGACATCGCCCAGATCACCTCCTCCAGATCGGTCACGTCGATATCCTCGTCAACGACCACCACGTAACGGCCGCAATATGCTCCCACGTGACACTGGGATGCAACGTGCCCCGCCTGGGTGGCATGACCGGGGTATCTCTGTTTGATGGAAATGGCCAAGAAAAGCCTGGCGCCGCCGACTTCATGGCACCATGTTGCAACGACGTCCGGAATACCGGCTTTTTCCATTTCTTCCTTCAGAAGCGGCGACCGCATGAAGGCGCGGTAGAAGGCCAATTCATCGGGCGGACGGTTCGGGGGGCTTCCCAGAATAATCGGGTCGTTCCTGTGATAAATCGCTTTTATTTCGATTCTGGTTTCCTTCCTTGATGCACTGGCGTAGTAACCAGTCCATTCGCCAAAGGGCCCTTCTTCCACCAGGTCATCATAGTGGGCAAATCCCTCAATGGCAATCTCGGCCTGCGCGGGAATCGGCAGACCGGTGTATTTGCCTTTGATTACCTCAAAAGGTTCTCCCCGGACGCCGCCGGCCCAATCGTACTCGCTCAAGGCATAGGGCAGCTCATTCGAAGCGGCCAGGTACAGAAGCGGGTCGCCGCCGACCACCACGACAACAGGGCAGGGTTCTTTCCGGGCGTAAAATTTATCACGATGGATACGGCCGTGCTTGCCGGGGGAAATGTAGAAAAACACGTGATTCTTGTCGGATATCATTACCCGGTAAGTGCCGAGGTTGACCCATTTTTCATCGGGGTCAATGGTGATATCGTAGGAGCCTGTCCCTATGTAACGGCCTCCGTCAGCTTCATGCCACTTCGGGGTAGGGAACTTCGTTATGTCAATTTTATCGCCTTCCAGGACATTTTCCATGATCGGCCCTTCTTTTACATAAACCGGGGGCAGGGGTTTGAGATCTTGCAACTTTTTAAACAGTTCGTTGCTGAGTTCAAACTTGGGCATGCCCAGCGGCAACCCGAAGGTTATGGCCAACCTGTTGTCGCTTTTCAGGGCGTTGGTCAAAACGCGATAGCCTTTAGGACAACCCGGAATATTGTCAAAGATGGCGGCGGGCGCCCCCGCAGTATGGTTCAGCAACTCCGTGGCCATGCCGATGTCTTCCTGCCATGTTGCCCCCTCCACAACCTTGAGCTCTCCTTGCTTCTCCACCAATTTGAGCCATTCACGTAAATCTCGATACTTCACATTCATCTCTTTTTCCTTCCTTTCATTAGATGGCTTTAAAAAGTCTTACGGTATTTGTAAACTTTCCTTCCTTGTTCAATCATTTTTGCACGTTATGTCTATGTCATATGTCACCCCCTGTAAAATATTCAAACGCCGTCCGTTGCAAAAAAAACCGAATTACCGCTTATTTAAAACCCCAACAGGGATAAATAAAAGACAAGGATCGGCGTCAGAACCAACCAAATGAGCAGGAGGCATAGCCCCGGCTTGTAGAAATCCGCCGCGTCAAACTGCTTAAAACCGTACGCAATGGCGGCGTGGGCCTGCTGGTAAACCATCGCTATGCCGCTATAGCTGATGACAAAAACTGCAACGGGTATTAGGACGCTGTAATTCTGAACCTGAGCTGAAGCGATGGTGAGGGGCAGACACGTTGCAAATGCGGGCAATGAACTGGGCAGAATAAAATGGACCAGCGTGGCAACCAGCCAGATCTTCAAACAAAACACTGTCAGCGATGAAGAAGCCATTAAGGGATTAATGGCTGTTGCCAGAAATTCTGTTACTTTCGTATCGGTCAGAACGGAGCCCAACGTCATGCAAACGCCGATAAAATAGATGGCATCCCAGGAAACCCTCTTGTTAAAGTCGTTATCATCAATGGCATTGACAAAGGGAAACATCAAGGCCACTGCGCCGGCCACGCCGACAATAATAAAGCTTAATTTGATAAAATCGCCGATGACCCAGAGAAACAACACGATCCCCATAATGATCGCCGTTTTCTTCTCGTTGGTGCTCATCGGTCCAAGACTCGTAAGTTCCGATTGGAACTCTTTAAAATGTTGCTCATCCACTACGCTTACTTCCGGCTTAAACAGCCTTGGCATAATGAGGGCCAGGGCAACAGAACCGATGAGGATCGCCGGGAAGGCGATTATGAGCCATTGCAGGTAGGTTATGCTGTAACCGGCTTTTTGCAGCAATCCCACCGTGAGGATAATGCCCGCACCGCCGGTCAGGTATGCCGATGATCCTGCATAACCAGTCAGTCCCAGCAAGGTGAAGATGCCCCGCCCCACATTGCTCATTTTCTCCTCCGATTGTCCGAATACCGGCAGCAGCATCATGCCCAGCGCGCCCATGAGGACTGTTCTGGCCGTTCCGGAAGGAATAATGGCAGCGAGCAGCACGGAAATTATGGCGAACGTAACCAATATGCTGCCATACCGGGGACGGGTTTTGGCCATGATGGCATAGGCGATCCTTTTACCCAGGCCGGTCTTGGTTATAGCGCTGGCAATGGCGAAACCGAAGACCAGGAAGACCACGGTCGAGTCGGAAAAACCGGAAAAGACAACCTTGATGCTGGCAACCTTAAATATCAGCAGCAAGGCGATTCCCAGGAAGGAGGTGGTCAAAATACTGCACACGCCGCTGATCCACCATAAAACCATTAACCACATCACGGCTATGGCCTTTTTCCCCGCAGGGCTTAAACCGATATCGTCGGGCAGGAAGAGCATGAGCGCAATCATCCCGATTATGCCGATTGCAGCAATGAACAGTCGCCAGGGAGCATATGAGGTTTTCCCGGCTTTACTTCCTTCATGGGGTAAAGCTCCATCCAGTACTTTTGTAGTCATCGTAACTCCTCCTTTAAATTTCAATTGATTCCAATAAACCAACGTCATGTGTATTTGTCTGTTTTTTCAGCCTCTCCGTAGATTTCCCCTCTACCCAGATAGAATGGGAAACCATACCGAACTCTTTAAGGATATGGGCAATGCAGAGACCCGTGGCGCTTCCCTGCGGCTCTGCTTTTCCTGATGCCCAATAAATAAGGATACATGCATCATTTTCCAACAGGGCGTTACGGTACATTTTCATGTCCTTCATACCGCTTGTTTTGCCAAATTCCGTTATCAGCTCCATGAGCATCTGCTCCACGAGTTCGGGTTTTTTTTCGGTAGCCCGGAGCTTTATTACCTCCATCCATTTCATCTCGTTGACCTTTGCCCTCGTTTTATGATATGCATGAGCATAAGTCGTACCAAGATAAAATAGTTGTAATATCATCTTATTGCGTAATAGCGTTTTTCAAAACTGCGAATAATCGCAAATAGATCGCGTTATTTCGCGATAAGCGTGTTTTATTGCGAAATAACGCAACAAGAAAGGTGTCGTGTTTGTGTCGGCTGCAATTGACAACGTTGAAGAGCATGCTTAAATGAAAAGTATATACCAGCAAAGATATAAGAATTAGTTGTAATATTAAAATGTTATCGGTACCGCTCATGGAGAAAACTATGGACATTGAAGAACACGATTTTTTTCATCAGATGACGATGCTGATATGCAGCAGCCTCGATATCGAAACGGCCTTGCAGCGGGCATTGGATTATTTGGGGAACTTTATGCCCGTAGATGCAATCTTCCTGCACCTGTACGAACAGAACTTCGGCGCCTTAAGAACCATGGCCGAAGTGAAAGCGTCGGGGAGTAGGCGTCTGGAAATAATAATACCTTTAGGTCGTGAAGGCCGGGACAGTTTTGAAAAGCCGGGTGTGCCCAATGTAAGAGTTGTCAACCGGCCCGAAGCGGATCCGGTTATCAAAAAAATTGCCGAAACTCTCAAATTGACGGAATCGTCATTTCTTATTCTGCGCTGTGTAATCGAAGGTAAGAGACTGGGTTCCCTGACCCTTGTGGCAAATGGCAGAGATAGATATACCGAGGAGAATGCCCGACTGTTGTCTCTGTTAAACGAACCTTTTGCCATCGCCCTGTCCAACGCACTCAGGTACCAGGAGGTTCTCCAGCTGAAAGATATGCTGACGGACGACAACCGATATCTCCATCAAGAGTTGTTCCGTATGTCAAGCGATGAAATCATCGGCGGCGCCTTCGGCTTGAAGGATGTCATGGAAATGATCAGGAAAGTAGCGTCACTCGAAAGTCCCGTCCTACTGCTGGGAGAAAGCGGGGTGGGGAAGGGGGTCATAGCCGGCGCCATCCATCATTTGTCGCCCCGGAGGAAGGGACCCTTCATAACGGTCAATAGCGGTGCCATTCCCGAAACCCTTATGGACAGTGAACTTTTCGGACATGAGAAAGGGGCTTTTACCGGCGCCATAGAACAAAAACGGGGGCGTTTTGAGCGCGCGAATCAGGGAACCATCTTTCTTGACGAGATCGGCGAACTGTCGCCTCAGGCTCAGGTGAGGATGCTGCGTGTTCTTGAGGAAAAGGTAATCGAGCGGGTAGGAGGAACAAAATCAATACCGCTGGATATAAGGATTATTGCCGCCACGCACCGAAATTTGCGGGACATGGTCAAAACAAATCAGTTCCGTGAGGATCTGTGGTTTCGTATCAACGTCTTTCCCCTCAAAGTGCCGCCATTGAGAGAAAGAAAAGAAGATATCCCGTCGCTCGTTTATCACTTTATCAATAAAAAGACCAAAGAGTTAAAGTTGCCTCAGATCCCGGAAGTTGCCCAGGGGGCAATTGATCGCCTGATAGCGTATAACTGGCCGGGAAACGTCAGGGAACTGGAAAACGTGGTGGAACGGGAAATGATTTTGAATAAAAGCGGCCCCCTTACGTTTACCGTTATGGTGGGCAAAAGAAGAAGCGCCGATCCATCAACCTCTGTAGAGCTGTGGGACGGATCGCTCAATCTTGACGAAGTTTGCGCCCTTCATATCCGGCGAGGTTTGGCAAGGGCGAAGGGCATCGTGCATGGGTCCAAGGGCGCTGCCGCCCTGCTCGGAGTAAATCCGAGCACCTTGAGAAGCAGAATGAAAAAACTGGGGATCCCCTACGGGAAAAAATATAAACGGTAAGTTTTAAGAAACTGGAAACAGCCGCACTACTATTCGACACTTGATTTGCTTGGGTTGATTGGGACTGGCAGCGTTCGCCTTCCCCTTGAGCGTGCTCAGGGGGAAGGCGAACGAATGCCGAACGGCAATACTTCTTAGATAAAGATTCTCCGTAACTTGAAGCGGAGAACTTGAATTAAAGGCAGGGCGGGACCCTACCTTTAATTTCAAAGCAATTTTAAACGATCATTTGGCCAGCCACTGGACAGCAGCAATCAGTCCACCGGCAACCTCTCTGGGTTTCTCGATATGACCGTAATGGGTCATGGGCAGATCGAACACCAGGATCCGGATTGCCGCTTGAGGATTTCTTTCTCGAAATTGATTGGCGATAGTTAGTTCCCGGGCCTTTTCGGAACTTGTTTTATGCCAGTGTCCTTCGTCCCATTTTCCATTAACCCAGACCATTTTTTTGTAACCCGTGATCGGCGCGTTATTTGTGGCAAAAAGGTCTTTAGATACATTCTCCAATTTCACCGGTAACGTGGTGGCAGAGAGGGCTTCTTTCATTTCGCCTTCCAACTTGGATCGCAATTCTACCATCCCCCGGTGCTCCAAGTCTTGCAATACCTGTTTAAAATTGGGGCGATTCCTCTCAATCTTTGAAAGCCACTTTTCCGCTACTTCCAGATCTTTCATGCCCTCTTTTCCGCATGGGTTTAGGGGACCGATATATCCACTGTTAACATAACCTTCAGCATCGCGGGTTCGCAGCTTCCAGAGAGGGGGATATTGAGACAATTCTTTGATACTTTTTTCTCTCTTGCCGACTTTTTCCTCCCATTCCTTCCTGAGATTCGAAGGACCTCCGCTTCCCCATCCGAGAAAACGTCCTTTTAACCTCCTCGCCAGCTCCTTTTCGCCCATGGATAAAAAGGCCAGTTCTCCCGATGTAGAATGTCCCGTGATGAGGATATCGCCGCTTGTCTCCTTGAGGATCAGGCGCTTCAAACCCTCGATTTCCATCCTGTTTGTGTAAATTGCATTTCTTGCCTTGTTTTCTTCGGGCGAAAGATCCTTGTCAAGCAGATACTGAGCAGCCCTCTGTGAAGGAGGTAATTCCCATCCCCCGTATTTGAAATTACCGGGAATCGTTACCAGGAGAACGTTAATTTTCTGGGCGAGATACTGACCTAATCCCGGACGATTGAAGGGGTCTATAAAAAATTCATAGAAGTTTGCCGATCCGCCATTGATGATGACCAACCAGGGAAGCTTCTTGGCTTTTGAGTCAAGGCTTTCCAAGCGGAGTCCCGTAATGTCCCAATCGAGTCCATAATAGGTATACCGGATGACCGACCACTTTGCCTTGTATCCGAGGGCCTTGGACGGAATCTTCTCCATATCCCTGGGATCAAATGCCCCGCCAGGGGCCTTGTCCGCCAATTCCTTTATGTGCTTTCCGCCGTCGGGCAGCTTCAAGTCTTCACCCAATTTACCAAATAAATCGGGCGATACCATCGCATAGGGGATGTCCTTATCCAGCACCCCAATAATCGGATTATCCGCTGCCCCGGCCAATTCAAACAAAGCAAAGAACACGGCCACAACGCAAAACATGGATAAATGAAGCCTTCTCTGTTTCATGTCGTACCTCCTTTGGTTAGAGCGTCGGATTGGTTTGATGAATGCTTGCTTTTCTTCTTGTGCGTTTCTTCCGATTTTCTACAGGCACAAAACAAACATCCGCCCATTCCTGATTAGTTGTTGTCCGACATACTTTGGATTTCCTCCGGATCGTCCATCTTCGGTTTCGGTTTTTCCTTTGCCGGTTCCGTTTTTATTTATTTTCTTTTCTCGATGTGTTTCTTAAATTCTTCTAAGCTCATAACATCGGCATATTTGTGATGCATGTCAAAAAGGTTGACCTTGTGGTTCAGGGTGCTTCTGTCAAAAACGCCTTCTTCAACGACAACCACGTGGAACCCATGCGAATAGGCATCGGCGACGCTCGCCCGAACGCAACCGCTGGTGCTTTCTCCTACAATAATCACCGTGTCGATGCCCAGTTGGACGAGGTGGGCGGCTAAAGGAGTGCCGAAGAATCCGCTGGCTCTCTGTTTGGTAATGATCACATCTTGCGGCTCCGGCTTAAATTCATCCATAATTTCATACCCGCGGCCAGGGTCCTTGCTGCGGGTTTGGCGCTGGGTGGCCTCTACCATTTTCGGCTTGGCCTGTTTTCGTGCGTCTCCCGTTGTGTAGAAGACAGGGAATTTGTTGGCGCGCGCCAGCGCGAAAACCTCTTGGATGGGCTTCACGGCGTTCCAGGCATTAATTCCGCATGAACTCGGAAACTTTTTAAATGCTTCATACACCGGCAGCGGTCCTCCGTCGAAGACTTGTCTGTATAAGTCAATCGCCACCAGGGCCGGGCGTTTGCCGATATAGGTATCTCTTTTGTATGCTGTATAGATTTCGAGGATTTCCGGACTCATTACGTCTTTCCAGCAATGGTCCTCAAAGGGATCGAGGGTACTTGCCCCTTTTTTCGCAACTTCTTCACCGGTGCTCGCAGCCCAGACAGGCTGAGCAGCGCTTTGCAACGCATCATTAAGGAGAAACATTAACCCCAAACCCGCTAAAATTACGATGGACAAAAATACTTTTCTTCTCATGATATTTTCCTCCCTTCTTGAATAATGATTACGTTTAAAAAGTCATTGAATTCGGCAGCGAACGCATTCCCCGCGTCTTGACGCGGGGGGGACCTTCTGCTGGGTTTCCACGGGGGCGCGAGGCAACTCTTCCGCTAATGGCGGGGTTCAATGCCCTGTCCGCGAAGTCGAGCCGCGCACAGCGTACGTTGCGAGTTTACTTTACGGTTAAATGATGGTTACACTGTTTTATCAAAGTGAGTACGAGATGACGCCAAACGGATCTTTACTTTCTGAATAGGAGCTTCTTTTCTGTTAGGGGAAGCATAAGACTAACGGCATGGTATGTCAATTGAAAAATGACCGCAAAATGTGGGATGCGGTAACGGTGATCGAGAAAGGGGTGGAGCGAAGCGGCTGTCCTTCTCCAAGTCATTGGTGAAGCACCATACTCAACCAAACCGTGCCGACACGTTACGCGCCCTGCCCGGCGCGCCAAAAAGAACTCCCCCAAAAGTATTTTGGGGGAGTTCTCTGCAGCAAAATAGATAGGAAATCTGTTTAATTACAGGAGATATTTTTTCAAGAGCGGTGTCTGGCTTGTGTAGTACGCAAAGAGCTTTTTGGCGAGATTTTCCGCATCGGCGCCGTAGAGAGGATCGGCATCGAAGTCTATTTTCTTTGCGTGTTCCAGAAATTCCTTATTGTTCAACACCTTTTTGAAAGCCGCGATCAGGACGTCCTTGATGGGTTTGGGGAGGTTCGGCGGACCGATTACCAGGCGTTGCAGCTTCAGGGGTTCTGCCAGTTCGGGATGGCCGATATCGGCAATGGAAGGGACGCCCGGATAAGCGCTTTTTTCGGCAATGTACAAGAGCGCCTTGAATTCTCCCGCAGCAACCATGGCCTTGGCGGATTCCTGGGTGAGCATGGCAATATCCACGTCGCCGCGCACCAGGGCATTCATATTCTCCGCTGAACCGGGGAAGTTGATGAGGCGCGCCGGCAGCTTGGTCGCCTCCTTAACCAAAATGCAGGCCACGTGGTAACCCCGTCCAAAATTGGAGGCGGCCATTTTCAGTTCCTTTGTTTTTCCGGCCTTGAATAATTCGTCCCAGGTTTTAAAGGTATTTTTTCTGGCGACAATCACCCGTTCCGCCGCTCCCGTCCTTACCAGAAAGGTATATTTGGTGTAATCAAAATCTATTTTGTCGACAATGCTGTCGGTCACGAATGCGCTGTTGAAATCGCCGATGGTGTATCCGTCCGGTCTGGCATTAAAAATAGAACTGTAAGCTCTTCTTCCTCCCGCTTCAGGGACATTTTTAGCCACCACGGTTGCGCCCTTGGCTTCTTTGACTGTTTCCCGCAGGGCACCCTGCAGATAAACGATAATGCTGCGGGCAACCAGGTCCATGCCGCCTCCCGGTTTAACGGGAATTATCCAGCTGATTCTTTGCGATGGATAAATGTCCTTGGCGAAACTGTAAGGCATCGGTATGCCGCTTAACAAAGCCGCTCCGCCTCCCATGCCCAATAACTTGAGAAAATCCCTCCGTCCCGGTGTAAAATGATTCATATTCTCCTCCTTCCGTATTTTTCCGTTGCCATTTTTTGGGAAGATGCCAACGTATACTTGTAAAATCTGATACACGGATACGAGACAAGAATCCGGTAAATCTCTCTTAACAAAACATGATTTACCTGCACAGGTTTCTCTCACTATTCAGCATCGCCATGAAACGTGCCGCCTGAACGGTGGTACATGCAGGATGCTGCATTCCGACCGATGGTGGTAAGAGTGTTGAGGAAAACTTATTTTAAACGAACGTAAGTGTAGAAGGAATGCGATAGTATGTCAAGAGAATCTATGATAGGCCGTGGGTTCAAACTCTCTGGACAACGCTTCTGGGCTCCTCCCGGCTCGCACCAACTCGACCATGCGCCGCCTCTCCTTCCAGAATCCCTCCTCGATCAGCCACTTCCTCAACGTCTCATCGCTGATCTTGATTCCCTCACATTCCAAAAGCTTCTCCGTCGCAAGCGTAGGCCAAAAATCTGGATATCGCGCCTGGTAAAGGGATAACACCCCTCCCGCGAACCTCCTCAGAAAGCCCCCGGTTTGATTGCCGTCCTCGCAACGCGTGTATAATGCCTCTATCCCCCCGCTCCCTGACATCCCTTACCAGTCTCCGAACCTGACGCTCGCTCAGACCAAGAATCGCCGCTACCGTCTTCTGGGTTACCTGTCCACCTATGCTTGACTGCACGGCTTTGAGTCGCCTTACCTCTCCGATGCTCATAACGGTAATGTTCCTCTCGATCATAATTACCCCCTTCGCCAGGGGAAATTATAACCTTGCAATAGGACATTTCTCCTTTGGTGATTTAGAACATTCTCATGTTGGCGGAACAGAAGCGAGTACGCCTCTCAGGGGTTGCCTTTCCGACCAGTCCGCCAATTGCCTTTACCGCTGCCGGCGATTATGGTAGAAGTGCGCCATGCCGGAAGGGACAAAGCATACAACGGAGAACAGACAGGCAGGAAAGAAACGTCGCCGCTACGGGAAGTCCGCTACGGTGAAATTTCACGGGAAAAAGAAAAGCCATGGTTCCCCGAGAATACGGCCGGAGGCGGAGCCGGTGTTGAAAAACGTCTTCGCCAGGATTGGAACGCCGTCCCAGACCCCCTTTGTTCCCGACCAGTTCCAACTCGATGCCCTGGATGCGGTGAAAAGAACGGACTGCCTGGTGATTGCGCCCACGGGGACGGGGAAAACGTGGATCGCCGAACAGGCGATCCTGGCCGTATTCAACGCCGGTGGCAAGTGCTGGTACGCTTCCCCCCTGAAGGCGCTGAGCAACGCCCGTTGGGTCGAGTTCTGCGATCAGTTTGAAAGCTGCAACGTGGGGATTCTTACCGGCGATACGAAAGAAAACGCCGATGCTCCGATCATCGTGGGCACTACGGAGATACTGAGGAACCAGCTCTACGACGTCATGCACTCGGGCGGCAATCTGGAGTGCGATCTCATCGTACTCGACGAGGCCCATTACCTGGGGGACCGGGACCGTGGCGTGGTATGGGAGGAGATACTCATCTATCTTCCCACGCGGATCAATGTTCTTTTGCTTTCCGCAACCATCGGCAACGGCGATGAGTTGGCCCGTTGGCTTTCCTCTATACGGGGCAAAGATTGCGTCGTCATTAGGGAAGAAAAAAGGCCCGTTCCCCTCTATCCGCTTTTTCTCCATCCATCGGGCAGGATCATGCCGTACCTGGAGAAAGACCGGCTGTATGCCCGGGTGAAGGGATTTCTTGAGGAGGGGCGACAGCACGGGAGACGCCGGGGACGGGACAACCCTCCCCATTTTGGGGAGATAATCCGCGTCCTCGAAACATTCAATCTTCTCCCCGCCATCTTTTTCCTTAAATCGCGGTCGGAGTGCAATGCGGCGGTTGCCACCTGCCGGGGTGGTGCGGAACCAGACGAGGATCAAGGTTTTTTTACCGACCTGGAAGCGTTGCTGGAGAAGGTTCCCTACCTTCGCAATCACCGGCAACTGCATTATCTGAACGCGGCACGGGTTGCGGCCCATCACGGCGGCCAGCTGCCGGCCTGGAAATTTCTCGTGGAAACGATGATGAAAAAAGGGCACCTGCGCGCCATTTTTGCCACTTCCACCGTGGCGGCGGGGGTGAACTATCCGGCCCGGACCATTGTCCTGTTCAATTCCGATCTATTCAATGGGGCCGAGTTCAGCCCGTTAAGCGGCACGGAGTTTCACCAGATGACGGGCAGGGCCGGCAGGCGGGGGCAGGACAAGATCGGTTTCATGCTGGCCGTGCCCGGCAGGTTCATGGACATCATACACTTAAAAAAGCTGTTGTTTAGAAAACCCGACGATATCGTGAGCCAGATCCGCAACGATTTCTCCATGATCCTGAACCTGCTCTTTTCCCAGACGCCCGAGGATATACGGGCCATCTTCGAGAAATCTCTGGCCGCTTATCAGCAACCCCGGCAGGGTCGGGATAAGGCCGTGACGCAGGGGCTGAACCTCTGGGATGATTTTCGTCGCCATCTTGCCTTTTTAAAAGCGGAGGGCTTTGTTGATGACCGTGACCGGCTGACCGAGACAGGCGGCTGGGCCTCGAAATTGAGGCTGGATCATCCCCTCCTTATTGCCGAATGCCTGAAGAAAGAGGCGTTCCCCCGCGGGGATGAAAAACTCCTGGCCGCACTGGTTGCCCCCTTTGTCTATGATGGGGATCAGGATATAGAGATAACCCATAAAAAAATTACCCGGAGGCTGACGGAGGCGTATCGGCGGGTCAACACGGCTATCCGGGCGCTGGCGAAGCGCATGGCGGCGGCGGGATTCTCCGCCAATCCCCTTTACCTTTGGACAAGTTCCGTGATCTATGACTGGGCGAGGGGGGAAGACTGGGATGAAATCGTGCAGAAAACAGGCATTGCCGACGGGGACCTGGCCATGCTGGTACTGAGGACGGCCGATAATCTGCGGCAGATTGCCTCGCTCAAGGATACGCATCCCGAAATGGCCGGTCTTGCCGTGAAAGCGCGGGAGGTCATTTTGCGGGAGCCGGTGGTATTTGAGGAGGTGGGGAACGTACCACCCGGCTTGCCATTTGCCCCTTGACATCCCCCCGCGAAAAGTATATAAGCGCCCACTTGTGAAAAATCCGAAACGAACATCTGTATCCTGTCTTCATGAGTTAACACAGCGTATATGATGTGCATGTCCCCATCGTCTAGTGGCCTAGGACACGGGCCTTTCACGCCTGTAACCGGGGTTCGACTCCCCGTGGGGACGCCAAAATAATCTCACAGGAAGTATGCCGTGACCGTTCTGGCGGAAGCGAAGAAGAGCCTGTTGTCACGATAACGGGGAACAAGGAGCGTTCAATCGGGGGGACCTTGTCCCCCCTTTTTTTGTGTCCCTGCTGCGGCGGAGACATGGCGGGCAGGCCGTTCAGCCGGAGAGGCTTGCGGAATTCGCTCGCTTTACCCCGCAGCTTGCTGCGGAGAACTTCAAAAGAGACTCGCAATAAAAAAAACATTCTGATAGGTTATTGGGCAATTCTACACTGCAAGGGGGAAGGCAACGCATGGCAACAACTCATAATAATTGCCCGGCGCCGGCGCTCCAGGCGGGGGATGCGCTAAACGGTTTCCGGGTTCTCCGGGTGGAGCAGATTCCCGATATCAGGGTTACGGCGTATGAGATCGAACACGAGAAAACCGGCGCACGGGTGCTCCATCTCCACTGCGACGACGCGGAGAATCTCTATTCCATAGGGTTTCGCACCCCGCCTGAGGACTCCACGGGCGTTCCCCATATCCTGGAACATTCCGTGCTGGCGGGTTCAGACCGCTATCCCGTTAAGGATGCCTTCAATGAATTGATGAAGGGCACTCTCCAGACCTTCATTAATGCCTTCACCTATCCCGACAAGACCATTTATCCGGTCGCCAGCCGGGTGCGGGCCGATTATTTCAATCTCGCCCGCGTCTATACGGATCTTGTTCTCAAGCCCCGTCTTCTCAGGGAGACGTTCAACCAGGAGGGACACCATTACGAATTTGTAACGCCGGAGGACCCGTCGGGAAAACTGAACATCTCCGGCATCGTTTATAATGAAATGAAGGGGGCCTATTCGTCTCCCGATAATCTGATGTTCAAGATTATTCAGGAGAACATCTTTCCCGATAACGCCTACGCCTTTGATGCGGGGGGAGACCCGGACGTGATTCCCAAACTTACCTACGAACAGTTTCGGGAATTTCACCACACCCACTATTCACCGTCGAATGCCCGCTTTTTTCTGTACGGCGACATCTCCACAAAGGATCATCTGGAATTCCTTGCTGAAATGCTGGAGGGGTTTGACCGGGTGCGGGTGGATTCCACCGTTGCGAGTCAAGTCCGCTGGAGCGAGTCCCGCAGCGTTCGCGGCGCCTACCCCATCGGCAGGGGAGAGGATCGCGGCAAAAAGACGGCGGTAAACGTAAGCTGGCTGCTTGCGGAGAACAGAGATACCCAGACGGCGCTTCTCATCCAGATAACCTGCGGCATTCTCGTGGGCAGCGCCGCCGGCCCCCTGCGCAAGGCGCTGATAGATTCCGGTCTCGGCGAGGACTTGTCCCCGGTGACGGGAACAGAAAGCGACTTTCGCCAGAGTGTCTTCACGGTGGGCTTGAGGGGCACGGAGCCGGACCGGGCGTCCGCTATCGAGAAACTGGTTCTTGATACACTGCAGGACCTGTCTCACCGGGGTTTTGACCGGCAGTTGGTGGAGGGGACCCTGCATCAAGTTGAATTCCACGGCAGGGAAATCGTGCGCTCTTCCTACCCGTACGGGATTGTACTCATGGGGCGTGTCTATCATACCTGGCTTTATGACGGCGATCCCCTGGCCGGCCTCAATTTTCCCCGTGCCATCGGCGCCGTGCGCAGGGAGTGGGAAAAGCGTCCCGATCTTTTCCAGGACATGGTGCGCGTCTGGTTTCTGGACAACCGGCACCGCCTCCTTTCCGTTCTGGAACCGAGCAATACCGTTGCCGAAGAGCGGGAAGGGAAATTCCGGAAAGAAATGGCGCGGCGAAAGGCCGCTCTCGAATCCCGGCAGATTGAGGAGATAAAAGAGAATGCCCTTGCCTTGCACAAATTCCAGACGGAGCCCGACAGCCCCGAAGCGGCGGCCACCCTTCCGAAATTGGCAATCAGCGATATTCCCCGCGCCGTCGAAACGATTCCCACGGCCTCGGCGCTTATGGAAAACGTCCCCTGTATGCGTCATGATATTTTTTCGAACGGGATCGCCTACCTGGATCTGGCATTCGACGTGTCGGACATTCCCGAAGAGGAGCAGCCGCTGCTCCCCCTTCTGTGCAGGCTCATGACCGGCATGGGTGCGGCAGGCCTTGACTACGAGGAGATGGCCAAGCGCATTTCTCTTACAACCGGCGGGTTGGGCTGTCATTTGACTGCGGGGATTGCCGCCGACGGGAAGGGGAACTGGCAGAAAATGATCTTTCAGGCAGGCGCCCTGCACCGGAACGTGGGGGGGGCCGTGGCAATCCTTGCCGACATCCTTGCCGCGGGAGACCTTTCTCCGGTGAGCCGGATGCGTGACCTCATTGCGGAAAAGAAAAACGGTCTTCACGCCGCCGTTGTGCCCTCCGGCCATGTCTTTGCCCGGCGTTCCGCGGGGGTTTCGTTCTCCCTGCCTGCCCGTCGCGATGAACAGTGGCATGGCCGGACGCAGCTTCGTTTCATCAGCGGTATTGCCGACGAATTTGACAAGGGGAAAGAGAAGCTGGCAGAGAAACTGACGCGGCTGCGCGATAGGGTCATCCGCCGGGAAAAACTGCTTATCAATATGACCGCCGACACGGAGGGGCTTGATCTCCTGTCGGCGGCGCTTTCCGGTCTTGTGGAGAGGATCCCCGGTGGGGGACAGGAAGGAATGCCTGATATACCGGCGCTTGTGCCCGTTCATACCGGTATCGCCATTCCGGCCCGGGTGTCCTATGTGGTCATGGCCATGTCCGCGCCGCCCTATACCGATCCATTGGCGGCTTCCCTGCACGTGGCGGCACGGCATCTTTCAAACGGCTACCTGTACCGGCATATCAGGGTGCAGGGCGGGGCGTACGGGGGCATGTGCCAGTACGACGCAATGAACGGTCTGTTCGCTTTCCTTTCCTATCGTGATCCCCATATAGCGGAGACGCTTAAGGTTTACCGTGACGCCGTGGATTTCATTTCCAGAGGCAGGATGGAAAAGACCGATCTTGAGAAGGCGATTACCGGCACGATCGGCACTCTCGACAGGCCGATGGATCCTTCCGGACGCGGTTATGCGGCGATGATACGTTCCTTCGCGGGGCTGGATGACAAGGCGCGACAGAAGCTGCGTGAAGAGATACTGGATATGACCCCGGAGAATGTGCAGGAGGCGGCAATCGGCTATTTCCTTCCCGCCGCGGCATCTGCGGTCGTGGCCATATATGCGGCGGAGGAAGAGCTCAAAAAGGCCAATGAGAATCTCAGCCCCGAGCTTGTTCTCGAGGCGCTTGTATGAAGGTTCTGTCGGAAAAAAGTTGGGCGAAGGTTTGACGGGGGGGAAGAATGGACGAAGGACTGCCGCCGGAGAGGATAAACTGCGCCGCCTGCGGTCACTTCTATATCACCCATAACCTGAAATTTCCTTATGGGTGTAAGGGGCTTGGTTTCAGATCCCTGAAGCTTCCCTGTGTAGAGGTCCTTCTCTCTTCCGGTGCGGATTGTCGCTTTTTCCTGCCGAAACAGAAATAGGATTGACGGGGCGCCTTGTCCCGTACCGGCTTGAAGCTCTCCTTGAGCAAGCTGCGGAGAATCTTCGATTCCCAAGGAACACTATCATTCATCATTCGCTCGCTGACCCCGCGGCAAGCTGCGGGGAATGCGCTCGCTTGACTTTTCCTTTGGCGTAATTATCATAGGAAGAAAGCCGTTGTTTTTCCTTAGGAGAGAGGAGACAGGAAAATGAAAACAAGATCACTAAAATTTTTCATGGCGGTATGTTTTACCTTCGCCTGCATAGCCTGCGCCGGAACGTTATCTAAAAATTACGGCAATTTCGAACCTGACAAGGCCATTACGCAGGTTTTTGAAACGTACCAGGTAAATCCGGATATCAATTATTACATCAGCGGTTCCGATGTGCATCCCAACGCGATTATGGGGCTGAAGAAGAATTATACCCTGGAGGAGTCTCTATGGAGAAAGATAGAGATGACGCCGAAAAAGCTCCGGGATCTGGTTGAGGGCATGCAGAAGAGGGCAAGCGAAACAGGATTATTCCTGTCGGGGTGGTCCATGCGGGATACGGGGGGACGCGAGATCGGCGTCTGGTATTCCGCTCTTTTTGCTATAACCTCCGTCAAGGTCGAGGGGAACAACCGGGTCACTATTTATACGCCTCGTCAGCATATATACATTGAAAACGAACATAAAGATAAATAGTTCCCATTCCGTGTTAGGATGAAAAATTGCTCATTTCCGAACTGGCAACGTTATGTCTCGTTCCGAAGGTTCCTGATGGACACTAATAAGTTAGCGGGCAGGGGGACTGCGCAGTGTCTTCAGGTATTCACGAATTCCTTGCAAAGGGTGAAGAAAAACGGTAAATGTTTCGGCAAAATTTTAGCGGATAAGGAGGCAGGGGTGTTATGAAGGTGCTGGTTACCTACTATTCTCAGACGGGAAATACGGAAAAGCTCGCCCGGGCGATCTACGATGCTATAGATGTTGAAAAAGACCTGATTCCCATCGGGGAGGTGAAGAGCGTAGAGGGATACGATATTATTTTTTGCGGATTTCCCGTTCATGCCCATAGCGTGCCCGGCAAGGTGCAGCCTTTCTTCAAAAAACTGCTTCCCGGGCAGAAGGTCGCCTTCTTTTCCACCCACGGTTCCCTCAGGGGAGGTCTTTTCCCCCGGCAGGCATTTGAACATGCCCTGTCCCTGGCAACCGGCGTGAAAATTATCGGAACGTTCGGCTCTCGAGGCGCCGTGGATACGAAGCTTCTGGACGCAATCAAAAAGCAGCAGGAACATCAGGCTTGGGCGGAAGAAGCCCAGAGCGCCGAAGGGCACCCCGATGCCGCAGATCTGGAAGATGGACGCGCTTTTGCGATAAAGATAATCAACAAGTTCCGATAGTCTGCCTGAGGATAATCGGTTTGCGGGTGGGACGGCTACAGGAGTTCCTCAAGCCGTGAAAGCGCCTGCCCCAGGTTTTCCGGTTTCGTGCCCCCGGCCTGCGCCATATCGGAGCGTCCGCCGCCGCTTCCCCCTACGATGGGGGCTATTTCTCTGATAATACTCCCTGCCTGGTAGCGGTTTGTCAGGTCCTTCGTGACCATGCACAGGAGCATGGCCTTTTCTCCCGTCCTGCTCCCGAGCAGGATTATGCCTGACTGAAGTCTGTCCTTTAGCTTGTCGCCGAAGTCCCGCAGGGTCTTTGCGTCTGCGGCGTCAACGATGGTAGTCACGACACGCACGCCTTTGATTTCTTTCGCGCTGCCGAGAAGGTCGGAAGAATCCCGAACCGCGAGTTTCCCCCGCAGGGTTTCGATTTCCCGTTCCAGGTCCCTCTCACGCCGGAGAATTCTTTCCACCCTCTCTGCTATGGCGGAGGGGCTTGCCTTCAGGAGGGCCGCCGCTTTTTTCATTTCTGTCTCCATGTCGCGGGCGTAACTTACGGCAGCATGGCCGGTCAGCGCCTCAATGCGTCTGACCCCCGCCGCGATGGCAGATTCATGGATGATCTTCAGGTAACCGATGTCGCCGGTTTTTGCCACGTGCGTGCCGCCGCACAGTTCGCTGCTCACATCACCCATCGCCACGACCCGGACGCTCTCGCCGTATTTCTCGCCGAAAACGGCCGTAGCGCCGCTTTTCAAGGCCTCTTCCAGGGGCAGGACACCCGTGCTTACCGGCAGATTCATCCTGATGTACTCGTTTGCCAGCATTTCTATCTTCGCCAGTTCCTCGTCCTCGATTTTGGAAAAATGGGTGAAGTCGAAGCGCAAACGTTCGGCATTCACGAACGAACCGGACTGCTTGACGTGATCGCCCAAAACTATTTTCATGGCGGCCTGGAGGATATGCGTGGCGGAATGATTGGCCGCGACCGCCCTCCGACTATCCCCGGCGACCCGGAGCAGCACATTGTCGCCGACTTTGATATTCCCCGATTCCAGCCTGCCCCTGTGGACAATCAGGTGATCGAGGGGCCGCACGGTGTCGGACACGAGGAAGCGGAAAGACTTCCCCTCAATGACGCCCCGATCTCCCACTTGGCCGCCGCTTTCTCCGTAGAAGGGGGTCTCGTGGGTAATGACCTCCCCTTCGTCTCCCGCCGAGAGGCTTTCCACGGGAAGGCCTTCTCTGAGAATGGCGGTAACCGGTGATTCGGCTTCCGTTACCCCTTCGTAGCCGGAGAAGGAGGTGTTTATCCCCCCGGCGGAGAGTTGGCGGTATCGTTCGGAGAGGGCCTCTTCGCCGCTGCCCTTCCATGATTCCCGGGCCTTTTCCCGCTGGGCGGTCATGGCGCGTTCAAAACCTTCCTGATCCAACGTAAGGCCGTCCCGGCGGATGATATCTGCCGTGAGGTCCGTGGGAAATCCATAGGTGTCGTAGAGCCGGAAAACCACGTCTCCCGGCAAGGTCTTTCTCTTTTTTGCCTTGAGTTTCGCCACCTCATCCTGGAGCATCTTTAGGCCGGCATCGAGGGTTTCGATAAAGCGTTGTTCTTCGTTCACTACCACCTTTTCAATGTAAGAGGCCTTGTTCTCCAAGTCCGGGTATGTTTCATGGTTGACCTCAATCACGACTTTGCCGACCTCGTGAAGGAATGGTTTGTTGATTCCGAGCAATTTGCCGTGGCGCGCCGCGCGCCTGAGTATCCGTCTCAGGACATACCCCCGGCCCTCATTGCCGGGGAGGATGCCGTCGCCGATGAGAAAGGTAACGGCGCGGCTGTGATCGGCAATGACCCGGATGGAGATGTCATCTTCCGCGTTTTGACGATAGGTCTTGCCGCTGATGCGTTCGATGGCGCCGATGATGTCGCCGAACAGATCGGAATCGTAGTTGCTTGTTACCCCCTGGACGACGGCGGCCAGGCGCTCCAGTCCCATGCCCGTGTCAATATTCGGTTTCGGCAGGGGGGTCATGTTCCCCGATTCGTCGCGGTCGAACTGGGTGAAGACGAGGTTCCAGATCTCCAGATACCGGTCGCACCCGCATTCGATGTTGCAGTCGGGCTTACCGCACCCCGCTGTCGCGCCCTGGTCGTAGAGGATCTCGGAACAGGGGCCGCAGGGTCCCGTTTCTCCCATCATCCAGAAGTTCGTTTCCTCTCCCATGCGCACGATGCGCTCCGCGGGGAGTCCGATCCTTTCCCGCCAGATGCGGAAGGCCTCGTCGTCGTCCCGGTAGATGGTGACCCAGAGTTTTTCCTTGGACAGGCTCATGACGTCCGTCAGATATTCCCATGCCCAGACGATGGCCTCCTCCTTGAAGTAATCGCCGAAAGAGAAATTCCCCAGCATCTCGAAGAAGGTATGGTGGCGCGCCGTCACGCCCACGTTCTCCAGGTCGTTGTGCTTTCCTCCCGCCCGAACGCATTTCTGGGACGTGGCTGCCCGCCGGTATCCCCGGTCTTCAATCCCCAGGAAACAGTTCTTAAACTGCACCATGCCCGCGTTCGTGAAGAGCAGCGTGGGATCGTCCTTCGGGATGAGGGAGGAGCTGGCCACCCGTGCGTGCCCCTTTCCCTCGAAGAATTTCAAAAAACTTTCCCTGATTGCGCCGCCTGTCATTGCCATACCTTCACTCCTCTTCCCGAATCGAGAGTATCTCAAAAATCAAGCCTGGAGGGAATCCCTTTCCCATCAGGCTGCGTGCCAGTCTTCTCTTTTCCTTATCGTCGGACGTCGCGTGCTTCTGTCCCTTCGTCTTCTTCCGGACGATCCGGCGTATGGCTTCTTTCTCGCTGATCTCTTCCCGTACCGTATCCGTTACCTGCCGCGCTGCATCGGCGGGGATGCCCTTTTCCCGGAGGCTTGCCTCTATCCGCCGGTTCCCCAGGAGCCGATTGACGGCGAGGTTCCGTGCCCATTCGCGGGCGAAGGAGCGGTCATCAAGATAATGTAATTCATGCAATTCCGCCACCACCCGGTCCACGGTTTCGCCGTCAAAGCCTTTTTCCGTGAGCTTCGCCCGCAGCTCCTTTTCACTCCTCGCCCTGAGCGCGAGCAGGCGGAAGGCCCTCTGCCGGGCTTTTTCCCGGAGGCGGTCATTCTCCATCAGGATTGCTCTTCCGGGGCGCGGGACTTGATGCCGAATTTTTCCCGGACGGCGACCTCGACTTCCTTGAGGGTATCGGGATTCTCCTTCAGGAAAATTCTCGTGTTGTCCCGTCCCTGGCCGAGCCGCTCGCCTTTGTAGGAATACCAGGCGCCGCTCTTTTCGATGATGCCGTTCTCGGCGGCCAGATCGAGGATGTCGCCTTCCCGCGAGATGCCTTCCCCGAAGATGATGTCGAATTCCGTTTCCCGGAAAGGCGGGGCCACCTTGTTTTTGACGACCTTGACCCGCGTCCGGAACCCGATGACGTCCTGGCCTTGCTTAATGGCGGTGACCTTCCGGATGTCGAGTCGCATGGTGGAGTAGAACTTCAGTGCATTCCCGCCCGTGGTTGTCTCCGGATTGCCGAAGAAAACGCCGATCTTCATGCGGAGCTGGTTGATGAAGACCACCGTGGTCTTCGATTTGCTGATGCTGCCCGTGAGCTTGCGCAGCGCCTGGGACATGAGCCGCGCCTGGAGCCCCATCTGGGCGTCTCCCATTTCCCCCTCGATCTCCGCCTTGGGGACGAGGGCCGCCACGGAATCCACCACGAGGACGTCGAGGGCGCCGCTCCGCACGAGCGTTTCGGCTATTTCGAGCGCCTGTTCCCCCGTATCGGGCTGGGAGATGAGAAGATCGTCCGTGTTCACGCCGATCTTTCGCGCGTAATTTACGTCCAGGGCATGCTCGGCGTCTATGAAGGCGGCCAGTCCGCTCTGCTTCTGCGCTTCTGCCACGATGTGGAGCGCCAGCGTGGTCTTGCCGCCCGATTCGGGGCCGTAAATCTCGATGATGCGGCCCCGGGGGACGCCGCCCGTCCCCAGGGCGATATCCAGGCTGAGCGAGCCGGTGGAGATGGCGGGAATGTCGGGGATGTCCTCCCCGCCGCCCAGTCTCATGATGGAACCTTTTCCGAACTGCCGTTCAATCTGGGCAATGGCCAGATCCACCGCCTTGCCTCTGTCCATGTCTGCTGCCATACGCACCTCCCGTACTTTGCAAAACGTTCAAAATCCTGTCACTCCCGTCCTGCCCCCGCAAGGGTAAACGCAAAGGGAGTCTATAACAATCAAAACGTCGCTGACTTCCCGCCTTTTCTCATCCCCCGAAGGGGAAGCGGGCCATCTCCGTGTAGACAGCCCCCCGCGGCGTCAGGTCGCTCTTGAAGAGGGACAGTCCGTTTGCCGTGAAGGAACCGGCGACATAGTCGTCTCGGTGTTCCTTGAGAACGTCCAGATCGCCTGCACCGAGGGACGACTTGATTCTTCCCAGCGTCAGGTGCGGTTTAAAGGAGCGTTCCTCTTTTCCGAAGCCGCATGCCGTGAGCGCCTCGTCCGTCTCCTTCTGGAGCCGCATCAGCGCTGCCACGTTTCCCGTCATTCCAAGCCAGATAATGCGGGCCCTCTTTTCGGAGGGGAGTACCCCCAGATCACGCGCTTCAAGGTCGAAAGGCGCCGTCTGGTCCGTAATGGCGGCCACGGTGCGGGAGATGGCGGCGACTTCACTGCCGGAGATATCTCCGAAGAATTTCAATGTCAGGTGTATGCCCGCCGGGTTCGCCCACCGGATGTCCCCGTGCAGGATTCTTTTCAGGCGTCCCTGGATGCCGCTTATGTTCTCCAGGAGCTCCGGCGGCGGATCGAGCGCCAGAAAGGACCGGACCGGTTTCTCATCAGTCATGTCCGGCCCCGCAGAGATAGTCCTTGAGCAGGAGGAGCGCCTGCTGGGAGGCGGATACCTTGACCCGCCGCCGATCCCAGCGGAGAAAGTGATCGCGGCAGCGCGTTTCTCTTCCATCCGCCAGGGCGATAAAGACGGTGCCGACCGGCTTTAGGTCCGTGCCGCCGGCAGGGCCGGCGATGCCCGTGACGGCAAGCCCCAGATCGGTATGGCCGAGCCGCCGCACCCCCTCCGCCATGAGCGAGGCCGTCTCGCGGCTCACGGCGCCGAATTTGGCGATCACCTCTTGCGGCACATTGAGGAGTTCCGTCTTCGAGGCGTTGCTGTACGTAACCACGGCCCGATCCAGGAAGGCGGAACTGCCGGGCACATCCGTGAGACGGTCGGTGATCAGACCGCCCGTGCAGGATTCGGCAACCGCGAGGGTCAGGCGTTTTTCCGTCAGCAGGGCGGCCACCACCGCCTCCAGGGTGTCGCCGCCAACGGCGAATATGTATCTCCCGAGCCGCCCTTTGACTTCCGCCTCGGCGGCCCTGATTCTTTCCTCCGCCCGTTCCCCATCGGCATCCCGCGCCGTGAGGGCGATTTCGATCTCGGGGAAACGGGGATAGAACCCGATGCCCACGCACATGCCGGCAAAATCCACGTCGGCCAGCGTATCGTCCACGGCCGATTCGGTGATTCCGGAGAGCTTCATAAGCCTTCCCGCTACATGACGCGCCGCTGCGGGGAACTCTCTCCGCAGGCGGGGGATTAGGCCGCCGGTAAGCATCTGCCGGGCTTCCGCAGGCACGCCGGGCATGACGGCGACGATTTTTCCATTTCTCTTTAGTAAGAAGCCCCAGGCGGTTCCCACCGTGTTCTCGATCGGTTCGGCGCCATCGGGAAACTGGGCCTGCTTGGCATTGTTCTCTGTCCAGCGGCGATGCCGTGTTGCGAACCGTTCCCTGATATGCCCGAGTGCCTGCTCGTCCATGGTAAGACCAAGGCCAAAGGCGGCGGCGACTGCTTCCGTCGTAATGTCGTCCACCGTGGGACCCAGTCCGCCGGTAACGATTACGGCATCGGCGGCGGCAAGGACATGGGCAAGCGCCTTTCCGATCTCCCTCGTATCGTCTCCCACGGACATCATCATCGCCACTTCCCAGCCCTGGCGGTTTATCTCGCGGGCGATGAAGGAAGAATTCGTGTCCGGGGTCTTGCCGCTGATCAGTTCGTTGCCGATGGTTAGTATGCCTACGTTCATGAGCGGATTTCCGTTACAGATCCCAGAATTTCATCAGGACGGCAAGCGCCGCGCTGCCATAGATGCCCGCCACGAGATCGTCGCCCACAATGCCGTACCCGCCGGAGAGCCTATCCTGGATCGTGCGCGCGGGAAAGGGTTTCACGATATCGAAAAAGCGGAAAAAAATAAATCCCCAAAGAACATGCGCCGCCGTCGGGGTAACGAGAAACATGGTACAGAGGAAGCCGGCCATCTCGTCAATCACGATGCGGGGCGCGTCCTTCTCGTGGAAAATTGTTTCCGCTTCTCCGGATATGATGCACGCCAGACAGGCGAAGGCCAATGCCGACAGCAGGTACAGAGGCCAGGAGAGGAACGAAAACATCAGGTACAGAGGTACGGCGATGAGTGTTCCCACGGTTCCCGGCATAAAGGGTGCGTACCCGCTCCCGAAACCGGTCGCCGTGACCTTTACAAATCGTTCGTTCAGAAGGCACCTCTTTTTGGCGGAGTAATATCCTCTTTTCCCTGTCCTGTCAACGGCTTTGAAGGATTTGGCGTCCCGCCGCTCATCCCGCTGTTCCTGCGGCTTTTCCGGAGCGACCGGCTTCATGGAGGTTCCGGCCCGGAATACGTTTTCATAGAACGTTCGTTCTACTACTATGGCGGCCGGAAAATGTCAAGGGAATATTTTGAGGGGTGTTTTAACGGGGAGCGCGGAATAGTAAAACTGCTTTTTTGCCGCATCCGAGCGGGCGTGATGGAGACGGTAAAATTAGGGTTAAGCGAAGCCGCGCTGGTCATCAAGGCCGCATACCACGTTTTGTGTCCATGATCTCCTTGACATGCAAGGCCGTTCTTCCTATACTCCCTCCCATCAAAAGCAGGTGCTTATCAAACGTATTACATTACCCGCACCGGGAATAGGGAGTAGGAGACGTGTCAAAATATACAGATCAACGTCGAAAAGCTTACCGAGACGGAGACTGGGATGGGGTCATAAAGTATGGCGAGTTAGAATTGATGCAAGACCAAAATGATATCAAGGTCCTGAACGATTTAGCCCATGCCCACTATAACAAAAAAGACTATGCTCGCGCCCTCTCTACGTGCGAGTCCATCCTGAAGATTTCGCCCTCCGAGGATTTTGCTGTTCAGGTTGAAAAGCTTGGCCCCCGGTACATGAGATACTATGAGGTACTCGGTGAGCTCTACTATCGGCAAAACAAGCACGACGATGCGCTCAAAATTTTCAACAAGCTCAAGGCCCTCGGCCCCTATTTTTCCAAAAAATATAGCCTTTCCGCAGAGATTTATATCAACAGGAAGAACCTGGAAGCTGCCGCAAAAGAATACGAGGGCATGGCTGAAAACTGTCCGCGTCATGAGAGCGAAGCCACGAATGCACTGTTTGAACTCGCTGACAGGGATCCACTCAACGAGGCTGTTTACCGATCATTATTCAATGCGTATCAAAGTTTAAAGCAACTGCCTAGTATCACTTCAACCTTTGAGGCTGTGCGCAAAACGGGCAAGGCCACGGACAGATTTCTCTTCACGCTGATGTATTTTTACCTCTTTAGCGGGGAACCGGATAAGGCATTTTCGATCGTCAAAGAAGAACTGGCAAAAAGGCCTGACGATCCCCGTCTCCAAATTCTTCAGGCAAAAATTTTCTGGGACAGAGGGGAAATTCCAAAGGCGGAGGCGTGCATCAAAAAAGCAATTCTCTTGGACGGTAAAAACGAGGACCGGTATCGCGCCATACATGATGACTTGCGTAAGAGGCGGGAAGAAGATGAAGAGACACTGAAGGAGGCCATCTCCCATAATCTAAAGAACGAGTGTTTTCCCGAGGCAATTGAAGCCTGTGAACAACTGCTCAGGATCAGGCCCAACAGCAAGGATTTCCAGTCGGGATTGTTTGAAGTCCTCGAGAAATCCATCGCGATCCATTTAGCTGCGGGGGAAATAGATCAAGCCATTGGGTTGATTGATCGTCTGGCGAGCTTCGAAAAGGTTGATCCCGGTATTTCAAAGAGAATAGACATTTTGAACAAACAGATATCCGACCGCCGAATTGATATTTATGAAAACATGATCGCTGGCGGAAAGATCGCGGGAGACGAACTAAATCGTATACGCCTGGACCTTGTCAAGGTTTACGAGGAGCAAAAGAAGGAACCCGACAGAGCTGTCCCGCTCCTCGAAGAGATCATCCAATCGAGTGGGGCCCATGAAAACGATGCGCGATTCCGCCTTGCGTTCTACTTCTTAGGCGTGAAAAAATTGGAAGCTGCAGAGGCACATATCAAGAAACTCGCCACAATCCCCTGCTCAGACGATTCGATAAAATCCCGTTTTTACGATCTTGGTGTAGCATGTCAGGAAGCAGGCCTCAAACACCAGGCCCGATCGTTGTTTGGTGAAATCCTGTCTGCCGACCAGAATTACCACGACACCGCGCAACGCATGAAGGCGCTCAATGCCCCATCGGGTGGAAAGGAGATCCCTGAAGCGGTCATGGTCGTTGACATATGCGAATCGTCCCGAATGATGGACCTCTTTGGAGACGAGGCAACCTACCAGATCAAGAATGCCCTTGAGGGAATCATGTTTCCTATCTTTCAGCGCTGTGATTCTCATTTCGTAAAGAGCACCGGTGATGGTTTTTTGGTCGGCTTTCCACACACCGAGCAAGCAGTGGATGCGGCGGTTGAGATCTTACGAGAGACCCAGAATTACAATGCAAACATAACCGATGGGCCTGAGATTCATTTGAGATTCGGGATACACTTCGGCGCTGTTCGCATTCGTCCGGATGGAGATCGCCACGGAACCAACGTGAACATCCCGTTCAGGGTTGAGGGTCTCAAAGGGCAGGATCTTATAGAGGTGGATGGTGGTATTTCGGCAGGTGATTTTCCGGTTCAAGACCGTATTCTGGTCACAGAGGCTGTCGCCCATGGCATAAAAACCGATAAAAAATATGATATGCGCTATATCGGCCTCTTTGAACTCAAAAACATTACGGGAATTCATAAGATCTTTCAAATTAGGACATCGTAACGGCGGCTCCCTCCTCATACCCTTCCATTGGGTCATAATTTACGAAGAAAAAAGGGACGGATTTATTGTTTCACTTCGTGTCCGTACCTGACGCATACGGTCGGCTCTACCCGATCGCCGATCAATCCAGCTCTCCAGAGTGATCAAGAGAGAACAGGAAATTATGCAAGATACAAAATGAGACCATACCGATAGTTTCTATATCCTTCTCAATAATAAAATGTTAAACTCTTAACATGGAACAAGCAGCAGAACTTTTTCTTACCGAGCGGCAAAAACTCTATCACCGATTTGCGGACAGGTTGGAGACTGCCAATAATTTAACCCGCAAAGTCGTCAGTTTCCAAGCAAACAAAGAAGAGCCGGTGTACCGCTGGTTCAAATACAAAGAAGGCTTCTCGGCCAGTCTGGTAAAATACTTTTTGACCGAGTACTCTCCAAAGCCGGGAAGAGTTTTGGATCCTTTTTCAGGTGCCGGAACAACACTTTTTGCCGGGCAGGAACTTGGATGGCAATCATACGGGATAGAACTCCTGCCCGTCGGCTCTTTCGTTGTAAAGACGCGGCAAGCCCTTAACGAAGTTGATGTTCAACGCCTGAAAGCCGTTGTGAAGAATATCTGGAGTGACCTCGCCAGAATCCGTCATTACGACAGCCACCTGAACCATATTTCAATTACGAAAGACGCCTTTCCCGAAGAGGCGGAAGTTTATCTCAATAAGTATTTGAGCTATTGTTCAAAGATTCAAGATCAAAGCATTCAGAGTATATTACGTTTTGCAGCTTTTGCCGAATTGGAAGCAATCAGCTACACAAGAAAAGACGGGCAGTATTTGCGGTGGGATTACCGCTCCCAAAGGCAGCTTGCGGGCAAGCCGTTTGACAAAGGGAAAATCCTGACCTTTCAAGAAGCGGTTCAGCGAAAACTCCATGATATTATCCATGACCTCTCTGTCGGCAACGCTGTCTCCCTCTTTGAACAGTTTGAGAACAGCGGAAAAGATAAATATCCGGTAACCATTGCCGAAGGATCTTGCTTGGAAGAACTGCCGAAGCTTGAAGATGGTTATTTTGATTTCATCATTACTTCCCCGCCTTACTGCAATCGTTATGACTACACGAGAACCTATGCCTTGGAACTGGTTTATCTTGGATATGATAACGATCAGGTTCGCAATTTACGCCAATCAATGCTCTCCTGCACTGTCGAGAACAAAGAAAAGATCGACCGCTTAAATCAATTTTATACATCCATAGGCAAACCCGGAATTTTTGAGAAGGTCCTTAGCGTTTACGACAATTCTGCAGCAATGGGCGAGGTGAATTCGGTTCTTGACGTGTTGAATAAATTGGAGAAGCTTAATAACAGCAATATCCCGAGAATGGTGAAGAACTATTTTCTGGAATTATGTTTTGTTATTTGTGAAATGGCAAGGGTCTTAAGAAGCGGCGGTTACTGTGTCATGATAAATGATAACGTTCGCTACGGCGGGGAAGAGATTCCTGTTGATTTAATCCTTTCCGAATTTGCGGAGAATCTCGATTTCAAAATTAAGAAGATATTTGTTTTACCCAAAGGCAAGGGGAACAGCAGCCAGCAGATGGGCAACTACGGGAGAACCGAAATCCGGAAGTGCGTATATTTATGGCAAAAAAGATAAAAACCACCCTTATTAAAAGCGCGGCGGACTTGGTAACGCCGCGAGAAAAAACCCGATCAGGCTTCATAGCGCTTGCACTGGAGAAAAACTATCTCGCCGTTCCCTATGTCGAAGAAGCCAAGGCCCTTAAAGCCATAGCCAGCAGGGTTAAAGAACCGAATGGCCTGTTGCAGGTTGAAGACCTGAGAGCCGGCCTGCTTACTGCGTCGGGGCTTTCCGATAAATCTTTAAACCACTTGACGAAGGAAGATAAGATTCTTGCAATAAAAGGACTTATCGAGAAATTTCTTGAGCCCGCCGGCGAAAGTTTTATCGATGAACTTGTTTACCGTTATCTTCTGACGAAGGGAGACGCCTTAGGCGGGAAAGCAAGAAATTTAGCGGGGGTGTTAGGAGAAAGAAAGTTCCTGCGGTCATTGCTGTCGGTATTCAACATATCGGGTGTAGACTACCGATGGAATGACTCCGACACGAATTCATGGCTTGCAAAACCGGGAGATGACACGGGGATAGAAAAACGCATCAAAGGTCTCTATTGGTCAAAAGACAATAAGCATCGTCTCCTGATTATGAACATCACAATTCCGGCTGTAAGAAAAAATGTTGACCTTTCAATCCTCCATGGCACCGTTGAGGACTTAAAACGCGGCAAGCAATCTATTATACATAACAGTGAAAGATATATTGCTTTGGGCGAGTTGAAAGGCGGCATTGATCCGGCAGGGGCGGACGAACATTGGAAAACCGCAAATTCTGCGTTAGAAAGGATAAGAAAAAGCTTTAGAAAATTAAAGCCAGAGCCTCGGACGTTCTTTATCGGCGCAGCGATTGAAAACAGCATGGCTGTGGAAATATACAAACAACTGCAGAAGGGGATAATGGATAACGCCGCAAATCTGACCAACGATGAGCAACTGACGACGATCTGTGAATGGATATTAAACCTGTAAGGGGGAATGAAAGTGCCCTGCACAATGTCTCATGCACTCGGATGACCATTTCGTGCGAACTGGAAGGTTAAGGTTATAATGCTATCTTTCTGGTTGCGGGCATTGATGATGTCCCAGATATCGTCGAAAATCTTAAAAAGGGCTCGCGCCAATTGACCCGATAAGCGTGGGGATTTTTTCCACGTCCTGCCGCCATTGAAGCTCTCCGCAGTATTCTGCGGAGAAGCTTCGATTCTTAAGGAATAGTAATTTTCAACATTCGTTCGCTTACCCCGCAGCAAGCTACGGGGAATGTGCTTACTGTCAAATTCAAAGATGATCTCACTTCCCGGCAGCAACCGGTTGATCTTTTCTTTTTTTCCAATGAGTTTCCATGCGCCATATCGGGCTACAGGAGAAAGGTCTTGACAATAGAACGTGCGTTCTACTAACATGCGGCAATGGAAAAGACAAGCCCATTGTTTACCCTCCGATCATGGCCCCGGGCGATCCTGCATGTGGACGGCGATGCCTTCTTTGCCTCCTGCGAGGAGGCCATGCATCCGCACCTAAGGGGCAAACCCATCATCACGGGGGCGGAACGCGGGATCGTCGCCTGCGCCAGCTATGCTGCCAAGAAAAAGGGGGTCAAGCGGGGCATTCCCCTCCGGCAGGCAAGGCTTCTCTGTCCGGGGCTCATCGTCCTGCCCTCCGACTATGAGAGCTACAGTCTGTTTTCGCGGCGGATGTTCAGCGTCATCCGGCGTTTCACCCCCCAGGTTGAGGAATACTCCATTGATGAGGCCTTCGCCGATATTACGGGCATGCGCCGCGCCCTGCACGCTTCCTACGAGACCATCGCCGGCCGGGTCAAGGATGAGATCAAGCGAGAGGTGGGCATCGGCGTCTCGGTGGGACTGAGTATTACCAAGGTGCTCGCCAAGGTTGCCTCCAAGCACCGGAAACCGGACGGTCTTACCGTTATCAGCGGCAGGGCGATTGCCTCTTACCTGCGGGAGATTCCCTGCGGGGCAATATGGGGCATCGGCCCCGCCACGACCGCTTATCTGGAGAAGCTGGGGGTGCGGACGGCGCTCCAGTTCGCCTGCCTTTCCGAGCGAACAGTTGAGGAACGCCTGACCAAGCCGGGCAGGGAGATCTGGCGGGAACTGCGGGGCGAATCGGTATATCCCGTTTCCGCTGAGGAGCGGAGCGCCCGTTTCTCCATCAGCAGAACAAGGACATTTGCGCCCCCGATTTCGGAGCCGGAATACCTCTTTGCTCACCTGATGCGGAACCTGGAAGCGGCCTGTCTGAAGGCAAGGCGCTACGGTCTTGCTCCACGGAACATCACCGCTATTCTGAGGAAACAGGATTTCGACTCTACGGCGGGAGAGATGAGGCTCGATCGCCCCTCATTCCATCCCCTCGAACTTTCCGAATCCCTCCGGGAACTCTTCGGCCTCCTCTTCCGGAGCGGGACGCTGTACCGCGCGACGGGCATCGTCCTCGCCGAATTGGCGCCCACCCGCCCCGTGCAGTATTCCCTGTTTGAAGATCCGATAGGGGTGGAGAAGGTGGAGGAGCTTTACCGGGCCGTGGACGGCCTGAATGGGAGGTACGGCAAGCATACCCTTCATTTGGGGGGATCGCACGCCATCGAGGTGAAGGGGAAGGGCAGGCGGGGAGACCCCACGATGCGGGAAGAGACCGTCCTTCCCGGAGAGCGGGAACACCGTCATCTGGGCCTGCCCGTCCTCCATGTGCGCGTCCGATAACAGGCTGCTGAAAAACGCCCATCTGCTGTGTTTCCTTCATCCTTCGCCATTCAACGTACAGGAAAGTACGCCTCATGGCGAAGTATTTCAGGGGCCTTGCATCTGGACATTTTTGAGCAGCCTGCAAAGCAATTTTTTTCAGCAAGCCGTCAGGATGTGCACTGCTACGGTTTGGCTGGGATGAAATTGTGTAGTTGTTAGGAGACGATACTTGCAGAAACTATTTTTGGGAAGAATTCGTTGCAATTAGAGATTTATCTGTGAGGCGCAAACCATCTCTGTCACCTTCAAAAATACACTTGTACCGTTTGCCAGAATCATCGCCATATATGACACTGACGACCGCATATTCATAGGACGGCGAACGTTCCCTACGGATTTTCCTCCGTTCATCCGGACTAAGTACATTGATCTGTTCTTGAAATGGAGCTAACTTTGTTTGGGGGCGTTCATGAACGGCTATTCTCTGTTTATTCTTTTCAGGATTAATCATCCTCAAAATATGGATCTGCGATATAGTCACATTGCTTTTGTTGTGTACGAAAATATCATAGGCAAACTGGACTTCAGAATCTTCAGCTTTAACGCGTTCTAATTCAACATCAACAAGTGGGAATCGGTTTTCCTGTGGGAGAACAATGCTCTTAGACATTCCTTGTTCTGTTTGTTTCGATGGAGGCACAAGCTGCGGTATATGTTTTTTAAAAGCTACCGGTGCTGCGCTTCTTTTTTCTGCGGGTGGTTGTTCAGTTTTGCTAGTAGGAGTTAAGAAATTATGTTCTCGTTCTTTTACCCATTTCATTGAAATGGACCATAGAGCACTTATACTCCCCAAGATTACAAAAGCGAAGAGAACCACTTGGACTTTACTACCCGATTGCTCAAACGCTAGCCACCAACCAGTACGAGCTAATAGAAGTAGTGCCGTAACTGTAAAGCATATATAGGCAATTATATATTCTGGTGGATTCATGCTCAGCACCCCAAGCCCGATGGTGATGAGCACAGGAACAACCACTGCAACGGTGAACCAACTTGTGAGCAACGTCCACATGCGTGAAACCTTATCATTTTTTAATATTTGCGACAATAAATTTTAAACCGAAACACTACCACTATGGACATATTGACACCCGTGGCGCAATCTTCTATAAGGCAGCAAGGTGCAGGAGGAAAAAGAAACAATGACACTGGTTACCGCGGGGAGATTCATCCTGGCGTCCGCATCACCCCGCCGCAACGAACTTTTGAGGAGCATCGGCCTGGATTTCACCGTGGAGCCGAGCGACGTGGACGAGACCTATGTGAATGGGGAGCCGCCCCGTGATCATGTCCTGAGGCTCTCCCGTGAAAAGGCGCGTGCCATATCCTTGCGACATCCCGATGCATGGGTGCTGGGGGCGGATACGGTCGTCGTCATCGGGGACGAGGTGTTGGGAAAGCCAAAGACGGTTGCCGAGGCGCGCGAGATGCTCGGCAAGCTCAGCGGGAGGGAACACCGGGTATTCACGGGGTTTACCATTGCCGGGGAACGCGCCGGCGTGCTGGTGGGGGACGTGGTTGAGTCCTCGGTACTGTTCCGGAAAATCTCCCCGGAAGAAATGACGTGGTACGTCGAGTCCGACGAACCCTACGACAAGGCGGGGGGCTACGCCGCACAGGGGAAGAGCGGCTTCTTGATCCGGGCGATAACCGGTTCCTACACAAACGTTATCGGGTTGCCCCTCTGCGAGGTGGTGGATACGCTGAAGCGGGTGGGGGTCATTCGTTTTTCCGGGGGCGGTTTTGACGGCGACGATAGAGGATAACATTGCCGGGATACGGAGGAGCATGGCGGAAGCGGCGTTACGGTCGGGCCGGGATGCATCTGCCGTGAGGCTCATGGCGGTGACCAAGACGGTGGATGAACGCCGCGTCGGGGAGGCTATCGCGGCCGGGGTGGACATGATCGGCGAGAATTATGTCCAGGAGGCGCAGCGGAAGATCGAAGCGATCGGGGAGCGCATCGCATGGCACATGATCGGCCACCTGCAGACCAACAAAGCAAAATACGCGGTCAAGTTGTTCGACATGGTACATTCCGTGGACAGTATTGCGCTTGCCCGGGAGCTCGACCGGCGGTCCCGCGACGCAGGGCGGATCATGGGGATTCTGATCGAGGTAAATTCAGGCGGCGAGGCCACAAAGAGCGGGGCTTCCCCCGAGAAGGTTCTGCCTCTGATCAGGGAAGCGGCATTGCTCAAGAACATTGCGATCCGGGGGCTGATGACCATGCCGCCCTGGTTCGATGATCCGGAGAAGGCGAGGCCTTATTTTGCGACTCTCCGGGAGCTGAGGGACCGGATCGTCGGGGAGCGTATCGAAGATGTGCGCATGGAGGAACTCTCCATGGGGATGTCGTCGGACTACCGCGTGGCGATTGAGGAAGGGGCGACTATTGTCAGGGTGGGGAGGGGGATCTTCGGGGAGCGGCCATGCTGTTGAAAAACGCCCATCTGCGGCGTTCCCTCGTCCTTCGTCACTGCGACGTACGCACATGTACGTCTCATTCCTCAGGCTTTCGGAGGCCTTGCATCTGGACATTTTTGAACAGCCTGTATGGGGTTCCTATAAAGGAGGAGAGAATCAGTGGACAAGACGGCGTTGTTTAAAATAAGTTACGGTCTCTATATCGTGAGTTCCGCCATGAAAGATCGTTCCAACGGCCAGATCGCCAATACGGTCTTCCAGGTGACATCGGAGCCGCCCACGATCGCCGTCGCCATCAACAAACAGAATTATACGCACGACTTTATCACCGAAAGCAGAAAATTTTCCGTCTCCGTCCTGGAGAAGGAGACGCCCATGAAGCTCATCGGAGCTTTTGGCTTCCGATGCGGCAGGGACTTTGACAAATTCGCGGGGATTAATTTCCGGACGGGCACGAGCGGGACCCCCATTGTCCTCGACCATGCGCTCGCCTTTCTGGAGACGGAGGTTGCGGGCGAGATGGATTGCGGCACCCACACAATTTTTCTGGGCAAGGTTATTGACTGCGGGGTGCTTGCCGAGGGAGAACCCATGACCTATGCCTACTACCACGAGGTGAAAGGCGGCAAATCGCCGAAGGCGGCGCCTACCTACATGGGCGGGACTTAGTCCATCATTGCACAAATACATACATGCAGTACTGTCATTTCGAACAAAGTGAGAAATCTTAATCAGAACTCACAGCTATAAGATATCTCCCTTCGGTTGATAGGCCACCGAACTTATGAAATGAGGTGCTTAGGCGCGCCGGCCCCGCCAGATCAGGCGAAGCCGCAGGGAGTTGCTCACGACCGATACGGAGGAGAGCGCCATCGCGGCGGCGGCGAACTCGGGATTGAGCAGGATGCCGAAGAAGGGATAAAATGCCCCCGCGGCAAGGGGGATGCCGAGCACGTTGTAGATAAAGGCCCAGAACAGATTCTGCCGGATGACCCGCATGGTGAGAGACGAGAGGCGTATGGCGGCGGGCACCGAGCGCAGGTCATTGTTCATGAGGGTGATGTCGCTTGCCTCGATCGCGATATCCGTGCCGGCGCCGATGGCGATCCCGATATCGGCGGTTTTCAGGGCCGGGGCATCGTTGATGCCGTCGCCCACCATGGCCACGACCTGGCCTTCTTCCCGCAGGCGCCGCACTTCTTCCGCCTTGTCTGACGGCAGCACTTCCGCCATGACGCGATCAATCCCCAGCGCGGAGCCGATGGCTCGGGCCGTGCCCGCATTGTCTCCCGTGATCATCGCTACCGTAAGCCCCATCTCCTTCAGGCGGGACACGGCTTCTTCCGCCGACGGCTTGGGCACATCGGCCAGGCCGATCAATCCGATTGCCTGACTATCCGTGGCGATGAAGACGCAGGTTTTCCCCTCCCCGGCGAGGCGTTGGGCCTCTCCTGCGAGGTCTCCGACCGGGATGCCCTCCTTCTCCATGAGCCGGGCGCTTCCCAAGAGACAGGGTATCCCCTCCACGACCGCACGGGCGCCGTGCCCCGAAATGGCATCGAACTTGAGGGCGGGCAGGGGCAGCAATCCCTCGCTCAGCCCTTTCTCCACGATGGCCTGGGCAAGAGGATGCTCCGAGACGGCCTCGATGGACAGGGCGGTTTTCAGGACGTCTTCGCGCGAACGATTCTTGGCGGTGATGACGTCGGTTACCTCCGGCTCGCCTTTGGTCAGGGTACCCGTCTTGTCGAAGACCACCAGGGTGAGACGGTAGGCCCGCTCCAGGCTCTCCCCGCCCTTGATCAGGATGCCGTTTTCCGCCCCCAGCCCCGTCCCCACCATGACCGCCGTCGGCGTGGCGAGCCCGAGCGCGCAGGGACAGGCGATGACGAGCACGGAAACGAAGTTCAGGAGGGCGCGGCTGAAGAGGGGTTCGGGGACGAAGAAATACCAGATCACGAAGGTAAGGGCGCCGATGGCGAAGACCGCGGGCACGAAGATGGAAGCGACCCTATCGGCCAGCCGCTGGATGGGGGCCTTGGACCCTTGAGCTTCCTCTACCAGCCGGATGATCTGGGCGAGGGCGGTTTCCGCGCCGATCTTTGTCGTCCGGAAGGTGAAGCTGCCCGTTTTATTGATCGTTGCGCCGAAAACCTCCTGCCCTGCTTCCTTGGTTACCGGCATGCTTTCGCCGGTGAGCATGGATTCGTCAACCGTGGAGGTTCCCGAGACGACAACGCCGTCGGTGGCGATCTTTTCCCCCGGCCGGACGATGACCAGGTCTTCCTTCATCACCTCATCCACGGGGATGTCCATCTCCCGTTCGTTCCGGATGACCCGGGCGGTCTTGGGACGGAGCCCCATCAGTTTTTTGATGGCTTGGGATGTTTTACCCTTGGCCTTTGCCTCCAGCAGTCTTCCGAGGATGATTAGGGTGACAATGAAGGCCGCGCCGTCGTAGTAAACGTGGGGGATGACGCCGGCCGCGGTGAAAAAGCGGGGATAAAACGTGGCGAGCGCGGAATAGAGGTAGGCGGAAAGCGCGCCCACGGCCACGAGGGTGTTCATGTCGGTGGTCTTTTGCCGGGCGGCCTTGATGGCCCCGGTGAAAAAACGGCTTCCCACCCAGAAGACGACCGGGGTGGTGAGAAGGAAGAGGGCAATCAGCATCGGCTGCCGCGGGAGGGTGGAGACGAAGGGAAACCAGTGCGGCATGGAGCCCACGAAGATGACGATGCTCAGAGCTATTCCGACAGCGAATTTGAGTTTCAGCTCGCGGATGTCCCGTTCCCGCGCGGCGGCGCCGGGGTCTTCCTTCGTTTCGTCGGGAACACCAAGATACTCGTAGCCGTTATCGGTTACGACGCGCCGAACTTCTTCCAGTCCCCCCCAGGAGGGATGGTGCTGCACCGTTGCCCTCCCCGTGGCCAGGTTGACGGACGCCTCCTCCACGCCCCGGACGGACTTGAGCGCCGTTTCTACCCGCCGAACGCAGGCGGCGCAGGTCATGCCTCCCACGGATACGGTGGTTTTTTGCGATGCCGGTTCAGTCGGCTTCATATCCCGCTTTCCTGATGGCCTCTCTGATAACCTGTTTGTCCACGGGCTTAATTTCCCGGTAGGCAGCCTCGCCCGTTTTCAGGTCAACCTTAATGTCGCTTATGCCGTCAACGGCGGCAAGCGCTTTGGTGACTGCCATAACGCAATGATTGCACGACATGCCCTTGATTTTGATCGTGGCCATAAGAACCGTCCTTTCTCTATATGGAGTTCTTTTCCGCCGCTCCTGACCACGCCTCTATGGCGGGGTCTGAGGGATGCGCTCCCGGTAAATACAGGTATTTTCTATCATACCCGCGCATCGGGTGCAAGTGAGTGAATGATGAACGGATACTGTTCCTTAGTGCTTCATTTCGTAGATTCTGTGTCATATTGACTGAAGGGAGATATCTTTTATCGTCTCATATCCAGCAAGATTTCTCACTTCGTTCGAAATGACCGGGGGCGCACCCTGTAAGCACCGCCTTGTAGGCAGGCTTAAGGGGCGCGATGATAATTAAAACTCCTTGCCGGGAAGCCCCGCCTTGTGGGCGGAGAGCTTCGCAATATGTTGTCGGTAATCATTCTTGACACAGATAATGTTTTATAATAACAAGGCAACGCAGTGTTTCCAGAACCTACGTTAATAATCACCGAATGAATACTTAGAGTTCGTTAACGGTAGCGGAGCAGGGGAAAAGGGGCTGAGTAAGCAGCATTCCCGGCTGGAGGAACAGAGAATGATTATTCGCTGTTGGGGGGCGAGGGGTTCCATCCCCGTTTCCGGGGGAGAGTACCTGCGTTATGGCGGAGACACTACCTGCATTGAAATCAGAACCAAAAACGATGAGATCATTATCATTGATGCCGGTTCGGGCATCAGGAGATTGGGGAATAAGCTCCTTGCCGAAGGCCGACAGCAATTTACCATGATGTTTACCCATGCCCACTGGGACCATCTTCTGGGTTTTCCCTTTTTCAAGCCGATCTACACCGAGGGGACGCGCATTACCCTGTACGGTTGTCCCTTCGCACAGGCGTCGATAAAACAGATGATCTCCCGGATCATGACCCCTCCCAATTTTCCCGTCCGTTTTGAAGATATCAGGACGGAAATAACCTACCATGAATCGTGTTCAGACCGTTTTACCGTAGGATCGGTGGCCGTATATTCCATTCCGCTCAACCATCCCAATCAGGGTCAGGGGTACCGGTTCGAGGAGGACGGCAAGAGTTTTATCTTCCTTACCGACAATGAACTGGCATATATACATCCTGGAGGGCTTGCCTATGATGATTACCGGGATTTTTCCCGTGGAGCCGATCTCCTCATACACGATGCCGAGTACCGGGAGGAAGATTACCGGAAGACCAGAACCTGGGGGCATTCCGTTTACACGGATGCGCTTGCGCTTGCGCTGGATGCCGGGGTAAAAAGATTGGGACTGTTTCATCACAATCAGGACAGGTCCGACACCGCCGTTGATGAGATGGTCGCCGACTGTCGTAAGATCATCGCGGATCGCCGCGGTTCTCTGGATTGTTTCGCGATGCATCAGGGCATGGAAATTGAGCTTTAGCGGGGATAGTGAAGCTCCCCGCTCAGGAGAGCGGGGCTTCCCGGCAGGGAACAGCTCTCTTCATCATTGCGCCCCTTGCCCCGCCTGGAAGGCGAGGCTTGCGGAGGGCGCCCCCGGTCAGTACGGTAGCCGGTATGGCTCGAACGCCTAATGTGCCAACCCGCCGGTTTCAATCCTTTCCAACCTGCCGCCCCTGAAAATAAAGAAGCGGTAAGAGCCGTCAATGTTGTATGTCCATGTTTCTGCGCCTTTCGTCGCCTTCCCGCTTTTTAGCCTCGCCTTTTTTCCCGTTCCGGCCGGATGCGCGCTGACGGAGACCCGGTCCCCTGCTTTACCGGCGAACGTGGAGAGAGGCTTGCCGCATTTTGCGAGGACCTCGCCCTTCATGTCTCCCACGGAGACGACATGCTTGTTACAGATCGTACTCATCATGTCGCCCGCAGAAGCGTATTCCGAAACCAGGATACATAAAAACGCAGTGATGATTACTGTGGCGAAGATTTTCGCGCGATGGATAACGGCAGCAGGGAACATTTTTCTGTCCTCCTTTTCCGGGGGTTCTCTGGGAAAGATATGTCCGTCTTTGCCAGCAATTACGCCTTAATCCCAAAATGTTCAAGGGATATTTGTGGGGGCCAAAGGACCGGTGCGGTAGAATAAACGGCTCATGGCCGTTGCCGGAGATTATTATCTGGTATTTTCAGATGATTGCATTTAGGATATGGTGGAATCCGTCGGGGGGAGTGATTCATGGCAAGAAAAGTATATGTCCTGCTTATCGGTGTTTTGTTGTTTTCGTTGCCTTATCAAGCGGCGCTTGCCGCTGAACGGGTGGTCCGGATGACCGTTTCCGGGTGCGCTTCCTGAGGCGCGGCGAAGAGGATAGGTGCTATCCTTAAAACAATCGAAAGCGTCAAGAAATTCGAGATCGGCAGCAACGAAACCCTGGTAGTAACCTTTGACGACGAAACGGTGCAGCTGGAAGAGATTGTGGATGCCCTGGACAAGGGGCATTTCCCGGTAACGGGAGACCCGGAGTTTCTTAAATGAAAGCAAATACTCCTTGCCGGGAAGTCCCGCCCTCTGGGCGGGAATCTCCATTCATCAGAGATACGCCTTCATGTTTTTGCTCTCCAGTTTCTCCACCACGTTTTTTACATCCTGCGAAGCCCCTCTCCTGCATATGAGCAGGGCGTCCTCCGTTTCCACCACGATCAGATCCGTTACCCCTACGAGAGCCACGAGTTTCCGGGGGCTATACACGAGGGAGTTTTCCGCCCCCAGGCCTACAAACGTTCCTGTGCCCGTCACGGCGTTTCCCGCCGTGTCCTTCTGCGAAATTTCCCAGAGGGCGTCCCAGCTTCCCACGTCGCACCAGCCGAAATCACCCCGGATGATCAGCGCATTATCCGCTTTTTCCATGACCCCGTAGTCAAAGGAGACGGGTTCCGTCCTGCGGTAGACGCGGTCAACAGCGCTTTTTTCCCTGTCCGTTCCCAGGGCGTTTTTGATCTCACAAAGCCCTTCATAAAGGGCGGGAAGCCACTGTTTCAAGGCGCAGAGCATTGTTGAGACGTTCCCGATGAATATGCCGCTGTTCCAGCTGAATCCCCCTTGCTGTAAAAATTGCCGCGCCTGTTCAGAAGCGGGCTTTTCTCGGATGGACCGGACTTCATAGATGTCCTCCCCCCGTACGGTGGTTTTTAGACTACCCTGTTCTATGTAGCCGTAGCCGGTTTCGGGGGCCGTGGGTTCTATGCCGATGGTAATGATATGGTCACCCTGTCGTGCCGTTTCAACGGCAGCCGCCAGCGTGTGGAGAAAGCGATCCTTGTCGGCGATGAAATGGTCGGCGGGCAGGACGATCATGACGTCGTTCGCGGTCTCTTTTTCGACATGCAATGCCGCAAGACCGATGCAGGGCGCGGTGTTCCGGCCTGTGGGCTCGATGATGATATTCTCCTCCGGTATTTCGGGCAACTGGCTGATCAGTTCGTCGGCATGGCTTTGGCCCGTAACAATGAGTATGTTTTTTGGCGGGATGAAGGGAATCAATCTCTCAACGGTTTCCCTGATGATAGTCTTTGCGCTGATGATGTTGAGCAGGTGTTTAGGCATCCGTTCCCGGCTCCTCGGCCAGAACCGTGTGCCCTTGCCTCCGGCCATAATGACTGCATGCATGGATAACTGTTTCCCCTTTCTTGGCTGAAGTGATTTTCCCTCATCGTTCGCTCGCTTACCCCGCGGCAAGCCACGGGGAATGCGCTTGCTGCAGAATTCAACGCTGAGCCTCACATCCCGTAGCGGGAACGGTCGGTATTCTCATCAGGTATAGATGTGGTAATTATTGCCGCCCTGTTCCTTGGCGCTGTACATCGCGATATCGGCATGCCTCATCAGGGTATTCGCGTCGCTGCCGTGATTAGGAAATATGGCGATGCCGATGCTGGTCGTGATCTGGATTTTATGGCTATCCAATATAAACGGCGGCCGGAGGGCTGTTATTATTTTCCCGGCAATAACCACGGCATCCTCCGGGTTGGTGGTATTCGGTATCACGAGCATGAATTCATCACCCCCCAGTCGGGCGACGGTATCGCTTTCCCGCACGATGCCGGACAGACGCTCACCGACTTTTTGCAGTAAAATATCTCCGGTCTGGTGTCCCATGTTGTCGTTGATTTCTTTGAATTCATCCAGGTCAAGCATCATCAGTGCCAGTTGTTTCCCGTTCCGTTTTGCGTGCGCCAGCGCCATATTAAGGCGGTCGTTAAAGAGCAGGCGGTTGGGTAACCCCGTCAGAACATCGTGGTATGCCAGGCGTCTGATGGTTTCCTCCGCATTCTTGCGTTCCGAGATATCACGAAAGCTCCAGACCCGCCCGATAATTTTTCTGCCTTCCCGCTGGGGCTGTGAATACTGCTCAAATACCCGTCCGTCCTTGAAAGTAAGTTCATCCAGGCTTTCCGCTTCGGGATGGCTGAAAAGATACTTTATCTTGGCAAGAAAACTGCCCGGATCTTCCATTTGCTTATTCACGAATGTCACTAATCGCCTGCCGTCATATGACTGGGCGACGGAGCGGGGTATGCGCCACATTTCGGTGAACTTGCGGTTGAATGTTTCGATCTTGCCTTCCTTGTTTACAACCAGAATACCGTCAGCGGTGGAATCCAGCGTCGTACGCAGGAGAGATAATGCATTCTTGATCTTGTGCTCTATGGATACGCGTTCAGTGATATCGTGTACCATGACCCGAACAAGGGGTTTGGGTATCCCTTCCGTGCGCAGGGTATTGTTATATTCCAGGATGCGCTTTTCTCCCGCGTGGTTGAGGGCAAGCATCAACCCCTTAGCGGTTCCATTCTTCTTGATAGCGGCCAGGTATGTTTTGAATTCACCCCGCACCCCGGGCGCCAGAAAATCACGGGCATTTTTCCCTACGATGTTTTTCCTGCTGAATCCGATGAGTTTAACGAGCGCCTCGTTCACGGAAAGAATGTTGCCGTCGAGATCGTGGGTGCAGATAGGTTCATTGCCGTGCTCCACCAGATCACGGTAACGGTCTTCGCTTTCCCGAAGCGCTTCCTCCATTTTTCTCCGCGTGGTTATGTCTTTGGAAACGATGGCGACGGTCGTTATTTTCCCGTTCCGGTCTTTTATGGGACTGAACGTCTGCAAGATATGTCTCGTGGGGTCTGTTTGTGCCGGGTGGTCAAACTGGATTGATTTACCCGTGGCCATGACCTTTTTTACTTTCTTGGTGAATTCCTTGTTGTGTGCCGGCATGAAGAAACCCCAGTACGTCTTGCCGATAATCTCTTCCAGTGTCATGCCGCGCCTTTCCAGGTGATGTCTGTTGGCGAAGAGATATCGGCAGCGCCTGTCCACAATGTACATGGAATCGGAGCTTGAATCCACCAGGGAACGATAGCTTTCGATGAGCCGCTCGGGCTTGAGGGAGTCACTCTCCGCGCTTTTACGTCCTGGTCCCGTTTTCTTTACGGTTCGTTTATCGGCCATACGTGATGCTCTCGTAAAAGTGAAGCCCCCTGCGGGAGGGAACGTCAATAATATAATGGAGCACCGGGCATCCTGTCAATGGAATCTACGGGAAGCGGGAGGAGAAAAAATGAATGGCCAGGGCCTGCGTGATGGCCCATAGCAAGATGGCAACGGTAAGGAGAACACACACAGCTCCCAGCACCCGGTGAACCGTATTTTCGTTCCTCTGCTCATGGTAGCCCAGGATAACGGCAAGGATAATACCCGCCGCAAGACCTCCGCCATGCGCCCAATTGTTGATTTCCGGCACAAAAAAGCCAAAGATGGCGAGCCCCACGATCCAGCCAAGAGCCTGACGGTAAATAACGTCGCCGTAGAGTCCGCCCCGCGTTTTCCCGTAGTAGAGGATAGCGCCGATGAGGCCGCAGATACCGGCGGATGCGCCGATGGTGAAGGGAACCCCCGCAATGACAGAGAGAAAGAATCCAGCCGCGCCGCTTACTATGTAGACGAGCGTGAAACGGCTGAAACCGAATTCATTGAGCACAAAGGGCCCGACCTGTGCCAGGGCTGCCATGTTGAAAAAAATGTGGAGAATGCCGCCATGCAGGAAGGACGCCGATACGAGCGTCCACCAGCGCCCGTATCCGGCAAAGGGGATCGTTCCCGTTCCCCCCAGAAGGAAAAGACCTTCGTTGGAAGGGGAGAGAAAGGTCAGGGGATTCATAAAGGATTCCCGCATAGGTGAACCGAAAATGAGCGAGAGCACGTAGAGAGCGGCATTGATATAAATGATGATCCTGACGGCGTCAAAATGAGTTACCTGGAAGCGGTTGACCAGGCCGATTATTGTCCGGGAACCGGGCCGGTTCAGACCGCAGTAAGGACAAACAGGTTCGTCGGCGCTGATGAGTTTGCGGCAGCGGGGGCAGAGCAGGGAATTCCTTTTATTGTTTTGCATGGCAACCCTTGGTGGTGATCGAGAACGCCTGCGGCGTACCCCGCCCGGTGGGGACGGGGATTTACGTATCAGAAGAACCGCATCATCACGGGAATGGCTACGAACGTGCCGATGGACGTAGTAAGATTAACAACCGCGACAAGCAGCAGTATGCGGGTGATTTTGTTGCAGAAGAAACCTTTTAGCGTGGTGATGTCGCTGGTCAGGTTGAGAAAGTCCTTTACCTGGGGTTTCCGTATCGTCGCTTCCGTAAGACCGGCAACCCACCCCGCGGCGATCAGTGGGTGCAGCGTCGTTATGGGAGCGGCCATGGCGGACGTTAGGATGGTGACGGGATGGGCCAGCAGAATGAGCGCCCCCATGCCTGAACAGGCGGCAGTGATCGCCGCCCACCACAGGATCATGTTCATGCTTGCCCGGCCGCCTGAGAAGAAGAATCCGGCGATAAAAAGGCCTACGATTGCCGCGGAAAATCCCCAGCCAGCGGTTCTCGCCCAGAGGCTGGGGGGCGGAATCTGATCAAGCTCCTCCAGGTCAATGTGCCTGTCCATGTTTTTTATGATGCCGGGGACATGCCCGGCGCCGACGACAGCGACGATTTTTTTACCCTCCGCGCGGCCGATCATATGGGCGAGGTACTCATCCCGCTCATCAATCAACGTGATTTTTATTGAGGGCATCTTTTCGCCGACGGTCTGCAGGGCCAGCTCCAGCATGTCGTGCTGCTTGAGTTTTTCTATCTCTTCTTTCGTGATTTCCTCGGCGCCGAAAAGGGACAGCATTACTTCCGACAGGAATTTTGACTTGCTCCAGAAGCTCATCATGCGCCACGTGCGCAGGAGGGTGACGCGTATACCTCTATCCGCGAGGACAAGCCGGGCGCCGCTTGCATCCGCCTTGCTGATTGCCCGCAGCATTTCTTCTCCGGGTTTTATGCCGAATTTTTCGGCAATTTTTTTCTGGAAAGAGACCATGAGCAGCTGGAACAGGAGCAGGGACGTTCGTTTCTCCCGGATCACCTTGATAATGTCCATCTCCTGCCAGCGGTCCTTCTGCGTGATTGCATCAAAACGGGTTTTGCAGAGTTCCACGCAGACGACATCGGGTTTTTCTTCGGCGATGACGCGTTCCACCAGATCGGCGCTTTCCCATGAGACGTGAGCCGTGCCCACCAGAACGATCTCCCTCCCGTTCAGGGAAAGACGGTGCACATTGTTTTCCGCGTGCATTTCGCTTGCAGCGGTTTGGTTGCTGGTTTCTGTGGTTTGATTCCGTTCCAAAAGTATCCCCCGTTTTCTGGACTGATTGATTTTCAATAATTAACAATATTCATGCAGCTTGTAAAGGGAAATGCAACATGCTAAGAACACGCGCTGTTGGTCTTCTTTTTCCTGTTATTCCCCCCTATTCAACGATCGGGAGCGGTTCGTGCGGACGGGGGGAGTTCAGTTTTTATGGAGTCGCAGAAGGTGAAAAAGGGAGATACTGTAGAAACCACAATCCGCGACGTTGCTTTTGGCGGCGACGGGGTGGGGCTGGTAAATGACCTGGTGATCTTTGTGCCTTTTGCGGTGGACGGCGACCGCATACGGGTGGAACTTGCCGGGCTGAAGAAAAAGTTCGCCCGGGGCGAGATAAAGGAAATACTTGAACCCTCCCCGCAGAGAACAGCGCCCGTGTGCCCGTATTTTGCGCGGTGCGGCGGGTGCCGGTATCAGCACATACGTTATCCGCACCAGCTTGAACTCAAGGAGAGACAGGTACGGGAAGCCTTTGCCAGAATAGGAAAATTTCCTGTCCCGCCGCTTGCGCCGGCGAAACCATCTGCCGCGATTTATAACTACCGCGGCAAAGCGGAGTATCATATCAACTGCGGCGGTGAAAATACGATAGCGATAGGATTCGTGCATGTCTCCGGCAGCGGGGTGGTGGACATCCGGGAGTGTATGATTGTGGACGATTCTATCAACCGTGCCTGCGAGGCGTTCCGGAACGCCCTGCGCGCCGGTGAGGAGAAATTGCGTGGGAGGAGACTTACCCTCTGGTCCGATGCGGCCGAGGGGGGAGCGATCTCGGATCTAAGCAGTTCTTCTTCGGTGACAAGATTTGTGGGGAGCCGGAGCTTCCTCGTTCCCTCCCGGGGCTTTTTCCAGGCGAATTGTTCCATGGTGGAGACGCTTGCGGCGGAGGTAATTGATCTGTGCGCCCTAACCGGCCGGGAGACGGTGCTGGACTGCTACTGCGGGTCAGGTCTGTTCGCGCTTTTTGCGTTGCCCCGTGCCCGCCGCGTTTTCGGCATCGAGGGCGATAGAAATGCAGTCCGCTGTGCGGCAATCAATATGGGTGAGGAGGGGAAGAGCAAGGCAAAATTCTTCCCGGGCGACGCGGCCAGGGTGATGGGGACGGAATTTGTCAAGGGCAGAATGGCGGTGGATGTGGTAATTCTCGATCCGCCCAGAACCGGTTGCAGCCGGAAGGTGCTGGATGCGCTCGTGGCGCTTAAGCCGGAGCGAGTCGTTTATGTTTCCTGCAATCCCGCGACGCAGGCGCGTGATTGCCGGTATCTGGCTGAACGCGGTTTTTTGCTCAAGCGCCTGCTGCCGATTGATATGTTTCCCCAGACCGGCCACATCGAAGTGGTGGGACTGCTGGAGAGGCGGGAGGAGTAAGGCCTATTACCTGAAGGAATCAAAGGGCTTGACATATGGTGGGGGCGGGGGTACTTTTATGACGGCGAAGACTCTCGTGCAGTTGCGCAAGGATGTTTGTTAAGACCGTTCATAAGCGTGTAACGTTACCCCCTGGAAAGGGATGCCGATATGGCGAGGTTGATGCGTTATCATCCGTGTTGTTTCACGTTGCGAAGGAGAGTACGAACATGGGCAAGATAGTCGTTGACGTTGACGGTGCAAGCCCCATTCGGGGCTATGCCCCCAGGACAGGCGCTGCCATGAGCCAGATTATCGTCGCCGTTGATGGGGTGACGTATCCGTCTGCCAAGGAGAAGGGGATATTCACTGCTCTTGCCAAGGCCCGGGAAAAGGGAATGATCTGGGGAGTAAAGATCAGCGACATGCTGTACAGCGGGGACGTGACCAAGATCATATCAAGCCTGAGGGACGAATATAAGCTCGGGGTCATGGTGGACGCGAAGCTGCACGACATTCCGAGCACAATGGAATACAGCATCAGCAGACTGGTAAATGCCGGGGCCAATATCATTTCCATCCACTGTTCCTCCAATTTCCGGCCGAAAAATACGGACCTTCTTAAATATATTGCCGGTGTCACCGCCCTTACCTCTTTTACCGACCTGGAGATAAAATGGATTTACGACAAAAGCCATGAGGAAATCGTGAAGGCGTTTTCCGATATCGCCCTGATGAACAACTATGCGTACATTGAAGGTTCGGTGAAAGACCTGGACGCCATACGCGATAACCCGCTGAAAAGGATCTGTATGGGCATCAGGCCGGGCTGGTATCCGGACAGACATGATCAGGTAAGGATCGCTTCCCTGAAAGAGGCGGTCCGGGTGGAAGCGGACTTCATCGTCATCGGCAGGCCGATTATGAAATCCGCGAACATAAATGAAGCCATAGAGAAGATATATGCCGAGGTCAGGTGAGGACCTCTTCTGTCTGATCGGAAGCGTGTCCCGCAAATCCAGCCCTATGGGCGCGGAGAGCCTCGATCGTTGTTGAGAGCGCTTGTTGCGCACGTACCGGAGCGCCATACCCCATGCTGAAACTCTTCAATTCCCTGGGCAAGTGGATCGAGCCTTTCCATCCCGCCAACCCCAACGTGGTGACCATATTCACCTGCGGACCTTCGGTCTATCAACGGGCCCACATAGGAAATTTCCGGACGTTCTTATTCGAAGACGTCCTCGTGCGGTACCTGGAATATTCAGGGTACGCGGTTGCGCGGGGCATGAACTTCACCGATCTTGAAGACAAGACCATTGAGGAGGCGAATAAGAGACGGACCGGCGTTAAAGAACTGACGGAGAAAAATATCGCCGCTTTCCTCAAGGAGATGCGCCTGCTCGGCATGAAAATCCCCGACTATCTGCCCAGGGCGTCGGAAAGCGTCAACGAAGCCGTTGCACTCATCGAGCGGCTGATTGATCTCGGCATTGCCTACCGGCACAAGGGGAACGTCTATTTCGATCCGCTGAAATTTCCTGGTTTCGGCAAGCTCTACGGGCTCGACATGGCGCAGTGGCCCCGGAGAAGAAGGAGGTTCCACAAGGATACCTACCCAGGAATACAGTGGAACCGCGGCGATTTCATCATCTGGCACGGATACAAAAAGGGGGACAGGGTGTATTGGGATACGAACATTGGAAAAGGGCGGCCTGCCTGGAATATCCAGGACCCTGCCATGATCAGTCCGCACTTTCACGAGACCCTGTCGCTCTATTGCGGGGGGATAGACAACCTCTACCGTCACCACGATTATACGCTGGCCATCCTCGAATCCCTGGAACCGTACCCCATGGCCAAATACTGGCTGCACTGCCGGCATCTCACCGTACACGGGCACAAGATGTCGAAGAGCAAGGGAAACGTGTATTATACCGACACCCTTCTCAGTCAAGGGTATACCGCCGCAGAGATACGGTTTTTTCTCATCTGCGGCCATTACCGGATGGGCCTTAATTATTCGGACAGGGCGATGTTTCATGCGGCCATGAGGTTGAGGGAATTACAAAGCGCTATACGCCGGATCAGGAAGAAGGCGGGTGCGAAACCGGATACTGAGGCAAGGATTGCAAAGAAAATAAAAAGAATCTTTTCTGAAAAAATGGACGGCGACCTGAACGTGCAGGAGGCGTTTACCGGCCTCCACGATATCATATCGGGCATTGATGCCGCCAAGCTGAAGGCGGATGAGGCGGCGGGAATCATCGGGGTTCTCAAGGAAATTGATATGGTTTTGAAGGTCATCTTCTGATCTGTTCTGGACGCCGCCATTGTCTTCATGAAACATGAACATCATTGACAAACGAGGCGTAACGTGCTTAAGTTGCGCTGCTTTTCGGCAAATCTCTAAGAGAACTTTACAAAAAAGACCGCAGGTTTCGTTCCATACTCTGCAGATGATCGTGAGGGATGGGGATGACCGAGTCTTTAGCGTCTTTGCCAACCTGCCTAAAACCAAAACTTCTCCACCAACGGCGCGAAGCCTTGCGCTCGCGTCGTTACAGCCGGCGGATTGCCATCCGCTTTCTGTCCGGCGCTCTGCGCCGGTCTATCAAGGAGTTGCAGCGGGCAACCGTTCCCACGAGTACGCACGCGTGTACGCCAGCCGCTGATCCGCAGCCCCGATGGGCCTGCAACGGCAATTACACGAACGGGGGAAGTTTAACGAAATGGCTGTTTCGCGTGAGACACGAAAGAGCAACAGCAGGTCTCATGAGTTATCAGCATCATGCCCAAGAGAATCTTACGTTAAGGAGGCTAAAATGGCAGAGCAAATGCGTTCAGTGGATCGGATGGTAAAGATGTTTTCAGAAGATCCCTCACTCATTACGAGACTAAAGACAGATCCTGACCCCCTCCCCGTACTCAAAGAAACGGCAGAGAGGTCAAAGGAAGCCTCATGGGTGGGTGATGTATTGCTCTTTCGCATCGCTGTCGTGGTGCTCGGCGCATTAGCGCTCATTGCGGCTCTTGGCTCCATCGGGCTCGTGATTGCAGGGAAAACGACCCCTGAGGTCCTTGTTTCTCTGGGGTCTGCCGCGGTAGGAGCATTAGTCGGGCTCTTCGCGCCTTCTCCCGCAGGCAAATGAAGATTCCGGTTACCAGCCCGATTCGGCGCTCAAGCGGACTGCCTCGTCAGCCGCTGATCCGCAGCCCGTTTTGTTCACACGGACACTGATTTGATGTTCACCACCTATAATGAAAAGGAGGGCGCATGAGGCACATGATCAGTTTTTGCAAACCGGGCCTTCCGGTGCGGCTCGCATCGCTATTGCTTGTCGTTGCTCTGGCAGGATGCGCCAGTATCAGGCTCATCGCCGACTACGATGAGCAGATTGACAAGTCCGTCAGTGAACTGCAGCGGAAATGTGAGACGTTCCTGACAGGCCTTGAACGCAATGTGGGAAAACCGGAAGCCGGGCACGACACAAATACCAAGTTTTACGATGAGGCGAAAGTAGACTTAAGCGCCATTCGCGTACGAGCCGCGGCGATTTCGAAGAACGAGATAACACTCAAGCAGCTTGACCTGCTTGCGGACAGTCTTGACAAGCTGGAGCAGCTTCATAAAGGCGGCTTGCGGCGCGAGCAGATAAAACCGCTCCGCTCTGCCTTCAATGCCAGCTTTACGGCGATCCTCAAGTTAGAGCTCGCAAAAAAGCGAGGCGAGTCACCGGACAAGTAGCGGCAAGAATCAACCGGAGGGGGTGAGATGGCAAAGATCAATATTGACGAGTTGTTAAAACAGATGCTTGCTGCTGCAGCAAAGCCATTCAAGAAACAATGGCCCGGCGCCAAGGACTACGCTGAGTCCGAATTCAAGAAGATTGCGGAGTCAATCGTGTTTATCGAGAGTCAGCTGGCGCTGGGAAAGATGACCCCGGAGCAGGCACGACTTCATCTGGACGTTCAGAAGAATGCATCCCGTACCGTCCTGCTCACTATCGAGGGGTTGGGCATCCTGACCGTTGAAGCTGCCATCAATGCCGCGCTCGGCGTGATCAGAGACACCGTGAATACTGCGCTGGGGTTTGTGCTGCTCTAAGCATAACAAGAGGCTTGAGGTCAAATAAACCTTGACTTTCGCGGCGGGATAGCGTAGGAAAGAAGCACTATTGTGCGCTCGTTAGCTTTCCGTTGGTCAGTAGGGCGCATCCAAAGTTGGATGATTGTGAAGTGCAAAGGCGGCCACCATGCTCTTTAGAGTCTGGTGGTTTTTTTCTGTCATTGTGCGCAATCCGGCTTTTAGTAAATTTTGAGAAAGGAGGATGCAAGCAATGTCAGAAGGTAAAGTAAAATGGTTCAACGAGAGTAAGGGCTTTGGGTTTATCGAAAAAGACGAGGGCGGCGATGTTTTTGTTCATTACAGCGCTATTCAAGCCGGCGGCTTCAAGACGTTATCTGAGGGCCAGCGGGTCAGTTTCGACGTAACGCAGGGCAAAAAAGGTCCGGCAGCGGAAAACGTGAAACCCCTATAATCTCAATTGCGCAAAACGAGAGGCGCTCCACTTACATGTTTTACTGTACGGGAGCGCCTCTTTTTTTCGGCGATGTTCGGAAAGAGGACGCAAAAAAACGGCAGAAAGATAATACAGGAGTCCGGAAATGGCCAGGTCAAAATATACCTTTGAAAAGCGCCAGAAGGAAAAAGCAAAGCGGCAGAAACAAATAGAAAAGTCGGCTCAGCGCATGATGGCGAAGAAAGCGAAGGCCGCTTCAGAAGCAGGAACAACAGGAGAGGATGACGGTGCGATAGAGCTTTCGACTGACGCTCCGCCATTGCCGGAAAACGGGGACAAGAAAGACCGTGGGTGAAAGGCGCGGGGGACGCTGTGCTTTTACGAGGGGTTTTCAAAATGAAAAAGGAGGAGTGAAATGCAAACGAAGCTGTATGTGGGGAACTTGAGCTACTCGGTAACCAGTGAGGACCTAAAAACGCTTTTCTCCTCCCATGGTTCGGTAATAGAAGCAAAGGCAATGGAAGGAAAAGGATTCGGTTTCGTGGAGATGTCCAACCAATCTGAAACGGAAACGGCAAAAAAGGAATTGGACGGTTATGATTTTAAAGGACGTAAATTGAAAGTTGACCTGGCCCGTCCGCCGAAAAAAAGATCAAACGATCGCAGATCCCGTTAAGCGTGGGGACGACCGCATTAATGGACCATGAATGCATATATTGGGCAACGCCTTGATGCGGTGAGTGCGGTAAATTATTATATCATCAGCAGACCTCGCCTGGTGAACGGGGAGCTGTCGCGACGACAAAAAATGGGCCTGCAGGGAAAAGTGTAGCGGCCAGGTGGTATAACGTTCTCTGATTTCATCCAGGCTGAACATCATCATTTCTTCATTATACGATCATATCTCAAGCTATATCAAATTCCCCGTTTTTTAGTATTATCTGAAAATATCAGCATTCCCCCGATTAAAGTTTTTTCCCTAAAGGCCGATCATTATCAATGACGAGAGCAGATTAGTCGGGACGGTATTCACTTTCGAAAAGAGGCTCATTTACAAGAATATCGGGTGAAAATGAGCACCCCGTCATGAATGGATAGGATCGAAGATTTCCGCTGTACGGAGCAGAAAGGAAGGAGAGGATACCATGATCAAGTGGGACGACAGCTTGAGCGTCAATGTTGCCGTAATCGATGCCCAACACCAGAAACTGGTGAAAATGATCAATGAACTGAACGACGCGATGAGGGTGGGAAAATCCAGAGATGTGCTCGGCGGCATCGTGAGCGGGCTCGTTTCCTATGCCGGGGTCCATTTCTCCACGGAGGAACGGTATTTCGACCAGTTCAAATATCCGGAAACCGACGCACACAAGGCAGAGCACAATGCATTTGCCTCAAAGGCCGATGATTTTTCGCAGAAATACCAGCAGGGGCAGATCGGTCTGTCTATTGAATTGATGGATTTTCTGTCCGACTGGCTCGGGAAGCATATTAAGGGCGTGGACAAGAAATACAGCACCTTCTTTAATGCAAACGGCCTGAAGTGACCTGCGGGCGGGAAGAAACAGGCGTGTGGTCATCGATTATCATTTTCTACACGGAGTCCGGAATAATACGGGACGGATATTCGGCGGAGGAATTAGTGCAATCTGTGGTCAAGGGGTTTTTTGCATATTCGTGAGGTAAATGCCCGCGAATATCAGGGCCATACCGGTCATATGGAATACATGGATGGCTTCGCCCAGAAACAGGGAAGATAACAGGACGCCAAATACCGGCATCAGATAGATCGAGAGGCCTGCCTTGCTTGCCCCGACCTGTGCTACGGCATGGTTCCAGAAAATGTAGGCCAGTATGGACGGAAAGAGGGCAAGATAGAAGATCCCCCCCAGGACGGTGGGCGAGAGGATCGTCATAGCTCCGCCGGCCAGTTCCCATAAGAAAAAAGGCAGGATCGTTATCGTGCCGATAAGCACCGTGATTCCCACAAAGGCGAGCTGTGTCAGTTCGGGGGGTCTTCGGTGCAGGTAAACGCTGTACATTGCCCAGCTTAAGACACCCGCCAGGACATAAATATCCCCCTGATGCAATTTGAGCTTCACGAGGAGAGCCAGGTCTCCCTGAGTGACGATGACGGCCACTCCCATAAGCGCCAGGGCAACCCCCAGGACCCGCTGCCACGACAGGTGATGCTTCAGGAACACATGGCTGATGAGGATGATAAAAACGGGATTTGTGGTGTTCAAGAGAACGCCGTTCGTTGCCGTAGTGGTCTTAAGGCCGATATATACCAGGGTGCTGAAGCCCGCCACGCCCAGCAGGCCGAATACGAGGAGTTGTTTCCAATAACGGAAGATGACGTCACGCTGTTTCAGCATGGGCCACAGCGCGAACGGCAGGATCATCATCAGCGCCGTAAGCCAGCGCCAGAAAGAAAGGGCAATGGGCGGCACCCTGTCATGCAGTCCCCTTCCCAGGATGAAATTCCCGGACCAGAACAGAACCGCCATGCCCAGCAGCAGGTAGGGAGAAAGAAAGAATTTTTTCAGATTCACTGTCCGCTCGCGCCCCCTCCTCCATTGTTGAGAGAAAGAGAGACATGCCGGAACTGACTGACATCCACCAGTCCCCGGTCCGTTATCTTCAGCTCCGGTATAACGGGCAATGCCAGGAACGAAAGGGCCATGAACGGCTCTTCCAGAGTACACCCCAGAGATTTTGCCGCCTGCCTCACCCCCTCCCATCCCCTTGCCACTTCCGCAAGAGGGGCATTCGACATGAGCCCCCCGATGGGCAGGGGAAGCCGCGCCGTGACTTTTCCCCCTTCTGTGACGACAAGCCCGCCTTTCATGTCTGCTACTGCGGTGACGGCGGCATGCATATCGGTGTCGCTGACACCGACACAGAGGATGTTATGGGAATCATGGGCGACCGAGGAGGCGATTGCGCCCCGCCGGAACCCGAATCCCCGGACCACACCCAGGCCGATATTGCCGGTCTTATGGTGCCTCTCCACCACGGCGATTTTGAGGAGGTCCCTCGCAAGATCAGTCTCAAAGATCCCTTCCCCGCGGGGAATCTCAATCGTCAGGTTGCGAGTAAGGAGTTCGTTCGGAATCAGGCCGATGGCACGGATACGGTTTCCCCGCACCGGCAGGGAAAAGGCGTCCGGCTTCAGGGACGGCATGTTCATGGCGGTAAGATCGGCTTCCCGGTATGAGGCCGGCAATGACGGCGGCATCTCAACCGTCAATGCTCCTTTATCGAAGACCGCGCGACCGTTTTTGATGACGGCATGCACCTCAACGGGATCAAAAGAGGAAATGATCGCCATGTCCGCCCGGTAACCGGGAGCGATTGCCCCCCTGTCCTGCAGACCGAAGTAACGGGCCGTATTTTTCGTTACCATCATCAGGGCCGACAGAGGGTCCGTACCCGCTTTTATGGCCAGATTCAGGAGATGATCGAGATGGCCTCTCTCCAGCAGATCGGAGGGGTGCAGGTCATCGCTGACCAGAGAAAAATGCTGAACCGTGCGGGGCGTTACCAGGGGAAGCAGCGCTTTCATGTTTTTTGCCAGCGTTCCCTCGCGAATCATAATGTGCATCCCCCGGCGCAATTTCTCCCGTGCTTCCCCAAGGGCTGTGCACTCGTGGTCGGAACGGATACCCGCCGCCACGTAGGTATTGAGTTCTTTCCCGGCGAGGAGGGGCGCGTGGCCGTCCACCGCCCGATCGGCAAAGGCGGCTATCTTTTCGAGGATGAAGTTTTCGCCGGCGATAACCGCCGGATAATTCATGACCTCCGCCAGCCCCACGACGCGGGGTTCGTTCTTGAACGCAAGCAGGTCTGACGCCTGAAGGGTAAAGCCCGATGTTTCCAGCTCCGTGGCGGGAACGCAGGAGGGAAGGGTAAAATAAATGTCCAGGGGAAGCCCCGCGGAAGCGTCGAGGAGGAATCGTATGCCCCTTCGTCCCATGACATTGGCTATCTCATGGGGATCGGCGACAATGGCCGTTGTGCCGCGGGGAATAACGGCTCTCGCCAGTTCGGGCGGCGAAAGCATGGTGCTCTCAAGGTGAATGTGGCCGTCAATGAAGCCGGGGCACACGATGCGGCCCCGGGCGTCAAACGTCCGCGGCCCGTCGTAGTGTCCGATCCCGGCAATAAATCCGTCCGAGATCGCGATATCGGCCTCCATGATCTCGGCAGTGAACGTGTTGGCAATCCTGCCGCCTTTCACCACCAGATCCGGCGTTTCCCTGCCTGCGGCCACCGCTATCAATTTTTTCAGACGCTCCATGATCCCGTCCTGTTCCCGGAGTTCTTGATATTCTCCGCCGGTTGTTTTATATACACTGGCACAGCCAAAAAGGAAAGAGGCCTGTTGGGGGCGGGTGTTTCCGCTGCTGTTCTGTTTTTCCGCGCAACACGCAGCATGGTGCCGAATACTGCGTGTCCGGATGCCGAATAGGTTCGGGAAAAAGAAGGAGGGAACATGGATACGATACGGCTGGGCCGTACCGGCCTTTCTGTGAGCAGGAGCGGGTTCGGCGCCATTCCCATCCAGCGGATAGGCGCGGACGAGGCAAAATATCTGCTGCGGAAGGCCTATGATAACGGGATAAACTTTTTTGATACGGCGCGCCGCTACCGGGACAGCGAAGAAAAGATCGGCAACGCCTTGGCGCACGTGCGAAAAAATATTGTCCTTGCCACCAAGACCCTGGCCGTGGACGGCAAAACCCTCTTTGCCGAGCTGGAAGAGAGTTTAAAAAAGTTAAAGACCGATTATATTGATATCTACCAGCTTCACGATCCGAAAAAATTTCCCGATATCTCTTCCCCGGAGGGGGCGTACGAGGCCATGCTCAAAGCCCGGGAAAAGGGCATGATACGGTTTCTGGGCCTCACCAGCCACAAATTGGATTTTGCCATCAGGGGGGCAACCTCCGGTTTCTTTGATACGGTTCAGTTCCCCTTGAGTTCCCTTTCTTCCGCTGAGGATCTTTCCCTGGCAGATGTGTGCAGGAAGGAGGATGTGGGGCTTATCGCCATGAAAGCCCTGGCCGGGGGACTGATCACCAATGCCGGTTCTACGTTTGCCTTCCTTCACCAATTCGGCAATATAGCGCCTATCTGGGGCATCCAGAGAGAATCGGAACTGGACGAGTTCATTTTCCTGGAGAAGAATCCGCCGCCGCTCGATGAGAAACTGAAACGCATCATCGAACAGGACCGGAAAGAACTCTCCGGGATGTTCTGCCGGGGGTGCGGCTATTGCCTTCCCTGTCCCGCAGACATTCCCATCCCCACGGCGGCGCGGATGTACGCCTTCCTGAGGAAGGCGCTGTATCAGCGTTATCTTACCGATGAGTGGAAGGAAAAGATGGGGCGGATCGAACAGTGCACCGAATGCGGTCAATGCAAAGACCAGTGCCCGTATGAACTCGATACGCCCAACCTGCTGAAACACATGTTAAAAGACTACCGGGACTTTTGCGAGACGCACACCATGACCTAAAACGACGGTGAGCGACGGCGAATGAATCCGACAGCGGGCGCATTCCCGCGGGAAACATATATAGTTAATGCATACGATACCGTTCCTGGTGTATAGAGAAAAAAACAGAGGAGGGAAAATATGTATAAAAAAGTTCTGGTTCCGCTTGATGGTTCGGAGTTGGCAGAGTGTTCGCTGCCCCATGTCAAAAATCTGGCCAAGGATGGTTCCGTCGGTGAGGTTATCCTTTTGAATGTGATCACGCTTGCCCTTCCCCTGATGGAAATCAATCTGGACGATAGCGCGATGGGGAATATTTTTGATTTTACCGCCTTCAGAAACCAGCAGCGGGAAAAATCCCAAAAATATCTTGCCGGCATACAGTCACGCCTCTCAGCCGATGGGATCAAGATCAAAACAGAATCCCTGGAGGCGGACACGCCGGTCCACGCCATCGTTGACTATGCGCTGAAAAATAGTGCCGATTTGATCGTCATTGCCACCCACGGTTATACGGGCATGAAGAAGATGCTGTTCGGGAGCACGGCATTCGGTGTTCTGCATGAATCGCACGTGCCGGTGCTCTTAATCAGACCGGAGTCCTGTCGGGGATGAAGAGCAATAACAGACCTTGACCGGGAGCGTATCCCGCAACGTCTCGCGCGATCCGTAGGGGGAAGGGGGCGCTGCCGGATTGAAGCTTTCCTTGAGTAGGTTGCGGAGATTCTTCGATTCTTAGGGAGGTGAGAACGTGCGATACCGAAAACTGGGGACAACCGGCATCGAGGTGTCGGAAATCGGTTTCGGGGGGTTTGCCATCGGCGGGTACGACTACGGCCCGACAGACGACCGGGAATCCCTGGCAGCCCTCGAAAAGGCCTACCATCTGGGGGTGACGTTTTTCGATACGGCCGACATGTACGGAGATGGCCGCAGCGAAACGCTGATCGGGCAGGCGCTGAAGGGGAAAAACCCTCCGGCCTTTGTGGCCACGAAGGTGGGCTTCGTGGGAAAACGCGGCGACCATCAAAAGGACTTCAGCCGCGCCCACATTCTGGCGGCAGCGGAGCAAAGCTTAAGGCGGCTGCAGCGGGAGGCAATTGACCTCTACCAGCTGCACAACCCGTCGCTTGCCGATTTGGAAAGCGGCGAGGTATTCGAGGTTATGGATGAACTGGTCGCGGCCGGGAAGGTCCGGTTCTGGGGGGTGTCGGCGCCGTCCCGGAACGTTGTCGAGATTTGCCGGCGGGCCCTGGCTTGGCCCTCGGCGTCAAGCATCCAGATCATCTGCAACCTCTTCCAGAGCCGGGATCTGGAGGAGCTGCGGGGGGAAATCCTTGGGCGGGGAATCGGGGTGGTGGCGCGGGCCCCTCTGGAATACGGCATGCTGACCGGGAAATTTTCACCCGCGACCCGCTTCGCGCCGGGAGATCACCGCAACTGGCGTTGGAAGCCGGAGGAGCTTTCCCGGCAATCAGCTCAAGCGGAGGAGTTGCGGAAGGCATTTCAGGGGAAACCCGTTACCCTTTCCCAGGTTGCCATCGGGTTTGCCCTTGCGCATCCTGAAGTGTCCGTGGTGATCTGCGGGGCAAAACGACCCGCGCAGATCGAGGAGAACATGGCAACATCCGACCTCATGGGCAACGTGCTGACGGAGGCGGATCTGCGCCGGGCCCGCGACCTCATAAGCGATGTCCGGACACCTGCGCCTTAAAAGTCCACTCCGGGAACGCCCAATCACCGGAATCACTATCGCCGCATGCAAAGAGGAACGATCCGCGAATCGTTTTTATGTGGTGACGATCTTTGCCATTTGCCCCGCGTAGACGACCACGTACCGGAGGATAAATCCGCCAGCAAGAACGGAAACGCTCACTACGCCCGAGATCCAGGGGTTGTGCTGCCGCATCGCCGTATGGCTGATGAAATGGGGGATCAGTTCGTAGACTTCCAGGGAAAGGGGAAGCAAGAGTCCCACCACTACCGCCAGTCCCCAGAAGAGAAAGGTAAATTCTCCGCCCATGATTAGATGAGCGGCTTCCACCGAGCTTCGGGGAGAAGTGTACAGGCCGAAAATGAAAAGGAGGATCGCGATAATCGAAAGGATCATCAGATAAAAATCAATGGAATGAATGATGAATTTATTCGTCTCGATCTGTTCCCGGCTCATTCCACGCAAGCCCTTAAAAAAACAACCGATCAGGCAAATCGAGGCCGTCCCCGTCTTCAAGGCCGACGCCAGAAAGAGCATCGGCAGCATCGGGTTATTCCAGAAAGGTCTGGCAACCAGCGCACCCAAAAGAACGCCCGTATATATCCCTACCAAAAGAGAGACCGGGATGCCGACCATGCCAATCCATCCCCTGAATCCATTGAGGTGTTTCCGGTGCAATTTTTCCAGAAGCGGGTGCGTCTTGAACCGGCGGACGATTGCCCATTTATCCCAGCTCTGGGGGGTCTTCCGGAGCAATTCCACGATATCGAAGCGATCGGGAAGCCAAAGGTAGAAATAGAAAAAACTGAGCACGGAAAAAATCACCAGGAGCCAGGCACCCAGCGACATGACCGAATGAACCTGCAGGGTAAGCAGGAGCTTCCAGAAGAGCTGCGGTCGTTCCAGATCGTAAATGAGGAACATAAGTCCGAACAGCAGGGGAAAGGGTGCAATATAGGCCCCAAACCGGGTGATGTCCTGATATTTTTCCTCGCCAAGGAAATAGGCAAGGGCGGATATGGCAAAGGCCCCGGCGCTTATCCCGGCGACAAAGAGGTAAATCACCACCATCCAGTTCCAGAAAATAAAGATCGTTCCTTCCATGCCAAACTCCTTGCTGACAGTTCGCGGTCCGTGTCTGCCCGATTCGCCTCCGGCGAATCCGCCTTTAGCTTCACCCGCCTCCCGTCTTGGGTTTGAAGTTGGGATCTTCTTTCCCATAAGAAGCATCCCGGTAAAAAGCAGGCGTGTTTTTCACATAGGCAAGATCAACCGGCTCATTTACCTTTGTTGAAATCGCGGTCATTTTCCATAACTTTTCCTGGTTGGCCAGCTTGGGAATGGTCTCCGTCTCGCTGCAGCCCGCGATGAGGGATATGGCGCCCGCCGCCAGAGCGGCGATCCCGAATTCAATGAATCTTCTTCTGTCCATGATCGTTACCCTTCTCGTTTTTCGCTTCATTTTGCAAAAAAAGATGGATCAGTTCGACGGCATTCCGATAGAAAGGATGGGGATTGGCCTTCTCCATTGCCTCTTTCAGCTCCGGGACCCAGTCCAGATGATCCCCAATGAAGCGTTCAATCTGTGCACTCGATGCAAACTTATAAAGGAGAGCAAGGAAGTCCAGTTCAAGAACCAGATGATCGGGCATGCTGCGGAATTCCTCCGGCACTTTTAGGGACAACTGCCGATAGATTTCCAGCATGTGGAGCGCGTAATCTCCCATGACAAGACCCGTGGATGCGGCAAAAACCATCCCGCACTCCTTGTCCGTGGTCCAGGGCTTGTATGCGGATTCGACCAGGGAAATCTTTTCTCCTTCCCACTGGCCAAAAAGGCGCGCGTATTCTTCTTGCAGGGTGGAAAGGAAATCCTTCTTGCCGGCCTCTTTGGTCAATGCCGACGGCAGTTGCCTGTCACCGCCCCACTCGCGGGCGTATGCCTCGATCAGTGACCGAAGTTCTTCCTGCCGCAGATCATCTACCATTGCCACGTCCGGCGGCGCCAGCAGCGATGCGGCAAAGGCGCAAAACTGCTCTTTCTCCCCATTGGTCATCACGTTCATGCCTTCCTGTAAAAAATACGCGGCTTGGTGTTCAGTTCCCTTTTATATACCCTCAGGCGATGCCGATTCTTGGCAACGAATTGTGAGATATCGCTGTTGGGATCATCCAGATCGCCAAACAGGCGAACACCGGTCATGCAGGTGGTCATGCAGGCGGGTTTTCCGCCTTCTTCCACAAACTCAATACAGAAGCGGCACTTTTCAATGTACCCTTCCTTTTTGATGATGCGGACATGGTAGGGGCAGGCGGCGATGCAATACTTGCATCCGATGCAATCTTTTTCGTTGACCAGGACAACCCCGTCCTTCCTTTTTTGGGACGCGCCTGTGGGGCAAACCGCCACGCAGGGCGGGTTGTCGCAATGCTGGCACTGGAGGGGCAAAAACTCCCGATTGAAATTGGGGAACTGCCCGTACTCCCGCTCTTCGAGATAGTTATAGGCTTCATTCTCCCGCAGGTGGTTTTGATTTTGACAGGCGACGCGGCAGGCATAGCAGCCGACGCATTTCGTCTCGTCAATGACCATTCCGTATCTTGCCATATTCGCCTCTTTACGCCTTTTTCACCTGCACGATGACCTCCGAAGACATGGCATGACCCACGGTGGGATCGAACAGCGTCGGGAGAAAATCGTTGTAGGATAGACCCTGATCATAGGCCGTCGTCAAATGTTTGGAAAAAATCCCGTAACCGCTGGGGAGCCAAACACAGGAGGGGTGGAGCCCTTCGGTCAGTTTCACGCGGATCTCCCCTTCTCCGACCAGGGATTTGATTTTCACCACGTCCCCATCCTTCAAACCGATCTTTTCCGCCCTTTTACGGTTGATCAACAATCGGATCATGTCGTACCGACGGCTGATGGCCATGAGATAGGGCTGGTTGGCCGTCATGGCGTGGGTATGAATGGCCTGTTTCCCGTGGATCAAGCGGAAGGAATGGGGGTCTTTGTCGTCCGGCGAGACCAGAGGAGCTTCCCACCGAGGGATTGCCGGGTAACCGAGTCTCTCAAGGGTTGATGAAGCGATTTCCACTTTTCCCGACGGCGTTTCCAGTTTCCCGAACCCTTCTTTCCACGCTTCCCCGACCGGCAAAATGCCCTTGGCCTTCAGATCCTTCAGCGCTACCCCCAGGGGTTTGAGCCGCAGCTCGTTCGCCTCATCGAGCGTGAAATTGAAATACTTGCCGATGCCGAGGTGCTTGGCCAAATCGCCGATGATCTGGAAACCCGACCGTGAATCGAACAGGGGGGCGATGACCTTCCGCTGGATACTGACCTGCGCCCTCTTGCCGTAATGCTTGGTGTCCACCGCCTCATCCGCCTCCAGATAGAACGAGGCGGGAAGGACATAGTGGGCGATCGAGGCGGTCTCCGAGAGGACCGGATCAATAACCACGAGGAGCTCCAGCTTCCGGTAGCCGGCGATCACCCTCTGGGGATTGGGATTTGTCCTGAGCGGGTTGTGGTGGTAGACAAAGCCGCACTTCAATACCCCGCGCAAGGCCAATTCGGGGATGGCATGGGATATCCCGTCGCCGTAAGAACCCAGGGGATATCGTCCGGGGATTCCCGTTCCATCGGCCTTCGGGCCGGCGGGGCCGGCAGGGGCCGGGTGGGTAGGCTGGAGTTCCCCGAGTTCGGCCGATTCGGGGAAATAGATGCCCCCTTTCCGGTTGATATTTCCTAGGAGGCTGTTCGCGATGGCGAGTGCCCGCGCCGTCTGGAAGCTGTTTAGGTACTGGGCGCCGATCGCGCCATGATAGCCCCGGTGGATGAGGGCGTACGGTTTTGCGCGGGCGATCTCACGGGTAACGCGGGTAATGGTCTCGGCGGGGATATCGCAGATCTTCTCGGCCCACTGAGGGGGATAGTTGATGATTTCATCCTCCAGTTGCTGAAACCCCACGGTGTTGTTGGCGACAAACTCTTTGTCGTACAGTGTTTCCCCGACCATTACATTGATCATCGCGAGCAGAAAAGCCAGATCCGTTCCCGGTTTGATGGGCAGCCATTCATCGGCCAGGATGGCCGTTTCATTGTGTCGCGGATCAACAACGATAATCTTGGCCCCCCTCTCCTTGGCCTTGACGATGTCCCTGACCTGCCCGAGATCAATCCCGCCGGCGGGGTTTCGTCCGATGGTCATGATGAACCGCGAATTTGCGAGATCATTGGAGGGGAGCTTTCCCACGGTGAAATTCCAGGCGGCGTTTCGGGCCGTATAGCAGGTGGATCCGTGGGTGAAATAGTGGGGACTGCCCAGGGAGTGCATGAATCTCAGCGCATACGCATGGTTGGGCTGGGGATAATTGACCCAGAAGACTGACTCGGGGCCGTTCTCCATCAGGATAATGTTAATCTTCTGGGCGATTTCCTTATAGGCCTGTTCCCACGAGATGGGCTGAAACTTTCCCTCCACCCGTTTCAAGGGGGAACGGATCCGGTTTGGGTTATACAAATCATGCAGATAGCCGTGCCCCTTGGGGCAGACCACGCCCTGGTTGCCGTTGGCCTCGCGGTTTCCTTCGATTCGCCAGATGCGCCCGTTTTTGACATAGGCAAAAAGGGAGCAGCGATTCCCGCACCCGTTGCAGATCGTAGGAATACGGCGGACAGGAGCTGCGGCGTTCGACTTTGCCCAGCTTTGAAAATCGAGGAGTCCCAGGGAAAGGGCGCCTGCGGTCAAGGCGGATCCCCGTAAGAAACTCCGTCGCGACAACTTTAACGATTTGTCTTGCATTTTACCGGTATGATATCCTTCAAGAGAAAAAGTTTACGGAAGAACGTGCGGGCGCCCGGACGTTCTCCGAGCGCCCCACGCCTATTCCCCTTGCTAAACGTTTAACGTTCGACCGGGTAACCGGCCTTGACCCAGTTTTCATACGGGGCGTCCATCAGGACGGCATTCTTATACCCCAGGTCGTTAAGGGTCTTGGTGGCAAGTGCGGAGCGGGCCGCCGTTTTGCAGTAGACGTAGATCTTGGCGTTCTGATCGGGAATCTTGCCGAAAACGACAAACTCCAGGGTTCCGCGGGAGATATTGATGGCGCCTGGAAGGTGCCCGGCGGCAAATTCTCCTCCATCGCGGACGTCAAGGATGATGGCCTTTTCCTTCGAATCAATGGCTTTTTTGACATTCTCGGCGGAAACCTTTTTTATTGCTGCCTTGGCGCTATCGAGCGTTGCCTTGACTTTAGGATTCATGGCCGGCGGTGGATCTGCCGAAATCCCGATATTGACCATCGAAAGTACCAATGCCAGCCCCACCATAAAAACCAATGCTTTCTTAAACATGTTGTTCTCCTTTCTCCTCAATTATGTATTATTGAAATCACCCTTTTAAACACTCGTTATAGCGATACGGAGATATTCACCCACCATCAAAAAAAACGCTCAGCTCATTTTGTTTTAAAATAACTTTTCCCCTGACAGGAGAGGCAGCAATCGCCTTGGCTAAGGGGGTATGCTTCACCGCATTTCGAGCAGACCCCGCTCTTCCCCTTCCTGATTTTCCCATAGTACTGTACAACCTGGACGGGAGCGCAGGAGAGCATGCGCCTTCCCGCCTCCTCAATGCTTTTCAGGAGAACGCCAAGGGGGAGGTCGCCTTTCGGCGTCAACCGCATATACCAGTTGTAAATATTGGGAAAGAGCCGTATCTTCTCTAAATCGAGCCAGACCCGAACCCCCTCCAGCGTCTTCTTGTTGTAAAGGGTGAGGGCAAATTTATCCCAATCAATTACCTTCATCCATCCATTGCCGTATGTGCACGGCGTGAAGAGTTGGATGGCGTCAGGCAGACAGTGGGTAGCCTCCACAATCGCATCCGCTTCCACATCGGGGCCGATATGCTCCTGCGCCAAGTCCACCATGAAACCGCCGATTACCACGCCGGGGGCAGTGCACCCGTGGAAGCGCTCTATGGTGCTTAAGAAATCTTCAAACGATCTGCCGCAGACGGTCATCTGGCTCCGCATCAAATTTCTCCATATTTACCAAACTTATCGGAACCAAATCCTCCCGCAGCGTGCTTAAGGAGAGCTTCTGTTCTCATGAGTCTATTCACCGCATAAATTTAAAAATTTGTTTAACAGCTTTGAATATCTGTTGAGGACTTTTTTGTTTATGGAGTAGAATACCCGTAACCCGGCTTTTCTCGAAGCAATAAGATTGAAATCTTTCAGCACTTTGAGATGATGAGAAGTCAGATTTTGCGGGAGCGTCAAATATTGCCAGATATCAAGAACACACAGCTCTTCTTCTTGGAGGATACAAAGTATTTTGAGCCGGTTTTCTTCGGTAATAATTTTCAGAAACTCGGCAGTCTTTCGTATATCCTGACTGTTTTTCTTATTCGTGCAGCATCTCGGTTTCATAATTCATCACTAATTGTCACTGATTCAATATATATTGATATTTTACGTTCTTTCATTTCTGTTTGTCAAGAATTTTTTTAGAAAAATATGAGCTTAGGGAAGAGGGGAACGAACAGGCGCTTCGATGATCGTTCCGTGAGGATTAGAAATGGAGGAATGAATTCAATTTTCTGACATCGTCCATCAGGGCGGCAAACCCTTGAAACGTCAGTGATTGCGGACCATCGGATAAGGCCTTTTCCGGCTCCGGATGGACTTCGATCAGTATGCCGTGCGCCCCCGCGACGAGCGCCGCTTTGGTCATGGGAGGAACCAGGCTCCGCTTGCCGGTGGCATGAGACGGGTCCACCATGATAGGCAAATGGGAAAGCTCCTTGATGAGCGGAACAACCGACAGGTCCATGGTGTTGCGAGTGGCGGTTTCAAAGGTGCGGATTCCCCTCTCGCAGAGGATGACCTCGGTATTGCCTCCCGTCAGGATGTACTCGGCGGAGGAAAGAAATTCCTCGATGGTGGCGCTCATTCCCCGTTTGAGCAGCACCGGTTTTCGTATCCTGCCAAGCTCCTTCAGAAGGTCGAAATTCTGCATGTTCCGGGCGCCGACCTGGAGCAGGTCCGCATATTCGGCGACAACCCCCACGTTTTCGGGACTCATCACTTCCGTCACGATGGGGAGCCCGCTTTCCTTCCTCGCCAGGGCCAGGAGACGCAAGCCCTCTTCCCGCAAACCCTGGAACGTGTGCGGGCCGGTCCTCGGTTTAAATGCCCCGCCGCGCAACAGATCGGCACCGGCTGCCTTGACCGCCAGGGCGGTTTTGACAATCTGTTCCTCTCCTTCCACAGCGCAGGGACCGGCGGCGACAATGGGACGGCACCCTTCGCCTATGGCGACGCCGCGTACGTTTACCACGCTGCTCTGCGGGTGAAAGTCCCGGGAAACCAGTTTATAGGGCTTGGAGACATGGAGGATTTCCTTAATGCCGGGAAGGTCGCGGATGGTCAGATCATCCACATAACCTTCATTGCCGAGCACTCCTATCGCCGTCCGTTCACTGCCGGGTATGGGTGTTGCCCTTAAACCCATGTCCTGCACGGCTTTAACGACAGCATCCAATTCAGCCTCCGTGGCTCGATGACTCATGACTATGAGCATCAGCACCTCCAGTTGACAGTGTTGAGCATATACGGTTTGCACGATAGCAGGGTAATCTGTTCAGGTCAATGGTGAATTCGGCAGCGAGCGCATTCCCCGTGGCGTGTCGCGGGGTAAGCAAGCGAGTGATGGACGATAATGTTCCTTAAGGATCGTTTGTTGTTAAAGTAATCATGCCTGAATGCCGATAGTTCAAGAGAGTTATCAGTAGTTGCGACGTACTAACAAACAATACAAGAGGCTTGACCGGGGGCGCACCCTGCAAGCCCCGCCTTGTAGGCGGAGAGCTTCACATCAGTTTTTTTCGTTAACCTGACGATGATCTCTGATATACTCGCTCAAGAACTGTTATCAATCAAAATGGAGTAAGCGATGAATGATTTTTCAACAGATGTACCGTGGGTGATTTTTCGCCTGCTGAATCAACAGTTTGCCGTGTCTATAAAATATGTTCGAGAAATGGTGACCTTGCCGAAGGTCGTTGCCGTGCCGCAAATGCCACCCCATGTCAGAGGGGTGATTGATCTTCGGGGCAAGGTGTTCCCCGTTCTGGATTTGAGAATGAGATTGGGAATGAGATCGCTTCTGGCTGAGGTTGAGGATATAATTCATCTGCTGGATGCACGCGAAGAGGAACATAAGAACTGGATTGCAGAATTGGAATCTTCAGTCGGGGAACACCGGGAATTCACGCTTACCACGGATCCCCACGAATGTGCATTCGGGAAATGGTACGATAATTTTAAAACGGAAAACAGAACGTTGGCTGGCTGTCTGAAAAAATTCGATGCGCCGCATAAGGAAATACATTCCGTTGCCGTCAAGGTAAAAGAATCGGTCGCGAAAGAGGATTTCGACTCGGCGTATGAGATAATCAACCAAACAAAAAAAGGCGCTTTAGCCGAAATGATCGGATTGTTTTCAGAGGCAAAGATGCTTATGCGGGAGGCAAATCGCGAGATTGCCGTATGTTTGGAGTTACAGGGGAAGGTAATTGCTGCGACGGTTGATGCTATTGAAACGGTGGAAAAAATGTCGGAAACAAATTTTGAGGCCTTGCCTGAATCCATATGTTCACTCAATAATAGTTACATAGCCGGAATAGGAAAACGAAAAAATGGGACCGATCTGGTTCAATTGCTGGAAATAGAAAAAGTTATTCACCAGGAAGAAGAGTTCATAAATTCACTGGTTGCCTAAAAAAAGAGGCTTACTAACACTTTTCCCCTCCCATATCAGAAAAACTGCCAAAGCGGTTAATATCCCTGCGGATTGTAAATTTCCTCAAGTAACTTAGTAAGTTGCGCCGGAATTTATTTTCTTGACACACGGATATCATTTCCATATACTTCTTATCGAATACGATTGCTCATTTCCACTTCGAGGCCACTTTTCAATTGCTAACCTCAGTTTCAACTCATGGCGAGTTCTTAGCAAAAACCAGATGGGGTAGGAGGCATGAATGGTAAGAAAACTCAGAAAGTTTAACTACTCAAGGCCCGGGACCGTGGCTGAGGTGGTATCCCTCCTTAAGGACTATCAGGAGAAAGCGAGCCTCCTCGCAGGAGGCACCGACTTGTTGGTCTTCATGAAGCTCGGCGGCAAGAATCCCAAGCACGTCATTGACATGAAAGGCATTACGGTTCTTGACCACCTGTCCTGGACGCCCGCTGATGGCCTGCGGATAGGCTGTCTCACCACGCTTCAATCCATCCTCAGGCATCCCCTTATCCGGGAACATTTCCCCATGCTTGAACAGGCGGCAAAGGCCTTGGGACACCCCCAGATTCGGAGTCGGGCCACCGTGGCAGGCAATATCTGCACCGCCTCTCCATCGGGGGACTGCGCCCCCTCGCTTCTGGCGCTGGACGCTCGGGTAACGGTTGCGAGCCCGGCGGGGGAGAGGACGATCCCCGTACGGGAAATCTTCGCCGGTCCGTTTAAAACGATACTGGCGCCGACGGATGTGGTCACCGAGATTCAGGTGCCCGCCTTGCCTCCCCACAGTGCGGGAAGTTACCGCTGGCAGCCGAAGATTACCGCCGTTGATGAGACACTCGTAGGAGTTGCCGCGGTGGTAACCCTGTCCGACGGCGGCAAGACGATAAAGGACGTGCGCATCGGCCTGGGGTCCGTTGCTCCCACTCCCATGAGGGCCCCGCGGGCAGAGGAGTTTCTGAGAGGCAAGCAAATAACGGACAGCCTCTTCGATGAGGCGGCCGGCATTGCTGCCGGCGAGAGCCAGCCCCGCACCCGGGCCGAGTATCGCCGGGAGATTACCAGGGTACTGGTCGAACAGGCCCTGAAAGAAGCGGTTGATCGGGCAAGCCGGAACGGAGGTAACAGATAATGCGAACTATCAAGGTCACCGTTAACGGAGAAAGCCATCAGGCGGAGGTCCCGGATCATCGGACTCTCCTGGATTTCCTCAGGCAAGATCTGGAACTGATGGGAACAAAATCGGGATGCGAGACCGGGGATTGCGGCGCCTGCACGGTGCTCTTAAACGGCAAGGCAGTCAACTCCTGCCTGGTGTTGGCCGCAGAGGCCGACGGCAAGGAAGTCCTGACCGTAGAGGGCTTGGCGTACCCCAACCGCGAGCTGCACCCGCTTCAGGAAGCGTTTGTTGAGCATGGCGCCATCCAGTGCGGCTACTGCACTTCCGGGATGCTCTTGTCGGCAAAGGCTCTTTTGGATGAGATTCCCCGGCCCACCGAGGAAGAGGTCAAAGAGGCCCTGGCCGGGAACCTCTGTCGTTGCACGGGCTATTACAGCATCATTAAGGCGGTTCAAGCTGCGGCCGAAAAAATGAACAGGTAAACGGACTTTTTGCAAAGTCGTCAAGGGGAGGTGTTGACTTGAAAAAGGCATACGTAACAGTTGGCAAGTCGGTAACCCGGCTGGACGCCCGCGACAAGGTGAGAGGCGTCGCCACCTACATCGTAGATATGAAGTTCAGCGGCATGCTTCACGGCAAGGTGCTTTACAGCAAGTTTCCCCACGCGCGCATCGTGAAGATTGACACGAGCCGCGCCAAGCGGCTGCCGGGCGTCAAGGCGGTCATAACCGGGGAGGATATGCCCTTTCTCCATGGAGAAGCTTTGTATGATACGCCCTTCCTGGCTGTGGGCAAAGTCCGCTACATGGGCGAAGCGGTGGCGGCGGTGGCTGCGGTGGACGAAGAGACTGCCGAGGAAGCCCTGGACTTGATCGAGGTGGAATATGAGGAGCTGCCCGCCGTCTTTAATCCGGGAGATGCTCTGAAGCAGGGTGCGCCCATCCTTCACGAGAAGTTGGGAGAATACTATCACCCTCCGGTAATTACACCGGTTCCGGGCACGAACATCTGCAACCACACCAAGATTCGAAAAGGGGACATAGAGAAGGGTTTCAAGGAAGCGGACCATATTTTTGAAGATACCTTTACCACGCAGATGACACAGCACGGCACCATTGAACCCCATGCAGCTATCTGCATGGTTACCCCTGACGGCAAGCTTACTCTCTGGGGCAATAACGATTCCCCCTACCGTGCCCGCCGGGAGATTGCCGTCGCCCTGAAGATCCCCCTGCATCGCGTTCGGTTGGTGGGCGCTCCCTATATCGGGGGCAATTTCGGCGGCAAAGGAGGCCTTAAGGCGGAGGCTATTGCCATCGCCCTTGCATGGAACTATCGGGGACGGCCGATAAAGATAGTCAACACCAGGGAAGAAGAGTTCACCTCTACGGTGGTTCGCCACCCCACCGTTATTACCCTGAAGACCGGCGTCAAGAAGGACGGCACCATCGTAGCCCGTCAGACCACCTGCCTCTGGGACACGGGAGCGTATGCGGAGAAGGGCCCAACCGTTTCCCGCATGGGCGGCGCTTCATCTGCCGGCGTTTACAACATACCCCATGTCAGCATTGACAGCTATTGCGTGTATACGAACAATCAAATATCCGGCGCCCTGAGGGGCTACAGCGGTCCTCAGACGGCCTGGGCCTACGAGTCCCAGATGGATATGATCGCCGAGAGACTGGGACTGGATCCGGTACAGATGCGGCTCAAATGCGCTTACGATAATGGCTCTGTCCACGCGGGCGGTCAGGTGCTCAGCGACGTTACCCTCAAGACATGTCTCAACAAGGTCGTCGAGGCCATGAAATGGGATAAACCATCTCCTCTTACTCCCTATCGCGGCAGGGGGGTCGCGTTCGGCGAGAGGTTCATCAAGACACCATTCGCCTCGTCCGCCTTTCTCAAGATAAACGAGGACGGCACGGTTGATCTGATCAGCAGCACTTCCGAGGTGGGACAGGGCGGAGAAACGACGATGTGCCAAATCGCCGCCGAAGAGCTGGGGGTGCCCCTGGCGAGCGTGTCCAAGGCGTCTCCGGACACGGCATATACTCCCTTTGATGAGTCTACAACCTCCAGCCGTTCTACCTTCCACATGGGCAATGCGATAAGAATGGCCGCCCGCGATGCCAAGGAGCAGATCCTCCAGATGGCCGCCACGCAGATGAAGGTTCCCGTGAAAAAGCTCACCATCGTGGATGGGAACGTCCAGGTGGTGGGAAAGCCGGAGACGGCAACCCCGCTGGGCCAGGTGATGCGCCGAAGATACGGCGCCAGCGGAGGCGTCCTCGGGCGGGGATTCTATTTTCCCGACGGCCTGGCGCCCGAGGGGGAATACTTCACGTTCAATTGTATCTTCTGGATGTACTGCGCTCAGGGAGCGGAGGTAGAGGTAGATCCCCGCACCGGGAAAGTAACGGTGCTGAAGATGGTGGCCGCCCACGATGTGGGCACGGCGATAAATCCGAAGAGTTGCATAGAACAGATTGCCGGGGGCGTGAGCTTCGGGATTGGTTTTACCTTCTATGAAGACCTGATCCGCGAAAACGGGAAAACCATGAACCCCTCTTTCCTGAGCTATAAGATGCCCACAACCATGGACATGCCGCCGCTGGATCCCTATCTCGTGGAACCGCACTGTGAGCAAGGTCCGTTCGGCGCCAAAGCGGTAGGTGAACCTTCATCGGTGCCCACTGCTCCGGCCATTGCCAATGCCATTGCCAACGCCATCGGTGTCAGGATCACGGATCTGCCCATCACGCCGGACAAGATCCTGGCGGCGCTGAAGAATAAGACCTAAAGAAAAGGCAATGCATGGTCTCTATCGAGAAAGATACATAATGTAGCGGGAATGAAAAGGGGGGTATTGTCACCCCCTTTTTCTTTATTTTCATGGCGGGTCGTCCGGGTGAGTATCCGGTGACGACAAGTTGCACTAATCAAACATTTTACGGAAAAGGAGATCAACGATGGAAGGCAAAACGGTCTTGGAAAGCACTGTGGTAATGGCCCATGAGATGCGCCCTCAGGACGCCAATGCTGCCGGCAACGTCCATGGCGGGACGATCATGAAACTCATCGAAACTGCAGCCGGCGTCGTAGCCACCCGGCACGCGCAGGGCAATGTCGTCACGGTTTCCGTGGACCGGCTGGACTTCTATCATCCCGTTTACGTGGGCGAGTTCCTGACTCTGAGAGCCAGTCTGAATTACGTCGGGAGGACCTCAATGGAAGTGGGCGTCCGCGTGGAGGCAGAGAAACCAGCTACCGGCGAGAGAAAACACACCTCTACGGCCTACCTGACGTTTGTGGCCCTGGATGAGCAGGGACGGCCAAGACCTCTGCCGCCGCTGATCCAGGAAACGAGCGAGCAGCAGCGCCGCTACCAGGAGGCTCAGACCCGGCGGGTCACGCGCCTGGCGGAAAAGACCCGGGAAAAGGAAATCCCACCCGATCCGGTGGACTGAACCCGTCGGGACGCGACGAAAAAACCAATCCTTACCGAAAAGCCCCGCCCTCCAGGGCGGGGAGCTTCACTTGTTTACCAGGAAGTTCTTTTTCTCGAATCCCGTATGGTAACGATAAGAAAAAAAGTAAAACCAGAGAGAAAACCTTTCGCTCAATCTCATGGACACATTACCGATTTGATCTGCAAGGAGATGTAATGAGCACCCTATTGCAACTCCGATCATAATGTCGTTCCTGAACCAAAAGGTCATCAGAAGAAAAATGGCGAGAAGTTCGTAAGAATGAAAGATAATATAAATTTTATTCCATCTTCTCTCATCGTACCAAGAAAAGAAATTCTTACGAGTGAACCGTTCCTCCGATAAAAGAACATAATCAACCACATGATCTAAATCTATGAATATTCCACTGAGCAACAGCGAGAGGCTGAGCCTCTGGGACCCGGTAATCGTGTAAACCGATGCCGCGGCTACTGTTGAAATACCTATATGTGCCGTCAATTTCATAATTCTAAAACATGCTCCGTTTGAATGAATTCGCTCGCTCAGCATCCCCGCAGCTAGCTCAAGGAAAGCTTCAATTTATTGGTGACCGGTTGCTAAAGTATGTACCACACTTGAAGAGAGAGTTCTTCCGTTTTTTTCATTCTTCCCCTTTGCCGTACGGAGCGAAACGGTGATGGACAGTTGTTGGTTTGACGGTCATGATCTTTCTGATTTTCTGGTTGATGTTGGCGAGGGAGGCGGTGAACACCGGCAGTGTGACAATGACCTTTTATCTTGGGGGGAATTTGGTATTATAACCCCGACGGATCCCGAAACACCCGGTCTATTTTGAAGCAAAACTGTTTTCACAAGGAGCCGATCATGCCCTACAGTACCAACAAAGATATCCGAATCTATTATGAGGTCTGCGGAGAGGGCGTCCCCCTGCTGCTGATTCATGCCAACCCCTTTGACCACAATCTCTGGATTTACCAGGTCAGCCATTTTTCAACATACTTCAAGGTTATAGCCCTTGACATCCGGGGATATGGGCGTTCCGACAAGCCGACGTCCGCTTTCAGCCTGAAGGATATGGGGGACGATGTCCTGGCTGTCTGCCGCGACGAGGGCGTGCAGGAGGCAATTCTTTTGGGGGCAAGCGTCGGCTCTACCATTGCCCTTTGGCTGGCAATAGATCATGCCGAGATGTTTAAGGCGCTGATTCTGGTGGGGGGGAGCGGAAAGGCCAGTAGCCGTGCACAGGATCGGATTCGGGGGTATACGGAGCTCGGTGTTGACAAGTACCGCATTCAGCATATGGAGGCACTTGTCTGCCCGGAGTTTCGAGCTTCCCCGGTTGGCCGGTATCTCCTCCAAACGTTTGAAGAGAGAAATCCGTGGCTTTCGGGGGAGGCGATTGCCCGAATTTTCCGGGCGCTCACTGAGGTTGATCTCGTCCCGCACCTTGCAGGCTTAGCGCTTCCGACCCTGGTTATCAACGGCGAGCTTGATCATTCTCTACCCGGGGGGCTGTGTACCGCGGAAATGATACCGGGCGCGGTTCACCGGATTCTTCCGGGGACCGGACATGCCTGCTGTATCGAAGACCCCGCCGGATTTGATGCGCTCGTGGAGGCGTTTTTAACGGAACACGGGCTGATGCCGCTCCGAAGGAGTGCGTCTCCGCGAGATGGCAGGAAGACATGAGTATACTCCGAAAAAGTGAAAGTTGCCGGCACCCGGGGAAATGCCTTGCCCGTGCGTTTATCCCGATACTGTTGCTCTGTCTTGTCAGTGGTGGCGCGGAGGCTGCGGACAGAAAAATTCCCTTTCATCCCGGCGAGAGATTGACGTATCGAGCCACGTGGGGCGTGCTACCGGCAGGAGATCTTACGCTGGAAGTCCTGCCCATGGAAAGCATGCGCGGCGTGGCGGCGTACCATTTTGCCATGACGACGAAAACGAATACGGTCATTGACCTTGTCTATAAAGTCCGGGAACGACAGGATTCCTATGTTGACGAGGGGATGACCCACAGCATCCTGTATAAAAAATGGAGCGAAGGGGAACACCCGCGCGATGTCGTCGTGGACTTCAACTGGGAAAAACGCGAGGCGACCCGTTCCAATTTTGGCGAGAAGATGACGCCGGTTCCTCTTGCACCGGGCTCCTTCGATTCGCTGGCCCTCTTCTTTGTCATTCGCCTTTACGATCTCAAGGAGAACAGGACGCTGGAGATACCGATTACCAGAGGCGATAACAGTATCACGGTGAGGGCGACTGTCGTGAAAAGAGAAAAAATCGAAATAGCGGGGAAACCGTATGATGCCTTCGAAGTCGTTCCCGATATGGAACGACTGGAACGGGACAAGGTAATAAAGAAAAGCGATACCCCGGAACTCAGGATTTGGTTTACCACTGATGCCAGAAAGATCCCGGTTAAGATCCGGAGCAAGGTAAAGGTGGGGCACTTTGTTTTTGAACTCGTAGGGGCCAACCTGGGGGAATGATCTTTATATCGGTCGTCGAAGGAACCAGGACGTTGCGGGGGAAGATCACATCAAGCTTTGTAAACACGGATATCGTTCAGGACAATGCAAATGAATTGGCATGTATACATTATTCTTTGTTCAGACGATTCTCTTTATACAGGAATTACCACTGACATTGAGAGACGGCTGTCCCAGCATGCAAATGGGCGCGGAGCCAAGTATTTCGGAGGGCGCCAACCTACAAAATTGGTGTACTGGGAAAGTAACCACACCAGGAGCACCGCGGGGAAAAGAGAGGCGAGCATTAAACGCATGAAACCTGCCGATAAGTTGCGTTTGATTGCTTCGGATAGTAATGAGATGAGGGACTGCAATGGGGGTATCCCCCGTAAAAAGGTGCCGGCAACGGATTAAAAGCATTGTGCGAAAATAACAATATCAATAAGTATTCGGTATCAGTGTAGACACCGCCTGGATTATCCTCGACATCAAAAACTTAAACGGACAAACGGACAAATTGAAAAGCAAACTCAGAATTTTTCGCTGTAAAGAGAATGATGGCTTTGCAATCCTTTTTTCATTGACAAAACTATTCCAGTTTGCTTAATGAAGCGCGTCGTAAAGATTTCTTTTCTTTATTGAACAGGTGATGGGGTTCGCCTTTAACTGCTTTTATTGCTGATAACTCCTACCATATTTCCGATAAGGAGTTATCGCATGGAAACGATTTATCTTGTCGCGGCATTCTGGTTTTTCGCTGCTGTCTTATCCACCGCTTTCGCCAACCATCTAAAAATCTCCATTGCCCTAATGGAAATCATCGTGGGCACCATCATCGGCTTTGCCGCTTACCAATTCGGTTACTTTGACAGACTGTCTCTGAACGCAGACTGGATGAAATTCTGCACGGGCCTCGGTGCCATGTTGTTGACGTTTCTCGCGGGAGCGGAGTTGAATCCCGACGTCATGAAATCCAAAATCCAGGAAGTGGCCGTTATAGGATTGATCGGATTTGCTTCGCCCTTCATCGGCTGCTTTCTCGTCTCATTCTACTTTATAGGATGGGGTATGGAAGCAAGTTTATTGTGCGGCATCGCGCTATCCACAACATCCATGGCTGTGGTCTATGCCGTCATGCTCGAATACGGCTTCAATAAGACCGATTTCGGAAAAGGGATTCTGGGCGCATGTTTCATCAATGACCTGGGAACCGTGATCGCGCTGGGTCTGATATTCGCGTCTTTTACCTATAAAACAGTCATATTCATTGCGGTAACGATTCTTTTGATTTTCACCTTACACCCGATGACGGATTTCATCATTCGGCGCTTCGCGCATAAAACCGCCGCCATCCGGGCAAAATGGGTCCTTTTCATATTGCTGTCCATGGGTGTTCTGGCTTTATGGTCGGGGAGCGAACCGGTGCTACCCGCCTATATCCTTGGAATGGTTCTGGCAAAAACAATGGAAGAAGACGGTCATTTTGTCAGGAGGCTTAGAACATTAACTGTCGGCTTTTTGACCCCTCTGTATTTTCTTAGAGCCGGCGCCCTAGTGTCCATAACGGCGTTGCTTGCGGCACCCGTTATCTTTCTGGTGCTTTTCGGCGGCAAGGTTATTACCAAGATATTAGGCCTCTATCCGGCCATTCGTCGTTTCCGGGATGATAAAAAGGAAAAATGGTACTATACACTGTTGATGTCCACCGGCCTGACATTCGGAACAATCTCAGCGCTATATGGTTTAACCAACAATATCATCACACAGGAACAGTATTCCTTTATCGTAGGCGCAGTCATTGCCAGTGCCGTGATACCGACGCTAATCGCCAACAAATTTTTCCTGCCAAGGCATCTGCTGGAAAAGCCAATTTTGGATGATCAGACGCCCGACGAAAAAGATATTATAAATAAACTGTAAATCTGGGGCAGTATGTCAAACAGTTTCATTATGAGAGGTGCGAAAGAGCCATCCAGAGTACGCCTACAACTGTTTAGTGGTGCATAGTCATCAGAATTAAGGATAACGGTTTGGAAGAGCGTAACGTCATGCCAAGGCTCATACTTTTTTGGATCAGATTATTCGAATTCAAGGGCACCTTGTTTGGGAGTCAGTGTCAGGTACTTATCCAACCCTTCTGCGCGAACTAATGTATCAGGCAGTGGTAAACGTTCCAGCGCCCGAGGTTCAACCTTGATGGCATCCCCGCCATAGGATTTCCCAACCTTCTTGAGATTGCTGATGGTCTCTGGGTTTGAGAGGACATTCCAGAGATGTTCGATAAATTCAGGAGACGAATGTTTTGGATAAACACACAGCAGGCACGTCAGGGGAACGACATCGGCCCGGTTCCTGATGAAACGCGCACTTCTTCTGCTGAGATATGCAAACAGGATTGGCGGAATCTTGCGTATCTCCATCCGATACCACGGCTTTCGCGTCTTAATAAGTGTTTTGTTGGGTAGACCGCGCTTTTCGCCATCCTCAAGATACATCTGCACACGCACCGGAAGTTGATCAAATCGTAACCCATTGACGTTCAATAATCGGGTTGGTCTTCCCTTGTCCTCAAGTCGGCTAACATCCTCTGGATCGAAATACTCTCCGTGGACATCTCGCATTCTCCCCACAGCCTTTACCAGCAAGATATCAGGAATTCCCAATTCCTTGGCGCGCGCAGATGTCATAAAGAAGAAATTATTGTCACCTGTGACAATGCCACGCATAACGGAGGCAAAGTCCCCAAGTGTATATTGCTGTTTGGCATCGTCGGACGGCGGTCTTGACAACCCTGTTGATAGAGCTTCAGATAGCAATCGGCGGTGGACTTGAATTCCTTTGAAGTTCTTCTGCTGTCGCCCCGATAAGAGTGCCATCAGATCCCGTGAATCGCGATCAAGGCATTTCACCCAGTCGAAATTACTGGCCGGTCTTGCGTTGCGGATAAGAAATACGAGTGCGTTGGTGTCGACATCGGGGAAGGGGGTGGCCTCTGATGCGAATGCAATGACTGCGTCCAATCTGTATTGAGAACAAATCCACTGCCAAAGGGCATGAGCAAACACGCCCTCGCAGATGTCTGCCGAAACAATATAGGCAAGGCGTCCCTCTGGCGCCAAAGTCTGAAGCGCCCTGATGAGGAAATAGACATGCAATCCTGCCCGCCCGTCAATATGCCGTCCTGTCGCCTTACGCGCAAACTCCTCCAAATGCTCCTTTTGTGTCGGCGATAAACGGTGATGGCGGATATAGGGAGGGTTGGCAATTATGACTGAAGCACCCTGTCGGGCAATGCACAACAAATTTCCACAAAAAATCCTTGCATTGATCCGTAGCTGTCGATATAAGATCCTAATGGGCCCTCAAACTGACCAAAGAGCAGACGCCACAACGTCAAGTGGGCGCCAGACGGCCTGTAAAGCCGGCAAGATACTCGAGGCTACGGGCGAGGGTTTTTTCATCCCGACACAAAAACAACGACAGGATCTCCTCATTGAATGCGCAACAAGGGGTTATGCCAGCTATGCAAGGGCATTTGACATACTCAAGGTCACAAAACAAGGTCTAGACCCTCAAAGCATCCAAATTAAGTCTGATTTCGATTCGCTACGCATATGCGAAATCAAATCCACAAACAGAGATCTCCGCCAAGACTGGAGCGGGTATTTCTTCTCTCTTTCTACCGCAGAACTCCTCATCGCGCAGAGTCTCAAAGAGAGGTTCCGGTTTGTCTTGGTCAATACCAGAACCGGATCTCATCTTGAACTCACATTGACCGAGGTCTTCGCCAGAGCACGTGCTATCTATCCAAGTTGGAGTGTCAGGTTCTAGCACCTCTCGGCCCGCCGCGCTAATCAACAGGGGACGCAACGGCATTTGGTTAGTGCGACGGTCTCACCCGTGTTGTCAACGAGGCGAATCATCCCCCGAGATAGAATCGCCTCGGAAAGAGCATCTTCCGTAAAATCTGCAACCCACTCGCAATCTTCGTGATCACGCCAAAACAATCTGACAGCCAAGTCGTCTCCATCGCCATGAAAACCGTAAACTTCTGCTGCGTGAACCGTGAATCCAGGAGTAACCGCAAGAACTGTGCCGCCACTCAAAAGATGTAGCACATGTCTTTGTTTCTCTGTCATGATCATGTTTTCACCTTGGCACCCCTTTGAAATCCAAGCACATCGGGACGTCTGATATCAGCAAGTCCGGCTTGTTCCAGTCGCTCAAAATAGAGTTCGAAGGCTCGGACATCGTTGTCTGGAGCAGTTCCACTCGGACCATATGGCAGTGCGAAATACTTGCCAGTCGCGTTTACCGCCTGCGTCAATCGTTCTTCGCTCCACACACCTTGAGACCATTTAATCCGCATGACAAGCGGCGGGATGGGAACTTTTCAAATACCTTTTTCGCGTTTCTGATTATCACGATTTGCATTTACAATCTACCATGTTAATGGAAATGTTCAATTCACTGCTTGTAGGAAGAAATAGTTAGGGGTGAGTTCCCTTTGCATCAGGCTTATGATTCCTATCGCAGGACCGTCATAGAAAATTATACGGAGAACGCCGCTGTGAAAAATCACGCAACATATTGATTTTAAATGGTTAGTATGGGACTTGAACCAACGACCAACGGATTAAGTATCCGCTGTCCATCAAAAGCAGTATTTTGTTTATATGATTGATTTTAGGAAGAAATTATTACAGGTGCGTTCCATTTACTTTATGTTTGTGATTCATCGTGTAGACACTTCTACAGGGGAAAATGCTGCCTAAAAATCACGGAACCCCTTGATATTTGGTGGGCCGTACGAGACTTGAACTCGTGACCAACGGATTAAAAGTCCGCTGCTCTACCAACTGAGCTAACGGCCCGCCTGTAAAATTTTGAGGTGCCCTCTTAACAGCAACGAATATGCATTGTCAAGGATAAACTGTGACGGCTCCGAAAAAACTATCCGTTACGAGGATGATGGGGACGCGTCAGGCTGTCCTTACACGTCCCGGAAGGGATTCTTCAGGACGATGGTCTGTTCCCTGCCGGCTCCCACCGAGATCAGTATTAGTTTGGTGCCCGCAAGCTGTTCCAGTTTTTTGATGTACGACCGGGCGTTCTTCGGCAGGTCTTTGATGTGCCGGGCGGTGCTGATGTCTTCGTCCCATCCGTCCATCTCTTCGTACACCGGCTCGCACCGCGCGAGCAACGGCAGCGACGCCGGGACGGATTCCGTGAATTCCTTCCCGTCCACCCGGTAACCGACGCAGATTTTTAGTTTCTTGAGACCGGTCAGGACGTCGAGCTTGGTGAGCGCGATTCCCCCGATTCCGGACACGCGCGCGGACTGCCGGACGAGCACCAGATCGAGCCACCCGCAGCGGCGCTTCCTGCCCGTGGTAGAGCCGAATTCCCGCCCCACCTGCTGCAAGCGTTCCCCGATTTCATCGGTCAGTTCCGTGATAAAGGGTCCTTCTCCCACCCGTGTCGTATAGGCCTTGCAGATCCCCACAACCTTGCTGATGGCGGACGGTCCCACGCCGCTTCCGCAGGAGGCGTTGCCGGCCGCCGTATTCGAGGAGGTGACGAATGGATAGGTGCCGTGGTCTACATCGAGATGGCATCCCTGGGCGCCCTCGAAGAGGATCTTTTTCCCCTTTTTCAGCTCGTTGTGGATGACGACCGAGGTGTCGGCAACGTAGGGTCTGATCTTGTCGGCATACGCCCGGTATTCCTCATAGATTTTCTTTGCGTTGAGCGGCTCTTCGTGGAAACGGCCGGTGAGGTAAAAGTTCTTCTCCTCAACATTCCTGTTCAATTTTTCCCGGAATACTTTTTCATCGAGCAGGTCACAGATGCGGATGCCGACCCGCGCGACCTTGTCCTCATAGGCAGGGCCGATTCCCCGTCCCGTAGTGCCGATCGCCTTGCCGCCCCCCTTCTTTTCGCGGGCCACGTCCACCTTGCGGTGGTAAGGCATAATTACATGGGCGTTCTCGCTTACATAGAGCTTCGTATTGGGCGGCAGCAGGCCCCGGCTTTTCAGGCGGTCAATCTCCTCCAGAAGCACCAGCGGATCCACGACGACGCCGTTTCCGATGACGCATGTCTTGTTGTCATGGAGGATGCCGGAAGGAATCAGGTGGAGGATGGTCTGTTCGCCTTTTACGACGAGGGTGTGGCCCGCATTATTTCCCCCCTGAAAGCGGACGATCACATCGGCATTTTCCGCATACAGGTCCACGACTTTTCCCTTGCCTTCATCGCCCCACTGGGTCCCCACAACTGCAACGTTAGCCATATTTTTTCTCCTACATCCTGACGACCTCGCAAAAAACTGCCCCGGCGAAAGCCGGGGGAGTTTTTGGGGAACCGTCTGATTTCACTCAATCTTCCTTCAGTTTTTTACAAGTCCATCACATCTTCAGATATTTGACCGAAGTGACATGGGGCAGGCTGCTGAGCTTGTCGAGCACATCCTTCGTTACCGAGCTGTCCGTACTCAGCACCACGAGGGCTTCCTTGTCGGTCTGCTCGCGGCTTAGGTGCAGTCTGGCGATATTCACATTGTTGTTTCCCAGGGTGCTGCCGATGTTCCCGATGACGCCCGGCCGGTCATGGTTATAGATAACAAGCATGTTGCCCTCGGGTATGACCTCAAGGGTGAATTTGTTGATCCGCACGATTCGCTGGTCCTGCCGTCCGAACAGTGTTCCCGCCGCGGAACAGACCTCCTTGGAAGTCTTGATGGTGAGGGTGATCAGGCTCGTGTAATCCTTTGTTTCACTGGTCTTGGATTCAACGACCTTGATGCCCCGTTCCTTGGCGATGACGGGCGCATTGATATAGTTGATGTTCTCCGTCAGTATGGGCGTCAGGAGTCCCTTCAAGAGCGAGATGGTAACGGGGACGACGTTGTAGTTCAGTATCTCACCGCTGTATTCGATGGCGATTTCCTTGAGGGCGCCCGTGACGAGCTGCGCCTCGAACTGGCCAAGCTTTTCGGCGAGGGTCAGGTAGGGCTGGATCACGTTCAGCATCTCTGCGCTGACGGAGGGGAAGTTTACGGCATTCTTTATTTCCCCCCGGAGGAGGTAAGCGCCGATCTGTTCGGCAACGGCGATGGCCACGTTGGTCTGCGCCTCGTCGGTGGAGGCCCCCAGGTGGGGTGTGCAGATCACGTTTTCCAGTGCAATAAGCTCCGTGTTTTTCGTCGGTTCATCCACGAACACATCAAGCGCGGCGCCGGCGACCTTCCCGGAGACGAGGGCGTCATACAGGTCTTTTTCATCCACGATGCCGCCGCGAGCGCAGTTGATGATGAAAACCCCCTTCTTCATTTTGGCAAAGGCAGCGGCGTTGACGATGCCTTTCGTTTCCTTCGTCATGGGGGTGTGGACGGTGATGAAATCGGCCCTCTTGAATATCTCGTCGAGCGTGGCCAGCGTGATGCCGGCCTTCTCAGCGGCCTCGGCCGATATGAAGGGATCATAGGCGAGCACGTTCATCTTCAGTCCCTGCGCCCTGTTGGCGACGATCCCGCCTACCCGGCCGATGCCGATGACGCCAAGGGTCTTGTTGCAGAACTCGTGTCCCATGAACTTGCTCTTTTCCCATTTGCCGGCCTTCATGGAAGCGGTTGCCTGAGGGATCTGCCGGGCCAGTGAAAGCATCATGGCGATGGTATGCTCCCCCGTGGTGATCGTATTGCCGTCCGGGGTGTTCATCACGACGATGCCCTTCTTGCTGGCGGCGTCAATGTCCACGTTGTCCACGCCCACGCCGGCGCGGGCCACGACGCTCAGTTTCCCGGCGCATTCGAGAACGTCCTTCGTGACCTTGGTGGCGCTCCTGATAGCGAGGGCGTCGTAGTTTCCGATGATCTCCTTGAGCTGATCGAGGGTGAGGCCCGTTTTGACATCAACCTCGATGCCGGGTGTTTTTTGAAATATCTCGATGGCTTCGGGCGCCATTTTGTCGCTTACCAAAACCTTTTTCATGGAACGTTACCTCCTAAAAAAGATAATAACCTAAAGAATTAGAATGAACTCCCCGCAGATATCGCCGAAAGGAACGCAGGCAATGCTTCCTTCTCTGGTATTATCCGCCTATTTTCTGTTTATAGACTTTCTCCAGTTCGAGCAGGGAGCTCCTTACGTCTTCCGTCTCTATCGTCGGGCCGCACCAGAAGCGGAAACCCGGGGGGGCGGCCTTGTAGGAACCGATGTCGTGGGCTGTGTTCTTCTTGCTCAGTTCGCCGGCGATATCCTTGAAGAGCTTTGCCCGGTCGGCGTCCGGCATGGCCTTTACCTTTTCGCTCGTCACGCTGAGGCAGACCGACGTGTTGGAACGGATTTCCGGGGATTCGGCCAGGAACTCGACCCAGTCCGTTTTCGCCACCCAGTCCTCCACAACCTTCAGGTTCGCCAGGCTTTTCTTGATAAGGCCGTCCAGGCCGATTTTCCCGGCCCAGTTGAGGGCATCAATGAAATCCTCCACGCAGAGCAGAGAAGGGGTGTTGATCGTGTCGCCTTCAAAGATGGCGCGGTTGACCGTGCCGCCCTTCTTCATCCGGAAGATCTTGGGCAGGGGCCAGGGTGGATCGTAAGACTCGATGCGCGCCACGGCACGGGGTCCCAGGACGAGCATGCCCTGTCCCGCTTCGCCGCCCAGGCATTTCTGCCAGGAGAAGGTCGCCACGTCAATCTTCGACCAGTCTATTGGCATGGCGAAGGCGGCGCTGGTGGCGTCGCAGATGGAGAGGCCTTCCCGGTTTGCCGGGATCCAGTTCCAATCCGGGAGTTTAACGCCGCTGGTGGTGCCGTTGGCGACGTACACCACGTCGTTCGACCAGTCCACTGCCTTCAAATCCGGGATCTTGCCGTAATCGGCCTTGAGGATGGTGGGTTTGAGTTTGAGCTGCTTGTTCACGTCCGTCGCCCAGTCTTCGCCGAAGCTTTCCCATACCAGCACGGTGACAGGGCGGGGGCCGAGGAGCGTCCACAGGGCCGCCTCCAGGGCGCCGGTGTCGGAACCGGGGAATATCCCCAGTAGGTAATCGCCGGGAATACCGAGAACTTTTTTACTTAAGTTTATGGATTCTGCCAGTTTTGCTTTGCCGAGTGCCGAACGGTGCGAACGGCCGACCGCGGCACCCTTGAGGTTATCGAGGTTCCACTGCGGTCTTTTACTGCAGGGACCTGAGCTGAAATTTGGGTTATGCATGGTCTTGTCCTCGTTCTTTCTTGAAATGTGGGGAAAACATACCAGTATTGCAGCCATAACTCAAGAGATTTTGGTTTTCTACCGGAGACAGGTTCTCTCCATGCTGTAGGAGTAATGTTTAAGCCGAATCAGCCGTTTTGCTTCCTTGGGCAGTTCAGGCGCGAGGTCAGTCAATTTGACCGCTGATAAATTATTGGGTTTGAAGCCACGGTAATGCGCAAGAATTACATTCTTTTCCGGCACCATTTTCTTGTCTAAAAGAAAGGTTTGAAACTCCGGAAGAATGTCGGATTTTTTTACGTTGGACAAATTTCCCATGTTTTACCCACCAGGTATTTGGTCTTTATTAACACAAAATACCCATTGGGGGATAGTCCAAATATTTTGATTTTATGATTTATTTTCTCTTTTTGTTATTTATGAAATGAAGTAGAATTCAACCAAATTTCGGAAAATACTTGGCAAGTATATTAATTGATGGGGCGGGGACAAAAAGAAGAAACCGTCCTCGCCCCATCGGCGGAGCTGAGCTTGCGCTCAGTCCAGCAAATAGCTGGAGCGCACGTCACTGCGCCTGTATCGGATGCGCCTAAAGGCGCTCCACAGGCTTGTGCCGACGCTCAGCTCCGCCGTTACGCTCCGTAAGATTTTTGACCGGGGGCGCACCCTGCAAGCCCCGCCTTGTAGGCGGGGTTAAGGGGCGCAATGATAATTGAAACTCCTTATCGAGAAGCCCCGCCCCGTGGGCGGGGAGCTTCATTTTTTTCTTGACATGACTATTTCAATTGACTACTCTATTCTGGAAAAGGGGGTGATCACATGAAGACAATGGCCATAAGTGAATTTAAGGCATATGCGTTGAAGATACTAAACGATGTTGCAAAATCCCAAGAAACAATCGTCATAACGAAAAGAGGCAAGCCCCTTGCTCAAGTGGTTCCCTATCGCATATCCGTAACGAAGCCAACACCAGGCAAACTTGCGGATGCTTTCGTTTTCGAAAAGGATATAATCACACCGCTTGGTGAAGGATTCTGGGAAGCATGTCAATGAAATACCTGCTCGATACGCATACCTGGGTTTGGTGGAATATGCGCCCACAAAATTTGTCGCGGAAAGTTACAAAACTGATTGAAAATATAAACGGATATGATGAGCTTCTTTTATCTGCAATTTCACCTTGGGAATTGAGTAAACTTTTGGAAAAAGGGAGGATTGGTATTTCCTGCAAGCCGGAGGAGTGGATCAATACCGCTTTGGAAATGCCCAAACTCAAATTTGTCCACCTTACACCCATGATAGCCTACCGCTCAACAGTACTTCCAAAGCCTTTCCATGACGATCCGGCAGATCAGATAATTGTGGCAACGGCGCGTGAAGAGAATGCCACGATTCTTACCAAAGATAAAAGAATCTTAGACTATCAATATGTTAAAAGTCTTTGGTAAACTCTGATAGACTTGGCAGAACCCGTCGTTTCAGCGGACGGGTAGAACCGTGGCGGCCTTAGCGTAAAATTGCTGGCCCGCCGCTGAGATTTTTGTTATTGAAAGAACTTGATTTGCTCATTATATTGGCCTATATTTAGACCAAAAAATATAGCAAAATAAGGAGCCATAATATGAAAGCCTTTTCAATTTCAAATGATATTGTTCCCATTGCAGAATTTAAAACTGGCATCTCTAAGTGGTTTAAAAGCATTCAAAAAGCCGGACACCCGTTGATTATAACACAGAACGGAAGACCCGCTGGAGTTTTGCTCTCTCCGAGTGACTACGACGAACTTGTTTATAAAAAAGCTTTTTTTGATTCTGTCAGCAAAGGGATATCGGATGCTAAAAGCGGAAAAGTTTACAGCACCGACGAACTCAAGGCTGAATTGAGTGAGAGAAGACGCATGTGATGAAAATCCAGTGGACTCATGAAGCTCTGGAAAGATTGTTCGAGATTGAGGATTTTATATCGCAGGATAGTCCCGAACAGGCCGAGAAATTTGTTGACCAGATAATCGAACACGCAGAGTCCTTGTCCGACAAACCTCTCAGAGGAAGAGCTGTTCCCGAAATTTCCAACCCTAATATAAGAGAACTGATTTTTAGAAAATATCGAATCGTCTACAAAATAAATGGGAATAATATTGATGTCCTGACTGTTTTCGAGGGACATAGATTGTCGCGAATAGATGAAATAGAAGTGTAGCGTATTTATGAAAATGAAGACCTCACCCTCGAAGAAGAGCAAAACACAGTTTTTCTGCCAGAGCTGCGGCCACCAGTCGCCGAAGTGGCTGGGCAGGTGCCCCTCCTGCGGGGAGTGGAACCAGTTTGTCGAGGAGGAGGTGCGGCTCTCTCCCTCCACCGCTGCCGCAGAACTCAAGTTCGACGGGGCGCCGCTGCCGATTGACGATATCTCCGCCACGGAGGGCGAACGGGCCCTCACGGGCATTGCCGAGATGGACCGGGTGCTGGGCGGCGGCATCGTGGGCGGCTCGGCGATCCTCGTGGGCGGCGATCCGGGGATCGGGAAATCCACCCTACTTGCCGAAAACCAGCGGCGCCGGTTATTTGGCAACCACCTCTCCCGGATACCTCCCGATAAATTCATTCCTGTTCGTAATCAGGATCGTATCCACATCAATGCCATGTTTCAGATCGTCATCCCTGCCGAAGCCAATACGTTCGGTGCGCGGTAAGAACGTCGAAGAGTCAATGGTGATGCTCGTGATCGGCTGCCTTGACCCGTTGAGTGCGAACATGTAGGAAATCTCGGTGTCGCCCACGGGTTGCAACGGCACCCCGTTGACGGAGACGATAAGCTTCAGCCTCTCCCAGTCTCCCCGCCAGGGATGATAGCCGAAGGTATTCAGAAGCAGCAGATCGTCCCGGTCGTCCGGCTGGTAATGGATGCCCTCGATCACGCCGTGGCCGTCGGTCCAGACCTTGTTGTCGTCGAAACCTCGGGTGGAAGCCCAGATGGGGCTGAGGACTTTGCTGAGCTGAAAATAATTTGGCTCCCGATATGCGGTGGGGATCGCCGCGGGATTCTTGAGATCGAGAATGAACAGCCTGCCGTCGTCGTAGACGCGTGCCCGCGTACCTCCCAGCTCGCCGAATACCCGATCGAGGGCAACCTTGGCCCGTACGGTTATCCGTTGTAGATAGGGATTCTCCGGGAAAAAACGATAGAGATTATCGGCCACCGGATAGCCGGCCTGGCTCGCGTAGGCATAGGCGACGTAACGGACCTGGTGGGCGAGCAGATAGGCGGCCACTGCCTCTGCGCCCTGGAAGTACGGCATGCCCGGCGGCGGACTGCACGTGCCAGGATCACTCATGGTATAAATACGGTTCCGTCTGAAGTCATAGAGAAACGTTTCATAGTCGTCCGCCAGTATCCCCTCGTCGGCGGGGACTGTCACCTGCGCTCTTGCATACCGCATTCGGTCCGCCTCAGGAAACAATTCTCCCGAGAAGTGGTTCATTCTGACAAGCTGCGCAAGGTGCGCCGCATATAGGGCGGGAGCGTTCCCTTTGCCGTATGAAAGGTTCACCAGCACCGCGAAGCAGCCACAGACGATAAGGAGGACAGTCACGACACGCCGATTGCCAGCCAACACCGCATCCAGAAGGCCTGTGGTACGCCGTTTATCCGCCAACAAATAATGATGATACACCTGATCAATGAGGCAAGCCTGAAATACGATGAGCGATACCAGGAAGGGGATAAACAGATAGCGATGAAATGGTCCGGGATTACTGATGTCTCCCCTGAGCAGGATTGCAACGCCAGCGAGCAACGTGCCGAGCGCGAAGGCGTGGGGGGAGGCGCGGTGCTTTAGGGGAACCAGGAAGAAGACGATAACGCCCGAAATCAGAAACGCCCAGTAAAAACCGTTCCCGGCGATATAGGAAAATCTGAAGATGATCTCAAGCTTCTGCAGAAGCGAATAACCGCCTGCAAAGTGCTCGGGAAGGTAGAAACCATAATTCACTTCATCGAACCCCGTCCCCAGTACGGGATAGAGCAGCGTGCCGGAGGTGCGCAGCAGCGAGAGAAGCCAGGGGAGGACCATGAGGAACGTGAAGAGGGGGATCATAAGCACCTCGGCGATCGCCTCCTTGGTTAACCCTGTTTTTTTCAGATACCACAGGCAGGAGAAGGCAATGATTAGCACACAGGGGGGGATGAGGTTGGTCCGCAGTCCACAAGCGCTCGCCGCCAACATCCCGATAACCAGCGCATTGCCCAAAGGGGTTTTGCCGTGCGCCCTTTTCCGGTCGAGAAATATAAAAAGCGCCAGGAACACCACCATGCCGGTGACGAAGCTGGAACTGTTCAGTCGCAGCTCCGTGTACGGGAGAAGCAGAGGGATAAGCGCGAGTGCCCATTGCCAGAAAAAGGGGAGCTGGCGTTCTTGACCGATCCGCCAGATCAGGCCGACCGCGATGATGAGGGCGATTCCGCCGTCGATTCAAGGATCTGTTTCGGGAAGACGAAGTAACCGCGCAGGTCGTCCATCAGGGAAGCGTACCGCTTCATCGCTACCAAGGGCGTCAGGTCCGACGAGGCAAGGTACTGGATTGCCACCAGGAGGACGATCACACCAATCGCCGATACTCTCAGGGCATAGATATAGGGACGCGCGCGCATCTTCTCCCGGACAACAACGAACCCTTCGTGCAGATGCACCCGCCCCGCGACGGCATCTGCAAGGCCAAAGAGACATCCCACGAGGACCATCGCCAGCAGGAAGAGGCGCGATACGGCGTGGAACCCGATCATGATTCCTCCCGTCACCAAATAGAAGGACATTCCCCAGGCCGCTTTGTTCGCCCAGCCGAATCGTTCGCGGCCAAATAGCAACCGCTCGAGGACGGTACCGTAACCGATGAAGGAACAGAGCAAGACCAGACCCCACAGGGCCGGTAGGAGTACGTGTTGAGTCATTTCGATAGGAACTTGCCTTTCGGTTGGGGAGTGACCTCCCTATGATGACAGGATGTCTCATTCTCAGTTGCTCACGTTTCCGATGCTCCATTGGATGGATAGCGGAACAGGAAGATGAACCAGTCTGGAGTAGCATTAACGAGAAAAACTGATGAAAACTTGCTTTTTCGTGGGTTTACGGTAAGAGAAAAAGTTTTGTGTGTCAAGAGAAACCAATCACAATTTTGAATAAAGCTTTACATATTACGTAAGGCATATTATTATATATATATGCCGGTGTCGCGACACCGCCTCTCTTTTTGATGGTCGTTGTGTTGTCCACTTTCAGGTCTTTGAGCGGCAGGTGCGACGCAAACTCCTCTATCAAAACTGCGCTGAGGACTACGGGCGTAAGCCCGTGGGAATCTACTTACATCGCGCCAGAACTCTCCGGGATCTCAGGCAGCCGCCCGGCAATTAACTTTTAGCGCTGAAAGGAGACCGGAAGGGGCAATACAGCATTCGTATCAATGATCAATGGCGGATTTGCTTCAGATGGGAAAAGGGCGATGTGAGCGATGTCGAAATTGTGGATTACCATTAAGAGGTGAAGGAGATGACAAAGGGAAAAGAAATGCTTGATCCGATATCGCCCGGTGGAATTCTTTACGAAGAGTTTATGAACCCCCTCGGTCTGAGCGCCAATCAACTGGCGAGGGATATTGACGTACCACCGGGGCGAATTACCGCGATCATCAAGGGAAAGCGCACTATTACTGCAGATACAGCCCTGCGTCTTGGTAAATATTTTTGGGTGTCCCTCGAAATATGGTTGAATCTCCAGGTTGACTATGACATGCACGTTGCCTGGTGCACCATCTGGCCCTTTGTGGAACCCCGTGTCCGTGTCAGAACAGCGTAAGCATAGAGCATAGGGGGGAAAGGGGACAGGTTATTTTTTCGGTGCCCCCTCTTCTTCCTCCATAAAAGTAGCCTGCCCCCTTCCTTTTCCTCCGGTATTCCATATGATGATTTCCGGGAAGAGGCAAAAGACAAGTAGAGATGTCCGACTTACGGGTCGAGGGCGCGCTTTGCGGCTGACGTGGCCCGTCGAAATAGGGAGGGCGCATTTATTCCGCTGTAGACTTTAAATAAATCTACTCAACAAACATGAAGAATCCACCTCCGAAGAAGAGCAAAACACAGTTTTTCTGCCAGAGCTGCGGGCACCAGTCGCCGAAGTGGCTGGGCAGGTGTCCCTCCTGCGGGGAGTGGAACCAGTTTGTGGAGGAAGAGGTGCGGCTCTCTCCCTCCGCCTCCGCCGCGGAACTGAAGTTCGACGGGGCGCCGCTTGCGATTGACGATATCTCCGCCACGGAGGGCGAGCGGGAGCTCACAGGCATTGCCGAGATGGACCGGGTGCTGGGCGGCGGCATCGTGGGCGGTTCGGCGATCCTGGTGGGCGGCGAGCCGGGGATCGGGAAATCCACCCTGCTCCTCCAGATGCTGCATAATATGGCGGCCACAGGGCTCAAGGTCCTCTACGTCACGGGCGAAGAATCGGCGAAGCAGATACGGCTCAGGGGAAAAAGGATCGGGGCATCCTCGAAAAACCTCCTCATCCTCGTGGAGGTGGACCTGGAAAATATCCTCCGCCATATCCGGGAAATCATGCCGGCCGCGGTGGTGATTGATTCGGTCCAGACCATGTATTCCGACCTCCTGTCTTCCGCGCCGGGCAGCGTGGGACAGGTGCGGGAGGCGTCGGGGCGGCTCATTCTGCAGTCGAAAAAAATGTGCATTCCCGTCTTTCTGGTGGGCCATGTGACCAAGGACGGCTCCATCGCCGGACCGAAGGTGCTGGAACACATGGTGGACACGGTGCTGTATTTCGAGGGGGATTCGGGACATGCCTACCGGATCATTCGGAGCATCAAGAACCGCTTCGGCCCGGCGAATGAGATCGGCGTCTTCGAAATGCGGGATGACGGCCTCCGGGAGGTTTCCAATCCTTCGGCCTTTTTTCTTGCGGAACGGCCGGAGGGGGCCGCCGGGTCCGTAATCGTCCCGAGTATCGAAGGGACACGACCCATCCTGATAGAGATCCAGTCGCTGGTCAGTCCTACCAACCTGGGAATGCCGAGGCGCACCGCCATCGGGGTTGATCCCAACCGGGTGTCGCTCCTCATCGCGGTGATGGACAAGATCTGCGGGCTTCATCTCGGCAATCACGATATTTTTCTCAATGTTGCCGGCGGGATCAGGGTCGGCGAACCGGCCATAGACTTAGGGATCGTCTCATCGCTCGCCTCGGCATTTCTGGACCGTCCCATTGACTCAGGAACGGTCGTTTTCGGCGAGATCGGTCTCACGGGGGAGGTGCGAGGGATCTCTCAGATAGAGGCGAGGGTGAAAGAGGCTGCCCGGATGGGTTTTACCCGCTCTATCATTCCCAAAACACAGTCCCGCGACAAAATGCCGGGGGAGGGTATGAAAATTTACCGGATCAGCAGTCTCAGGGAACTGATGGCGCACCTGTTTTGATCCCTATCAGGCTACTGAAAAATGCCTATCTGCTGCGTTTCCCTCATCCTTAGCCGTTCAACGTACGGACAAGTACGCCTCACGGCTCAGGATTTCTGGGGCCTTGCATCTGGGCATTTTTGAGCAGCCGGTAAAGGTGATTTTCTCAGCAACCTAATTAGCGGCCCGTTCTTTCCTCTCAATAGAGCGAAGGATACCGCAGATTTTTTGAAAATTCTTGGCCGGGACATCTTGACAGGGGGCAAATCATGTTTATTATAGATGCTGAAAATCCGCTAATAAATTAAAATCTTTGTATCTTTTTAAAATTTTTTAAAAAATAGCGAAAGGAGAGATGTACGTATGAAAATCAGGCCATTGCAGGACAGGGTGATCGTAAAGCGGTTAGCCGAAGAAGAGAAGACCAAGGGGGGAATAATCATTCCCGATACGGCGAAGGAGAAGCCCATGGAGGGCAAGGTTATTGCCGTGGGAAAAGGAAAAGTCAAGGAAGACGGCAGCGTTATCAAACTGGATGTCAAGGTGGGCGACAAAATCCTCTTCAGCAAGTATGCCGGCACGGAAGTGAAGATTGACGGCGAAGAGCACCTCATCATGAGAGAAGACGACATTCTGGGAATTATTGAAAAGTAATAATTGACTATGTAAGGAGGAAAAATAGATATGGGAGCAAAAGTACTTCAGTATGATGAAGAGGCAAGAAAGTCGATCCTCAAGGGCGTCAACACCCTTGCGGACGCGGTCAAGGTAACCCTGGGCCCCAAGGGAAGAAACGTTATTCTCGATAAAAGTTTCGGCGCCCCGACCGTGACCAAGGACGGCGTGACGGTAGCCAAGGAAATCGAACTGGAAGACAAGTTCGAAAATATGGGCGCCCAGATGGTGAAGGAAGTTGCCAGCAAGACCAGTGACGTAGCCGGTGACGGCACTACCACGGCGACGCTTCTTGCCCAGGCGATCTACCGGGAAGGCGCCAAGACGGTGGCCGCCGGCAGCAACCCCATGGACGTAAAAAGAGGGATCGAGAAGGCGGTGGAGGCGGTCGTGAAAGAGCTGGGTAAACTGAGCAAGCCCACCAAGGACCAGAAGGAAATCGCCCAGGTCGGCACCATTTCCGCCAATAACGATGAGACTATAGGCGGAATCATTGCCGAGGCCATGGGAAAGGTCGGCAAGGAAGGCGTCATCACCGTGGAAGAGGCGAAGGGACTGGAGACCGAGCTGGATATCGTGGAGGGTATGCAGTTTGACCGTGGCTACCTGTCTCCCTATTTTGTGACGAACGCGGAAAAGATGCAGGTTCTCCTCGACGACTGCTACATTCTCATTAATGAGAAAAAGATCAGCAGCATGAAGGACCTCCTCCCCATTCTGGAGCAGATTGCCAAGATGGGCAGACCGCTTCTTATCATTTCCGAGGACGTGGAAGGCGAAGCGCTGGCGACCCTGGTGGTCAACAAGATTCGCGGCACCCTGCACGTGGCTGCGGTAAAGGCCCCCGGATTCGGCGACCGCCGCAAGGCCATGCTTGAGGACATTGCCATCCTGACCGGCGGCAAGATGATTTCCGAAGAGATGGGATATAAACTGGAAGCCGTAACGGTGCAGGACCTTGGCCGTGCCAAGAAGATCATGATTGATAAGGACAACACGACGATCATAGACGGCGCCGGCGATCGGGCCTCCCTCGAAGGAAGAGTGAAGCAGATCAGGGCGCAGATCGAGGAAACCACCTCCGATTATGACAAAGAAAAACTCCAGGAAAGACTGGCGAAGCTGGTCGGCGGCGTTGCCGTCATTAAGGTCGGCGCCGCAACAGAGACGGAGATGAAGGAAAAGAAGGCGCGCGTTGAGGATGCCCTTAATGCGACCCGCGCCGCCGTAGAGGAGGGGATTGTCCCCGGTGGCGGTGTCGCTTACCTCCGTACCATTCCCGCCCTGGATGCGCTGAAGCTGTCAGGTGACGAGCTGGTGGGCGTGAACATCATCAGGAAGGCCCTTGAAGAGCCGCTGAAGATGATCGCCACCAACGCCGGTATGGAGGGCAGCATTGTCGTGGAAAAGGTGAAGGAGAAGAAGGGCGCCTTCGGGTTCAATGCCCGGACCGATGAGTACGAGGATATGATCAAGGCCGGCGTTATTGATCCCACGAAGGTGACTAGGTTCGCCCTGCAGAATGCGGCGAGCGTCGCATCTCTGATGCTGACCACCCAGTGCATGATCGCCGAGAAACCCGAGGAGAAGGGCGCGGGCGGCGGCATGCCCGGCATGCCTCCCGGAGGCGGATATCCCGGCATGGGCATGTAAGCATGTCCTGACGGGCTTGAGGTCCGTACCATGAGTTTCAGAAGCCCCCGCCGGATCCGGCGGGGGCTTCTTGTTTTTAACAACGACGATACGCCGTTTCACCCCGGCTGATACCCTGGTCTTCCCGGAATGCCGGCGACACAGCTATGTTTCCTTTGCACCGACCTTGTATGTCCCCCCCGCGGCGTGTTGCTTTCGTTGATGCAGGATATACTTCCCGACGTCATCGTTGGACATGAATTTCGTCATGTCATAGTAATCCTGGTGCACCAGTTCGCCGAGTTCGCGGCGGTGCGAAACCGGCGCCACTGCGGGGTAGCCGATAGGATTCAGATTAAAGAGGGTAAGCTCCAGGGGAATCCCCATGGCCGTTTTCATGGCCTCGGCAACCGGCGGGAGCAAGCTTAACCACTGGGCGCCCAGACCCAGGGATGCCGCAGTTAGATGAATCGCGTAAGCGGTGCAGGCCAGGTTCTGGTCGAAGGTGTGCATTTCAAAGAGCCGTGCCGCCAGGGTGCTTGCCTGCATCAGCCGGCGGTCGCCGAGGACGGCAATGACCACCGGAGCGCCGCTCCATACGGTAAATCGGCTGCGGGATACCTCGGCGGCATCGCCTCCGCCGGGCGCCCGGAACGCAGGTTGACGGTACTCCTCCAGACGGGTCAATTCGACCGCCAGGCTTATCTCGCGGTAATGGCGGTAAATTTCGGCCAGTTTTTCTTTGATCTCGTTCTTTCTGATGACGATATACTGCCACGGCTGACTGTTGCCGCCGGACATCGCCCACCGCGCCGCCTCCAGAATTTGTTGAACGCATTCATCGGAGACAGGATCGGCTTTAAATTGCCGGATGCTGCGTCTTGTTCGGGTCAATTCCAAGAATCCGTCTCTCTGCATATCGGGCTCCTCTTCGGTAAAATCGTTTCTGATTCTTTCGGTAAGAAAACGATGCGGCATCTCCCCTCTCTGCCTTTCGGCAGTGTAGGAAATAGGGGGGTGCGTGTCAAGAATAAACGGCCGGACGTGTGTCATTATTTCATTGACACGTTAAGCCGCCCGTCGTAAATTTCCGCATCGCAAAGACAGGTTCTTACCAAAAACGCGCTATCAGAATCAGGAAGGAGAAGCCGGCAATAGTTCCTTTTCCGAACGCAGCAGCGGGGATTTTCATAGGTGTGCTCGCCAATCACTGGGGAGCGCGTCTGCTTATTCCTTTCCTGTGGGGGATCGTCTGGTGCCTTTCCTGTTCGTTCTTAAAAACTGCATACCGGGATGAATTCATGAGGCGAGCCGCGGAAAACCGCAGTTCGATAAAGTGGCATATGACCCCCGTGCAGGCTTTTTATTTCGTTGAATATCTTACCGCCACATCAACATGCCTGGTTTCTTCTCTTATTGTGGGAATAGCTGCAGAAATCGTAAAAAGAGGGTCCTGAATTCCGCAACGGGCGGGCAGGAGGCAATAAAATAGTCTATTTTGTATATTGCTTTATTACGTGAATCTCTTTAGAATAAAACATCTTCTCGGAAGTAGCCCCATGAGTGCAGAGCAGGTTTGGTTTTTACCTCTTTGAAGAGGAGGAAGATAGGGGGGTTCTTACTATTAACCTTACTAAGAAAAGAAAGGAGAGTTGCCATGCCTGAAAGTACGTACAAACTCATTGAGTTGGTGGGATCAAGCAAGGTTTCCTGGGAGGATGCCGCAAAAAGTGCGATAAAAACAGCGGCAAAGTCATTGCGGGATCTCCGCATTGCCGAAGTCGTCAAGCTTGACATGTCGCTTGAAGACGGCAAAGTGGCGCTCTTTCGCGCCCGGATAAGCGTGTCCTTCAAGTATCAGAAAGAGTAATCCTTTCCCGCTCACCGGGGGGCGGTGATCCGACCGCCCCCCCCCCCCCCCCCCCCCCCCCCCCC
>JACQWR010000025.1 GCA_016209105.1 Deltaproteobacteria bacterium | reverse complement strand
AGCAGTTCTTCAACAACTTGACGTTTGAACTCTCGGCTGAACCTTCGCTGTTGCTTCATGGCAAGATCCTTTCTTCCCCGGGGGGATGATCCTGCCGACTACTCTAACATATTTTGTCCAGTCCGGGGGGTGCAGTCCATTTTCCCCTTAATCGGGAAACGATCCCTCCGAGACAAATATGGCTGCCCTCTTGGGGAGAGTTGAAGATTCTCCGCAGCGTGCCCAATGAGAGCTTCAATCAATGACGCAACGATTCCAGCAGCCTGGCCACGTCATCCTTTCGATAAGGCTTAACCAATCCTTTCTGGAAACCATACGCGGAAGGCGTCGTCATGACGGGATCTTCAGAATAGCCGCTTGAGGCAACAAGCTTGATAGCGGGATCAATAGCCAATAATTCTTGCGCGACGTCCTTCCCTCCTCGTCCCCCGGGAATGGTAAGGTCGAGGATAGCGATCAAAAACGGTTTGCCATTGTTTACCGCTTCTCTCGCAAGCTCAACGGCTCTATCGCCATTTTCGGCCTTCGCAACATCATACCCCATTTCAATAAGACGCAAGGAAAGCATATCAAGTATAAATTCCTCATCGTCCATGATGAGGATACTCCCTGCACCGGTATGTTCCTGTTTTATTATCGAACAGACTGTCGCTTCCCGAGACGGAGACGCCGGCAAATAGATATGGAAGGCACTTCCCTTGCCGAGCTCTGACTCCACTTCAATGGTGCCGTCATGCTTCTTCACGATGGCATAACTCGTGGCCAACCCCAGTCCGCTGCCCATTTGTTTGGTCGTAAAAAAAGGAACAAACATCTGCGACAGGTGTTCCTTCATGATGCCGGTGCCGTAATCTTTTATAGAAATACACACATAGTCATTGGTTGAGAGGGATTTGGGAATATCTGCAGCAGCGACATTTTTGATCGTGATTTCCACTTTGCCGCCCTGCGGCATTGCCTGACGGGCATTAAGAACAATATTATCAAAAACTTGGGACAGTTGATGTTTATCTATATCACACAACCAGATGGACCCTTCAAGGGAAAAGAGCGGCGTAATGTTGGAACCACTCAGGGCGAAGTATACCGCTTCCTCCACCAGTTCCACAATGGATATGGTCTTGCGAACGGGTAAGCCGCCCTTGGCAAAGGTGAGTAGCTCGTGCGTCAGGTGCTTTGCCCGGTCAAATACCCCTCGGGCTTTGGAGAGGGTGGTTGAAGCGCCATCGCTGTCGTTTCTCTCCGCTTGTTCCTGGGCTATGTCAAGATACCCGAACAATCCGCTCATCAGGTTATTGAAATCATGGGCGATTCCAGCGGCAAGCATCCCTACGGCTTGAAGCTTATCGGCATTCTGAAGTGCCCGATCGGCCTTTTCCTTCTTCGTATTGTCACGAAATACCAAGACCACGCCCGCAATAGCGCTGTCCCTATCGCGGATGGGAGCGCCGCTGTCAATAATGATCATTTCCTTGCCGTCACGCCGGATCAGTATGGTGTGATTGGCAAGCCCCACGATATCACCGTTTTTTAAGACTAAATCAACCGGATTCTCACATCGCTTTCGCGTCGTCTCATTGACAATCTGAAAGACCGTGGGAAGGGGTTGTCCTACCGCCTCTGCGTGAGACCATCCCGTAAGTTCCTCGGCGACTCTGTTGAGGAAGGTAACATGTCCCCGTACGTCTGTTGTTATCACGCCATCGCCGATACTCCTCAGGGTCACGGCGAGACGCTCCCTCTCGACAGCCAGTGCCATTTCGGCATGTTTACGTTCCGTGATATCGCGACCGGAGGTGAATATCTTGTTGTCGGTGGCCAGAGAACGCCATTCTATCCAACGGTACTCCCCGTCTTTACGGCGATAGCGATTAACCAAATTATGGACCTGCCCCTGGGACGCGATCTTCGTAAACTGCAGGGTTAATTTCATATCATCCGGGTGAACAAAGTCCGTGAATCGTTTGTTTGCAAGTTCCTTGGGGGAATAGCCGAGTGTCTCTTCCCATTGATTGTTCAGTTGGCGGAAGTAACCATCCGCGTCAGCGATGCAAAAGAGGTCAAGCGCCGTGGAAAAATAGTTTTTGATTTCTTCGGTCTTTTCGCGGAGCCTCTCCTCCGCATGCTTGCGCTCGGTGATGTCTTCCGCTATGCCGAGGACATATTGGGGTATCCCTTGCTTATCAAAAATCGGTATTTTCTTGGTGTGCAGCACCCGTTCACCACGATGCGGGATATGAACGATTTCTTCCGGCAATTCGATAAGCCGACCGGTGTTCAGCGCCTCCCGATCTTGTTTCGTAAACAAATCCGCTTCACGCTGAGGGAAAATGTCATAGACATTTTTACCCACCAGCCCTTCCCTCGAATATCCCAATAGTTCTTCCCCCACCTTGTTGAATTTCACGTATCGAAGATCAGCGGCATCTTTCATAAAAATCATGGCGGGGATGTTTTCGACAATACTGTTGAGGAATTCCTCGCTTTTCCGCAACTCCTCCGTTCGTTCCTCGACCCGCTGCTCGAGTGATTCATTAATCTGCCGGTTCTCGACGAATTTTGCCCTGAGCGAATCGGCCATCTCACGGAAATGGCGCCCCAGGCGATCCATTTCCAGGATGGCGCTCTCCGGCGGCCAGTCAATCTGCGCGTCGGATATCAGCTTGGCGGGCAGATCATGGGTAATATCGCCGAGTTGTTCGGTAGTTTGTGTAATACGGCGGCTGATGAATTCGGCCAGCGCCAGTGATCCGAGCAAAATTACAAAGAGGATGAACAACTTGCCCGTGTAGTTGTCATAGAGTTTTTTCTGGAACGGCGCCACCGGTTGTTCCAGAATCAATTTCCATTCCGCCAGTTCACCGATAGTGGATTGCGCGACGTAGAGCGATTTCCCCCAAAGCTCAATCGTGGAGATATTGGAAGGCAACGCGGGGATCCAGCGCGAAATTCCCTTCTCAGGGCTGCCCAGCGTTCCTTTCCCGCGGGAAAATGGCATCATTGCCCTCTGATCGGCGCGGTTGGTGATGATAACATTGTCGCTTTTGTCGAGCAGCGCGTAAAAAACGGATTGCCCGGCGGCATTGATCTCAAGGATGGCTCGCAGCCGCTTGAAGTTCAGTATGCCGGCGACATAACCGCGATAGTCCCCGCCGGAAAGCACGGGCGCCAGCATGACGGCAACGGGATCGGGATGACCGAATCTCGACGCGATCACCTCCGAGAGCATCGGTTGACGCTTCTGTTTCAGGACGGGGATGTAGGGGCGATCGGCGAAGTCCTTGCCGATGGTGCTGCGGCCTCGTTCATCAATCGGCGGGGAATAAGCGATCGCCTTTCCCTCTTTGTCAATGAGTCCTATCCGCAGAAAATTGCTGTCCGACATCAGCCTTTGCTCGAAGCGCGTTTGCATCTGCGCCGGCGAAAGCGTTCCTGCTATTCCGGCGAGAATGACGATAGGTCGTTTTCGATCCTCCACCCAATTTACAAGGCTGTCGGTCATCCGTCGGCTATCCTGGCTCAGCATGGCGCGTATCTGACGGTCGGTTTCGGCAAGATCGGCTTTCCCGCCGATACTTACCAGAATCAGCGCCGGACATAACACAAAAAATGCCAGCATGTTTGATACAACTTCACGGAACGATATCAACGCAGCGTTCGAACGGAACAGATACCCGGTAAAGATCAGTCTGGCGACGAGGGCGTTGGCGATGCCGTTGATCGCCTGCTTGGTCATGAGGAACATGGTGTTGCTTACCGGAAAATGCGAGATGCCATGGAAACCCAGATAACCAATCGGGATGCCGATGAACAGCCAGTAGAGGGCGTCGGCGGCAACCATGCCCGTCTTTCGGCGGCCGATAAACCAACCGACAACCGCCGCTTCAGTAGTCATGGTGATGACGGCGTATGGGTGGTTCCAGGCCAGATAGGTGTAACTGGAGATGATGGCGGCCGCAATAATACCGCGGACAAATCCGAAGTGCTGCAACGCGAGCATGGCAAAGATGCTGCCGAAGATGAAATCCGCGTTGAGTATGGAAAATTTGAAATAGTTGCCGGCAAGACCGGCGGCAATCAGGGCAAGGAAGAGGGGCGTGCCGCCTTTCAGGGCTTTGTTGCCGGATGGTGGGGTGATCACGCTATTCTCCTGCGGGTAAGGTCAGAAAGAGTGATACGAACTCCCTTTTGTGCCGCTTTAAGAATAAGCAATATGATCCCGTATGTCAAGGATATTATGTCATTATTAGTATCCTGAGAAAAATATCCATTGTTCCTTTCAGGGCTTTAACATAAGGAAATTGAGATGGCGGCCCGTTCTTCCCCCGTCCCGCCGGTGGGAATAGAATAAGTCTTCCCTGCAGGATGTGCAGATTTCCGCAGAGGAAACGTTCCCCGGCGGAACCCCCATTTTCTCAAGATGCCATCGGTTGGCCGCGGGCAGGTCCAGCATCCGCCGGCCCGCTCTCCCCGACGGACGGAAGAAAGACGCTTCGTCGGATGGGGAGGGCAGGGAACGGAAAACCGCGTCGTCAACCTCATAGCAGCAGGGGCCTATCGCCGGACCGATCACGGCCAGGATATCCTCCGGCCGCGAGGAAAACCTTTCCCCGAGCCGGCCGACGGCCTTCCCCGCAATATTCAACGCCGTCCCCCGCCAGCCCGCATGCACCACGCCGGCGACGCGCCTTACACGGTCCACGAGGAAAATGGGAGCGCAATCCGCCGTCTTTACCCCGATGGCCAGTCCCGGCTGGTTGGTGAGTACTGCATCACAGGACAGATCCGCCTCGGCGGGAACGGACCCGGGGAGGGGAATCTCAAAATCGGGGCTGTCTATGGTCAGGATGCAATCACCATGAACTTGGTTTACCACCAGAAATCGTCCGGGAGGAATCTGAAAGGCATCGGAGAGCAGTCCCCAGTTGGCCTTTACCCGCTCCGGATCATCCCCCGTCCGGGTAGTGAAATTCAGACTGGAGAAGCCCTCCCCGCTCACCCCTTCACGCCGCGTGCAGAAGGCATGGACTAAAAAATCGCTCTCGGCCAGCGCCGTGGACTCAAGACAGCAAACAGAACCTTTTTGCGAAAACCGAAACCCGGCCAAAGCCCCTCCTCACCGCGCCGACCACGAATAAGCATGACAACAATCAGGAAGGTCCTCTCTCGTCCACCGTATTTGACGGTCGGAATTCCCCGTGATTGTCCTTGACAGGGCAGTATATTTCACTTAAGAGGCTTTATCAAAGAAAATAAACAATCAGGGTAAAACGGCAATGTCCTTTCACGGGCCGATGCCGTCCGTGAAAGGACATTCTTCTCCGGATACGTGCCCTTATCCATACAGAAACGGCTCTATGATTACACCAGCGAACGGGAAGGTACTGACCCGTGATTTCATCCTTTGCTGTCTCGGGCAATTCGCCTATGGCCTTGTTTATTACTGCCTTATTCCGACCCTCCCGATCTACCTCTTAAGAATGGGGTCCATAGAAACCCAGATCGGTATTCTTATCGGCGCCCTTAGTTTTGCCTCCATGACCTTCAAACCATTTGCCGGGAAAGCGCTTCTCCGGACCCCTGAGAAAAGCTTTCTGATCGCCGGGAGCCTCTTCTGTATGGTTACCTCTCTTGCCTATCTCATGGCGCTCCCGTTCTGGCCGTTTCTCATTGTACGGATCATCCAGGGGATGGGGATGGGCATCTACCATACGGCCTCGTTTTCATACATCGCGAGAATCGGATCGGACGACTGCCGGGTAGAGCGCCTCAGTTATTTTCTTCTGTCCTGGAATAGCGCAGGCGCCTTAGGCCCCGTCATCGGCATGTTCCTCATCAACCAATTCGGTTTTCCCTTCCTCTTCCTGGCCTGCACGGCGCTGTCGTTATGCATGCTCTTCACCGTTGGGAAACTGGAAAACATCCCGATCATTCATCCGTCATCATCCGCGGAAAGCGAAAGTATTATCAGTGTAAAAGCCCTTCCGCCCTCCATCATGAACTTTCTCTCCTTCGTCATCTGGGGCAGCATCGCCGCATTCTTCCCGATTTTCGCGATAAACAAGGGCGTGCATAATCCCGGATTATTCTTTACCACCGTCGCCGTGATGCTCATTTTTGGCCGGGCCATGGGCGGACGGGTGATGGGTCGCTGGGACACTGAAAAAATGATCCCGCCCTGCATTATCGCCTATGTCCTTTCCGTGGGAATCCTCGCGTTTTCGAATACCCTGCCCCTGTTTCTCCTTACCGCCGTGATCATCGGCATCGGGCATGCCTTTCTCATCCCCATCCTGATGACCTACGCCCTTGAGCGCGGAGGCTCTTCCCCGGGACCCGTGATGGGGACGTTCCATAGCTTGGTGGATTTAGGTCTGGGTCTGGGCCCCGTCGTGATGGGCATGGTCCTCCATGCGACGAGCTACCGGACCATGTTCCTCAGTCTCGTCATCATCGGGCTCGCAAATCTCGGTTATTTCTATTTCGTCGTGAAGAAAAAGGGATGAACCTTTGCAGGGATAAGAGTTGTACTTAGAAATGCTCACCGGGCGAGATACGATTCCAGAAAATCGCAGAGTTCCTTCATATCCTCCGGCAGGGGAGAGGAAAAGCTTAAGCGCTTGCCGGTCACGGGGTGGGTAAACGCCAGGCGGCTTGAATGGAGCAGGGATCGGCGCACGGCCCGCAGTTTTTCCCGTATCGTCATATCGGCTGCCGTTCTCGCCCGTTTCGTCCCGCCATAGTCGCTGTCGCCCACGACGGGATGGCCCTTGGCGGCGAGGTGCACCCTGATCTGGTGGGTTCTCCCCGTCTCGATATCCACGTCGAGGAGGGTAACGGCCCCGTACCGCCTCCCGACACGCCAGCCCGTCAACGCCTCCTTGCCACGCCTGCTCCGGGTGGACATTTTTTTCCTGTCCACCATATCCCGCCCCACGGGCATATTGATAACGCCCTCTTCTTCCTTTACATTGCCACAGACAAGGGCGCGGTAGGTTTTCTTAACCTCATGCCCCTTGAACTGGGCGGCCAGCCCCCGGTGGGCCGCATCGGACTTGGCCACGACCAGCAGCCCCGAAGTCCCTTTATCCAGGCGGTGGACAATGCCGGGCCTCAAGACCCCGCCGATGCCGGAAAGATCGCGGCAGTGGAAGAGAAGCGCATTGACCAGGGTTCCCCGGTAGTTCCCCGCCGCCGGATGGACGACCATGCCCGCGGGCTTGTCCACAACGAGGAGGGAGGGATCTTCGTAAACAACGACGAGGGGGATATCCTCCGGAAGGACGTCATACGCGGCAACCGGCGGCTTTTCGAAAACGACTTCATCTCCTTCCCGCAGCTGCCGGCCGGCCCTGGCGGGCACGCCGTTTACCGTGATCTTGCCCGCATCCGCCGTCTTTTTGATCTGCGAGCGGGAGAGCGACAGACCTTGCCGGGAAAGAAAAACGTCGAGCCTTATCCCCGCTTCTTCCCTGCCCACCGGGAAGAAATACCTGCCGCCTTCATTCCCCGTTTCCTCCCCCGCAGGAACGAGGGAGGATCGTTTATCTCCGGCTTTTCCCGGCGCCATGGGTACCCTTGTCTGCAAATATGGTTTTCAAGCCCTCCCGGATAAAGGCAAACTCCTCTTCGTCTATGGTCCTCGCATCGAGGAGCACCTCGTCATCGGCTATCCGGGCAATGACGGGGACATCCAACGCCCGCAGGCGCGCCTCCAGGGCGGATGCGGTCATGTGCGCGGGACGGATGCACACGAGCGCCGTGGGGATCTCGCAGGTGGGAAGCGAGCCGCCGCCGGCAAGCGTAGCTCCTGGCTTCAGGGAAAGCGTACTTCCCGTTCCCACAACTTTCTTTACTGCGGCAAGCAATTTCCCGGCACGCTTTTTTACCGGGGGAAGCGGTTCGGTCAGGGCCCGGAGTACGCGCAGGTTATTGACCGCCTGCTCGGGCTGCAGATATTCGATCATCGTCGCTTCCAGCGCGGCGAGCGTAAGCTTGTCTATGCGGAGCGCACGGTTCAAGGGATTCTTCTTGATCTTCTGCAGAACGGCGCTCTTGCCCAGGATGATGCCGGCTTGGGGACCGCCCAATAGTTTGTCGCCGCTGAAGGTGACGACGTCCACGCCGGTGGCCAGCGCATCCCGCACGGTGGGTTCCCGCTCCAAGCCGTAACGGTCAAGCTCGATGAAACATCCGCTGCCGAGATCATCCACCACGGGCACGCCGTGTTTCTTTCCCAGGGCCACCAGGGCATCGAGACCCGTCTCCTCGGTAAAGCCCATGATTCTGAAGTTGCTGGTATGCACCTTCAGGATGACGCCGGTCCCGGCGTTCAGGGCATTTTCGTAGTCAGACAGACGGGTGCGGTTGGTGGAGCCCACCTCCCGGAGACAAGCCCCGCTCTTCTCCATCACCTCGGGGATACGAAATTCGCCGCCCACCTCCACCAGTTCCCCGCGGGAGACGACGGCCTCTTTCCCGGCGGCGAGGGTGTTGAGCACAAGCAGGACTGCGGCGGCATTGTTATTGACCACTATCGCGTCTTCCGCGCCGGAAAGAGAGCAGAGGAGCCCCCGGACGTGGTCGTAGCGCAGACCGCGCTCGCCCTTTTCCAGATCGAATTCCAGGTTTGAATAGCCCCGTGCAACCTCCGCGATCCTCATCAGGGCGTCCCGGCACAGGGGCGCCCGGCCCAGGTTGGTATGCAAGACGATGCCGCTTCCATTCACCACCCGGCGCAGGCGAGGCAGGGCAAGGCCATCCAGAAAACGGCCGACGGTGTTCGCGGCTTCTTCCGTGGTGGGCATCTGTACGGCGCCAGCGTTCCGGGCGGATATGATCTTCTGCCGGCTATCGTTCACGACCGAACGGCAGGCCTCCTTCACGATATCACGGGGAACGCCGGGGAATGAACCCCGTTTCTCCAAAAGGAGCATCACCTCGTCAATCTTGGGAAGCTCCTTAAGCAAATCCTTTATTTTTTCATCCACGATAACCCCCAGCAACCCCCTGATGCTCTCATTGAAACTTCCCTCTGTTCCGTAGATGCAATGTGCCTTTTTCGGAGGGAGATTTCAAGTGGATTCTGCAAACGGTAGTTAGTGCGCAGATAATGATAAGGTAAATCTTAAAAATCAATGAATGCTGGTTGAACTATGCATACAAAAGGCAGAACCATCTGCCCCTGCATCACCTTTCTCTGGCAAGAACCACGGTTTTAGAAATCCGTTGAGCCGGGTTTATTTCTGAAAATTCCTCTTTGCTCCAACAAATCATAGCACCCCAAGGCCAAGAAGCAGATTGGTAGCTGGTTCAGGCGTTGGCGCCGATTCGATTGCCTCACTTCTTGTTTTTGTCGGCACGTAAAAATAGTTTTGATAATTCTTTGAATATCAATGGAACCAATCCCAAGGCGATCACCATCATCCATCCGCGAAAATCCAGCATTTGTAGCTTGAATGCGTTTTGCATGGCAGGAATGCCTATCACGACCAATTGCAGGAGCAAACCTAATACGATGGCCCCAATCAGGTATTTATTGGAAAAAATGCCAATGGTGAATATCAATTTCTTACTGCTCCGAAACGCCAGAGAGTAGAACAACTGACATGAAATAATGGCCATAAAAGCCATCGTCCGCGCGTATTCCACAACATCTGCCGGAACGGAAGCATCAAACGGGCTATAGCCATGTTCAAAGTATCCGTACCAGAAAGCAAGAATGGTGATCGCTCCAATTAAAATACCGCCTAAAATGACCCGTAATCCTGCGCCTTCGGCAAAGAAACTCTCTTTCGGGTTTCTCGGTTTTTCTTTCATCACATCCGGATCGCCCGGATCCATGCCCAAGGCAACTGCGGGTAACGAATCGGTGAGGAGGTTGATCCACAAAAGCTGGGTTGCAAGCAGCGGAGCTTCCCAGCCCGCGAGGATGGTCACGAACATGGCAATCACCTCTCCAAGGTTGCAGGTGAGCAGAAAGATAACCGATTTTTTAATGTTGTTGTAAATATTCCGGCCCTGTTCAATAGCAGAAACAATCGTTGCGAAGTTATCATCAGCCAAAATCATATCCGACGCACTTTTGGCAACATCAGTTCCCGTGATGCCCATTGCCACACCAATATCTGCAGCGTTTAACGATGGGGCATCATTGACGCCATCGCCTGTCATAGACACAATGTTGCCTTGCGATTTGAGGGCATGTACAATTCGCACCTTATGCTCAGGCGAAACACGGGCAAAAACCCGATATCCTGAAATCTTAGTGGCAAATTCTTCATCAGTGAAGTCGTCCATTTCCTGACCAGTAATGGCCTGGTCGAGACGTTCAACGATTCCCAGTGAATGAGCAATGGCGAAAGCGGTGTTTTTATGGTCACCCGTAATCATGATGGAGGTGACTCCGGCATTTTTCGCCAGTTGAATAGAAGACTTCACTTCGGTTCGTGGCGGATCGATCATCCCCACCAAACCGATAAGGATCAGATCCTTTTCCATTTCTGAAGCATCAATGACTGAATCAACCGGTTTGTAGGCTGCACCAAGCGTACGAAGGGCTTGGCCCGACATGCTTTCCGTTTCAAGATTGAATTGTTTTTTATGTTCATCAGTAATGGGGATTACCCGTCCATCAACCAAAACATGCGTAGCTATTTTTAAAAGGTTATCAATGGCTCCTTTTGTATTAACCGTGAACTTTCCGTTTTCTTCGGTGAGCGTCGACATGAGTTTACGGTCGGAATCAAAAGCGAATTCAGCCACACGTTTATTTCCGGTACCCAATGCCTTTCGGTCGATACCCAAATCATCGCCCAGCAACAACAAGGAAATTTCAGTGGGATCGCCCGTTCCCTGACCGTTTTCCCAGGTTGCATCGGAGCAAAGGATCATGGTTTTGGCCAACAATTGAGCATCTTCCGTCGGGGTATTTTTCTTATCTCGTTCAACGGCGAATTCACCTTTTATAGTGAAATACTTCACCACGGTCATTTTATTTTGCGTGAGTGTACCCGTTTTATCCGAACAAATGACATTGACCGACCCGAGCGTTTCAACGGCCGGCAAGCGACGGATAATCGCGTTTCGTTTCGACATGCTGGTCACGCCGATGGAAAGAACCACCGCCACGATGGCCGCCAATCCTTCGGGAATAGCTGCCACAGCAAGGGAAACAGACACCAGGAACATTTCGGCAAGGTTACGGCCCTGAAACAATGAGACGGCAAAAATAAAGAGGCAGATCCCGATGGCCATTTTACCAAGCGTTTTGCCGAGGTTATTCAGCCGAATTTCCAGTGGGGTCTTACTCTCTTCTTCCCCTTCAATGATGTTGGCAATTTTTCCAACTTCGGTATTAATCCCGGTTCCAATTGCAACACCAACACCACGGCCGTAGGTTACAATAGATGTCATGAACGCCAAGTTTTCACGATCGCCCAGCGGGGTTTTCGGATCATGAATGAGCATAGCGTCTTTTTCCGATGGAACAGATTCGCCGGTCAGCGCCGATTCCTCCACCTGAAGATTGGCCGTTTCAATTAAACGAACATCAGCAGAAATAAACCTTCCGGCATCAAGGATCAGGATATCGCCCGGCACCACTCGTTCCGAATCAATTTCCCTGACCTCTCCGTCCCTCCGAACAAGTGCCTTTGGCGACGACATTTTCTGAAGCGCTTCAATGGCATTGCCTGCTTTAACTTCCTGGATCACGCCCAGAATGGCATTCAGGATGATTACGCTTACAATAATGATGGCGTCAATATACTCACCCAAGAACAGGGCGATGATGACCGCGGCAAACAAAACGTATATCAGCCAGTCTTTTAGCTGGGCAGCGAACATCTGCAAAATGTTCTTTTTCTTTTGCCCTTTCAGGTTGTTGCTGCCGTATTTTTCCAATCTGGCTTTGGCTTCTTGTTCCTTAAGGCCAGTTGCCGGATCAACGTTAAGTTCACGAAGAACATCTTCTATTGATTTTGAAAACCACATATTATTTATCACTCTCGTTCAAATGAGCATTTTAGGGGAAGTGACGTTGAAGCCTGATTTGGTATAGGAAGTTTTGCCAAACCACAAATACCGGCGGAGGACTCAACCGTGAGGTTTAGTGGCACGTTTAGTCATCTGTTACCGTTATTCCCTCACTGGCAAATTCACTGTGTGGTTAAAGAGACAAAAGCGGACCGATGGTGATTTTCTCCGTCGGGCGTGAATAGTGTTTATTATGGATTGAAATCTTGCATCCTCGTCGAGATTGATGTTCTGTGAAGTACAGAAAGCACTGCGCAATTTTCAAAAGTTGGAACTCGCCGGAAACGGCTAATCGCTTTGAAGCTCTCCGCAGCAAGCTGCGGAGAATCTTTGCTCCTTGAGGAGCAATACCGTTCAGTATTCGCGCGCTTCCCCGCGGCACGCCTAAAACTTTATATACTTTCCAAATTCGCTGACGATTTCCGGCGGCTGATTGAAGATGTACTGCAATACCTTCTGCACCTCTTTGGCCGGCACATAGTCCACCGCCAGTTTATTTTTTTTCGCATCTTCCTGAAGCGCCGGGTCCTTTGCCACTTTGGCGAAGGCGTCCCATAGAATGCGCATGGTCGCATCCGGCGTTTTGGGCGGAGCAACATAGGGCCTGCCGACCTTGTCCGGCGCGGAACGCATGGCCATCAACGTCTTCTCCCGGACTCCCTTCGCGAGCTCTTCATCCATCGGGAGTTTCTCTATCCCCGCCTCAACCACCCGACCGCGGACGAGCGGCTGCACGATCCCCCTATCTATAAACGGTTTTACCGAGCTGTACGTCACCCCCCGTCCGTCCACCTCTTTCCGTTCGATGGCCAGCATGATATCGGCGCCGGAAGGATAGGTAACGAATTTAAAATTGTAGCCGAGAAATTCTTTCATAAAGAGCGGGAATTGGCCGCTGCTGTCGGCAGGGCCGGTGTTGCCGAGAACAATTGTTGTTTTTGACTTGGCAACATCTTCTATGGTCTTGTAGGGAAGATCGGTGCGCAGCACCAGGACGGTGCTCTCTATCGCCGCCGACCCTATCCAGGCGTACTTCCGCAGATCGAACTTGCACCCATCCGCCTTCAGCAACTGGGCAAAAACAAGGCCTCTATTGAACGCGCCGATGGTGAGTCCGTCCGGTTTGGCGATATTGTAGAGGTAATTGGCGGCAATCATGCTATCCGCGCCGGGCATGTTCTGGACAAGGATGGTCGGTTTGCCGGGAATATGCTTGGGAAGGTGTTTTGCAACCAGGCGTGCAATGCGGTCGTAGCCGCCGCCGGGACCATACCCGACGATAATGTTGATCACCTTGCCTTCATAGTATGGCGCTGCGATTAGTTGGCGGGGATGAAAGAGCAGAGAAACAAGAAACAAAACAACAGAAATTGCTATAGCGTATCGCTTCATGGTTTTCCCTCCTTTTTTAAGCCCATCCTCTGCGGCGTGGGCCGGTTTTTACGGTAACTATATCTGAAACGGAAATCAGTTCTCTGGCGGGCATTGCCAATGTTCCTGACGGCAAAGAGCCCCTTAGGTCCGGAGCATATCTGAGGAAATCGTTTGAACGGCCTCTACCATCTCCAGCATGATTGTGCTCAGCTCATCGGGCTCGATCCTCAGTTTGGACGCGACCGCTTCGTCCATGTGATATTGCATGCCGTCAATGCCGGTACCCATGCCGCTCATCATCGCAATGACGTCGGCAATGTGCACAATACAGGTGAGTTGATTGCCGTCTGACGCCGAAGGATCATGGTGGTATCGGATGGCGGTGGCAAGGGTGTGGGGTACATGCCAGGTCGTGCAAAGCTCGTAGGCGATCTCTCCGTGATCAAACCCCAGGACATGCCGTTCAGCGTTGAGAAAGGTTTCCGTTCCACCCGACAGGAAGGTCAGAAAGGCCTGCTTCCTTTCCAGGACATAGGGATCCAAAACGAGCTTTCCCACATCGTGGATCAGGCCGGCGGAAAAGGCATCGTTCGCTATGCTGGGATTTTTCCTGGTGGCGATGATCTTGGAGCCAAAGGCCACCCCCAGGGAATGCTGCCAGAGATCCCCCGGCTCCAGCCCATACCCTTCCATCCGGTTGCTCAAGGTCTTCGAGCTCCCTGCCATGACAATGAGCTCTTCAAGGGTTTTCACGCCCAATACCGCCGAGGCGTGCTTGAGGGAGGAGACGGTGCCGCTCATGCCGTAGTAAGGGGAATTTGCCATCCTGAGGACACGGGTAGCAATGGCCTGGTCTGTTTCCAGCACCCGTGCCAGATCTTCAAAATTCGTGTTCGGGTCCTTGACAAGCTCATGGGCCTTGAACGTTGTCTGGGGCATCGGAGGAAGATCCTTGACCGTCCGGAGGATCTTTTTCTTCAACTCCTCGCCACTGGGCAACCCCTCTGCTTCAAGTGCAGCCCGAATGTCGGCCCCCGCTTCCCCCTTTGCCGCTTTTTGAGACGGGAGGGGCGGCTCTGTTCCAGGCCTTGATCGAAGATCAACCCCGATTGTGCCCTTGCAGGCGGGACAAGGAAAGAGAACGGTCTCTCCCTTGGGAAGCCGCTCCTCGGGGATGTTGAACGACTTGCGGCAAGCGGGACATACGATATTCAATTCTGCCTCCCTTCTGTGGGGTTTCAGATGATCTTGATTTTTCCGGCGTCAATATCCAAAACCATGCAACGGATACTGTTGCCGCCCGTCTCTTCAAGCGTGATCTGAAGACCGGAGTTATTCAGGGCCTCTTTGGCAGCCTCTAAGATTTGCCTTCCTGCACCCTCCTCTGTCTGCTTCTTCAGCATAGCGGCGCCGCCTGCAACAGCCACAGAAAAAGGGGCACTCCCGCCTTTTCGGTTGATCTCGACAAGGGCATGGGGAATTGCCGTATTGGCGTACATGAAAGGATTGTGGGGTTTACTGTCCCTGGAATAGGGAGCAAGAAAATGAAGTCCCGCCCCTATATGGCGGGCCTTATCATAGATGATAATGCCGACACCCGAACCGATGCGATCAATCTTCAAAAGCCCCGAATCGGCGACATCACAATGAAGCAGCGCGACGTTTATCTCTGACATCAGCACAGCACCCGGCATCATTTCTTCAGGTCCTTGCGTGGGGCAGACCGGCTTCTTACGATACTACAGGTTGAGGCTTATTTTTCTCTTTGCTGCATGGGTTCACGGCGGCGCAATCATATTCTCTCTATCAGAGTTTCCCGGTGTGGTATTTAGTTTCCCTTTCGAATGAGCTTCAAATTCTTCGTAATGTCGTAATCCTCGTTGAAGCGAATCGCCATTCCCTCAGGCCCGGACCTCAGCACCCGGCCGGTGGCGGCTATCACCAGAGTTCCCTCAGGATCCTCGATCGTTTTCAGTTCTTCAAACTTAAGAGCGACCTCAATTCTGACCGGAGACCCTGCCGGCACCGGTCTTCCACTGATGAGGAGCGTTCCTCCCGCCGACAAACTACTGGCCTCAAGGTCTATTACTTCCGGTTGTCCCTCCTGCGTCAGAATTTCAAGCCTGGCGGGAACATTGACTTCGAACCTTTCAAACTTTCTCCTCTCGCCCATAGTTTTAAGGCCATAGTTTACGATGCGTTTACTTAGCATCCTTCGGATTTATTGTACAGAAAAAAAATTGAAACACTCCTTGAGCAAGCTGCGAGGAATGCCGAGCGAGCGAATTCCGGCTGATAAAGCAGACATGCTTCCGGTAGATCGGGATGGAAGCCGACGGCTTCTTCCTGCTTATGAAAGAGGAAAGCCGATGGGGAGTGCGTTCCCGTTCAATGGTGGCGGAGATTGCTTTCCGCGCTCTCCGGAGACAGATCGGGAAAATCCCGCTCCTTCAGGGGGGACAGTTTTTGGAACTCCCTCAGCAGGCGCTTCTGTTCGCCGCTGAGTTTTCTGGGAATCACGACATACACTTGGACGATCTGATCGCCGCGCCCGCCTCCTCTCAGATGGGGCATCCCCTTTGCAGGAAGCCGGAACAGGTCGCCGTACTGCGTTCCCGGCGGAATATGCAGCTCTTCCTCCCCCCAGAGCGTCGGCACCGTTGTTTCCGCGCCGAGCGCCGCCTGTATCATGCTGATGGGGATCCTGCAGATGATATCGCTGCCCTCCCGTTCAAACAGGGGATGCTTCTCCAGTTCTATGTGGACATAAAGGTCGCCGGGCGGCCCGCCGCGGTCGCCTTTTTCACCCTCGCCGGCGATACGCAGCCGGGAACCCGTATCAACGCCGGGAGGAACCTTGACGGAAATCTTCCTCATGACCCTGACCCTCCGGCCTCCCCCGCAGTTTTTGCAGGGCGTTGCCAGGTACTCTCCCGTCCCGCGGCAATGGGGACAGGTGGAACTGATGCGGAAAAAACTACTCCCCTGAATCACCTGGCCGCTGCCGCCGCAGGCGGGGCAGGATGCGGCTCTCGTTCCCGGTTCGGCTCCCGTCCCGTCACAGCGGGTGCAGGGCTCCCCGCGGGGAATTTCAATCTCCGTCTTCCTGCCCCGGGCCGCCTCTTTCAGCGTCATCTGCAGCACCACCTGGATGTCGGCGCCGCGAATGTCACGCTCGGCATGGCGCCCCCCGGCGCCGAAGCCGAAAAATCCTTCAAAAATATCGCTGAACGAACTGAAGATATCGGAATAACCGCTGAAGCCCTGATAACCGATGTTTTTCAATCCCTCGTGGCCGAAACGATTGTATATGTCCCTCTTCTCTTCATTGCACAATACTTCATAGGCCTCGGCCGCTTCCCTAAACTTCTCCTCCGCGGCCTTGTCATCGGGATTCCTGTCGGGATGGTACTGCAAGGCGAGCTTGCGGTAGGCCTTCTTGATTTCCTCCTGATTCGCTTCCCTGCTTACTCCCAATATCTCATAATAATCACGCATAAATGCCCCTTTACGCCGGGTGAAGGATATTACGGCGTCTTCCTCCCTTCAGGATGCAGCGGCAAAAATATATATGGGAAGATTGCAGGTACATTGCCGGAAAGATACTCCAACACTATCCTTGCCCCGTTCCGGTCATCTATCATAACCGGAACGGGGCGTTAGGACAGTCGAAAAGATGCTTATTCCGTTTTGATGGGAATCTTTTTCCCCTTTGCCTTGGCGGTCGCCGTCTTGGCAATCCTGACGGTAAGAACGCCGTTTTTAAAGGACGCGTCGGCCTGCCCCGTATCAATTCCATCGGGAAGCGGGATTACACGGTTAAAGGCGCCGTAGGTGCGCTCCATCCGATAATACTCTTTTTCCCTGGTCTGCGTCTCCTTTTTTTTCTCTCCCTTGATGGTAAGGGAATCCTCCGTAAGCAGGAGGTCTACATCCTTCTCTTCCATCCCGGGGAGTTCGATCCGGACGGTTACCTCTTTTTCGCTTTCATCCACATCCACGGAGGGTAGGAACCCCTGGAACCGATCCTCGGTAAGACCGAAGGGCGAAACGTCGAACCCGTGGAAAAAATCATCGAACAACTGGTTTAGTTCCCGCTGGAGAGAAAAGACAGGATATTCCCCGGCCTGTCGCGCAGGGAGATTGCCTTTTCCCCAGAGCGAGGGTACAAGATTTCTGATAGCCATACTCTTTTCCTCCTTTCTTGTATTGTTATGCAGCCTTGACGCTTATTTTCCGGACCTTGAGCAGCTCGGCCTTACGCAGCGTCAGGCGCAGGACGCCATTTTTCACCGTCGCCTCAATCTTCTCGCGATCCACTTCGTTGGAAATCGTGAAATTGCGCCGGTACTCTCCTCCCGGCTCACACTCGGCATAAACGGCAGTGTATGATCCCGTTCTGGTCGGCGCCAGGGCCGTTCCCTTGATCGTCAGGATATTTTTCTCCAACGTAACCTCCACGGAATCGGTGCTTACGCCCGGCATGTCCGCAATGATCACGATCGCGTCGCGTGTTTCATATATATCTACCTTCGGAACAAAGATCCTCCTCACGACACCTTCCGCCGTACCTGTTCCGGATTGATGTTGAATCTCTCTCTTTTCCTCAGCCATACCATCATCTCCTTTCCTTATTGTGTCTTTATCGCCACTTTCTTCGGCTTGTCCGCTTCCGCCCGCGGCAGGGTTATGGACAGAACCCCATTCTCGTACCGGGCATCCACCTTATCCGCCTCAACATTAAACGGCAGCCGCAGGGTGCGGGTAAAGCGGCCGAAATCCCTTTCCTGGCGATAGTAGCTCTCGCCTTCCCCCAGTGTCGCCGGCTCGCGGGAGCCGCTGATGCTCAGAGAATCCGCAATAACCGAGATATCTATTTTTTCGATCTCCACCCCGGGTATCTCGGCATTTACAATCGCATCGTTCTCTCCAACCCACACATTCACCGCGGGAAAATCCTGGCTTACCTCCTGGCTGATCCCTGAAAAAACCCTGTTCATCTCCCTGCGCAGGTTCTGTATCTCAGGGATAGGCGCCATCATTCTGCCGAACCTCCAAATTTCTGGGCTAAACATGGTTCTCAACCTCCTTTCCCTTTCTTTCCTCCCGTTAATTTCCCCCTCTGGAAAAGGGGGCTTGGGAGATCCGAAGCTTCCCCTCTCCCAAGAGTTTCTCTTCCTCCGCCGGAGAGATTCACCCTCGCAACCGGATGAAGATTTTACAAGCAACTTGTTAATATTGTTAGCTATATGCTGATTTTACTGTTAATATAGTCACAAAATCCGGCTTGTCAAGACGGCTACAGGAGGGGCAAAAGAGGGTGCCTGAGATGGCAGATATATTCCCGAAGTATTCGGTTGACGGACTTTAGTAAATATGCAAAATGACAACTGGTAATGGTTGTATTGTGCCCAGCCACTTCAAGAGACTGGCTTATGCCCCGCAAAAAAACGACCTCAGAAGAAGAACTGGAAATCTCCTTCATCGAGCCGCCTGCGCCCGGTGAAGACAGCATCCCCGAACAGAAAGAACACTTCCAACTGCCGACGCGATTCGGGGCGGTTCCGGTTGACGAAGCTCCGCTCGGCTGGGAAGTGGAGACGCGGCGGCATGAGGTAAAAGTTACCAAGTTTCAGCACGCCTACCCCACGATCCGCCTGCCTTTTCAGGAAGTCCAGCGTGTGGAATTCGGGCATAATGACCGGTTCCTGGCGGAGAACGAGCAATGCCGCAAACTGAAAGAACTCTTCCCCACGGGCGCCAACCGTCTGTTTTTCGGCGACAACCTCCATATCTGCGCCAGTTGCCGAGCGAGAGCATTGATCTGATTTATATTGACCCGCCCTTCTTTTCCGGCCGCAACTACAACGTCATCTTCGGCGACAAGAACGAGGTGCGCTCCTTCTCCGATATCTGGGAAGTCGGCATGCCCGGCTACCTGGTCTGGCTCAACGCGCGGCTCTGGGAGATGAAACGCCTGCTTAAATCCACCGGCTCCATTTATGTGCATCTCGACTGGCACGCCGCCCACTATGTCAAGGTGGAGATGGACAAGATTTTTGGGGCCGGTAACTTCCGAAATGAAGTGATCTGGCATTATTCAGGATGGAACAAGCAACTTGATAATCACTTAGAACGGAGGCACGATTCCCTTCTTTTCTATGCAAAACAAGAAAAGAACCTCTTTAACTACCCCAAACGTCCTTGGGAGAATAAGGACGAATACGTTAAAAAACGGAAACAGAAGGTGCATGTAGACGAACAGGGACAAGAGTATGTGCTTTCTGATGCCGGAGGTGGTCAAAGGGTAAGAAGATACCTTGAAGAAGCAATGGCCTACGGAAGCCCTCTGGATGATGTGTGGGATATAGATAAGATTAACAATTCCGATCGTCTTGAGCGTATCGGCTATCCGACTCAAAAGCCAGAACCACTACTTGAACGTGTCATCAAGGCTTCCTCTAACGAGGGCGACGTGGTTGCCGACTTCTTTTCCGGCGGGGGCACCACAACCACCGTTGCCCAGCGCCTCAACCGCCGCTGGGTCGCCTCTGACCAATCCCGGATTGCCGTCGCCATTACCGCCGATCGCATCGCCAAGATAGTGGAAGAAAAAATCGGCATGCTGTTCCCCGTTCCCGATTTTACGATCGAGCATTGGGGGATCTACGAAGCGCCCAAACTGGAGCAATACACCGCGGAGCAGTTCCGCGAGTTTGTCGTCAAGGCCTTCGGCGGCCGGCCGGAGAGCGTTACGGAAGCCATCCACGGCATGCGCTACGGCGTCCCGCTCTACGTCGGCGCGCCGTCACGGAGGTCGCGTATCGGCAGAGATGACGTTGCCCTTTTTGCCAGGGCCGTTTACGAAGAACGCCGGGCCAATCACGGCGTCATGCTCGGCTGGAACTTCGGCCCGGACGCGCGCAAGGCCTCGGAAATCCTGGCCGCCCGCGAAAACCGGCGCATAGACTTTGTGCGCCTTAACCTGATCCGTCTTGAAGACGACCAGTTCCGCGAGCATGTGGTCATCAAAAGCCGCGACTATGCCCCCCTCCTCAGCTTTATCCAGCCGCCGGAAGTGCGGGTGGCGGTGCGCCGCATCAAAGCCCTGACTTACGAGCTCGACGTTTCGGAGTCCGTCAGCTTGAACAAGGACGGCATGATTGCCAACGTCCAGTGGGATTTTAAGCACAAGCCGGGACGTTTCACGTCCACGCAGGGCTATTCGTTTTTACGGGATAAAAAGACGGGCAGGCCGCTGTTGGCGGCCCAATATGCGTTCCCCAAAGCCGGTGAATACACGATTGCCTGCTCGGTGCAGGACGACCAGGGCGGAGAACGCACCGTCGTGCAGACCATCGAGGTCACATAATGTATTACTCTTTTGCGCCATATGAGCAGGACTTCCGTGCCTGGTGGGCATCCAAGGCGTTCCCGGACGTGAATCCGCTCACCCGCGACTTCCTGACGCACATCACCCGCCCCGATGCGCCCCGCCGTCTGTGGCGGCACCAGGAAGAGGCCTTCATGCGCACGGTCTATGCCTATGAACTGCTCCAGTGGAAGGACCTCCTGCTCAATATCGTCACGGGCGGCGGCAAGACGGCCATTATCGGCGCGGTGGTGGCGTGGCTGAAGGTCTGCCACGATATTCACAAGTTCCTTCTCCTCTGCCCCAACACCATCGTGCGCGACCGGCTGGAAGACGATTTTACGGACGCCAGGGTATTCCGCGACTTCGGCTTCTTTCCGCCCGGCACCGAGCATTACGCCAACACCCTGGGGCTGCACGTTATGCAGCCCGGCGAAGGGCCGCAGGGCATCCGGGATCACGGCGTCATCCTTGGCAACATCCATCAGTTGTACCAGGCCAATATCAGCGGCAAGCGCAACCTGGCCATCCTGATGAACGCGGACGAGAGGATTGCCGTCTTCAACGATGAAGCGCACAACACCCCGGCGGCGGAGTATGACAGCACCCTCTTCACCCTCAGACAAATTTCCCAATTCCGGCTGGATACGACCGCCACCCCTGACCGCGCCGATGGACAGGTGCCGGACACGAAAATGATTTTCGATTACAGCATCACAGACGCGCAGGCGGAAGTACCGCCGATCATCAAGAATATCGTTGTTTATCAGCCCCAGCTTTCTTCCGTCGAGCTCACCTATACCAACCCGGAAACGGGCGAAAAACGCACCGTGGACGAGATGGACGAGGAGTTTGAACGGATCGAAAAGGGCCTGTCGTCAACCCAGTGGGTCACCGACTCGGACCCCATGCACAAGCAGATACGCATCGCCCTGGATCGGCTGTCCGAACAGAAACGCCGCGCCGACGCCTTGGCGAAAGGAGCCTATAACCCCATCCTTTTTGTCGTCGCCATCACCATCAGAGACGCCCAGCAGGCCAGGGACATGCTGGAAGAGCAATTCAAGCTCCGCACCCTGCTGGTCACCGAACAATCGGACGAAAAAGACCGGGAGGCCGCCCGCAAGCTGGGAAAGTCCGGCAGTCCTTATGAAGCCGTCGTCAGCGTCCTCATGCTTCGCGAAGGTTGGGACGTCCCTGCCGTTTCGGTCATCCTTCTGCTGCGCAAATTTTCCAGCCGGGTTTATGGCCAGCAGGTTGTGGGGCGCGGCCTCCGGCTGAACGTGCGCGACAGGGATCTTCAGGAAATATGCGCCATCGTGGACCATGAAAAGCTCAAACACGACTGGCTGTGGGATATCGTCGGCGCGAAAGTACGCAAGGACGTGGGACAGGCGACCCTGTTTGGAGACGAAGACCTGCCGCCCAAACGTAAGCCGCAATTCGTCGTCAATCCCGATCTGCTTATCCCTCTTCCCGAACCGCTGGAAGAAGAAAAGGCCGATTTTGACGATGATTTGGCCAATATCACTATTGAGACGAGCGATTATCCTAAGTGGCAAAAGATATTGGACGAGTTTGATTATGGCGTGGAGACGGAAATATCGCGCGTTGAGATCAGCGGCATAGTGGGGCAGACCCTGGACGGATCCGGTTTCCGGGAGATTCGTGAAGCCCCGGCGCTCTATGGCGTTAGGAAGCCTCTGAGTGAAATTGACGACCCCATCCAGCTTGCCGAGCTTTTGAAGACCAGTGTCAGAGATGTAGCCGCCGACCTCCTGGCGGAGGAAGGCATAGGCTCCCATGAACTCGGTTATCTTTACGGCGTGCTCATGGATCATGTCCGCAAGAAGATGCTGGGCGAAAAAACCGTCGGCACGGCGAGCGTTTTGGAATTGCGACACGCCCTCAACTGTCGCCACCGGTTGGCTGCCAACTTCAAGAACCGTCCCGGATTGGTTGCCAGCATTGTAAACTATAAGCAGGAGGCAGGACATGCCGACCAGTGAGCGCGGCGATTTTGAAAACCCCCTTAAAAGCGCATATTCCGTTGAGCGTTACGACTCGTCCTGGGAATGGCAATACATGAAGCGCCTGGAGAAGGACAAGACCGTTGCCAAATGGACGAAAAATCATGGCATTGCTATCCAGTACGTCACGGAGGCAGGGAATGTGCGTGGCTATCATCCCGATTTTCTTGTCGAAAGGATGGACGGCGCTGTGGAACTGCACGAGGTGAAGGGCGGGCAGTATCTGACCAATCCCGACACGCTACGCAAGCATGAAGCCGCCCGGAACTGGTGCCGGAAGCGCGGAATGACTTTCCTGGTAATTACAAAATGAAACCCCATTACATCCCTATCCTGATCGCGCTCCGGTAACCGATACACATTTCCCGATAAATAATGATGAAAAGGGACAAGTATCCATCCGTTATTTTCTATTGACAGATGACTCCTGTTGTATTATTTTTTACAACAGGAAGGGGGTGAAATTATGGTTTTTGCCAAGACCTTTGGAAACTTTTTCAAAGAAAAGAGAATAGCAAAAGGCCTTACGCTACGAGAGTTTTGTCGTGTAAACGCGCTTGACCCGGGAAACATCAGCAAGATCGAGAGAGGTTTGTTTCCTCCGCCGCATTCGAAGGAACTTCTCCTAAAGTATGCTTTGGCCTTGGGGATTGAAGAAGGAACGGAGGACTGGCTGGCGTTCTGCGATTTGGCAATCACGAGCGCGGGAAAGTTGCCGGCCGATATCGTGTCCAACGAAGAAGTCATGAACGCGCTCCCTGTTCTCTTCAGGACGGTAAGAGATAAAACCCTTAATGAAGAAGACCTGCAACAACTTATCAAAGCTATTAAGAAAGAATTGCGCTGATGTTTAATATTCCCTATCTCAGCTATGCAGACATCGGTAGCAGAGTACAGGCATTTCTTAATCAGCACCACCCGTCATTTGAGATACCCATACCCGTTGAAGAAATTATAGAATTGAATTTAGGGCTCGATATCTTTCCATTTCCCCGGCTATACAAGGATCACGGCCTCAACGGATTTCTCAGCCGGGACATTTCCACGATCTACGTGGATGAAACGCAATACAGCCAGTTTAATGAAAAATACCGGTACACCCTCGCTCACGAACTGGGACATTACGTTTTGCATAAAACATGTTACGATGACCTCCCATTCCGGACACCGGATGAATATGTAAAATGGCGCCTTTCCCTGTTGCAGGAAGACATCAGTTGGTTTGAGACCCAGGGAGAATGGTTTGCGGGTCAGCTACTGGTGCCGACGGTGCAACTGGAAAAAGTATGCAACGCTGTTGTCGCAAAGTATCAGGAAACGTTTAAAAAATTTGCAAAAATGCCGGACGATGTCTGGTCGTATATATCCAATGAGGTAGCAACACACTTTGATGTTAACCCTCCCGTGGTAGAAATTCGAATCAAAAAGGAAAACATCCCGGCCAAAATACCAATCCAAGCATAAAGGACCTGCTCATAATGCGGGGGTATGGTCGGCACTCTATCTGTCGAATACGCCGTCGCTTCAAGTTCGGGTTGTTTGTAGCAGGTGAGTTGACTTCAGGAAACTCTTCTGGTATGGACACGGCAAATCAAAGCAACGTAAGGAAAGGCGGACAATTATGGAACGAACGCTCTCAATCATCAAACCCGACGGGGTCGCCCGCGGGGTCGCCGGCGAGGTCATCAGGAGGCTGGAAAAAAGCAACCTGAAAATCATCGCCATGAAGATGATCCACATGACCAAGACGCAGGCGGAAGGGTTTTACGCCGTGCACCGGGGGAAACCGTTCTTCACGTCGCTGACGGAATTCATGTCTTCCGGCCCGGCCATTGTCATGGTGCTGGAGGGAGAAAATGCCATTGCCCGCTACCGCGAATTAATGGGGGCGACGAACTTCAAAGAGGCGGCGGAAGGGACGATTCGGAGGGATTTTGCCACGGATATTGAGAAAAATGTAGTGCACGGCTCCGATGCCCCGGCGACGGCGGCGTTTGAGATAGGGTATTTTTTTAACAGTCTTGAACTCGTGGGCTAACGGCTTCGGAAAGCGGAGCGAACTTGCAAGGCCCCCGAATTGAATCCACGCTTACCAAGCGTGGATTCCCGGCAGGGAAGTAATCGTCTGCTGTTGCGCCACCTCATCCCTCCTTATGGCGGGATTCGGTGATGCGCCCCCGGTCTCTTCGACCATGAGGCGTACTGATACGTACGTCGAATGGCAAAGTATGAGGGAAACGCAGCAGACGGGCGTTTTTCAGCAGCCTGACTAAGCGGAGGGGATGCGAGCGCGGCAGTAGTCCCGCAGGTTGTTCACGGCGATGAAAAATTCCCTCATCAGGATCACCCAGACATAGCGTCCTTTTTCCGTCAGATGCAAGTGCGGCGGCCAGTAACGGATCGCCCGTATCAGGCTAAAGACGAGGATATCGGGCCAGAGCACCCCCATCAGCTCTGAACCGTACTTTTCCTTCATGGCTTCCAGATCGAGCTTCATCCCGAAGAGTTTCATCAGAAAATCATAGCGCACCTTGTCCCGAAAGGAAAACTCGCGGGCGGCAAAGAGCGGCATCTCCCCCCTGCCCGCCCGTTCGATATATTCGGGAATGTCAAAGGTGTTCGCATAACAGATGCCGTTAATATACCCTATCGCCCCGCTGCCCAGTCCCGCATACTCATCGTAGTCCACGATGTACTCGTCAATCGGGGCGGACTTGCGGGAGAAACACCATGCCGAGGAAAAACGGTAGGAGGGGGCAAGCCGCTCCACAATGCGTCGGTACAGTTTTTTTTCCTTGCCGTAATCCACCCGGCCCAGCGTCTTCACAACCTTTTCCCTCGTTGAATCGGAGACCATCAGGGGGTAGTAGGTAATCTGATCCATGCCCATCCCGGTCAGGATATCCAGGTCATTGTTTAGCGTCGCCATGGTCTGGGAGGGGAAGTTGAAGATCATGTCCGCATTGAGGGTGTCGAAGTAACCGCGCGCCCGTTCCAACTGCGCGGCAATGACCGCTCCGCTCCCGTATTTGTCATAGCGGTCCATATCCTTCAGTAGACCGCCGTCGAAGCTCTGTATCCCCACGGAAAGCCGGCTCACGCCGCTCGACTTTAAAATCTCCAGGTTCTCTTCGGTAAGGTGGTTGGGGTTGGTTTCCACGGAGATTTCCCGTATCCCGAAGCACTGCCTGGCCAGGGACAGGGTTTCCTGCAGTTCATTGATGAGAATCGTGGGGGTGCCGCCGCCCACATAAATGCCGCTGAATTCATGGCCTTCATTCTTGTAGAGGACTATTTCTTTCCGGAGAGCCTGGAAATACTCGCGGCACAGGCCGGCGTCAAATACGACCCGGTTGAAAGAGCAGTAGGGACACAGCCGTTCGCAAAAGGGGACATGCAGATAGAGGAGGCGCGGTTTCGCGCTGGAGCCCGCAGGTATCCGCGCCGGGTTTTTGCCGTCAAACCTCATGGCTCTGCCGAACATCTGCCGGGCTGATCGAGTAATGAGGGTATCAATTAAGGACATATCTTCCCTCCGGTGGAGCAACAGGTTGCTGAAAAAGTGAAGCTTCCCGCCCGGAGGGCGGGGCTTCCCGGTAAGGACTATTGATTTTCATTGCGCCCCTTAGCCCCGCCTTTAAGGCGGGACTCGCAGGAGCACCCCCGGTCATTTTTGCAGGCTGCCAAGTCTTTTCCGGGGGCGAACCCTAACAAACATGGGCTGATTTAGCAAGCCCGTTCGCGAACCCGGCAACGAGCGCATTCCCCGCAGCGTTTTGAGAACCGCTTTTTTAGAGACCGCCGTCTCTTGAAATAAGAGCGGGGCAGTGCTATAGAGGGAACGTTAAATAACTGGCAGGTTCATGAATCCATGTCTGATAAAAAAGTCCTAACGCTGTGGCGCGATGAAGAAATCAACGAGGAAGACGTCCGCATATTGCGGACCCCGTGCCGGGAACTTCCGGCACCGCTTTCTCCGGAGGGGAAAAAGCATATCCGGACCCTGGTGGATGCCTTTCTCGCACGGGATGATGCCTCCGGTCTCGCGGCGCCTCAAATCGGCATCAGTCACCGCATCGTCGTTTTCCGCAACAAGGGCTTTGATGATAAAAGCGTCTGGACGAAAAGCGAAAGTGATTACGACGTGCTCATCAATCCGAGAATAACTCAACGCCGGGGGGAAAAGGTCACCATGTCGGAAGGCTGTCTTTCGTGTCCCGACATTCAGGTGGAAGTGAGCAGGTTCCCGGAAATAAAAGTCCGGGCGCTGGATGCAAACGGCTGCAAGATAAGCAAGCGCTACACGGATTACCTCGCCCGCGTGGTTCAGCACGAACTGGATCACCTGGATGGGAAGCTGATCGTGGATTACGACGACGGTTCCGTGTACTTCCCGAAGAAAAAGCAGAGATTCTTTGAACGGCTCTTCACGAACCGCGTTCCGGATTGAGGAACATCCGCCCCGTCAAGCGACGGCAACGCACTTATCCTGTGTATCGGGATTCCGAAGTCGTCATATCCTGCCAATACGCTTTACCTCAAAACACTCACAGTAATTGCCCCTGCCCGTCGTAATGCCCCGAAAGCGGTTCAAACTCTTGGCCGCCTCATCATAGGCAATGTTTTTTAGCTGTGAAGCATGCTTCCGGAGCGCCTTCAATTTAAGCGGCAGGCAATCGGTGATATCCTCTACGTAGGAAACATCCGGCAGGGGAGTCGCTATTTCATAACAGAGGATCGTATCCACCGACCAGGGTTTCTTTCCGGATTCGCCGAACCAGGGACCGGCGGCTCTTCTTAGCGCTTCTGTGAACAACTCATAGGTCTTTCGGTGATCCCGATGGGCTTCGTTGCCGTGGGGCAGGTAAACGAGTCCCGGTTTTTTCTCTCGAATGATCCCCACCACCCTGCTCAACACTTCTCCGTCGCATTCCAGACAGCCGTCGGGATACCCGAGAAATATCAAGTCTTGCACACCGAGCAGCCGTGCCGCCGCTCGCGCCTCCTTTTCCCTGATCCTCGCCAGGATTTCCTTGGGGGAATGAATATTTCCCGCTTCACCGGTTGTCACATAGACAACGGTAACGGGATGCCCCTCCCTCACATGCCTGACAATGCTTCCTCCGCAGCCGATAACGTCGTCATCGGGGTGAGGCGCTGCGACCAATACGTTCATAATGAATCCCCGCAAGGCAGGTCTGTGGAAAATGGCATACCCCCGACATAATCCCGGCAGTTCCTAAACAAAGGAAGCCCCACTCCCTTCTGAAAGGGGAGAAGCGGGGCTTCATGATGCGGTCGTGCACTTCCTGCCGGGGGAAGGGTTTTTATTTTTTCTTCTTGGCCTTGGCCGGCGCTTTCTTTGTCTTTGCTTTCTTTGCCGCCGGTTTCTTTACCGCCTTCTTCTTGGTGGCGGCGGTCTTTTTCGCTGCAGCGGCGCTTTTCTTTGCTTTGGGCTTGGCCTTTTTTGCCACCTTCTTTTTGGGCGCCTTTTTTGCCGCGGGTTTTTTCTTTGTCTTGCTCGTCTTTATATCTCCCTTGACCATCGGTTCTCCGCAGCACAGAATGTCGGTCGTTGCGCAACCGCATCCTTCATCCACCACAACTACAAGACCGCATTCCGCACAACCAAATTTATCTCCCCGCTTTGCCTTTGCCATGCCTGTTTTCCTCCTTTTGCATTTTTTTAAATTCTTCTCTGCGAAAACACCGGTACACAAGCAAATGCTTTTTCGTCCTATATATGAAATACAACGCTTTTTCAAGCAATTATTGTTTGCAAGTTTCTCATCGGGAACAGATCTTCATCCCGGAAAGCCGGATTAAAAAATGATTGACAAGCACTCCCTTTACCGTTATAGGATGTAGCTGGGATGTAGTCATTTCCCCATATGTGGCTGCAGCAGATGCATCCATATATCAGCTCTGGAAAATACGTGCGTTCCGCTTCGGCTGTGTAGCTGCACTCTTATGGTGTATGAGTCAAATCCCTCTGCAATGCTTCGCTTCATCAGGCAAGATCTCTCCGCCTTATTGAATCCGGTAGCGAGCGCATTCCCCGCGGCTTGGCTTTGGGGTAAGCAAGCGAATGATAAAATGAAGAATCGAAGATTCTCCGGGGTCTGCGCTAAGGAGAACTTCAATAAAATGACATTCACTATTTGTTAAACCTTGGAAGGAAGGAGGAAGAAAATGGCAACTGTACCGGATAAAATTTCGACCTGGCAGATGGTTCAACCTACCTCGCGCAACAAAGAAACAAAAGAGGTCACACCGGGGAAACTCGAAAAAAGGGAAATTCCCGTACCGGAACTGAAAGCAGGGGAGGTGCTTGTGGAGATCGCCGGCTGCGGCGTATGTCACACGGACCTTGGCTACTTTTACGACGGTGTCCCGACGGTCTCCAAACCGCCCTTGGCGCTGGGCCATGAAATATCGGGCACGGTCGTGGCCGGAGATCAAAAATGGATCGGCAAGGAGGTCATTATCCCCGCCGTCATGCCCTGCCGCCAGTGCTTGCTGTGCAAAACGGGACGGGGCAACAGGTGTCTCGCGCAGAAAATGCCCGGCAACAGCATAGGCGTCTATGGCGGTTTTTCCAGCCATATCCCGGTGCCCAGCGTAGATCTGTGCGAAGTGAAAAACCGGGGGAGCATCCCTCTGTCCAATCTGGCGGTTGTCGCCGACGCAGCCACCACGCCTTACCAGGCGGCGAAGAGGGCGGGTCTCGAACCCGGCGACAACGTGATCGTCATCGGCATTACCGGCGGCGTGGGCCAGTACATGGCGCAGGTTGCCAAGGCCCTGGGAGCGAAGACCGTCATCGGCATCGCCCGCAACAAGGAGAAACTGGAACGCTCCCTGAAATACGGGGCGGACTTTGTCATCAATTCCTCAGATAAAGATGCAAACGCCATTTCCAAGGAGTTCAGGGAACTTTCCAAGGCGAAGGACCTGCCCAACTTCGGTTGGAAAATCTTCGAGATAACCGGCGTAAAGGGAGGGCAGGAGATCGCGCTCGCACTGCTTGGTTTTACGGGCAAGCTGATCGTGGTCGGGTTCGGCCTCGCAAAGACGGAATACGCCATCGGCCGCTTGATGGCCTTTGACGCGGACATCATCGGCAGCTGGGGCTGTCTGCCGGAGTACTACCCGATTGTTCTCGACATGGTCCTCACGAAGAAGATTGACATAGCGCCCTTCGTGGAAACCAGACCCATGAGCACGATTGCTGAAACCTTTGCAGAGGTTCACAAGGCCGGTTCGCCTGCCAAGAGGATCGTGCTTACACCGGATTTTTAATCCGTAACGGATACAACACAATGTCAAACGAGCAAATACACTATTAGGAGGAAATAATTATGGCTTTAAATTGGATGCCAAGGGAACATGGAAAAAAGAATCACGACAGACACGGGTCTAATCACTGGGGGACAGAGGCACCCTGCGTGGTTTATGAGAAGAAACCCCTGAAAGACCCCAAGGGCAATGTAGTCCCGGGGCTTTTTGTGTCATGGATCCGTCTGAACAACCCGGCCCAGTACAATTCCTATACCACCGAGATGGTGAAGGGCGTTATCGCCGGTTTTGAGAACTCCTCAACGGACCGCGAGGTTGTCGCCACGATCTTCACCGGCACGGGACCCAACGCGTTCTGCACCGGCGGGAATACCAAGGAGTACTCCGAATATTACAGCATGAGGCCCGAAGAATACGGTTCCTACATGGAACTTTTCAACAACATGGTGGACTCCATCCTTATGTGCAAGAAACCCGTCATTTGCCGGGTCAACGGCATGAGGGTCGCCGGCGGACAGGAAATCGGCCTTGCCTGCGACATCGCCATCTCCTCAGACCTGGCAATCTACGGCCAGGCAGGTCCGAGACACGGTTCAGCCCCGGTGGGCGGCTCCTCCGATTTTCTCCCCTGGTTCCTCTCCGCTGAAGATGCCATGTGGAACTGCGTCTCCTGTGAGATGTGGAGCGCATACAAGATGAAAGCAAAGAACCTCATCTCGAAGTGTGTGCCTGTTCTGAAGGACGACAAGGGCAAGTGGGTGCGGAACCCGCAGGTCATCACCGAAACCTACGTGAAAGACGGGGAGATCGTCTACGGCGAAAACAAGAGCGGCGACGAGGCCAAACAGGCGAGGGCATGGGTAAACGAGAAACTGAAGAACAACGACTATGACTTCTCCCTCCTCGATGCCGAAGTGGACAAGGTCGTCTGGACCTTCGCGAACCTCTTCCCCGGATGCCTCATGAAGTCAATTGACGGCATCAGGCAGAAGAAGAAGTCCTACTGGGATACGATGAAGAACGATCACCGGTACTGGCTGGCCACCAACATGATGGGCGAGGCCTTCCTCGGCTTCGGCGCCTTCAACACAAAGAAGATCACCAGCAAGGACACGATCGATTTCATTAAGAACCGTCAGCTCATTGCCGAAGGCAAACTGGTTGACGAGGGGATGTTCGAGGAAGTTCTCGGAAAGCCGCAGCAGAAGTAGTTTTTTTCAGGTTTGTGTCTTCAGGCAGGTCGCGCATTACAGGCGGCCTGCCTTTTTTTATGGCCTTTTCACAATAAAGATCTCCACGGGCACCTTGCTGATGAGGCGGCCGCCTTTTTCCGTCACCACGAACACACTTTCGATACCCGCGGAGAATTCACCTTCGAAAACCATCTTCGGCTCCAGCGCGAAGGTCATGCCCGCTTCCAGTAATTCCCCTTTGCCTTTGGCAATGTACGGCGGTTCAACCAGTTCCAGACCGATGCCGTGGGCAACGAAGGTAACCTTGTGTCCCGGGGGGCCCAGGTACTGGTCGGCATATCCGAGAGCGCGGGCACGCTCGACGGAGAACTGAAACAGCTCGTCGAGCGGGGTGCCGGGCAGGGCCCTCTCCAGTATCTGATTGTGTATCTCCATGGCAGTGAGACAGGCCTTTTTCGTCCGCTCCGGCATGGAACCGATGGCAAAGAACCTGGTTTCGTCAATATGGTAGCCGTTCATGACGGTCCCAAAGTCAATCATGATCGGCTCATCGGGCGCAATCAGCTTATTGCCGGCGCCGCAGGGAAAGGCGATGGACGTGCCCTCGCCGCTCGCGGGCGAATCCATCATGCCGACCATGCCTCCGCTTTTCCCGCTCAGGATATGCCAGGGGAATCCCTCGACCTGGGGATCCCTCATTCTGAGCTGTGCGCCATGTCCATGCGTCCGGGAGAAGGTTTCCATCATCCCAGCGAGCTCCATTTCCGTCAGGCCCGGGCGGATCGTTTCTTGTGCGTAAGCAAAGGTGTCCCGCGAAAGCTCCGCCGTTTTTTCCATCTGTTCGATCTCCCAACCGGATTTGATCATGCGTATTTCAAGGATATGGCGGGAAGCATCCATAAAACCCTTCACGGGAAAGATGCCCCGGTAGAAGTTGAACGTCTTTACCGACAAGACATCGAATTCAAGCCCCAGCACCGCAGGCAGGGAACCGTAATATTCGGCAATGAGTCCCGGCAACTCCTTTACGGAATTGATCGGCACGATGTTTTTCAGGGGCGATTCCGCCCTGGCACGGGGCAGATATTTTTTAATGAACAAGACGGGCTCCCCCGCAGCCGGCATATAGAGGAACCCGTTCTGCGCCGTCCCGGTGAAATAGAGCATATCCACGCGCTGCACTACAAGCAGGGCGTCAATTGCGCTTTCCTGCAGTTTCTTCTGAATCTTTGTCTGTCTCGCCTGTATTTCCCCCAAGGGCACGGTAAAGTCAGTCATCTCTCTGTAAACCTCGCATCAATTGAAGCGTTCCTTAAGCACGCTGCAAAAAATCTCCGATTCTCAAGGAATCATATCGTTAAACATTCGCTCACTTACCCCGCGGCATGCCGCGGGGAATGCGCTCGCTGCCGAATTGAAATGCCGGACCTATGGACACTTATGGGCGGCCGCAGAGGCCGCCGCCTGTTCACCGGCAACATAGCCGGTGGAAAAGGCGGCCTGAAGGTTGTAGCCCCCCGTATCGGCGTCTATATCCATCACCTCTCCGCAGAAGAAAAGCCCGGCGACGAGCCTCGATTCCATGGTGCGCGGGTCTATTTCCCTCAGGGATACCCCGCCCGCCGTTACGATCGCCTGGGCGAGCGGCAGAGGCGCTTCAATATTGAAGCGCAGGGATTTGAGCAGGTCTGTGAGGCGTTCCCGCTCCGACGCACTAATCTGGTGGGCGGGCTTTTCCGGCGGAATACCGGTCATCGCAATAAAAGGGCCGATCATTTTGCGCGGCACCAATTCCGCAAGGATGCGACGGTAACTTCGTTTGCCGAAACGGTCCAGATCCCGCTGGATACGGCGGTGGAGCTGTTCCCTATTGAGCGCCGGCTTCAGATCAATGGAAACGCTTACCGGCCCTTTTTCCAGGGCATTCACAATGGAGAGGCTCATGAGCAAGGTAAGGGGACCGCCGATACCGAAGTGCGTAAACATCATCTCGCCCGTGCGGCTGTCAATCACCGGCGGGCGGGAACGCCGCCTCTTGATGCCCTCTCCCGCATCGCCGGACGGCGCCCATGGCGGATCTATATCGGCGGCAGGACACTGAAAAGCGGTCAGGCGCACATTGCGAAGGCTGACCCCCTGCATTGCCCGTGCCCCTTCCTTGTTATCCACGATCAGGGGTACGAGCGCCGGGCGAAGCGGAACGATGGTATGCCCCAGTTTTTTTGCAATCTCGTAGCCGTCACCGGCGGAACCGGTGCCGGGATAGGTGGCGCCTCCCGTAGCGAGGACAACGGCATCTGCCGGGCGGAATCCTGCTTCTGTTTGCACGCCCATTGCCCGCCCATCCCGAACCCGTATTCCCCGAACCCTGGTGCGGAGAAACACCTCCACGCGCCAAGCATCCAGATAACTCCTGAAAGCCGCCACCACCTCCCCGGCACTGTCCGATGCGGGGAATATCCTCCCTCCCCGCTCGACTTTCGTTTCCACGCCGTAGCGTTTCAGGAACGCGAGAAGATCATCGCGAAAAAAACTGCTGAACGCACGGTACAGGAAGCGGCCGTTGGCGCCGTACATATTGATGAAATCGCTGAGCTCCCTGGCGTTGGTCAGGTTACAGCGGGTCTTGCCGCTGATGAGGATCTTCTTGCCCGGGCGCTCGGTCTTCTCCAGAAGAATGACGCGGGCGCCTTTTTCAGCTGCCCTGCCCGCGGCCATCATCCCGCCCGCACCGCCGCCCACGACAATCACCGTCCCGCCGGCATCATCCTGCTTTAAAATACCGCCCAAGGGAAACCCGCCTCTCATCTACGAGTAAAGACGAAAACCTTTACGTCCGCGTTCGAGCAGTATCACGAAAACAAAGAAACGGTCAAGCCTCCCGTGGCCGCCGCAAATGCCGAGGGCGGCATCATCCCGTCGCTTGTTAAAAAAAGCGCCCTGTGCTATTGAGAAAAAGCCTTCTCAACAGCCAAACGGCAAGGAGTGCGTGTGAAAGCACCAACCCATCTCTGGACGATGACCCCAAAAATTTTTCTTCAGGTCCGTCCCCGCGTACACAAGTATCTCACGGAATGGAAACAACAGGCAGCGGCAATTCCTGATCCGGAACTCCGGAAACAGGCCCTCGCCAGCATCGAAACGAAGACCTTTCACTGCGAAGGGGGTTCCATTTACGGATTACTGGCCGGCGACCGGTACGATGAGGCGATACGCTTCATCGTTGCCTACCAGACCATCAGTGATTATCTGGACAACCTTTGCGATCGCAGCACCTCCCTCGACCCGGAAGACTTCCGCGCCCTCCATGAGTCTATGCCGCACGCCCTGACCCCCGGTGCGGCGTGCAGCGAGTATTACCGTCTGCGGAAGGAACGAGACGACGGAGGCTATCTGACAAGCCTCGTGAAGACCTGTCAGTCCATCCTGGAAGGGCTGCCGACATACGGCAGGATCGCGCCGGCCCTTCTCGAACTGTCCGGTTACTACTGCGACCTGCAGGTGCACAAGCACGTACGGGCAGAAGAGCGCGTTCCCCGCCTGGAGGCATGGTTTGCCCTCCACAAAGATAAACTGCCCCCCATGAGTTGGTATGAGTTTGCCGCCTGCACCGGTTCCACGCTCGGCATTTTCTGTCTTGTTTCGCAGTCCCTGAACGGGGAATGCACCGACGAGCTCGTGCAACGGCTGAAGAATGCCTATTTCCCCTGGATGCAGGGCCTGCATATCCTGCTCGATTATCTCATCGACCAGGAGGAGGATCGTGCCGGCCGGGACCTCAATTTTTGTTCTTACTACCCTGCGGACGCGGTCATGGCGGCAAGATTGGTACACTTTTACCGTCGGGCTCACGGGGAGCTTTCCCGTCTCCCCCTGGCGGAATTTCACCGGATGATGAGCGCAGGCCTCCTCGCCATGTATCTGGCAGACAAAAAGGTGTACCGGCAGAAGCGCGTGCAGAAAATTGCCTGGGAAATGATCCGCGTGGGCGGCGGGAGCGCCTTTTTTTTCTACATCGTCTGCTGGACATACCGGCGTATGAGGGTCTCTTCACTGCGAAGCGAGGTTACGTAACAGGCTGTTGAAAAATGCCCATCTGCTGCGTTTCCCTCATACTTCGCCATTCGGCGTACGTATCAGTACGCCTCACGGCGAAGTATTTCGGGGGCCTTGCATCTGAGCATTTTTGAACAGCCTGTAAAGACGACGAAACCTGGTACAACTGGAAGAGCAGCATTCTGAAGGACAATTTGAGATTATTTTCGGGTACACTGCCTACGCAAAGGGACTGTCATCGTGGATATGGAAAAAATCGCCTTTATCGTAAATCCCCAAGCCGGGAATGGTGCGACCGGAGAAAAATGGCCTTTTATCAGGGACAAGGCGTCGCAACGCCTCCATTCCTTTCAGGCGTTTTTCACTTCAGGGCCGGGAGACGCCATGCGCCTCACCCGTCAGCATCTGAGGGAAGGCGGCAAGACTATCATCTGTGTAGGGGGGGACGGCACCTTCAACGAAGTCGTCAACGGCTTCATGGAGGAAAATGGCCCGTCGCGAAAGGATGCCCGCGTAGGCCTCCTGCCCGGCGGGACGGCCTGCGATTTTTGCCGCACGGTGCGTATACCGACGCATCTGGATGACTTCTTCGACCTTATCATCGGAGACAGGGGTTTTTTTATTGATCTGGGGTGTCTCCACTTTCGGGATTTTACCAATTGTCCCTGCACCCGTCACTTCCATAACATAGTTAGTTTCGGAATCAGCGGTGAAGCGGTAAAACAAGTCAACAGAAGCCCCAAAATGCTGGGGGTGCGGGGATTATTCCTCTGGTCGGCGGTTCTCTCCCTTTGTCGGCATGGCAAAAAGCGCGTCCGCCTCCGAGTAGACGAGGGGAATGAACAGGAGATGGATATATGGAACATAGCCATAGCCAACGGCCGCTATCACGGCGGCGGCATATGCATGGCGCCGGATGCAGTCATTGACGACGGCCTGCTGCATGTCACGGTAATCAGAAATCTCCGTATTGTCGAGGCCTTATTTCACGTTCCCAAGCTCTATAACGGAAATATTGGAACCATCAAGCAGGTGTCCATAATGAAGTGCAGACACGTGGAGGCCTCTTCCGTAAAACCTGTTCTCCTCGAAGTGGACGGGGAACTGCCCGGTTATCTGCCACTTCGCGCCGAAATTATCCCCCATGCGCTTTTTGTTATCGCAGAGTCCCTCCGGGGACATTCTGACCGCAAGAACTCAGAAACTACCCTTGAATTCGGTCAAGCGAAGGGATGCGCCTGTGGGGAAAAATTCCCCACAGGTGGGGCATAATGCTTCACTAAGCCGGATATATCCTTTCTCCCCTGCCGTACGAAAATATTTATTGCTCTGCGTTTTCAATGTGTTAATAAGTTTGCCATAAACATTTCTTTCCTGGTATGGATATTGCCTCTGTACATGCAACAATAACCCAAAAAGGAGGTATATCAAGATGAAGCGTTTAATGGTATTTGTTGTAAGCTTGGCGTTCCTGTTCTGTGCATCAGCTTTCGCGGCTGATAAACCTGCGGCGGATGCAAAGGCCGAACCGGCTGCTGCCGATGCGAAAGACAAGAAAGCCCCTGCCAAGGCAGAGAAGAAAGCCAAGGCTGACAAGAAAGCGAAGACTGACAAGAAAGCAAAGAAAGCCGAAGAGAAGCCTGCTGACGCGCCCGCGAAATAAGTGTTGCAGCATCTCAAGGAACAAATTCAGGGGCACGGAGCTATCTTCGTGCCCCGTTTTTTTTCGTTGTCGGCATCCCTCCCGACGCTTGGAGAGCCGGATCAGTTATGAAACTTTAATGGGCGAGGTCTCTCGGTACGGTGTTCTTGTTTTCGTTGCGTCCCTTAACCTCGCTTTTCCCGCACGGATGGATAACGGACGGCTGTAAGTTAGCAAATTTTCCTGTTTCCCAATTCTGAGTGCTAAACGCGCTTTTTTAGTGGTATGGATAGTGCAATTCATGTATATTGCTATTGAAAAATGAAATGATGTTTAAGGGGAGGGGGTTGTCAACATGAAAAGGACTGCGATTTTTCTTGCATGTTTGCTATTATTTTTCGGAATAGAGGCTTTCGCAGTCAACGGTGCTGATATGAAGGCGGGCAAGCCGGTCCCGGCAGCCGATACCAGAATAACCAGAATGAAGGCGGCGGGAACGGTAACGGAAATTACCGATGTCACGCTTAAGATAGAGCGCACCGTAAAGGACAAAATGGAGAGCATGGAATTTGTTCTTGACAAACCGATTGTAAAAATCATCGTGGGAGACAAAGTGCTGGTAAGCTACGTAGCAAAAGAAGGCAAGAACATCGCCACGAGGGTTGCCAAAACCGCCATCAAAAAAACCACCCCCAAAACAACGATAAATGCGAAGCCGGCAAAAGATACCACGAAAACCGCACCAATCGCCAGATAGAGGTCATGGCAATGTTCGCACGCCTTTTTCCGGGCGCGGGGAAGTCCGTGCCATTTCAATAAATGGAATCCCTCCGCAGTACCTTGCGGAAAATCGTTGATTCTCAAGGAACGGTATCTTTAACATTCGCTCGCGTTTCCTGCAGCACGCAGCGGGGAGAGCGTGCCGCATTCGTTCCTTACTTAAGCCTTCCACGAATTCTTATGAAGAAATTGCGGTATAAAAAGAAACCCTTTTTCGAGGGTTTCAATATGACCGTTCGTTCCCGGCTGATGATCGTCACCATCGCGGGACTGGCCGTTACCATGGCCATCTGGGGATGGATCCAGCTACGGGCACTTGATGAAATCCTCCTCGAACAGCAGCTCAAGAAGCTTTACGACGTATCGGAAACCGTCAGCACCTACTATCAGCACTTCCCCACTCTGAAGGGTTTATCCGCTCTGGACAGCACCCTGAAAGATCATGTGCAGAGTGACAATCGGTTAGCCAGAATCGATATTTTTTCCGTTTCCCGCGGCGACGTCGACTACGTTGCCGGGGCCGGGCGCATCCCCTACGAATGGTCGGACTCTCTGGTAAGCTCTGTCGTCGGGAAATCCATACCCCGGCATTTGAGATTAGTGACCGACGGAGGATCGGCCATCGGCCTTCTGTACCCCGCAGGAAAGGTGGAAAAACAGGGGTTTGTTGTAGTGGCAACGATTCTTTTTTCCCGCTCCAGTACGGAAATCCTGTCCCGCGCCCAACAGTTGCTCATCTTGAGCAGCGGGGGACTGCTGCTGGTCATCGTCCTGATCCTGGCATTCAGTTACGGCTGGCTTATCGGGCAGCCCCTGGAGATCATCATCGACACCATTGATGAATTTCAGACGGGGCAACAGATCAAGCGCATACCTCTGGATCGGTCCGACGAATGGGGACAGCTGGCAGATCATTTTAATCTCATGGCTGACGAAATAGAACGTTTCCTCAGTCGGAACCGGGAACTTACCCGTCAGTTGGAAGACCGGGTACAGGAAGCTACGCACAAGGTCGTACAATTGCAGCAGCAGGTAAACCAGCTCCAGCAGCTTACGGCGCTTGGATATTTAACGGCGACGCTGGCCCATGACCTGGGCACTCCGCTTCACTCCATAGCGGGACTGGCAAATCTTATCCTGGAAACAGACGGGATTCCCCAGGATGTAAGCCGTAAACTTGAGCTTATCGTGCAGCAAACGCAGCGGCTCAATACGGTCATTCAGAACGTGCGGCGTGCCACGCGACTTCCCGGACCTCATTTTGAAGCGATATCGGTCCCCGACCTTCTGAATGAAACACTGCCCCTTGTTGAACCTCTGCTACAGAGAAACGGCATCCGGCTGGTTGTGAATGTGGAACCGGATATCCCCCCACTGTATGTGGATCGTTACCGTATCCAAACGGCCCTGTTCAACCTGATTCAGAACGCGCTCGAAGCCATGGCCGGCAAGGGGGAAGTTACCGTGTCCGCCGGCGCCATGCCTGATCGCCACCTCATCGCGGTTACCGTCGAGGACAACGGTTCGGGAATTCCGCCCGAACTTATGGAAAGGGTATGCGAACCGTTCTTCAGCACCCACACGGACGAGGGGTTGCGCGGCCTCGGCCTGGCAATTGTACAGGATATCGTCAAGGAACATGGCGGTCATATCGGCATAAAGAGCAGGCCCGGGGAAGGCGCAGAGATCACGCTTTATTTTCCGTTGGTTGACGCCGTATCGGGAGAACGGGGGTTGGAAAACAGATCCTCCTTGACCAATCCATAGCGCTGAATTTTCATCCGCAGCGTTTTGCGATCTATACCGAGCAACTGGGCCGCCCGCTTTTGATTCCAGGAGGTGGTGTTCAACGCCCGGAAGATATTTTCCCGGTCCGCCTCTTCAGACGTCATCGGGGAACGTTTCTCTTCACGGCGGCGATGGAATCGCTCCGGCAGATTTTCGGGAAGAACGACCATAAACGGCGACAGCAGAAGCGTCTGCTGCAGCATATTCTCCAGTTCCCGCACATTTCCCGGCCAATCATAGGCAAGAAGAAGTTCCATGGCCTCGGCAGAAACGCGCACCGCGGAATAACCCCATTTTTTCAACATGGATTCGATGAGTTGCGGAAGGTCTTCCGCGTGCTCCCGCAAGGGGGGCACGTGCAGTCGCACCACGAAACGATAAAGCAGATCAGACCGGAATCTTCCCTTCTGTGTTTCTTCGTCAATATTGCGGTTGGCCGCGGCGACAACGCGGACGGCCACATGCCGGACTTCGTGCCCCCCCAGGCGCCGCACTTCTCCGTTCTGCATGAAGCGCAGGAGCTTCCCCTGGAGAGCGGGCGACATTTCCGTAATCTCATCCAGAAAGATCGTGCCGCCCTGCGCGGATTCGAGCAGGCCCGGATGCGAGTGGTTGGCGCCCGTAAAGGCCCCTTTTTCGTAACCGAAGAGTTCCGATTCAAGGAGGGTATCGGGAATGGCGCCGCAGTGAACCACGACAAACGGATGATCCCGGCGCGAGCTCTGCTGGTGCAGGGTGCGCGCCGTGAGTTCCTTGCCGGTGCCGCTTTCTCCTTCGATCAGAACGCTGGCAGATGCGTCCGCCACCCGAACGAGCTGTTTGTAGAATTCCACCATCGCCACGGACGAACCGATGAACTGCGGCTCCTCCGGCACCCGCGGCTTGCCCTGCACACGCAGTTTCTGCAACTTGCTCATTTCCAGGACTTTTTGCACCATCTGGCGGATGGCCTCGGGGGAGAAGGGCTTGCTGATATAGTCCCATGCCCCCTGACGGAGCGCCTCCATGGTCGTTTCCAGGGAACCATATGCCGTCACCAGGATCACGGGGAGATCCGGCCACGTTCCCTGCACGCGGCGCAGGAACTCGAGGCCGTCAATGCCGGGCATGCGGATATCGGAAATAAGAAGATCATAGCGGGATAGGTTCTCATTCAGGGCATCCGCGGCGGACGTGTTGGTGTCAACCTTGTACCCCGCCCGCGACAGCGCCTCCTGGAGAAACTCGCACGCTACCGAATCATCATCAATCACGAGAATCTGGATGTTCACGGAAACCGTCCTTACGATTCCATTAACCGGTTGCTGAAAATGTCGTTTTTACAGGCTCAGAGTCCTTTCCGAACCAGGTAATTCGCCAGGTCCGCGACGCGGCAGGAATACCCCCACTCGTTGTCGTACCAAGAAACGACCTTGGCCATAGTACCGCGAAGAACCTGACAAAATTCGATGTCCACAATAGAGGAATGTTCATCGCCCTTGAAATCCATGGAAACCAAACTGCCTTCTTCGCAGGCCATGATGCCCTTTAATTGCCGGCGGGCTGCGTTCTGTAAAGATGCCCGCAGTTCCTCGGTGGTAGTTTTTGTGCGCAGGTGAGCGACAAAATCCACGATCGAAACAGTCGGGGTGGGCACCCGCAGGGAGTACCCGTCAAAACGGCCGGCCAGATCGGGAATCACCAGGGACAGCGCCTTGGCTGCTCCCGTGCTCGTGGGAATGATGTTTAGAGCGGCGGCACGCGCCCGGCGAAGGTCCTTGTGCGGCAGGTCCAGGATGCGCTGATCGTTGGTGTAGGAATGTACCGTCGTCATCATTCCTTTTTCTATGCCGAATGCCTCATGAATAACCTGCACGGGCGGCGCCAGACAATTCGTGGTGCAGGAGGCATTCGAGATAATGTGATGCTTGTTCGGGCGGTATGCCCTATGGTTGACCCCCATCACCACCGTCAGGTCCTCTTCCTTCGCCGGAGCGGTGATGATGACTTTCTTCGTCCCGGCTTCCAGGTGCGCTGCGGCCTTCGGTCCTGTGACAAATAGGCCGGTGCTCTCGATCACAATATCCACGCCTTCCCCGTCCCAGGGAATCGCGGCGGGATCGCGGAGTGCAAAATTACGGATCAGCTTTCCGTTGATGAGAAAGCCTTTGTTTCTGACCTTTATATTCCCCGGGAAGCGCCCGTAAGACGTGTCATACTTGAACAGATGGGCGTTGGTCTCCACGTCGAAGAGGTCATTGATCGCCACAACCTGCAGGGATTTTGGATATCTCGCAAGGACAGCCTTCAGCACCTGCCGGCCAATTCTTCCAAAACCATTGATGCCAAGCCGAACCATGGTTCCCTCCTTAATTGTCATCGATGCGGTATTTGTGCGCGGTCATGAGATCACAACTGGTTTGCAGTGTCTTATGGAATCTGGCGTTATCGAGGGCGATGGCGCTTAAGTTTGCCACTGCCTCAAGAAACTGGATTTCCCGGTCACGGAATTTACGGACATTGTCCGTATAAACCCGCAACACCCCCACGACGCTCTTCTCCAGTTTAAGCGGAACCACCAGCACCGATTTTATTCCCTCCGTCCTGGCTTTTTCCCCGTACTGAAAGCTCTTATCCGTCTGGGCGTCCTTAAGCCAGACGGTTTTCCCCTTCATGGCCTTCTGATCCAGGCCGCTCTCCTTAAGCAATACCGGCCCCTTCCGCACGTAGCGCGGGGAAAGCCCGCAGGCGGCGCCCATGACAAGTTTATTCCCCTGCGAATCGAGGAGCCGCAGGCTGCAGGCCTTGATCTGCATGCTATCCACAACGCAGCGGACAATTTTTTCCAGGACGCGGGACGGTTCCAGAGACGCATTAATTACCCTGGCCACTTCGTACAGGGCGGTAAAATAATCCATTTCCCTGTCTTTCATAAACGCACCTCCTCACGTTGGTTCCGGCCGATCAAGATAGACCTGGCGGACCGGTAAGAAAGGCCCTTGCCGGCGGAAAGAATGCCTTGCGGCCGGAGCGCCCTTCGCCTCTTGAGCATGGTTAATTATTGTATAAGATTTTTAAAAATAATCATATCGAAATCCTTGCGGGATTTCTTCCCGAGATGGGTGTGGGAAGACGCGTTTGGAAAAAGGATGATTTATGGTATACTGAAAAAAAACAATTGCCGATCAAAGGAGGCATACCCATGATCCCCATGATGCAGTCGGATACACTGTCGTTCAACGTAAAGTGGAATTACAAAACTACGGGCATGCTCATGGCGCTGATTGTTCTGCCGGAGCTGCTGGGCGTCGTAAACGTATCCGTGGCTTCCGGGTTCAAACTGCACTTTTTTCAGGCCGGTATTTTCCTGGCGGCGGCCGTTTACGGCCCGTGGGGCGGCTTGGCATCAGGATTCGCCGGGTCTTTCCTCAGCGCCTACGTGATGGGCAACCCCTATCTGCTGATCGGCAACGCCCTGCTTGGTTTCTGCACCGGCCTCTTTCTCCGGAAGGGTTTCCGCACGGTTCCCGCTGTCTGGCTGGCCTACGCCATCCAGCTTCCCTGGCTGATCATTACCGATTATTACCTTGTCCATCTCCCTGCCCCCTTTATCAGGGGATTGGTGATCGCTCTGTTCCTATCCAATACCCTCTGGGCCGCCGGCGTTCACTACCTGGTGAAACCGGTAAAGAGATTCCTTTCATGTTAGCGCCTAGCTTCAGCGCATATTCGCTTGCCCTGATCCACCAAGGAACGATCGTCCATTCTTCCCGGGGACGGGGCATCATGCCGCTCGTCGCCTGCCTGGAGGAATGCCGCCCTCGTTACGCGAACTGTATCCTGCACGACAAAATCATCGGACTTGCAGCTGCGAAACTCGCCGCCTATTCGGGGGTCGTCAGCAGCGTGGTCGCGGGAACGGCGTCGGAATCAGCCGCAGATTTTCTGGAGGACAAGGGAATCCCCCTTGAGGCCGGGACAATCGCGGCAAACATCCTGACGGCCGACCGCAGCGCCGTCTGTCCCGGGGAGATCATTGCCCAAGGGGCGAACGATTATGAATCATTAGTCGCCCAACTCAGGGCAATGCTGCAAGGGAAATAAGCATTCGGGAATGTATCAAGGCTATTTTGTCAAGATTCGTTGTTCTTAAATCGAAGGGGGAGTAATGATTATCGCACTCACTATCTTCGCAATTCTTTCTACCTTATGTGCTTTATTTATTGCTTTTATAATTGGTGATGATGAAGAGTTCCCGGTCAAGTCTTCGTCTTTTTTTCTTTTAGCAATTATTCTGATCTTGTTGGCCATTTTAGTGAAGATCAATCCATTCTGGTAAAAAATTACAATTCAAGCAAGATCACTCTGACAGGCTGGTAAAAAATGTCCAGATGCAAGGCTCCCGAAGTCCTGAGCCATGATGGCGTACTTTTCCGTACGTCGAATGGCGGAGGACGAGGGAAACGCCGCAGATAGGCATTTTTCAACAGCCTGTTTCAGACGTTGAAGCGGAAGGTGATTATGTCGCCATCCTGAACAACGTACTCCTTTCCCTCCAGACGAAGCCTCCCGGCGGCCTTGGCGCCGGCGAGTGTGCTTCCGCAGGACTGGAAATCCGCGTAACTCACCACTTCCGCCTTGATGAAACCCCGTTCAAAATCCTTGTGGATCGCGGCGGCCGCACGCGGGGCCTTCGATCCCGCCGGGATAACCCACGATTTCACCTCGTCCTCGCCGCAGGTAAAATAGGCGATACGGCCGAGCAGCGAAAAGGACGCGCGGATGATCCGTCCGAAGGCTGGCTCCTCAATGCCCATTGAACGCAAGTATTCCGCCTGCTCCTCCGGCGCCAGACCTGCCAGCTCCGCCTCGATTTGGCAGCAGATGCCGATGACCGGCACCTTGAGCCCCGCCTGATCGCGAAAGGTATCGGCAAGCGTTAGATTATCCTCTGCCGTATTCAGGACGACCAGTTCGGGACGGATAGTCCAAAAGGAGAAACTCCTGAGGGACGTGATCTCCTCTCCCGTGAACTCAAGTTCGCGCAGCGGCCTACCTGCATCGAGTTGTTCCCTGAGCCGCGGAAGAATACGGGTGTGGGCACTTTCCTGGGGATTGAGGGCCTTCTTCGGCAGCCGGGTCATTTTCTCCAGGCGGTTCTCCACGATCAGCAGATCGGAAAGAACCAGTTCATCCTCGAGCTTCCGGTAGCTGTTCATCACTTCCTGAACGTTGTCGGTGGAAAATCCGTCCACCACGTGCAGGAGGCCGTCGGCGCCGCTTAAGTTCTGGCGCACCGCATCCCATGCCTTTTCCCCTGCGGCGTTCACATCCGTAAAGGGCACCTTGGCGGGAGACACCTTCGCGGGATGGAAGACCTCCACAAGGTGGTCGAAGCGTTCATCGGGAACCGTGGCCTGGCCGCGGACACAGACCTCGCCGTGAACGTCGCTGCTTTTTGTCCCCGTCATGATCTCGAAGAGCGTGCTCTTACCGCTCTGGGGGAGACCCAGAATACCTATTTCCATTTCACTCTTCCTTCACCAGATATTAGGCGAATTCCTTCTTGATCCGCGTCATCGCCTCTTCAAGCCGCTTGTCGGGCACGGTAAGGGAGATGCGGATATAGCCTTCGCCGTACTGGCCATAGGCATTGCCGGATGCCACGACGACGGCGGTTTTTTCAAACAGCCGGTTCGTGAACTCGATGGAGGTCATCCCCGCGGGCACCGGCGCCCAGAGATAGAATGTCCCTTTTGGAGGATCGAATTTGATGCCGATGGCGGCGAGGGTCTTCAGGACCAGTGCCCGTCGCCGGGCGTAGATGCTGATCATGTTTCCTATGGAGGCGGTCTCATTTTTCAGGGCGTGGATGCCGGCAAACTGGATGGCATTGAAAATGCCCGAGTCGGTATTTTCCTTCACCTTGCTCATGGCGGCAAGCAGTTCGGGATTGCCGACAGCCATCCCGATCCGCCAGCCGGTCATGTTGTAGGGCTTGGATAGGGAATTAAGCTCCACGCCTACATCCTTCGCGCCCTTGGCCATCAGGAAACTCAGTCGTTCCTGATCGTCAAAAAGGATCTCGCTGTAGGGATTGTCGTAGCAGACCGCAATATTGTTCGTTTTGGCGAAGGCGACGACCCGGTCGAAGAACTCCCTGGTGGCGCAGGCACCAGTGGGATTGTTGGGGTAGTTGAGGAACATGGCCCGCGCTCTCTTCACGATCTGTAGGGGGACATCTTCAAAGACGGGCAAGTAATTGTTCTTCGCAAGAATCGGCATATTGTACGGCTCGCCGTCCCCCATCAGGATGCTGGAACGGTAGGCGGGATAGCCGGGGTCCGTCATGAGCACGACGTCGCCGGGGTTGACGCAACCCAGGATAAAATGGTGGCAGCCTTCCTTGGAGCCGATAAGCCCGAGGATCTCGTTTGCGGGGTCCAGGGTGACGCCGTAGCGTTCGCCGTACCAGTGCGAGACTTCCTGCCGAAAGGCGAACATCCCTTTCTCTTCGTCCGTGGGGTAGCGGTGGTTTTCGGGAACTCTCGCGCTTACGCAGAGCGCATCAATAATCGAATCGGGTGTGGGCTCCACGGGATCGCCGATCGCCAGGCTGATGACATCCACGCCATCGGCCTTCGCCTTGGCGATCTTCTTTCTCAGTTCCATAAAAAGGTACGGCGGAATCTTCGTCAATCGTTCGGCTGTTTGCAACGTATTTTCCTCCTTCAGATATATATTCTATAGTTGCTGATTATAAATGGTGCAACAGGAAGGCATGTGTAACCCGGACACCTGACCCTCAGGTCTATCCTCCGTACGCCTCTTCCCAGAGCCGGCCCTCGTAAACCACGCGCACCCGGCCTTCAAGGTATACATTCGCAAATCCGTCGCCGGTTTTCCTGAAATGAACCGTCAGGGTCTCGCCGCTTCTCACCTTTACATCCACCGGCGAATCAACCAGCCCCTTTACCGCCGATATGAGGACGGAGGCGACGGAACCCGTTCCGCAGGCAAGGGTCTCGTCTTCCACGCCCCGCTCGTAGGTTCTTACGGTAATGGCATGCCGGTCGTCCACCTTCGCAAAATTCGCATTCGTTCCCGCGGGCTGGTACGCCTCATGGTATCGTATCGCCCTGCCCACGCGGAAGACGTCATACGGTTCAATGTCCTCGACATAATGGACCACGTGGGGAACCCCCGTGTTTATGCTGCCCACCGCGAGTGATTGTCCCTCCACGGCGATCTGCTGTTCCGGTTTCAGGTCATAGGGCTCGGTGAGGCGCAGCTTGACCACATCGTCTTTTACCTCAGCGTCAATAAGACCAGCCCCGGTTTCAAAGGACATCTTTTCGCCGGCAATCCCCTTGATGAACGCAAAGCGGGCGGCACACCGGCCGCCGTTGCCGCACATGTCCACCTCGCTGCCGTCGGCGTTGAAAAAACGCCATCGGAAGTCCGCGCGGGGGGAATTCTCGATAATGATCAGCCCGTCGGCCCCCACGGAAACCTTCCGTTCGCAGACGGCCTTCACAAATTCCACCACATCAGGCACCGCGAGCGATTGATCCCGGTTGTCAATCAGGATGAAGTCGTTCCCGCTCCCGCTCATCTTGAAAAATTCGATCATTGAATCAACCTCGGCTATCCTCCCATAAAAATAAGCACGTTCACTGTTTCTCCGGTCAGGGGCAATCAGAAACGGCCTAAAAATGGCGATCTGCGCCACTCATGAAGGAGTGCCTTATAACAAATTTACTCCCCCCTGTCCACAGGGAAGCGGATCGGTTGTACGCGATGTTCTCCAACGACGAACGTTTTCTCGGGAAAGACGGCATAATCGTTGGCGGGCCTCATGCCATAAGAAAAGGATTCTGATCCATACCCGTTCCTGCTGAAACACAAAATCCTTTTTGGGGGCAGGGCACAGGGTTTGTCCCTGAAACATCGCCTTTCGAAGGTGCTCTGCCGGTACAGTGAAGATCGCTCATGTTCCATTTCCAGGTAACATTATCGTTAAACTTTCCACATAATATTACAAAATTGTTCTATTTCTATCGCTATATTCCAGTAAACTAAGATTAAATATTAAAGATAACAAATAGATATATTGTTCTAATTCTAATGGCACCATAATTGCTCCTTTACGGGCAAATGGCACCCGGCAACGATCGGGCAAAGGAAACAGGATAACAAGACAGCCCCAGGGGTACTTGGGCTGCCGGAAAGAGGAGAATAACATGAAGACTTTTCGATTGCTGGCATTCGGCGTTTTGGCGTTTACGTTGTTTTACGGCACGGCCTGGGCCACGCCCTCAACACAGATATGGATCCCCTCCACGGACATCGTACCCTTTAAAACAGTCCATTTCGGTTTTGACACCTACATCAAAACAGAAAGCAGGGATGACGGCACGACGGAGTCAACCGTAACCAACCTTGGCCTAACCGCGGGAGCGCTGCCCTTTAAGACGGTGCAGATGGAAGTGGGCATTGATTATCGCGACACAGGCGGAAACCATGTCTATCCCCTCTTGTTCAATGCAAAGGTCGGCATACCCGAAGAAGGGGCACTGTTCAAATATTCACCCGCCATAGCGGTGGGCGGATACGATTTCGGCACCGAGAAGGACGTGACGGATTACAACATCTACTACCTCATCGCCGCGAAAACGCTGGGCGCGCTGGGACGTTTTTCGGCGGGATATTACACGGGCAACGACAGGCTTCTCACGAAAACAGACGGCACGAAGGACAACAAGGGCATCCTGCTTTCCTGGGATCGGACCATCTCCGAGATTTCGGATAAACTCTGGCTTGCCGTTGACTATATGGGCGGCAAGAACAGCTACGGCGCCCTGAGCGCCGCATTCGCCTGGAAGTTCGCGCCGAATGTGGGGGTTCTTTTCGGATACGATGTTTACAACGAGAGCGCCTACAAACCGACGGCAACCATACAGGTGGATATCGACTTTTAAAAGAACCGCGACACGGCTCGGACATAGGAGGTACCCCGGATAATCACATTTTTGTTTAACAAAAGATAAGATGATACAAGTTTGTTCTATGTTTTTTAGAAAAATTATTTTGTCACATAAACACCGTAAGAAAATTAGTTAGTTAGCATTACCAAGGGGGCTGGCACCTTAATTGCTCTTACTGCGTATGCAAAACAAAAAGTAATTTTATCAGGAGGAAAATCATGAATACAGGAGATACGGCATGGGTTTTAGTTTCCAGCACGTTGGTTCTGCTGATGACCGTGGGACTCGCCTTTTTTTACGGTGGGCTGGCGCGGAGGAAAAATGTCCTGTCTATCATCATGCAGTGTTTCATCATCATGTGCGTCATCAGCCTTCAGTGGGTGCTCTACGGCTACTCGCTCGCCTTCGGGCCCGACATAGGAAACGGCATCATTGGAAGCCTCGCCTGGGCGGGCTTGAGGGGCGTTGGTGGTCAGCCCAATGCGGACTATGCGGCCACCATCCCCCACCAGGTGTTTATGATCTTTCAGGCCATGTTCGCCATCATCACCCCGGCGCTCATGATCGGCGCCTTTGCGGAAAGGATAAAATTCTCCGCCTTTCTTGCCATGACGATCCTCTGGGCGACGTTCGTCTACGACCCCCTGGCCCATTGGGTATGGGGGATGGGGGGATGGCTGCGGAACCTGGGCGCTCTCGACTTTGCCGGCGGCATCGTCGTTCACGTCAGTTCCGGCGTCTCGGCCCTCGTCATCGCCGTCATGCTGGGACGCCGGATTGGATTTGAACAGCAAGCTTTCCGCCCCCACAACATGTCTTGGACCACCCTAGGCGCGGGCCTTCTCTGGTTCGGCTGGTTTGGGTTTAATGCGGGCAGCGCTCTTGCCGCCGGTTCACTTGCCGCCAATGCCTTCGTCACCACGAATACCTCCGCGGCCGCGGCCGGTTTGACCTGGGCAATCATCGAGTGGCGACAGCACGGCGCTCCCACGTTGCTCGGCACCGTCACGGGGGTTGTGGCGGGACTCGTGGCCATCACGCCGGCCTGCGGTTTTGTCAGCCCCTTAAACGCCATCTTCATCGGCGCCTTGGCAAGCATCTTTTGCTTCCTGGCTCTGACAAAAATTAAGGCGCACTTCAAGTACGACGACGCCCTCGACGTGTTCGGCGTCCATGGCGTCGGCGGGATATGGGGAACCATCGCTACAGGGCTCTTCGCTGAAAAGGCCATAAATGCCGCCGGTGCGGACGGGCTCCTCTTCGGGGGCGTTCACCTGTTTTTCGTCCAGTTGGCCCTGGTTATCGTGGCAGTCCTCTATGCCCTTATCACGGCCTCCATCATATACAAAATCGTTGATCAGCTCATCGGCATGCGGGTCGGGAAAAAAGAGGAACTCATCGGTCTGGACCTGACCCAGCACAACGAATCGGCCTACACGGTACTGGAATAGGAGGGATAAGCCATGAAATATGTTATTGCCATCATTCAGCCCCACAAACTGGATGAAGTGAAACAGGCCCTTGAAGACGTGGAAGTAAATCTGATGACCGTGTCCAACGTCCTGGGACAGGGCAGGCAGAAAGGGATTACGGAGATATACCGGGGCGCCAAGGAAGTGGGAAGCCTGCTGAAGAAGGTGAAACTGGAAATCGCCGTCAACGAAGACTTTGTGGAACCCACTATCCAAGCAATCATCAAAGGCGCTCACACTGGCGAGATAGGAGACGGCAAGATTTTTGTGCTCGACCTCGGTGAATGCGTGCGCATCGGCACGGGTGAACGCGGCGGCATCGCCATAGGATAGGCATTTACCGAATGTCTTCTGCCGATGGGGATGAGGGCGGAAAACACCCGAACACCCTGCGACAAACGGAACGAAAGTTCCCGATTACATTGCCCGCCCGCTGGCAATGGGAGGAATCTCCTTTTTCAGCCAGTCGGGCCTGGTGCTTCGGCTCTCCTCTCCGTTTTTTTGTAAAACAGAGAGAATGACAAAAGTGAGGAACTGCCGAATCCTCAGGAGTTTCATAGCTTCAATAACCCTTCGGGAGTGCAGACCTGAATATCCATACCTGCGACGCGTTTCCGATATCCGGGACCCGAGAGGGGACATACAAGATAGTTCTTCCCCCGGTTGTAGAAACTCCGGAATATTTTGAGGCCCTCTGCATTGAAATGATCCGGACTCCATTTGCATTCGATGGCATCCACTTCGTCGCGTTTTCTAATCATGATAAAATCGATCTCTCGCCCGTCGGCGTCGCGCCAGTATTGCACGGCCTGATCCGGAAGATGGGCCTGCAGATACTCCAGCACCAAATGCTCCCACAGGAGGCCGCAATCATCCGGTCTTAAGGGCTCCCAGCCACGGCAGAAACTCACGAATCCCGTGTCGAAGCCGTAGACTTTGGGCATCCTGACGATCTCCTTGCGGCCACCGCCGAAAAAGGGACGCACGATGGTGGCGGCGTGGGTGATTTCCAGCGCCCGCATATGGCTTTCCACAGTTGGTCTGCCAATGGACAATGCAGACGCTGCCTTGCTCGTTTCCAACTGACCACCGCTCTGCCTCATGACGTACTCAAAGAAGAGAGTAAACTTATCATAATTGCGAAAGGCAAAAAGCTTCTGAATATCGCGGGCAAAAAATGAATCAATCCATTCACGATAAAAACCGGACTGTTTGGTCGCATTCAATAATGCCTGCGGCAATCCACCATGATAGAGTCTCTTCAAAAGCGGCGTATTCTCAAAGACAGACAGTTCATCCCAGAGGACAGGGGTCAAATGGACGCGACGCTTCCTTCCCGTCAGCGTGTCTCTGAATTTTTTACTCGCTGCGATGGTTGACGAACCGGTAGCCATGATCTTCAGGTGGGGGAAGAGATCTGCCCCGATTTTCAGAACCGTGCTTGGATCATGCAACTGATGGATTTCGTCAAAAACGACCACCGGGTGGGTACAGTTACGGTAGAAAAGCTCCGGATCAGCCACAATGTCATGAGTGACAGGAAGATCGCAATTGATATAAGATATCCGCTCCTGGCCGAGACTCTGGGCAAGCGTAGTTTTTCCTACGCGCCGTACACCGGCAAGCCAGACAATCGGGGCCTCCTGCCAGGCAACTTCTATACGATTCGTCCAGAATGATCTTGATATCATGGAAGCATACTTGGCATATATTCGGAATATTTGTCAAGTATAAATCCACTTTAATTAAAAACTGGCTCGCTACATCATCCGAGCATCCTTCTCCCCGGGACGGATGCAGTATCTCGCAGATGGAGGGACCGTAATCTATGCGGCGAAAAGCAGTAACGATCGGAAGGTCTTTGCCGCCCCGGAATGAACGCTCGCATTCCTTGAGAGTTCGTCTGTACAAATCCTCATCGCACACCCCCCAGGCATTGGCAAAGGTGATTTCATTGCCGGTCAGTGCAGGACGGTCCACGATTTCAGAGCCATTACCCGAGAAATAATTATTCATATTATCAAAGTAGCTGAACCCGCCGTAGATAAATTTGGTATCGTAGCCCCTCTGTTGGAACTGATTCATCAGGGTGAACATGTTCGCGTTGTTGGGCCGCTTGATGACCGATCTTCCCGGCGTTGGCGTGTGGTAGGTTGCATCTCACAGTTGCGAGCCATATTGATCTATGGTGAAGTCTGAAGGGTTGATTCGAAAACGCTCAGGTTGGCACACCCTTTTCTCCGCTTTCATATTGAGTTGCGTGGGGGATCATTTTGAAACCTTCATCCAAGTTTATGATGAGCATCTTTCAAGGCATTACGGCTTCTGGCGGCCTGTGTCGAGCGCTTGGTCGGGACATCTAACAGTATAACTGTGCACGGTATGCTCCTTGTTAGCGACCACGCTTCCATGATAGACTGAAATCATCCCAATAGAAGGAGGGCTTTTATGCGAACGACCGTAGTTGCCGTGATGATGGTGCTTCTGTGGGCCGTACCGTGCCCGGCCGCCGATAGCGGCTTTAAGCAAGGGGCAAGGGAGGTCGGTCAGGGGATCAAGGAGGGTGCAAAGGAGGCCGGCCAGGGGATTAAGGAAGGCGTCAAAGAGGTTGGCCAAAAGATCAAGGAAGAAGCCAAGGAGGTCAAGCAAGGGGTTAAGGAGGGAATTAAGGAAACCAAGCAGGAGGCTCAGAAGCAGGGCAAGACCATCGGAGAGTGGTTCCGGGATACCGGGAAAAAGACCGGCGAGGCCTTCCGGAAGATGGGAAGGGATATCCGGAAGTTCTTCACCGGGAAATAGGATCTGATCGTTGGATTTTGCTCTGTTTCCCGGCGGCGCCTTACCGCTCCTCGAAACAAAATTTTCCCATGTCCGCGGGCGGAGAAAGGGGATAGTTGCCGTCGTAGCAAGCCAGGCAGAAGTTGTCCGGTTCCATGCCGGTGGCCATCACCATCCCCTCACGTGAAAGGTAATGCAGCGAATCGAGGCCAATAAAGCGCGCGATCTCCGCCGTGTTGGGCTTCTGGGCGGCAACAAGCTCACCCTTGTCTGAAAAATCGATCCCGTAGGGGCAGGGATGAGCGGTGGGCGGACAGCTCACGACCATATGGATTTCCTTTGCGCCGACGTCGCGGAGGTTTCTCACGCGATTGCGGCTCGTGGTGCCCCGGATGATGGAATCCTCCACGATCAAAACCTTTTTCCCTTCCAGGAGCGGCCGCACGGGATTCAGCTTGACGCGCACCCCGAAGTCTCGCATGGGCTGCGTGGGCTGGATGAACGTGCGTCCCACATAGTGGTTCCTGATCATCCCCATCTCAAAGGGTATCCCGCTTTCCTCCGCATAACCGAGGGCGGCATAGTTCCCCGAATCGGGAAACGGCATGACGATGTCCACATCGGGCCGGTATTCCCGGGCCAGATTATGCCCCAGTCGCTTCCGGCAGAGGTACACATTCTCCCCGAATACCTGGCTGTCGGGCCGGGCAAAGTAGATGAGCTCGAATATGCAGTGTGCGGGCTTCACCCGCTGGAAGGGCATGCTGCTGGTAAGCCCGTTTTCGTCGATGGTGATGATCTCTCCCGGCAGAACTTCCCGTTCGTACGTGGCCCCCACAAGGTCGAAGGCGCAGGTCTCGGAGGCGACGACCCAGCCCCCGTTGAGACGGCCGAGAGACAACGGCCGGAATCCGCGGGGATCGCGGGCGGCGATGACCTTCTTCCGGGTCAGCATCACGATGCTGTAGGCGCCCTCAACCCGGGCAAAAGCCTTCTTCAGCGCCTCTTCCAGACCATCCTTTAGATAGAGCGCCATGAGGTGAACAATCACCTCGCTGTCCATCGTAGACTGGAAAATGGAGCCCCGCTCCTCCAGCCCACGCCTGAGCTCAAGGGCGTTGATCAGGTTGCCGTTATGGGCAAGGGCATAGTATTCGTCGGCGTGATGCACCAGAAACGGCTGGGCGTTGGAAATAACGGATGAGCCCGTCGTAGAATAGCGTACGTGCCCGATGGCAAGACGACCCGGCAATTTCGTCAGGGTGTCTTCGCGGAAAACCTCGGAGACGAGTCCCATGCCTTTGCGCTCCCAGATCTGGCAGCCGTCGGCGGTGGCAATCCCCGCGCTCTCCTGTCCCCGGTGCTGGAGGGCAAAAAGACCGAAAAAGGCAATCCGTGCCGCGTCCTCGTTGCCGTAGACGGCAAACACCCCGCATTCCTCCCGCGGTCTCTCCTGATCCTCCGACATGATACACACTTTTCCTCTCTCCGTACGTAGAATGGTTTCTGAACGGCCGGACTTAAATACCGGCTCCTCTTAATTTTTTTGCGTTACTATCCATGCCCGTATGGTAGTCCTGCAACGCGGCCACGCCCCATTTTTCCCGGTGCATCGCCAGGACCGCCTCGGCAAGGGCGCCGGCGCCGGCAATGGTCGTGGTATAGAGCACATTGTACGTAAGCGCGGCACGCCGGATGTGGTAGGCATCGAGGGAAGAGCTGCGGCCCGCGCTCGTATTGATCACAAGCTGGATATCGCCGTTCTTGATCGCATCCACCACGTGGGGACGTCCTTCGCTCACCTTTAGAACGGTCTCGGCCTCGACGCCCCGTACGACCAGGTGGGCCGCCGTGCCACGGGTGGCCGCGAGGGAAAATCCCATGTCCCGGAAGGCCTTTGCCACGGGCACGATCTTGTCCTTGTGCATATCGAGCACGCTGATAAAGACGCGCCCTTCCACGGGCAGGGTGAACCCCGCCGCCATCTGGGACTTGGCAAAGGCGAGCCCGAAGGAACGGTCGATGCCCATCACCTCCCCGGTGGATTTCATCTCCGGCCCCAGCAGGACATCCACGTTGGGAAAACGGTTGAACGGGAAAACAGCCTCTTTGACGGATACGTGGTCGGGGCGTGGAGCGCTGATAAACCCCAGATCTTTCAGGGAACGTCCCAGCATCACCTTGGTCGCCAGTTTCGCCAGCGGCACACCGATCGCCTTGCTCACGAAGGGCACGGTCCGCGAGGCGCGCGGATTGACCTCCAGGACATACAGGACACCGTCCTTCACGGCATACTGGATGTTCATCAGCCCCACCACATGGAGTTCCGCGGCAATCAATTTGGTCTGTTTCTCGATGGTCTCCAGAAGCGCGGGCGAAAAGGTCATGGGCGGCAGCACGCAGGCGCTGTCCCCCGAATGGATCCCCGCCTCTTCAATATGTTCCATGATGCCGGCCACCACGGTGTCCTTCCCGTCGCTGATGGCATCCACGTCCACCTCAATCGCGTCCTCCAGGAACTTGTCAATCAGGATGGGGTGTCCCGGAGACACGGTAAGGGCCTTGTCCATGAACCTGGCGAGCGTTTCCCGATCGTAGACGATCTCCATGGAGCGCCCCCCCAGCACGTAGGAGGGCCGTACCAGGACGGGATACCCGATGCGTTCCGCGGCGCGAACCGCCCCGTCCACGTCCATCGCCGTATCGTTGTCGGGCTGGTTCAGCTTCAGCCGGTGAATGATCTCCTGGAACCGCTCCCGGTCTTCGGCACGGTCAATGGCGTCGGGCGACGTGCCGATGATCTTCGCGCCCGCCGCCTCCAGCCCCTTGGCAAGGTTGAGCGGCGTCTGGCCGCCGAACTGGACGATCACGCCCTCAGGCTTCTCGCTGTTGATGATGTGGAGAACGTCTTCCAGGGTGACTGGTTCAAAAAAGAGCTTGTCCGACGTATCATAGTCGGTGCTCACCGTCTCCGGGTTGGAATTCACCATGATGCTCTCGTAGCCCTCTTCCCGGAGCGCGAAGGATGCGTGCACGCAGCAGTAATCGAATTCAATGCCCTGACCGATGCGGTTGGGACCGCCGCCGATGATGACCACCTTGGGTTTTTCCGAAGCCCTGCTCTCGTCCTCCGTTTCATAGGTCGAATAGTAATAGGGGGTGTAGGCCTCGAATTCCGCAGCGCAGGTGTCGACGAGCTTGTACACGGGCAGGATGTTCTCTGTGAGGCGACGCTGCCGGATATCCTCCTCTGTCGTCTTCCACAGCTGACCCAGGCGCCGGTCGGAAAAGCCCCACTGTTTCGCCTCCCGGAGAAGTGCCGATGATGGCTCCGCCGCGGCCAGGGTTTTCTCCGCCGCCACGATCTCCTCCACCTGGTATAAAAACCAGGGATCAATCTTCGTGATGCGGTTTATCTCTTCCACGTCCATGCCGTGCCGGAAGGCGGAGGCGATATAGAAGAGGCGCAGCGAATTCGGCGACACCAGTTTCTGCGTCAGGAATTCCCGCGGGTCGGCATGTTCCGGCGGCAGGGGTTCCGTCAGGCCGAAGCGGCCAATATCGAGAGACCGTACCGCCTTCTGCATGGCCTCCTTGAAGGTGCGGCCGATGGCCATGGTTTCCCCCACGGACTTCATCGACGTGGTGAGCACGTCTTGGGTTTCGGGGAATTTTTCGAAGGTCCAACGGGGAATCTTAACGACGCAGTAGTCAATGGTCGGCTCGAAGGAGGCCATGGTCTCGCGGGTGATGTCATTGGGAATCTCATCGAGGGTGTACCCCACGGCCAGTTTCGCGGCGATCTTGGCGATGGGAAAGCCCGTCGCTTTGGAGGCCAGGGCCGAAGACCGGGAAACGCGGGGATTCATCTCGATGACCATCAGCTCACCGGTATCCGGATGAACGGCAAACTGGACGTTCGAACCGCCCGTCTCCACGCCGATCTCGCGCATGATGGCGAGCGCCGCGTCGCGCATGTCCTGGTATTCTCGGTCCGTCAGGGTCTGGGCGGGCGCCACCGTGATCGACTCGCCCGTATGCACGCCCATGGGATCGAAATTTTCGATGGAGCAGATAATCACGGCGTTGTCGGCGCGGTCGCGCATCACCTCCAACTCGTACTCCTTCCATCCCAGAATGGATTCCTCAAGCATGATTTCGTGAATCATGCTCGCGTCAAGCCCCGACTTGGCGATCTCGGCAAGTTCCTCCCGGTTGTAGGCCACACCGCTGCCGGTGCCGCCCAGCGTAAAGGAAGGCCGGATAATAATGGGAAAGCCGATCTCTTGGGCGACGGCAAAAACCTCGTCCATGGTCTTGGCAAAACCGCTGCGGGGAACGCGCAGGCCGATCTTCTCCATGGCTTGGCGGAACTTCCCCCGGTCCTCCGCCTTGTGGATGATGGGCAGCGACGCCCCGATCATCTCCACGCCGTACCGCTCCAGCACGCCGCTCTCCGCCACGGCCACCGCCGTGTTCAGGCCCGTCTGTCCGCCGAGGGTGGGCAGGAGCGCATCGGGCCGTTCCCGTTCGATGATCTTCGTCACCGCCTCGGGGGTGATGGGCTCGATATACGTCCGGTCGGCCGTCTCGGGATCGGTCATGATCGTCGCCGGATTGCTGTTGATGAGAACGACCTCGTACCCCTCTTCCCGCAGCGCCTTGCAGGCCTGGGTGCCCGAATAGTCGAACTCGCAGGCCTGGCTGATGATGATGGGGCCGGAACCGATGAGCAGTATCTTATGTAAATCCGTTCTTTTCGGCATGCACTATCTTTCTCTATCCCTCATTCTGAAACCTTTGCCCAACCGTAGGGAAACCGGATTCATCGGCGCTCAAAATCTTTTTCGATCATTCCATCTCTCGCTTCGCTGCGAGGGCATGGTACCCGAAAAATATTTAATTCGCGCCTCCTGAATCCAATTTTCTCTGCTCTCTATTGTCGAGGTCCCTGTTGGGCATTATGTATGTTCCGTTTTACCACGTTCAAGATCTTCAAGGTAGCACTTCAGATTGCCGGCGATCTTGTCGAACACTTGTGGCAGGTACCTGGATATTTCTTCCATTTCTGGATTATCGTGTGACGGCCCGCCGTGGTAATTACGCATGTGTGTCAGGATATCCTGCCTCTCTGCTTCCGACAACCTCTGAAACGGGTTTTGTGTGAGATGATTGTGAAAATCCGATAGATGGACAAAGGCACACCCAAACCTATAGACAGACTGTGTCCAGCCTTGTAGCCGTTGGGCAAGATCAACCATCTCGCGGTCGGTTACATCACGGCCTTTCCCCTTCGGAGTCATTACCTTCCATTTTTCGCCACGTAGGGTAGATTGAATCAGTCGTTGGCGTTCAGCAAGATCGGTGATTTGTAGCAGATAAATCACCCTAATCATTGAATCCAATTCCTGCCGAAGAATCGAGAACGCAGGACTCAAAACACCATGCGGAATGGAAAAGCAATGCATTGCTCGGCGATTCTCATCAGACCGATTGCGGATCATCGTGCAAAAAGTTTGTATGCCAGTATCCATTTTTCGATCCCAGGCGGCTTCGCAAAAAGCGCCAGAGGCAAGGCGCGCGAGTTATGAGGAATGAGGCGTACTTTTGCGTACGCCGGTGACTCATGACGAAGCGCAACGCCGCATATGGCCCTTTTTCCGGAGCCGGCCCCGCTCATTCCCACTCGATGGTGCTGGGCGGCTTCGAACTAATATCGTACACCACCCGGTTGACGCCCCGGACTTCGTTGATGATCCGGTTGGATATCCGGCCCAAAAGGTCGTGAGGCAGTCTTGCCCAGTCCGCCGTCATGGCGTCGTCGCTGGTGACGGCCCGGATGGCGACAATGTTTTCGTAGGTCCGCTGATCCCCCATGATCCCCACGCTCTTGAGCGGCAACAGGACCACGAAAGACTGCCAGAGTTTGCGGTAGAGATTATCCGCCCGGATTTCCTCGAGGAGGATGACGTCGGCCTTGCGCAGGACGGCCAGGCGCTTCTCCGTGACCTCGCCAATGATGCGGATCGCGAGCCCCGGTCCGGGGAAGGGCTGCCGCCAGACCAGCTCATCCGGAAGCCCCAGTTCCTTTCCTACGAGGCGCACCTCGTCCTTGAAAAGGTGCCGGAGCGGTTCCACGAGTTTCAGCTTCATCTTCCGGGGCAGGCCGCCCACATTGTGGTGCGACTTGATGACCGCGCTGGGCCCGCCGAAGGTCGACTGTGACTCGATCACGTCGGGATAGAGCGTCCCCTGCGCGAGGTACCGGACGTCCCTGATCCGGTGGGCTTCCCGGTCGAACACCTCGATGAACGTGCGCCCGATGATCTTCCGTTTGCGTTCCGGATCGGCAACACCCTTCAGCTTTTTCAGGAACAGCTTCCCCGCCCGGATAAACCGCAGGTTGATCCGGAAATGTTTCTTGAAGAGCTCCTGTACCCGCGCGGCTTCCCCCTCGCGCAGGACGCCGTTGTCCACAAACACGCAGGTCAGCCGGTCGCCGACGGCCCGGTGAATGAGCAGGGCGGCAACGGAAGAGTCAACGCCGCCGCTCAGTCCCAAGATCACCCGTCCGTCACCGACTTGGGATTTGATTTCCTCCACGGCCTCCCGGACGAAGGCTTTCATAGTCCAGGACCTCTTACAACCGCAGATCGGGAAAAGGAAATTTTCCAGCATCTTTTTCCCTTCCGCCGTGTGAACCACCTCGGGGTGAAACTGCAGGCCGTACAGGCGTCTGGTCGCGTGCTGGGCCGCCGCCACCTTCGTGTTCGGCGTGGACGCCGTGATGGTGAAACCCCGTGGCAGTCTGCCGATGGTGTCGCCGTGGCTCATCCAACACTTTGTTTTCCCGCTGACGCCGTGGAATATTCCTCCATCACGCTTGACCGTCAGTTCGGCAAATCCGTACTCCCTCTTTTTGGATCGGATGACCTCGCCGCCGAGGGCGTCCACCATATACTGAAGTCCATAGCAGATGCCCAGGATGGGGATGCCGAGTTCAAAGATACCGCTCGCGGTGCGGGGACTTTTCTTCTCGTAGATGCTTGCCGGCCCCCCGGACAGGATGATCCCCTCCGGGTGCAGGGACTTTATCCGTTCAATGTCAATCTCCGGAGGTTCGATCTGGCAATAGACGCTGTGCTCCCGCACGCGTCGGGCAATAAGCTGGTTGTACTGAGAACCGAAATCAATGATGAGGATCATCGTGATTTTTCCCTTTCCTTTTCCATGAGTCCGACAAATTCATCAAACAGGTAGGTCGCATCATGAGGGCCGGGCGCTGCTTCCGGATGATACTGGACGCTAAAGGCCTTGAGCGCCGGGGAGATCATCCCTTCTGAAGTGCGATCATTGAGGTTTTCATGGGTTGCTTCGATGTCCGCGGGCAGTGATTCGGGCAACACGACAAAGCCATGGTTCTGCGAGGTGATCTCGATGCGTTTCGTCCGGTCGTCTTTTGTCGGCTGATTAATGCCGTGGTGGCCGAATTTGAGCTTGAGGGTCCTGCCTCCCAGGGCCTGGCCCAGAATCTGATGTCCCAGGCAAATGCCGAATATGGGGATTTTGCCCAGGACATTGCGGACCGCGTCCACAATGTAGGAAAGGGCCGCCGGATCGCCGGGCCCGTTTGAAAGCAGCAGCCCGTGGGCTCCGCAAGACAAAATATCCTCCGCCGTTGCGGTGGCGGGCAGGATGATAATCTCGCAACCGCGCTCCTCCAGCCGGCGCAGGATATTGTACTTGACGCCGCAATCGAGAACGACGGCCCGTAATTTCCCCCGCGGGGATCTCATCCCCATCGTTCTGATCTGCCGGGGCGCACCGTCTCGCCAACGGCAGGGTTTTTTGCAGGTAACCGTCTTAACCAGATCCCGGCCCACGAGGCCGGGGTAAGCGCGCACGCGCGTAAGGAGAAGATCAGTGTCCGCGGTCTCCGTGGAAATGATGCCCCGCATGGCGCCGGTAAGCCGTATGCGGCGGGTCAGAGCCCGGGTATCAATCCCCTCGATGCCGATCCTGCCATGGTCTTCAAGAAAGGTCTTCAGGGTTTGCCGGCTCCGCCAGTTGCTGGGCCGGGTCTGATACTCTTTCACGATAAAGCCTTCCAGGTGGACGCCGGCAGATTCCCTATCTTCCGGATTGATGCCGTAACTGCCCACCAGAGGATAGGTCATGGCAACTATCTGCCCCTTGTAAGACGGGTCGGTAATAACTTCCTGATACCCCGTCATGCCGGTATTGAAAACTACCTCACCCAGCACTTCCCCCGATCCGGCAAAGGCGTACCCATGGTACACGCTTCCGTCTTCCAGTACCAACAGGGCCGGCTGTTGCTGCCGCAAAAGCGACATGTATGACCTCCTATGACCGGGGGCGCACCCGCGAGCCCCACCTTCCAGGCGGGGTTAAGGGGCGCAATGATAACTGAAACTCCTTACCGGGAAGCCCCGCCCTGTGGGCGGGGAGCTTCACATCCTCTCCGGAAAGGGAAAAACACTTCACTTACAACATGGGCAGATAGCGATCTATCTCGAACTGGCTCACATGGGTACGGAAGCGATCCCATTCGACCTTCTTATTTTCCACAAATTTATTGAAAATATGCTCACCCAGCGTTTCCCGAACCAGCTTGCTCTTGGATACAAGCTGCAACGCCTCATAGAGGCTGCCCGGCAGCGAGGTTATCCCCGCCTTGGCGCGGGCCTTCTCATCCATTTCAAAGATATCCTCCTCCACGGGTTCCGGCAGGACGTACTTCTTTTCCATTCCCTGCAGGCCCGCCGCCAGCATCACGGCAAAAGCCAGGTAGGGGTTGCAGGCGGGATCGGGGGAGCGGTATTCAATGCGCGTTGCCTTCTCCTTGCCCGGTTTGTACATGGGAACGCGGATCATGGCGGAGCGGTTGCGGCGCGCCCAGGAGACATAGACCGGGGCTTCGTAACCGGGCACCAGCCGCTTGTAGGAATTGACCCACTGGTTGCAGATCGCCGTAAACTCCGGCGCGTGCGTCATCAGCCCGGCGATATAGTGCTTGGCGGTCTTCGACAGGTGGTACTTGTCACTGCCGTCGAAAAAGGCATTCTTCGTCCCTTTGAAGAGGGACTGGTGGGTATGCATGCCGCTGCCGTTTTCGCCGAAGATGGGCTTGGGCATGAAGGTGGCGTACACGCCGTTCTGCCGGGCGACCTCCTTTACCAGGGTCCGGTAGGTCATCACCTGGTCGGCCATCTTCAGGGCCTCGTCATAGCGGAGGTCTATCTCATGCTGGCTGGGGGCCACCTCGTGGTGCGAATATTCCACGCGGATGCCCATGTCCTGGAGGGCAAAGATCGTCTCGCGGCGAAGATCGGTGGCCCGGTCCACGGGCAGACCGTCGAAGTAGCCGCCCCGGTCAATGATCTCCGGCGTTCTGTCATTGGCAAAATAGAAAAATTCCAGTTCGGGCCCCACATAGTAGGTATACCCCATTTTAGCAGTCTTTTTCAGCATGCGTTTCAGGACGTAGCGCGGGTCTCCCTCATAGGGGGTGCCGTCCGGATTCTGGATATCGCAGATCATGCGGGCCACCGGCCGCTCCGAAGGCCGGTAGGGCAGAAGTTGAAAGGTGGCGGGATCGGGCATGGCAATCATGTCGCTCTCCTCGATCCGGCAAAACCCCTGGATGGAGGAACCGTCAAACCCCATACCCTCCCCCATACCCTCTTCCAGCTCCGAAGGGGTGATGCTGAAGATTTTCTGCACCCCCAGCACGTCGGTAAACCAGAACTGGACAAAGCTTACCTTCTGTTCTTTCACCACTTTCAGGACGTCGGCTTTTGTTTTACAGGAAAACATAATACACTCCTTTCTTAAAGGTTGTTGTTGGATGCACATAAATCTATTATTCCAGCGGTTCGTTCTCCGTAAGCCGCCAGATACCGCATGGACATGCCCCGGCGCAGAAACCGCATCCGATGCAGCGGTCGGCCTCAACGGCATACTCGTAGTTGCCGTCCCCCAGATCACGCCGGATAATAGCGCTCTGCGGGCATATCGTTTCGCACATGCCGCAATCCCTGCATGCGCCGCAGGAAGCACACTGTCCCGCGCAAGAGACAGGATCATCGAAAGCCAGCACCCGCGGGTCATAGTATTCCAGCTTGACCCGTGCCGGGTCAATGGCGGGCAGCTGGTCGTACGTTTCCTTTCTGCCCCGGAGCAGATCGTCAATAGAGGCCGCCGCTTTCCGTCCCATGCCGATGGCCTCCGTCAGAAGCCCCAGCCGGACGGCGTCGCCGACGGCAAACACCCTCGGATCGCTCGTCTGATAGGATTCGTTTACGGTGATGAACCCCCTCTCAGTCGCAATCGTTTCGGGAAGGAACGCCAAATCCGGCTGATCGCCGATGGAAACAATGACCGTGTCCGCCGGCAGCAGTTCGCCGCTCGTCAGTTCCACTCCCTTCTCCGTGATGGCTTTCGTAAACCGCGGCCAAAGGAACTTCGCGCCCGCCGCCTCGGCATGCTGCCGTTCCACACCGGAGGAGGCCGGTTCCTGGATATCAATGAGTGTGATATCGCGGGCCCCGAGGCGATAGGCCTCGCTCGCCGCGTCGCATCCCACGTTGCCCGCGCCAATAATCACGACCCGCTGGCCGACCTGGGCCTTGTCCGCCTTGCTTAAGCGAAGAAATTCGAGCGCTGCAATTGCTCGCTCGTTGCCGGGAACTGGTATCATGCGCGGTTTCTGGGCGCCCACGGCAATCACGACGAAATCGTACCCGTTCGCAAGCTTCAAAAATCCTTCGCGGGTAAGGGAATGCTTCAGGTGTTTATGGGCAATCTTTTTTGACGCGCGCTTAAGCTCATGTTCCAGGACATCGTCGGGGATCCGGCTCCGGGGAATCGTTTCGGAGATTTTCCCTCCCAGGCGCTTGCGGACGTCGTAAATCACCGGTTCATGCCCCTTCATCCAGAGCTGCCAGGCGACGGAAAGACCCGCGGCGCCGCCACCGATCACGGCGATCTTCTTTCCCGTGGACGGAGCCGGTTCCGGCGCTTTGGCGTTCAGGCTCGCCTTGCCGAGGAGCCTGATGTCCACGGCGGGGAGACGGACCGTCTGCCGGGTGCAGTTCAGCATGCAGAGGTTGGGGCAGAGATGCCCGCAGACCGTGGCGGGAAACGGCGTATACTTAAGCGCCAGGTCCACGGCCTCATCCATCCGCCCCTCGCGGATAAGCTCCCACCGTTTCTGCACGGGGATGCCCGTGGGGCAGTTTGCCTGACAGGGAGGCAGATACTTCTCGTTTTCCCAGAGCGGAACGTAGCGCCGGAGACCGCCCGTCGTAATGACTTCCACGGGACTCTGATCCTGATCATAAAGGTCGCCAATGAGGCCGCCCTTGCCCAACTCCCCATCCCAGACCTCCCGCCGGAAGGCGGTCATTTTGCGCGATGGCTTGCCATACTTCTCGTGGGGTTTGCGCGCAGTCAGCAGCCGCCACTCCCCACGGTTCGCCGTAAGCGGGGCAAGCAGATTGATCCGGTCTATGCTGTCAAGGAATCCCCTGATGTTGTTCGTAAGCCAGCGCCACTCCTCGTCGGAGATATCCGTGAGTTTGGCATCCTTCTCACTGTAGCCCTGATAGGCACCGTGGAAGAATATCTTTCCGCCCACCATCCCGACGCAGGGACGATAGCCCAAAACGTTCGTTTCCTTTTCCTTGCCGCAGCCGCAGATAACGGCAATCCCGCCGGCCATGAACTCGGCAAAGGAATCGCCCACGCCTCCCAGCACCCAGAGTTCCGGCGGTTCAAAGCGGGGGTTTTGCTTCGTCATGGTCATGCCCCGTGCGCCGATGTCCCCGGCAACGCAAATCCTCCCCTGGGCCATGGCGTTCCCGACGCCGTTCGTGGCGTTGCCGCGAACAATGATGCGGGCGCCGGCGTTCAACCATCCCACGTCGTCGGAGGCTGGTCCCTCCATGCGTATGAGCGTGTTCGGGAAGCCCATGGAGCCGAGGCGCTGCCCCGTAGTGCCCTGGACTTGTATCTCGACAGGTTCATCCCCGGCTTTCCACAGCCGGCCGCCGATACCGTGCTGACCGTGGGCAACAATCTCGATAAACCGGTGTCCTTTGGCAACGGCCTGCTGGACACGTTCTTCCAGGATCCTCGACTCGACACGAACCCCCTTTTCCATGCCGAGAATGGTTATCGTCGGTTTGTTTGACATGCGACCCCTTACTTTCCTTTAACCCTGCCTTTTCGTTCATCAATGTCACCGGGATACATGACGGCATCCTGGCTGCGTTCCCGCGTACGGACACGAATCACTTCCTCCACCGGGTAGACGAAGATCAATCCGTCTCCCGGTTCACCCGTGTAGGCTGATTTCAGGATGGCGGCGATTGTCTCCTCCAGATTGCGCTCGCTCAAAACGATGTTGATCTGTATCTTCGGCAACATGTCGACCTGGTAGGTCCCCGAACGGCCCGCAAGCCGGATACCGCCCTGGCGACCATGCCCCCGGATCTCAAACATGTTCATCCCCACGATGCCGATTTCACTCAAGGCCTCTTTTACATCGTTGACCTTATCTTCACGGATAATGGCTTCGATTTTTTTCAGCATGCACCTTCTCCCCTCGCCGGGATCCCGCTCTTCCGGCTGGCTGTCAGCGGCAAAAGCATGTTTACGAGTATGACCGCTCCCCGTGGGAGCTGATATCCAGGCCTACTTCTTCCTCCATGGCGCTTACCCTGAGTCCGATGCTCTCATGAAGCAATTTGGCCAGTACATAGGTAACCCCGAAACTGAACACCACGGTGACCAGTATGGCCAGAAGCTGAATGCTGAGCTGTGCGGGATTTCCGAAAAAGAGGCCATTGCCGCCGTCGCTGTTCACGGCCACGGTGGCAAACAGACCGGTCGCGAGCATACCCCAGCAGCTGGCCACGCCATGGCAGGCCCACACATCCAGGGATTCATCCAGCCCGCGACGATCACGAAAGCGCATGGCATAATAGGAAAGAGGAGCAGCCACGGCTCCGATAACCATGGACGCCAGGGGTGTGACGTAGCCCGACGCCGGTGTCACCGCCGCAAGCCCCACGACCATGCCGGTCGCGATTCCCAACGTGCTCGGCCGGCCATCCAGCCATGACAGCAGCATCCAGACCAGTCCCGCCGTCGCCGCCGAGGTGTTGGTGGTCAGGAGTGCATTTACGGCGACACCGTTTGCCGCCAGCGCACTGCCGGCATTAAATCCGAACCAACCAACCCACAATAACCCGGCGCCCAGAACCGTCAGGGGGATGCTATGGGGTTCCAGGGGAGACTTGCCGAAGCCCTTGCGCGGCCCGATGACCAAGGCAAAGGCAAGAGCGGAAAAACCGGCCGCGATGTGCACCACCGTCCCGCCGGCAAAATCGAGTGTGCCGAGATTTTTCAGCCACCCCCCTGCTCCCCAAACCCAGTGGCACAGGGGATCGTAGACCAACGTGGCCCAGAGCAGACTGAACAGGAGGAAACTCTTGAATTTCACACGCTCCACGAAGGCGCCGGTAATCAGGGCCGGCGTGATGACCGCAAACATCATCTGAAAAGCCGCAAAGAGCCCGTGGGGGATTGTCTTGGCGTAGTCGCCGTTCGGGACGGCACCGACGTCGTTGAATCCCACAAAGTTCAGGCCGCCGATGATCCCCTGGATATCCTTGCCGAAGGCCAGGGAATATCCGTAGAGCACCCACTGCACCCCGATCAGGGCCATGAACGTGTAGCTCATGGTCAGCGTGGAAAGAACATTCTTCCGGCGGACCATGCCCCCATAGAAGAGTCCGAGCGCCGGCGTCATCAGCAATACCAAAGAACAGCAGACCAGTATCCAAGCCGTATCACCCGTATTGACCGGATTACCCATGATTCCTCACCTCTTGTTGGTGTCCATCCCTGATTCCCGGCAAACGTTCCACGGGATGCCTTTGTTAGACTGCATACTGTATCTTCAGCCGCTCGGCCGCGTTGCGGTCGGCAATGCCGAGGGCGTCGGACATGCCGATGGGCAGCGACGTGGAGCGCCCCAGGGGGGCGACGATCTTTTTCAGTTCGGTGTCGAAACTCATATAGACATCCACCAGGCGCTCCGCCACCTTTTCCGGATCCAGGCGGCGGTACAGGCGCGGATCCTGAGAGGTAATCCCTTTGGGGCAAAGCCCGATATTGCAGATATTGCAGCGGTCCGTCTCGGAGCCGAGACATCCGGCCGCGGCCTGCATCAGATATTTCCCGACCTGAATGCCGCTCGCTCCCAGCATGATCAACGCCGCTCCATTTGCCGCCAGGTTGCCGTTCTTGCCAATGCCGCCGCCCGCAAACAGCGGTATCTCGTTCTGCTTCCCCACCTTGACCAGATTGAGATAGGCGTCGCGGATATTGCTGGCAATAGGATACCCCATGTGGTTCATAGAGACATTGTAGGCGGCGCCCGTCCCCCCGTCCTCTCCATCCATGGCCAGCGCCGCGGCATAGGGATTGCGTGCCAGGTTATTCAACACGGCTAAGGCGGTGCTCGTCGCCGATATTTTAGGATATACCGGCACGCGGAACCCCCATGCCATGGACATGGACTGGATCATCTTGGCGATTGCTTCCTCGATGGAATACTTGGTCTGGTGGGTGGGCGGGCTGGGCAAACTGACCCCGGGCGGTACGCCCCGGATCGCCGCAATCAGTTTGTTCACCTTGTACCACATGAGCAGGCCGCCGTCCCCCGGCTTCGCCCCCTGGCCGTATTTTATCTCGATGGCGCAGGGGTCTTCCTTCATGTCGGGAAGGGCGTGAATGATCTCGTCCCAGCCGAAATAGCCGCTGGCAATCTGCAGTATCACATACTTCAGAAAACGGGAACGCAAAAGCCTCGGCGGGCATCCCCCCTCTCCGGTACAGATGCGCACCGGCATCCCCTTTTCCTCGTTCAGGTAAGCCACGCCCATCTGCAAACCCTCCCACATGTTGGGGGAAAGGGCGCCAAAGGACATGCTGCCCACAATGAGCGGATAGATTTCACGCACCGGCGGGATCCAGCCGTTTTCCCGGGCAACCTTCACGATCGCCTCGGGCGGCAGGATCCGTCCCAGCAGGGTCCTCAGCTCAAATTCGTGGCGGCCCGCGTCGAGCGCCGGATCGGTAAGCATGGAAATGCGCACGAACTTGATCTCGTCCAGTAAACTCCGCGGGTCGTTGCGTCGTCCCCCACGGCGCCGCGGTTCACCGCCCAAGTTGATATGCATCCGCAGCTTGTCCCGTTCGTCATTGTGGGCGGGCATGATGGCGTGATTGGGACAGACGAGGTCGCACATCCCGCAGCCGATGCAGGCGTAGGCCGGCTCGGTGCGCTGGCGAATGCCGTGATAGACGCCGAAGACGTTGCCCGGTTTTTCCGTAAGTCCCATGCCGACCTGGACTACGCGCTTCCGGTGCACACCGAGTTCAATGGCCTGCACGGGACAGACCGCCGTACAGCGACCGCAGAGGGTGCACTTTTCCTTGCTCCAGAGAAGCTGCCAGGGCAGATCTTTGGTGGATAATGTAGATGGGGCAAGTTTTCCCATTGATTCCATTTTTCTATCTCCTGACGCTCCGGTCCCACAAAAACGGTGTCGTATTTCATCGGCTGGAAGTCCCGGCTTTTGTCCCGTCCGGGAATGGCCGCGTCCAGGCCGCACATCTCCGAAGAGAAGGCAAAAATACCGGCCGTACCGCCCGCCACGCCGGGGCGCAGCTTCTTGCTGTCCTGCACCATAAAGAGCGTTTTGTCGGGAAGACACCCGATTACGCAGTTGGGACCGTCTATAATCAGCGGCCGGCAGCTCTGCTTGATGAGCCGCAGTTGCCTGCCGTCGGGATGACGTTCCAGCTCATCATCCGTGAGCGGTGTGATGATATGTTTGTACATTTCCAGCCCCAGGCCCAAGGTGCGGCATGTATAGTGGAGGATATGGGTAAACACCTCCGAGTCGGACTGGTAACCCGTATAGCCGGGGTTCTTGCGCGACGTGAGAAACTCGCGGATGGGCACAAAAGCCGTGTTTTCCCCGTTCGTCATCGTGGCAATCCCCTGGATAAAGAAGGGATGGCACGCATAGATGTCTATGGCATAGTTGGTGTTCTGCCGTCCCTGGGAAAGCATGGTGCGCGCCCGGAGATCGGAACGCTCAAGCCCCAGATACTCCGCAATGGCCATAGGATCACCCACTTCCTTGATCATGATCACGTCCGGCCAGAAGCTGAACACCTTTGTTGAACTGTCCGCCTCTCCCATCGTTCTCAACGTAAGCTGGCACATCATCAGACGGTATTCGCGCTCGTCGGCGCTTAGTTCCTCCCAACGGGGCGGATAATCGTAAACGCGTATCACGTAGTTATCGCGCTCAGGCGTTCCCGCGGGAGGTTCATGGGTGGGACGGATCAGAAGCTCGTACTTCACCATGAAATCAAGACCCATCATATACCGGTCCAGCGTCTTGAGTCCCTCGTGGGAAAAGATGCCGGACAGGATGGGCTTGCCTTTGAAGCGCTCAAAATCACCACCCAGATCGGTCAGGAATAGTCCCACGCCGGACCCGTCATGACCTTCCTTCATGACATCGAGGGCGCTTATGGCCACCATGGGAGAAAGGGCCTCATTACTGGTAACGGCAAACAAGCGGCACATAATTCTGTCTCCTTTCCTGAATCATGCCTGAAAAGATATTAACGATTTCAAGCTATGACCTTTAGAATAGCCAGAATTATGCCAGCGCCGGTTTCTCCTCCTCCTCAATCAGTGAACCGGTTGTTTCGCCCGGGATAAAGTTATTCTATCATCCTATAATCATTACAGGTAATGGCCATCCGTGATATCTCTGTGAAAGAGACAAATTGCATCAGGAACGGTGACTCAAACAAGTCAGGTCGGACTGCTTACGAAGAAAAAAGAACAAAAACGTATTTTTCTGTTCCATAAGGAACAAAAACGTATCCTTTCCCCCTGTGTTTAGCGGCCCCTCTTTTAAACTTCTCTGCTGCTTATGTGTTTTTCGGCGGGCTCGGCGGCATCCCTCCCTGTTTCGGGCGAAACCGCACCGGGTTAATCGCCAGCTTGCGGATTTTATACTGGATAATACGTTTTGTGGTACCTAGCATTTTGGCCGCACGGGTCTGGTTGCCTTGCGCCTCCTTCAGGGCATCGGTGATCAGCGCCCGCTCCTGTGCCTCAATAACGGTATTTAACTTGCTCTGTTCTTTCTTTCCTCCTTCCTTCGTCTTCATCTGCAGGGACGGGGGCAGGTGAATGCTGTCAATGGAATCGCCTGCCGCCAGAAGGACCGCGCGCTCGATGCAATTTTCCAACTCCCGCACGTTTCCCGGCCAATGATAGGAAAGGAGGGCATCCATGGCCGCCGTGGTAATCCGCTTTACCGGTTTTTCCACGATCGTGCTGTACTTTAAAATGAAATAATCGGCAAGGAGGATAATGTCGTTTCCCCGTTCCCGGAGAGGAGGCAGAAAAATGGGAAAGACGTTGAGGCGGTAATACAGGTCCGCGCGGAATCGCCCCGATGCTACGTCCTGTTCCAGTGTGCGGTTGGTGGCGGCGATGATGCGGACGTTCACGGTCACAATTTTCGACGAGCCCAGGAGTTGAAACTGCTTTTCCTGCAGGACACGCAGGAGTTTCGCCTGTGCCGCCGCAGACAGCTCGTCCACCTCGTCGAGAAAAATGGTGCCTCCGTGGGCCTCTTCGAAACGTCCGCGCTGCCGATGCGTTGCGCCGGTAAATGCGCCTTTTTCATGGCCGAAGAGCTCGCTCTCAATAAGGGTATCCGGCATGGCGGCGCAATTCACCTGGACAAGCGGGCCCGCCTTGCGTGGGCTGTTCAGGTGTATTGACCGCGCTACCAGCTCTTTCCCGGTGCCCGTCTCGCCATAAATCAGGACGGTGGTGCCGGAATCGGCCACCTGGGCAATCAGACCGAAGACCTCCTGCATGGCCTTGGAACGGCCGACGATATCAACGGAAGGGGTCTGAGAACGGCCGATAATCTGACGCAAGCGCCGGTTTTCCTCCTCCAGAGCGCGGAAATGGACAGCCTTGGCAATCAGTTCCGCAACGGAAGAAAGCATGGCCATCTCGCGGTCCAGGTTATCCACCTTGTGGGCCACCTTGTCCGCCGACAATACCCCAACCACGCGGGCATCGTAGATGATGGGCACGCAGAGAAAGGCCAGTTCCGATCTGTTCAGAAAGCGCCGGGCGCCGGTTCGGTCCAGGAAATGCGCTTCCAGGTCCAAATTGGCGATGGCCATGGGACGCCCCGTCTGGGCCACCTTTCCCGTAATGCCCTCGCCAGGCTGATAGGTCACGTCCATGCCCTCAATATTCACGTCATGGGCCACATCAAGCCAGGCCTGTCCCGTCTCCCGATCCAGCAGGGAAATCATCCCGCGCTGCATGCCGAGCCGCGAACTCATCTCCTTGAGGACCAGCTCCAGTTGATCCCGCAATTCCTGCGGCTGAGCCAGGATCTTGGCGATGGCATGCAGTGCGGCCAGTTCTTCGAAACTGTGGATACTCACGTTCCTGTCTCCGGGAGAACCGTCCGCAGACGATCCTAAAATCGTAACAAAAATGTAACTACCATTATTCCGCCCGCAAATGCAATTGCAGATTCCTTTCCCGCAGCTTGCTCTGGGTAATCGAGCGAATGGTTAACGGCACTATACCTAAGAATATCCATATCATAATTATTATTGACACATGAGCCCCCATCGCAAACATCCTCGTCACAAAAGCACGTTCATATCAATATGTGCCTTCAAGCCCCGGTCTTTCTTCTTTTTTCCGCTGCGCCTGTGGTTTACACCTGAGCAAGCGCAGAGGTGCAGTGCGGGCAACGGGTGGCCTTGACGGGGATGTCCGTGAAACAGAAAGGACACTCGCGAGTCACGGGGACGGCGGGGGGGGCTTGCCGTTTCAGGCGGTTGACCTGCCGGACCAGAAGGAATATGGCAAATCCAACAATCAAAAAGTCAACCGTCGTGTTGAGAAAAAGCCCGTAGTTGAGTGTTGCGGCGCCTACTTTTTTAGCGTCAGCCAGCGATTCAAAAGATTTGCCCGACAGGTTGATGAAGAGATTGCCGAAATCCACCTTCCCGAGCAGGAGGCCGATGGGAGGCATCATCACGTCGTTAACAAACGAGGTAACCACTTTGCCGAACGATGCGCCGATGATGATACCGACCGCCATGTCCAGCACGTTTCCTTTCATGACGAATTCCTTGAATTCCTTGATCATATGTCACCTCCTCTTCTTGGGTTAATAGAAAAATCGCTTTCTCTCCTAACAGAATGCCCTTGCAGCAACCGTAATAACGGTGTCTCCTAAGATACACGGAATCAGTGAAAATTCATAGCATTTGCTCGTGATCGGAGGTATGATAACTGTCAGACAGGGAAGCCGCTCTCCAGACGGAGAGACCGGATCATTATACCCACAAGCGAAAGAAGGAGGGAGAAACCATGAAAAGATGCATTTGGGTCTATGCCATAATCCTGACACTGGCCACCGCCACCGGGGGTCATGCAGGAGTAAAGGCGGGCGCCTACTCGCTCAGCCCCTTCATCGGAGGATACACCTTCGAAGGCAACGAGGATCTCAAAAATTCGCTGGTTTACGGTCTTCGGGGAGGCTACCAGTTCACGAAAAACTGGGGGGTTGAAGGCTTCCTCAACTATATCCCGACAGAAAACGAATCCCTGGCCGGGAAGCCCGATGTGGATGTTTACGGTTACGGGATCGAAGGCCTTTATCACTTCCTGCCGGAAAGCCGTCTCGTACCCTTTCTGGCCGTGGGTGTCGGGGGGATGCGTTACGACGGTTCCGACGGGGTCGAGGACCGAAATAAACTCGCTGTAGATTACGGCGCCGGACTCAAGTTTTTCCTTACGGAGAATCTGGCCCTTCGGGCGGATGTTCGCCACGTCCTCCCCTTCAACGACCGGTACCACAATCTGCTTTACACGGTCGGTCTAACGTTCTCCTTCGGCGGTGAAAAGAAATCAGTTGTCGCCTCGCGGGCCGCCGAGCCGGCCGCTCCGATCGAAGTTGTCCGGGATTCCGACGGTGATGGCGTTCCCGACACCCTGGATAAGTGCCCCGGAACACCTGCGGGGGTGAAAGTTGATAAGGACGGCTGCCCGCTCGATTCCGACCGTGACGGCGTTCTCAATTACTTGGACAAGTGCCCCGATACCCCCAAGGGCACGGCCGTGGACGCAGACGGATGCCCCCTGGCGATGGCGATGGAGACGCGGGCGGCGGCTGCCGCCGTAGAGACGGCAATCCTGGAAAAGGGCCGGGTAACGCTGAATGTCGAATTCGACTTTAACAAGGCGCTCATCAAAAAGCAGTACGACGAAACGATCGGCAATCTCGCGGCGGTGATGAAGAAATACCAGGATCTCAAGATCACGATTGAAGGGCATACCGACAATATCGGTGGGGCAACGTATAACCAGAAACTTTCCGAGCGCCGGGCCAACGCCGTTAAAAAGTACCTCGTGGAGAAGTTCGGTATCGAGGCATCGCGGCTGAGCGCAAAAGGCTACGGCCTGACAAAGCCCGTTGCATCCAACGCGACCAAGGAAGGACGTCAGAAGAACCGGAGGGTAGAAGCCGCGGCGGAATACGTCATCAAAAAATAAACCGGGTGTATACGGGAAAAAGAACTTGACGATTTTGGATGAGGCGTAACGGGTCCGCTACGGGCCCGTTACGCCGTTTCTCCTACAGGCGGCCGCCTCCATTTCCATCTTCTTCATCATGATAAGGAGGGCCGTAATTGCGGCCTGGGTCATACCCGGTATCCGTTCCGCCTGCCCGATGGTGGCCGGCTCCACACGGATGAGCTTTGTCTTCAGTTCATTGGAAAGGCTCGGGATGGCGGCATAATCCATCCCCGGGGGAATTTTCTTTCCCTCCAGTTCCTTCATTTTGCGGACGGCGTCCCGCTGACGCTGGATATACCCTTCGTACTTGGCCTCGATCTCGATCTGTCTCCTGACGGAGCGGTCCGGGACGGCCTCCCAGCCCGCGAAAACCTTCAGATCATCATGCCTGATGCCGCTGCGCTTCAAGAGCTGGTACAGAGTCGCCGGATTCTTGATCGGAGCGGTTCCCATTTCCGCGAGTTTGCTGTTCGCCTCCGGAACAGGATAAACCTTCACGGAAGACAGTTTCCTGATTCCCTCCCCGATCAGGCGCGCCTGTTCCTCCATGCGCTCATACTGTTCGCGGGAAACGAGCCCCAGTTTATGGCCCTTTCCCATGAGGCGGAACCCCGCATTGTCCTCCCTCAAGATCAGGCGATACTCGGCGCGGGAGGTAAACATGCGGTACGGCTCGTCTACGCCGCGGGTTACGAGGTCATCAACCATGACGCCCAGGTAAGCGTCGGCGCGATCCAAGAGAAACGGCTCCCTCCCCTGGACGGCCGCAGCGGCATTGATGCCGGCCAGGATTCCCTGGGCGGCCGCTTCTTCGTAGCCCGATGTGCCGTTGATCTGGCCGGCAAGATAGAGGCCGGCGACGGATTTTGTCTCCAAGGTCCGCCGCAGTTGCGTCGGCTGGACGAAATCATATTCTATGGCGTAGGCCGCGCGCATGATCTCCGCCTGTCCCAGGCCGGGCACGCTGTGAACGATTGATTCCTGGAGTTCCGGGGGCAGGCTGTTCCCCAGTCCTTTGGCATACACCTCTTCCGTTTCCAGCCCCTCGAATTCAAGAACGACCGGGTGCCGCTCCCGGTCGGGAAAACGCATCACCTTGTCTTCCAGCGAGGGACAGTAACGGGCGCCGATGCCCCGGATAACGCCGGAGTAAAGCGGCGAGCAGTTGATGTTTTCCCGAATGAGCCGGTGGGTCTCTGATGTTGTAGAACTGAAGTACGAGGGAAGCCTTTCCTGACGCAGCTCCGTCGTGGTGAACGAAAAAGGAATAGGATTGGGATCGCTGTCCTGTCGCTCGAGCCCGGAGAAATCAATGGAAGATGCACGCAGGCGAGGCGGGGTTCCCGTTTTCATCCGCCCCATTTCAAACCCCAGCGACTTCAGGGAGACCGCCAGTTCAAGGGAGGCCATTTCCCCCGCCCGTCCTGCCGGGTAATGCACGCTGCCGATATGGATCAGCCCTTCCAGGAATGTCCCCGTTGTAATAACCACTGCCTTGGCACGGTAAAAGACGCCCGTCTGATCCTCAACCCCGCAAATTCTCCCATCCTCCACCACCAGACGCTCAACAAGCGCCTGCCGGAGGTGGAGCATCCGTTGTTTTTCCACAGCGGTTTTCATGGTCAGCCGGTAGAGCTGCTTATCGCACTGAACGCGAGAGGACTGCACCGCCGGGCCCTTCGAAGCATTCAGCAGACGGAAGTGGACCGCCGTTTGATCGGCGATCTTTCCCATTTCCCCGCCCAGGGCATCCACTTCCTTGACAAGCTGCCCCTTGGCCAGACCGCCGATGGCGGGATTACAGGACATCAAGGCGATGGAATCAAGACTGATATTGAACAGAATCGTCTCGCAGCCCATACGGGCCGCGGCAAGCGCCGCTTCGCAGCCCGCGTGGCCGCCGCCGACCACTATGACATCGTAATCCTTCTGCAAACACGCCTCACTGTTTCCGGAATATTTTTTCCAGGAGAATATCAAGGGAGCCGCACTGTCGGCATAGGATCGTTCCGTCCCGACTGACGAGGATCAGGTTCGGTATGCCCTGAACGCCATAGGCCGTAGCCACGTCTCCCACAGTGTCGAGCAGTGTCCTGTAGGGGAGCTTGTTCTTGGCGGCAAACGGAGCAACCTTTTCCTTTTTCTCCTGGATGTCAATATTGACCATTACCAGACCTTTTGCGGCGTAGGCTGCATAGAGACCCTTCAGATGGGGAATCTCCCCACGGCAGGAGGGGCACCAGGTAGCGCTGAAAATGAGGAGAACGGGTTTCCCCCGCTGCTCACTCAGCCGGAACGCCCTGCCCTGCAAATCCTTCAGGAGAAAATCCGGGGCTTTTTCCTCGATGGCGTTCCGGGTCGCCTCCGGCGGAATGCGACCCATGCCAAAGGACGCCAGGGGCAACCCTATTATAAAAATTACCAGCGCCGCCCATAGGCGAAGCGCGCTTCTTATCGTCATAATGCCTCCCTCAGATCCACAGGGTCCCCGCCAGAAAAAGAAAATATTCTCCCGTGCCGAGCAGCACCCACCCGAAAAACCGGTTGATCGCGGTCGTCCACGCTCCCGATCGGGGCAGGGTGGCAAGAAGGCCGGCGAACGTGCCAACCAGGATAAGCAGCGTCCCCATACCCAGAGAAAAGACAAACAGGAGGCTCATGCCGAAAGCGATGTTCTGTCGGGCAGCCACATATCCGAGCAACGTCGCAAGAATCGGCGTCGTACAGGGGCTCATGATCAGTCCCGATGCAGCCCCGATAATAAAACTCGCAGCCACGCCGCCTGCGTTACCGGCGTTCTGCCTTCTCGCCAGAAATCCCGGTACTCGCTGCGGCAGGGGAAAGACGCCGAAAATGGACAGCCCCAGGAGAATGCACACATTCGCCACGATGAAATGCGTCCAGGACGATGCCTGCAGCTGCCCGAACAACCTGCCGGACAGCGCCGAGGCGCCGCCGAGGGCCGTGTAGGTCAGGGCCACTCCCAGAACGTAAAAGAGGGAAAGAATGAACCCCCGGAACCTTACTCCCCGGCAAGCCCCCCTGCTTTGCCCGCCGATAACGGCCAGCGTTATGGGAATCAGGGGATAGACGCAGGGGGTAAAGCTTGCCAGAATACCTCCGAGATAGGCGGCAAGGTAGGCCCACACCGACACCCCCTGTAGGTATGCGTTGAAGATTTCCGTAAGATTCCCCGTCATATGTTCTTCCCGGCGCTCCGGTTATCATCATTGATGCATCTTTAATTTACCGGACTTCCCGCAGGCAAAGCATCCGATACCCGCGGGGCGGCTCTTCACGGCAACATCCAATCCTGGAAGGATTAGGGCAAAATCGGAATGCCTTCGTTCTCCGCGCAGGGAAGACAGTAGCGGTGTCCGTCGGCCGCATCCACAAGCTTGGTGGCCATGGTCATTTCCCCACAGCGCGCGCAGGGGAGCGAAAGCGCGAGCGGCGCATAGGGCGGCTCGGAAACGGGAACCTCCGCCACGGTAAAAACGCCGGCAACGCCCTTACGGAGCAGATCACGACATTTCAGCAGCCGATGATGTTTCGTTTCCTCTGGCGTGGCATTGCCTGCGCTGATCTTTTCATCAAGCTGCCGATAGCCGGCGGTGTCGGGGCCGTCATAGCGGTAGAAGGTTTTCCGTGCGAAGCGCAAGGCCCGTCCGTCTTGGCTCCCATGTCCCCGTTTAATAATGGTAAAGGCGTTTTTGCCGTAGTTTTTCAAGATCAGGTTTCCCTTACCGGTTGAAGTCCCCAGGAGCACCTGCAAAGCGTCCACCGCGCAGGAATCGTTTTCAGGAACAGCCACCACCTCTTCATCGGAAGATCGGCAAAGACCGAGAAGACGGATGGCCTCCTCCGCCACCAAATACCCATAAATGAGGCCGGGGCAAAGATGGCCGTGAAAGACGATGCACCGCTCAAGGTCTTTTGAAATCTCTCCGAAATCCGAACCCACGAGGTGTTCGTTTTCCCCTGTTGTCATTCAAACCTCCCCGCCGCAGAACCGCCGACGATAGAAACCCTTTATTATTCTTTACCACCCTTTTTGCTTTTTGGAAACCCCCCGCTCAACACGACCGCCGTTTTTCTGCTGATTTTTCCTCCGCTTCATCTCACGCATAATTACTCGTGTAGTTTTTTAGTAAAGGCTTTACAATGCTGTCATTTCGAGCTCCGCGAGAAATCTTAATGTGAATAAACTATTAAAAGATATCTCCCTTTGGTCGATATGACATCTATACCTGAAACACTACACGAGGGGCATCGTGTGGTCATTTTCCTTGACACACACCTCTCTTCTCCTTACACTGCGTCAACAGCAGAAGGAGTTTTCATCAACATCGGAAAAGCGGTCGCTGCCGAATTCAGTAGGCTCAAGCAGGCTTGTGAAGGGAATCTTGTTCCCCATAAGAAAAAAACTACCAACAAAGAGGAGGGATTATGTACAGGAAACTTTTTTTTCTGAGCTGCCTTATTGCCGTTTCTGTTTTTTTCACCGCCGCCGTCTCAGCGGCAGCGCCCTATTATGAAGGGAAAACAATCCGCATCATCGTAGGGTATTCTGCCGGTGGCGGTTACGATATGTATGCGCGCGCAATTGCTCGCCATTTCGGAAAGCATATCCCCGGGAAACCGGATGTCATCGTGGAAAACATGACAGGCGCGGGCAGTCTGATTGCGGCCAACTATATGTTTAAAGCAGCCAAACCGGACGGACTTTCCATCGGCCATTTTAACGGCAGCCTCTTCTTCAACCAGGTCCTGGGGCAACCGGGAGTGGAATTCGACGCGCAAAAATTTGTCTTTATCGGCGCCGCCGTCAAGGAGGGTATGGTCTTCATCTTCACAAAAAGGAGCGGCATCACCAGTATGGAAAAGCTGATGGCGTCCAAGGTGCCGGTGAAGATGGCCGGACTGGCGCCGGGCGTCAACACGGATAATAATATCCGCCTGATAAAGTCGGCCTTCGGCCTCCCCATCCAGGTAATCACCGGCTATAAAGGCTCTGCCGATATCCGTCTGGCCATGGAGCAGGGCGAAATCGCCGGTTCGTCGCCCACGTGGATTTCCATACGCTCTTCATGGGGCAAGGCGCTGCAAAGCGGCGATGCGGTTGTTATTCTGCAGACCGTTTCTGAACCTTTTTCCGATCTTCCCAAGGTACCCCTGGCCATCAACTACGCCAAGACCGCAGAGGCCCGTCAATTGATTGAGGTGGGCATACACAGCGCCAGCATTTTCTCGAGGGCGTTCGTTCTGCCTCCCGGCACACCCAGGGAACAGGTACAAATCCTGACCAAGGCCCTTACAGAAACCTTAAAGGACAAGGCATTCCTTGCCGAAGCACAAAAGGCCAACCTGGATATCGAACCAGTTACCGCCGCAGAACTGGAAAAGTCCGTAAGCTCCATATTCAAGCTGGACCAGGCAACGCTCGCGAAACTGAAGGACATCCTCTTCAAATAAAAAGCAGCGCCGATAATTGCCGATAGCGTTTCACGGCGGAAAAATGTAGAGACATCTAACTAAGCAAGAGTGCTTGCACTCAAAGGAAAAGGAGGGGGGAAAGGCGACGCCGGAAAACGGTTTGCCGCCATGCGTTCCCCCTTTTCTTTACCCTTCCCACATTGAATACGAAACCTGATGAGAACATTCAACCTCAAAATACTCCTCCTGCTTTCACTGGGCCACCTTGTAACAGACATCTATCAGGGTGCGCTTCCCGCCATACTGCCTTTTCTGAAAGAGAACCTTTCTCTCTCATACACGATGGCCGGCGTCATCCTGATGTCGGCAAACTTTACCTCTTCGTTAATTCAGCCGCTCTTCGGCTATCTCTCGGATATACAAAATAAACCCCTCCTGCTCCCTGCCGGATGTCTCGGCGCCGGCATCGGCTTTTCTCTGTTATCCATACCCTCAAGTTACGTCGTTGTACTTGTGCTGGTGGTTATCAGTGGTCTTGGGATTGCCTCTTACCACCCTGAGGGATATAAGACCGCTTCCTATTTTACCGGGGAAAAACGCGTCACGGGCATGGCCATATTCTCCGTAGGCGGAAATCTTGGGTTAGCCTGCGGACCCGTGATCGCAATTTATATCATCAAACGCTTCGGTTTCTCGTCACTGCCCTTCATCATCATCCCTTCGTTACTCTTTACCGTCGTCATTTTTTACTCTTGGAAAAAAATCACGACGAGTAAGGTTGAACGGAAAGTCGAAAAGGAGCCTTCCTATGAAATTACGAAAGCGACCCGCATATCTCTCTTGCTGCTCGTAGCCGCCGTGATCATGCGATCATGGATTCAGATGGGGCTTATGAGCTACATCCCCTTCTATTACATCAACCATCTCAAAGGGGACCCTCTCTATGCGGGCGCGCTCGTGTCCGTTTTTCTTTTGGGCGGGGTTTTGGGCACGTTGGGCGGATCACCATTAGCCGACCGCTGGGGGCACAGACGGTATTTAATTCTCTCTATGCTCCTCTCTGCCCTGGTGCTGCCTCTTATCTTCATTGCCGAGGGCGCTATCTTATTTGTTGTGCTCGGACTCCTCGGCATGGTCGTCATCTCCACCTTTACCCTTACCGTTGTCATGGCGCAGCACCTGCTTCCCCATAACCTCGGAATTGCCGCCGGCCTTATGGTCGGCTTCGCTATCGGGGCGGGTGGGATTTGCGTCCCGCTGCTGGGAGTTCTTGCAGATCACTTTGGTGTGCCATTCGCGTTAAAATCCATAGCTGTTCTTCCATTCATCGGGCTTATATTCAGCGTGGCTTTGCGCTACCCGGAACAGGGAGGAACAAAAATGAAAGACCTCTAACGGAAAATGTGGTACATAACTCGGGCTCAAATCAACCGACACGGGACACCAAGCAAGAACCGGCGTTCGACCGCTATCCAGGCAGAGAAAGGAAAAAACCATGGCAAAATCAGCAAAACATTCAAAAAAGCCGGAGATCGGCGATCTGAGGGACTGGCTGAAAGCAACGAAGGCGCTCGGCGAACTCCAGATTGTCAAAGGCGCCGACTGGAACCTGGAGATCGGCGGCATCTCCCAGATCAACTACCGCCGCCGTCCGAACAAGGCCCAGCTTTTCGATGAGATAAAAGGTTATCCGCGGGGATATCGGCTCCTCACGGCTTCCATGGGAAGCACCCGGCGCATGGCCATGACGTTCCGCCTTCCCTCCGGCCTGAGCGATCAGGGATTGGTGAAGGAGTTACGGGGCAAACCGCTGAAGTGGGAAACGGAATCCGTCAAGTTTCCTCCACACGTCGTGAAATCCGGCGCGATCCTCGAAGAGGTTTACCGGGGAGCCGACGTCAACATCCTGAAGTTTCCCACCCCGATCTGGCACGAGAAAGACGGAGGGCGCTATATCGGCACCGGCTGCGCGGTGATCACCCGTGATCCCGATTCGGACTGGGTCAACTCGGGCGCCTACCGGGTCATGGTGCTGGACGAAAAGCGGGTGACGGTGAATATCGAGTCCGGCAAGCACGGACGGCTGCACTTGGAAAAATGGTGGGCCCGGGAGGGCCGCTGTCCGATTGCCATCTGCCTGGGGATGGATCCGCTCCTGTTTGCCATGGCCGGCCTGGAGATTCCCACGGGCATCGGGGAATACAACTATGCGGGGGCCATTATGGGCAGACCCGTGGACGTCGTCCGCGGTCCCGCAACCGGCCTGCCGATTCCCGCCGGGGCGGAGATCGTCCTGGAGGGCTGGCTCTACCCGGACAAGCAGCATAAGGAAGGGCCGTACGGTGAATGGACGGGGTACTATTCGGGAGGCCAGCGGACGGCCCCCCTCATGGAAGTGGAAACCCTGCTGCACCGCCACGATCCCATCCTGCTCGGGGCCCCTCCCGGCAAACCGCCCTGCGACTATTCCTACATGCGCACGGTGCTGAAATCGTCCATGATTCACGATGCCCTGGTCAAGGCGGGGGTCGCGGAAATCCGCGGCGTTTGGGCACACGAGTGCGGCGGGGGACGGATGCTCATTGTGGTTTCCCTCAAGCAGCGATTCTGCGGCCATTCCCGCCAGGCCGCCGCCATTGCGGCTCAGTGCCAAGCGGCAAGCTATATGAACCGCTACGTCATCGTCGTGGACGAAGACATTGATCCCACGAACCTGGAAGAGGTCATGTGGGCGGTCTGCACGCGCACGGATCCGGCCACGGACATTGAGGTGATGAAGAAGACCTGGGGCAGCAAGGTGGACCCCATGCGGCGCGAGCCCGGTCCGACATTCAATTCGAGGGCGCTGATTGACGCCTGCCGACCCTTTGACTGGATCAACGAGTTCCCCGCCGTGGCCGAGGCCAGTCCGGAGTTCGTCCGAAAACTGCTGGACAAGTGGGGGCACCTGTTTGCGGAGTAAGTGAAATAGACGTGCGGCTTCTTGCTTGATCAGGTAATGAGTGAGGCTCCCCGGTACGGATGGTAATCCGTTGCGCTAATGTTTCACTCGGAACGACTTTTCCCGCAACTCCAACACTCCGTGAACTGTCCCTCGATCTCTTCACCACATGATTTACATTTCCACCCTATCATCTCATCAGTTTCTGATGAAAGCGCCTCTTCTACGATACGACTTGCTTCCGGAAACTTTTCATCGTTAACGCAGATTTGCGGCCAGCATTCGATTGGGGGGAGTTCACCGACTGCACCGGAGAGAAATTCGTTTTTGATCCGGCACTCGATCCCGCACCCGTCCAGGATATTCTTCATGAGGCTCACGAGAGCGATATTTTGGGCACTATAAACCGTCTTCATGGTACTTTTCCGCCACACGGGAACCTCGCTGCTGCGGATTTAAAAAAAACCACGACGCAGCCCGGCACCTGCTCGACCAGATTGTCAGCTGGCGACCTTCTTGGATCGCGAAAGCAGATATTCTCTCAGCGCGACAGCTTGGTTGTATTCAGCATCGTGAGCTGAAAATAAGAGTGTCAGTCGCCCTTTTTCCACTTCATCAAGGAGCCTTGCTACGACCTCTGGTTTAGCATCAAGCTCTGAAAAGTAACGACTCTTGAATGCCTCCCACTTCGGCCGATCGTGACCAAACCATTTTCGCAAAGTCGTGCTTGGTGCGATGTCTTTCAACCACAGGCCGGCTTGAATTCGCTCTTTCGTCATTCCACGTGGCCATACCCGATCTACAAGAACACGAAAGCCATCGTGTGGATTGGCCGGTTCATAAATTCGTTTCGTTCGAATATCCGTCATAGTTATGAGTCCCGCCCGTAGTTCGGTACTTTCGTTTCTCTATTTCTTCGAATCTGTTAGTTTCTTTTGACAAGAGCCTTCTCAATACGTTCCAGCTCCGTCTGTTCTATCCACGGGAGATGTTTATTTAAATCGCATCCATGGGACTGCGAACCTCAGCTTCTTCTTAAACCTCGGCCAGCTTGATGTTTAGCCGTGCGGCGGCGTTTTTGGCTTCTGCAAGTGATGGGCGGGCAGCGACCAGTTTCAGCCGTCCTCCACCCCGGTTTAGGGCATCCACAAAGGCGCTCTTGCCGGCGGCCTCGATGGTTATCCGCTGGACCTCCGGCTCGTTCACCTGTTTGACCTTGACGGTGATTCCCTGCCGGGCGACTTCCTTCAGAATGCCGCGGTAGGCCTTGATGTCTTTGGTGGATGCGCCGAGGACTGCTCCCATCAGGATGCCGGGCACGTTGATGGCCCGCCGGGCAAAAAGGTCGGTGGTTAGTTCAATGGTGATCTTCTTGATCTTGCCCGCTATCAGTTCGTGGGCGACGCGCCCCATGTTCGTGGGAGAACCGACGGCGATACTGCTTCCTCCCACCACCGCTTCCCCGAAAGGACTGATGAGGGGATTGGCGCTCTCGGCAAACGCCCGCACCTCCTCGCGGGCGCGGGAAACGATTCGCGCGGAGCTTTCCTTTTCTTCATCGCAGACTACTCCGGAAACGAACCCGTCAATGACCGGTTCCGTTTTAAAATAGGGGCGCATGTACTCGAGATTGATGCCCGTGATAACGGGCGCCGCCGTCGCATGAATCTTGGCGGTCATGGCAAGCATGACGTCCACATCAATAGCGACAGAGATGGAGGTCTTGAGGGCGAGGTTCGCGGCGAGGTTCCCGATGAGTATCGCCCCGCCGATGTGGGTGGCGCAGAGGCCGGAGACGATGACCCGCGGCGTGCAGGGTACGGCAACCGTAGGGGAGATGGCAAGCACGATGGCCTTCGCCACCTGCTCAGGCGAGCCGCCCCTGAGTTCCGTCAGGGCGGCGGCGGTGCAGGCCGCCCCGGCGCCGAAACCTTCCATATTGCAGCCGGTGGTTTTCTTCCCTTCCTTAAAGAAGAGCCCCACCTTGACGATCAGGGCGGCAATCTGCCCCAGTTTCCGCCGGGAAATCCGCGTTTCCTGGAGCGCTCTCAGAAGCCCCGTATATACGCAGGAATCACCCGTCCCCGCGCAGGGCTGCAGGCCCACTTCGTGGTTGCCCACCTCTGTGGCGAGGGTATAAACCAGGGCCTTATCAATGAAGCGGTCCCCAATGAGGGCGGTTTTGCCCTTTTGGATTTTGGCCAGTTCGCTCCCGATCGTCCCCAAAAGAAAGCTGTTGCCCTTCGTGAGTCCGATCTCCAGCGCGAGCAGGTTGGAACTGAAGGCCTCGAGAACGGCCTCGATCACCTTATCGCAACTGAGGCCGTGCGCATCCATCGCCTCCGCGATCACGATGTCGCTTACCTTGACTTCCAGCCGTTGGGCCAGGGCTATCATCTCTCCCAGCGTAAGTTTCTTTCCCTTCGGGGCCGCCTTCTTTATCCCTTCGATCAAAATCTCAAAATAACCGTCTTTTTTCATTCGATGAAGTCCCCCATATCAGATATCTTCATACACCGTTACCGTTTTATGTACTTGGCGAATTCGTTTACAACTTCGTACGTGGAGGATTGTCCTCCTCCACTCTCTGAGCGCTGAGCTTCACTCTGCAAAGACAGGTGTTATCGTGATGGAAAAATCATCAGCGCCATCAACTTACCTATGTCATCGAGCTTTTCCGTGTTCCAGACAGTGTCGAATATCTTCTTGATCTGCTTCTCATCCATGTACTCTATGGCCATCTTCGCAAACTTTTCCTCCAGCTCTCCATCGGTAAGGGGATCATCGCCAAGGCCATGGGGAGTATCAATGCGCTTTTCATACCGGACGCCGGCCTTTGTGGTGATTTCTGAAATCGCGTTATAGCGGGACAGGCTTGCGTCGGGTTCCACCGTTATCTTTTCAATCAAATCCAGAATGACCGGGTCGGTAAAGTATTCCGGGCGGCCTGACTCCGGTCCAAAGGACCGCTCCTTAATAGCGAAGGCACTCGCATAGAAGGTGCTGTGGTCGGCGCTTTCGGCGTTCCGGGGATACTTCTTCCCGTGGTAGATCGTATGTGCCGCCTGCCGGGGGGTTGTCCTGATCCGCACCGATAAAATATCCTCCGGCTTGAGGTCGTGCTCTTTGACAATGGCCAGCGTCGCAAGGACCGTTCCCGAATTGGTGCCGTTCGTACACAGCACCTTGTGCCTGGTTTTCAGGATCCGCCACCCGCTGAACTCTATCAGGCGTTCGAGGTCCATCTCTCCCCGATAAACGGCCTGGCGTAATCCCGAGTCGCCTTCGACGACACGAATTGGCCCGGTGAATCCTTTTTTGGCGAGCATGCATGCCAGGATGGCCTGGTAAGCGACGAGGCAGAAGCGGAGGTTCTTGCCCATGCTGTTTTCTTCCAGGTTGGCGTCCAGAATTCCCAACGGGTTGCTATGGCTGGCGCAAAGACCAATGGCATTCGCGATTTGGTCTGCGTTCATTCCCATCAGTTTTCCCAGACTGGGAGGCATGCTCAATCCTCCCCGAATATCGAAGCACCATCCATTTTCTTCCCACTCCAACCCTTTGGCAGACTCGATGACCCTTTGACCCAACTCGTACGAAATAACCAATGAGGTCAGCAAATCCCGGCCCTTCACCTTCTCGCGCTCGGAAACTGCAAGAAGACTTGATATGGCGTCGCTGTTGTGACCGCCCCCTCCCAAATCATTGTAGTCAAGAAAGCGTATCAGAAATCCATTGTACAGCGTTGCATTCAGCGCGCTGGTTCGCAATCCGGAGCCAAAGAGGGTTGCCTCCTGCCTGCCCCCTATCTCCGTCACCACGTCTTCGCAAATCAAGCGTCCAGGGGCGCCCTGTGCCCCGATGGCGCAGCCCAGGGCGTCCAGCAGACATCGCTTGGCCTGGTGCACAACATCCTGGGGCAGCATCTCATAGCTAAGACCAACAGCGTAGCGCGCCAGCTTATAGGCGATGCTGGCTTGATAATCCGCCTCGATGTTCTGCCAGGCTAAATCCCGTTGTAAGGTCACTTTTTTTACCTCCTTTTTCTCCGCGGTCATACACCTTCCATTGGCTTCACTTCTCCCGTGGAGCCTCCAAACCGTACTTCCTGCGCAGGAAATCCATGCCGATCTTGGGATAGAGAGCATAGATCAACACATCACCAATATCCTGGGTAATGTCCTTGATGGCTTCCCTGGCTTTGTCCATCTCGGGCTCAAGCAGGTCGGCCGGACGGCAGGTAATCGGGGTCTCCTTCTTCCCGCCCTGCTGAAACAGCATTTTCATGATCTTCGGCTCAATGGGAGCCGGGGGTTTGCCGTAAAGCCCCAAGGCGTAGTCCTTTACCTGGCGCAGCACGACTTTATATCTGCCGATCAGAACATTCTGCACTGCTTGAGCGGCGACAATCTGACTGACCGGGGTAGCCAAAGGCGGATAACCCAGCTCGGCGCGGACACGCGGTATCTCGGCGCATACCTCCGCAATCCTGTCCGCGGCATTGAGTTCCTTCAACTGAGCCAATAAGTTGGTGATCATACCGCCGGGAACCTGGTTCACAAATGCCTCCGTGTCAACCGCCGACATCTGGTCCGTATTCATGAATTTCCGATACTTGAGGGCAACTGTTTCAAGATACTTCCCTATTTTGACCAGCCGGGGAATGTCCAGACCCGTGTCTCGGGGGGTCCCCTTAAGAGCGATAGCCATAGTTTCCGCCGCGGGGAAGGATGAGCGCAGGGCAAAAGGCGCCGAGGCTGTATCAATGATATCTACCCCGGCCTCAATCGCCTTGAGGCACGCCATGGACGCCATGCCGCTGTCATAGTGTGTGTGGAGATCAATCGGAATCTTCAGCGCTTTTTTGAGGGCCTTTATCAATTTATAGGAATCATAGGGAGTAGGCAGACCGCAGGTATCGGCAATACAGACGCTGTCAGCGCCCATTTCTTCAAAAACGCGCGCCTTGGCGACAAAGTAGTCAAGGGTATATACGGGGCCTCCCAATCTTGATTCGGTAAGGGAGTATTGCAATTGGAGCTGGGCGTGCTTGCCGCACTCTTTAATCGTCTTCAGCGGGACTGCCAGGTTTCTCTCGTCATTGAGGGCATCAAAAATTCTAAAAACATTAATGCCCTGGTCAGAGGCGTGATGAACAAACGCACTGACGACGTCATCGGGGTAGTTGCGATACCCTAAGAGATTCTGCCCCCTGAAATGCATCTGCAGGGGCGTATTGGGCATCAGTTTTCTCAAGATGCGAATGCGCTGCCAGGGATCCTCGTTGAGGTATCTGATGGCCACATCAAAAGAAGCGCCGCCGGCGACCTCTGCAGCGTAGAAACCGATCTTGTCTATCTCGGAGGCAATAGGTTCCATGTCCTCGGTCCGCATCCGCGTGGCAATGATGGACTGCTGAGCGTCACGGAACGTTTCATCGATGAATTTTAGAGGTTTCGCCACCGCTTATCCACCTTTCTATTTTGCAACTTCATCAGTTAATGAGTATTTTAACAACTTACCCGCAATTCCCTTACAGGGCCGCGATAATGGCCGCCATCGCATCCTTCGTGGAAGACGTTCCTCCCAGGTCCGCCGTTTTTATCCTGCCCTCAACCAGCACCGCGCCCACCGCCGCCCGCAGGCGGGTCGCCGCTTCGCCGGCGCCGAGATAATCCAGCATCATTGCGCCGCAGAGAACGGTGGGGATGGGATTGACGATATTCTTGCCCGCGATATCAAGCAGCGCCTCGTGGATGGGATAGAAGACGGCGCCGTCCTTCCCGAAATTCGCCGTGGGGACGAGAGAGCTCACCAGGGCCGCCGCCTCGTCGGAGACAATGTCGCCGTACATATTGGTGGTCAATATCACGTCGTAGCGTTCAGGACTGCTGATGAGCCGGTTCGCCACCGCATCTATGTATTCGTCGTTTATCGTAAGGGTGGGATAGCCTTTCGCCGTCTCGCGGCAGATGTCGAGGAAGAAGTTGTCCCCCAGCCTGAGAACGTTCGCCTTGTGGGCAACGGTGATCTTTTTCCGGGAGAGCCCGACGGCGTAATCGCAGGCAAAGCGGGCGATCCTCTCGCAGGAATATCTCGTGAGCACCCTGAGCGAAAGGACCGTGTCCCTGTCCGGCATGAATTCGCCGTTGCCCTTGTACAGGTTCCTGTCCGCCAGGAATCCCTGCGTCGTCTCCCTGATAATGATGATGTCGAGATCGTCCTTGAGGCACCACACGCCCGGATAGGACCGGATGGGCCGCACGTCGGCGTAGAGATCCATCTCCTTGCGCAGCCTCCCGATGGGGCTGGGCGGGGGGACAAGCCCCGCCGCCAGAGCACCCATGAGCGTCGCATCGGAAGCGGCAATGCCCTTGAGAGTATCGGCAGGGAGACTGTCACCCGCCTTCTCGTAGGCTGTCTTGCCCGCCTGATACTCGGTGAACTCGAGGAAGAAACCGCCGTCTTTCTTCACCAGCGCATCGAGAATCTTCCTCGCGGCCTCTGCGACCTCCGGCCCCACCCCATCGCCGGGGATCAGCGCGATTTTGAAGGTTTTCACTTCCCCTTGCCTTTCGTCATGCCTTTAAACAAGTCCGGCATCAGTTCCTGGTGCTCCCAGGCAAGCGCGCGGAAATGGTCATCGTCGTTGTCCCGTTCCTTCACGCTGATGGCGCACACGGGGCACACCTGGGTGCAGAGGGTGCAGCCGGCGCATTTTTCTTCCATGATCCTGTTTTTCTTGGGCAGCTCTTCGATAGCGTCGTAGACGCACACTTCACCGCAGCGGCGGCAGCCGATGCATTTCTTGAGATCAATCTCCGCACAGAGCGCGCGGACATCCTCTATCAACTGTTTGTTGTTCAAGATGTGCTTCAGGGCCCGGCCATATATCTCATCCACGCCCTTGTATCGTTTCCGCTCCATGAATGCTTCCACGTCGGCAAGAACCGCCCGGACGTGTTTCATGCCGCGTACCATGACGGCGGCGCACATCTCGACGCCGGCAGCGCCGGCCATGAGCATTTCGATAACGTCTTCCCATTGGGTCACGCCTCGTCCCGCCAGCACGGGCAGCTTCGTTTCACGCACGATCTCGGACGCCCACCGCATGGTGGCAGCAATCATGTGGGGCGACGTGCCGGCGCAAGGCCCGTGGTTGACGGGCCGTCCCGTTTCGATGTCTATCCGGAGCAGCCGTTCATTGGCGAACAGGGAGATGCCGTCCGCGCCCGCCTGCTTGAATATCTGCGCGATCTGGAGGAAATTGCCCGTCCCCGGTCCAAGCTTCGGGAAGAGGGGGATATCAACCGTTTCCTTGAGCTTGCGGATGACCTCGGCCCCCCGGTCGGGATTCTGGGAAAAGTAGATGCCCAGGTGCGCGTCGGTAGGATCGCTTACCAGGCCTTCCGGCGGGAAGGGGCAGCAAAAGTTGAGTTCCATGGCATCGGCGCCCGCCTCTGCATAGGCCGTCACGATTTTCTGCCATTCCTGTATGCCGCGCCCGGCGAAACTGCCGATCAGGACCGTTCCGCGCTCCTTGCAGTAGGGCGCCGCTTCTCTGACGATCTCCACAAATTTGTCGGCGGGAAAGACGGAGTTGTGCTCCTGGTGGAGCCACATATAATCCCGGGGAATGTGGAATGGTTCGTCAGGCCTTACCGCATAGTCCTTCAAACGGTAGAGGGGCCGGGGATACTTCTGCAGGAAGGGGGAGAGCGTCGCGGTCTTGGCGCAGATCGCGCCGAACCCTGCATCCACGCCCTTCCGTATATGACCGGCCGTGCCGCTTAAGGGGCCCGCGCCCAGGAGCAGGGGATTTTTCAGTTTCAATTTTCCGATGGTTGTAGTCAGATCTGCCATGATGATCTCCTCGTTTGCATGACGGACATACGTCATTTTTTTGTTTGCAGCTTATGGTACCCCATCTTTGCGCGGGCTTCCCGCATGGTCATACCCTCATCCAGAAGGGCAAGTATCCGCTGCTCCACCCCGTCAATCTCGCAGGCTATCTCCAATACCTCGCCCGCCCTATCGGCAGGCACCGCCACAACCCCCGTATCGTCGCACACCATGATGTCGCCGGGCCTCACCTGGACGTCGCTTATGGCAACGGGCACATTCAGGCCGTCCAGTTCCACCCGGTCTTTCCCCGTAACCATGAACCTTCCCCTGGTAAAAATCGGATATTTGACGTCAAGGATGCGCGGCAGATCACGGCAGACGCCGTCTATTACCGTGCCCGCAACACCCCGTTTCTGCGCGTAAACGGTCATGATGTCGCCCCAGACAGTGCCGTAGGTCCGGCCGCCGTTGTCGAGTACCACGATCTGTCCGGGCGCCACGTCGTCCAGAAAGTCCCCTACCGTTCCCTTGACCGTGCCGCAGGGTCGGTATTTTACCGTGAAAGCCTCTCCCACGGCCTTTGCGCCGGCGACCACGGGAAGTATCCCTGCGCAACCGCACTTGATGCCCAGTCTGTCCATTGCGTCTGAAAGGCAGGTGGTATCCATGCCCTTGAATTTCTCTATGATCTCTTTCGTCCCCATTGCCTGCCTCCCTACTTTTTTAACATGGCCTCATAAGCAAACTTCTGATCCACCTCCAGCATGGAGACGCCTTTCCTGAGCTCTTCCACCATAGCCAGTTCCTTTGCCATAAGACCCTCCGCCGCCGTCAGTACCTCGTCAAACCTCGCCGCGGGAATGATCACCACGCCGTTGATGTCGGCCATGACGATATCACCGGGACTTACCTGGACATCGCCTATGCGGATCACCTCGTTGAACGATTCCTCCATGATCCGCCCCCGCGCCGTTATGGGAACGGCGCCCCGTGCATAAACGGGAAAGCCGAACTCCCGGCAGGCATCAATGTCCCGTGCCGCTCCGTCCACGACTACGCCGGATATCCCTTTCATCTTCGACCCCATGGAGAGTATCTCTCCCCAGCAGTTGTTGTTCAGGTCGCCGCGGTTGTCAATGATGATCACGTCCCCTGAACTTGCCGCGTCAATGGCCCTCACGCCCAAGTGATATTTCGAAGGCACCGCCCCGGCCGCCGTTATCTTGATGGTCACGGCCCGACCCGTTATCTTTGGGCAGTCGTACAGGGGCTTGATCCCGATGACGGCGCCGCGGATCCCCACCTTGTCCATGGCGTCCGCAATATTGGTGGTAGCAAGCTTTCCCAGGCGCTTGCGGTACTGCTTGTCGAACTCTTTTGCATCCATTGTATGCTCCTTTAACTTCATCGTCGGTAACAATTTTCCCCATCGGTGCGATATGACGCACAAGGGGGTTTCTTATGCACAGTCATGAACCTTTAAAAAACTGATTCAAGAGGGGCGAATCAAATGTTTCTCGGGCGCCATAACGACAATGTTTAAGTTCGTGAATGCACGTTCTACTTTTGCTGGCATAGCGAGACTGCACATGACCGAAAAAGATTTTTGAGCCCTGATGAATCAGATTTTAATGTCTTCTCCCAAGCCGTAGAGTGTGGTCTGCTATTCTTCGGTGAGTCCCCTTGTCCTGAGTATCTCACCGAAGCCGTAAATATCGAGCGTGGATTCGCCCTTCCTTAATCGTTCCTTGATCGTTTTTTCTTTTTCTTCCCGCGCCAGGGATTTGCGGAATATGTCGTCCGCTTCTTCCCGCTTCACCGCCACAACGCCGTCGCGATCGCCCAAGATCAGGTCGCCGGGGATGATGGTGATATTGTCCATGTTCAGGGGATGGTTGATCAGACCCAGGGAGATTTTTTCCGTTCCCTTGATGCAGAGCCCGCAGGAGAACACGGGGAACCCCAGATCGCTCATGGCCTGGGAATCGCGCACCGATCCATTGATCACCAGTCCGGCGATGCCTCGCGCCATGGCCGCCACGGCCATGATCTCCCCCCAGGGACCGGCTTCGGGAAACCCTTCCGCATCGGCGATAATCACGTCTCCGGGCTGGGCGACGTAGATTGCCTTGTGGAGGATCAGGTTATCTCCCGGCCTTACCTTGACGGTGATAGCGGTTCCGCAGAGCTTCATATCCGGCGAAACGGGCTTTATCCGCGAAGAGAGAGCGCCCCTGGCTCCGGAGGCCTCATACACCGTTGCGGAGCTCAAATCTTTATACCTGGTTACCAGTTCCGCCGGAACGCGCTCAATGGTTCGGATTACCTGTGCCATTTTCCTTCCCCTTGTCTGTTTTACTGAGAAAATAGTTCGCGGCACGCCGCACGTGCTCTCGCGCCGCATGTTCCGCGGCGTTACTGTCCTTTTTCAATAAGGCATCGAGGATGTTCTTGTGCTCTTTCAACGAGATCTCCGGCCGCCCCTGAGAGGACAGGGAAACGTTCTGAAACCAGTGGATCTGTTTCTGAAAAGAGTTGTAAACCTCCTTAATTTTCTTGTTTGCGCACCCGTTGATGAACACTTCGTGGAAATCCCGGTTCAGTTTCCGGAACTTGAGCAGGTTCTTTTTCTCGATCTGCGTTTCCATATCCCGGCAGATATTCTTCATCTTCCTGAGCTCGGCCTCCGTAGCCCGTTTGCAGAAGAGGCCCGCCGCAAGACCTTCCAGGACGGAGGATACCTCGTAGATATCCGCCACGTCATCCCGCGAGATGGAACTGACAATCGCCCCCTTGTGGGGGATGATCTTGATGAGGCCCTCCTTTTCCATCAACCGGAAGGCTTCCCTGATCGGAGCGCGGCTGACGCCCATGACAGCCGACAGTTCATCTTCAATCAGACGGTCGCCCTGCTTTATCTTGCCCCGGAGGATCGCATCTTCCAGGAGCAGATACACCCGGTTGGGCAGCGTTTTCACATTATTCAGGGAAGGAAGAGAAATGTTTTTCCCCATGGATGATGTTTCCTTTGTTTTCATGGATCAGGCGTTTTCGTTCCCTTCTCCAGAGACGCGGTTTCGGGAAATGACGGCGGCCTGTTACGATAAAAGACGCTGTATCCCTTAATAGAGAGTGCGATCCCCTCCCCGCAGGGGGAGGGATCGCACTGCAAGCTTTTCGTGTACAACGGGCGCCGGACCTTTTACCGGGGGCAGCACCCGGACAGCCACGCCCTCAAGGGCGGCGAGTTTTACTTTATCTCCCCCGCTTTTGTGAGGTATGTGCGGGCCTGCTCGTTTACATCTACCGCCCATTTATGAAATTCAGGCCCCGACAGCGGATCGATCGTGAAACCCTGCCTGGCTGCAATTTCCTTGAACTTCGGTTCCTTAACCGCCTTTTCCGCGGCCTTGGCAATAATATTGATAACATCCTTCGGCATGCCCGGAGGACCGGCTAACCCTTGACGGGTGGCAAAATGAATCTCCTTGTAACCAAGGTCAACAACCGTCGGAACATCCGGAAAAATCTCGTCGCGTTTATCGCCGAAGGTGGCGATAAGGCGGATCAACTTATTTTTGGCCGGCTGGGTCGCCGAAATAATGGAGGTAATGACCAGATCTACATGTCCGCCGCCCGCGGCGGTGGCCGCTTCCGTCCCGCTGTCATAGGGGACATATTTCCACTTGAGGCCGGTTGCCTCACGGAGCAGGATATTTGCATACCAGGAATTGGAGCCGATCGCCACGCCGCCGACCGAAAGAGGTTTCTGCGCCGCCAATTTCTTCAAATCTTCAAAGGTTTTAATGGGCGAGTTGTAGGGAACGGAGATGACATTAAAATCCCCGCCGGCAATCCCATAGATAAAGCTCATTTCCAGAATATTAAACGGCCGCTTTTTGAGCAATCCCCTGTTGGAATGGGAAGGAAGGGCATTCATCACAACGTTGTAACCGTCCGGTTTTGCTTTCCAGATAAAATTGTTGACCACGTCCCCGCCTGCCCCCACCTGATTTTGAACGATGACGGGAACCTTAAGCTCCTTGGAGAGAAAGGGTTCCAAGGCGCGGGCAATAATATCGGTACTCCCCCCCGCGGCTTGCCCCACGTTAATGAAGATGGTTTTCGTGGGAAATTTATCCTCGGCGGATGCCGCAAGATCGAATAAGGACAGGCACAGCACAACCATGCAACCGACTAAAACGATCCTTTTCATGACATGACCTCCTTGCAGGGTGGCGGAATGCCTTATTCCGCCGGTTAAGTTGAAGCTCTCCTTGAGCAAGATGCGGAGAATCTTCGATTCTTAAGAACACTGCCATTCAGCATCAGCTCGCTTACCCCGCGGCAAGCCACGGGGAATGCGCTCGCTGCCGAATTCAGGCTAACGGCTTCTCTATACGGTTTATCAGGCGCCATCTTTTTTCTTCAATTTTTTCGAAAGTACCGAAAAATATGGATAGAACAGCGAAAATGCAGTCATAATCACGAGCGCGATGCTTATTCCCGACTGCAGGAAAACCGTGTACGACCCCGCGCCGATAATCATTGATCGCTGGAAATTCTTTTCCAGCATGGGACCGAGCACCAGGGCCAGAACCAGCGGCACGGGGGAGTATCCATACCTAGCCATGAAGTATCCCAGTATTCCGAAAACGGACGTCAGCGTCAGGTCAAAAAAGGAATTCCTGATGGAATAGCTTCCGAGCATGGAAAACACCAGGATCATGGGAACGATGATATCATTCCGGATAACAGTGATCTTGGCCAGGTATTTCGCGTAGGTCAAACCCAGGACCACGATGAGTAGGTTTTCAATAAAAAAGGCCGTAAAGAGGCCGTAGACTTCCCGGCCGTGATCTACGAAAACCTTGTAGCCGGGCGTTACCCCGAAAATGATCATGATGCCGAGGAAGACCGCCGCGCCCACGCTGCCGGGTATGCCCAGTGCAAGGGTCGGAATCAGGTCTCCCATGGCGCAGGAACTGTTGGCCATCTCGCTTGCTACGACGCCCACGGGATTTCCTTTTCCGAATTGAGACTTGTCTTTGGCCTGCCGCATCTCCTCTGCGTAGGCCATGAAAGAGGCGGTGCTTCTGCCGGCGGCGGGAAGGGCCCCTACCCAAAGTCCTATGATGAACGAGCGGATAAGCGTGAAGGGGTGCTTGAACGTGGTCTTGACGCCGGCGAGCAACCCTGAACCCGCCAGCTCGACCTTGCTGATTGCCCTATTATATTCCGCCAGAATAATGACCTGGGCAACGGCAAACAAACCCACCATCGTTTGAATAAAGGGTACGCCGTCCTGAAAATCATCTATGCCGAAGACGAAGCGGTAATCGCCGCTCACCATGTCCATTCCTACGGTTGCCAGGATCAGCCCGATACAGGCCGAGACAAGCCCCTTGATGGGATTCCGTTTGACGATCGTGGAAATGACGGAGAGGGCAAAAAGCGCAAGCAGAGCGTTTTCCGGCGGGCCGAAGCGTAAGGCCAGACGGGCCAGGAGCGGGGCGGTAAACACCAGGACAACAAGACCCATAATGCCGCCCAGGGCGCCTGCGGTGGCCGATATTCCCAAGGCCTCGGCGGCGCGCCCCCGTCGGGTCATGGGATAGCCGTCCAGCAGCGTGGCGGCGCTGGCCGATTCCCCCGGGGTATTCACGAGAATGGCGGCAATGGAGCCTCCGTAATTTGAGGCCAGATAAACCCCGCTCATGAGAATAAGGGCGCTGGTAGGATTCAGATTAAAACTGAACGGGAGAATAAGCGCCATCCCGGCGGCAGGACCGATCCCCGGCAGGATGCCGACAATCACTCCCAGAAAAAAACCGGCAACCAGAAGAAGCAGATTCTGTACCGTAAAAGCCAGTTCGATTCCTTGAAGAATAATATCAAAACGTACCATAGAGACATCCCTTTCGTCGGCAAATCTCGTGTAAATCTTGCCTTGCTAAGTGAGGTCTAAAATCGCCCCTTTCAGAAGGGGGATGTTCAGCAGGTAATTAAACCCGAGGTAAAAAAGCACGGTCGTAACGACCATCACGATAATCAGCGCACCCATCTTCTTTCTATTGCCAAGCAGGAAACCGTAACTCAGTAAAGCCGTCGGCACCAGAAAGAGAAAGCCTAAGAGATAGGCCACTAAAACGGAAAGGGCAACGCAAAAGCAGGCCAGGAGAAATCGCTTCATATCCGCCACATCAGTTTCATCACCCTCTTCCTGTGATTCAACGAAGCGCATGGCCCTGGGAAAAACAAAGTAGATGAGCATCCAAAATGCGATGACCGCTATCCCGATTCCCAAAACGAACTGGGGAAATCTCCGCGCCCCTTCGGAATAACCGGCCGCCATGAAGTCGAGAAGAATGAAAACTGCCAAAACGAGGGTATTGAACAGAAAAACCGGATTTTTGAATTTTTTCATATCCATAATGTTTAGGGTTTTACCCACCTCCTTTTCCTGAATCCCCTGTTACAGATCACTGCGATATAATAAGCAAAAAATGGGTTGAGGCGCTCCCTGAGCAAGCTCAAGGGGAATGCGCTCGCTGCCGAATTGAAACGATTGTTTTTTCCCGAATGTCATGGTAACGGCATTTGCGCATCCGATGACCGTGAAGCCGCCCGTTCACCGGGCGGGGTTTGCAGGATACGCTCCCGGACAATTGTATACAATTTACAATTGAACAATTGTGTAAGCGAAATCGAACCGTTTGTCAATGCCTTTTTTGGTTATTTCCGAGGCACGCGTGCCGGCGTCACTTTTTCTTGACACTTCCCACCCCTTCCCTTACACTCCCCAAACAGAAAAGCGATATCTTCTCAAAACAAATCACCATTATTGTACCATGCGGAACAACGTTCGATGAAAGAAAAACTATGAAAAAACCCTACAAGTATGAAAAGCATCTTCCTCGCTACTACAACATCACCAGTAAACTGGTGGATGAAAACGTGGAGGGGGGAAATGCCGACAAGATCGCAATCTACTACAAGGACAAAACATATACCTATCGGGAAATCCAGGCATACATTAACCAAGTCGGCAATGCCCTGCACATCCTGGGGGTGCGTCAGGATGAACGGGTAATGCTTGTCATGAAAGACACCCCCGAAGCGGTGGCAAGCTTCTATGCTGCCATAAAGATCGGCGCCATACCGATTTTCGTAAATTATATGTACACCGCGGACGACTTCCGTTATTTGCTCAATGACAGCCGTGCCCGTACCCTGATTGCCGATGAGGAATTTATTGAAACGATTGAGCAGTGGCGGGAAAAGCATCACTACCTGAAGACCACCGTCATCGTGGGTAAACCCCACCAGGCCAGCCATATATCCTTTCATGATATCGTCAACCGCTGCTCAGACAAACTGAACGTCGCTCACACGACCACGGATGACGCAGCGTTCTGGAACTATACCTCTGGAAGCACAGGGACTCCCAAGGGGGCCGTGCACCTCCAGCACGACATTTTCACCTGCATTGACAATTACGCAGTGGGTGTATTGGGCCTGACATCGAACGACATCCTCTTATCGGCTTCAAAGACGTTTTTTGCCTACGGCCTGGGCAATACCATGTTTTATCCCTTTGGCGTGGGAGCTGCTGCGATCTTGCTGCCGGATCGTCCCTTTCCGGAAACAATCTTCGAAACCATCAGCAAATACCACCCCACCGTGTTTTTTGGTGTTCCAACGCTTTACGCCAGCCTTTTGCAGGTTGCAGACGCGGAACAAAAGTACGATCTCTCTTCGCTGCGTATTTGCACCTCCGCGGGGGAGGCGCTGCCCAAGGAGATATACTTTGCCTGGAAGAAGCGGTTCGGCTTGGACATCCTCGATGGCATCGGCTCTACGGAGATCCTGCACATCTTCATCTCGAACCATCCCGGGGATGTAAAGCCGGGCAGTTCCGGAAAGTTAGTTCGGGGATACTCGGCCAAAATCATAGACGATGAAGGGCATGAAGTTCCCGATGGAGAAATAGGTACGCTCCACATTAAAGGGGAATCAATAGCCGCTTTCTACTGGCGCCACCATGACAAAACCAAGGCCTCTATGCTGGGGGAATGGTTCAACACCGGGGATCAATACTACCGGGACAAAGAGGGGTATTACTATTACTGCGGCCGGGGGGACGACATGCTCAAGGTCGGAGGCATCTGGGTTTCCCCGATAGAAGTGGAAGAGGCCCTGCTGGCGCACCCGGCGGTGCTCCAGGCGGCCGTGGTGGCAAAAAAAGATGCAAACAACCTGATCAAGCCCAAGGCGTTCGTGGTGCTGAAAAACGGCTATGAGCCGAGCGAGGCCCTCGGAAAAGAGATCCAGTTGTTTGTGAAGAAGAGCATCGCGCCCTACAAGTTTCCCCGCTGGATCGAATTCGTGCAAACGCTTCCCATGACGGAAACGGGGAAAATACAGAGATACAAGCTAAGGGAGCGGTAGTGTGGCGGCACGCTTCGACAAAACAGTTGCATCTAGTGCAAAATAAAACCGAGATCACCGAGAATTTTAAGGGTATTTTTTGATATGGGCAGGCTTTGACACTCTTCGGGGGTCACCCAGCGAACATCGAGTGCATCGTCGGCCGCCCGAATCTCTCCCCCCACGTACTCCGCCTCCAAATCAACAATAAGAAAGTGGAAACGGACTTTCCCCTGCTGATCACGCTCCAGAAAATCAAAAGTGTAAATGGGTTTGCCCGCCTTTATACGGATACTTGTCTCTTCAAAAATTTCCCGCTCCGCGCCTTCTTGCAACGTTTCTCCTAATTCCAGCATTCCTCCGGGAATGGCCCACAGGTTTCTGTTCGGCAAAGCGGCGCGTTTGACCATGAGGACCTTCCCATCCTTGATAACAATGGCGCCCACGCCAACCCGGGGAACGTCCGGATATTCGCGCTTACTCATCTTTTTTTCTCCCTAACGCAATCAAATCCTACCCGCAACTCCTCCACGTTCCGCGCCGTCATACCAAGCTTCCGGCGGCAGAATCCGCCTCCGGTCCCGCGCGCCTGAATGCGGGCTTGACAAACATCCGCCCGTTACCTATGATTTCATACCGCTTTTCCCAAGAGGAACACGGGGCCATAGGGAAAGGAAAGATCAGGGACACATGATACAAAATATCGTGGAACGCAAAATAATGTGGGGAGATCTCGATTCCCTCGGCATCGTCTTCTATCCCCGCTATTACGTGTGGTTCGACAACAGCGGACATCTTTTTTTCGAAACGATAGGGCTCTCCCTGGGAACACTCTGGTCGGAAAGAAAAATCCTCTTCGGTCTGGTTGAAACATCGTGCCGCTACATCAAGCCGGCGAGATACCATCAGCAGATCCGCATCACCACAGGCATCGACAAGCTGGGGGAAAAGACGATCACCTTAAAGCACAGCCTGCAGAGCCTCCCCGATGCTACCCTCCTGGCGGAAGGATTCGAACACCGCATCTGCTTGGATGTTTCCGACCCGGTTAACCTACGCGCCATCAGCATCCCCGACGACATCCACGCCATGCTAAAAAAAGCGCAGGAAGGGTAGGGCATCGATGCACGTGGCGGGGGCTTCCCTCCGCATCGGGAAAGGTGCGGAGGGAAGCCCCCGCCAAAGCACGGCAAGCACGGCAATAACACCGAGCCGGATCTCTCAGAATTCTTTTAAGGTAAAGAGGGAGTCTTTCTGCCAAACCAACGGCTGTTTCTCCCTGTCCTCATAGCCGACCACCCGTCCGATGACCACCGTGTAGCCATCCACCCAGTGCCGGCTGGAGACCTCGCAATCAAACCAGCCTGCCGCCCCCTCGGGAACCGGCGCTTTGCCGGCCCGGCCGGGAAGCGTCTGTATGGAGAGCTTGGCAAATTTGTCCACCTCTTCTCCCCGGAGACTGCCCAGTTTTTTGTATAAATCCCTCTGGTCTTCGGATGCGACCACGACGGTGAAGGCCCCCGACTCCTGGATGAGGTCGGCAGTAAGGTGGTCCTTGGCGACGCTCACGGCAAGCAAGGGTTCTTTTTCCGAGATGAACATGGCCGTGGCGGTCATGATGTCACGCTTTTCACCGTACGATGTAGAGATAAAGACTACCGGACAAGTAAGCAAGTGTGATGGAATCTTTACTTTTGTCATGGTTATCCCTCCTTCTGATAAGTTTATTGATTAAAGATAAGCAGTCGAAGCGGTGATGTCAATTGGTGTGGGTTGAAGCTCTTCCTGGGCAAGCTGCGGAGAACCTTCGATTCCTCAGAAACAGAATCGTTCCTCATGCGCTCGCTGCCGAATTCATGCTCGTTTATCGTGCATTTCTGCACCGTAATGCTATACTATGACCGTATGGTACCGCAACAATATCCACAAAGGAAAACCCTGACCGTTCACATAGGCCAGCCTCCCGCACGGAGGCCGAGATGAAATCTCTTCTGCTGACACCCACCTTTTTCCCAAAAGCGACCGGCAATGCCGTGACGGTTCATCGTATTTCCCGTCAGCTGACCAAGGTAAAAATCACCAGTAAAATCATTGATGTATCATCACTCTCAAGAAAGTCCCTGCTCGATTGCGCGCAGAATTTTGCGCCGGACGTGGTTCATAATTTCCATGCCTGGAAATCCGGAAGGGTCGGCCTGAAGATAAAAGAAATGCTCGGCATTCCTATGATAACCACGGTAACGGGCACGGATGTCAACGTTGATCTACGCGACCGCCGGAAAAGGGAGATCATCTTGAATGTCTTTTCCGAATCTGATTGTGTCACCGTCTTCAACGAACAGGCACGTGCAATTTTGCTCAAACACGCCGTTCCGGCTGCCAAGATAGCAGTCATCCATCAGGCCGTTTTTTTCCCGCGGCAGAAGAAACGAGAGTACCGGAAGCTGCTGAACATTGCCCACGACACCGCTGTTTTTCTGCTCCTCGGCTCAATAAGGAAAATCAAGAACCCCTGCTATGCTATCGAGACGTTGGAAAAAATCAGAAAGACCATCCCGAACCTTCACGTGCTGATCGCCGGCTCCATCCTGGAATGGAAAGAGTTTCGGAAAGTAGAGGCGCTGATCGGTCATAAAAAATGGATAACCTACTTGGGGGAACTCCCCCGCGAACATATCCGCAGTCTTTTTCACGCAGCCGACTTTCTGCTAAACACGTCCTCCTCCGAATCGGAATCCAACGCCGTCATGGAAGCCATGAACTGCCGCACAATCGTCATCGGCAAAGATATCCCCGGGAACGCCTCCCTGCTTACGGATAAGACGGCGCTCCTGTTCCACAGCCGCGGCGACCTCTATACGAAAAGCATCTATGCGCTGACTCATTGGGACAAACTTGTTGAAATAAGAAAAAAGGCTCGTCAGGTTGTGACTGCCCCACCTTTTACGTTCGCTGCGGAAAAGGAGAGCTACCGGGAGATCTACTGGAGGATAGGGAACCATGCGTTACGGTGACGTTTCTTTAAAGGGTCCATAATTTTCCACAGGCTTCCAAAGAAAAGCCCAACATTTCTGTTGACAAAACAACGGGCTTCAGTGTAGAAAACTGTGGGAAAGTAGGGCTGATTTCGGTTTTTCCCGCACGGCGTTCGCATAGCCGGCAGCCTTTCTCCCCCAGCAACGATCATTGGCAGCAATCATTATTAACAAGCCGAGTAAAACTCTTTTGGTACCACCTTCAGAAAGAACTCCGGCCACAAAACAATAACAGGAGGATTATATGATATTAGAAGGTAGAAACGCCATAATTACCGGCGGTTCACAGGGCATCGGGACTGCCACCTCTCTTGAATTTGCCCGCGAGGGCGCGAATGTCTGCGTGCTGTACCGCAAACATGAAGACGAAGCAAAGAAAATCGTTGACGAAATAAAGGCGATGGGACGAAAAGCCATTGCGCTTAAATGCGACATCGCCGTTTTCGCCGATGCGGAGCGCGTGGTCAAGGACACGCTTGCGGCGTTCGGCAGGATAGACATCATGGTCAACAACGCCGGCATGAACTGGGACGGCGTTTCCTGGAAAATGACCGAAGAGCAGTGGGATCGCGTGATCGAGGTCAACCTGAAGGGTTACTTCAATTTCACGCGTCAGGTGGCTCCGCTCTTCAAGGAACAGAAGTACGGGAAGATCATTAACATCACCTCCATCAACGGTCTGCGCGGCAAGTTCGGCCAGTCGAACTATTCCGCCGCGAAGGCCGGCATCATCGGTTACACCAAGGCAGTGGCCAAGGAACTGGGACCGTTCAATGTCAACGTGAATGCCATCGCACCCGGCCTGATCGAGACCCCCATGCTTACCGGATCCGACGCCCGTAATAAGATCGTCGATTTGGCCATGAATGAGATGGCGCTGAAGCGCGTTGGCCTTCCGGAGGACGTGGCCACGGTAATCGCCTTCTTCGCCTCGGACAAGTCAAAACATATTACCGGCGAAGTGGTCAAGGTGGACGGCGGCCAGTACATCTAAACTATTGAACGGAGAAAAAACGCCACCGGCTGCATGGCGGGACGCATCGGGGACCGGATGCAGTGCCGGTTGGCAGCGTTAGGGATTCAGCAGCACTGACCAGATAAATCTATTTGATGTTACGAGGAGAATACCTATGGGAAAAGTAGCAATTATTGGCGTTGGGCAGAGTACCTTCGTCCGGAGCTATCCGGGTTCCATCAGAGAGTTGGCCTTCGAAGGTTTTCGCGAGGCCCTGAAAGACTCAACCATGAAAGCAAGCGACATCGGCGCATCCGTCGTCTGTTCCGCACCGGAATATGACAAGCAGCGGTCGCCCGCGGGCGTTCTTGCCGAATACCTGGGTTTGAACCCGCAGCCCACCTTTTACGTTGAAACCTTATGTTCCTCAAGCAGCACGGGCCTGAAGCTTGCCTACTCGCTGGTCGCATCGGGCCTGCATGATTCCGTGGCCGTCATCGGCTTCCAGAAGATGTCCGAGATAAGCTCCGCCGAATCTCAGGAACGGATGGGCCGCGGCGCGGACATCCAGTGGGAAAGCCCCTTCGGCACCATGATGCCCGCCTACTACGCCATGCACGCTCAGGCGCACATGGCAAAATACGGCACCACCTCGGAAGACCTGGCCCTCATCCGGGTCAAGGCGGCCACCTACGGCCAGATCAATGAAAAAGCCGTTTACCGCAAACCCGTTACCCTCGACATGTTCGCAACGCCCCAAAGCCCCATGGGCGGACCTGTCTCCAGCCCGCTCAGGGTGGGCGACTGCTGCGCGAACGCCGACGGCTCATCCTGCGTCATCGTTGTCAACGAGGAAAAGGCAAAGGCATTCAGCAAAAAGCCCATTTGGATCCTGGGCATCGGGTCCGCATCAACGAGCGTGAACATGGCGGGCAGGGATATCCTCTCAGGCCTTACCGTCGCGAAAGAGTCGGCGGACCAAGCCTACAAGATGGCGGGCGTCACCGCGAAAGACATTGACGTGGCCGAGGTTCACGATTGCTTCACCATCGCGGAAATGATGGCCTACGAAGCCCTGGGTTTTGCCAAGCCGGGCGAGGGCAGGGACCTCATCAGGGGCAAGGAAACCTACAAAGAAGGCAGCATCCCTGTGAACGTAGACGGCGGCCTCCTCTCCAAGGGTCATCCCATCGGCGCAACCGGCGGATCCCAGATCAGAACCATCGTTCTTCAGCTGAGAGGCGAGGCGGGACCTATGCAGGTCAAGGACCCGAAGATCGGTCTCGTACACAACATCGGTGGCGTCGGTCTCTACGGCAACGTCACGATTTTAGGGAGGTAAGAAATGAGTGAGAAGAAAAAGGAAGTTGACGATCGTTTTAAGAAATTCGGGACGGTAAGCTTTACGTCCTTAACAAAGACCAACGATTTTATCACCAACCTGGAACAGGGCAAGATATCGGGCACCCGCTGCAAGGACTGTGGAGCGGTTTACTTTCCGCCCCGGGCGGACTGCTGCAAGTGCCTGTCCAGCAATGTGGAGTGGTTCGATGTTGCCGGCAAGGGCAAGCTCGTCACGTACAGCAAGTTGGAATATGCGCCCGTGGGATTCGGGGAAGATCTTCCCTATTCCATCGCGCTACTCGACTACGGGACATACAAGGTCTTCGGAAGATTAGCCAAGGACCTGCCGGAAAATGAGGTGAAGGTCGGAATGGAGTTGAAGACCGTGGCCAACAAGCTGCCGAACGGGCAGTTGAACTATGTCTTCGTAAAGGCATAGATAAGACGTATCGTACCGGAAGAAAAGCAATCAACTGATCGGAGGCCGGATTGAAGTCGGTCTCCGATCTTTCCAAATAGCAGGGGGAAAGACGAATGGCACTGAAGCATATAATCGTGGCGAAGGATGCCGGCGTGGCCCGCATCACCTTTAACCGTCCCAAATACAACATGCTCAGCATCGAAATGATGAAGGAGATCATCTCCGTGCTCGGGGAACTGGCGGGCGATAAGGAACTCAAATGCGTCGTGTTCCTTGCGGAAGGGCGGAGCTGGTGCGCCGGTGTTGACGTGGAGGATCACAAGCCGGAGCTGGTTGACGAGATGATCGCTACCTTCAATCGCCTCCTGAAAAGCATGGATGAATTCGAGCTGCCCACCATCGCAGCTGTGCACGGCGCCTGTCTGGGCGGCGGCATGGAAGTGGCCATCGCCTGCGACAGCATCGTCGCGGCAAAAGGCGCCTCCTTCGGCCAGCCCGAGATCAAGCTCGGCTTCTTCCCCCCTTATGCGGCAATCCGCCTGCCTCAGCTTGTCGGTCCGGCGAAGACCGTCGAAGTCTGCACCACGGGGAAAAGATACTCGGCCAAGGAGGCCCGGCACATGGGCTTTGTTTCGACAGTGGTTGACGACGAAACCTTTAAGGAAGAACTGGACAAATTCATCGGTGAGATTACGGCCAACAGCCCGCTCATTATCCGGCTCAACAAGCGCGCCGTAAAACAGTGCCTCGGGTTGCCCTTCGATAAGGCCGTCCAGCAGGTGAGCGACCTCTTCCTTAAGACACTCATGAAAACGGAAGACACCCAGGAAGGCATGGCGAGTTACTTCGAGAAACGCCGCCCCGTGTGGAAGAACAAATAAGCGGTTCTTTTTTCACACCTTGCACCCGCCAAAAATGCTGCTGTCTTGTGCTCATCCGCGAAGGACAGCACCGGCAAAGCAGAGTGGAAAAACAAAATGCGCCTTCGCCAGCGAAAGAACCGGCGAAGGCGCATTTTTGCGCTATGGAATGAAATTTCCTTAACCGTAGGGTACCAAAGCCCTGAAGTGAATCTCCCCGCTCAGAGAGCGGGGCTTGCGGGGGCGCCCCCGTTCAGGACTTATCCGCGTTCTTTTTCAGCGCTTCAAGCACCACCTGCGGCGTGACGGGCAGCCGGTTAAACTCCACTCCGATGGCGTCGGCAATCGCATTGACGATGGCTGGGGCCGGAGCGAGTTGGGTTCCCTCACCGGCCTCCTTGGCACCGAAGGGCCCCACCGGGTCGTCCGTATCAATGTGAAGCGCCCCCATCTCCGGCATTTCCATCACGGTGGGAAAGCCATAGTCGAGGAACGACGGGTTGTACTGCTGGCCCTCGATGCAGGTTGAGTCTTCATAAAGCGCCTGTCCCATCCCTCCCATGATGCTGCCTTCCAATTGGCCCTCCACGAGCATGGGGTTGATGGGCTGGCCGCAGTCATGGACCGTAACCATCTTGACCACTTTCACCTTTCCGAGTTCCAAGTCCACTTCCACCTCGGCCGCCTGGGTCATGAAGGAGTAGTTGGGGCTGAAGTTTCCGTTCTTGGTAAGGAGCGAAGTGGGTTGCTCGGCCGGGGGAATCCAGCCGCCTCGGCCTACGATGGGGAGGGGCCGGTTGGAGTACTGGTACTCAAAGAGCGCATCGGAGAGGCTCATGCCCGCGTCCGGGTTTCCTTTCACCCATATCCGACGGTTCGCGGTCATCAAGTCATCGGGTTTGCACTTCAGCCGGTCTGCAACGAACGAGAAGAGTTGATCCCGCACGTCGTTGGCGGCAAGAAGGGCGGCGTTCCCGGCCCGAACGGTCACGCCCGAACCGAAGGTGCCTGCGTCGAGGGGACAGGTGCCGGTGTCGGCGGCGGTGATATGGACGTCTTCCATAGGAACGCCGATTTGCTCGGCCACTATCTGGCAAATTACGGTTTCCGCGCCCTGGCCGATGTCCGCCGCGCCGGAAAGGATGCTCACGCGACCCTCCCGGGAAAGTTGGACGACGGCTCCCGACGCCAGGTGTGCCATGTTGGCCACCCCCGAAGGAAAGGAGGCGCCCGCGAGACCCACGCCCCGGCCAAACGGCAGCTTCCCGCGCTTTTCCTTCCAGCCGATCGCTTTGGCGGCTTCCGTCACGCTGTCGGCGAAGCCGCAGGTGTTGATGATGAAACCGGCGGGATGGGGCATGCCGGCCCGGATGGCGTTTATCACCCGCATCTCCGCTGCATCCACACCGATGCGTTTGGCAATCAGGTCTATCTGGCGCTCGATGGCAAAGCGGGCCTGGGGGATGCCATGACCGCGCATTGCGCCGCCCACGGGCTTGTTGGTGTAGACGTGGTACCCCTCGTAGATGAGGTTCTCAATCCGGTAGGGAATCATGATGAAGAAGCACGAGAGGGTGATCATGAGAGGCGCAGTGGAGTTGTAGGCGCCGCCGTCGGCATAAGCCGTAATCTTCTGCGCCAGTATTTTGCCCGCTTTGTTTACCCCGGTCTTCACCGTAAGGTACATGGGGTGGCGTTGGCGGGTGCTCTGAAAAACTTCCTCCCGCTCATAGAGAAACTTCACCGGCCTGCCGAGTTCTTTCGCAAACCAGCAGGCGCAAAAGTCCTTAGCATACATGTCTATCTTCTGGCCGAAACCTCCCCCCACCTTGGGTTTGATCACGCGGATCTTGTTCTCCGGCACGAGGAGGGTCGTTGCCAGGTTTCTTTTGAGGAAATAGGGGATCTGCGTACAGGACCAGATGGTCAAGTCCCCGTTCTGGAGATCATAGGCGGCCAGCGCCGCGTGCGGTTCGATGGGGGCGTGGTTCACCGCCTGGGAGAAGAAGGTGTCTTCAAAGACATAGTCCGAGGCCGCAAAGCCCTTCTCCACGTCTCCAAACTCTTTGTGAATCGAGGCGCTGATATTCGTTTTTAGATTGTCGTGGATGAGGGGAGCCCCCTCTTTGATGGCGTCCAGCGGATCAAAGACAGCCGGAATCGGTTCATACTCCACATGGACGAGCCGTGCGGCTTCTTCAGCGATCTCTTTGTCCACGGCAACCACTGCGGCGACCGCGTCACCGATGTAATGGACTTTATCCCTGGCCAGCGCATGTTCATCCTTGGCTTTGGGCACGATTCCGTACACACGATCCGGGATATCCTTGCCCGTGATTACGCCCTTTACGCCCGGCAACGCCTTCGCCCGGGACACGTCAATGCTCACGATGCGTCCGTGGGGTATGGTGGAACGAACGAGTTTCCCATAAAGCATCCCGGGGAGCGCCAGATCATCGGTGAACTGGGCCTGACCCGTGACCTTGGTGGCTGCATCATGCATGGGCACCCTCTGCCCCACCGTGTTCAGCACCTTCATGACGCACCCCCCGCGATCTTCGCCGCGGCAATCTCTACCGCTTCCACGATCTTGATGTAGCCTGTGCACCGGCAGAGGTTCCCGGCAAGTTTTCGTTGAATCTCTTTACGGGTGGGCTTTGGATTCTCCGCTAAAAGCTCGGTCGCGCTCATGATGAAACCGGGTGAGCAGAAACCGCACTGGAGGGCGCCGTGGTCCACGAAACTTTTCTGGAGGAGTGAGAGTTCTCCGTTTTCCGCTATCCCCTCAATGGTTCGAATTTTCCTGCCCACGGCATCTACCGCCAGGGTGAGACAGGAGAGAACGGCCTGACCATCCATGAGAACGGTACAGGCGCCGCAGGCGCCGAGATCGCAACCCCGCTTTGTTCCTGTGAGCAAAGCCTTCTCCCGCAGGGCCTCCAGGAGCGTCGTGTTGGGAGCGCAGAGGACCTCGTAGAGATCGCCGTTGACGTGGAGTTGAAGAATCCGCTTTTCGTTCATTTTCGTCCTTTCCTCTCGATTCCGACGCCTCGCCGTCAACCCAGCGCACGAACGGCTCTGATAAACAGGCTGGCCATGATATCCCGCTTGAAGGCAACCGGGTGAATCGTGGTGGGGACAAGCTTCACCGACTTCGCAGCAAGGGATGCCGCCTTCTCGATTGCCGGCCCGGTAAGCTTTTGTCCTTGGAGCGCCGCCTCGATGGCCTGCGCCCTCACCGGTGCCCGATCTACCGCCGTGAATGCGACGCGGACGGAGCCGTTTTCCCGCCAGACCGCTGCTCCCACGATCGGAAAGTCTATGGAATCCCGCAAACTGAACTTTTCGTAATGGGACAGACCGTTCCCGGAGGCTTCCGGGATCACAACGGCGGTAACTATGTGGGCCGATGCGAGAGCCAAGGGGCTTTTCCCCTGGCCGGAAAAGAGGTCTGCCAGGGGGATGTGGCTGATGCCCTGCGGGCCCTGGATCCGAATTGCGGCATTCAGAACGAGCAGCGCGGGCGCCATATCACCGGAGTACGTGGAGAAGCAGATATTTTTTTTCCCGACCACGTGACAGTCCTCGCCTCCCGCCTTGAAGCAGAGGCTTCGGACCCGGCGCCACTCCCACGACTGGTTGAAGAAGCGACAGCGGGTGTTCTGACAAAGATTCCCGGCCAGTGTGCCCATCGTCTGGTGTCGGTAAGACCCGACAGCCATCGCCGCTTGAACGAGCGCCGGAAATTTTCGTCCAAGCTCCTCGTCCCGCTGTATCTCCTTGAGCGTCGTACACGCGCCGATAACCGTGGCATCGCCTTCGCGTCGGATGCCCCTGAGCTCGTCAATCCGGGACAAGCTCACCAGAGCGGGCGGCAGTTCAACCCGGTGCTTCATGTTTACCAGGAGGTCGGTCCCGCCGGCCACGGCTTTGGCGCCGGGGTTATCGGCCAGGGCATGAATGGCATCCTCAATCCTTGTGGGTTGATGATGGGTAAATTTGGGAAGACGCATCTGGATGTCTCCTTTGAACTGTCTGACGGAAAAGGGGTTGTTTGTACGGGGATGTTTTCGCCGGCTCGCCCGCCCCTCCCCGACCGAACTGCCGATGTTGGCAGGCTAACATGCGCCTTATTGCCCTGTCAAGCGTTTGCAGAGAGGAGGGATAGCAATCGTTGTCACCGGATTTTTTCATTCTTTTGTAAGTGTTGAGCTTCGGCGAACAATCTCCCGAAAAATTCCCGTTATCGGTTCATAGTCCCTGCCGATACCGGCCCAGAGGGCATCAAGGTAATTTTCCCAGTTTTCACCGCTCGTAATTGAGAAATCGAGGGGCGGCATGCCTGCCTGTTTTCCCATGAGCGTGCCAAGCAGTTGCGCAACGCGGATGTTGCCGTCAGGAAAAGGATGGATCAACACCAGTTCGGCATGCACTATGGCAAGCGCGGTCGCAACCTGTTCCGGTGAACCGGCACAGGGCATGTAACGCTGCAGCACCATATCTTCCAGTTCCTGCATCAGCCCGGGAATCTGGGCCGGTGATGCAAAGCGAACCCGTTCCCTGTTCATGGGCGCCTGGCGGTATTCGCCCGCCCATGGGTAGATCCCGCCAAGCCATTCCCGATGCATGCGGCGGATGTCGGCGGTGGTAAACCGGCGCTCCGGACCGGTCTCACCAAGGAATTGTTCCGTGACGCGCCGGAGTTCCTCCGTTTCGAGACGATCCATTTCGGCACGGTCGGCAATCCCGCGCAGGTTTGCCATCACCGGATTTCCGGGACCAGGTTCAGACCGCTCCCCGACCGACGCCTTATTATTGTTACTTTCCAATTCTTTCATGAACATTCCCCTAATCAAATAAATTTTCTCTCTGCCGGATCGGCCGGATTTATCGGTCCGGTAGAGTTTTTTCCATTACAGAAGCAGGTAGTATATAGAACAAACGATCATTTTTTTGAAGTGGAAACCACCGGCAAAGGGCTTATGAAGCTCCCCACCCTCTGAGCGGGGAGCTATGCTTATAATGTCAATCTCAGGGGTTAGGTGTTTTTGGTTGATTCACAGACGGAACTACATTGATCTTCTGCCGCCTCTTTCAAGATTTTAAGGACGCCGGACAAGATAACGCCAATATTGGCAATCATGTCATTCTTGGAAAATATCAATGACGCACGCATGTGCACCCCACCATCCCGATGCTTGCCTATGAGGAAGAGACAGGCGGTATTGGCAAACAGATCGATGACACCAACACCCATCATGAGGGCGCTGACCGGATCACTGCCGAGTATAAACCGCCTGAGAACGTCAGCGAGCACCAACAGGGACAGGAATATTTGGCCAAAACCGCTGAGTTTCGCTGACGCGGCTTTCAGATCGCTGCTCTTTCCAACAGCATACAGGCTAATAGCATATACGGAAGCAAATGACCTCCTGAAAGAGTTCCGTCATCGGTTCACAGTTCTTGCCGATGCCGGCCCACAGGGCGGGGCTTGCAGGTGCGCCCCCGGTCAAATCCTGCGGCGCTTTTTCCGTCTGTCCAGCAATTCGGCAAGGACAGGCAACAGCAATGCGCCGAAGGGCAATAGAAAAATGACCAAGGCAGGAATATAAAAAGACAAACGCTTTAAGTGAACTTTAAGTTGACGAATCTCCTCCTTCGTCCATTTGACATCGGTGTTCCTCGGTTTCATCAGCAGTTTCAGGAAATCCTGCATCTGCCGGCCTTCCAGAAAAATTAAATTCCTATGCCTCGCAACAAGTTTCCTGAGGAAAAATAGCTTTATCATGGGTTCGGATATTACCCGAAATATATGGGAATAGCCATATTTGAAGAACCAATCGGGAAAATACGTTACTAAAACCTGTCCTTCTTCATCTTCTCCAGCACGATGTTCATCAGTTTCACGTTGTCCGCAACGGGCTCCAGGGGGAAAGATACCTCCTCGTACCGGGTCATACGGGTTATGTAACGATCAACGGTACAGGCCACCACCACATTTGTCCGTCGGACGAGTATGATATGCCCGCCCGTACCATGACGGCCGATGCGGGCAATCTTAGGTCTCCATAATAATTCCACAGCTTCATCCGCCCCCGGCAGAGAGATATTCCCCGATTTTCTAAATTCCCACAAATCGGGTCTTTGCGCCAGTCCCTCGGTAAATGTCTTCGTCATCGTTTCGAAAAATTTATGGGCCTTATTCAACGGGTCTTCCGCCGAGGGGTCCTTCGCCTCCGGTTGGAAAGAAGTGAGCCCAAGAACATAATTAGATGCCCATACCGCCCCATTCAGATCTTTCTCTTGAGAATACTGTTCGTGCCACTGCCAGACGAGTAACGCGCGCTCCGTCCGTAGTTTGAAACCGGAAGGCCGTTCCTCCGGCTTTGGGGCATAACGACTCGCATCGAACGGGGTGTAAAGACCCTTGACCCCGGGACCATCGGCCACGCGGTAGCCGTACCACTCATCAAATTGCGTCATGACGCTCTTGGTCAGATCAACCGCCTCTTCGAGGGTGCCCTCATGGAGCGCGCGTAATTTTTCTTCCGGAAAGGCGCACGGTTTCGACATCATCAAGTCCACGCGGGCGGCTATATTAAAGGGGCCGCGCCATGCCGAACAGTGGGATACCGGTTGATTTATCACGCGCGCGGCAATGGCAAGATCGCCGATATCGACCTTTTTTGTCGCCATCGCTGCGTTTCGCACCCATGCGTCATAGCCTTGCTGGGCCGCCGGCCAAACGCCGTCCGGGCCGGGCGTTTTGAAGGAAGGAAAAGACGCATACTGGGGGCTTACCGCGGCCTCATACCAAACCCGATAGGGTTCTTGTTTTTCTTTATTTCCCCGTACCGTGCAGGTGCCTTGTTCGATCGTTCGCGTCCAGACGAACTTGCCCCGGTCAATCCCCTGGAAGGCATAGCCATGTTTCACTTCGCCTAATGTGGGCACCGGAAAGATCTTCTGGTTAGCCCCGATCGGCGCAATTTCCGGCAGCAACGCAGCCCACCCCTTCGTTCCCAGAGAACTCTTCGTTTTGGTCCCGGCATCCTTTGCAATAACTTCCACGAGCAACCCGTCCGTTGCCAGCAGCTTGTCTCCTTTCGCGTTGAGGAGCTTCAAGTCTATCCGGTATTTACCCGGACTCTTGTACCTGTGGGTAATGTTTGCATTCTTTGCAGAAAGCGTTTTCCCGTCCCCGAAGTCCCATTTATAGGTAAAATCTCCCACGGGCAACGCGGAAAAATTCAACGCCTCTTCCACCTCGGCCCTGTCCTTGCCCCTCCCGATAGACGCAATATAAAACTCCAGACTCGCTTCGGACAGTTTTCGGGGAATGGACAGGTTCGGACTGATATCGTAGAGCGTTGCCTTGATCCTGCTCAAGCCTTTTTTGCGGAACACCTGCCTGTCCGGGATCTTGAATTCCAGGAGCGGCTGTACATCCCTTTCTTCTCCCGGAATGCCCGCGACACCGGCCTCGCTCAGGTCCCATTCGAGCCGAACTTTCTGCGTTTCCTGGGGAAAATTCTGCGCCCTCGCCTTTACCTCGCAAGGGTTATCGCTTACCGTGCCGCTGAGGGCTTCAGGAAAGTCTATTGTCAAACTGGTGAGTACTGCCTCGCTCACCAGGACCTCCAAGGTCCCATCGTCCACACCCGTATTGGAAGCCACCACATAGAGTCCGTCGGAAGCGGTCACGTCCACCGTGACGCTGTCTCCAGCCTTGCAGAGTTCCGCAGCGGTCGTCACGCCGCTCTGCCGCACATCTTGAGCAAGCCGGTAGACATCGGCACATACGCCTGCGCCCGTCTTGTTGACAAGCTTCACCGTCAACCTCCGTGAGGACTGCCCCTCTTTCATCTCGGCTTTGATCTTCCACACGCGGGCGGTATAGCCGCCGGAAAGGGCAACCTTCCAGGGCTCCGCGCTGCTCTGTTCCTTGGTGAGAATACGATCCCCGTCGGTAAGACCGTCCCGCTTGATATCCGGCGATCGCACCGGGGCATCTCGATCGAAGAGGAGATGGGCGGCAAATTGACGGTAGAACCCCGAAGGGTGTTTCCCGGAAACCTGGTAGATATAATTAGAGAGATTCAGGAGGAAGTCCGTCCCCTGAAGAGAGGTCATCTTTGTGGACGCCTCCCACATATCCTTGAAATTCAACGTATCCGGCGCCTGTTTTATCATGTACCGAACAAAGTGAGACGTAAGATATTCGTGCGCGCCGTCGGCAGTAAGGAGGGACACCGGCAGGTACTCTCGGGGAACGATTCGTCGCGAAGGCAAGATCAATTCCCGATCACCCCATGAGGTGGAAGCGGCGCAGTCCGCCGTCGCTTCGATCCACCACTTTATGCCGCCCATGCCGACAATACTCAGGTATTCGTTCTGTATCTGGTGGAACAATTCATGGGCAACGTCATGCTTCAGGAGATCTTCGCGATCATAAATGCCCCGTAAATATATGATGCCCGTATATTTCGACCACTCCGGCACACCTCTGCCGATCTCGCTTTCGAAGATGAACCCCTTGAGGTCGAGAAACACCCAGCTTTTCATCGAGAAATCAGGATTAAACGTCATGTCGTACATGAAGCGGGTTCTGAAACCGGTAAAGGGCATCTTGAAACCCTTTGCCGCATACTGGACATAAGCATTCTCCAGAAGGCCCCCGACCTTCTCGGCATTCTTGGGATCTTTGAATTTCTCGGCAAATGCATATGTCTCACCTATCCAGATTTCACTGTTTCGCTTATAGACTATGCGAAAGTGGTCATTTTCCGTAATAGTGTGCTTCGCGTCCCAGGCGTAGAGCTTCCAGTCTGACAAGTGGCGCGTGTAAATCCGGACGAGATTCCGAACGGTGTCCACCTGGGCAGGGACGGGTTGCCATACCTGCTGCTCCTCATCCCACCACGCCGCAAAGAGCGCTTTCTCCGGCGGCAGATCGGATTCAATCTGAGCGGGATTGTATGCCAGTTCTATCGTGATTGGTTTTTCAAACGCGCGCCTATCTCCCAACGAAATAGCATAGGCTGCCAGTTCGGCGACGCCCTGCGGATTCTTCGACGCAGAGGGGGAAACGGCTGCTATGGTAAGGGGCTGTTCCGAAGTCAGCATCCCCCCGGGAATGGTGACATGCACCTTGTCCTGATAACTGACCACGTAGGCATCACCGGAAGGCTTTACCGTCCGCACAACGAGAGGCTGCGCCGCCTGAGGTTTTCCCTCCGCCCATTCGATGCGGATCCGGTCTACTTTATGGGTGTGGCCTGTGTACCAGCCATAGCTATGCATGCCTACCCGAAAGGGACTGCGAGTGGGGGTGGCCATAATCGAAACAGGCGCGCCGCCGTTTACCGAAAGCGTCAATTTCCCGCTCGCGGGATCATAGGTTATGACCTCATCGAACCACTGATCCCATGTGGGAGAAAGCCCGGCGGTTGAATTGACGGAACCGGCGTTGAACCTATCTGCGGCTTTTCCGGAATAGTAATGGTAGTAGCCGATCTGCCCCAGATTATCCTCATGGGTTTCTCCGCCGAGGATCGCCGTCGCTCCCGAAAAGAACCTGTTGCCGTAGTGGACGAAGGTCCGCTTGGTAATCTTGAGAATTTTCCCGGCTGTTGGCGTAATAGGCTTCGTTACCACGGCCCCGCCTGAATCGGTCTTTTCCTGGGAAATCACCAGGGCATCGCCCGAAAGACGAACGGCGCTTCCGCTGCCGTTACCGAAACCCGTCCCCTTTCCCGTCGCCGTGCGCTCTTCCCATTTCAAGGGATCTAATGTCCAGCCGTGGAATTCATCTTCCAGGACGACGTTTCCCCGCAGAAGAGGCGCCGCATACGCGGCGTTATCGTCGGCTGCCTTCGCATCTATTCCCTGGACAACAAAAACGCACAACACCAGAAAGGGGATGAGCAACAGGCATGTCTTATGATAACGATTTACGGGGACGCGTTTTTTCCCCGGCGGACAATATGATTTATTCAACATGGTGATTCACGCTCCTTGAAATAAAAGCCTTGAAGAGGCCAAAGCTCCCCGTGAGCACGCTACGGGGTAAGCGCTGCCGAATTTAAATTGATTATGACGCCGCTCTTCATTATTATTGGATAAAATTTCGCATTTTTTTCAAAATCCGTCAATAAACGACTTTATAAAAAATAAGCGGATTCGACTCGTACGGAAAATACGGGATTCCGGGGATATTCATGATAGGTTTTGTGAAGCTCATCGCCCACAAGGCGGGGCTTGCAGGTGCGCCCCCGGTCAGCAAAAGTCCTTCAATGCCTCTCGCGTTTATGAAAATTCAGCGCTTCAGTGATCTTTTTCCTGTGCCGCTGCGTATCCGCAACAAGCCCCTTCATGACGTTCCTGATTCTTCAGGCCCTGAAATATTTATCTAAACCTACCAGATAAAGTTTCCTCCTCTGGAAAACAGAACCCCTCCATGCTTACTGCTTTTTACCAAACCATGAGTGTTTATATTCTTAACAGTTTAAACAAACTTAATTAGTTGATATTTATAGATATTATTGATCATTAAAAATTCACGATAAAGATATGTTAATATATATTACATTTTTACACGGCAGCCAATCTTGCCGACAGTCCAAACGATCGTTCGCTTAGATGTATAACTAGTTATTTATATTTAACATTGCCGAATATTATCCAGACCTTTCTGTTTTGGCATAGTTATTGGATTACTAATAAGTAAAGAAATAATACAGGAAAGGAGGAAATGATTATGGAACTCACAATTTTAGTCGTTATCACAATGTTAGGATTAGTGATGCCCCTGTTCTGGATTATAGGAACAGTGACGGGTATCAATTATTATTATGGGGTTGGTAAAATCCACAAAGAACGGACTGCCGCTCTTAATTTCCAACTGGGACTCACCATGGCCGATGGTGGTGATCTTGTGGATAAAAAAGAAAAAGGGTAAACTTTAAGAATAATGAGGTGACAACAATGGAAGGGTTCACATATGTAGATATCTTTGCGACAAAGGGTATTGAATATCTGCTGGTAATTAGTTTTCTGCTCCTTTTCACTCTCTTCTGGCGGATGGTGAGCAGACCTGCAGGAGCAATTTATGAAGCAGTCGCGGGTGTTATCCCGGCAATCAGTG
>JACQWR010000021.1 GCA_016209105.1 Deltaproteobacteria bacterium | reverse complement strand
CGAAATGCTCTCCTCGACTAAATCTTTGAGCATTCGCATCTGACGTTTTTTATCATCGAAGTTGTTCACGTAACTGTCGGCGACATCCGAGGCGGTGCGCTCGATGCCAGTGTAAAACAACATGAGGTGGGCGTTGAGATCCAATAAGCGTTGACGATCCACCGTGATCGGTCGGACAGAAATTTCGCCGTTAGGCAAAAAGGTGATGTGATTGAAGCCACCGTAGGCGGCGGAGACTTGATCCTGTGAACCAACAGTTTCTTTTAGAATCTCTTGCTCAAGATGAATGCTTTCCATCGCCAGTTGATGTTTGCTGGGCATCGCGCCTTTGAGAGCGTAGAGGGCGTGAAGCAAACCGACGGTGAACGCTGAACTTGAACCCATGCCGCTTCGCGCTGGCAGGTCGCCGTCGTGATGCACTTCGATGCCGCGATCCGTTTTTAAATAGCGAAACACTTCGCGCACTGCCGGGTGAATGATTTCGTCGAGTGTGTGGCATCTCTCGATTTTGGAATAGACGATGCGAAAGCGATGTTCAAAAAAAGGTGGCAGGTAACGGCACGTCAGGTAACAATACTTGTCAATGGTCGTCGCCAACACTGCGCCGCCATGCGCGCGATACCACGACGGGTAATCGGTGCCGCCGCCAAAAAAAGAAATACGGAAGGGAGTTCGGCTGATGATCATTTGAATAACAGTTGTTCAACCAGATCGCACACGATGTGTTCAATGGCTAAATGTGATTCTTGGATGTGCTGTGTACTGGTGCTTGGCACGGTGATGGCGACGTCCACTTGATCTACGATGACGCCGCCGACGCCAGTGAGGGCGATGGTTTTCATCTTCAACTTTTTTGCGGCGGCGATGGCGCGCAAAACATTTTGCGAATTGCCGCTGGTGGTGATGCCGATTAACACGTCGCCGCTTTTGCCCAACGCTTCCACTTGCCGCGCAAAGATGTCGTCAAAGGCAACGTCATTGGAATGCGCTGTAATGAAAGAAGTATCGGTCGTGAGTGCAATTGCAGGAAGAGGCGGGCGTTGAAAATCTTTTGTCAATCGTCCGACGAACTCTGACGGCATCCCCGTTTGAATTAGTTGAAGTTTAACATCTGCGCTCTGGCGCAAGTGTGTTTCGATCCGTGAGTGTAGTGTCATTCTTGTAAAGACTTCCGAAGTCTAGCAGACTTCGGAAGTCTAAAAAAACTTTCTGCGCTCGAATAAGATTCGGGCGTGCCGATGTCAATGAATCGTCCGTCACTCTTCCAACCGTACAGTTCACGCCCGATCCAATTTGGAAATATCTCACGCTCAATAGAGACCGTGTGACCGGTTGGGATCGATTCGATGAATCCCCGACGGAGTAAATACACGCCGCCATTGATCCAACCTGCGCCACTTTTTTCTTTCTTCTCCTCAAAGCGTGTGAGGTGATTTTCGTCATCGGTCACTACGCATCCGTAACGCGACGTGTCGGGTAGATGGACCAGAGCGAGGGTGGCGTTTGCTTGATGCGCGTTATGCCACGCATACATCGCGTTGAGGTCTACATCGCAAAATGTGTCGCCGTTCAACGCTAACACATTTTGGAATTTGAACAATGGTAATGCAAAACGCAACGCGCCCGCCGTGCCAAGCGGCGCAGGCTCTTGCGAATAAATTAATCGCGCGCCGCGATGCGAGTCACCAAACGTCTCACGTAGTTGCTCGCCCATGTAGCCCGCGCACAGCACGATCTCAGCGGGATGAAAATCACACAACCGATCTAATAGGTAAGACAAAAAAGGTCGCCCGTGAATCAACGCTAACACCTTCGGGCGATCCGCCACCACCGAGCGCAAGCGCGTGCCTAACCCGCCCGCGAGGATTGCTATTGAGATGTCAGGCATCAAACGTTTTTAAATTGCCCACGCCCCAACATCCGATAGCCTTTGATCAATTCTTTGATGCCGTCGTCAAGCGTGCGCTTTGCCTCAAAACCCGCTTCGCGCAAACGTTGATTGGAGACGATGTAGTTGCGCTTGTCGGGGTCGCTGCCCACTTCGGCAAAGTGGATGAAAAAGTTTGGCAGATACTCTTTAACTTTGAGCGCGAGTTCGGCTTTGGACAGATTCGCTTGGTCGAGTCCGGCGTTATACGGTTTGCCGATCATGCGTTCAGAATTTTGAATGCAGTAGTTAAAGCAGTCGGCGATGTCGCGGATGTGAATATAGTTGCGCTTAAAATCTTTTTCAAAAATCACAATGTAACCGTCAAAGGTTGCGGCGTAAGTGAAATGGTTGACCAGCAGATCGAGCCTCATGCGCGGTGACATGCCGAAGACGGTGGCGAGCCGCAAGGTGATGGCGTTGGGGCTGTCGAGTAATTCCAGTTCGGC
>JACQWR010000017.1 GCA_016209105.1 Deltaproteobacteria bacterium | reverse complement strand
GCGTTCATATCGATTGACCTCCTTTGCAGGCCATCACAGCCACCTTCTGAGCATTTTCACCAGCGTGGGCATGATCACCCAGGTAAGCAGAATCACGATACAGCAGGATGACAGGAGGGCCTTCAACGCAGAGGGCACACCGGTGAGCAGTGGATTGAGCAGCCACGCGACCAGCATGCCGGCCGGCCAGACACCCAGGATGGTGACCAGAGCCATTTTCCAGCGGGGAGGAGACACCGGTCCCGCCGGCGCAAACCAGTACTCCAGGCCGCTCTCCAGACGGTAAGATGGTTCCTTCTCCCTGAACGGCTCGGCCTTTTTCAATAACTCCCGACGGATGTCCGATTCCTGCCAGGCGCGCAGGTGCTCGTACGTATCGAATCGGAAGATTACCACATACTCCCCTCCGCCGCCGCTGGGGAGGATCACGTTGACCCCCATATGGCCGGGGAATTCGAGGGCAGCGTCCCCAATCTCATGGCGCCACGCCTCGAACTCCCTTTCGCGTCCCTTCAGGACCCGCCAGGTGACGATGACCGTGAGCGGGCCGGTTTCATTCGTCGGGACTTCCATGGCATCAGCCTTTTTTTGCATTGCGCCGACTGGGGGGTGCGCCGTGCACCATGGTGTACGCATACTCGCATCCCTGGCCGTAGGCGCCGCAGTGTTCCTTCACCACTCCGATCACGGCGTCGTAAGTCTCCTTGCGTGCCCAGTCCCGCTGGTACTCGAGGAGAAGCTGCAGGGCGGTCATCGGTACCGCTCCCGCCTGTTCGACGCGCCGCATGGCGGCGTTGTGGGCGGTGACGCTGGTACCCCCCGAGGCGTCTTCCACGGCATAGACATCATAGCCTGCCTTCATGGCCTCCAGGGCTGGGAATGCCAGGCAGACCTCGGTCCAGAGGGCCGCCATGACCAGTTTCTTCCGCCCGGTGGCCTTCACTGCCGCCACAAATTTCGCGTCCTCCCAGGAGTTCATGGAGCTTCGTTCGACAGGCTCCTGGTTGGGGAAAATGTCGAGGAGCTCCGGCCACATGTTGCCGGAGAAACTTTTTGATTCCACCGTGGTGAGGATGGTCGGCACCTTGAAGATTTTTGCCGCCTTGGCCAGGAGCAGGACGTTGTTGAAGAGGGTCTGCCGGTCGATGCTGGCGACGCCGAAGACCATCTGGGGTTGAAAGTCGATGAGGACAAGGGCCGAGTTTTGGGGATTGAGCAGTTCCGTGTAGTTCATGATTCGCCTCCTTTTCAGTTTCTAAACTCATACTTCATTATGGACGGTCTTATTCGACTGTAATCAGTCAATTTAACGCACAGATCGAGAAGACATTGATAAAGAGTCAATTGTCCCGCAAAAATTTATCTATTTTTTTGCTTGCTACCTTTATCCGGCAAGGCATAGATGACTACGGAAGCTGGACCGCTCTTTGTTCCCATGATGGCGTTGTTCATGCCGGCGGCAACAGCCACATACTGCTTCCCGTTAATTGAGTACGTTATGATACCGCCACCTATGGGACCATCTGTTTTTTTCTTAGAAATCATTTTTCCTGTAGCGGCATCGAAGGCAAGGAGATTACCTTCCAAATCACCGGTGAGGAGAAGTCCCCCAGCCGTAGGTGTCACAGCCGCGGCAAGAGGCAGCGGAGCATGGTATTGCCACAGAATGTGCCCACTGTCGGCGTCTACTGCCGTCAACCACCCCGACTGTTCCGAAGCTGGGTCATCTTCTCCAAAGCCATTTGCAGAACCGAGGAAAACCTTGCCGGGAGTGTATTCAAGCGCTTCAGGACCTCCCACCTTAACCGTGGTGGCCCAGTCCCTCGTGTTCACATATACCGCATTCACCAAAGGCGAGTAGGCTGGGCCGTTCCAGTTCACCCCTCCTTGCGTTCCCGGAGCGAAACGGGTACCCTCAGGGGTCAGGGGTGCATCCGCATTGTAGATTGTGGTGACCGGGGTTTTCCAAGCGACAGTTGTAAGGTTGCGGTTCAGGCCGTACAGGTAACCATTTTTACCTCCGACTGCAACCATCTTTTCCCCCGATTTGGATGTAAACAGGATCGGGCTTGCAGCAATGTCCCAATCATGAATGTCATGCGGGACGAACTGATGATAACCGAGCAACTTACCGGTTTTGGTGTCCAGCATGACAACCGAGCAGGTATATAAATTATCGCCGGGTCGGTAGTCACCAACAAAATCCGGGCCTGGATTACCCGTTGGCACGTATAGGATTCCAGTAGCTGTATCCAAAGCAAAGGAAGAATACATTCCACCACCGGCCCGTTGCTTTGCGGGGTCTGACGGCCAGGTATCGGCTCCCGGACCGGAAGATGGAACGATGTCAAAGTTCCAAAGAGGTCGTCCATCCTTGATACTAAAGGCCCTCATATGCCCGACTGCTCCAACATCGCTGCCGGAAGTGCCCAGAAATATGGTTCCCTTCCATAGAATAGGAGCGGCTGTAAAGTATTCCCCAACCTCGGCGTTGGCGCCTACCACGTCCCATACGACTTTGCCTGTCTTGGCGTCCAGTGAGAGCAGATGGGCATCAGGCGTGCCCCGATAAATTCTTCCGTCAACATACGCCAAGCCCCGGACAGGTGTACCGATTCCAAGGCTCTTGGGAGTGTACTTGTGGCTCCAGAATAGCTTACCCGTGCGCGCATCCATGGCATATGTTGCTGTAGCCGTGGTTACGTACAACCTGCTTTTCACGACAACCGGGCCTGCTTGGAAGGAAGTTGTTTCCGGTAGTTCGTACCGTCCCACTTGCACGAGCGAGTCCACGTTTTTCGTGGTGATCTGTTTTAACGTTGAAAATCTGTCCGCACTGTAACTGCCGTTGAACATGAGCCATTCAGTATTAGTTTCCGAAAAGGCTGTTGCAGCAAACAGAGTCAGAGAGACTGACGTTAGAGCCATCAGAACTATCGATAACAGTTTCCTAAATCTACGAATGTTTTTCATCGAATGTTCTCCTTTCTTAATTAAGTGGACATTGCTTGTTGCCGAAGGCCTGTTTCAGTCTGTATGCTGGATGACCCATTCCGACTGTATGCTGGATGACCCATTCCGAAACCAGACACGTTATAATTTTGTGCCACAATTTTCCCTTGTTTATAAACTGATCACAAGTACATATTAGGCGCACAAATTCAAAAAGACCATGCCAATTTTGTCTATGCAATATGATAGGTAAATACTCTTATTTATTACCGGTCGAAATGCGGCAGATTCGGGGCATCCGGCAGGATGGAGCGAACCTCCGGAAGAAAAGGCCCGTTTGGGTCCTCCGCCGCACCCGTGGTGAGCGCTGGTCTGGAAAAACTGGACAGGTGCATAAGTGGTCAATGGAGAACCTGGCGAGGTACATCATCCGGGCATCCTTCTCCCAGGAACGGATGCAGTATCTCGCTGATGAAGGGACCGTCATCTATGCGGCGAAAAGCGGCAATGATCGGAAGGTCTTTGATGCCCCTGAGTGGCTCGCGGCCATGTGCTCGCATGTACCGAACCGGAGGGAACAGATGGTCCGGTACTACGGTTGGTACAGCAACGTCACCCGGGGTAAACGGCAGAAGGAAGGCAGCGACGAGGCTATACCCTGCATCCTGAAACCCCAGGGGAATGAAAAAATATTCCGTCGGAAATTGGGCGCGTCTGATTCAGAAAATAGGAGCCTGTCCCCGCGAAGGCGGGGAATGCCTTTTGACGGGTGACTCGACCAAAAGGTGATTCGATTTTTCAAAAGGACGGATGTCTCGATATATCTCTTCCACGATCATCGGAACCGCACCCCATATTTTGTGGCTAATATTTACATTGGCCACTATTCATTTGACATACAAGGCTGTTTTTCTTATACTCTCTCCATCAAAAAGCAATGCCTTATCAAACAAACAAACAAAAAAAAAATAAGGGAGGTGGCAGGAAATGGCGGCAACCGTAACCATTGAGCGAATCAATATCAATAAAAGGGATATTGAAAAGGTTAAAAAAATTTTCCACGTCAAGGATAATTCCGAAGCGGTTATGAAGGCAGTGGATATGGCTGCCGGCAAAATCGAGTTGGAAACTATCTTTGAAAAATTCCGGGGTGTTGAAATCCGGCAAAACTATGCTTAAGAAACTCGTCGATACGAACATCTTCATTGACAGATTCATGAACCCGGAACGCTTCAAGGGGCTTTTCCTATCCCAGGGCTTGGTGTATCTTTCAGCGGTGGTCCTGATGGAAATCAGGGCTGGAGCTCACTCAAAGGAAGCCCTCAAGGCAGTCCAGGAACTTTCAAATTATTTCAAACGGGTGGAAAGGATTATTGTGCCGACCCTGAAAGACTATCAGCAGGCCGGTGAAATCATCGCCAAGCTCCAAGAATTAAAAGGATACAACATCAGAAAATCTTCCTCGATCACGAACGACTGCCTGATCGCTTCATCCGCAAAAAGCGCGGGGGCAATGGTTTATACCCAAAACAAGCGAGATTTCGAGGCTATCCACACCGTTTTCGATTTCCAGATCGTCTGCGTATAGTCACAACACAATCAAAGAGATTGCGCCGGCGGAAAGGGCAAACGGCAGGGCAAAAATGCTATGTTCGAACTTGATCATGCGTCCGTAAATGCCCGTTTTCGAACGCAGTTTTCCCATTATCCATGCCATAAAACCTCTTGAGCCCTCTGCACCGGTCCCGGAGGCCCCCCTAATCGTCTTATCCCTTTTCAAACCTAACCCCTCCAAAAAAGTGGGAAAAAGGCCTTATCGAAGCCTCTTTTTTTGCCTATCATAAAAGGGGGAAAATGACAAGGAGCTCCTTAATCCTTGACGCAGGAAAAATCAAGATGTAGTATCGCCCAGTTACCAACGGCCGATATCGTGAAGCTCCCCGCTCAGAGAGCGGGGCTTGCGGAGGCGCCCCCGGTCATTGTATTAAGAAAATGAACAGGATAAATTTCAAAGACAAGAAGCTGCTTCCCGTTTGGGACAAGATACAAAAAGGCAAGAGACTCTCGCTCGCCGACGGTCTTGTCCTTTTCCACTCGAGCGACCTCATCTCGATCGGGAAGATGGCGGGTTTCGTCCATCAACGCCTCAGCGGCGACGCCGTCTATTTCGCCCTCAACCAGAAGATAGAACCCTCGAACATCTGCGCGCTGGCCTGCCGGTTCTGTAATTTTTCCGCCCGGAAAGGCGAGCCCCAAGCCTATGAGATGAACATCGAGGAAATCCTGGGCAGAATCAAGCCCGATGTCCGTGAGGTGCACATCACCGGCTCGCTCAACCCGCACCGGAAATGGGAATACTACCTGGGCATGGTGGGCAGGATAAAGCAACGTTTCCCTCAAACGGATATCAAGGCCTTTACCGCCATTGAAATCGACTTTTTCCACAAGCAATTCAAGCTTCCCGTGAAGGAAATCCTGAAACAGTTGAAGGCAGCAGGCGTGGATGCCCTACCCGGCGGCGGCGCAGAGGTGTTTTCCGAGCGCGTCCGCAAAAAGCTTTTCCCCAAAAAAATCGGCGCGAGCGCCTGGCTGCAAATCCATGCCGCCGCCCACCGCCTCGGCATCCCTACGAACGCCACGATGCTGTATGGCCACATCGAAACGTACGAGGAACGCCTCCGGCACTTGATCATGCTCCGTGACGCCCAGGACAAGACGGGCGGGTTTCTCGCCTTTGTCCCGCTGGCCTTCCAGCCGGGGACGACGGGGATAAAACCAAGCAACCAATTTGGCTCCGCCATCGATGACTTAAAGACCATCGCCGTCTCCCGGCTCATGCTGGATAATTTCCCCCACATCAAGGCCTACTGGGTCATGCTGACGGAGGACGTGGCCGCGGCGGCGCTCAATTTCGGAGCCGACGACCTGGACGGAACAGTGGGCGGAGAAAGGATCGCACACGATGCCGGCGCTATAACTCCTCCGGCACTGGCAAAAGACCGTCTCATAAAAATCATCAAGGATGCCGGGAAGATTCCCGTGGAGCGGGATGCCCTCTATCACCCCCTGGACATTTATGCGGACAACGTAATCGGCAAGATACCCTACCTCAATTCCGTCCTCTTCTATAATTACTTCGAAAAGGAACGATTCAAGCTGTTGCCCATAGTGCCGAGACGCATGGGCATCCTGTCACTCAAAGGAAAGATCGCCGCCGGTCTCTTTTCTCTCATGGATTACCTGGCGCAGGAAGACACCCTGGAACTGATGGACTACTGCATCGCTGCGCGCAACCAGGTGAAGAGCGTCATGCTCTTCAGCAGTAAGAAATGGCCTGATCTTGCGGGCAAAGACATCGGCATTACGGACGACACGGCCACTTCGGTGCACCTGCTCCGTGTCCTCCTGGAGAAAAAGTACGGCATCAAGGCAAACCTCGTTCGAATGCAGGGGACCGCCCGCAATGACGGCGACTTTGCCGCGGTGCTCCTCATCGGCGACGAGGCCATGCGATGTAAAAAATACGGCCTGGCGGGATTCGAGCAGGTGTTCGACCTTGCTACGGAATGGTACCACTGGCAGCGCCTCCCCTTCGTTTTCGCCGTCTGGGCCGAACGGAAAGCACTCTCCCCGAACGATAAAAAAGACATCCATGAAAAAATACGCCAGACGCTGGCCAAGGAAAAACGCGCACCTTCTCCGCTTAGCACGCTCCATGGGCAGCGCATAGGACTGACACCCCGAGAGACGAAAACCTACCTGGACGGATTCACCTTCCGTCTGGGGAAACCGGAGATGAAAGCAATTGAGATCTTCCGAAAAATCGTCGCCGATCTCTGATGGAACGGTGAAAACCACGGAGTAAGTGGATCATGGATATAGCAGCTCTCCAAACAAAGCTCAAGAAAGGGAAACGTATCTCGCCCGAGGAAGGCCTGCGGCTTCTTCGCGAGGCGCCGCTTCTCGACCTTGCCGATATGGCGACCGACGCGCGGTTCCGTCACAATCCGGCGATGCGCGTTACCTTCGTGGTGGATACCAACCCCAATTACACCAACGTGTGCGAAAACGACTGCGCGTTCTGCGCTTTCTACCGCCACGCGGGCGAAAAAGGGGCATATGTCGCTCCCCTCAATGAAATGATCCGAAATTTCCGCACCGCGGCGGAAAACGGAGCTACGACTATCCTGCTTCAGGGCGGCGTCAATCCCGCGCTGTCTTTCGATTACTACCTCCGCTTGGTGAAAAGAACCGTCGCGGAAGTGCCGGAAATCCACCCGCATTTCTTTTCCGCGCCTGAGATTATGGGCATGTCCCGCCTTACGGACATGTCCGTGTCCGACGTCCTGAGAGACCTCTGGGATGCGGGTCTGCGTACCCTTCCCGGCGGCGGGGCGGAAGTGCTTTCAGACCGCGTGAAGAGGAGGATCAGCCCCCGGAAAGGAACAACGGCGGATTGGCTCTCCGTGATGCGCGAGGCGCACCGGATGGGCTACATGTCCACGGCAACCATGATGTACGGCCATCTGGAAAACGGGGAAGACATCATCGCTCACCTGGAAAGCATCCGCCAATTGCAGGACGAATATCACGGCTTCACCGCCTTTGTCCCCTGGAGCTTCAAACCGGATAACACGCCGCTGGGCAAGACGCTGTCCCATCGGGCAACCCCGAACCGCTACCTGCAGATCATCGCCCTCGCCCGGATCTACCTCGACAACTTCCCCCACATCCAGGCCTCCTGGTTTTCGGAAGGCAAGAAGATCGGACAGATCGCCCTGCACTTCGGGGCGGACGATTTCGGCGGGACGCTCCTGGAGGAGAACGTCCATGCCGCCGCCAACTTCCTGAACAAGACAAACGTCAAGGAGTGCATCGAGATCATACACGCCGCCGGTTTCGACGCCGCCGAACGCACTACCCTCTACGAAATCCGGAAGGCCTTCCCGCGGGAAAAGTAAGACGACACTTGAAGCTCTCCTTGAGCACACGGGGAAAAATCTCCGATGCGTAAGGAACAACACCGTTTCAAAAGCATTCTTTCCGCTAACATATCCTTGTGATAATGCTTGACGTTATAACGTTATGGCGCTATAATGCTAAAAACGTTAGGAGGCATCACGATGGAATCTGGAGCAAAACGAGCCACCGTCTATTTCGATCCCGCGCTGCACAAGGCGCTGCGGATGAAGTCGGTCGAGACTTCCCGATCCGTTTCGGAATTGGTGAACAATGCCGTCCGGGAATCCCTCGCCGATGACGCGGAAGATCTTGCAGCTTTTGAGAAACGGGCAAAAGAACCGTTGATCAGTTATGAGGACATGCTGAAGAGGCTGAAGAAAGATGCCAGGATATAGGATTTTCTTTCGAAAGTCCGTTCAACGGGACGTCGAAAAAATACCAAAGAAAGACCTGCAACAAATCATGAAGCGCATCGTCGCACTTGCCGGAGACCCGCCTCCACCCGGATGTGAAAAGCTCTCAGCCCAGGAACGCTACCGCATCCGACAGGGAAATTACCGAATCATCTACTCCATCCAAGACGATGAATTGACTATAGGGGTAGTAAAAGTCGGCCACCGGAAAGAGGTGTATCGCTGAACGGTAAAAAAGGAGGGAGCTATGAATTTTCAGGAACTCATCAACAAACGGTACAGCGTCCGCGCCTATAGGACAGACCCCGTGGAGGACGAGAAGTTGACCCAGGTGCTGAATGCTGCGCGCCTCGCTCCCACGGCGCACAATTACCAGCCTTTCCAGTTCATCGTCGTCCGTACCGCCGGTCGCAAAGCGGAGATGAAACGCATCTATTCCAGAGAATGGTTTTCCCAAGCGCCCATTGTTATCTGCGCCTGTTCCCTACCGGGCCAGGCGTGGGTCCGGGTAGACAACAAAAACTACCACGAGGTGGACGTGGCCATCGCCATGGATCACCTGATCCTGGCGGCAACCGACCTGGGGCTCGGCACCTGCTGGATTGCGGCCTTCGATGCCGCTGCCGCGAAGGAGGTGCTCCAGTTACCCGACGGGGCAGTTCCCATGCTTTTCACCCCTCTCGGATATCCCGCCGATCAGCCGAAGGAGAAGAAACGCAAGGCCCTGGCCGATCTGATCCGGCACGAACGCTGGTAACAGGAGCAGCCCTGGACGCGTGTTGCGTGCGCCATCCCGATAATTCTTTGAGGAGGAGTGCCATGCCCAGATTCTCACCACCGCTTACGTTCGGCCCCGGCAGCGTGGACTGGCAGGACCGGATCAACTTCGACCGGCTGCGAAACCAGCGCGCCGAGCGCATGCGGGACACCATGAAAAAAAATAACATCCCCGTCCTGCTCGCCGCTGGCGACAGCAATAACCGTTACCTGACCGGGCTGACCGGACCGGAGTTTGCCGGCGGGGTCTGGTACGTCCTTTTTTTCGCCGAGGCCGAGCCCGTGGTTTTCGCCCATGCCGGCTACATCAGCCACTACGAGCGGGAATGTCCCTGGATCTCCCGCTGGCGTCTGGCCCGTTCCTGGCTGAACGGCATCTGCGGTCCCGAAGCCGCAGCCGAGGAAGCGGAGAAATTCGCGGCGGATATTCGGGAAGAGCTCACCCGGCAGGGATTGCAGGACGAGCCCCTGACCCTCATAGGCTTCGACGGAACGGCGCAGAGCGCCCTCCAGAACAAGGGGATCGCTGTAAAAGGCGGTTCGGCCCTGATGCTCGAGGCCACCGCCCGGAAAACGGACGAAGAACTCAAGTGCGTCAAGATGGTGGTTGCCATGGCGGAAACGGCCTGGACCAAGGTCCTGGAACACTTGAAGCCGGGGATACAAGATACCGAATTGGCGAGGATCTGCCGAGAGGCCATCTCCCACGCCGGAGCGGAGACCGCCAAGGCCGGCTTCCGGTCCGGACCGCTCACCTGGGACCGCGGCATCAAGGGTACCGCGCGCTTCATCCAGGCGGGAGAGCTTCTCTACGGAAACGTATGCAGCACCCGCTACCTGGGATACGGGGCATGCCTCTATCGCACCTTCTTTGTGGGCGAGAGACCGGACAAGCGGGAAACGGACTGGTACAGACGGCTGGTGGATCGGTTGGATGCGATCATTGACGCCATCCATCCGGGGGGCACGACGGCCGACGCGGCGCGGCATTTTGCACCCGCCGCCACCTGGGGTTACCGGGACGAACTCGATGTACTGACCATCGAGATCGGTCACGGCGTGGGGCTCCGCCAGTACGAAATGCCGGTCATCAATCGCCAGTGGTCGCTGGCCCACCCGCAGATATTTGAACCCGGCATGGTCATTGCCGTCGAATCACGCGAAGGTGAAGCGGGACGGGGAGCGGTACGTCTGGAAGATATGGTGATCGTAACCGAGAACGGCGCGGAGATCATTGATCGCTTTCCCCGGGACCGCATCATCGCCGTCCCGTTCTAAGTGCGGACTGCGACGACAGGTGTTCCCGGCTTGTCATCAAGAAAACGGACAGATGAAGCTCCCCACCCACGGGGCAGGGCTTGCGGGATGTGCACCCGGTCAAATTGAGAAGAAGAGTTAAAATGGATTACACCATACAGGAACATTGTAAGAATATCGACTGGACGCTGGTCAGGGATTCCCTGAAAAATGCCGGCATGGCGTATTGTGATCCCGACATCCATAAAAAGGCCTTCCAGAACAGCTTCTCCGTCGTCTTCGTTTTCCATGAGGGCAAAATGGTCGGGTTTGGCAGGGCCTTATCCGACGGGGCCTACCAAGCGGCCGTTTATGATATTGTCGTTGTCCCGGAGTTTCAGAACAAGGGGATCGGCAGGATGATCATGGAGACCATCTTAAAGAAACTTCCAAACTGCAATACGATTTTATACGCACGGCCGGGGAAGGAAGAATTTTATTACCGGCTGGGATTCCGCCTCATGAAAACCGGGTTGGCCAGATTTGTTGATCCTGCAAGAATGGAAGAAAGGAATTTTATTTAAACAACAAATCACCCGCCACGGATACGGAAACTCTTCCACACCCCCGCAGGAAATGAGCGCCCCTCGTCAGCGGCTTCAATAACTACGGGAACGCGCAGTCCCGATCGGTGGACCGACGCACCCAGCTCTTCAATCGTAAAAACCAGAGCGACGGACTGCGCAACCGGCGAAACGCAAACCGCGCCACGGCCAATTGCTGTTCGTTGAGAGCCATTTCACCGTAAACCTCCCGGTTGAAGGATTCCACAATCAGTCCAATCTCCCGTTCCCGTACGGGGAACCGATACTTCAGGCGCGACCCGTATTCGGCGGGGGTCTCACTGAGCGTCCGGGGCAGGCCGCTGCGGCGTCCCCAAATCAGGAGAGAAGCATAGAGTTGAACGGCTCCCCGGTATACGTTCATCCTCCCCGCCATCGCCCTCCGGCAGAAACGCAGGAGTGAGCCTAATTTTATGGCCCACAAGGGAAGGAAATCCCAGAGACTCCGTTTCTCGTGTCCCGCGGATGTTTTGGAAAAGAGCCAGCGCACAAGGCTGTACACGGTCACACAGAAGATGGTGAGGAAAATCAGCCCCAGGAGAATCAAGACAACCCAGGTTAGTATTTCTCCCAGAAGCTTCAGCCACCAGATATCCAGATCGGGAGAAGATTCGGCTACCGTCTTTTTAACCGGCGGCCGTTCAACATCCGATACGGAGTATTTACCTCCAAAGAGGAAATTGATCACTTTCATGAAAATAGAGAGCAGCGGCCCCGATGCGCCTTTGATGACCCCGTACCCGATCTTGGCGGCGCCGGTCAAATACGGCAATGCAAAGAATATGAGACCTGCTCCAACCAAAAGGACCATCATAATAAAATTTAAGATTACCGCAAGCCCCCGGTAGCCGGGAATAAAATCCTTCGTTTCCTCGTTTCTGGTACGCGCCAGCCCGATCGCCAATAGACCGAATAGGAAAAATGAAAAGAGCAGGAATTCGGCGGAGGAATCCGTCAGCCTCTTTGCCCCGATCATGAACAGGTAAAATTTGACCAGATAGAGAAAAAAGAGGCTGCCGAGCCCCATATCGAAGCGGGAACAAATGGTGGCATAATCCCGCGGCCGCTTGGCCATACCCACGCCGCCCCCCCAGAAAAAAAAGCCCCAGAGGATGAAAAGAACAACAATGATCCACTCCAGGGGAATTCCCCTCTGGTCGAAGGAACTTGTGTAAGATTTGTAAGCAAGACTCAAGAAAGAACCCGACCAGGAGTTGAAAACATGGATAACCCTCCAGGCCGCAGGAATGAATCCCAGCAGCTGAATGCACAAAATCAGAATAACCCGCCATCCCCGTTCATGGTAAATGGACGTAAGCGCCGCGGCGAGTGCAAACGTAACCACTGCTTCTGGGAAGGGGAACGGGTGATGTAAAATTGAAGTGGTAAGAAACGTAGCCCAGGCATAGCGCCAGCTCAATTCCATCCCCCCGCTGGCCAGTAATAAAAGAGGCTTACTTTCTTTCATGGACCATCCCTTTTTTGAATTCGGCGGCACGCGCATTCCCCGCGGCTTGCCGCGGGGAATACACGCTAATGATAAATACCCCTGTTCCTTAAGAATCGAAGATGTTCCCCGGCTTGCTGGGAAGAGCTTCAATATAGAGGTCTTCGGTTCTGCGGATTTCACGCCGAAGCTTCGGCCGTTCTTTCTCTGCGGATGACTTAAGGTGACAAACAAAAAAGACCACGGGCGTTTTGCGGTTGGTAAAGTACTGCTCTACAGCAGCAATCTCCCCATCCTCCTCATAGGAAAAATAAGCGCCGCTTATCCCCCAGGGCAGATCCAGGCTGGAGCGCATCATCTCCATGAGTCCCATCTGGGGCTTCATTTCCAGCCTGGCCAGGACTTCCAGAAGAGCGGGCAATTGCCGGTGGCTCCTCGCTACGGGAACGATGGATGAACCGCCTCCCGTAAGCACGCCGTTCGTCACCAGTCCCACTGCATGACCTCCCCGGTCCAACTTCAGGGCAAGCGATGCCACTACTTCCAATGTCCGCTCAAATTGTTTTCTCGCATTGGCCTCGGCAAATTGCTTCACGTCAACGACAAGCAGGAGCTTCTCCTGTTTTGTCGGCTCAAAGACCTTTTCCTGCAAAATGTTATGGCGGGCGCTAGCCTTCCAGTGAATGTATTTTGCACACTGTCCGGGCTGGTAATCGCGTGTCCCCAGGATATAGACGGGATCATTGACAGGACTCTTGTCCCCCGGGCAACCAAAAAAATCATGCCGGGGCAGCGGAAAGGACTTGAGCGGAACAAGTCGCGGATAGACGAGGATATGATATGAATCTCCCGCTTTTTCCCGCTGGGAAAAGAACGCGAAGGGATCCCCCGCAAAGAGGTAGAGCGGTCCTATCTGGTGAACCCCTCTTCGCCGGGCAATTAATTCCCACTGGCAGTGAAACCGTTGATACCATAACAGACTGGTCTCCTTCGTCAATACGGTTTCACCGGGAGAAGGGTGAAGCGTGGGATGAACGGCCACCTTCAACTGAAGCAAAAGGGGAAGTAATTTTCCGTTTTCCGCATGAACCCGTACGGTGAGCGTTTCGTTCGCAAACATCTTGCGTTTGTCAACCATCAAGCGGCATTGCAGGCCCCTAAGGCTCTTCATGGCCCATAATTTCGTGCCGCCGGTCATCACGAAAACAAGGAGGGTTAATGCGGTTATCTCCCGCTGGCCGAACAACAGAGAAAGAAAAAGGAGGGCGCCCACCACAACCTGAATGAAAGGGAGAACAAAGAGGGTGGGTACTCCGCGTGTCTGTCCTTCCATCTTTTATGCCCTCAAAAACGATGCTGCCCGCTCTTATTACCCTATGTTATCGGGGCGGAAACCGGTATTTGACTGATGATCTTTTCCAGATAATCCTCCGGCGTTTCTCCCCGCATCCGTTCCTCCTCTTTCAGAATCAGACGGTGCGATAGGACGGGAACGACCAGGTATTTGATGTCATCGGGAAGAACATACTCCCGCCCTCTCAGGGCGGCCAGCGCCTGACCGGTGCGCATCAACGCAAGAGAACCGCGCGGACTCGCCCCGAGACGCAGGGAGGGATGATTCCGTGTTGCCCTCACCACATCCGCGATGTATTCCCGAACGGGACCTGAAATGCGGATTGCTTTTCTGGCCTGCTGAGATTCCACAACCTGCAATGGATCGGCCACGGCCTCTAAATGCCGCAGGGGATCTCCTTCCTGAAAACGTTCCAGGATAGCGATTTCTTCGTCTCTATCGGGATACCCCAGACGTATTTTCAGGAGGAACCGGTCCAGTTGTGCCTCCGGCAGCGTGAAGGTTCCTTCCAGTTCAATCGGATTCTGGGTAGCCATGACAAAAAAAGGATGGGGCAAGGGATAGGTCTTGCCCTCTATGGTAACCTGGCGTTCCTCCATGCTTTCAAGCAGGCTGGACTGGGTGCGGGGGATTGTGCGGTTTATCTCATCCGCCAGCAGAATATTGGTCATGACCGGACCGGGCTGGAAGGAAAACTGCCCCGTTCTCTGGTCGTAGATATTAAAGCCGGTAACGTCCGCAGGCAATATGTCCGGCGTGAATTGGATCCTCCGGAACGTCCCGTTAATGCTTCTGGCCAGAGATTTGGCGACTAACGTCTTTCCCAACCCCGGGACATCCTCCAATAAAACATGGCCATCCGCGAGGAGGCCTACCAGGAGAAGTTCAATGGCCTTCCGTTTGCCCACGATCACACGGGAAATGTTCTCGATGATATCTTCACACAACTTAAAATTCAAGATGCCCCCCACTATGCTGATTTAACGTGAAACGAAGAAAATGAGGGAATGGACTCCACCGGGTTAGACGGCACTGCGAGCCGGAAAGAATCAAGGAATAAACCTCGAACCGGTTAAGCAACGAGGACGATGGCGATCCGTGAAAGAGTTTCGATGACATCGGGGCAATGCCCGCCCGCCGGATGGAGGATCCATCCGGCCGCCGCCGCCGTCCGGTAAACATCGAAACCCACGGCCTCCATACTCGGCCGTGCCAGCAGGGGGTATCGGCACCCCTTTCCCGACTCCACCAGTTCCCGGCAGCCCTCATTGTTGCACAGGGAGCGGCAGGACCCCGTCGCAAAGCCGCAGGCAAAATAGTATCCGTCGTAAAACGCGGCAGCCTCGATTGACGCGAGCGTGGAATAAATGGACAGCCGCTGTTTGACCGTCAGGGAAAGGGCTTCCGAACGGGGATATTTCCAACGGAGCAAAATGCCGGTTTTGTATTCCTTGATTATTTCGGCCGTTTCGGACGCGCGTGGGCTACGCGGAGGACAATTTGCGCAGGCATTGTAATTCCGGCAACGCGGTACGGCACACTTGAGCGTCACCCGGGGATCAAGATACCACGCCCCCCGTTTCACGATCGCGGCATCATTTACCCCCAGTTCCTTTGCCAGCGCAAGATATCGGAGCAGGTCTTTTTTCGGCGCGCCCCCTTTTCTGTTTATCGTAGCGCTTACCGGCCTGCACCGCAGGTATTTTTCTCTCAATCTCCGCTCCGCCATGTCTCTATCCCTCCGTGTTGTTCCCCTCGGAACGAACAGTATGAAAGAGCTACGCCTGGTTGATTGCCGACAGCCTCCAAGGGTTGTTCCCCAGGGGTCTCGTGAATGTCCAGAATTCTTCAAACTTCACCGGTTCCGTTTTACTTCCCGCAACGACCCCGCCGGTCGCTTCATCGGTCGTATAATCCAGGAGATTGGCAGTAAAAAGAACGGTGATGAAATCCTGTCCCGATTCCTGCCACACTTCAGAAATCTCGACATTTCTGACAGCGATGTTCTCAAGCCGGTTAATTTTCTTCTCGCGTAACAGCCCGTCCACGTCCTGTTGAATGATGTTTTTCACTTCCTCCGTCAAAAGGCTGCCGACCGATGATAAATTCCTGTTCATCCAGGCTCCCTGTATCCTAAAGAAAATATCCATGACCATGTCCTTGAAGCGACTGTCATCAAAAGAGGGATCCATCTGCCGGAGATGGGAGAGCCCCTCGGATACCATCGGTGCTCCCATAGGGAGTGGTTCCGCTTTTCCATAAGAAGCGGGGGTTTCTGCCCGGTCCCCCCCCCGAGAATACGACGTTTGAAGGTACGGGCTTTCCTCAACCCTTTTTTTTGCAACCATTCTATAGAGTAAATATCCGCCCCCCAGAACAAGCAATATCGGAACTATGCCGAACCCGCCACCGCCAAAACCGCCGCCAAAACCGAGGTTGCTGAAAAGCATTCCGCCCAAAAGTCCGCCTAAAATGCCGCCGCCCAACCCCCGTAAAAGACCTCCTCCCCCCGGCTGCTGTGGTGCCGGCTGTCCGGGAGACAGCGGACTTTGCTGCCGTGAAGGGGAAGGAGTTGAGAACGAGCGGCTGGGAACGGAATAGCTCCTTGAGCCTCTGCTGCCGAAAGACCTCCCCCCCCCTATCCTTGCAAAGGCATCGGACTCAAGTACCATCCCGCTTAAAAAAACTAAAACTGCGAGCAGAAAAACCGTTTTCGCAAAATTCTTATTCATGTGTTCATTGCCCCCTCATCGAAAATATTGGCTGTATGTTATAGTACCGGAAATGAGACCCCTAAAAAAGGTGGAAAGATTGGATTCAGGAGACGCGAATCAAATGTTTTTCGGGCACCATGCCATCGCAGCGTAACGACCGTAAAGGCAATGTTTGAGCGCGTAAGCGCGAGTATTGCCTTAGCAGTGAAGCGAGATGTTGCATGGTCGAAAAAGATTTTTGAGCGCGATGAATCCAATGTCCACATCATAGAAGAATAAAAAGCTTTAATAGAGGACTACTTCCGGCACCGGAGGCAGCAGTCCCTTCCCCGCCCCAAGGCGGAAGAGCTCGTCGAGAGCCCGTTTTCCCTTTTCGCCCATGTCAACCGTGAGATCGCTCACGTACATCTTCACGAACCTCTCGCCCAGCTTCGCGTCAATTCCCCGCCCCCACCTGAGCGCATAGGGAATCGCCTCCTCCTGGTGGGTATAGCCGTAGTGGATGCTCTCCTTCAGGCCAGCAGAAAGCGTGCGGGCCATTTCCTCTCCCAGGTCTTTCCGCACCACGTCGAGACCCAGCGGCAGCGGCAGGCCGTCCGTCTCCCGCTCCCACAGTTCCCCGAAATCGAGCACCTTGTTAAATCCTTCCCTGGCGTACGTGATCTGCCCTTCATGGATCAGGAGACCGGCATCAAATTCTCCGGACGTTACGCGATCCATGATCTGATCGAAGGGTACGTCCACATTCGCAATACCCTCCGTATAAATTCTGAATAACAAGGTTGCCGTGGTAAGTTTTCCCGGTGTGGCCACCGCCTTCCCTTTCAATTCGGCAAGCGTACGGTATTTCCGGGAAACAATGACCGGCCCGTACCCCTCTCCCATGCTTGCCCCCGTCGCCATGATCCAGTACTTGTCCGCGACATGGGGAAAGGCGTGGGCGGAAATTGCCGTCACCTCGAGCTCGGCCCGCATGGCGCGCTCGTTAAGCGTCTGGATGTCTTCCAGCATGTGCTCTATCCGAATTCCTTCAAGTTTCACCTTGCCGCTGGACAGCCCGTAGAACATAAATGCATCGTCGGGATCGGGGCTGTGGCCGACTCTGATTATTTTTTCCGGCATAGTGCTTCCTCACTCAATGATATGTGCTGCATAACCGCCCTCCGGCGGCAATGTGTGCCGCACCTTACCCTTTGTCAGCCGTTTCGTCAAGCGCCGGATAGTCCTCTCTCAAGTTTCTGAAAAAGATGTCATCACAGGCTGTTCAAAAATGCCCGGATGCAAGGCACCCGAAATATTTCGCCATGAGGTGTACTTGTCCGTACGTCGAATTCGATAGCGAGTGCATTGCCCGCAGCTTGCTGCGGAGTAAGCGAGCGAATGATGAGGAATACGCAGCAGATGGATATTTTTCAACAGCCTATTATATGCCTACTTCCAGCGCCAGCGCAGACAGCTCTTTTATCCGATCCCTCAGCTCGGCAGCCTTCTCGAACTCAAGATCCTTTGCCGCTCGCTTCATCTCCTCTCTCAGTTCCCGGATCATCTCCGGCAACTCCTTTTCCGGAATATACGCCGTTTCTTTTTCGGCAACCGTCGGCACGGCCGGGTAATCCGCTTCATAGACGGAGGCAAGAATGTTGTGGATTGACTTGCGTATGCTCTCCGGCGTGATATTGTTTTTCTCATTATACCGGGCCTGGACTTTTCTTCGCCGCTCGGTTTCCCTGATGCACGCCTGAATGGAATTGGTCCTTTTGTCGGCATACATGATCACGCAGCCGGAAATGTTCCGTGCCGCCCTGCCGCTGGTTTGGATCAGGGAACGCTCCGAACGCAGAAACCCTTCTTTATCCGCATCGAGTATTGCCACGAGCGATACCTCCGGTATGTCCAGACCCTCCCGAAGCAAATTGACGCCGATCAGGACATCGAACTCGCCCAGGCGCAGATCACGGATAATACTCACCCGCTCCAAGGTATTGACGTCGGAATGAAGGTACCTCACCCTGACTCCCAGTCCTTCGTAGTACGAGGCAAGATTTTCCGCCATCCTCTTGGTCAGGGTGGTAACCAGCACCCGCTCGCCCTTCCTCTCCCTTTCCCGGATCTCCCCCAACAGGTCATCTACCTGGCCCTTCACGGGTTTCACGACGATCTCCGGATCCATCAGGCCCGTAGGCCGGATGATTTGTTCAACAACGCGCGTGTGCGCTTGCTTAAGCTCATAATCCGCCGGAGTGGCAGAGACGTAAAGCCTCTGGTTGGGAAGGGCTGCGTATTCCTCAAACTTGAGCGGTCGGTTGTCGAGAGCGGATGGCAGGCGGAATCCATATTCCACCAGTGTCTCCTTGCGAGACCGGTCACCCCGGTACATACCGATCAGTTGCGGGATGGTGGCATGGCTCTCGTCAACGACCACCAGGGCGTCCGGCGACAGGTATTCCATCAGTGTCGGCGGGGGTTGTCCCGGCTTTCTTCCCGTGAGGTGACGGGAATAATTTTCGATGCCCTGGCAGTATCCCATTTCCTCCATCATCTCGATATCGAAGCCGGTGCGCTGTTCGAGCCGTTGGGCCTCGACGAGTTTGTTCATGGCCCGCAGCTCCCGGAGCCTCGCTTCCAGCTCCACCCGGATGTCGGCAATGGCCCTTTTCATGTTGTCCTTGGTCATCACGTAATGGCTGCCGGGATAGATAGAGGTTTTCCGCAGAATGCCAAGCTTCTTTCCCCGCAGGGGGTCAACCAGAGACAGGGACTCCACCGTATCTCCGAAAAATTCCACCCGGATGGCCCGTTCCTCCTCATAGGGAGGGAAAATTTCCACCACGTCGCCCCGGACACGGAAGGTGCCGCGATGGAAGTCAATATCATTGCGCTCATACTGCATATCCACCAGCCGGCGCAGCATATCGTCCCGCGCCAGTTCCATTTCTTCCTCAAGACTCAGCAACATGCCGTGGTACGCCTCGGGAGAACCCAGGCCGTAAATGCAGGAAACGCTCGCTACGATAACGACATCGCGGCGCTCCAGGAGGGAACGGGTGGCGCTGTGACGCAGTTTGTCAATCTCTTCGTTGATAGCCGAGTCCTTTTCAATGTAGGTATCCGTACTGGGGATATAGGCTTCGGGCTGGTAGTAGTCATAGTAGCTGACAAAATATTCCACAGCATTTTCGGGAAAAAGCATCTTGAACTCACCGTACAGTTGAGCGGCAAGTGTCTTGTTATGCGCAATAATCAAGGCCGGCCTTTGGACGGTCTGGATAACATTGGCAATGGTGAAGGTCTTGCCGGAGCCGGTGACCCCGAGAAGGACCTGGTGCTCGGCCCCCCCCTCTATCCCTCGTGCCAGTTTATCAATCGCCTGGGGCTGGTCGCCCTTGGGTTCAAATTCCGTTACGATATTGAATCGGTTCATGTCCTCCACCGGAAAAAACCGGGCTGCGTTCACCCGCTGATTGAAGCTCTCCTCACGCACTCTGCCGAGAATCCCTGATTCTCAAGAAATCATATAACTATTCGCCTACTTACCCAACGGCGAGCCACGGGGAATGCGCGTGCCGGCGAATTAAAGTTTTACCGTGATTGTTACGATAATATAGTGTTAATAAATTATTGACATTCACGTAGATTAGTCATAAATATCCACTCGCACAAGCACTGGGAATATGGTGGAAATGGAGCGATGAGCGTTTCCCGTCGGTATCGCCGGCACGAGGGGCGGTTTTTGCGTGGTGGAAATTGCCACCGTGCCGCGGGATTGAATATCAATACGTAATCCCTCTCAACCATTTGTTTCCCGACATTTTTTAACCATGCCGGGGTTTGCGTCTTTGATAGCTGATTTTGGAAACTATGAAAAATCGCACCCAGGAATTATACTCCCGAATAGAAACTGCCAGAGATCTTCCCACACTTCCTCAAGTCCTCCTCAAGCTGCTCGACACGTGCAACAATGATGATTCTACCATAAAAGATATAGCCCAGATAATCAACCAGGATTCCTCCCTGTGCACCAAGATTCTCAAACTCGTTAACTCACCCTATTATCGTTCATCGCAGAAAGTGGCGGATATTGAACAGGCGCTGCTCAATCTTGGCATCGCCTCCGTAAAAAATATCACCATCACCTCCTCCGTTTATCCCGCCTTCAGCAAAATGAAGTCCAATGCGACGTTCAACGTGAAGTTCTACTGGTGGCATGCCCTCATGAGCGCTGTCCTGGCCAGATCCATTGCGGAAAAAACATCCTACCATTCACCGGAAGAGGCCTTTCTTGCAGGCCTGCTGCACGATATCGGCAGACTGGTGTTGTGGACAAATTTCCCCGATGAATATTCCCGAATTTTGACATCGGCAAACAACCGTCCTGAACTGATCCTGGCCGGCGAGATACAGATGGGCGCGTCACACAGCGAGGTGGGGGCATGGCTCTTAACCCGCTGGGAATTTCCGTCCTTTGTATCCGATGCCGTCCTTTACCACCACGAACCATTTGAAAGGGTCATGAATGCCCTGCCGCTGGTAAAGATTATCCACATAGCCAACATCATATCCGCCGGAGCGACCTTGCCGGATGACGGCAGGCTTGAACGGGCAAACAGCCTCCTGGGCTTGGACCCGGACATGGTCAAAGAGATGGTGCGGAAAGCCGAAGAGGAAACCCGGCAGTTGGCGGAAACGCTGGATATCCACATTGAAACTGATGAACGGCTGCAAAAATTACTGTCTGACAAGGAAAAAGAAACGGAAGACCGCCTGATTCGCGAGGTCAAAGACATTTCCCTGCTTCAGGGCACGCTCCAGAACCTCATAGAGGCCTCCGACGAGGACGCTATTCTGGGTATAATACAGCAAAGTATGCGGATCATTTTCGACGTGAGAAACATTTACTTTTTCCTGTACGAACCGGAAACCAACATGCTTATCGGGCGAACCGTTACCGGCGACAGCCGCGGCAAATATTTCCGCGAATTTGCCATTCCTCTGCAAAAAAAGGAAAGTATCCTGATAAAATCCCTCCAACGCAAAACACCCATGGATTCTTTCGTATACTCGGTAAGAACGATGATCATTGACGAGCAGATCATACACCTCATCGGCTCCGACGGCATCGTCTGCCTGCCTATGATCTGCCGTGGAGAATACGTGGGAGTCATGGTTCTGGGCACTGATGAAACAGAAGTCCTCCATTTGTTCAAGCGCATGAAACTCCTGACCATGTTTACTAACCAAGCTGCGCTTGCGATTCATTTCAACCACATCAGGAAAAAACAGGAAGCGCTTGTGCAGTCTGAACATATCGCGGCGTTTTCCGACCTGGCCCGGAAAGTCAACCATGAAGTGAACAACCCGCTCAGCATCATAAAAAATTATCTGAAAATACTGGGGATGAAGCTTGCCAAAGAAGACCCCGTACAGGGAGAACTCGCCATCATCAATGAAGAGATAGATCGCGTCTCCCATATTATCAACGAACTGTCCCATTTCGAAAAACCCCGGACACTCTTGACTGAAAACGTGGATATAAACACCCTCCTGTCCGACCTGGTCAGCATCACGGAAAAATCCATTGCGTCGGACAAGCGGGTAACGTTTCATACAAAACTTGATTCCTCCCTGCCGGAAATAGCGACTGAGAAAAACAGTTTGAAGCAGGCCATGCTTAATCTTATCAAGAACGCCATTGAAGCGATGCCCAAGGGAGGCAATATCTTCATTGAAACACACTATCACGCGAATACACAAAAAGAACCGTTCCCGATCGGCCTCGTCCCGAGAAATGAACAGGTAGAAATTACCATCAGAGACGACGGGCCCGGACTTCCTCACTTTGTAAAACACCGATTATACGAACCTCATGAAAGTACGAAAGGCAAGGGACATTTTGGGCTGGGCTTATCTCTTGTCTACGCATCTATTTCGGAACTAAAAGGAACGATAAAGTGCGAAAGCAGCAACGAACAAGGAACTACCTTCCAGATACTGCTGCCGTTGCCTGAATCTCCCCGACTTCACGACGGAGATTCAGGATAGGGAAAAAAGATAAGCGAAGCTCCCCGGCTGCAAGGTGAGCGTTCGTTGCCGTTTTTATTGCGCCCGCATATCTTGCATAGACGCCGGGTACGCGGGATACGTTCCTACTTACTATCGCCAATTTTATTTTGCGGGAGGCTCCATGTCTTACATAATGCCCCGGATACTGGTGGTGGATGACGAGCCGCGCATGTGCGACAGCGTCAAAATCCTGTTGGCCGACAGAGGTTACGAAATCAAAACATCCAGCTGCGGCGAAGAAGCCATTACCCATGTCACAAATCAAAACTTTGACCTTGTCCTGCTGGACGTGGTTATGCCGGGCATGGATGGCTACCAGGTCATGGATTACCTGAAACGTCATCACCCTGAGCTTCTGATTATCATGATGACCGGCAACGCATCCGTGGACTCGGCAGTCGGAGCCCTGCGGAGAGGCGCCTATGATTACCTGAGCAAACCCTTTTCCCACGAGGGTCTCCTGAAACGGGTGGAAAACGCCCTCGAGCAGAAAAGATCGAAAATCGAGAAGGAAATCATCAGCAAAAAACTGGAACTCTCGGAAGCTCGCTACCGATACCTTGTGCAGAACTCTCCCGATATTATATTTATTTTAAGCCCCGAAGGAGAATTCCGTTTTATCAACAACACGGTTGAACATCTTCTTGGCTATGAAAGCGCCGGTTTGATCGGCAGGCATTTTACGAGCATCGTCGCCGACGACTGCCGCAGTATGGCGAACCGTTATCTCCAGGAGATCGGGAAAAACGGCCGCATGACTGAGCATCCGGAACTGCGGCTTCGGCATAATTTAGGCAGAGACAATCATGATTTCTTATCAAAAAAACGTCTGATCGTGGAACTGCGCGCCGCACAATTGCCCGATATCATAGATGATGAGAATGGGAACGGAAAACCGGGAATTTACGGCATCGCAAGAGACATCACCGCCAGCAAGCAGGCCAGTGAAGCGCTGCGGATAAGCGAAGAAAAATACAGCACCATTCTGGAAGACATCGAAGAAGGATATTACGAAACCGATCTTGACGGCAATTTTACCTTTTTCAACCAGTCCTTTCACAAAACATTCGGCTATTCCCGTAGCGAACTGATGGGCATGAACAAAAGCCAGTGCATGGACCCCCGCTGCGCCCAGAAGGCCCTTCAAGCCACGAGGGATGTTTACATAACGGGGCGTCCCGCAGTGGGACTGGAATGGGAATGTTCCAGGAAAGACGGAACGCGGATCGTCATTGATACTTCGGTTTTTCTTACAAAGAACAGCGAAGGACAAGCCACGGGATTTCGGGGCATAATTCGCAATATCACGGAGCGAAAAAGGCTTGAGTCGGACCTCCTGCAGGCGCAGAAGATGGAAGCAGTCGGAACGCTTGCCGGAGGAATCGCCCACGATTTCAATAATCTCCTTATGGGCATCCACGGATATGCATCGCTGATGCTCATGACCATCAAACCCAACAATCCCGATTATGAAAAGCTCAAGAGCATAGAACAACACGTACAGAGCGGCGCGGAGTTGACCAGACAGCTGCTCGGATTTGCACGAGGGGGAAAATACGAAGTGAAACCCACGCGTCTTAATGATCTGATAGGGAAAAGTATTACCCTTTTTGGCCGAACAAAAAAGGAATTAATCATGCACCAGAAGCTACGGGAAGACCTCTGGACCGCGGAAGTGGATCGGGGCCAGATCGAACAGGTTCTCCTGAACCTTTACCTGAATGCATGGCAGGCAATGCCCGGAGGGGGCAGTATTTACATCGAAACAGATAACGTGACCATTGAGAACACGAAAGCAATGCCGTTCTATGTAACACCCGGGACCTACGTAAAAATCTCTGTGGCCGATACCGGCGTCGGCATGGATGAAAAAACGTTGGAACGGCTGTTCGAACCCTTTTTTACCACCAAGGAGATGGGGAGGGGAACCGGACTCGGGCTCGCTTCAGCGTACGGGATCATCAAGGGCCACGGCGGATTTATAAACGTCTCCAGCCAGTTGGAAAAGGGAACCATATTCGATATCTATATTCCTAGCACGGTGAAAGAGGTCATAGAGGAAGAAGCTCCCAGCTGCGACATCACGAAAGGACATGAGACAATCCTCCTCGTGGATGACGAAGAAGCAATTATAAACGTTACCAGGGACATCCTGGAGATGCTCGGCTACAAGGTGATAACGGCCTCAAGCGGCCAGGAGGCAATAGACACGTATTCGGCGAAAAAAGACAGTCTGGATCTGGTCATCCTGGATATGATCATGCCCGGCATGGGCGGCGGAGAGACCTTCGACAGGCTCAAAGAGATCAATCCCGATATCAAGGTTATCCTGTCCAGCGGGTACAGTATAACCGGGCGTGCAACAAAAATTATGGAGCGAGGCTGCCGGAGTTTTATCCAGAAGCCCTTCAACATAAATGAAATATCAAGCAGGATACGGGAGGCGCTTGATAAACAATAAATCCTCTGTTTCCCCGCGGAAATATGATATAGAAAATACCGTATCCTTATTCCTTGTTTACGACAGGTAAAAACAATCGGAGGCTAAACTCATCAGATGGATGTTAAATTTATTAATCCCTTTCTCTTCGGCGCAGAAGCGGTGATGAAAAAAATGGCTTTTATAGAACCAAACGCCGGGAAGCCCTATGTCAAAAAAACCGATACGGCCGGAGGCGACGTCTCGGGAATCATCGGCATCACCGGGGAAGCGGTCGGCTCCCTCGCCATCAGTTTCAGTGAAGCCTGCATTTGCGGCATCGTCAACAGCATGCTGGGCGAGTCTTACACAGAGGTGAACAAAGACGTATTTGACGCCGTTGGTGAGATTACCAACATGGTTTCCGGAGTGGCAAGAACACACATGGAAAAGGACGGCATCATCGTGCACGCGGCTATTCCCACCGTCGTATACGGCAAAGGCCATCTTGTCCGTCACGTGCTCGGCACCCCCAGTATCGTCATCCCCTTTGAAACGGAAAAAGGAAACTTTGTCGTAGACGTCTGCGTAAAATCGAACGTAAAACAAAAACAGCCTCCGCAGCCGATAGTAAAGACACTTGCTACGGAAGGAACGGAAACGGTCGCCGGAGACACGATCGCGGCCGCCGAAGAAACGATGGTTTCCGCTCAGCAGATAGACGATCCCGTGGAAAGACTGCAGATTATGAGAAAAGTGCTGGCGGAAGTGATTAAAAAGAGAGACGGGCTCATGAAGCTGTTGCGCGATAATCCGTTTATGGAGATGCAGAAAAGGCAACAGTTGAACAAGCTGCTGCCCGCGTACGATGCGAAAATCAAGCGCATGAAACTGGACATCGCTGCCCAGGAAATGCTCTCGTCAATCAAATAATCAGGCGGGGAACACCCTCCGTTACCGAAGTTTTCCCGCTTCAGGGCAAAATACGTTTCCCGGGCAACGCCGCTGTCCCCGCCGCGTCCGGAAACGCAACGAGCAGCGTCATCCCCGAAACATGGCCCAACAGATCATCTCCGGGCAGATCAATAATACGCAGCTCCTTCCCGGGTCGGAGGGTAGTTATGGCTGCATGTCCAACCACTTTTTTGCCTTTCCTGCCCAGCAAATCCCTGGTCCTTATGCTCCACAGGTTATGGAACACAAGAGCTTTCCCGCCGTGCTCCCCCATGTAGAGCATGATATGCCCGGGTCGCCAGATAAGGGTCAGGTAGGGGATGCCCCGTTTCATGATCAGCGTTTCCTTCTCCTGTCGGGAAAGATTCGCCAGATCAATGAATACTCCGCTTTTCTTCGCCTGATCGCCAGAATTCCTCGGCAACCACAGACCGAACGGGGCAAACAGATCCCTGACCATGGACGAGCAATCCCTGTTCTGATACATCCCTCCCCATCCGTAGGGTTCATTGATCAGTTCGTTGGTAAGCCTCGTCATATTGGCGGCATTGAGTTTCATGGGCTTAAGCGCCGCCATCTCCCTTGAAATGACCACGTTCCGTACGACAGCCATTCCCTTCGTATCTGCAACGGCCGCGAGCATACGGATGCCGTCGGCCCCCTCCCCTCCTGCGGGGAAAAGCGATCCCAGGGGGAGTTTAAAGAGAAAAACCCCGTTCTCGTCATATGCAGGTATTTTGTCCTTTATGACGACGGCATACCGTCCGGCCTCCCATGTCTTGATGAAATCCTGATCCACCGTCGCCACGCTCCGGGCAGGTATCCAACCGAAGGCGAATGACGATTCCGCCAAGTACCACGCCTTATCCTTGCTCACATGGGATATATAAATGGGCGTGTTGACGGCAATGCCGGAGTTTTGAAAATTATCAAAGGGGTAGCCGTCCACGTGATCAAAAGAGTAGAAATGCGGCTTCGCGGTAGGAAGTACCCGAAAATCCGTGTTGTCCACGGTAATGGCCCTGAAACCGCCGTTGGGGTAATCCTGCAGACGGGCATTGGCAGCCAGAGATTTGATCCACGTTTTGGTATGTTTTCTCCCGTTTTCCCCGTAACCCAGACGTTCGCGATATTTCTTGAATTCAAAAACCGCCTCATCCAGCGTATGGGCAGATTTCTCGATGTGCCAGGGAGAAAAAAACAGGGTGTTGTACTGCGTGTCCATAGTTTGTTGATCTTTATCGGCGACCAGATCAAAAACAGGGGCATACTTGGCGATATAAACCTTGTGATCCTGAGGCAGTTCCCTCACGTCTTTGATTATATCGGGAAAAGTAAAACATCCCCACAGAGCGAAAACAACAACCACCAGGGCTATTCTGAAAAAACACCGCGTCATTATCATAAACCTTTCTTTGTCTTAACGGCGCCGCCAGCATTGCCTTCTCTTTCCCTCGGCAACCGGTTGCGGGGCACCAATATTAGTAGTTTTTCGTCCGTTCGGCAATATTTTTCCTCAAGGAAATATCAAATTTGAGGTGTTTTCTGCCGGCGCAATAAAGCAGTTTTCTGTTGTCAGACAAAGAAATAATGATATAGTGCGCCCTATCCCCCCGCAGGAGCAGAAGATAACCATCTCAAAGCGAGGAAACGGAGGCGTCCCTATGGCAGACAAGATAATCATTTACGGCAAGGCGGGCTGACCCTATACGGAAAAGGCCAGGTCGGCCTATGGAGACCGGGCAACATACCTGGATGTCTTCGCGGATGGAAAAAGACTCGAAGAGATGCTCGGATACTCCGGCGGCGCCCGGAAGGTGCCGGTCATCGTCGAGGGAGAAAAAATTACTGTCGGTTACGGCGGCTCCTGATCTATATGAGAGCCGGTAGGTTACCGGCCCCTGCCTCTCGCCGACGCAACAGAAGGGATGCGAAATCCGTATGCATGCAGCCAATCCCCAGTATGAAGAACACCGCCGGCGTCTGAAAGACAAGTACCTTGAAGCGGGCATCGGCGCCTTCCACGATTACGAAACCGTGGAACTGCTGCTGTCCTATGCGATCCCGCGGCGGGATGTAAAACCGCTTGCCAAGGAACTGTTCGAACAATTCGGAACGCTCCGCGGCATCGTGGATGCGGACGTTGCCGATCTGGAAAAAATCAGCGGCATCGGCAGACACACGGCAATTCTGCTTAAGCTTATCAAAGACCTGGGGATCATCTACCTCAGGGAGAACGTAGAGGGAAAAACGCAGATCAGCTGCACGACCGAGCTTCTCGATTTCTGCAAAGCGAATCTGGGGGGATTGAAGGATGAGAGTTTCTGCGTGATTTATCTGGATGCCATGAACAAGATAATCGAATTCGAAACCGTCCAGGAAGGAATCGTGAACCAGGCGGTGGTGTATCCGCGGAGAGTCCTGGAAAATGCCCTCAGGCGGAAGGCGTCCGCCATCATCCTGGTGCATAACCATCCCTCAGGCAACGTGCGGCCGTCCGATGCCGACATCAGGCTGACGAAGACGATTCAGGATGCCGCCAGGGTCATGGATATTCTCGTCCACGATCATTTAATCATCGGCGAAAACCGTTCCTTCAGTTTCAGGGAAGAGGGGATCATGCCTTGACAGGCTGCTGACTAAAGCGGCACGGGGGTAAAGGTAACCGCAAACAACGCGAGCGTCCCCCAGCCAATCGCCCTCCTTCCCCCGTCCAGGGGAATCCAGTCGTACACCACCGGGGGATGCTGTATCCCCATGACGAACAGGATCGCCACCCAAAACAGCCAGCCGTTCCATCCGGTAAGCCCCAGCACGAGGAGCAGCGCCACAACCACCATGGCCACGACACGCTGCTTCGGGCCGAGCACGGCATACGTCACATGCCCCCCATCAAGCTGACCCACGGGAAGAAGATTGAGCGACGTCACCAGAAACCCGATCCACCCTGAAAAAGCGATGGGGTGCAGAACGAGGTCCATCTCCTCCGGAATGGAGCCATGAATTGCCCAGGAAAGAAAGGAAAAGAGAAGCGAGGAACCAAGCTCTATCCCTTCACCCGATGCCTTCGGCACAATTTGAGAAAGGGAAAGCCCCACCAGTAAGACCGGCACCGCCACCACCATTCCGGCAAGGGGACCGGCCACGCCGATGTCGAGAAGAATTCTCCGGTCCATAATCGGAGATTTCATTCTGATAAAGGCCCCGAATGTCCCGATGAAGGAGGGGGCGGGAATGAAATAGGGGAAGGTTACCTCGATGTGGTGTTTCCGGGACATGAAATAGTGGCCGAATTCGTGGGCTCCCAGGATCATCAGCAGGGTCAACGAGAAGGGTATGCCCCGCCAGAGTGAATAGGGCGACAGGAAAGGATTGATTCCCTGCTGCATGGCGCCGGCCGCAAGGGTGGTCAATACCGTTGCTAAAAACAACGCCAAATGAATGAGGGACAGCCCCCGCTTTTTTTCTTCCATATTCGTATGACCGGAAGTACATCCCGCAAGTCCCTCAGTGTAGGCGACGGGTACGGGGTGCAATGAAATAATTTTCCTTACCGGGAAACCTTGCCTTGTAGTTAGGGGAGCTCCATGCCGGTAAAGGGGGAAAAAACACCGATGAGACGGGGTAAACAACAGAGGCGGTAACAACGAAAATGGGGATCATCCCTGACCCCCATCATATCCGCAATTTTATGAAGACCCGCACATTTTCAACCGCTCACTATCAGCAGTTAAGGGATTACTTCTTGCGATCAACCTTCTCTTTCAGTTCCTTGCCCACCTTGAAGAAGGGCAGCTTCTTCGGGGAAACCTTGATATTTTCTCCCGTTTTTGGGTTTCTTCCCGTGTAGGATTCATAATTCCGCACCACGAAGCTGCCGAAGCCCCTTATCTCGATCCTGCCGCCTTTTCTCAACTCTTCGGTAAAACCTTTAAATATCAAATTGACGATATCTATTGCCTTTTTCTCCGTAAGGTTTTCCTTCTGGCTAAGAGTAGTTATAAGTCCGGACTTGTTCATGACTTCCTCCTTAAAAGATGCATAACCGAACTCAACCCTGATGTCCGCCGACATCAGGCTGTTCCTGATAACACGATGATATACTTTTACTTTGGCCGACTATTATGTATTTTCCCGGTAATGTCAAGTGAATTTTTGCCGGATAATCCAGCCCGCCGCTTGTTCCGGGGCGACAGCAACATCTCCACTTCCCTCTTGGTAAGATTACGGCACATCCCCGGTTTCAGATCACCCAGCTTGAGGTCCGCTACGGCAACACGGATGAGTCTGACGACGGGATGCCCCAGACGCTCAAAAGCCCTCCGGATTATCCGGTTTCTCCCTTCCTTCACGGTCAGCACGACCCAACTGCTGCTCCCCTTGTTCGTTTTTTCCACCCGGAAATCGTATGCTTTGAATGTTCCGTCTTCCAGTTCCACTCCCTCGCCGGCCAGCGCCCTAAATTCTCGTCCATCCAACCTGCCCTCGATCTTCACCCGATATGTCTTGGGTATCATAAAACGGGGATGCAGAAGTTTCTGGGCAAAATCGCCGTCATTCGTCAAAAGGAGCAAACCCTCGGAATCATAATCCAGCCTGCCCACGGGAAACACCCGTTCGGCAATCTCAGGAAGCAATTCCGTCACAATCCGCCTCTTCTGCGGATCGTTTAACGTCGTCACGTACCCTCTCGGCTTGTTCAGCGCGAAATAAACCTTTGTCGTATCGGGCGATATAAGCTTGCCGTCAACCCGTATCTCAACCTTGCCGCTATCCGCCTTAACGCCCGGCTCGGCAACAATAACGCCGTTGATACTGACCCTGCCGTCCGCGATCATTTTTTCCGCCGCCCGGCGTGAGCCGATGCCGGCACGGGCAATTATTTTCTGAAGGCGTTCCTCCACGGGAATCACTCCTGTAGGTCTTTCAGCTCCCGCAGCGTAGGCAGTTCGGTAAGGTCTTTTAAGTTAAACACCTCCAGGAATTTCTTCGTGGTGCCGTATATGATCGGTTTGCCGGGCACATCCTTCCTTCCCACGATACGCACCAACTTCTTCTCCAGAAGGCTTCTTAAGGGGCCGCTCGTGTCAACACCGCGGACCCTGTCTATATCCGCCTTAACAACGGGCTGCCGATAGGCAACGACGGCAAGCGTTTCCATGGCCGCCTGACTGATTGGCACGGGTTTTATTCCCATCAGTTTTTTTACCCACGGTCCGGCATCTTCCCGCGTCCGGAATTGAAACCCGCCGGCAACTTCACGAAGATTGATGCCGGCGCCCCGCTCCTCGCAGTCCCGCGCAATTTCGCCAAGCAGGCGGACAACGTCGCTCTTTTCCACCTCCCCCAGGATATCCCTGATCTTATCGGCGGAAAGAGGCGACTCAGAGACAAAAACAAGGGCTTCAATGATTGCTTTTAGATTTTCCACTTAATTCTCCACGGCGAGAAATATCCTGATTACCCCGAAGGAACCCGCTTGGTACGCCTTTATCATCCTCAGTTTCATAAGCTCCAGGATCGCCAGAAAGGTATACACGATATTGCGGCGATCGGTCCGTTCCCCCAAAAGACTGGCAAAGGTCATATCCTTTTCTTGGGCGAGTCTTTCCATGATCTCGTTGATTCGGTCTGCCAGAGATACCTTCTCCATATCAATCTCGAGCAGATCACTCTTATCCAGAGAGGAGATAACGCGCTGAAAGGCCTCCACGAGCTCAAAGAGGCTCACCTCCACCAGGACTTCCTCCTCCCCTTCCGCGAGCGATAGGGATTCGGGAGCGCCTTTCTTAAACACATCTCTATCCAGGACAGGCCTGCCCGCCAGCGACAACGCCGCTTCCTTGAAAGCCTGATATTCGAGGAGCTGCTGGACGAGTTCGGCACGGGGATCAGGCTCCTCTTCCCCCTCTTCCTCTTCCGGTACGGGCAGAAGCATCTTCGACTTGATATGGATCAGGGTGGCGGCCAGCACCAGATATTCCCCGGCAAGGTCAAGATTGAGCGACCGGAGTTTCTCCATGTGTTCGAGATACTGCTCCGTAATGAGCGCGACGGGGATATTGTAAATATCAATCTCATTCTTCCGAATGAGATACAGCAGCAGATCCAGGGGACCTTCGAAAATGTCGAGCTTTATTTCATACGCCATGACGACTCCCATTACTCGATCTTGACGGCCTTCCGCACCTCCGCCATGGTCAGCCGGGCCACCGCCGTCGCCCGGTTATTCCCGTCTTCGATGATCGCGCGAACCTCGTCCAGGTGGCTTGCGTAATAGTCACGGCGCTCATGAATCGGCCGCATCGCCGCCGCAATGTACTCCGCCAGCTTCTGCTTGCAGCCGGTACAGCCGATACCCGCCTCGCGGCAGGAAAGGGCGATTTCTTCGGCCTCGCCCGCCGGCCCGTAGAGTTTCTGAAAGGTATAGACGTTGCACAATTCGGGACGGCCTGGATCGCTTTTCCGCTGCCGCTGCGGATCGGTAAACATAGCAGCCACTTTTTTCTTCAGCTCCTCGCCCCGATCGCTGATACAGATGGAGTTCTCGTAAGACTTGCTCATTTTCCTTCCATCAATACCGAGCAGCTTGGGGACGTCGGTCAACAATGGTTCCGGTATGGGGAATACTTCACCATAGAGGAAGTTGAAACGCCGGGCAATCTCTCGGGTCAGTTCCACGTGCGGCAGTTGATCCATCCCTATGGGGACCCCGTAGGCCTTGTACATGATGATATCGGCGGCCTGCAGCACCGGGTACCCGAGAAATCCGAACGTCGCCAGGTCCTTTTCCACCAACTCCGCCCGCATTTCCTTGTAGGTGGGATTCCGCTCGAGCCAGGCGAGCGGCGTGATCACGGAAAGCAGGACAAAAAGCTCCGCATGCTCCTTGATGCGGGACTGGATAAATAACGTGCTCTTCGCGGGATCAAGCCCCACGGCAAGCCAGTCAATTACCATGTCGCGGATGTTGGCCCGGATCGGCTCCGTGTTGTTGTATTCACTGGTCAGGGCATGCCAGTCGGCGACGAAATAATAGCATTCATAGTCACCCTGGTTCTGTAGCTCTATCCAGTTTCTGAGCGCCCCATGGAGGTGGCCCAGGTGCAGTTTCCCCGTGGGGCGCATACCGCTCAATATCCGTTTCTTCTCCATCAACAATCCTCTCCCAAACCTCTCCACAGGGACCAACCGTGAAGCCATATCCCCGTAAATGAAACTGCCGCGCTCTGGAACCAAACGCACTAAGGCCTCCGTTTTACGGTAAAACGGGAGGCCTTAGTACAGGTATCATGCTCTTAAGTATTATGTTCCTACTTTACTTTGTCGGCAAGTCCCTTACCCGCTTTGAACTTTACTACTTTTTTGGCCGGGATCTTGATGGTCTTGCCCGTTTGGGGGTTTCTCCCCTCTCTTGCCTTCCTCTTCGCCACGGAAAAAGTACCGAATCCAACCAAACCGATTTTCCCGTTCTTCTTAAGCTCACTCGTCACAGCCGCTACATACGCGTCCAATGCCTTTGACGCTGCTGCCTTGGTAACACCCGATTTCCCTGCCATAACCGCGATCAACTCTGCTTTTGTCATCCTCCAACGTCCCCCTTTCCTTTTAATTGTTTATTAGAACAACTTAAACCGACCACCCGCTGCGGTCAGATTTCACTCCGACGCAAAATAACGCCGGCTAAACTCCTCCCTCTTTTGCACTATCTTCAGAAATCACATTCCCTCGCGATCCCAGAGAGCCGATGGGAGTTATCCGAAATCTCCCTTTCCTTTAAGCCGACGGTCTATCCGGGGACGGACACAAAAAACACTACCTGCCAAATCTGCTGCCGGAAAAAAGTGAAACAGCACGGAGCGCAGTAACCGCCTGCCACTCAGGCTTGCGTATGCCTAACACAAAGAAAAACAACAATCAAGAAAAAAATAATTTTTTTAAAAAAATCTTTGAAACCGTAAACGACAGCCGCCGCGTTGATTCTCGCTGCCCACGCCGGGGACGTATCCTCTTTGTACCGCATGGGTGCCTTACCGTTTCCCGACCAGGAAATACAGCTCCCCCTTCTCTTTCAGGCTACCCGCCAACAGTTCCGCCGTATCGCCGGTGCCGCAGAAAAGATCAATCCGTCCCGGCCCTTTGATCGCGCCGCCCGCATCCTGGCTCAGGACAAAACGCGAAAAGGCCCCCCATGTTATTATGGTTCCCGCTTCATCAAAGACCGGCTTCCGCGCCGATATAAACGCCAGCGCCCCACGGGGGAAAACCGCGGGGTCCGTTGCAATGGACCTGCCGGAGATGACGGGGAACCCCAGCGATCCTATCGGCCCGTCCGTAACGCGGAAAAAAACGTAGCTTTCGTTGTAGTTGAGGGCATCCGCTGACTCCACCGGATGTTCCTTCAGATATTTTTTTATGGACTGGTGGGACATTTCCTTCTCCGATACCTTCCCGCTGTTCAGGAGGTAATGGGCCACGCTCCGGTAGGGACGGCCATTGGACTGGGCGTAGCTTACCTGGAGGATTGCTCCGTCCGGCAAGCGTATTTTCCCCGAACCCTGGATATGGAGGAAAAACAGGTCCACGGGATCGTCAACCCAGACGATTTCCAGATTCCTTCCCTCCAGGATACGGTCGCCCTCAATTTCCGCACGGCTGTAGTGGGGAATCAGTTCGCCGTTCTTCACACGGCCGACGAGGCGCTCATACTTGTATTTTTCCCGAAACCTGCCCAGGTTCACAACCACCGTTTCTTCGGGGACCCGGTACAGGGGATATTTATATCTCTCCGTCCTTTCAAGGGACCCCGCCATGACCGGTTCAAAGTAACCGGTGAAGAGGACGGTTCCTTTCCCGTCATTACCAGTCGACTTATATATATCGAAGGCGGCACGGATTTTTTCATCCCGGACATCGGGTGGGGCGGGCGAGCGGATAATTTGCAGAAATGCCCGGAGGGACTCTTTCATTTCTTCGAGGGTATAAAGGTTGTCACCGATGCGGAAGCTGCTGCCTGCCGGAAGTTTCCCGTAATACTGCAGGCTGCTTTCGACAGCCGTCTCCAACAGGGTATCGTTCAGATCATCAACAAAAGAGGGAACAGCGCTGTCAGGGACCAAAACAAGGGACGGAACGGCAACCGGCGGTATACGCTCAATCTGCGCCGCGCATCCGGTGAGGAAAAGCATAAGCACGAGGTAAAAAATCCTGAAGGCTAAAACCGATAGCAGGGCACCGTTCCCTCTCCCCGCATCTCCCGTTAGGCGTCCCGCTCCCCTGTCCACGCTCCCACTCCCTCCGTTCAAAATATATTCCCCGGCAGACATTAGAGTTCAACTATCATGGCCACTTCATCGCAGTAGTCCGGGTATTTGGAACATCGGAAACAGTCCGACCAGATTTTTTCGGAAAGCGTGGAACGATTTACCTCTTTAAAGCCCAGGCGTTCAAAAAAGTCCTTCTTGTAGGTCAAGGTGAATATTCTGAACAATTCGAGTGTAATGGCTTCTGAGATACAGGCCTCCACAAGCTTCCTGCCGATGCCCTGATTGCGGCACTCCTCTTCCACGTAGAGGGAACGGATTTCCGCCAGATTCTCCCAGATGATGTTCATGGCGCACAGGCCGATGATGGAGTCGTTCTCCTCGTCCACATAGACAAAGAAATCACGCAGGCTGCCGTAAATATCCATCAGAGAACGAGGCAGCATTTCCCCTTTTCCTGACGAACTGTTAATTATCCGGTGCATGGTTTTTACGTCGCCTACCCGCGCTTTTCTCAGCATCCCGTTCCCCCTCACCTATCCGTCCGCCCATTGTCGCTTCGATATCCGCGTCTCGATGCCGTCAGCATTTCACGGGCATGCTGCCGAGCCTTTTCCGTCAACTCCAGCCCTCCGAGCATTCGGGTAATCTCATCCAGTCGCTCCGTTTCGGAAAGAGCTTCCACACGGGTATTGGTCCTTTCCCCCGTTGCAACCTTGGTAACACGATAATGTCTGTCTCCAAAGCAGGCTATCTGCGGAAGATGCGTAATGCATAAGACTTGATGATGCTTTGCCACTTCCTTTAATTTCTCACCCACAATTTCCGCCGTTGCACCGCCTATGCCGCTGTCCACCTCATCGAAAATGATCGTTCCCACCGACCCGGTCCGGGCGAGCACTTTTTTGATCGCCAGCATGATGCGGGAAAGCTCGCCACCCGAGGCGATGCGATTAAGAGGCTTCAAATCCTCCCCCCGGTTTGTGGAAAGATAAAACTCAACGGTATCGGCGCCCGTGGAGCCAAAGGCGTTCTCCTCTTTCCGGACGGCAGCTTCACTGAACATGACTTCGAACTGCGCCTCCTCCATTCTCAGGTCACGGATATCACGTTCCACCGCCCCTTTCAAGAGTTTCGCCGCCGCTTTCCGCTTGCGGGAAAGAACATCGGCCTTTTCCTCCAATCGGGTGCGCTGCTCGGTGATCGCTTTTGCCAACCGCTCTCTTTCGGCATCCGCCGAGGCAATGCCCTGCAATTCCCCCGCTATTTCCTCACCCTTTTTGAGTATATCCGGAATGGCGCCGCCGTATTTGCGCTTCAGGCGTCCGATTCGCTCCAGACGCTCCTCGATCGCATCAAGGCGGGCGGGATCAAAAGACAGTTTCTTCCCGTAATCCCTGAGGGTAAGGGCGGCGTCTTCGAGTTGGTAATACAGCCCGTCCATGTCCTGCTCCGATACGTTCAGGCCCGCATCAATCTTTTTGATTTCCCGGATGCATGCGATCGCGCCTTTTAATTCCTCCAGCACCGAGCCTTTCTTGCCGTAGAGCGTCTCATGGGCGCCCGCGGCATAATCCATGAGCTTCTGCATATTGCCCAATATCGTCTTCTCTTCAGCCAGGAAACCATCTTCCCCCGGAGAGAGAGCGGCATCGCTGATTTCCTTCAACTGATACCGGAGGAGTTCCTCCCGCTCTTCCTTCCGACGATTCGCAGCCTCAAGCTCCCGGAGCCGAGCATTCAGAGACTGGTACTCGTCATAGAGAGACGCATATTCGGATCGCAGCGGCAGCAACCCGCCGAATTCATCGAGGATGTCAACATGATTATCCTCATTCAGTATCATCTGGTGCTCATGCTGGCTGCAGATATTCACGAGCGATTCGCAGATCGGCGCCAGCAGGGCGACGGTGGCAAGATGCCCGTTGATATAGACCCTGTTTTTGCCGGAACGGGAGACTACCCTCCTGATAATCAGGTCATTTCCCTCGTAAAATCCTCTCTGTCTCAGTGTTTCCTGCAATGCCTCGTTTCCGCCGATATCAAAAAGGGCTTCCACAACCGCGGCGTCTTCAGAAGACCTGATCATGTCGCTGGATGCCCGGTCACCCAACAGGAGCGTAACCGCCCCGATGATGATTGATTTCCCCGCCCCCGTCTCCCCGGAAAGAACGTTCAGGCCGCCGGCAAAAGACACCTTCAGTTCATCAATGATGGCAAAATTGCTGATGCTGAGCTCACTTAACATTTCGCGTCACAATGCTCTCGTATGGACGGCTTCGTTGAAAGGCCAGCGGCAAGGCGCGCGAGGCAACAGTATACATACTTCGCCGGGAAACCCCACCATGAGGGGGAACTTCACTCATGGTGAAGCGCAACTTGAGCATATGGCCTTTTTACGGAGTCGTCGTCTTCGCGGTTGTCTTTTTACCGGTGCCCGCGGGCAAACCTCCCCATCCCAGCTTTGTCCTCAGTATCTCCAGATAGTTCCTGTGGGGGGACGCAACCAGGGTGGTTATATAGTGTGATTTTTTAATGGTAACCGCATCGCCGGCCATCAGGGTAAAGGAAACCTGACCGTCCAGGGTCAGGGTGGCGCCCTTTTCCTTCGTCCACAGGACGACCTTCACGGCGCAGTCCCGGGGAAGAATGACGGGGCGGTTTGTCAGGGTGTGGGGACAGATGGGATTGATGATGATGGAATCCTCTTCCGGAAAAACGATGGGACCGCCGGCAGCGAGCGAATAGGCCGTTGAGCCGGTGGGCGTGGACACGATGATGCCGTCGGCCTTGTAGGTGGTAAGATACTGGCCGTCAACGGCAGTTTCCAGCTCCACGATCCGGGAGAGGTTGCCCCTGTTGATGACTGCATCGTTGAGAACACATCCCTCACCGATCTTTTTCCGGCCCCGATACACCTGTACATCGAGCATCATCCGCTTTTCGGTCCGGTACTCCCCTTTGAGAATCATTTCCAGGGCGCCGTACATCTCACCCAGATTGACCTCGGTAAGATACCCGAACCCGCCCAGATTGATGCCTACAATGGGAATGTTAAACCCCGTCACCGAACGGGCGGTCCGGAGCATCGTCCCATCGCCTCCGAAAACCACGATCAGATCGGTCCGTGCGGCCAGTTGCCCCATGTCCAGACCGTCGGCATCCCCGCAATCCGCCGCAATTTCCTTTTCGAGGAAGACCTCCCGCCCCTGTTTCCGGAACCATTCCCGCAGGCGGCTTGTATATTCGGAAGATTCTCCTTTGTTCACATTGGCAACGATGCCGATCTTCTTGAGAGTGTCAGGTCTTGACATGTACCATTGTCCTCTAACCGCAGTGAATCCCCCCGCCCATAGGGCGGGGCTTCCCGGTAAGGAATTCTTTTTTATTGCGCCCCTTAACCCCGCCTACAAGGCAGGGCTTGCAGGGTGCGCCCCCAGTCATGACTTATGAGCGCTTTTACGATTTTTCTGTGCCCCCGTCAATGCATTTGTGACGTTCCCGGCAAGGACCGGACGCCAAGGATGCACCGCGGATGCCTTCGCCATGTTTATCGGAGAAGGAGAAGAAACGGTAAGCGACAGATTGCCCGGACTGATATCATCGTTAACGGAGGGAGAAAAGGGGAACGGATATCCTGGGACGAGGCGCTGGATGTCATCTCCCGGAATTTTCTGGCGGCCAAGGAACGGATAAAAGCGGCCAGAAAGCACGGGGCAAAAATCATCACCATTGACCCCCGCCGTTAAAAAAGGAAATTATCCGGCCCGGGATCGGCAGGGATAAGGGACCAATTTTCAAGAGCCGCGCCTTAATATTCCCTGGTTAATGTATCAAGCTCAGCAAGAGAAAAAACCGGTCCGTCCTTGCAGACGTATTTTTCCCCGACGTTGCACCGTCCGCATTTCCCGATCCCGCACTTCATCCGCATCTCCAGCGAGGTGTAGATGTTCTCTTTGGAGAAACCCAGTTCGAAGAAAACGGGCAGGGTAAAACGGATCATGACCGGGGGACCGCAGATCACCGCGACGGAATTTTCCGCGCTCGGCGCGATCTCGCGGCACACCGTCGGGACAAAGCCCTCTCTTCCCGTCCAGGTCTCATCCCGCTTGTCCACCGTCACGTGCATTCGGATATCCTTCCTCTTCTCCCAGGCTGCCAGTTCTTCCTTGTAGCAGAGCAGTCCCGGCGTTCTGGCGCCGTAGATCACGTTGATATCACCGAAACGCGAACGGTTCTCCTCTTTAAGCATGTAATGAATCAGCGAGCGCAACGTCGTGAAGGCAAAGCCGCCGCCCACGACCACGACGTTCTTGCCCTCCAAGTATTCAATGGGCCAGGAATTTCCCAGAGGGCCCCTGACGCCCATCCGGGCGCCGACTTCCAGATCATGAAGGGCCGCAGTGACGATGCCGCCGGAGAGGTTTGCCACCCGCTGGACGGTGAATTCGATATACCCTTTCTGGGTCGGGGAGGAGGCGATACCGATGGGGCTTTCACCCTTTCCCAGGATCGACAGCTCGGCAAATTGCCCGGGCAGATATTGGAATCTCTCCTCATCTTCCTTGTTCACGAAAGCAAACCGGAAGGTCTTGATATCGTTCGTATCAACCTCCGTCACAATATTTACGACCTCAACCGGCATGGGAATATAGGGGTTCTGCATCATCATTCCTCAAATAGTGTTTTCAGTTTTCTCAGGCGACGCGGGGTTCGGCCGCCGCAAAAAGATGTTCGCCGTTTATTTCGTGGGTCTTCGATTCCGGTGTGGATCGCAAAGACCCTCCTACAAGTTCGCCACTTTTTCGACAATCGAGAAGATGTCGATATTCACCGGGCAAGAGCGGGTACAGCGCCCGCACCCCACGCAGGAGATACATCCGTACTTCGTCACGTGATAGGAATACTTATGGCATACTTTCTGGCGGTACCGCTGGAAGATTCTCGGCCGCGGATTATGGCCGCTGGCTTCAAGGGTGAAATCCGTGAACATGCAGGCGTCCCAGAACCGCTTTCTTGCCCCTTTCCTGAAGAGGGTCTCATCGTTGATGTCGAAGCAATAGCAAGTGGGGCATACGAAGGTGCACGTCCCGCAACCGATGCAGGACGCCGTCATCTCTTCCCAGATTTCCTGCTTCTCGAAGCTACCGACGAGTTTTGCGGCGATCGCCGTGTCCGTGATCTCCGTAAAACGGGTTTTGACGCCACGATCTTTGCGGATCGTCTCGTCAAAAAAAGCCTCGTCCTGCGCCGAAGCGGCATCCAGCACGGCCAGTCCCTTCAAGAGGCTCTCTCCTTTTTTCGTGATGCCCTTCAGGAGAAGCTCCCCATCCTTCCTGACCATGAAGACGTCGCTTCCCTCGGTGTCGGCTGCATGGATCCCCACTGTGTTGTAAAAATCGGCCGGATCGGGCGGCGCTGCCGGATCAAAGGCATAGCCGATAACCACGGTGTTATCCCGTCTATTCTTCCAGTAGGGGTCGATGATCCCCGCCCCCAGGAAGTGTCTGTCCATGATCTCGAAGCTCTTTGCGTCGCAGGGCCTTACGCCGAGGATGACTGACGGCGAGGCGGCGATGGGTACGGGTTCGGCCTGAGCCCCCTCCTTTTGCAGGGTGTAACGGATCAGATCCTCCGTCTGGGGGAAAAAAACGAACTTGGGGCTAAAGACCGTATTGTAGAAATCCAACGTCACATCGGCCGTTTTTGTAATCTTCTGAAAATTGACCGCCTTCCCATCCCTCACGGGTGCATAGAGCGGCCCTTTCTCCTTGAGTGCCGATACCAAATCACCCAACTTTTCAAGGGTTATCTTCTTGAACACGACTTTCTCCTTCTCGCAGTGATCGGCGTTCAGCGATCCTTTCGATCCGATCATGAATCGTTACTTCAGCATCTCGTCCGAATCCTGATTCCCGTAATTGACCATGACCGGCTTGTCATCTATTTTCATTCCGGCGGCCTGCCCGAACATCGTCTCACACTCCTTGGCCATTTTTTTATGGAAGAGGTGAAGGGGGATGTCCATGGGACAGGCGCGGGAACATTCTCCGCAATCGATGCATCGCCCCGCCAGATGGTAAAACCTCGTCAGGTGGTACATCAGGTTGCCGTCGGCTGTGGGCGATTTGTCGGCCCAACGGGGTCTCGAAGCGTCCATGAAGCAGGGATCGCAATAGCACATGGGGCACGCCTTACGGCAGGCGAAGCAGCGAATGCATTTACTAAACTCTTTCTCCCAGAAGGACCAGCGGGCCGCCTGGTCCATCGCCTCGAGCTCCGCGAGGACATCGTAGGGAGAACCCGCCCCGGCATCCCGGATTTCTTCACCCAAAAGAATATCATAAAGGACGGGATTGGCCATGTGACAGGTGGTTTTTTGGTCAATCTCCTCGCCGGTCTTGGGATCTTTCATTCCGATGAAGGGAATCCCGAGAATTACCAGATCCTCTTTTTTGACCTTTTCCTCCTGGATCAACTGCACGACGGCCCTGCTGTCGGCGGCCTTCACGGCGATGGCAATCTTGGTCTTGGGAGGATATTTCGTGAGATATCTCGCCAGATTATAGGTGCAGTACTCATTGAAGATCAGGTTGCCGACCTCCCCCGCCGTTCTTGCGGCATAGGGCAGGGGATGATGTTCATCATAGCCGCGGGCATAGGCCAGGACAACGGAGACTTCCTTGCTCTCCAACAATCGTTTCGCTTCCCGTTTGAGGTTTTCCTCGATCTGTTTTATGTTAGTCATATGCGCTCTCTCGAATCCTTCTCAATCCTGAATGTGTTCTGTGGCCCCAGCGCTTTAAGATCACGGGTGAACTCTTCCACGATCTCCGCGTACTTGTTCCCTTCCGAGGCGGAGATCCATTCAACCCGGAACCGTTTCTGATCCATGCCCGCAAATTCAAGGATCTTCTTTGTTATCGCAAGTTTTCTCCGCGCGTACAGGTTCCCCGTTCCGTAATGGCAGTCCCCTGGATGACAGCCCCCCACGAGCACCCCGTCGGCGCCGAGTTGAAAGGCCCTGATGATGAAAGAGGGATTGATACGGCTGGAACACATCACCCGCACGGTTCTGACGTTCTGGGGATATTTGAGTCTGGTGGTGCCGGCAAGGTCCGCACCCGTATACGTGCACCAATTACAGGCGATGCCCAATATTTTAGGTTCGAAGTCCATTCACATCTCCTTTGGATCAAAATTCCATTAATCCTTCCATTTCAGCCATGACCTGGTCGTTGGTGAAGTGCCGTGTGAAGATCGCAGAGGCGGGGCAGCTTGCCGCGCATAGGCCGCAGCCCTTGCAGAGGGCCTCGTTAATCTCGGACACGTTCTTTTCACGATTGAACACGGGCGCCCCGTAGGGGCAGACACGCACGCAACTCTGGCATCCGCAGCAGGAAGCGGGATTCACGATGGCCGTTGCCGCTTCGAGCTCAAGCCGGTCTTTGACGACAATCGTCAGGGCCTCCGCGGCCGCGCCGGTCCCCTGCGCGACCGAATCGGGAATATCCTTGGGACCCTGGCAGGCCCCGGCGATGAAGACGCCTTCCGTCATGGTGGAAAGCGGGGCCAGCTTCGGGTGTTTCTCCATGAAAAATCCATATTTATCCGTGCTGAGATTGAAAAGGCGAGCCATCTCCTTGGCGTCCGTCCTCGGTTTCATCGCCGGAGAGAGGACCACCATGTCGACGGGGATCGTGGCGAAACGGCCGGTCAGGGTATCGTCCACTTCCACGACAAGCTTTCCCGCAAAATCGGGATTGTCCGTCTTGTCCGTGACCCGGGCCGCCTTGCCGCGGATGAATTTCACATCCTCTTCCACGAGCCGGTTGTAGAACTCCTCGTACCCCTTGCCCGGCGCCCTCATGTCGATATAGAGTTGATAGACGTCGCCGTGGGTTTTTTCCTTCAGCAGGTGGGCGAACTTCAGGGAATACATGCAGCATACCCGGCTGCAGTACTCACAGTGATTCTTATCGCGGCTCCCGATGCAATGGAGGATGGCAATACTCTGCGGTTCCCTGCCGTCCCTCATGACGACCTTGCCGCCCGTGGGACCGGCGGAATTGAAAAGTCGCTCGATCTCCAGGGCGTGATAGACCCCGGGATATTTCCCGTAGCCGTATTGCACCAGGGGCTTGGTATCCATGAGATCGTAGCCGGTCGCCACAATCACGGCGCCCACCTTGATTTCACGAAACGTGTCCTCCTGATCGAACGCGATGGCGGATTGGCCGCAGGCCTTTTCGCAAAGCCGGCACTTTCCCTTCTTGAAGTAAGTGCAGGCGTTCCGGTCAATGACCGGCTTCTGTGGAACGGCCTGGGGGAATGGGATATAAATAGCCTTTCTTTTGACGAGCCCTTCGTCCCACTCTGAGGTGCCCCGCCCCGGACACTTTTCCGTGCAGGCCAGACAGGCGTTGCACTTGCTGTGGTCCACATAGCGGGCCTTTTGCCTGATCTTCACGTCGAAATTCCCCACGAACCCCTTAACCTCTTCGACTTCACAATAGGTCATCAGCTCGATGCGCGGATTCTGGAGAACCGCATCCATCTTGGGAGTCAGGATGCAGGCCGAGCAGTCCAGCGTGGGGAAGGTCTTGTCGAACTGGGCCATGTGGCCGCCGATCGTGGAATTGCGCTCCACAAGATAAACCTTTTTCCCCGTCTCGGCCAATTCCAGGGCGGCCTGGATTCCGGTGATGCCGCCGCCGACCACCATCACGTCGGAATTGACGTCGATAAAACGGGCTGTCAGGGGTTGCAGCAGCCGGGCTCGGTAAACGGCGCCGTTGATCAGAGCCTTCGCCTTCGCTGTGGCCTCATCCTCGCTGTCCGTCACCCAGGCATCCTGTTCCCGAACATTCACGATGGAAAGCAGGTACTGGTTAAGCCCCGCGTTCGCGATGACCTTCCGGAAGGTTTTTTCATGCATCAGGGGCGAACAGGCGGCGACGATGACCCGGTCCAAGTTGTATTTTTTGATGTCGTTCTGAATCAATTCCTGGCCCGGCGTGGAGCACATAAACTTATAGTCCGCGGCCACAACCACGTCGGGCAGCGTCCCGGCAAACTCGGCAAGTTCACTAACTCGCACGGTCTTGGCGATGTTCAAACCACAGTGACAGACAAAAACACCGATCCTGCTCATAAAAACTCCTTATCCCTCAAGGCTCTCGTAAACGAGTTCCGTCAAATCCTTCACCTGAATCCGGTCGTCCGCGTTCAGGGTGCGAACACTGTCCTCAAGCATGGCGATACAGTACGGACAGGAGGTGGCCAGCACCGTCGCACCCGTCGCCAGGGCCTCCTCCACCCTCAGGTCGCTCAGGCGTTCCCCCTTTGCCCGCTCCATCCAGAGCCCTCCTCCCCCGCCGCCGCAGCACATGCTCTGCTCTCGGATCCGGTCCATTTCGACCAACTCCACGCCGGGAAGGGCTTTAAGGATATCCCGCGGCGCATCATATATGCCGCTATGCCTGCCGAGGTAACAAGGATCATGGTAGGTCACCTTGAGACCGCCTCGATCTTTCTTGGGCTGGATTTTCCCCGACCGGATGAGATCATCCAAAAGTTCGCTGAAATGGACGACCTCGGCGTCACCGCCATACTCCTGCTTGAAGGTCGCCAAGCAATGGGGGGAGATGGTGAGGATCTTCCGGGCCCCGCCGGCCTTGAATAGACCCAGATTGTTTCCCTTGATGCGTTCGAAGAGATCGAAATCGCCGACCTTCTTGACGCTCTCCCCGCAGCACTGGGCATCCGTCCCCGGCAGGCCCCAACTCAAGCCCGATCGGTTAAGGATCTCCGCCGATGCCTTGGCGACGAGAACATTCCGCGGATCGTAACAGACCGTACAACAGGTCCAGTAGAGATAATCCATCCCCTCGGCAAAGAGGGGATACTTTCCCTTTCCCCAGTCGTTGCGCTTCTCGACATCGCCGGACCAGGGATTCCCCCGAGAGGCAAGACTGCCCACAAACGACCGCAGGCTCGTGGGGAGCAGCCCTCCCCCGGCATACATATTCCTGATGGACTTGACCAAGTCGATGATTTCCACCCCTCTCGGGCACCGGTCCACGCAAAACTTACAGGTGGTGCAACCCCACATCAGATCTTCGATCCCGTCATAGCCGAATTGGCTGAGCCTGATCAATTTTCGGATGCTGAATTCCGTAACCGGACTCCAGGGGCAGGTTCCCGTACAGGTCCCGCACTGGTAGCATTTCCTGAACGCCTCGCCGCCCGCCTCCGCAATGGCCTGCGACATTTCAAGGTATGGTGTAAGTGCTGTCGACATTGACTTGCGTTTCTCCCTATTTATTTAATTGTTTCGTCATTTCTCTTCGCCTCTGTCCTGTCCGCGGCGTTGAATCCATCACACACATTCACCCTGTCCGTCCCTACTGTGGGAATGGAACAGGCAACGGCAAGCGATCAAAGAGAAGTTAAAAAAATAATGACACAAAACACACCAAAAACTCCCTTTCGGGAGCAATGACCGCTCTGGAGCTTGTTAGGTGGTGATACTTGAGGATAGAATCGCTGAGGGATGCCTGCTTACCCGTCCGCAAAGACGGTCCGTAGGCATCAATATATAGGCATTACACAGGGGCTCATGCTGAATCTATTGTCTTCAATATATATATAGGCATTGCAAAGGGGCTCATGCTGAATCTATTGTCTATTGAAGGATGCACGCACTCGTTAACTTGCTCCGTTCATTATTCAAGTTACCATTGCCTATTGGATTTTGAATACGCTGTCAAGGATTTTTTTCAGTCACCTTCAACAGGAGAATCTTGACATGCCGGTTTTTCCTGTGTACAAGAAACAATGCGATAATGTAAAATTACGGCCAGATACCATTACCCCGGTAAACGGGATGCGTGCGTTAGGATGCACCATTGACGCCTCTGCCATGTTTATAGAAGTAGAAGAAACGGTAAGCGACATATTGCCCGGACTGATATCATCGTTAGCGGAGGGAGAAGATGGGAACGGAAGGAAAGATCGCGGTTCGCACATATTGTCCCCTATCCAAATCGCGTTGTGCGATCATCTGTTTTGTTGAGGACGGCAAACTGACGGAGGTGCGGAAAGATCCGGATCATCCCAATTGCGCGAATTTGTGCCCCAAGGGCATTGCCGCCCCCGAACTTGTCTATCATCCCGAACGGCTGAAACATCCTCTCAAAAGAACCAATCCGAAAACCGCCGATGATCCGGGATGGAAACGGATATCCTGGGACGAGGCGCTGGATACGATCTCGCGGAAGCTCCTCGCGGCTAAGGATACCTACGGGGCGGAGTCCGTCGTATTCGGGAAAGGCGCCTCGGGCGGCAGCCCGGCCAATGATTACAAGGAATGGGTAAATCGCCTCGCCTATGCGTTCGGAACGCCGAACTGGGATCTGGGAACAACGCATATCTGCAACTGGCACAAGGACAAAGGCTCGACTTACACGTACGGGACAAAGATTCCCATGCCCCATTTCGAGAACACCCGCTGCATCCTGCTGTGGGGGCATAATCCCGCCGCCACCTGGCGTCGGCATGAGGAACGGATAAAAGCGGCCAGAAAGCGCGGGGCAAAAATCATCATCATTGACCCGCGCCGCAATGAAACCTGGCAGGAAGGCGATTTATGGCTGTCGGTGCGTCCCGGAACGGATGGGGCGCTGGCCCTCGGCATGCTCCATGTCATGCTTGAAGAAAAACTCTATGACGACGAATTCGCAAGGAATTGGACGACGGCGCCGTTTCTCGTGCGCCGGGACACGGGGAAATATTTGCGTCAGGAGGAGGTGGATGCCTCCGGTAAAAAAGGAAATTATCTGGCCTGGGATCGGCAGGGAGGCGGTTTTTTAGCGTACGACCCCCGACGAAAGACCTATGAAAAACAGGGCAACCCCGAACTGGAGGGGACCCGTACGGTTACGTTGCCGGATGGGAAGAACATTGAGTGCAAGACCGCCTTCCAGCTGCTCAGGGAGATGGTTTCCCCCTTCTCTCCGGAAAAAACGGCGGCCATTACCTGGGTGGAGGCGGAAAAGATCAGGGAAGCGACACGTCTCTTCTGTTCGCTGAAGCCTGCCTGCTACTACACCTATAACGGGATCGAGCAGCAGACCAATGCCATGCAGACCAGCCGGGCCATCGGCATCTTTTTCTCCCTGAGCGGGAACTTCGATGTTCCCGGCGGAAACGTCATGTTCCCCCGCATCAAGACCAATAAAATTGACGGGAAGCGGGAATTCAGTCCGAAGAAGAAACCCCTGGGAAAGGACAAGCGGCCTTTAGGGCCGGGCAATGTCCAGGCGAAGGACCTGTACGAGACACTGCTGACCGGAAAACCCTATCCCGTAAAAGCGGTCATGGCCTTCGGCGGCAACGTCCTTACGGCAAACGGCGACAGCAGGCTGGGACGCGAGGCACTCGCCAAGCTGGACTTTTTCGTGCAGGTTGATATGTTCGAGACGCCGGCAGGCCAAATGGCGGATATTCTCCTGCCCGCCGCCACCCCCTGGGAATCGTTCTTTCTGAAACCCACCTTTGAAGGTGACGAAAAAACCAGTTCCTATGTACAGCTTATGCCGCAGGTTATTCCCCCGCTCCATGAATCACGGCCGGACATCAGGATCATCTTCGACCTGGCGGAGAAACTGGGACTTAAGGACAAATTCTGGAACGGCGACCAGGAAGCGGCCTTCAACTATCAGCTTGCCCCCAGCGGCATCACGGTGGCGGATCTGAGAAAAAACCAGGGCGGCATCTTCGTGTCCCTGCCGGTGAAATACCGAAAATACCGGGAACCGCAGGGCGAGGGCGTGAACGGTTTCGATACGCCGTCGGGACTCGTGGAAATCTATTCCGAGACCTTCCTTGAAAAAGGCTATGATCCCCTGCCCAGGCACACGGAGCCGCCGATGAGCCCGCTGAGCCAACCGGAGCTGGCCCGGAAGTACCCCTTTATCCTGACGAATTTCAAGCTCCTGGCCTATTGTCACGGGCAGCACCGCGGCCTGCCCCTGCTGCGAAAGATGGTCCCCCATCCCTACGTGGAGATAAATGCCGGCAAGGCCCGGGAAATGGGGATAATGGAAGGGGAATGGGTGATCTTGGAAACGCCCCGGGGAAGCATCCGATTGCAGGCAAAACTAAAAGAAGGCATCGCCCCCGGCGTGGTGAGTACGCAGCATGGATGGTGGCAAGGGTGCGCTGCGCTCGGTCTGCCCGCCTATGATCCCTTCAGCGAGCAAGGGGCCAACGTGAACATGGTGGTCTCCAATGAACTCCATGATCCCATTACCGGCTGCGTGCCGCACAAATCCTATCTCTGCAACATCAGGAAAACTGCTGCTCCTTGATAGGGTGACGTCTGCCTTTTTAGAAATTCAGATACCCGGCAAAGGTTTTCTTCACGTCCTCCGGCTTTATAGACGCCCTTAAGAATGTTCAAAACATTTTCCACCGGCAGATACTTGACCTGCATCGCATTTTCATCGTGGCCGCCCGGAGAAAATCCCACGATTATCCGCATTACCTTCCCTTCCCAATAAGACGCCGCAACAAGTCGTTGTTATTATTTATTTCCCTTTCCAGCAACGGGCGTCAATACGTAACCCTTACCGGAAAAAGCGGCGGCCTGACATGAAGGGACAACGCCACGGCGTTTGAGAGCGCGAAGAGATATGGCACAAGGCACACAAAATTCTTGACAACGGCGTTTTGGTGAGATAAAAACGCCCTTAAGGAATGAACGTTCATTCCTTCTTGATAAGAAGGGTATCTACCATGAAAACTTCAGATAAACGCACAGATGTCCTGCAGGCGGCCTTGGAACTCATCACCGAACGCGGGTTCCACGGCGCCCCGATGGCCGAGATCGCCAAGAAGGCGGGAGTGGCCGCAGGAACGATATACCGTTATTTCGAAAGCAAAGACATGCTCATAACCGAGTTGCACCGAGAGCTGGAGGATCGAATCGTGGCAGCTCTCCGGGATGGCTACCCCTCCGGGAGACCGCTCCGGGAACGCTTTCTCTATCTGATCGGGGCACTCCTCCGGTATCTTATCGCCCACCCCTTGCATTTCCGTTACATGGAGCAGTACTTCAACTCCCCTTACGGAATCTCCCTGCACCGGGACAGGCTGTTGGGGAAGCCCGGCAGCCACGATATCCTGATGGACATCTTCAAACAGGGGATGGAGGAACGGGTCATCAAGGAGTTCCCGAAGGCCGTACTCTTTTCCCTGGCCTTCGGCCCCATGATCTCCCTGCTGCGCGACCACATCTTGGGCTTTATCGTCCTGGACGATACCCTAATTGAGCAAATCACGGAGGCCTGCTGGGACAGCATTAAAAGGAACAATACCGCTTAAGCATTCGCTCGCTTACCCCGCAGCAAGCTACGGGGCAGACTGAGCGAGCGAATGCATTATTTGAAATGACCGAGGTGTCGTATGCAGATTTTTGACGGAACAAAACGAATGGCCGCAACAGCGGTGGTTCTCACCATGTTCTTGATCGCAGGCGGTTGTGGTCAAAAGCCGACAGGCGGACCGCCCCAGGGCCCTCCTGAAGTTGCCGTGGTGACGGTACAGCCGAAGCGGTTGGTAAGCACGACGGAATTGACCGGTAGAACGTCCGCCCATCGGGTCGCTGAGGTTCGCCCCCAGGTGGGAGGCCTTATCCAGAAGCGCCTGTTTGAGGAAGGCTCCGATGTCAAGGCGGGCCAGGTGCTCTTTCGGATAGACGCCGCTCCCTTTCAGGCGGCGCTCGACAACGCCAAGGCAGCGCTCGGCAGGTCTGAGGCCAATCTGTCCGCGATCCGGTCAAGGGCCGATCGTTTTCGGGAATTGCTGGCCGATAACGCGGTCAGCCGGCAGGACTACGACGATGCGGCTGCCGCCCTGAAACAAACGGAGGCAGATATTCAATATTGGAAGGCCACGGTCGAGACGGCCCGGATCAATCTGGGATACACCTCCATCACAGCGCCCATCTCGGGCCGGATTGGAAGATCCAACGTCACGGAAGGCGCCCTGGTGACGGCACATCAACCCGTAGCCCTGGCTACCATTCAACAGATGGATCCCATGTACGTGGATGTGCCCCAATCCACGACCGAGGTGTTGCGATTGCGGCGCAGCCTGGAGGACGGCAGTCTCAGTCGCAACGGGCAGCTCCGTGACAAGGTCCGTCTCCTCCTTGAAGACGGCAGCCGATATTCCAAGGAAGGGACGCTTCAGTTTCGCGACGTCACGGTAGATCCGACGACCGGATCAGTAATTCTGCGGGTTGTCATTCCCAACCCGAAGGGCATTCTGCTGCCAGGCATGTTCGTCCGGGCAGTGGTCGAAGAAGGCGTCAATGAACATGCCCTCCTGATTCCTCAACAGGGCGTGTCGCGCGACCCCAAGGGGAACCCCTACGCCCTGATCGTAGATGCCGGGGGCAAGGTCCGGCAGAGGATGATCACCCTGGACCGTGCCATCGGCGATGCCTGGCTTGTTTCTGCGGGTCTTGCACCCGGCGAACGGGTGATCGTCGAGGGAATGCAGAAGGTGAAGCCCGGCGTCTCCGTAAAGGCCGTGCCCTTTGAGGCCAGTCCCGAAAAGAATGGCGGCGCACAAAAGAAGGCGGCCCCGACGGCCGGAAAAACGGGAGGCAAGTAATGTTATCGAAATTCTTCCTGGACCGTCCGGTATTCGCCTGGGTCATCGCCATCGCCATCATGGCGGCGGGCGCGTTGGGGATCTACAACCTCCCCATCTCCCAGTATCCCCAGATGGCCCCTCCCTCCATCGCCATTGAGGCCTTCTACCCCGGGGACTCGGCGGAGACGGTGGAAAACAGCGTCACCCAGCTCATCGAACAGAAGATGACCGGCTTCGACAATCTGCTCTACATGTTCGCCACCAGCGATTCGGCGGGCGCCTCCCGCATCGAGCTGACCTTCACCCCGGGAACCGATCCCGATTTCGCCTGGTCCCAGGTGCAGAACAAGCTGCAACTCGCCACGGCCAGCCTGCCCGACACGGTCACGGCCCGGGGGATCACGGTCAGCAAGTCCACCAAGAACTTCCTGTTGATCGTGGGCCTGGTTTCGGAAGACAACAGCATGGATCGAGCCGACTTGGAGGATTATGCCAAAGCCAACCTGGAGAAGGTCCTGGCGCGGGTGCCCGGCGTGGGCGAGGTGGGGATCTTCGGTTCCGGCTACGCCATGCGGATCTGGCTCAATCCCGAGAAACTGACGAATTACGGCCTGACGATCGCGGATGTGATCGCGGCCCTCAGGGCTTACAACGTGGAGGTTTCTGCCGGCCAGTTCGGCGGGGCGCCGGCGGTCAAGGGCCAGCGCCTGAACGCCTCCATCGTCGTCCAGAACATGCTCAAGACCCCCGATGAGTTTGGTTCCGTTCCCATCCGCACCAACCCCGACGGCTCCATCATCCGGGTCAGGGACGTGGGCCGGACGGAGCTGGGAACCGAGATTTACGATATCCAGGTTTCTCACAACGGCAGAGCTGCCTCCGGCCTCTCGATCCGCCAGGCCGCCGGCGCCAACGCCCTCGACACGGCCGACGCCGTCAAGGCGAAACTGGCGGAGATGAGCCAATTCTTCCCCCCCGGCCTGAAGGTCGTCTATCCCTACGACACGACTCCCTTCATCCGGGTGGCCATCAATGAGGTGGTGAAGACCCTCTTCGAGGCAATCCTCCTGGTCTTCCTGATCATGTGGCTCTTTTTAGGAAACATCCGGGCCACGCTGATCCCCACCATCGCCGTGCCCGTGGTCCTCCTGGGGACATTCGGAATTCTGGGGCTGTTCGGCTATTCCGTCAACATGCTCACCATGTTCGCGATGGTGCTCGCCATTGGTCTTCTGGTGGACGACGCCATCGTGGTCGTGGAAAACGTGGAGCGGATCATGGCCGAGGGGGGGGTGCCGCCCCGGGAGGCCACGGCCAAATCCATGGAGCAGATCACCAGCGCCCTGATCGGCATCGGCCTGGTCCTTTCGGCGGTCTTCGCCCCCATGGCCTTCTTCCCCGGCACCACCGGCGTCATCTACCGGCAGTTCTCCATCACGATCATCGCCTCCATGCTCCTGTCCGTGGTGGTGGCCCTGATCCTGACACCGGTCCTCTGCGCCTCGCTCCTCAAACCGGCGGCGGCGGGACGGGAGGAGGAGAATACCGTCTTTTTCCTGCGCCCCTTTTTCCGCTGGTTCAACCGCGGTTTTTTCCGTTTCCGGCAGCTCTATGTCGGTCTGGTCAGTCATTCCCTTGCCAAGAGATTCCGTTACCTCGTTATCTTCGTCCTGATCGTGGTTTTGATGGGCTTCCTCTACCTCCGCATGCCCACATCCTATGTTCCCGATGAGGATCAGGGCATGCTCATGGCCCAGGTCATGATGCCCAAGGGCGCCACCCTGGAGCAGACCCGGGCGATCACGAGCAAAATCGAAGCATATTTCATCGAGAAAGAAAAAGAGGCGGTGGAATCCTGCATGACCATCTCCGGCATGAGCTTCTCCGGACGGGCACAGAACAGCGGCATGTTGTTCATCAAAATGAGGGACTGGGAGCTCCGCAACCGTCCCGACCTCAAGGCTAAGGCCGTAGCGGAAAGGGCCACCCGTGCCCTTGCGAGTCTCCGCGGCGCCATCGTTTTTGCCTTCCCGCCGCCGGCCGTCGTCGAACTGGGAACCGCCAAGGGGTTCGACTTCCAGCTTCTGGACCGGGGCGGGCTGGGGCATGCGGCCCTGACGGAGGGCCGCAACCAATTCCTCGGGATCGCGGCCAAGGACCCGAGGCTGACGGCCGTCCGTCCCAACGGCCTGGAAGATGTCTCCGAATACCGGATCGATGTGGACTGGGAAAAGGCCGGCGCCCTGGGGATCCCGATCACCTCGATCCACCAGACAATCTCCGCGGCCTTCGGCAGCGCCTATGTCAACGACTTCGTCAGAGGCGGCAACGTGAAACGGGTCTATGTCCAGGCCGACGCCCCCTACCGCATGCTGCCCAAGGACCTGGAAAAGCTCTACGTCCGCAATGCGACGGGCAAGATGGTCCCCTTCTCCTCCTTCGCCTCGGGCCGCTGGACATCCGGCCCTTCCCGGCTGGAGCGGTTCAACGGGTTCCCGTCCATGAACATCTGGGGAGAGCCGGCGCCGGGCAAGAGCTCAGGCGAGGCCATGCAGGCCATGGAAGAAGCTGTGGCGAAACTGCCCAAGGGGTTCGGCTTCGACTGGACGGGACTCTCCTACCAGGAGCGGATATCCAGCTCCCAGGCGCCCCTTCTCTATGCCTTTTCCATTTTCGTGATCTTCCTGTGCCTGGCGGCCCTCTACGAGAGCTGGCCCATCCCCATCTCGATCCTGCTGGTGCTGCCGCTGGGGGTGATCGGCGGCGTCATCGCCTCCAGCAGCCGGGGGCTGGCCAACGACGTCTACTTCCAGATCGGCCTTCTGACCATCCTGGGGCTTACCACCAAAAACGCTATCCTGATCGTCCAGTTTGCCCAGGCCGGGGTGGAGCGGGGGATGGGGTTGATCGAGGCGACGGTGGAGGCGGCGAAACTGCGGTTCAGGCCTATTCTCATGACCTCGCTGGCTTTCGGATTCGGCGTCCTGCCCCTGGCCATCACCACCGGCGCGGGCGCGGGCGCCCAGAACGCCATAGGCACCGGCGTCCTGGGGGGGATGTTCACCGCCACAATCCTGGTGGTGATCTTTTCGCCCCTCTTCTACGTCCTGATCGAAAAGGTCTTCGGCAAACACGGAAGGCGTGAAGCAGCCAAAACAGATGGTGAAAATCCATCAGAGGATCACTGATATGAAGAGAAACTCGTTTTTTCTTGTGTGCGTGATTGTCACCCTGCTGACGGGCTGCACGCTGGCCCCGGAATACACACGACCCGCGTCACCCGTCCCCGCAGATTGGCCGACCGGGGCGCCCTATACCGAAACGAAAGCGGCCGCATCGGCACCGACGGCCACGGGGTTGAAGTGGCAGGAATTTTTCACCGACGAGAAGCTCCGTCAGGTCATCGAAATGGCCTTGACCACCAACCGTGATCTGCGGGTCGCCACCCTGAATGTCGAACGGGCAAGAGCATTGTACGGCATCCAACGCGCCGAACTTCTGCCGACGGTCAATGCGGTCGGGACAATGAACAGACAGCGTCTGCCTGCCGATCTTTCCAGCACCGGAAGTGCAAAGACCAGCGATCGCTATGATCTTAATCTCGGCATCACCTCCTGGGAACTGGATTTCTTCGGCCGCATCCGCAACCTGAAGGATCGCGCGCTGGAAGAATACCTCGCCACGGATCAAGCCCGCGTGAGCGCGCAGATCCTACTGGTGTCCGCCGTGGCCAATGCGTACCTCGCCCTTGCCGCTGATCGGGAAGCACTCACGCTGGCGACCTCCACCTTTCAGACGCAGAAAAGTTCCTACAACCTGATCCGGAAACGGTATGACGTCGGGCTCGCGTCCCAACTGGATATCCAACGGGCGCAAAGCCAGGTGGATACGGTCAGGGGAGATGTCGCCCGCTACACCCAATTGACGGCGCAGGATGAAAACGCCTTGAATCTTCTGATCGGGGGTTCCCTGCCACCGACGCTCCTGCCGGTAGATCTGAAGAGCGTGCACCCTCCCAAGGAGCTATCTCCCGGTCTGGCCTCCGAAGTGCTCCTCAAGCGGCCCGATGTGCTGGCGGCTGAACATCGGCTCAAAGCGGCCAACGCCAATATCGGCGCCGCCCGTGCGGCGTTCTTCCCCCGCATCTCGCTCACGACCGCCATAGGAACCGCAAGCACTGATCTGTCCGGACTCTTCAACTCCGGACAGGGTGCGTGGAATTTCACACCAAAGATTACGATACCGATTTTCGATGCCCGCACGTGGTCGGCATACGATGTCACGAAAGTGGAGAGGGAAATATGCGTGGCCCAATACGAGAAAGCGATCCAGGCGGCTTTCCGGGAGGCAGCCGACGCCCTTGCCGTGCAGGGCGCGGTAAATCAGCGGATAGCGGCGCAGCAATCGCTGGTCCAGGCGGTTCAAGAAACCTACCGCCTCTCCGATGCGCGTTACACAAAGGGAATTGACAGTTACCTGGGCGTCCTCGATGCGCAACGTTCACTCAATAGCGCACAACAGGGACTGATCGGCCTCCATCTTGCCCGGGTCGCCAATCTCGTCACGCTTTACACGGTGCTGGGTGGGGGTGAGTAGGGAAGGCAGACAAACTGGAAATCGGGCCTCTATCAAAGGATGCCGTTAAATGAAGCCAAGATCATTTCCTGCGATCATCCTGATCCTGATCCTTCTTTTCTTGCCACGGCCATCCCTTGCCAGGGACGAAGAAGCGCGGAAATCGGACACCCTGACCCTCTCCCTGGAAAATGATCTCTTCGGCTTCGACAACAAGGACCGCTATTACACCCATGGAACAAAGCTTTCGTGGATTTCCCGTGATCTTTCAAATTACCGGGACACCGCTCTTGTGCCGTCATGGATGCACCCGCTCATTGAACGGATGCCGTTCGTCAACGATCCCGGAGACCAGCGCTCGGTTTCCCTTTCCCTGGGACAGAAGATCTACACGCCGGAGGACAAGGAACGGAGCGACCCGATCCGGGACGACCGGCCCTATGCCGGCATCACGTACCTGGGGTTGGGGCTCCACAGCAAGAACCGGCGTCAAATGGACACCTTCGAATTTGATCTTGGCATTGTCGGCCGTCATTCCTACGCCGAGGACTGCCAGAAGGTGATTCACCGTTGGATCGGTTCTGTCGATCCCAAGGGCTGGGAGCATCAGCTCCACGACGAACCCGTATTCAATCTTTTTTTCGAACGCAAGTGGAAAGTGTTGCAAACCAAAGGAGCGGGGAGTCTCGGATTCGACTGCATCCCTCATCTGGGAGTCGCCGTGGGAAATGTTTACACGGGAGCGAATTTGGGCGGCCAGGTGCGTTTCGGCTGGAACCTCCCGAATGATTTCGGAACTTATCTCATCCGGCCGGGATCGGACAGCAGCTCTCCCCTGGATGATGCTGATCCGCGCCTCTTCCATCCGTTCCGGCGTTTCGGCGTCCATCTCTTCCTTGCCGTTGATGGAAACGCCGTAGCCCGGAACATCTTCCTCGACGGGAACACCTTCCGGGACAGCCACAGCGTCAATAAGAAACCGTTTGTTGCCGATCTTGTCGCTGGAATCGGGATGATCATCCACCGCTTCAAGATCACCTATTCCTACGTTCACCGGACGAAAGAATTCGAAACCCAGAAGGACGAACAGCATTTCGGGGCGATTTCCGTGTCGTTCACGTTTTAAACTCGGGAAAATTAAGGATGAAAAAAACTGATCCGGAAAATAGTTGGTTATCCCTTACACCCATTTACGACTGGTCTCCCTTCGCCGCTCCTGCTTTACCAATCGGGTGACGCTCGTGCCGGGGCCGTGTCCCGCCAGTCCCGATGCGCATCACGTCTACCATCATTACGTTTAACCCGGTACGATGCTTGACAATGACCCCCGACTGCGTTAGAGTCCCTTCCCTTTGAAGGAGACCGTCATGAGTTTATTAAAAGGTTCTGTCACGTTCACGCGATTTCGCATTGCCGGCAACCACCCGGCCCATTTCTCCACCTTTATTGATGAACGGTTAAAAAAGTACGCCTTCCGGGAATCAGCGGTGCAGGGCGATGAAGACAACACCGGCTGGACAAGCCTGGAAAACATCCTCGACACGGATTTCAAAAACGAGGAATATGCCCTGGGCGACTACCTCCTTTTTTCGTTGCGCATCGACAGAAAAATGGTGCCCGCCTCTCTCCTGAAGGTACGGCTCCTTGAGGGCGAAAAAAAACTCCGCGTCGAAAGCGGCGGCAAAAGAATATACCGGGAACAACGGGAGATTCTGAAGGAACAGATACGTGCCGGCCTCCTGGAAAACTCGCATCCGATCCCCTCTTTCCACGGGGTCTGCTGGTCCGTGTCAAAGAACATGCTTTTTTTCTCCTCCCTTACCGAAAAAGCCTCTGAAGAATTCCAGGACCTGTTCAAGCGCTCCTTCGGACTTACCGTTTACCCCTTCGTCCCCTGGGAAGGAGCGTCAATGGCGGATAACGAGACCACCGCTTCATCAACAACCGCAGGGAAGGCGCGCACCCACAAGGCCGCCGGCGCGGACGAATCCACACCGGCCTTCTCCCCCGGCAGGGAGTTCCTCACCTGGCTCTGGTTCAAAAGCGAAGAACGGGGCGGCACCGTCATGATTCCCGATCTGGGGGATACGGGGGTGACCTTCCTGCGAAGGATCGTGCTTGAATCGGGAGACGGCGATTATTCCGAGAGCGTCGTATGCCAGGGGCTGCATTCGGACCTGAAGGAAGGGAAAGAGGCATTACGCCGGGGAAAGAAAATAAAAGAGGCGCGCATCAAGCTCACGCGGGACGCGGCGGACTGGGAATTCACGCTGAAGGCGGACTACTTTCACTTCCAGTCCATGAAACTCCCCGTTGCCCCCGACGAGGAGGAAGAGAAGGAAGCAGACGGACGGACACTGGAGCGCATCTACCTCATGGAAACCGCCGCCGGAATCATGGACCGTCTCTTCGAACTTTTCCTCACGGTGCGCCGTTCCCCCGGCTGGATAACGGAAGAGCTGCCCCGGATGGAGAAGTGGTTGCATCAATAGCGGCGACTTCGGAAAAATCCCGGATGCTCAAGTTGAGCTCCATTCTTCGAGTTGCTTTATTGCCGCCGCTCTGCTAATTTTACGCGCAACCGTACTGGAGGTGTGACAACAAGATTGCCATGGACAGCGCCGGATGGCATATATATCTGGGGGAGATACCGCACGGTCCGGAGGGAAATTTCTGGGTCAGCTTCGAGAGCGACCCCGGCCTGAAAAAGACAAACGCCAACATCTATGGCCGCTGTCTCCCCTGCATCCAGAATCTCTACCACCAGTTGCAGGAAGGACGCGCCGCCATTACGCTCGGCGCCACCTACAACTGTTGGAAGATAACCGCCGTGCTCGGGAACATTGATGAATGCCTTGCCCTGCTCGGTGAATTTGAAAACCGCTTTCCCGGAGGGCACGTATACGGAAAGTTCGGCAGCGGCCGTCCCGGCGCCGCAACCATGGCCGTCGTTTTCCATGCGGAAAGCGAGGCCGAGCGGGACCGTCTGCAGGAGGCGCTCCCTGCCTGCCTGGCGGCGGTAAACGAAAACGGAACTATTCTGATCTCGCGGGGTTGTGCCGTGCTCTACAACGATCTTCTGGGGGACTGGCAGAGCTGGGAACCGACCACGCCGATCAGATTCCCGGAAAACAGGGCAAGGATATTGGAAAGGGTCAAAAAAATACTTTTCACGGCCTCAATGTGAGGCTTCCTGGGGGGGGCTGAACGAGAATAACCACGGGATTGCCGTTGTTGCCTATGGAAGAAGAACTGAAAAATGTCGTATTAGCGTACCTGGAGAGCCACAATACCCTTACCCTGGCAACCGCACGAGAAGGGGTGCCCCATGCCGCCACGGTATTTTACGTAAACATCGGGTTTGATATCTACTTTTTGAGCAGCCCGGTAACCCTGCACGGAGAGCACCTGGCGCTCAATCCCCGGGTATCCGCAACCATAGACGAGGATTATTCCAACTGGCTCCTTATTAAGGGGATACAACTGGAAGGCCGGGCAGCAGACGTAGGGGGCATCATGCAAAACGGACGCATCGCCCTGGCCTACGTAAAAAAATTCCCCGATGTAAAGGATTTTTTCTTCTCACCGAACGTGCTGGGCGACCTCATCGCCAGTCAAGTGAAAGGGATAAACTTCTATAAATTGACACCGGAGCGGATATTTTTTATAGACAATAAAAAGAAATTCGGAGAACGGGAAGAATTAATCCTCTCTCCCAAGGGGTGAATTCGGCAGCAAGCGTATTCCCCCTTGAGCTTGCTCAAGGGATAAGCGAGCGAATGGTAACGGTGCCGTTCCTTAAGAATCGAAGATTCTCCGCAACGTGTTGCGGAGAGATTCAATTCGGCAGCGAGCGCATCTCCGGACTTGACAAAAAAACCCCATATAATTATTCTTGCCAGCGGAAAGCCGTACGGCTAACCTTGCAACGGAGGTTGCTCCCGGCGCGGAAAATGCAAGAAAAAAACAAGCCGTTAAAAGGAGGTATGCAGTGAGTCACGGAAGGTTGGTGCACAAAAGTCTTTTTGGTCTCGCAGTGTTGTTTCTTTTTTGTTCCCTCATCCTGATCGGCCGGGCAGTTGCCGCAGAAAACGGCAAAGAAAAGGACACCGGCCCGGAACGGGGAATCGCCGTCTACACGGAGTATTCCGGCATGTTCGTTTCCCAGGGTGAATCCGTCCGGATGGACATCACCGCGGATAACAAAGGCAGAACCGACGAAAATATCACCCTGACGCTGACCACGGTTCCCCAGGGATGGAAGACGTCCATAAAGGGGCCGAACTACGTGGTCAACAGCGTTCCCGTTCCGGGAAGAAAAAACCGCGTCCTCACGTTCGCCGCCGATCCTGAAAAAGGGATCAAGCCCGGCAGCTATCTGTTCCAGGTAGACGCCCGCACCGCAGACGGGAAATTCACCTCATCGCAGACCATCAACGTCGTCGTGCGGGAAAAAACGGCTGTTGCCGACGACCTCCAGATCACCACGTCGTATCCCGTCCTGAAAGGACAGACGGACGCCAAGTTCGAATTTTCCCTCGACGTGACAAATAAAAGCGAAACGGACAAGAATTTCAGCCTCACCGCCATGGCGCCGGAAAAATGGGAAGTCAACTTTAAACCTGCCTACGAACAGAAGCAGATATCCAGCCTCCGCATCAAGGGCGGCCAGAACCAATCCGTATCCGTTGAAGTAACCCCGGCCAAGGAAGCACAGGCCGGCTCTTATCCGATCCTGGTCTACATCAGCTCCGGCGAAAAAAAGGCGGAGGTGAAACTCTCCGTCGTTCTCACGGGAACCTATACGCTCGATGCCGGCACGCCGACGGGGATTCTCTCCCTCGAATCCTATGCGGGCAAGCCCGCCAACATGTCCTTCTTCGTCAAGAATACCGGTTCGGCCGTCAACCGCAATATCGCCATCAGTTCCTTCAAGCCGGAGAACTGGAAAGTGGAGTTCAAGCCCGACAAGATAGATACGCTCGCCGCCGGTGAAATGAAGCAGGTAGAGGTCACCATCACTCCCTCGGCCCAGGCGCTGGTGGGAGACTACTCCGTAGGACTCTCCGTGGAAGGGGAAAAGAACAGTTCGAAGACGGTGGAAATCCGGGTGTCCGTAAAAACTTCTTCGGCATGGGGATGGGTCGGGATCATCATTATTCTGCTGGTGATCGCCGGTCTCGGCGGCTTGTTCCTCTGGCTGGGGAGGAGATAACGTGAATAGTGAGACGGTAATTGAAACCCGCGATCTGACCAAGGTTTACGGCGGCCAGATCGCCGTCAACCATCTGAACCTGAGCATCAAACGGGGGGAAATCTTTGGATTCCTCGGCCCGAACGGGGCCGGCAAAACGACGACCCTCCTTATGCTGCTCGGGTTAAGCGAGCCTACTTCGGGTACGGCGCACGTCTGCGGCTATAATCCCACCCGCGAACCCCTGCAGGTAAAACGGGTGGTGGGCTATCTCCCGGAGAACGTGGGATTCTACGATGACCTAAACGCGGTTCAGAATCTTAAGTATATCTGCCGGCTCAACGGAATCGCCGATCGGGACTCCGCCCCGATTATTGAAGAACAGATGAAGATGGTGGGGCTCTACGACGAGCGCACAAAAAAAGTGGGGGCATTCTCCCGCGGGATGAGGCAACGCCTGGGAATCGCCGAGGTGCTCGTCAAGAACCCGGCGGTTGTCTTCCTGGATGAACCCACACTCGGCCTGGACCCCGACGGCAGCCGCCACATGCTTGATCTTATCTGTTCTCTCAGCACGGATAAAAACATTACCGTTTTCTTTTCGTCCCATCTCCTGGATCAGGTGCAGAAAATCAGCCATCGCGTGGGAATCATGATCAAGGGGAACATGGTCGCCCAGGGCAAGATTGACGACCTGGCACGGGAGAAGTTCGGGTTGGGGCCGGAAACCTATACGCTCGAAGAAATCTATATGAAGTATTTTAAGGAGGTACAGCCGTGAAGGCAATACTCACCATCTGCCGGAAAGAACTGGCCGATCACTTCAGCAGCACCCGCTTCATCCTGCTCTTTACGCTCATCCTCATGGTCAGCCTCGTATCGGCATATATGGTGGGAACGGGACTCAAGGAAGAACTGCAGGGTGTCGCCAAACCCTCGTTCGTTTTCCTGATGCTCTTCACCGCCACGGGCAAACTTTTTTCCCTGATCCAGTTCATGGCCTTTTTCGGCCCCCTGATCGGCATCGTGCTGGGCTTTGACGCGGTGAACCGTGAACGGAGCTACCGCACCCTGAGCAAACTCGCCTCTCAGCCCATCTACCGTGACGCCATCATCAACGGGAAATTTCTGGCCGGGGTGATCACCATCACCGTGCTGATCCTTGCGATTGCGCTCATCATATCGGGAATCGGCCTCCGCTCCATCGGGGTGGTGCCGGGCCCGGATGAAATCGGACGTCTCGCCATATACATCGTAATCAGCATCTTCTATATTTCCTTCTGGCTGGGTGTTTCCATCCTCTTCTCCGTGGTCTTCCGCAGCATAGCCACTTCGGCCCTGGCCGCGGTTGCCTGCTGGATATTCCTGTCCTTTTTCGTGTCGCTCGGCGCAAGCATCGCGGCCGACGCGATATCTCCTGTGGACCAGAACACGGCGATGTCGAATCCGGAGTTACTGCTCCAGCATGAGCAGACTCGGCACATCCTCTCCCTCCTCTCGCCGATGACGCTCTACAGCGAAGGCACGAACACGATCATGGATCCCCTACGGAAAACGACGCAAACACTCCTCCTCATGGGTCCCCTGGAGCGTTTGTCGCTTTCCCGTTTTCAGAGCGCGCTGCCCCTCTCGCAGAGCATCCTGATTGTGCTCCCGCATCTTATTTCGCTCATAGCCGTCACCATGATCTTCTTCGCGCTTTCCTACGCCGTCTTCATGCGCCAGGAAATACGCTCCACATAGCGACCCCGGCGGCTTACCGTCGCGATGGGTAGTGTCTCAGTTTGAAATAATGAGGGCTTGAAATGCTTGAGCGGTTATGCTATGCTCAGGCCATGAAAAAGACACCGCGTGAATTGAATAAACTTGCAGCGTTTATTGCTGAGCAAGCAACAAACGAGGAACCGCAGCCAGAAGAGAAACCCACAAAGAACCAAGCAGCCGTGGAATTAGGACGGCTTGGGGGCTTGAAGGGAGGTAAGGCGAGAGCGGACAAGCTCACAGCCAAACGGCGCAAAGAAATAGCCCAAAATGCTGCCAAAAAGAGATGGGAAAACAAATCCAATTAATCCCACTTCTTAAACAACGGAAGGTCATCAATCGGCAAGGCTGGATCGGGAATTGCCCTATTTAATAATTTAATAAAATTATCCCAATCATCAGACGCCCGCATTAGTGGTAATAATTGTAAAAAATGATCTCTTAAATCGGGTTGCCCAATATCGGAAGTTAGGTATTGAAAGAATGCTGCCCCCCTTCTCCATGTTTTTCTATTTTTCACTGGATTTAACTCTCTTAGTTTTTCTAACACCCCTGGCGGCAATTTTTTATAAACGATTTGATTTGTAAGCTTACCGACTATTTTCGGTTTCCGTTGATCAAGAGGGTTGTATTGCCATCCCCGCAACCTAAAAATCTGCTTGTAAAACTCGTTAGGAAACATCTTTGCCCATTTCAATTTTTCCTCTGTAAGGTATATTGATAGGAGCTGTTGCAACGCATCTTTTGAGCGTTGATCTTGATAACCCGTCGCCTCATCAATAAGAGCAATAATACCAACTTTGGCAAAACTTCTCATGAGCATGTCAGCGGCTATAACCATCTTAATTTGAGATTTAAGAATTTTATTTTCATCGCGGGCCTTCAACCATACATCGCATACTTGAGGCAACAATGTTGCTTCCAGGCCAAAACTTATTGCACCTTTGGTTGCAGGGACATAAGGAATTATATTTTTTAGCGCCATAGCTAAATCATCGGGAATATAAGGAATTATGTTCTTTGCAGACAAATATGCAGGCAAATTGGCGCCATCGGGATTTTCCTTTAGCCTCCTCCAGTGTGCTCCGCCCCTCTTTCCTCCAAAAGCCCTAATGACGGCACGTTCAGACAATAACCGCGTCCCATCTGCCAAAACAGCACACGCGATTTCGGCTCCTCCCAAATTAATAGTCCCATCGTGGGTGGCCTTGGCAACTTTCTGATGATGTTGCCATTTCGCGTTCGCTGCTTTCTGGGCAATCTCTTTTCTTTGTTCTGGTGTTAACTTCTCCGCCCGCGCCCTCCCGCCTATTGCTTTACTTTCATTCGACTTGTCTTCCATAGCCTTACCCTCCTTAATTTTTATGCTTGCATAATTAGCACGAATCGTATATAAATGCAAGCATAAAATATTTATAAAAATAATGCTTGCATTTACTTTACCGCTCAAGTATAATGTTCACTATCAAACATTAGATGGGGGCAATATGAATCGGCTTAGTCTTGAGAAACGGGTACAAATCCTTGGTTGCCTTGTAGAAGGCAATAGTCTGCGTTCCACTTCTCGCATGACCGGATGCTCTATTAACACAGTGACGAAACTCTTAGTGGACGTAGGTAAGGTGTGTGCTGAATATCAAGATAAGGCTTTTCATAACCTCACCTGCAAGCGCATTCAGTGTGATGAGATATGGAGTTTTTGTTATGCTAAAGAAAAGAATGTTCCCAAAGAACATAGGGGAGAATTTGGGTATGGTGATATTTACACATGGACGGCAATGTGCGCCGATACTAAAATAGTGCCGTCTTGAACCGCTCCGGGATTGTCGGAGGCTCCATTCTGTGAGAGGATGGAGACATGAAAGAACAGAGCAGGTATTCACGAGAAGTTAGGGAGCGGGCGGTGAGGATGGTCTTCGAGCACGCGGGGGAGTATGACTCGCAGTGGT
>JACQWR010000016.1 GCA_016209105.1 Deltaproteobacteria bacterium | reverse complement strand
GCCTTCCAGGCGGGGTCAGGGGGCGCAATGAAGAACATGAAGACCCCTTGCCGGGAAGCCCCGCTCGGAGAGCGGGGAACTTCACAGGAACGTGCTTTCTTCCCGGCAAGTATAGGGAAAAGCCCGTTGAAGTGTCAAGGGAAAAGACGCCCCAACTTCCCTTCTCTTAATATTATTTTGACCGGCTCGGCATGTTTTTGTTGTGAAAAGCCGGGCAGTTTGTTAAGGGAAAGCTGTTTAGGTGCGGCATGGGTTGAGGAAGAAGTTTTGGCGGCTATCACCCTCTGCCGGGAGGATGTGCCTTCAGTTTGAGGCAGCGGACGTTATCGGGATTGCTGAACATGAAACATATTGTACTCGGCACGGCGGGACACGTAGATCACGGCAAAACCGCGCTTATCAAGGTCTTGACCGGCATAGACACGGACCGGCTCAAGGAGGAGAAGGAACGGGGCATTACCATCGAGCTGGGGTTTGCCTCGCTAACGCTGAGGAGCGGCCGTACCATAGGCATTGTCGATGTCCCGGGGCATGAGCGGTTCATAAAAAACATGGTCGCCGGCGCCGCGGGGATTGATCTGGTGGCCCTGGTCATTGCGGCGGATGAGGGGATCATGCCCCAAACGAGGGAACACCTGCAAATCTGCTCCCTGCTCGGGATTAAAAAAGGTGTCGTGGCCGTCACCAAGGCCGACCTCGTTGACAAGGAATGGCTGGAGCTCTTGAACGATGATATCCGCGGCTTTCTTGAGGGAACGTTCCTGGAGACGGCTCCCGTTGTTGTGCTTTCGGCGCTGAGCGGGTCCGGGATTCCCGAATTCGTCGAGGCGGTGGATCGAGTGGCGGGCGAGATCGAGGAAGAGGCGGACACAGGCCTTTTCCGGCTGCCCGTGGACAGGGTATTTACCATGAAGGGATTCGGGACGGTTGTGACGGGCACCCTGGTATCGGGCATGGTCAACGCGGGCGAGACCGTGCAGATTCTCCCCGGCGGGCTGGAGGCGAAGATCAGGGGGATTCAGGTGCACAATATGCCCGTGACCACGGCCGAGGCGGGCCAGAGGACGGCCATCAACCTGCAGGGCATCGAAAAGGCGGTTATCAGCAGGGGGGAAGTCGTTGCCCGTCCCGGAACACTTGCCCCTTCTACCCGCATGGATATCGTTTTTAATTACCTGTCTTCGGCAGGCAGAGAATTGAAGAACAGGGTCCTGGTAAGATTTCATGCGGGGACGAGCGAGATTATTGCGCGGGTCATATTCTTGGAACGCGACGAGATAGAACCGGGGGAAAGCGCCTATGCCCAACTGGTTTTCGAATCTCCCACCGTAACCATGGCGGGAGACAGATTTGTGGCGAGGAGTTATTCACCGGTAACAACGATCGGCGGCGGGGTCATAGTTGATCCCCACTCCGTCAAGCACAAGAGACACGACAGCGGCGTGAGCCGCGAATTCAGGCTGCTGTGCAGCGGTTCCCCTTCAGAGAAGACGGAGGTTATGATTCAGCGTGCCGGTCATGAGGGCATCAGCGTAGGGCAGTTGGTGGTAAAAACAGCGCTTTCTCAGGAAAGGCTGAAGCAGATACTCACGATAATGCTTTCCAAAGGGCGGGCCATCCTCCTGGATGCGGAGGAGTTTCGGGTTGTCTCTTCTGCCGTCTACCAGAATCTCCGGGAAAGAATACTGGGAGCAGCGGAGGAATACCATAAGAAGTTTCCCCTGAAGGAAGGGCTTTCCAAAGAGGAACTGCGGACCATGATGGGACGCATTGTCAGTCTCCGGCTCTTCACTATTGTCCTTAAAGACCTGGAAAAGTCCGGCAAGATTACGATCGACCGTGAAAACGTACGGATCGCGGGACACCGCGTCAATCTCGACGGTGAACTGGAGACACTGCGCGGGGAGATAAACCGTCTCTACCGTGGCGCCGGTCTTACGCCTCCTTCGATCCGGGAAGTTGCGGAGAAGTTTTCCGACCGGAAAAGCAAGGCGTCAACCGTGACAAACGTGATGCTTAAGGAGGGAGAGCTGATAAAGGTAAACGAGGAAATGTATTTCCATCGGGACGTCATTGACAAACTGCGGGAGGAGTACCGAAAGCTTCTCGTAAGAGAAGGAAAGGCTACGCCGGCGAGTTTCAAGGAATTGACGGGACTTTCGCGAAAATACATCATACCGCTCATGGAATATTTCGACATGGCAAAGCTGACTATACGGGCAGGCGACCACCGTCTCCTCCGGGAAAAATAAAGGAGGCTCCTTAAGAAACTTCAAATTATCTTGACTTCCAAAAACACCTTCACCTATACTGCACGGCGCTGACAGGAATACTTGTCATTCCGACCAATTAATCAGTAAGGCAAGACGATGGAAAAGGGGAACGTTACAGGGGTATTGGCGGTGATTTTGATTATATTTCCTATTGCAGTTTTCCCGGGTATTCCTGCGGTGGCGACGTGCTTCCCATGGAGGCGCTGAATAACGGTGAAAAGAGATGCGGCATACCCATATACCAAGTATACGGCTCCACGGAAGTGGGGCACGTGATGTATAGCCCCCTCAATAAAAAAGTTTTTACTCAAAGCGGTCGGTAGGCCGCTGAAGTCATGGCAGTGCCTCGTCATTTACTCTGAAACCGCCCGATCCCACATTGCCATCGGCAACGACATCTACAAACGAGGGTAGCGAAAAAGTGCGAGTTCGCAGATGCCTCTTCGTCATAAAAGGTCCCCCGAGTTACCTGACCGTAAACTTACCGAACGAGGTCCGCAGTGTCCTCATCCAAGCTATATAACCTTGCTGACGCCATAGAGCGTTTTGTTCCCCACGGCTGCACGGTGGCAATGGGGACGTGCCAGGAGTCTCTGATTCCCTTTGCCGCCGGACACGAGATCATGCGACAGGCAAAGCGCGATCTGACGCTGGTGGGCACCATCTCGGATATGCTGTTCGACCAGATCATCGGCGCCGGTTGTGTCCGCACAGTACGGGCGAGCTGGGTGGGAAACGTCATCACGGGCTCCTGCTATAATTTCCGGCGCGCGGTCGAAGGCGGCTCCCTGGAACAGGAAGACCATTCCAACCTGACCCTGACCATGGCACTCCGGGCGGGCGCCATGGGCGTCCCCTTCATGCCCACCCGCACCGCCCTCGGCAGCGATCTCTTCAAAACGAACCCCGGCCTGAAAACCATCGCCTGCCCGTTCACCGGAGATATCCTCTGCGCCGTCGCCGCCATTGCCCCGGATACGGCCATCATCCACGTCCAGCGGGCGGACGAATACGGCAACGCCCACCTGTGGGGGAACCTGGGCGTCACCCGCGAGGCCTGTCTCGCCAGCCGGCACATTATCATCACCGCCGAGGAAATCGTCTCCCCCGACGTCATCGGCAGCGACCCCAACCGGGTTATAACGCCGGGTTTCAAAGTGAGCGCCGTGGCGCATGTTCCCTGGGGAGGCCACCCTTCGCCCGTTCCCGGCTACTATAACCGCGACCACGGGGCGTTTCTCGATTACCGGAACAGCAGCAAAACCTCTGCGGATTTTGCCCGCTGGCGCGCCCGGTGGGTGGACACGGTGCACGGCAGCGGCGATTACCCGGCGCTCTTAGGGGAGGAACGCATGGCGTCCCTGGCCCTCAGAAATCACGTCTGGTCGGAGGCCGCCGATTATGGCTGTTGAGCATCCATCCTACACCATGGCCGAATTGATGGTCGCGGCCTCCGCACGGGAGATCGCCGACGGGGAGGTGGTCTTTGTCGGCATGCGCCTGCCGCTCCTGGGTTTTCTGCTTGCCAAAAGCACCCATGCCGCCGATGCCACCGGCATTTTTGAACTGGGCATAATACGCGACACGGCCACGTCGGAACCCATACTGACCATGGGCGACCTGCCGAACCTCTGCCGCGCCCGGTGGCTCTCCGACACCGCCGACGTCATGGCGCTGCTTCAGCAAGGACTCGTGGACGTGGGATTCATCGGCGGGGCGCAGGTAGATCGCTTCGGCAACTTGAACACGAGTTACATCGGCGGTTGCGAGCGTCCGGAAACACGGCTGCCGGGCAGCGGCGGGGCCTGCGACCTGGCGAGCCTGGCCGGACGGCATATCATCATCATGACCCACGAAAAGCGCCGCTTCGTTCCCCGCGTGGATTACCTGACGTCGCCCGGCTACGGCGACGGAGGCGGCTGGCGAAGGCGCGTCGGCCTCCCGCGGGGCGGTCCGGCGGCGGTGATCACCACGCTCGGCATTTTTCGCTTCGATCGTGAGAGCGGGGAAATGGTTCTTTCCTCCCTCCATCCCGGCGTGACCGTGGAGGATGTTCTGGCCAATACTGGTTGGGAACTCCGCATTGCTCCGGCAGTGACGACGACTCCCTCCCCCACCGAGGCGGAACTCGCCGTGCTACGGCGGTTCGATCCGCAGGCGTTCTGGACGGGGTCATAAATTCAGCGGTGAGCGCATTTCACGGGCGTGCCACGGGGCATTCCGCTTCATGGTTTCTCAAACTCAAATTTCCCCTCCTTTCGGATTGCTTTTACATCCCGGCTTTGTTATCGTAACGTATCCGCATAAGAAGATGGAGCGGCACTACCGCCGAAGAAATACTACGTGAGGGAATCCATGCGCATCCGGAAGCGAAAATTGCGATTTTATGAGCTTCCTCAAAGAAAGGACAGGCAGAGTACGTGAAGGTGAAAAGTATCTATATAAAGGATATACGTCCGGGGGAAAAGATCAATTCCCCCTTTCTCGTTGCGGAAAAGAATCTGGCTTTTTCCCAGAAAGGGGCACCCTATCTTACCCTGCGACTCAAGGACCGGACAGGGCAGATAGAAGGGAAAATCTGGGAAAATGCCATGGAGTGGGACAAGGTTTTTAAAAAAGGCGATATTATCCATATCCATTCCCGCGCGGTCAGCTATCGCGATGCGATCCAACTCTCCATACAGGAGGTCAAGATAGCCGACGACGGAGAAATTGATCCCGGAGACTTCTTTCCCGCGGCCAGGAGAAGTGCGGAAGAAATGTTCGCAGAACTGTTGGCATTCGTTGAGAAGATCGGGACGCCGCCGCTCAAAGCCCTGCTGGAGGCCTTTTTCCGCGATGAAGAAATAGCGAGGCTTTTCAAGAAAGCGCCGGCGGCCAAGGGGCTCCACCACGTCTATGCGGGAGGGCTTCTGGAACATACGCTGTCTATGACGCGCCTGCTCCAGGTGATCACAGAGCACTACGGGGGCGTAAACAAAGATCTGGTCATTGCCGGTGGCATACTGCACGATATCGGCAAGATATATGAATTTTCCTACGACCGGATCGTGGAATACAGCGATCGGGGACGTCTTATCGGGCATGTCGTCATCGGTGTGGAAATGCTCGATGAGAAAATAAGGACTCTGGAGAACTTTCCCGGACAATTGGCCATGGAACTCCGGCACATCCTGCTCAGTCATCACGGCGTCCTGGAATACGGTTCACCAAAGCGTCCCAAGACGATAGAGGCGATGCTCGTGCACCATATCGATGATCTCGATGCCAAAGCCAGCGCTTTCCGGGAGTTCATTGACGCATCTCCGACGGACGAATCGGATTGGACGCCATTTCACCGGTTGTTCGAGCGGTTTATTTACAAGGGCAGGAAGGAAACTTCCGCTTAGGGCGCTACGAGCCGAAAGTAAATTAGTAACGGAATACCGCGGCAAGCGGCGTATTATCGGGAATCTTCTCCTGAGCGAGTGGGAACACCGTTCCGCCGTTTAAGAAGGTATGGATGGCGGCAAAATCCAAGAGATCCTCTTCACTTGATTTTTCCCCTTTCCCTCGCCGAGCAATATTGCCTTCGGAATCTATCGCCCCCCACTCCTGATAACCGGTGGCGAAGAACAGCATGCCGACGCGTCCGTGGTAGGCCGCCGGCACGATCTCACCGATGTCGTTGGAGGTAAGCCCCGTTCCGGAAGATTGCCGGTACAGGGAAAGGGCATCGTTTTCCGTATTCCGGAATGATGGCGTTACCAGCGCCAGAGCCTGCTTGTGCAGTTGTTCCGTGCTCATTCCCTCAGGGTTGCCCGGGATGCCCTCATTCATGAGATTGGCATAGGTATTGGCCTCCCGGTAAATCGGGAAGAGGTAATCCACTCCCGCCAGCACCAGAGGCGCCCGCTCATCCCTGAGGAGATTGCGCAGACCTTTATCAATCAGACGGAAGTACTTGAAGATATTTTCTTTGGCGTCATCCCGGGTGGAACCGTGTCCTGAGGTCATGGTTGTTCGTTTGCCGTTGCCCGACTTTCCCGTGTGAAAACGTATCTGTTTTTCCGGTTCATCGTAGCGGAGGGCTTCGTCAAGGTTCCGAGGGATTGTTTCAAGATCAATCTCTCTGGCGCCCTGCGCCGTTCCCTCTATGAAACGCAGGTTATTCTGGCTCAACGCCAGGATATAGAAGCGCTTTTCCACCCCTAAAAGCGGGAGCAGCGGTTTCAGATGAAAACGGTTGCTTACCACGACTAATTTTTCAAAGGTGGCAGGAAGACAGTAAAACCCGAACATTTCGGGGGAAAGAAAAAGGGCAAGACCGTCGCTTTGCTTCCGCCAGAAGGGAATATTGCCGCTGAGGCCCTGCGCCTGTTCAAGCAGGGCCTTTGCCTCCTGAGGGCGCATGCCGCCCGCCACCAGTTTTTCCTCCGCCTCCCTCAACAGGTTTTTCAGCCGAATCTGGTTCTGCTGGGTTTCCGCACCGCTCCGGTGGGTGGGCATGAACAGGGAAACGCAAAAGCCTTTCTGATTTTTTATAAGATTTTTTAGTTCATCTTTGGACAGCGCATTCATGAGGCAAATCTCCTTTCGTAAAAGATTTTCCCCGGGGATGTCTAATTACTCCTCCCCTGTCGGGAAGCCTACCCGGTAAGTTGGGCTTCCCTGGCTTCGGTGTCCTTTTTATGAAAAGCGCGCGGGGAGAGCGGGCAAGTCCGATAGCATATCCCCCTGATCGTTAAATATAAAATATCGCTTGACAAAGCAACTACTTTCTTTAGAATCTCTGCCTGCAAAAGCCTTCCGTCCCCGGCGTTTGTCGGTAAGCAGTTGTCGTTGGTGTTCTTTAAATTTCCTTAAAGAGCCGCTGTTGAGCACTTGAAGTTTCCCGCAGCAAGCTGCGGAGAATCTTCGATTCTTAAGGAACGGTATCGTTCAGCATTCGCTCGCTTACCCCGCAGCAAGCTACGGGGAATGCGCTCGCTGCCGAATTCAAGAATGCAGCCGGGAATCAGAATAAGAGTGAGGATATGAAATCCCCTGAGCGTTCCTCTGCCGCCATTTTTTGCCGGGGAGGGGCTTCCGAAAAAGATTGGCAGGATTGGAAATGGCAATTCAGGAGCCGAGTCCATACGCTAACGCAGCTGTCCGGTGTTATGGATATGATGCCCGGCGCCCTGCGGAAGTATGAAACCGTTGTCAGGCGGTTTCCTTTTTGTATTACGCCGTACTACCTTTCTCTGGCCGACCTGATGGACAAAAAGGATCCTATTCGCCTGCAGTGTTTCCCCGACCTGAAAGAAATCCATTTTTCCCGCGGCGGCGTGTCGGATCCCCTTGATGAGGAACTGCATATGCCTGTGGCGGGGATCGTGCACCGGTATCCTGACCGGTGTCTGGCCATGGTAACGAACACCTGTGCCACATACTGCAGGCATTGTAACCGTAAACGCCGGTGGGGGAACGTGTCTTCAACCGGCATCAGGGAATTTCTTCGGGGTATGATTGATTATGTATCACGGACGCCCTCTATCCGTGAAGTAATAATCTCCGGGGGAGATCCCCTGACGATGAATGAGCGCAGCCTTGACTGGTTTTTGGGGGAGTTGCGCGCAATCTCCCATGTGGAGGTGCTGCGCATCGGCAGTCGGATGCCGGTAGTGATGCCTATGCGGATTACGGAGGAACTCTGCGCCATGCTGCGGCGTCACCGCCCCCTGTGGTTTAACACCCAGTTTAACCACCGAAGGGAGATCACCCCCGATGCGGCACGGGCGTGTGAAATGCTTCTGGAAGCGGGGATTCCCGTTTCCAATCAGTCGGTCCTGCTGAAAGGGATAAATGACAGCTACGAGGAAATGCAGGCCCTTCTCCACGGCCTGCAGAGGATATCGGTGCGGCCCTACTATCTTTTTCAGTGCGAGCCCGTGCGGGGGGCAGACCATTTCCGCGTTGACATCCTTAAGGGAACCGAAATAATGGAGCGCGTAAGAAAAACCGCATCGGGACTCTGTATTCCCAACTATGTCCTCGATACTCCGGGCGCTGGAGGAAAGATACCCCTACAGATGATATCTTCCGAAGCACTGCGTGAACTAGACCGGGAACATTTTTTTGACAAGACGGGGCAAATGGATTAAAAGCACACGCGGAACGTAAAATAAAATATTGGGGAGGCCCCCCGGAGGAAAAGGGTGTATCTCTTTTCATGCGGCCCTCCGGGTGATTTCGTGGTCAAGAAGGAGAGGATATGTACACTGCCAGTGATCTCAGAAAGGGACTGAGGATTAAGATAGACAATGAACCGTACATCATTACGGAGTTCAACTTTGTGAAACCCGGCAAGGGACAGGCGTTATACCGGTCCAAGTTGAAAAACATGATCACGGGGAGCCAGTTCGAAAGGACCTTTCGCTCTGTTGATACCTTTGAACCTGCGGATCTGCGGGAGAAGAGAATGCAGTATCTCTACAAAGAAGGAGAAAAATACTGCTTCATGGACAATGAGAACTACGAGCAGGTTTTTCTCACTGAAGGACAGGTGGGCGATGCAAAGAATTTCCTTATTGACAATATCGAGGCGGAAGTCCTTTTCTTCGAGGATAGGCCCTTGGGAATAAGCCTCCCTAATTTTGTTGACTTGATAGTTACCAAGGCCGATCCCTGGGCCAAAGGGGATTCTGTATCCGGGAATACGAAGCCCGTAACCGTTCAGACCGGTTACCAACTCCAGGTGCCCCCCTTCGTTGAAGAAGGGGAAAAGATCAGGATTGATACCCGGAGCGGCGAATACCTTACCAGGGTAAAGGGATGAATTCATTAGCGAGTGCATTCCCCGTGGCTTGCCACGGAGTAAGCGAGCGAATGATAACGATCTTGTCCTTAAGAATCGAAGATTCTCCGCAGCGTGCTGCGGAGAGCTTTAATATCCGATGAATAGAGGCCGTACCACGGGCGGACAAAGAGATGCCCTGAGGATACGCGCCGCCATGACACAGGCCCTCCGCGGTTTTTTTCTCGAACGCGATTATCTTGAAGTAGAAACTCCCAACAGAATACCGGCGCCGGCGCCGGAGGCCCATATTGATGCCATTCCCTCAGGACGGTGGTTTTTGCATACCTCCCCTGAGTTATGCATGAAAAGGCTGCTGGCGTCGGGATATCCCCGGATTTTTCAAATCTGCAAATGTTACCGCGACGGCGAACGGGGAAGTCTGCATCTTCCGGAGTTCACCCTGCTGGAATGGTATCGCCGGGACATGGATTATGGCGCCATGATGCAGGAGTGTGAGGAGATGATCCTGTATGTCGCCCGAAATCTCGGCTGTGGAGAAGCAATAATGTATAACGGGAAGGAAATTTCCCTTAAACTTCCCTGGAAGAGAATTTCCGTGGAAGAGGCCTTTCGGCGCTATGCCCCCCTCTCAGCGGCGGAAGCGATGGCGGGCGACTGTTTTGAAGAGATGCTGGTCAGTCATATTGAACCCCGCCTGGAAGACGAAGGACCTGCGTTCCTGTATGATTATCCCATCGCCCAGGGGGCGCTGGCGCGGGCGAAAAAGGATAATCCCCGGGTGGCGGAGAGATTTGAAATGTACCTGGGGGGGCTGGAACTGGCCAACGGATTTTCCGAACTTGCCGATGAAACAGAGCAGCGGAAACGCTTTGCGGAGGCAATCCGCATTCGCTCCGCGGCAGGCAAGGCCGTCTATCCGATGCCGGAGAATTTTTTGCAGGTTCTTGGCAGCATGCCTCCCGCGGCGGGTGTTGCCCTCGGCGTGGACCGGTTGGTCATGATTTTTACCGATTCCCCCACAATTGATACGGTGGTGACCTTTACACCCGAAAAGCTTTAATTGTATCACCCCTTAATTGCTCTCCTTTGGTCTTTATGTTACAGTTACACGTAACATGGTGCGAGGTAATCCGGTTTTTCGGAGCGCTGCTCGATTCCGGGAGGGCAAACTAGATCAAAAAATAGAGGTCCTTTATGAAACTTATTATTCAAATACCCTGTTACAATGAAGCGGAAACACTCCCCGTTGCCTTAAAAGCACTTCCGAGAACGGTTCCCGGTTTCGACAGCGTCGAATGGCTTATCATTGATGATGGCTGCACAGATAACACGGTGGAGGTTGCGAAAGCTCATACGGTTGAACATATTGTAGGCTTTAAAAAAAATCAGGGGTTGGCTTGCGGCTTTATGGCGGGAATTGATGCGTGCGTAAAACTTGGGGCCGACGTTATCGTGAACACAGATGCAGACAATCAGTATGACGCAGCGGACATCCCGTTACTTGTTCAGCCAATCTTGGCAGGGAAAGCCGATATTGTTGTCGGCGCCAGACCGATTCACAAAATCAACCATTTCTCTTCAACAAAAAAACTATTGCAAAAAACGGGAAGTTGGGTTGTACGACTTGCCAGTAAAACCGATATTCCTGATGCCCCGAGCGGATTCCGAGCGATGAGCCGAGAGGCTGCGATGCGTCTCAACGTATTCAATGAGCACACCTATACTCTTGAGACTATCATTCAAGCCGGGCAGAAAAATATGGCGATTGTCTCTGTTCCTATTCGCGTAAATGAGGATTTACGACCCTCCCGTCTGGTAAAGAGCATTCCCAGTTATTTGAAAAAATCGGTAGTGACCATAGTCAGGATTTTTGTCGTCTACAAACCGTTTCGTTTTTTTGCGACCATAGGGACACTCTTGTTTGGCGTGGGTTTTGTCATAGGACTTAGATTTCTCTACTATTATTTTCGGGAGGGCGGCGAAGGGCATGTTCAGTCGCTGGTTCTCGCTTCCATTCTTCTCGGCATAGGGTTTCAAACAATACTGGTAGCGTTCTTGGCCGATTTGCTGGCGGTGAACAGAAGATTAATGGAGGACATACAGTTTAGGCTGAGAAAAAGTGAAAGTCGCGGTAAAGAATTATGAAAAGAATTATGAGAAGATATTGTTTTCCTGTAAATGAGGCTGCAATGATTGCCAATTACTTGCGGAACAAGATATACCCGCTATTCGGTAAAACGATTTTTTCCGAGTGCTAACCATGAAGTTCAACATCAATAGATTAGTTTTAGCTATAATTCCTCTTGTTATTCTCTTTTTATCTTTCCTGTATACATCTATATGTCCTTATTACTTTGGCAATAAGTCAGATCCGGAATATTGTTATCTTTTTAATTCATTAAATATTTTAAATTGTGAAATGCCTCGGCATACTGATCATCCGGGAACGCCACTACAGATTCTTGGCGCTGTGGTTTTGCTGGGGAAAGGCATCATAAACACTCTATCCATATCTTTCTCAGTTATCCAAACCTCAGTACTACGGAATCCTGAAGATTATCTGCATGCAATTAATTTTGTTTTGAATATTCTGATATGTGTAATTACATTTTTGACAGGATTAAAATTATTTCATCATACCAGGAAATTATTTCCTGCTCTGATCTTGCAGTTCAGTTTGCTGTGCTTTTCGCAAGTTCAGGTATCATTAGGCAGGGTGTCCCCTGAACCTCTTTTAGTGTTCACGGTTCTATTGCTGCTTCTTATCTTGATTCCTGAAATTTTTGTTAAAGAAGTTTTATCATCAACGCAAGACAATATAGTACGGCCCATTTTGACAGGAATCGTCTTTGGACTTGGACTTGCCATAAAGGTTACCTTTTTCCCACTCCTCTTTTTCGTATTTATCTTTGAGGGGGCAAGAAAAAGAATATTAATTGTTGCCTGCTGTATCCTGTCATTTATCCTTTTCACAATCCCAATTCTGCCCAGCTATATGAGAATGTTTACGTGGTTTATAAACATACTAATGCATGAAGGTTATTATGGTAAAGGACCAATCGGTCTTCCTGAAATAGGAACATTATTTTCAAATGCAAAATCACTGTCTTTCGGTGAGCCATTTCTCATTATATCTTTTGTTTTATATTTATTCGGGTTGATGTTTATAAAATATGATGCTCTCGTAAGAGTCCGAGATGCTATTGCTCCCGTGCAGGGGAGAGTCCAGAATAAGCGAGGCATAGATTCCCGCTTGCGCGGGAATGACAAAAAAAGAAAAAAAGCGACCTTTGGCAAGGCCGCCCAAGATGGCAAATTGACGATTGAAGCGCCGTTAAGAAATAAAATTAAAAAACTTCTCTGGATTGGCTGCCTAATTATATTTACGCAATTAATTGTTACTTCAAAACATCCACAGTTACACTATCTGCTTCCTTCCATGGTTGTCACAGGCATTTTGGATGCTGGTTTAATTTACCTATTGTTCAATAATGAACAACAAAGCAAGTACAAATTATTTCAAATTGCCTTTGTTACAGGTCTTATAATTGCTTTTGCATATAACATCGTCAGTATGAAAGCTTGGATTCAGAAAGAGCAAGAGTACTCTATAGCTACCAATAAGTTATTGACCGAAGTTAAAAATTTTAGGCAATATTATCATTATTATCCAGTAGGATTCTACCAATCATCACTTCCGGAGTTTGCGCTTGCTTTTGGGAATAGCTTTTCTGGCTATCATTATGGAAAAGAATTAACTCAATTATATCCAGATGCCGTCTCTTACTCAGTGTGGAAAAACGTTTTTTATACTTTTGAAGGATATATAGAAAACCGTATTGTGCAATCTGTTATTGATAAAGGCATTAGATTTATCCTGGTGGGCAATCCTCATTACTTAAAAATTCGTGAAGGGCTAATCATAAAACCACTGTCTGTTCATCCCAATGAAGGGATATACCGACTTGTTGAAATCAAGCAATAATATTGGCTTATAGGTATGTTGAAAGAATAAATCACGAAGGATCTACAAGAACAATAATAGAGTTGCATTTCGGAAACGGATATATTTTCGTTGTGGGGAATATGTGAACGGTAGAAATACTGTGATAAAAGGGGCTTTATCCCTTGTTGTAATTCTCGGAATCATTTTCTTTTTTTATAGAGCATTTCAAGAAAATTGGACGAGTATTCAGTCCTACACGTTCAAACTTAATTTCATTTTTATATCGTTTTCGTTTGTTTCCATAGTAATAACATATCTTCTTGCCACGTATGGCTGGTTTCTTACCCTTAATTCGTTATCCAAGAACAAAATAACTTTTCTTAAAAGTATTGCTACCGTGCATAGTAGCAATCTGACGAAATACATTCCCGGAAAGGTTTGGTCTTATGCTCTGCAGATGTATTGGCTGGTGAACGCCGGTTTTTCGAAATCTCTTATTTTATATGTAAATCTCATAACGTTATATGTTTCATTAATTACTTCAGTAATATTAGGCTTTGTCTATCTGGTCTTCGCACCGAGAATAATTCCCCTCACGCTCACCCTTAGCCTTTTAGTTGCGCTAATATTGTTTGATCTTTTGTTTATAAAATTTAATTCATATGTTTTTAAAACGTTCATAGTAATTTTGAACAAAATCTTTAAACGAGACATAAAATATTATGAGACGCCTTGGAAACTAATTTATCATCTCCATGGAATCAACTTTCTCTCCGCCTTCTGTCTTGGTATCGGTGCATATCTCTTATGTCTCGGCATTGGATTTGATGTTGACCACAACAAAATGTTTTTAGTAATGTCATCAATGATGATTGCTGATGTGATAGGTTTTATCGCTGTTATTGCACCGGGGGGGGTAGGAATAAGAGAAAGCGTGATGTATTTAATGCTCAGTGGCGTTTCAGTTTCAGCGTTATCCTTAATTCTCCCTATTGCGACCCGGATTGTGAGTATGCTCGTTGATATATTTCTTGGAACGATAAGTTTTGTACTGCTAAAAAACTATAAGAAGACAGGCAGCAGATAGTGTCTTGCACATTTATTTTGTTCTGAATACAACTATTTTCCCGTCATTGAAGAGCTCATCGGAATTCTGATTTAACTCTATGATAGATCGCATGAAGGCAAGACAACGTTCGGCATTGTATTGTCGTCCTCGATAGTGCAGTTCTTCGTAATAGCGAACGATAGGACGAACGGCAAAACCCTTGTATTGGATGATGAAATACTTTGCTTGTGGCATATATGCCCAAGGGGTTTCGAGGCCGCCCGGATTTACATCGAAAATGACATTTCGTCTATAGTCGAAGTAAAAAGGAGCACTTACCCAAGCCACGAATGCCTGACCTGCTGGAATATGTTTCTGCGCCTCAGCAATCTCCGATCTGACGTTACCATGAAGAACTTCATCATTATATTCAAGGTATCTTTGCGTTGTAGCAAATTTTGAGAACGCGAGGATGTTCCCACTCTGGGAGGCCTGTTGTACGCGATTTATCAGGCTTTGTGAAAAACTGACAATAATGAGCAATTCAAGCAATAGCAAGGCGGTGATGGAAGGTATGGTGAATTTGATTGCGTTTTCCCTTTGAACGGCAAGACAAGAGAGCGTCATAATAACTGGCGCTCCCGCTATCAGGAAAGGGACCGTATAGCGAAGACTGCCGGCATAATCGCTAATACGAACACCAAGTGATACGATCAACAAATAAGAAATAATAATAGTCGTGGCACTCGCGACCACGCCGGCTAAATAGGCGCTATTAAAAAAAACACGCGCTTTACGCTTCCAGAGAAAAATTACAACAATGGGCAGCACCGTCGCCAACGCAAGAAACGTATAATTCGCGAAGCTCGCCCCGTAAAAGAGCGGATCCAACGAAAACAGGTTGAGATGCTCATCATAATAGGCAACGTCAGTGTTTTGAGTTGGCGCAGGGGACCAGTGCATGTAGTTGGGAAGATGGAGAAGGAGCCAGGGTGATAAGAACAGTAACGTCATAATTCCTGCGGAGAGCCCCCATCGTATCAAACGGCGAATGCCTACACCGAACACCGCAAGAGTAATGCAAAAAAGAATGATGTGTAAGGCAGGGAAAAATAGAAAACTTGACTTCAGGGCAAGGAGGGCGGCGTAAATCAGGCCTGCTGACATTGGCGGCGGTAAGTTGAATTCGGTAGCGATTGCATTCCCCGTAGCTTTCTGGGGGGTACGCGAGCGTGAGCTTGAATGCCCCTGTTTCTTAGGAACCGAAGATTCTCCGGAGCGTGTTGCAGAGGACTTCAATTTCCCCTCGTTTGCATTTTCGTCCTTTTGGGAAAAGAGCAGGATCGCTGCCATCATGAAAGCACTGCCGAAATACAGCGCCGAAACATTCACATATTGCGGATTAATAGAAAAAACCATGAGCGGGCTTATCAGAGCAATCGGAAGAAATGTTAAACGCCGGGGAACCATGCTTACGGATAGGATGAGACACAGGAACAACCCAAAAATTGCATCGGCCCCATTTATATAGGGGATAGGAAAATGATTTAAAATCAGTCCATGCAAAACGGCTTGACCTCCCAGTGTTTCATAACCAATGGAATTGAGCGGGCTGCCAAATAGAGTGCCTGTCTGGAGCATGCGGACCGGATAGGAAAAATACTTTTCTAAATCGTCGTGGAAGTTGAAGGCCTGGGGAGGAAGCTGCGTTTCCATGGTGAATCCCATAATGACAGCGATAACCAGGCCCAGCACGATTACATAAAGCCATTCGTTTTTATCTTGCGGCACTATCGGCCTAAACGTATTGAGGCTAAGGCAAACTGTTAGGACGATACCTCCGATAATCAAGATGTCGAAGGCCCATCCATAAGCAATGTGCAGTAAGTTCAGCACCCCGCCAAAAAAAACGATTACCCCTAATCCAACAGTCATGATTACTGCAAAGTTTTGTGAGGGATACCGTGTGAAGCGATTGACTAAGGCGCCCCAGCCAAAAAGAGAGATGAACATAACGATTATAATGCCTGTTGCCGCGAACAGCATACGTATCCCTCAAATGTGTACCCAAAATCTTTTATGTGCCATTAGACAAATTTAATCTTCCGCGCCGCATACAGCAACATGCGGAACAGAGCTGCGCCGTCTCTCCATCTGTTGATATTTGTGCTCCCGTACGTTCTCTCTCTATATCTTACGGGGATTTCCCTGATTTTCAGGCCGAGACGGATGGCGCCGAAAATCAGATCAAAGTCGCCGAACGGATCAAACTCTCCAAAAAAATTCCTGTGCGCTGCTATTTTCCGATAGTTTTCCCTGCTGACAACCTTGGTGCCGCAAAGGGTATCTTTGAATTTTTGGTTAAGGACATAAGAAAATGCGCGGGCAAAGAACTTATTTCCTACCATGTTGAAGAAGCGCATCGCCTTGTCTTCCATGGGATAGACGAGTCTGCTGCCGTTAATAAATTCCCCTTTGTTTTCCGTTATGGCATCGTAAAAGAGGGGGAGGCTCTCCGGAGGGACGGTCAAATCCGCGTCGAGAATCATCAGTATGTCTTTTGACGCCAGGTCAAATCCTTTTCTGACGGCGTCTCCTTTCCCCGTTCCCTCCTGTTGCGCAATGACGATGTTGCGGGTTGCCGAATATTTCCTCTGCATTTCCTGGATCATTTTCCAGGTATCGTCGGAAGAATGCCCTTCCACGAAAATCAGTTCGTCGTCAGGTCCCATGGCAGGCAGCCTTTTGATGACATTTTCAATATTGGCCGATTCGTTCCGTGCCGGTACGACAACGGTCACAGACGGCTTTGCCGTTCCTCCCGGCATGAGCGGCCGGGCTGCGAGAATGTGCAGCAGGCAAAAGGCGCGAAAAACAGGAAGGGGGGCGACATAGCGGTTCAGAATGGTGGAAATCACCGGGATGTAAACGGGACAGATAATTTTACCTTCATCAAACAGCAGCTCGAAATTCGACAGTGCCAGAATATTTTCAATATCCTCGGGTGCGATCCAGTTCTGTTCCGCCGTTTTGTCCCTGAATCCGCAGAGGGTGGCAAGTTTCAGCGCTGGCTTCCATAAGCTGCTGTAGTAGGTTATCAACACCCGTGTTGAGGACGCGCTGTTCCTATGGATTTTTTTGAACAGTGCGTCAATGTCTCGTTCGTAGTGAATCGTGCCGTTTAGGATGATGTATTCGGGCTTGATATCTTTCAGATTCCGGTAATCAGCCGTTGATTCTATGGGCCGGGAAAAAATTTCTGAGCAAAGCTCGCTTTTCAGCGCCAGCGTTTTACTATTGATGAACGGATGATTGATCTCAACGACGGTATCTTCCGGCCTTACGTATAAGGAAAGGTACCGGTATAAAAGCCGGTAAAAATATTTTTTCAGCAGCAGCATGGGAGTAATTTACCTGATTTCAATAAAGATTGCACGATAATCATATATCAACCCAAGTAGGCCTCCCGGACGCGCTGGTTGTCGAGGAGCTCTTTGCCGGCGCCGGAAAGGATGATTTTTCCCGTTTCCAACACGTAGGCGCGCGAGGCGATGGAGAGGGCCATGTGGGCGTTCTGCTCGACCAGGAGGATCGTCGTGCCCGTCCGGTTGATCTCGGTGATGGTGTGGAAGATGTCGCGCACCAGCACCGGCGCAAGCCCCATGGACGGCTCGTCGAGGAGCATCATTCGGCTCCTGCTCATGAGCGCCCGGCCTACGGCCAGCATCTGTTGTTCGCCGCCTGAGAGGGTGCCGCCAAGTTGGTCTTGGCGTTTCTCGAGCTGGGGGAAGAGGGCGAAGACGCGCCGGTAATCTTTTGCAACCGTTTCCCGATCTTTTCTCTGCCAGGTGGCAAGCTTCAGGTTTTCCATGACCGTGAGGTTTCCGAAGATGCCGCGCCCTTCCGGCACCTGGGCCATCCCCCGCGCGACGATCTGGTGGGCGGGTATATTGCGCAGATCCCGCCCGCCATAACATATGCGGCCGCTGTAGGGCGTGACACCGGAGATGGCGCGGAGCGTGGACGACTTGCCGGCGCCGTTTGCGCCGATCAGCGTGACGATCTCGCCTTCACGGACTTCAAAGGATACATCGTCCACCGCTTTGATATTGCCGTAGGCGACAGTGAGATTTTCCACGGAGATGATTATGTTGTTATTGTCCATGCCTGATGTCCCTGAAAGAAGTTTCCGACCGTACAGAAATTCAAATGACTGGATTCCCGCCTCCGCGGGAATGACCGCGACCAGTAGCGGCTATTGACGAACCCGCTTTCATTGCGTTTCACCTAAGTAAACCTCCAATACCCGCGGGTTGTTCTGTATTTCCCGTGGCTTGCCCTCGGCGATTGTTTCCCCAAAATCGAGTACCAGGAGCCGTTCACAGATACCCATGACCAGGTGCATCTGATGTTCGATCAGGAGGATGGTCAACTTGAACTCCTGCCTGATCCATTGGATAAACTCCATGAGCTGACCGACTTCCTGGGGATTCATTCCCGCGGCAGGTTCGTCCAGCAACAGAAGCTGCGGCCTCGTTGCCAAAGCCCGAGCGATCTCCAGCCTCCGCTGTAGACCGTAGGGGAGGTTTTTCGAGAGTTCGTCGGTGTAACTTTCCAGTTTTAAGGAGGCAAGCAGGTCCAGGGAGTGTTCAAGAATGCTTTTCTCCTCCGTCTGAAAGCGGCCCAGGTGGAGAAGGGCCTCGATGGCGTTATACCGTACCTGCGCGTAATGGGCGACGCGGACATTGTCCAGCACTGTCAGTTCTCTGAAGAGGCGGATATTCTGGAAGGTACGGGCGATGCCAAGAGACGTGATCTCGCTCGGCGTTTTGCCGACGATCTCGGTGTCCGCAAAGGAAATGCTGCCGTCGGTTGCCCGGTAAACGCCCGTAATCAGATTGAAAACAGTCGTCTTGCCGGCGCCGTTCGGGCCGATGACGCCTACCAGCTCGTGCGGTTCGATGGCTAGGTTGAAGTCGGAAACCGCGGCCAGTCCGCCGAAGTGGTGCGTTAGATGATGTGTTTCCAAAACAGGCATCAGGAAGACCCCCTCTTGTTGCGCGGGAGCCTGCCCGCCAGCCGGTCGCGGAGCGGCACGAACCAGGGGAATTCCCTCAACCCCATGATCCCTTTCGGACGGAAAAGCATGAGCAGCACTAGTATCAGGGGTATAAGCACCATGCGCCAGATGCCGAGGGGCCGCAGGATTTCGAGCAGCACGGTATAGACCGTGGCGCCGAGGATGGAACCGGCAATAGACCCGATCCCCCCCAGATAAACCATGATCAGGATGTCCGTTGATTTGATAATATCGAAGGACCTCGGATTGATGAATTGCAGCAAATGCGCAAAGAGAGCGCCTGCGATGCCCGCAAAAAAAGAAGAGACGGTAAAAGCCAGCACCTTTACCTGGCGGGTGTTGACGCTCATCAAGTCGCCGGCAACTTCATCCTCGCGGATCGAAAGCACGCCCCTGCCGAAGTTTGAATAGACCAGGTTGCGGATAATCCACAGGGACAGGATAACCCAGAAGAAAACCCAGGGAAGCGTGGCGAGCTTTTCCATGCCCAGGAAACCGCGCGGCCCGCCAAGCGCATCAATGTTCTCGATGACCGATTTGACGATCATAACGAACGCAAGCGTTACGATGGCGAGATAGTCGCCCCTCGTCTTGAAGGAGGGCAGGGCGACAACCAGGCCGACCAGTGCGGCTCCCATTCCGCCGGCGATAACCGCGACCGGAAACAGCCATGCCGCAAGGTGCGCCGGGATGACCTTCACCGTGAGGAAGGAGGCAATGTATGCGCCGACGGCCATGAATCCCGCATGCCCCACAGAGAACTCGCCCATGTAACCGTTTATCAGGTTGAGGCTCAGGGTCAGGATGATGTTGATGCCGATGTACATGACGATGAGTTGGAGATACGAATCGAGAAGTTCAAACCGGTGAATAATCAGGGAGAGGACAAAAACGCAGAGCAAGATGCCCGGCATCAGCCAACGCGTGTGCATCAGCATTCCTCTTTCAGGCCGTGTATTTGCTGCGGTCGCCATCGTTCAAACCTTTTGCGGGTGCGGTTTCCCAAGTATGCCGTAGGGCCGGAAGATCAGTAATATCAGGAGAAGGACAAACGCGACGAAATCGCGGTATGTAGAAGGCATGACGGCAACCACCAGGATTTCCAACGCCCCGAGGATGTAGCCGCCGATCATGGCGCCGCGAATATTGCCGATGCCGCCCACGACAGCCGAGATGAAGGCCTTCCATCCCACCATGATCCCCATATAGGGGTCAATCACGGGATAGGCGAGACCGTACATCACGCCCGCCGCCCCGCCGAGGCTGGTGCCGATGGCAAAGGTAAGGGAAATAATCAGATCCACCGGCACTCCCAACAGGGGGACCACCGCCTTATCCCACGAGATGGCGCGCATGGCCATACCCACCATGGTTCGCCGTACGATCAGATCCAGCATCAGCATCAGGAGCAAGGACAAAATGACGATGAACAGCGCTATGGATGAGATGGATACCCCATGGAATATCCAGGTTGTATTGGCCAAGAGCTGGGGCACCTGTTTCGGATAGGGGTTCAGGGCGAGGGTGAAGTTTTCCAAGAACAGGCCCACGCCGAGGGCGGTGATAATGGCCGAAACGCGGGGGGCCTGGCGCAGCGGCTTGTAGGCGCACCGTTCGATGACAACGCCGAGCAGGGCCACGCCGACCATGGAGATCACGAGCACCGGAACGAAGGGGAGGTTGAGAAATATGGCGGCAAAAAAACAGAAAAATGCGCCGACCATGAACAAATCGCCGTGGGCGAAATTGATCATGGTCAAGATGCCGTACACCATGGTGTAGCCCAGGGCAATCAGGGCATAAATGCTGCCGACCTGGAGGGCATTGAGGAGCTGCTGAAAAACGTATGTCATTAGCGTTACGGTGCCGCGCTGGCAAAATAGACGAACTTGCCGTCCTTAATTTTCACGATCACGGCGCTCTTTGTGGGATCGCCGGACCCATCCTTGAATTGCATATTTCCCGTTACCCCTTCATAGAGGGGGATTTTCGCCAGCGCGTCCCGGATCGCCCCCCGGTCGAGCGTGCCGCAGCTTTTGAGCGCCTGGAAGAGGAGGCCGAATGAATCATAGGTAAGCGCCGCCACGTCGTCGGGCAGGTTCGCGTACTTTGCCTTGAACCCTTCGATGAATTTCGTTGCCACGGGCGTTGCCGCGTCTGCGGCGTAGTGCGTGCTGAAATAGTATCCCTCGCAGTCCTTCCCGCAGAGTTTCAGCAGTTCCTGGGAACCCCACGAATCGCTGCCCACGAAGGGGACGGCAATGCCGAGCCGCTTCGCCTGCTGGATCTGGAGCGGCACTTCGCTGTAGTAGTTCGGCAGAAAGATCATATCCGGGGCCGCCTTTTTGATCTTCGTCAACTGTCCGGAGAAATCCTTGTCGTTTGTGGTATAGGTTTCGAAGGCGACGATGGCTCCCCCGTTTTTCTCGAATGTCTCCCTGAAGATTTCCGCGATGCCCTTGTTGTATTCGGAGGCGACGTCGTAGAGGACGGCGGCCTTCTTTGCTTTGAGGGTGTCCATGGCGAATTTTGCTACAACCCGCCCCTGAAAGGGATCAATAAAGCAGGCGCGAAAGACGTACTTTTTCGGGGCGTTGGTCTTCGCATCGAGGGTGGTCTTGGGACTTGTTGACCAGGGAGTGATGAGAACGACCTTTGAACTTTCCGCGATCTCCGAGGCGGGGAGGGCGTACCGCGTGGCGTTGGGGCCGATGACCGCATGGACCTTCTCCTGGGTGATGAGCTTTTGCGCCGCAGAAGCGGACTGGTCGGCCTTCCCCGCGTTATCTTCGATAAACAGCTTGAGGGGGTATTTCTTCCCGGCTATTTCAATCCCGCCCGCATCGTTTACCTGTTGCACAGCCATCTCGGCCGCTTTTTTGCATGATTCTCCGACCGCCGGCATGTCGCCCGTCAGTTCCGCGATGACGCCCACTCGGATGGAGGAGGCGTCATCGCTGCTGCACCCGGTCAGGAGCAGAACCATTGCCATACAGACTGTCAGGGGAAAGAATATTTTCTTCATACGGTCCTCCGCAATACTATTAAGGTTCGGGAACTATATGGGAATGCGTCCACGGTGTCAAGAAATCTGTCCGGTGGGTTCAGGAAGGAACATAGGGAGGTCCGGCGGTTCCGCTTTTCAAAAATCCACTGCCGGTTGCATTATTTGCTTCACCTATCGAGCATAGTAGTGTATGGAAGCGAGCCGGGATTTCCGATGGCACTATGAACTGTTTTGATTCTCCATACGACTATAGCGCGGAGGGATTGTGTTCGGAGTTATTTTAGGGTTCGGCAGCGCCATCGCTTTTGCGTGCAATGCCATTATCACCCGACGCGGCGTGCTGCGAACAAGTTCAAATTACATTGCGAATATCTCCATCCTTACCGGTCCGGTTTTCTCTTTCATCGTGCTCAGCATGACGGGGGAGTTGGCGCACGTAGGACAGTTCCCTTGGAAGGCCTATATGTTTTTGGCGCTCTCCGGCATCATTCATTTTGCCTTCGGCCGCACCTGGGCCTACAAATCTATTCAACTCATCGGCGCAAACCGCTCAAATGTTGTGACCAGCTTGTCTCCCGTTGCCAGCATAACGCTTGCCGTCATTGTCCTGGGGGAAACCGTGAATCTTCTCATGCTGTGCGGTATCATCTGCTCGTTATCAAGCCCCTTCATAACGCTCTGCAATGAGAGGACCGTTGCCTGCGCTCCGGTGCCGGGAAGCGCCTACGGGAAAGAAGTGGACCGCCGCACGTTATCGTTGGGGATGTTGTATGGCGCGGGTGCCGCGCTGTTCTGGGGCAGCAGTTTCATCTTTATCAAGCTCGGACTGGCAAGCGGAGGAACTCCGATTGCCGGCAGTATGATTGCCTATACGGCAGCTTCGATTGCCATCATCCCCTCATTGGTAAAGCCGGAAAATAAAAAGGAAATGCTTTCCGCAGACAGGAAATCACTCAAGATAGCCCTTCTGGTCGGCCTTACCACGAATATAGCGCAGTTGTTACGGTATCTTGCCCTGCAGTATGGCTCGGTGATTCTTGTTACGGCCGCTATTCGAACAACCCCTCTCGGAATATTGCTCTTATCCTTTATCTTCAATCGGCAGCATGAAAGCTTCAGCAAGTGGGTGTTGTTGAGTAATGCCCTGTTGATTGTTGGGACCATCATGATCCTGTACGCCTGAACAGGGTGATGGATACTTTTATCCCCTCAGGTTTTCAGTACGATTTCCACGGTTCTGAATATACCGCGATCCCTTTTTCAAAAGCACGATAATAGAGCCATCCCCTTTTCCCCCTGGAGGTCTCCCAAGATTGCCCGATGCTCTCTTTCAGGAAGGAACTCGTAGCGCGGATTTTCTTATCAAGGGCAGAGTCAGCCCACGGCTTGTTGATATATGAGAAAAGCATTATCGCGATTTCCGCTACCGACTTATTTCTCGGCGGTGTATTAGAGGGGATCACGCAGTCTGATCACAGGCTACATGAAACTGACGGGATCCACGTCCACCCGGATATCCACCCCTTTGGCGGCGACCTGGGAAAGAATATCCCGCGCCAGGGTATGAAGGGAATTGATGTTTTTTCCCTTGAGGAGAAGCTGCCAGCGGTGCCGGTTCCTGATTTTTGCGATGGGAGCCTCCGCCGGGCCGATTACCTCGATATCCTCTTTTTTTGCAGTTTTCACGGCAAGCTTCCTGGCAATGTTGCCGGCATTCTCCACCGCTGCCAATCCCCGGTCCCGGTTGATGCTGGAGAAGTGCAGGTTCACCATGCGGGAGAAGGGCGGGTACAGAAGCGCCCTGCGGAGAGGGAGTTCGTCGGCGTAAAACCCCTTATAGTCGTGGGTCTCTGCCCTCATAATGGCGTAGTGGTCGGGGTTAAAGGTCTGGATGATGACCTTGCCCGGCTCGTCGCCCCGCCCGCTCCGGCCGGCTACCTGGGTGAGGAGTTGAAACGTCCTTTCCGCGGCCCGGAAGTCAGGGATGTTCAGAGAGGTGTCGGCGGAAATGACGCCGACGAGCGTGATGCCGGGGAAGTCGTGCCCTTTGGCAATCATCTGGGTGCCCACGAGGACGTCAATGTCTTGCCGGTGGAGGGCGTGGAGAATCTTTGCATGGGCCCCCCGGCGCGCCGTCGTGTCGCTGTCCATCCGGGCCACCCGCGCCGTGGGGAAGATCCTTTTTACTTCCTCCTCCAGCCGTTCCGTGCCGACTCCGTAGCTTTTCACGCGGCCGTCCCGGCAATTCGGACAGAGCGGGGGGGCCTTGATGGTGAAATCGCAGTAGTGGCATTTCAGGACGCCTTCGCCCGCATGGTGCGTAAGCGCAAGTTCGCAGTTTAAGCATCTGAATGCGTGGCCACAGGTAGAGCAGATCATGAAGGTGTTGAAGCCCCGCCGGTTGAGGAACAAAAGCGCCTGGTTCCCATGGTCCAGAACTTGCCGCAGTTCTTCTTCGAGAGAACGGGACAGGATGGGGAGCTGTTCCTTGATTTCCCGTTCCTTTTTCATGTCCACGATTTCCACGTGAGGCAGGGGCCTATCTTCAAACCTGTCCGTCAGAGAAAGGTAACGGTATTTTTCCCCCTTGCTGTTGAAGTAGGTCTGGATGCCCGGCGTGGCGGAACCCAGAACGACCGTGGCATCGGTTAATTGCGCCTTCACGATGGCCATGTCCCGCGCGTTGTATCTGAGCCGTTCGTCCTGCTTGTAGGAGGTGTCATGCTCCTCATCAACGATGATCAGTGTGAGGTTGCGGACGGGGGCAAACAGAGCCGAGCGGGCGCCGATGACCACCCGGACGTCGCCTCGCCGGATGCGCCGCCACTCGTCATAGCGGACGCCTTCCGGTATACCGCTATGCAGTATGGCCGTTTCCACGCCGCAGAGCCTGTCGCCGATCCGGGAGATGAGCTGGGGGGTCAAGGCGATTTCGGGAACGAGGAAGATCACGCCGCCGTTCATTCTGACAGCCTCTTCGATGGCGCTCAAGTACACTTCCGTCTTGCCGCTTCCCGTGACGCCGTGGAGAAGACAGGGGGAGAAGCGCTCCGACGCCAGGCACTTCAGTATCTCTTCGCAAGCGGCTTCCTGCTGTTTGTTGAGAACGATCTTCCGGTCTACGCTGGCAATGGGAGATCCAGTGAAATGTGGTGTTTCGGCGGGGCGGCGAAGAACCTCCTCTTCCGTGGTACGGACAATCCCCTTTGCTGCCATTCGTTTGATGAGCGCGGAGGCATTCGGGAAGTTTTCGGCAAGGAGTGTAAGAGGAGAATCTCCCTGTTGGCTGAGAAAATCGGCGATGGCGCTCTGCTTTGACGTCAGACGCGGGGGAATCGGGGTCTTCGGGCAGAGCGCAACGATCTTTCCTTTTTTGGCGGTTACGCGTCCGGGCAGGAGCCGGTCTTCCACGAAAAGCATGTTCATCTCCCGGAGACAGCGAATATCGGCATTGATGTTGTCCCTGCCGAGCCGTTTCTTCAGGCGGCTAAGGGTCAATCCCTGCGGATGATCGCGCAGGGCGGCAACGATCGTCTTCTGTGCAGTCGAGAGGGGGGGGGAGGATTCTGTGTCCCCCGCCAGGCAGAGCCAGGTGTCGCTTTTTATGTCCGTTCCGGAGGGCAGCAGTTCCCCCAGCGTCTTTCCCAGGGGATGCAGGTAGTAACGGGCGATCCACTCGTAGAACTTCAGATCATCGCCGTCAAAAAGAGGCGCGGGATCGAGCACCTCAATAATTTCTTTGGTGTTCTCGTATGTTGCCGTTGCGGTGATTTCGAGGATGTATCCGGTGAGTTTCCGGTTTCCGAAGGGAACGAGGGCCCGCTTGCCCACGGCGACGTCTCTCTCCAAGGTGGCGGGGACCTCATAGGAGAATGTCTTATCTGCCGGGATATTTATGGCAACCCTCACGAACATGTTCTATTCCTTTTCCTTAAGGAGGAGTTGCGTGATGGGACGGGTGGAAGGAATTGCCTTTGCAAAAAGACGCATTGGTTGTCACAATGCTCATGGAATCGGTCGCGCGGCGGCGTGCTGTATCAGGAGGGATGAAATAACCCTTGCCGGCGTTCTCCAATGTACAAGGGAACAAGCAAGAACAGCAGCTTCAGGATGCTGCCGCGTAAGCCGCTTCTCAAACGACTCAACTGCCTTTCAATTTTTCGAGTTTTTCCTGTTTGGTCTTGCACTCGATGCAGAGGGTGGTAACGGGTCTTGCCGTGAGTCTTTTTTCAGAAATGTTGCCGCCACAGACCTCGCATATGCCGAAGATGCCGTCGTCAATGCGCTGAATAGCCTCCTGCATTTTCATAATGAGCTTTCTTTCTCTGTCTCTGATGCGCAGCTCAAAATTCCTATCCGATTCGAGGGATGCCCTGTCGGTGGGGTCGGGGAAATTTTCCTTGGTGCTGGTCATTTCCGAAACGGTTTTCTCCGCTTCACCCAATAGGTCGTTGATCTTTTGGGTCAGCATGGTTCTGAAGAATTCCATTTTTTCCGGTTTCATGGGCATATATTCCACCTTACGGTTTTTATGGCAAGTCGGTACTTATACAGAAGGAAGATGTTTTTGTAAAGGAAAAAATGCGCGGCGGTTCAATATTATGGATAGTGAGATGTGAAGCTCGCCACCCTTGAGGGTGGGGCTTGCAGGTGCGCCCCCGGTCAGGCGGCCCCGTACGTTTTCCTAATTTTTTCAACAATATTTGTCGTGGATGAGCCTTTTATCTCAGGGATGATGGCTACCCGGCCGCCCCATGACTGGACCGATTTTAAGCCTACCACGTTCTCCTTTGCCCAGTCGCCCCCTTTTACCAGCACGTCGGGTTGCAGGTATTCAATCAGCTCCAGGGGCGTTGATTCGGAAAAGACGGTCACGAAATCAACCGATTCGAGGGATGCCACGACATCGGCCCGTTCAGTTTCCGGTACCAGCGGACGTTTTTCCCCCTTGATGGACCGTACGGAGGAATCGCTGTTCAAGGCAAGTACCAGTATGTCGCCCAGTTTCTTCGCTTCTCTCAGGTATCGGGTATGGCCCACATGAAGGATGTCGAAACAGCCGTTGGTGAATACGATCTTTTTCCCCTCCCTCCGCAGGCGGTCCAGTTCGCCTTTAAGGGTTTCCTTATTCAGTATCTTATTCATGAACTCCATCCTTTAGCAAAGTGCTGAAAAAATCGCTTTACAGCCTGTTAGACGGCTCTGGCGAGCGTAAGTGCCGCCACCTGCCGGGCCCCGTGATTTTTCAGGACGCGGGCGCATTCCTTCAGCGTGCTGCCTGTCGTGTACACATCATCCACCAGGATGATCTTCTCATCGTGTATCCTGTCTCCCCTCTTTACCATAAAGGCGCCACGGACGTTCTTGCCCCGTTCTTTCTTGCCGAGGCTGACCTGCGGGTCCGTGTGGACGTGCTTTTTTAACGTCATAAAATCCAGAGGCATGGAAAAACTCCGGGCAATTTCCCTGGCCAGAATGAGGGACTGGTTGAACCCCCGTTCTCTCAATCTCTTCACGTGCAGGGGGACGGGGATAATAAGGGAGTAATCCGCGATGCTGAAGCCCGGGTATGAAAACTCCGCCATCAATTTCCCGAGGCTTTTTCCTACTGCCGTTTTCCCCCGGTATTTGAACAGGTGGATCGCGTCCAAGAGCACGCTTTCATAGTGCCCCGCTGACCGGGCTACGGTAAAGACCGGTACCGCATCAATACAATCACCGCAGAGATGATCGCTGCCTGCGGTTGCCTCAAACGGCATCCCGCAACAGGAGCAAAGCGGCGACCGGATAAATTTTATTTTAGAAAAGCAATCCGCGCAAAAAACCGGGATCGCCTGGTAGTCCAGCACGGTTCCGCAGGTCATACAACCGGTGGGGAATATCACCTCGGCAAGGGCGGTGAATATCCTCTTCAAATCTACATTCCTCTGCGCAGGGAGACAAGCTTGGCGACGTCCTCGCCGACTTCCATGCAAGGCGCCTCCATCCATAACTTTTCGAGGTCATACAGTTCCCTAACCGGTTCCAGGAAGATGTGGATGACTACATCTGCGTAATCCATGAGGACCCACTGCCCGTAATCTTCGCCCTCGACACCGAGAGGAAACATTCCGGACTTTTTCAATTTTTCCTGGATGAAGGCGGAAAGGGCCCTGACCTGACGGTCGGAGGTGCCGCTGCAGATGACGAGGTAGTCGGCGAAAGACGACATTTCCTTAACGTTGATGATGACAAGGTCTTTGGCCTTTTTTTCCAGCAGGGTGTTGACGCATAAAAGAACGCTTTTTTTTGCGTCTGATTTTTTTGAAACCAATAAATCCTCCTCATGGGGATGCGGTGCCCGACGTCACCGTCTCTGTTTCCTGACAACTATGGCGGACGTACAGGTCATTAACCTGTTGTTTTCAATAACAGAACATTGGGACCGTGTCAATCACAAAGGCAAGGGTAAGTGATCCGGCGCCGGGTTCAGCATCAACCAGACCGGGTACCGTAAGATGGGGTTGCTTGGAATAAAGTTCAATGAATACAATAATATTATTGACTTTATGTATCGGCTTAGCCATAATTAATCATTCTGGAACAACCCGATTTTATAAACAAGAGAGAACTAAAAGCTCCATAATCCTAAGGGGGTGACCGTATGAACATTGTGGCCGCAATCGGTTCGTTGTCTCTGGGAGTCGTTGTCGGGTGGCTGGTGAGATACTTCATCAGGCGCTTCAAGAATTTTACGCCGCAGGCGTTGAGTTTCGTTATTTCCATCGCGGCGGGCGGGGCGGCAATCAAATTCCTGGAAGCGGATAAGACGGTCTGGTGGTTCTATCCCATCGGTCTGCTGCTGGGCTTTGTCGTATATACCATCGTAGCCATTTGGGCGATGGGCAAAAAAGGCGCTGATGCCGTAGCCTATGCGGCGCCGCTCTTTTCTCCCGAGAACGGGGATGACAAAGGCAAGTCTGCGGTGGTGGGCGGCTTCCGGGATAATGGGACCCTTTACGCGCCGCCGGCGGTTGATGATCCCAATATAAAAGTGGACTTGAAATAGGATAGGGGAAATTTGGAATTAAGATGACACGCCCAATAATTTTGCTTATTGCCCTTGCGGGGATCCTGTTGCCGGGGGCATACTGCGGCGCCGAGCAGGGGGATTCCCCGTTGCGGTTGAGTGAAAAGGATACCGGCCGAACCATAGAAATGCGGGCTGGCGACCGTATGGATTTGGCACTCTTTGAAAATGCGACCACCGGTTTCCAGTGGGAAATAGCGACGATCACCGAGACCATCATAAAACAGGTCCGGGAGCCGGAGTTCAAACCGGACAGCGGCGCCATCGGAGCAGGCGGTAAGAAGACGTTTCATTTTGTCGCGGTCGCTTCGGGCGAGACAGGGTTAACGCTGATCTACCGCCGCCCCTGGGAGGCGAATGTTCCTCCCGTCTCCACCTTCAGCGTGACGATACACGTCAGATGACCCGAAGTCCGCTGCATTTCCCACAAAACTCCTTTAGGTAAATTACCCTCGGAATCATTTCTGCTCGGGCGTCTCCGCTTTGGAGTATACCTCAACGGCGGTGTTTGCTAATCCTATTTGAGGGGTCAATGGCGCAGGCGCCGATCAAATGCGATAGGAACTCTGGACCGTTTTGGGAAATAACTCTTCCGGTTTTAAGTGGCGGTGGCAGACCCCCTGTTCGTACGCGTATTGAAGAAAAGACTCCAGGGTGACGCGATTCGGCTCAATGCCGTAGGGCCAGTAATCGGGACCGAAAATTTTGACGGCGCGATTGGCATATTCGGAACTCCAGGGGATCGGGAAGCGGCTTGCGGAAAAGTCAAGCGCCCGCTGGATGCTTCGACGTTTGGCTTCCTCAAAGGCTTTGAACAGGTTCATTGCCACCCAGGGATATCGTTTCAGGATATCGGCGCGTATTACCACGGCATGCATTATGGGGAATATCTTTGTTTCCCGCCAGTAGGCTTCTTCTGCGGTCAGGAAATCCGGGAAGAGTCGTACAATTTCGGGGTTGCCGTCGAGAAAATACTGGGGGGGACGGGCGCTCAGAACGGCGTCCACATCCTTGGCAAGCAACAATTCGGTTAACGAACGGTCTGAAACCTGAGTATAACGAACCCCCGGCGGAATCTTCAATGCCACCTTTTCGGTCCGTCCCGGTTCGTTGACGCCGGCTTGATACCAGTCAATATCCTGGAGTGGAATGCCGATCTGGTGCATCAGATACCCACGGGTATATACGGACGCCGTCTGCGCCCATTCCGGGATGCCGATCTTCTTGCCGGCCAGGTCCTCCGGCTTCTTGATCTTCCCGTCCCGATGGACATAAAAGGAACTTAAGCGGAAGGCGCGCGAGTGAAAGACCGGGATCGCCATCATGCTTTCATCACCTTGAGAAATCAATGCGACATATTTGGCAAATGATATTTCGGAGACGTCCCATTCGCTGTACTTCAGGAAGCGGTAGAATATCTCTTCATGCACCAGGTTGAGATGGGTAATATCAATGCCTTCGGCTTTAATTTCTCCGGTAACAAAATCACGCACATGATCGAACTTACTGATCGCAACGGTAAGATGAACATTTTCCATGAGGCGCTCCTTCTTGTATCGGTATTTTACGATAATAGAAAATACGCACGGGGGAATGCATATTTGCCGCAGTGTAAAAAGATACTATCCGATTGTCAAGCGAAAGAGGGAAGGGGATCACATTATTGGCGGTTGTCAAAAAAAAGCCTGTGTGGTAAAGGGTGCCCAGCCGCCGAGGACGGCACATGAGCCGTTCGCGCATCCGGCAGCGAGCGTATTTCCCCTGAGCTAACGCAAGGGGTGTGCGGGCGAATGCTTACGTAGGACTATTCCTTAAAGGATCGAATATTCTCCGCAGCTTACTCTAAGGAGAGCTTTAATGATCGATAGGCAAGATATCTTGAGAAACGTGCAGGTACACGTGCCCTTTCACCGTCTGCGTGACGGGCATTTGGACATGGTTATCCGGGAGAGGATCAACCCGGAGATCAGCTTTACCCAACCCGTGCTTGATAACGGTGCACGGGATGATTTCCGACGCGTCGCGGATGCCCTTCGGGAGGCGGGGTTGACGGTCACGTTCCATGCCCCGTTTATGGATCTGCGACCCGGCGCCGTGGATCCGAAGATCAGGCAGGTTACCGTGGAGCGCCTGCAGCAGGTTTTTGATCTCATTCCCTGCTTCCGACCTAAGTCCATTGTCTGCCACCCATCTTTCGACGAGCGGTACTACGTTTCCGCAGATCAGGTCTGGCTTAAAAACAGCATCGCCACCTGGGGGCCGTTTCTGTCCCTGGCGGAAGAAACGGATACCCGTATCGCCTTTGAAAATGTCTATGAAACGGGCCCCCGTCAGTTGAAGATGCTCCTCGATGCCTTTCCGTCTCCCCATGCCTGCCTCTGTTTCGACGTGGGGCATTTCAATGTGTTCTCGTCACGCGTGCCTCTCCGGGAATGGCTGGAGACGCTGGGGCCGCGCATAGGGCAGCTCCACATCCATGATAATAACGGCGCGGCGGATGAACATCTGGCCGTGGGCGAGGGGAATTTCCCGTTCCGTGACTTGTTCCGATTCATCCATGCACGGGATATGAATCCAATCATCACCTTGGAAGCCCACTCGGAAGAAAATCTCAGACAGACGGTGGAAAATATCCGTGTCATGGGGTTGCTGGACCGAAAACGCGGGAGGGAGCCTTCCGGGTGAGCAAACACCGGCGGATGTCATAGGCGGGGAGACAGGATTTGGGGAAATATATCGCCAAGAGACTGCTGTTCATGGTGCCGCTTATCATCGGCATTACCATCATCTGCTTTGCGGTGATGCACCTCGCGCCTGGTTCGCCCACGGACATGCAGACCCAGATGAACCCCAAATCGTCCGCCGAGATGAAGGCGCGCTTGAGGGCCATGTACGAACTGGACAAGCCGATCCACGTCCAGTATTTGTCCTGGATGCGCCGACTCGCCGTTCTGGACCTCGGCACCTCCTTTTCTCCGGATCGCCGACCGGTGGCGGACAAGATTCTCGAACGGATGCCCATCACCGTCTCCCTGAATATCCTCTCCCTCGTCCTGATTATGGCGGTTGCCATCCCTCTCGGCGTCCTGGCCGCGGTCCACAAGGATTCCCTCTTCGACCGGCTCACGAGCGTTTTTGTTTTTATCGGTTTCGCCATGCCCACCTTCTGGCTGGCGCTGCTGCTCATGATTTTTTTTGGAGTGCAACTGGGCTGGCTGCCCATCTCCGGTCTCCGTTCGCTCAATTACGAATATATGACCCCCTGGGCGGCCTTCACGGATCTTGTCAGGCACCTCGTCATGCCGGTCCTGCTGTCCGCATTCGGCGGCCTGGCCGGGCTTTCCCGCTACATGCGGGCCAACATGCTGGAGGTGATCAGGCAGGATTACATCCTCACGGCGCGGTCAAAGGGGTTAAGTGAGCGGGTCGTCATTTACAAGCACGCCCTGCGGAATGCCCTTCTGCCCGTCATCACCATCCTCGGTCTCTCCATACCGGGGCTGATCGGCGGCAGCGTCATCTTCGAGACGATCTATGCCATACCCGGCATGGGGCAGCTTTTCTACATGGCCGTGATGGCGCGGGATTACCCGACGGTGATGGGCATCCTGGTTTTGGGCGCAGTGCTGACGCTTCTGGGGAACCTGATTGCCGACGTTTCTTACGCCCTGGCCGATCCGCGGATCCGGGTGTCGTAACGGGCTGTTGAATTCGGCAGTGAGCGCATTCCCCGCGGCTTGCCGCGGGGTAAGCGAGCGAATGATGAATGATGATTTCCTTAGGAATCGAAGATTCTTTGCAGCATACTGCGGAGAATCTTCAAAAACGCCCATCTGCGGCTCTGTTCCTTCGCCGTTCGACGTACGAAAAAGTACAACTCACGGCTCAGGATGTCGGGGGCCTTGCATCTGGGCATTTTTGAACAGCCAGCAAAGAAGAATTTTCCAAAGCTTGGTTTATGATTGGCGGTGAACAGCGATGAAGGTAGCGGAAGACGGTTTTTGGATGCGGTTCCTGGAAAACAGGATGGCGGTGGCGGGCAGCGTCGTCGTTATCCTGCTGTTCATCGTTTCCCTCCTGGCGCCGTGGCTCGCGCCCTACGATCCCAGCGCGATTGATCTGAAGATCGTGCTTGCGCCGCCCTCGGCGGATCACCTCTTCGGCACCGACCAGCTCGGCCGCGACGTGCTTTCCCGCATGATCTGGGGCGCCCGGATATCGCTCAAGGTAGGGTTCGTGGCCACGGGCATCGCGCTTCTCATCGGGACGGCGCTCGGCGCCGTGGCGGGATACTACGGGCGATGGGTTGATGCCGGCATCATGCGATTTGTGGATATTATGCTCTGCTTCCCTACCTTTTTCCTCATCCTCGCCGTGATCGCCTTCCTGGAGCCGTCCATCTGGAACATCATGGCGATCATCGGGCTTACGGGCTGGATGGGCATCACCCGCCTCGTCCGGGCGGATTTCATTTCCTTGAAGGAGCGGGACTTCGTTCTGGCGGCCCGGTCCATCGGCGCGAGTGACGGAAGGATCATCTTCATCCATATCCTTCCCAATGCCATGGCCTCCGTGCTCGTAGCGGCGACGCTGGGGGTGGCGGGGGCGATCCTCACAGAATCGGCGCTCAGCTTTCTCGGCATCGGGGTGCAGCCGCCCACGCCGAGCTGGGGCAACATCCTCACAGCGGGCAAGGACAACATTGATATCGCTTGGTGGCTCTCCCTCTATCCCGGCCTCGCCATCCTGGTCACCGTCCTCGGCTACAACCTGCTGGGCGAAGGCATCAGAGATTCCCTCGATCCGCGTCTCCGGTGAGATAGGATAGCTGACTTATGGCGGCCGATGAGAAAACGTGATACAATAAACGCCACGAGTAGAGATAAAAGGAGGTATGCAATGAAAACCTTTACGGCAGTTATAGAAAAATGTCCTGATACCGGTCTTTATGTGGGATTTGTCCTGGGATTTCCCGGAGCGCACTCACAAGCTGAAACGATGGAAGAGTTGAATGAAAATCTCAAAGAGGTAATGGAGATGCTCCTGGAGGATGGAGAGCCTGCATTGGAGGGGTATTTTGTCGGCACACAAAACATTGTCGTGGGCTGATAATGACTAAAATCCCTATCCTCAAGCCAAGAGAGGTTATTGAACTTCTTGAAAACGTAACGGAATCACAAGCAATTTGGCCGCCCGGACGGGCGGCGTACTACAGCACCATTCCATTCGGGGAGAGATATTTCCCCAATCTTACTCCGGCAAATTGCCAAGGATATTAAACTTACGGTAGAAGAATTCTTGCAGCGCCGTTGATCTCTATTAAAAGTCTATTCCTCGTTTAAAATAAATCTATCCCTTTTTACTACACAAGATTGGCGATGAGGTCAGATCATGATGTGCGAGAAAATTAGAAATTTGCGTGAAACATGGTTTCTGCTTTTTTTCACGATCAATCCTAACCCCCGATAAACGGGACAAGTGCGTTAACGAAAGTATTTTCTGCCGGAAAAACGCAGAAAATAATTTCCCACTTACTAAATCATCGTCGCTATCTTCTGCAAACCCGTATAGACAAAATAGCAGGCGAAGACTACGAGGAAGGAGGCGCATGCAGCCGTGACGCCCCGGTAGATGCGGTCGCTGAAAAAGCGTCTGCCCTTTGCGATTGCCGCGGAGACGGCGGAGTAGTAGGTAAGATCGGCCAGGATATGGCCGGTGAAGAAGAATACGACACCCCAGAGACCGAACCGTTGGCAGTACAGGATGTAGCCGATGCCGATAGATGCCCACCAGATTGTCCAGTAGGGATTTGACAGGCTGAGCAATATTCCGCTGAACACCAGTTGACGGTGTTCTCCCTTGGCGATCATGGGCTCATTTGTCGGCCCCATTACCCGATCAATGCTGAGCGAGGGGAGGGTGCGGAACATGCCGTAAGCCATCCACAGAAGGATTGCGCCGCCTGCCAGGGAGATGGTGACGAAAAGCCAGTCCGCCCGGAGGAAGGGCGCCATCCCCGCCAGGAGCGCCAGCACGAGCGCGAGTTCGAGGATCCCGTGCCCCAGGACCAGGAGCGGGCCGCTCAGGAAACCGCGGCGGGAGCTTTCGTTGATGGTGGCCGTCAAAAGCGGTCCGGGCATCAGGGCGCCCGAGAGGCCAATGACAAATGAAGAGAAGAAAACGGTAAAGAGTGTCAGCATGAATTAATCGCCGTTCCTTATGAATTCGACAGCGAGCGCACTCCCCACGGCTTGCCGTGGGGTAAGCAAGCGAATGATGAACAATGAAGTTCCTGAGGAATCGGAGCTTCTCCTCAGCTTGCTCAAGGAGAGCTTCAAATTGTCCTCGATATACCATAACCGGACGCACACGGCGGTTATTTTTTCGCTTTGCCGGTCGAAAATTCTTTTCCGATGGAAAAAGCTTTTCCCAAAAACTTGCCGGTTGCGAAATAGCGTAGGTTTTCCGGATCGAAGAGAAAGGGTTTTACTTTTTCTATCTCAGTGATCCTGTCCTTCCCGAGCGCCCCTTCTTCGGCCTTGATATCCAGGATCTCCCCGATGAACGCGGTATGCAGCCCGATCTCAAGGGTATGGATAAGCCGGCATTCCAGGGCGAAAGGAAATTCACCCACGTAGGGAGCGTTCACCAGCTCGCTCTTCACCGGGGTAAGGCCGGTGGCCGAAAACTTGTCCACGTCCCTTCCCGATGCAATGCCGAAATAGTCGGCCTCCTTTACGTAGTTTTCCGAGGGAATGCTGACGGTAAAAGCCTTCTGCTCCATGATGTTCCCATAGGTATAGGTTGCCTTTCTCAGCGCCACCATTACCGCCGGGGGGCTGGAACAGCAGATGCCGCTCCAGGCCGCGTTCATCACATTCGGCCGGCCCGCTTTATCGTACGTTCCCACGATAAAAACCGGCGTGGGGTAAACCACCGTCTTTGCCCCGATGGACTTTTTCATAGTGCGCCACCTCCTCTCTTGTGCTTGTCAAAAAATTTAGGGCAACGCCGGCTTGGTGTCAAGATGTTTGTTCGTTCTTAATGCCAAGAAAAAATATATTGACAATGATTAATTATAATATTATAGTTAAGAAACTATGAAACTAATAACTATTGGCGAGGATGCGGCATGAAACCGTTAAAAGCAGCGATCAAGAGGCGAGCCAGGCGACAGCGCTGGCTCTGGTGGATATTGCCGTTTATGATGATTGCCGGGTGGCGGTATCCCGTGCTCGGCTACTTTATTCCTTTTTGCATGGTGGCGGGATTGGGCATCGCGATTTTTCGGGGGCGTTCCTGGTGCGATTGGCTCTGTCCCCGCGGAAGCTTTTGGGATGTTGTTTTAAGCCGCGTAAGCATGAAAAAGAAAATTCCCGCCATCTTGCGGAACAGCGTGTTCAGGATCATGGTGCTGGTATTTTTACTGGTGGTTCTGGCAACGCAGTTGCCGCGATTTTGGCCGAACATCAACGGCATGGGGTTGGTCTTCGTGACGATGCTGACCGCTACCACGGTGGTGGGGATCATCCTCGGAATCGTGTTTCATCCGAGGAGCTGGTGCGCTATTTGTCCGATCGGTACCATGGGAAACTGGCTTGGCAGGGGCAAGTATCCCCTGATGGTTGATGCAAAATGCGATGAATGCGCGGTGTGTGATAAAGTTTGTCCGATCCAGATCAACCGATGGCAATATCGCCCCGAGGAAAGTGAAGCAGTGGTGATCCCGGAGTGGGACTGCCTTAAGTGCGGTCTCTGCGTCGCGGCGTGTCCGCAAGAGGCCTTGACGCTGAAGAAGGGAGAGTGACGAATGAAACAGATTTATGAACTGCATGCCGATGTGTGTAAGATATTTTCCAATGCCAAGCGTCTGGAGATTCTGAGTATGTTGAAGGACCGTGAGCTGTCCGCCGGTGAATTGAGCGAGCAGATCGGCGTCAACAAAGCCAATCTCTCCCAACACATGAGTGTCCTGAGATCCAAAGGAGTTGTCCTGAGCAGGAGGGAAGGGGTCAATATCTATTATCGCGTATCAAATCCCAAGATTATTCAGGCCTGTAATCTGATGCGGGAGGTGCTGATGGAACAGCTTCAGGAAAAAGGGAAACTGGTCTCCAGTTTCAAACGCATCAAATGAACTGAGGTCGGTCGTCAATAGTGGACACCAAACCTTTCATGCCGCCAGTCGTTTTTCATAGAACCATCGTTCAAAGGCGGCGGGAGACAAGAACCCGAGTTTGGCCTGCCGTCTTTGTCGGTTGTAGAAGATCTCAATGTACTCGGTAATGTCCTGAATAGCTTCTTGCCTGGTGTCATACCGGCAGTGGTGAATTTGTTCGTTCTTGAGCACGCCCCAGAAGCTTTCCATAGGGGCGTTGTCATAGCAATTCCCTTTCCTGCTCAGGGAGGCCCTCAGCCCGAACTGATCAAGCAATGAGGTATATTCACCGGCGCAATATTGGCTGCCCCGATCCGAGTGGTGAATCAAACCCGCTGCGGGTCGCTTGGCGGCTATGGCCTTCAAGAGGGACTGGCTGACCAGGTTCTTCGTCATACGCTCTGCCATGGCATACCCTACGACCTCTCCGGTAAAAAGATCCTTATGGCCGGCAAGATACAGCCAGCCTTCCTCCACACGACACAGCAGCGCAACGCAATAGGCGAGTCGCAACTCCCTGATCACCGCGTACCGTGCAGCGACTCCTTGGCAAAGTACACGGCCGCTTTTTTTAAGATATCCCGCTCCATCTTCGCCAAGGACAACTCTCATTTCACTTGCGCTAATTCCCTCTCAATATCCGTGAGAGGACGTTGATTTTTGCCAATCTTCCCAAGATGCCCCGCTTTAGAAATCCTTATCCAGTTTGTTAACGTTGACTTCGGTAAAGACAGACGCTTCGATAGCTCCAGTACCGATAAGCCCCCATCCGTTACCATCTTTACCGCTTCCTCTCGAAACTCTTGCGTGTAACGCCCGTTGGGTACCCTTTCCATGTCTCACACCTCCGTCTTGGTTTCTTACCTAAACATTGGTGTCCATATTTTTCAACCTACCACAATCTCCGTGCCGACCAGCAGAGGAAGCACTTTTACTTCACCGGATGTGGATTCAAGGTTAAGGGCGGAATTGAGTTCACGTTGAGGCCAATTCTTCGCCAGGAAGGTCGGACTCAAGACGACAATCACGTATCGCGAGATACGCAGTCCCGCATTTACTTTTTGAGTTATGCTATCGCCCCATTTGATCTCCGCCTCGTCATACCAGCACGATACCCCCGCCTGATTGAAAGCTTCCACCATCGGGCGAACTACCTCATCCTTGTCCTCACTCGCATGACAGATGAAAATGTCCCGTGTCTGGATTGTCATAGGTGATTCCCGGTAAAGAATTTGAACGCAAAGTGCCTCGCGGCCTTCCGGCACCGTCGGCACTGAGTATGATTTTTAACTGTGACGGCAGGAGTAGGTGATTCATACACCCGTGGGAGGAATATTTCAAGGGCAACTAAAGGAAATAATTAAACTTCTTGTTCACCTATTTTGTCGTTTGATGAGATTAACGATCACGCAGGTCAGGGATCTTTTTCTTGCGGATGACTTCAGGAGCGTCATGGCAATGAGAGCGTGGCAATTCGGTTGTCATGTGCCGTTCATGCCGAAACCCTTTTGCGCTTCGTTTTTGACGGCATGGCTTCAATCAAAGTTCGGAGAACCTTGTTTAAGGAATCCGGTGTCCGAAATACCTCGGAAACATCCGGGTCAAGCACCACCACAACACGACCTTCTTCCTTCTGACCCGCGAATCTGTTGGGCTTAGCTTTCCGGTAGTCGAAATTGTATTCGGGACGCAAGTCCTCCCGAACGGTTGAATGCGTCTTAGGCATTGCAGTTTTCTTCATAGTTCTTTCGCTCATTCTTTGTCGCTAAACGGGCGTTGATGATGCGGACAACTCCCCCGGATTTTTCTGCGAAGCATACTATGACTAATCGTCTTAAATGATGCATATACCCTGAGAGGGAAGAATGCAACGGCAAAGGCTGATGCTGGTAAGGAAAAAGGATTGACAGATCGGGGCGTTCCGGTTTAGGTACGCGCCATGATCGTAGATTCACATACCCACCTGGAAATGCCTGAGTTTGACAAAGACCGGGACGAGGTCGTCGAGAGGGCGAGGGACGCGGGCATCGAGTTCATGGTTACCGTGGGGACGAATATCGCCTACTGCCGGGAGGTCGTTTCCCTTGCCGAGCGGTATGACGCTGTGTATGCGGCCGTGGGCATCCACCCCCACGACGTGAAGGAAATCGGGAAGGATACCTACGGGGAGATCCGCGCCCTGGCCCGGCGGAAGAAGGTCGTGGCCTATGGCGAGATCGGCCTTGATTTCTTCCGCAATCGTTCCCCCCGCGATGTTCAGGTGCGGAGGTTTGGCGAGCAGCTCGAACTGGCCGCCGAAATCGGCCTGCCCGTCATCATCCACGACCGCGACGCCCACCGGGAGATTCTGGAGATATTAGGACCCTGGCGGGGGAAGCTCGGCGGCATCTTCCACTGTTTTTCCGGCGACCGGGCTATGGCGAAAAAGTGCCTCGATATGGGCTTTTATATCTCCGTGCCCGGAACGGTGACGTTTGAAAAAGCGGAGACCCTTCGCGAAGTCGTCAAGTATACGCCCCTCGAATATCTCCTCGTGGAAACCGACGCCCCCTACCTGACCCCCCGGCCCCACCGGGGGAAAAGGAACGAGCCGGCCTATGTGGTCCACACGGCGGCAAAGGTGGGGGAGGTCAAGGAATTGTCCCCGGAGGCGGTGGGCGCGGCGACGACGGCAAACGCGAAGGCGATTTTCGGTATCGGATAAGATTCTTGCTTAAATGAACCGGAGCGTCGGCGCGGGTGGCTTCCCGCAGATAATTTGCTTGATTTTACGGGATAATTAGGATAGGGAAAAGACGTATACATATATGCGAGGGGTGCCGGCAGGCTGAGAAATACCCTTTGAACCTGACCTGGGTAATGCCAGCGTAGGGAGTGGCAAACAGCGTTATTCTTTTTGCTTTGCATAGGGGCCATTTATCCCTGCGGGAGAAATGGCCCTTTTTATTTGGAAAAACACCGCGCGCAGGGACAGGGGATGGCGGGAGCAGAAGCGATGAACGGAATAACCGTCTTTGTGATTTCCGGCGGGCCCATCGGGGATCTGACGTTCCTCCGCGCGCGGCTTGAAGCCTTGGCCCCGGCAGAGACGATATGCGCCGACGGGGGCGTACGGCATCTTGACGTCCTCGGTATCGCTCCCCAGGTAATCATCGGCGACATGGATTCACTGGCCCCGGAACTCCTGAAGCGTTACGAGGAACGGGGAAGCCGGATCATCACCTACCCTGCTGATAAAGGCAAGACGGATACCTGGCTCGCATTGGAATACGCCCTCGAACGGGAACCGGAACAGGTTTTTATCTTCGGCGCCCTGGGAGGCAGGTTGGATCATACCCTGGCCAACGTTTCTCTCCTTGCCCTCGCGGCAATGAGGGGCATCAAGGCAAGGATCATTGACGAGTGGTGCGAGGTGTTCTTGGTTAACGGAAACGGAGAGCACACAATTGACGGAGAGAAGGGCCAGACGGTTTCCTTCCTGCCGTTCACGACGGACGCTACGGGGATAAGGCTCAGGGGGTTTGAATATCCCCTGGACAACGGCACGATGGAAATCGGCAGACCTTATGGGATAAGCAATCGCCTGGCGGCGGAACGGGGAGCGGTTTCCGTTCGGTCGGGATCGCTTCTTGCGATCAGGTATTTTCGGACGGGGATGTTTCCGGGGGAAGTTTAGCATGGCCGTTTCGCGGGTGCTCACGATCGCGGGCTCCGATTCCGGAGGAGGCGCGGGGATACAGGCGGACCTGAAGACCATTGAGGCGCTGGGCGGATTCGGCATGAGCGTGATCACCGCACTTACGGCACAGAACACGCTCGGCGTCCAGGATGTTTACGAAGTGCCGCCGGAATTTGTGGCGAAGCAGTTTGATGCCGTGGCCGCCGACATCGGTATTGATGCCGCCAAGACGGGGGTGCTGGGATCCGTCGGGGTCCTGACGGTCGTGGCCGGAAAGATCAGCCAGTACGGCATCGAGAAGCTCGTCGTTGATCCGGTGTTCAAGTCCACGGGCGGGGTGCCGCTCATCGGCAATGGGGGGACTGACGCGGTGAAAGCCCTGATCGGCGAGCTGATCCCCCTGGCCTTGGTGGTGACGCCGAATATTCCCGAAGCGGAGCTCCTCACCGGGATGCACATCGCATCCGTGCGGGACATGGAGGCCGCCGCCGCGGCCATTGTCCGCCTGGGGGCCAAAAACGTGGTGGTCAAGGGTGGACACCTCCCCGGAGACGCCGCGCAGGCGGTGGACGTTCTCTACGACGGGAAAACGTTTACCCGATTTTCCGTGGAGCGGATCGCGGCGAGGGATACGCACGGCACGGGCTGCACCTTTTCCGCCGCCATTGCCGCGGGGCTTGCCGCGGGAAAAAGCGTTCCCGATGCCGTGGATGCGGCAAAAAAACATATCTCGGCCGCGATTAGGGGCGCTTGGCGTATTGGCGGCGGGCAGGGGCCGGTTAATCATACCCTACAGGGGAAGTAGCCGGGGCGCTATTGGCATCAGGACTAAAGAATAATTCCGATTTCACACCAAATTAGAAAGTAGGTTGCTGAAGAAGCCGATTTTTACAGGCTGCTCAAAAACGGCCAGATGCAAGGCCTCCGAAATCCTGCGCCGTGAGGCGTACTGATTGGTACGTTGAACGGCGAAGGATGAGGGAAACTTGAGCAGGTGGCCGTTTTTCGGCAGGCTGATGACGGTTATACCGTCTGGAGGATACTATGACGCAATTGGAAACGGCAAGAAAGGGGGCCATATCGGAAGAGATGAAGATATGCGCCGAACGGGAAGGGGTTTCTCCTGCATTCATCAGGAGAGGCGTAGAGGCAGGAGACATCGTCGTTGTCCGCAATGTCAGGCATACAACCATCGCGCCGGTTGCCGTGGGCAGTGGGCTCCGAACCAAGGTGAACGCCAACATCGGCACGTCCGGCGACCATGCCGATTTAGCGCTTGAGCTGGAAAAAGTCAGGGTTTCCACTGCCGCGGGTGCGGACACGATCATGGATCTCTCCACGGGCGGCGATATCAACGCCATACGAAAGGCCGTCATGGGGGCATCCACTCTTGCCGTGGGCACCGTTCCCATCTACCAGGCCGTTGCGGAAACGTTGGCCGGGGGGCGGGCCATCCCGGAAATGAGCGCGGACGAATTGTTCCGGGCAATCGAAAACCACGGCGAGGACGGCGTGGACTTCATCACCGTGCACTGCGGCGTGACGAAGGAAAGCGTGGCCCGCATCGAGTCCCAGGGGCGGACGCTCGGCATCGTGAGCCGCGGCGGCTCCATTATGGCGAACTGGATGGCCTGCAACGGCCAAGAGAATCCCCTCTACGAACAGTACGACCGGCTGCTGGAAATCGCCCGGCGCTACGACATGGTGCTGAGCCTGGGCGACGGCCTGAGGCCCGGATGCATCGCCGATGCCACCGACCGGGGGCAGGTGCAGGAACTCATCGTCCTCGGCGAACTGGCCAAGAGGGCGAGGGCAATGGGTGTGCAGGTGATGATTGAGGGGCCCGGCCACGTTCCGCTTACGGAAATCGAGGCTAACATCCTTCTGGAGAAGAGCCTCTGCAATGGGGCGCCCTTCTATGTCCTGGGGCCGCTGCCCACGGACATCGCGCCGGGCTATGATCACATCACTGCGGCAATCGGCGGGGCGATTGCCGGCGCCGCCGGGGCGGATTTCCTGTGCTACGTGACCCCGTCGGAGCACCTCCGCCTGCCTACCCTTGACGATGTGCGGGAAGGCATCATGGCTTCGAGAATCGCCGCCCACATCGCCGATATCGCCAAGGGGCTGCCCGGCGCCGCCGAGAGGGATTTCACGATGGCAAAGCACCGAAAGGAGATCAACTGGGAGGGGCAAATTGCCGCCTCTATCGATCCTGAGCGCGCGGGAAAACTGCTGGAAAAAAGCGGCAGCGCGAAGGAGGAGGGCTGCACCATGTGCGGTGAATTCTGCGCCATCAAGATCGGCAAGAAGCAGGCGGCGGGATCACGGAGCTGAGGACGGGCTTGGCAGAAACGGGTTTGGAAAAAATTCCCGCCACTCGGGAAACAGCCGCCGACATTATCCGTAGACTCAGGGATGCCGGGCACGAGGCCTTTCTCGTAGGCGGGTGCGTGCGCGACCTCCTGCGCGGCGGGGAACCGGGAGACTATGACATCGCCACCTCCGCCCGCCCCGAAGAAGTGATCGCCCTGTTCCCCCGCACGGCGCCGGTAGGTTTAAGCTTCGGCGTCGTGCTCGTTCTGGAAGGGGGGGCGGGCTACGAGGTGGCCACGTTCCGCACGGAGAGCGGCTACGCCGACGGCCGCAGACCTCTGCACGTTTCGTTTGCCGCGGCCAGGGAAGACGTCCTACGCCGCGATTTCACGATCAACGGGCTCCTCATGGACCCGGTGAGCGGTGAAGTCACCGATTATGTCGGCGGCCGCCGGGATATCGAGGCGCGCATCGTGCGCACCATCGGCGACGCGAGGACGCGCTTTGCCGAGGACCATCTGCGGATGCTCCGGGCAGTTCGTTTTGCCGCCAACCTGGACTTTGCGCTCGACCAGCAATTGCTGGGTGCAATCAGGTTTTCCGCGAAAAAAATACAGCATATCAGTGCCGAGCGTATCTGTGAGGAACTGACCAAGCTCCTCACCCGCGGCTTTCCCCGTCGCGGGATGGAACTCCTTGCCGACTCCGGCCTCCTCGCGGAAATCCTGCCCGAGATCCAGGCGCTTCGCGGAGTCACGCAGCCGCCGGCCTTCCACCCCGAGGGAGACGTCTGGGAGCACACCCTGAAGATGTTGGCGTTCCTGCCGGCGGGAAATGAAACGGATGCGCGCCTGGCCTGGGGCGCGGTGTTGCACGACGTGGGGAAAGCCGTGACGCGCACCGAGGACGACAAGGGCGTCCATTTTTACGGCCACGTGCAGAGGGGGGAGAAAATTGCCCGGGACATGATGGGACGCCTGAAGTTTTCCGGGGCAGAGATGGAAACGGTCAGCGCCCTGATCCGGTACCATATGCATTTTGCGGGGGTGAAACAGATGCGTCCCAACAGGCTCAAGCGTTTCCTCCGCATGCCCGATTTTGATCTTCATCTTGAGCTGCATCGCTTGGACTGCCTCGCCAGCCACGGTTCCCTTGACAGTTATGATTTCTTGAGGGAGAAGCTTGGCGAAATTCCGAAGGAGGAACTGCGGCCAGCCCGCCTGATAACGGGAAGAGACCTGATAGGCCTGGGCTTTCATCCCGGCCCCCTCTTCAGCGATATCATCCGCACCGTCGAAGACGCCCAGTTAAACGGCGAGATAAAGACAGCGGAAGATGCCCGGAAACTGGTGACCACTCGGTGGGGGAAGGGTGTCTGATGTGGACACGAGGGGTTCTGTCCCCCCGTTCTTCCATTCTTGCCGCTTGAATGGAAGAATGCCTTGTGAGATAATCAATGGTATTTTTTGGAAATGCCGACTGGAGCGCATCCGGACCCGCCTGAACAGTCACGGAGGAGGAAAATGGAACGAATCGCACTGGTAACCGGTTCCACCAGCAACGTGGGCAAGGCGATTGCCGAAACCCTTTCCCGCGAGGGGTATCACGTGATCATTACCTCGCGCCATGAGGAGGAAGCGAAGGAAGTGGCGGCCTCCCTCCCCCGGACAGGCTCGTTTTTCCGTCTGGATTTTGCCAAGGCGGAAGAGATCAAGGCCCTGTTTGATTTCATCGGGGAAAAATTCGGGCGTCTGGATGTGCTGGTCAACAACGTGGCCTATACGAAAAATGAATCAATCCTCGATTGCGATCTCGAGACGTGGCAGCTCACGATTGATACGAACCTCCGCAGTTACTACCTCTGCTCACGCTACGCCGCCCTGCTCATGAAAGATAACGGAGGCGGCAGCATCGTGAACATCACCGTTGCCAGCACGCGCGGCAATAAAAACAAATTTTCCTACCGGACAAGCAAAGGGGGCATCAATTTCATGACGCTGAGCGCCGCGCTCGATCTTGCCCCCTACAACATCAGGGTCAATGCCATCGGGATCAGTCATACGGGAACGCCGGTGGGGTATCGGGACTACCACGGCCGCTCCTACGAAAACAAAAAGGTTCCGCTGGGGCGCATCGGCAACCCCGAGGAAGTTGCCGATGTAGTTGCCTTTCTGGTATCCGACAAGGCAACGTATATCGTGGGGGCGATTATCCCGGTGGATGGCGGATCGAACATCGCCTCCTCTTAATTTGCTGGAAATGCGCATGAGCTTTGGAACTGACCATACGTCGGAGTGGATGGTTGCCGGTCTGCTCGCTCTTTTCGTACGAACCCCGATCGACACATGGTGAAAAACGGGACAACGTGTCTGCAGGCGCCTCGTCCGCGAATCAGGTTGGAGACGGCGTGCCTGTTTCTCTGCATCGGTCTTCTGCCGATTCTTCTTGCATTGGCCGGTTGCGGCGGCAAACGCGCCGCGCCTCTTCCTTCCCGACCCGTGACCGCAAAACGGGAGCTGTCCCGAATGGGATACACCATTCAGGTCGGGGCATTTTCCAAGGTGGAGAACGCAGCGCGTCTTACGGAGCAGCTTCGCAGTCGCGGTCTGGATGCCACCTACTTTGTCGCCGGTGCGGGCCTCTATAAAGTGCGCTTCGGTAATTTTCCATCCGGAGCTTCCGCCCGTGCGACGGCCGTGAGTCTCGATGCGTCCGGCGTTATCGGGGAATTCTATATCGTCAATCCCGGCGAATATGCCGCGGCGAAACGGCGGGAATACGGCGCCGAATATCTCCGCGAGGAACTGATCAAAAGGGCGCAGGACTTTCTCGGCACTCCCTATCTCTGGGGCGGCGCCGATGCCGACCGGGGTTTCGATTGCAGCGGGCTCGCGATGACGGTTTATCAGTTGAATGGGCTGGAACTTCCCCGCACGGCCGGGGAACAGTACGAGGCCGGCGCCTTCGTGGAGCAGGAACTCCTGATGAAGGGGGATCTCGTTTTCTTCAATATATCCTCTCGGGAAAAGGTGTCTCATGTGGGTATCTATGCCGGTGACGGACAATTTATCCATGCGCCGGGCAGGGGTAAAAAAATACGCTACGATTCTCTCTCCAGCAGTTATTTCCTGAAACGGTATGCGGGTGCGCGGTCATACCTGTGAGCCGTTGTCTCCGCAATAGGTATAAAATAAAAGACTTGAACGTTTGTCGGGAAAGGGTTAGAAATTCACCAGGATGAGAGTGCGCCCGGGAAGTTAACGGGATGGCGCCTCTGTGGGGATGGTCATGAGAAGAAAATTTTTCGGGAAGATTTTTTTAACGGCGCTTTTTTTCGGCATTTTTTTTCTCTGCGGCTGCGCGGCGGTGGTCGAACACCTTCCTGCTCCGCCCGCGGCGTTTTCCCGGATAGAACTGAACGGACCTTACGACAAGGAGATACCGGAAAAACTGGCAGGCCAGCTGCGCGGCGCGAGTATCGCCATGGACTGGGCAATCCCCTACCTCTTCATGACCGTGGGGATGCACTTTGAGTCGGTGGGAGACGGGATAAAGGCCGTTCACTTTTATGACCGTGCCGTAGAAGAATTCCGCAAGAGAAACGACCTTGCGGGGGAAGGAACCGCCGTCAACCGGAAGATATTTGCCCTCTATGAGTTCGGCGGCGCCCAGGAGGCCTTTAACGCGATCAGGGAGAGGGAAGCGGTCTGGAATAGTCTGCCCATGAGGGCCTTCGTTGATTATAACTACGGTCACTATTATCTCATGAACGGCGATTATGCCCAGGCGCTAAAGTATTTCCGCCAGGCCTTCGCCGGGAATACGGATTTTCGGGATGACTTCAACCGCCTTATGCTGAGGAGGGACACGGAGCTTGAGTGCGGCATCAGCGTTATTTTGGCGGACTATGCGCCCCGTATGTCCAAGAAGTACAGCCTGCTTGAATTCGATCAAGCCATGTTCGAAGCGATCAGAAAGAATATTGACGAAGGCGTCGGCCATCTTCACCAGGTTTTGGAGCTGAATAAGGAGATTCGGCAGACGAAAATAGGGCGCTTCACGCCGGAAAATGTTTTTCAGGTTATGGAGGCCAATGCGTACAACTTCCTGGGACTGGCGGACGGCATCCGGGGCAACGGGGAGGGGGCGCGTCGTCACCTGGCCGTGTCGCTGGAACTTTCCCGCAAGGCGGGCTACCGCATCGGTGAAATTGACAGCGTTTTTTTTCTGAATCAGATCTATCTCCTCGAGAAAAATATCACGGAGGGCAGGAAGGCCGCGGAGCTGCTCAACGAAACGGCCGACCGGTATCGCTTTCCCTTTTACCAGGTATGGGGCAAGTTCATTCTCTCCCGCTATTACGTCGGATTCGGGGACTATGCCCGGGCGGTTGGTCTGCTGAGGGAGGGCATTGCCGTCATTGAGAAGCAGAGGGCGAACCTTGCGAGCGACGTGCTGAAGGAGACTTACCTGTTCAACCGGCAGATCGTTTACGAATCGCTCTTGGAACTTCTTGCCCGGGACGGGGATTTCAACGGCGCGCTGGAGATTGCCGAACGTGCAAAATCGCGGATCCTGGTGGATCTCCTCGCGGGCAAGGATTTAAGCAGAAATCCCGCAGAGGCCGCCCTTCTGAAAGAAGAGGGTGAGATAAGCGGCGATATCCTCAATGTTAAGAAACAGCTTGCCAGGGCGGGGGGAGGGCAGAGCGGCGAGGCGCTTCTCGCCCGGCTGGAAAAGGATGAAGGGGCATACCGGGGCGTTGTCCTGCGGTTAAAAAAAGAAAACGAGGAACTTTCCTCGCTCGTTTCCGTGCAGTCCTCGCCTCCCTCCGAGATACAGGCTCTTCTCGATGAGAATACCACGTTGTTTGACTATTACGTCACCGATAATCTTCTCTACGTATGGGCGATTACCCGGGAGCGGGTGCACCTGGAGCGGATAAAAATCACGCGGGAGGAATTGCGGGGTCTCGTTGAGTCCTTTATTGAAGCTATCAACGGCAGAGAGAGGAGGGTGACAAGCCAGCTTTCCCAAAAGATATACGATGTCATCTTGAAACCGATTATCCCCTTTGTGGCCGGAGACCGGATCGGATTCGTGCCCCATGATTCCCTCTATTACCTGCCGTTCGCGGCGCTCAGCTATAAAGGCAGATACCTGGTGGACGGCTTCTCCCTGTTCTCTCTGCCGGGTACCGGCGTGATGAAATATGTGATGGCAAAGAAAATACCGCCCCAGCTGAAGGTTCTTGCAGTGGGGAACCCCGATCTGGGCGACAAATCGTTGGATTTGCCCGCCGCCGCCCTGGAAGTGGAAATGATCCAGAAGAGAATCGGCGAAACCGCGCTCCTGAGGGGGAAGGATGCAACAAAGGCGCGGGTCGAGGAGATGATGGGGAATTTCGACGTGCTTCATTTTGCCACTCACGGCCTGCTTGTCCCCGAATCACCGCTAAAATCGAGTTTGCTCCTCGCTTCCGGAGGCGGCCAGGATGACGGCAGGCTTACCGCTCTGGAGGTTTTCAAACTTCGCTTCCCGGGACGGGCGGTCGTCATGAGCGCATGCAAGACGGCCCTGGGGATGTCTTCCACGGGCAGTGAAATTGTCGGTCTCACCAGGTCATTCTTGTATGCAGGCGCTCCATCCGTTGTTTCCACGCTCTGGAACGTGGCCGATAAGGAAACAGCGTCTTTCATGGATGATTTCTATACTGAACTTGAACAGGGGAAGGATATCGCCGGTTCCCTGCGATCCGCTCAGCGTGCGATGATCCGCAAGGGCTATCCTCCCTATTTCTGGGCGCCGTTTATCCTTACGGGGAAGTACTGACAGGCTTTTGAATAGCCGGCAAAGGCGGTTTTTTTCAGCGATCTGCGAAGGGGCTTTTTATAGTGTCCGTGGGAAAGGGAGAACGGAGGAGACGATGGAAAAAATACAAGCGCTGGGAATCCTGGCTAAGATAGAAAACAGGATGCTCAACAAAGTCAACTTGGGCTTTAATCCCGAAGTGCTGGATATCCTCGACAACGTGGAAGCGAGCAACGAAGAGATCGAGAGGATCAAGATGCGGATCAGCAATGAGATACTGATCAGGCTGTTCAGCATAGCCAACTCGGCCTACTACGGAAGCCTGAAGAAAGGAACCATCCGCACCTTCACCGAGGTGGTCTCCCGCGTGGGCATGAATCATACCAAGGCGCTCATCATCATTTTATCGCTGCATATTATGGCGCAGGGAGACAAGGATGTGGAGATTGTTTTTGCCCGGAGTTTTGCCACGTCCGTGCTGGGGAAAGTGCTGGCCAGAGAATTTTCGATCAGGGACGACATGGCGAAGCGGGTGGAATTAGGCGGCCTGCTTTTGGAAATAGGGAAGATCATGATGATCCTGTACCGGAAATTCAGGAAGCCCGACGAAGATGACATTGATGATGAGTTCATTGACACCTACCATGCCTACCTGGGGGAGAAAACCATTGATCGCTTTGCGCTTCCCGACTATCTGAAGCCCATGGTCCATTCCACGTGCCTGTCCCTGGATACACAGGTGATCGCCCTGAAGGGGATCGTCCAGTTGGCTCACGATACGGTCAGCGCCAGTTTCCAAAAGTTTCACAACAAGCTGGTTCTTGAATCTCCCCCGCCGGGTCCTGAACGTGATCCCGCCGGCATGCTGGGGAATATCATCAAGGAGCAGTTCAATGCCGTGGGGTTGGGTAAATATGTCCGGGTAGATGTAGGCGAGTCGAGAAGGAGTTGAGAAGGGGCAAGGACATGATTATAAAGAACCTGATGGTCACCGGTGGTTGCGGTTTTATCGGCAGTAATTTCATCCGTGATCTTCTTGCTCGGCCGGATTTTACCGGCAGGATCATCAATGTAGACAAGCTTACCTATGCAGGAAACCCGGAAAACCTGGCCGGCATCGGGGAAGAGTATCCGGGTCGTTACCTCTTCCGCAAAGCCGACATCTGCGACAGACGTCTGGTGCGGGAACTATTTGAGATGGATGAAGTTGATGCCGTTTGCCATTTTGCCGCCGAATCGCACGTTGACCGCTCTATCAGGCATCCGGAAGATTTTATCCAGACCAACATTACCGGCACCTTCAATCTCCTGGAAACCGCGCGTGCGTCGAGGGGGTTCGTCCTTTTTTACCAGGTGAGCACGGACGAGGTATACGGCAGTCTCGGCGCGGCAGGATACTTTACCGAAGAGACCCCCTATCGCCCCAATAGTCCCTATTCCGCATCCAAGGCCGCAGCGGACCATCTGGTGCGTGCATACCACCATACCTACGGCCTTCCCGCCATTATTTCCAATTGCTCCAACAACTACGGCCCTTACCAATTTCCGGAAAAGCTGGTTCCCCTCATGATTCTCAACGCCCTGGAGGGAAAGCCGCTTCCCGTCTATGGCGACGGGAAAAACGTGAGGGACTGGCTGTATGTCGGAGATCACTGTGATGCCATCTGGACCGTGATGAAGGAAGGGGCGCCGGGGGAGACATACAATATCGGCGGCAACTCGGAAATGGAAAACATCGTCATCGTGGAAATGATCTGCGACGTGCTGGACGAGATGGCGCCTGCTTCCCCCGGTCGCTCCCGGAGGAACTTGATTGCCTTTGTCAAGGACAGGCCGGGTCACGACCGCAGATACGCGATTGATGCGACTAAAATACGGCGTGAACTGCATTGGGCGCCGCGGGAATCATTTGTTTCCGGTCTCCGGAAGACCATTGCCTGGTATCTCGACAACAGGGTGTGGATAGATCACGTCCGCAGCGGGTCATACCAGGATTGGATACAAGAGCACTACGGCGGCTGAGATGTTTTATCAGCGTCGGGAAAATATATGAAACGTCTCTTCAGCGCGACAGCAGCGTTCAACTCGGTCTTCCGGGCGCTCAGGCACAGGAATTACCGTCTTTTCTTCATCGGCAACGGCATCTCCCTCGTCGGCACGTGGATGCAACAGATTGCCATGAGTTGGCTGATTTACCGCCTGACCAGCTCCGTGTTCCTCCTGGGGATAATGGGCTTTGTCGCCATGTTCCCTGGCTTTCTCTTGGTGCCAATTGCCGGCGTGCTCGCAGACAGGTGGAAACGTCGCCATATCATTTTTTTTACGCAAGGCCTGGCCATGCTGCAAGCCTTGATGCTGGCGCTTCTCGTTCTGACGGATACGATCGCCCCCTGGCACATCATATCCTTGAGCGCCTTCTTGAGCATGATTGACGCCTTTGACATAACGGCGCGTCAGGCGTTCGTGGTGGACACCATAGAGAAACGGGAGGACCTGGGCAACGCCATCGCCCTGAATTCCGCCATGTTTAACGGCGCCCGTCTGCTCGGCCCCTCCCTTGCGGGCATGTTGATCGCCACTGTCGGGGAGGGGATATGTTTCCTCATGAACAGCATCAGCTATCTGGCGGTCATTATTACCCTGATGCTCATACACATTGAACCGGCGAAAAGGGAAGGAGGACAGGCCGAGATCTTTCAGGGCATTCGGGAAGGTCTTGTCTATGCTTTTCGCTTCCTTCCCATGCGGTATATTCTCTTGCTCATGGGGCTTGTCTGTCTCATGGGAATGCCCTATAGCATCATGATGCCTGCTTTTGCCAGGGACATCCTGTACGGCGGACCTTCTACCCTGGGATTTCTCATGGCGGCAGCCGGATGCGGCGCCCTCATCGGCGCCTTTTATCTTGCCTCGAGAAGGAGCATTCTGGGGTTGGGGAAGATACTTCCGCTGGCGGCCGCTGTTTCAGGCTCCGGCATCATTGCCTTTTCCCTGTCGCGATCCCTGGGGCTTTCCCTGCTGCTGCTCATGGTAGTCGGCGCCGGCATGATGGTGCAGTTTGCCTCAAGCAACACGATTCTGCAGACCATTGTGGATGACGACAAGCGCGGAAGGGTAATGAGCTTCTTCACCATGGCTTGGATGGGAACGGCGCCTCTGGGGAGCCTGATGGCGGGCGGTCTGGCGGGGCTGATCGGCGTTCCGCACACGCTGGCAATCGGCGGCTTCGCCTGTATCCTGGGGGCGCTTTTCTATGCACGGCAACTCCCCCTCCTGAGATCCATTGTTCATCCCCTCTATGCGAAGCGGGGTATCGTATCGGGGCAGCAGCCGAAGATATGACCGGGAGCGCGCCCCGCAAGCCCCGCCCTTGAGGGCGGGGCTTGCCTTTTAACGGACGCATCATTCTTTCAGGTATTTTTTGTATTTCTCCGTCAGGCTGTAAAGCCGTTCAAATTCTTTCCTGTATTCCCGTGCGTGGAGGGGAAGAAGTTCCGCCGTAGCCGTTTTTTTAAACCACTCAAGATACTCCTTGTCCGTTACTGCCTTGTCGAAGGCGTTTTCAAGGACTTTTACCAGCTCATCCGGCGTGCCGGGCGGCGCCACGACGCCGGAATAATTGTACAGGAACGGGATATCAAGCCCCAGTTCCCGTGGGACGGGGACATCGGGAAATTTGGGAGAGCGTTTTTCGGAAAAGACCGCGAGGGGTATTATTTTTCCCGCCTTGACCATAGGCATGGCGGAGGCCGAAATGGAGAGCACGGCGTCAATATGCCTGCCTGCCAGGGCGCTCAGGCTTTCCGCCCCTCCGTGAAAGGGTATCCAATTGACCTTGATCCCTGTCTCTTCCACGAAGAGGATGCCCATCAGGCCGGTGGTGGTTGCCCGACCGGTGGTGCCGATTGTCGTTGTCTGGTGGCGAGCGGTTTTTATGAATTCGTCAAACGTCTTGACGCCCTCCGGTTTCGCCACCAGGATCATGCTGTCCCGGGCAACGGCGAAGACGGGTTTGAAATCCAGACTCTTGTATCGCGCTTCCCGTGAGAACTCGGTAAGGATCTGGGGGAGGGTGTTCGTGGCGAGGAGGGTATAGCCGTCAGGTTTGGCCGTGTATGCCTTGGCGTAACCGATGCTGCCTTCCGCCCCGACTACATTCTGCACGATGATGCTGGTATTCAGATGTTTACTCACGTACGTTGCAACTCCCCGCATGACGATGTCCGTTGAACCTCCGGCAGGGAAGGGTATCACGATGGTTATGGGTTTTGTGGGGAAGCCGACTTGAGCGTGGGCGTTCAGAAAACCTGCTCCAAAAAACATCACGGCGATGACGGCAACGATGAGAAAAGCCCTGAATCTGTTTTTATCCTCCATTATTACCTCCGTATGCATTGATTGGTTCAACACTAATTTCGGGAGAGCAAACCAGAAGATACCGATTGAACATTATACCAAGATGCGATAAAGTCAATACATATTCTCCGGCAGAACGTTTTCCTTTTCCCTTCGTTAATCGTACGGCCGACGCGTCCGCGTTTTATAACTATGAGTTTATTTCCGTACAAATCCACAAACGAAAACGACCGGCGTTCCGGTGACCGCCTGAGGCATTTCATCCTTGCGCAACTGCGCGAGAGTGGGCCGGTTCCTTTTTCCCGTTTTATGGAATGGTGCCTCTATCACCCGGATTATGGCTATTACAATTCGGAAGGGACGAAAATAGGAAAGGGGGGCGATTATTTCACGGCCCCTTCCGTACACCCCATCTTCGGACGCCTGGTAGCCAAGCAGCTCGTGCAAATGGACGAGATCCTGGAGAGGGAAAGCTTCACCGTGGTTGAAATAGGGGCAGGTCGCGGTTTTTTATGCCTGGATGTCCTGGACTGGCTCAGGGAGAATGTCCCGGCTTTTTACCGTCGCCTTACCTATCGTCTCTTTGATTCTTCCCGTTGCTTTCTTCGGGAACAGAAGGAAAAACTGGCGCTCTATGAGCAGGAGGGAAAGATTTCCTGGGGAGAGGAACAGGATCTGGAAAAGAGTGAAGGCATGATCGAGGGCTGTTTCCTTTCCAATGAACTGGTTGACGCCTTTCCGGTGCACCGGGTAGTCTTGAAAGACGGGAAGCTCTGGGAACTGTATGTGGAGGAGCAGAACGGTTTCCTTGGGGAACGAATCGGGGATCTTTCTTCGCCGGAGATAGGTGAATATTTCAACGGCTACGGCGTTATCCTGGAGGAAGGACAGCAGGCGGAAGTAAATCTCCGCGCTCGTGAATGGATAAAAAAAGTGGGCCGTTGTCTCCGGAGGGGCTTTGTGGTAACCATTGATTACGGCTATCGTGCCGGGGAGCTCTACGATCCCTGGCGTCGCGCCGGCACGATCATGTGTTATTTCCGGCACCGGGCGTTGGAAAATCCCTATGAGAGAATCGGCGGGCAGGATATTACCTCCCATGTCAATTTTTCCGCGCTCATCCGAGACGGGGAGAAGGCGGGCCTGCAGTTTACCGGTCTTGTGCCCCAGTATCGTTTTCTTATTGCCCTGGGGTTTCTCAGAGAGACGGAAGAGGCGGCCAGGGGAATGTCGGATATTGAAGGACTGCAGATGAGGCTTGCGCTCAAGCACCTGATTGAACCGGACAGCGGGATGGGAGAACGTTTCAAGGTGCTTATCCAGCACAAGGGGATCGAAAACCCCCAACTGGACGGACTTCGTGATTTCGATTCCATGCCCCGTCCGTGCTAAAAAAGGAGAAACGGATGGACAATGCAGTGAAAGTTCTGGGGATCTTCGGCAGCCCCCGGCGTGAAGGGAACACGGACGTGCTTCTCACAGAAGCCCTGAAAGGGGCAGGCGGAGAGGGGGCGCATGTGGAAGGGATCCATCTGTGTGATTTTAAGATCACCCCGTGCACGGAATGCCTGAGTTGTTTCAAAGACGGCGTCTGCGTCATTCCGGATGACATGCAGGGCATTTATCCCCGCCTGCTGGAGGCAAATATTGTCATTTTTGCCTCCCCCATATTTTTCTACGGAATTACCGGCTGGGCCAAGGCCATGGTTGACCGGTGCCAGGCGCTCTGGTCGAGGAGGTACGTCCTCCATGATCCTGGCCTGGGAGGCGAAGGAAACAAGAGGAAGGGTTTTTTTATCTCCGTGGGCGGAACGAAAGGGCAGCGTATGTTCGAGGGGGCCGTCCTTACGGTAAAATATTTTTTTGATGCCTTTAACACGGAGTATGCGGGTGATCTGCTTTTCCGGGGCGTTGATGCCTGCGGCGACATACGGAAAAACCCGGAAGCCCTCCCCCAGGCCTTTGCCGCAGGCAAGCGTCTGGTTTCTGACCTGCGCAGTACCGGCGGCGTCTGAGCGGTTATATCCACAACCCCCCGTAAGAGGCGCCCGTGCGAATAGTCATCTTTACCGATCTCGACGGCACCCTGCTCAACCATGAGGATTATTCCTTCGAGGAGGCGCGCCCTTCTCTTGAACGGATTGGGAAATCCGCCATCCCGCTGATCGTCGTGACGAGCAAGACCCGGCTGGAGGTGGAACTCCTTCAGCGGGAAATCGGTATCCGGGAGCCGTTCATCGTTGAAAACGGCGGCGGCATCTTCTTCCCGTGCGGATATCTGAACCTGGACATTCTCGGGGGTGAGCCCTCTGGGGGGTACACGCTTATCCGCCTCGGGACGCACTATACGGCGGTCCGCAGTTTCCTGGAAACAGTCCGTGAACGATTCGGGATACGGGGATTCGGCGATCTTACCTCCGGAGAGATTGCCGGGCTTGCGGCCCTTCCTCCAGAAAGGGCGGAACTGGCCAAGAGACGGGAATTCACCGAACCCTTCCTCTTGGAACGGCCGGACGATATCGAACCTTTGTGCGAGATTGCCGGAAGAGAAGGGTTGAAAATTACCCGGGGCGGACGGTTTTATCACCTGATCGGCATTCGCCAGGACAAGGGGAAAGCGGTTCGTATCGTGTGCGAGATTTTCAGGAAGAATACCGGAGATGCGCTCATGACGATCGGCCTGGGAGACAGTGAAAACGACCTGCCGATGCTTGAGCAGGTGGACATACCCGTCCTGATCCCCCGTCCGAACGGACGACATCTGGATATTCAGTTGCCGCGTCTCATCCGGGCAACGGAATTGGGATGCAGGGGTTGGAACGAAACGGTCCGGAGGCTGCTCGACGACTATGAGAAGGTCGGACCTGTGTGATCATGATCCGAGGGAAGGAGCGAGAGCATGACAAAAATAACCCGTTTTTCCACGGCCTTGCGACCACACGTCACCGCAAAGATCGAGCAGCTTGAATACGCCGACATCGTCGTCGGGATTCCCGCCTACTATAGCGGAGATTCCATCGTCCACGTCCTCAAGACTGTCGTCAAGGGGATCGAGCAGTATTACCCCCATCTCAAGGCCCTCATCATGGTGTCGGACGGCGGTTCGACCGACGATACGCGTGATCTGGCGCGCAGCGTTGATCCGAAATCTTACAACATCGAAAGCATCATAACCGTCTACCGGGGCATCCCCGGCAAAGGTTCCGGGTTGCGGGCGGTTTTCGAGGTGGCGTCCTTCCTGAAGGCGCGCGCCGTCGCCGTTTTCGACTCGGATCTCGTGTCGATCACGCCGGAATGGATCCGCAACTTTGTGGAACCCGTCCTTCACGGTTACGATTACGTTGCCCCCTGTTACAAACGCTACAAACTCGACGGGACCATCACCAACACGATCGCCTACAACCTGACCCGGGCGCTGTACGGGCGGCGGATACGGCAGCCGATCGGCGGGGACTTCGGCATCTCCCCGGCCCTGGTCAAGCACTATCTGGATCAGGACGTGTGGGGAACGGACATCGCCAGATTCGGCATAGACATCTGGATGACCACCTCGGCCATCGTGGGAGGGTTCAGGATCTGCCAGGCGAAACTGGGCGTCAAGCAGCATGGACAGAAGGACCCCTCCTCCGACCTGGGGCCCATGCTCCGCCAGGTGGTGGGGACGATATTTCAGCTGATGGAGCAGTATCAGGATTACTGGATCAAGACGAAAGGGTCCCTCGAAGTGCCTACCCTCGGGGAATTTGTTGATCAAAAGGCGGAGGCCTTCGACATTGATCAAGCGAATCTGGTGGAATATTTCAAGCTTGGGCTGACCAATTTCGGCGGCGTGTGGAAGAATATCATCGAGGAGAGGGATTTTGAGATCATCCGGGAACTTGCCCGAACGGAAAGGAGCGACCGGTTCTTGATGCCGATTGATACCTGGGTCCGGATCGTCTACCGGTACGCCGGCGCCTTTCAGGCCACGCCGCGGCAGCGGTTTAAGGTCCTCGACACCCTTGTCCCCCTGTATTACGGACGGGTCGGCTCCCTGGTCAACGAGCTTCGGGACAAAACGTCGGAGGAGGCGGAGCGCCATTTCGAAGAGAACGCCCTGATCTTCGAGCAGATGAAAGATTACCTGATCGAGATCTGGGAACACAAGGAGGGGTAGCATGGCCGATTTCTGTCAAAACGGGGTCATCACGACCCTGCAGAAACTGAAGGAGCGACCCGTCGGCGACATCGAAGCGGAACTGAGGGTGATTGGGCGGAAGCGGAAAATCGTTCTTCTGCTCCCCGCCCTCGTGACGGAATTCGACGGGCCGGCGATGCCTAAAATCATCGAGGAGCTCAAAGCGGTTGATTATCTCTACCGGATCGTTCTGTCCCTGGATCGGGCGAACAAGGCGCAGTTCAGGAAGATCCGGAAGATCATGTCCACTCTGCCGGCGGAGATAAAAGTGATCTGGCATGACGGTCCCCGAATGAAGACGCTCCTGAAGGAACTGATGGATGCGGACTTCAAGCTGGAACATCGGGGCAAGGGCCGCTCGGTCTGGATGTCCCTGGGCTACATCCTTTCGGACCGGGACGTCTACGCCGTCGCCCTGCATGACTGCGATATCGTCAACTACAAGCGGGAACTGGTTTCGCGGCTCGTATACCCGGTCGTCCACCCCGCGCTCGATTTCGAGTTCAGCAAGGGGTACTACGCCCGGGTGACCGACCGGCTCTACGGACGGGTGACGAGGTTATTCTACACCCCCCTGATCCGGACGATGAAGAGGATACTCGGATACAACGCCTTCATCGAATACCTCGACAATTTTCGCTATGCCCTTTCGGGGGAATTCGCCTTTGACGCCAGTTTGGCGAGGGGCGTCCGGATATCACCGACGTGGGGGCTGGAGGTCTCCATGCTCAGCGAGGTATACCAGAAGACCTCCGTCAACCGGATCTGCCAGGTAGAAATCATCGAGACGTACGAACACAAACACCAGGCCCTCAGCAAGGACAAGCCCGGCGAGGGGTTGATCCGCATGGCGGCCGACATTGCCAAGGCCCTCTTCCGGGTATTGAGCCAGGACGGTCTGGTGATGAGCGAGGCTTTTTTCCGGACTCTGATGACGGCCTATATTCAGGAGTCCAGGCTTGCCATCGAGAAATACCACGCCCTGGCGCTGCTCAACGGCCTGGTTTACGACCGGCACGAGGAGATCGAAGCGGTGGATGCCCTCGTCGGTTCTCTGAAACTGGGCATGGATGAATTCATCAGGGATCCGGTCGGCATACCGATGATGGCGGCCTGGGTTCGCGTCGCAGCGGCTATCTCAGACTTCCCGGAGAGGCTCCAGGAAGCTGTGGAGGCGGACAACCGATAACCCCGTTTCGGGCGGACCCGTACCTCAGGAACAAACAGAATGAGTACCAAAAGTACGAAAAACCCCTCCAAAGTTGGTGGTAAATTACGATACGGTATCCTCCTTGACGGGCAAAAACGGCTGTGCTAAGTTTGCCGCACATTTTTACCAAATGGTTTTTTTGACGGAAAACAGAGAAAAGAGCAAGGGGCGCCATGGGACGATTATCCCATCTTGATGACAAGGGAAAAGCGCGGATGGTGGACGTGAGCGACAAGGAATCCACCCTCCGGGAGGCCACAGCGCAGGGGAAGGTGCTCATGCGTCCGGCAACCGCGGCTCTTATTGAAAGCGGAAAGGCGCCCAAAGGAGACGTTTTTGCCGTAGCCCGGATAGCCGGTATCATGGCGGCCAAAAAAACAAGCGATCTGATTCCCCTGTGTCATCCTCTCGCCCTTACCGGGGTGGAGGTGCAGTTTAACACCAAGGCAAAAAAGGGCGAGATCACCATCGAGGCGACGGTGAAAACCGTGGGGAAAACGGGCGTGGAAATGGAGGCGATGTCCGCCGTCAGTGCGGCAGCCTTGGCTATTTACGATATGTGCAAATCGGCCGATCGGGAAATGATCCTGACGGACATCATGTTGATTTCGAAGCGGGGCGGCAAGAGCGGCACCTTTGTCCGGGGTCGGAAAATGCCCCGGTCCTGAGCGTTGGGGCGTTTCAGGGCGGATCCCTTCCGGCAGGAGGGATAAAATTTTCGCAGCGGAACTGCCGAAATGTGCGGTTGGGTTTTTGTCGGGCGGAAGCGTATGTCACAGGGGATATACAAGATAAGGAGGGCTTTTCTGGCGCCCTTTGCCCTTATTGTTTTGCTCCTTTTTATTCTTCTCCTTATGTCCTTTGTCAACGGTTCTTCGGCGGAACGGGTCCTGCTTGCCGTGATTTTCCTGGCGGCATTCTCTTTCTTTTGCGAAGCTGCCTACCGGAGGGTACTCGTGTCGGACGGCCGTATCGCGGTACGGAAGTTTCTGAAGAACCGGGAGCTTGTCCGGGAGGATGTTACCCATGTGGGGGCTCTCGTCATCCGCAAGAAGGTGTATATCCTCTTGACTACGACAAAGGGACTGCACATCCTTTCGAATGCCTATCGCGATTTCTCCCTGCTGGTGCGGGATATTGCCGGACAGGTGGGGATGGAGAAGCTGGAAAAAAGCGCCGTGGAACAGATCGAACATCCGGTGGTAAATCATGCCTCCATAATCTCCGCGTGGGGCGTGGCGCTGATCATGACATTCATTGTCGCCGGGAGGCTGTTTCTTTTTTAGTTCCCTCCATCAATTTCAACGGTAAGAAAGGAAACTTGTCTGCTATGAAGTCCCAAAAATCCGGTAAAACTACGGAAAAAACCACTCCGCCGGCGCCGACCTCGGTTCTGGAGGAGGTAATTGAGAAAAAACTTGCAGACATAACAACCGTCTTGAGTTCGTCGGGAACGGGCAAAAGCAAGTTATATGAAGAGGTCCTGGAAATGGTGGAACGGAGCCTGTTCAAAATTGCCTTAAAGCGCAACAAGAATGTAAAGGGAGCGGCGGCGGCCTATCTCGGCATAAACAGAAACACCTTCCAGAATAAAATGGTAAAACTGCGGATCGGCTGCCAGAAAGATTGATGGCATGAATAAGGGGAAAACCTTATCGCGAACAGTAACGCAGCTTTTGAAAAAGGGTCTTAAAATGACGGACCCTTTTTCTGTAGAGGTGGGCGAAGAGGTAAACCCGGCAAGGATTTCCGGCCGTGGTGTTCTCTTGTGCGGCAGCGTGAAAATTTACGGTGAGAAGACGGTTGTTTCTCCGGGGGCCGAACTGGGATACGAGGGGCCGGTAACCGTGGAAAATTGCTTTATCGGCCCACAGGTGAAACTCAAAGGGGGTTTTTTTCGGTCATCCGTCTTTATGGAGAAGGCCGCTCTTTCCGCCGGGGCGCATGTGCGGGAGGGGTGCATTCTGGAGGAAGAAGCCACGGTCGGGCATACGGCGGGGTTGAAGCAGACGATCCTATTCCCCTTCGTTACCCTGGGCAGTCTGATAAATTTTTGCGACTGTCTGATGGCCGGCGGTGCGAGCCGGAAGAACCACAGCGAAGTAGGCAGCTCCTACGTGCATTTTAATTATACGCCGCAGGGGGACAAGGCGACACCTTCCCTGCTCGGCGACGTGCCGGGCGGGGTCATGCTCGACCAGACGCCGATTTTTCTGGGCGGCCAGGGAGGGCTTGTCGGCCCGGTGCGGATCGGATACGGCACAGTTATACCCGCCGGCATTATCTGTCGTGAGGATTGTCCCGAAGGAGGAAAACTGCTCGGTTCCGCCGGGCAAAATTCACCGGAGCGGGATTTTCACTTTGGCGCCTACGGCGATATCCGGAGGAAGGTTTATCATAACATTCTCTACGTCGCGAACCTATTGGCCCTGAGACAGTGGTACATCCATGTCCGCGGGCTTTTTTTGCGGCGACAGGAGCTTGGAGCAGAGATATGCGACGGGGCATTGGAAACCCTTGAACTTGGCCTTTCGGAAAGAAAAAAACGCCTTCGGGAGCTCTCCCTGAAGATGGAGGATTCTCTCCGACAGGGCGCGAAAACCGCGAAGGGGAGGCGGGCAGGCGAGATGTTCCTCCGGCAACGAGAACTTCTCGAACGCTGGCCCGATGCAGAAGCGGTCTTGGGCGGAGGGGGGGAAGATGGCGTGGCTTTGCGTGACCGTGAGGCGTTTCTCGGGTTTGTCCGTAGGGAAGCGGAGCGTGCGGATTATATCGGCGCAATCCATTCTCTGAGCGGGAGCGCCTCCGCCAGGGGCACGGCCTGGCTGCAGAAGATCGTTGAGCATACGGTGGACAATACCCTGGCGCACCTGCCTTCCTTCCGGAAGTAAAAAGATCGAAGATTCTCCGCGGCAAGTCGGGTGAATACGCTTGCCGGCGGATGCAAGAAGAGCTTCAAGGGGAATATGATCAGGCACTATTTTCAGAGCGGTATCCTGTTTTTAAGAAAGTGGCGCATCTATGTGGGCGTTGACCCCCGACGGGTTCCCGCCTGCTCCATCGTTGTATTCCCTCTCCACCGGAACGAGTTCTTTTGCGGCTTTGCCGGCATCATGACTATTAAAGGGTCCGCCGAAAAAGCAGACGCCGCTGAGGTTGCAACCCTATCCCGCAGCTTTACCCACGTCAAAGGAAAGGGCATGGCAACTTTCCCTGCCGGCAGATTTCCGGCGGAGCACTATCTGGGGGGACGGGGGAAGCTGGCGGAAATGGAGGATGTCGTCCTCCGGCTGAAGAGGGAAGCGCTCTTTCAGTATCTCTTCTTTCATCCGGAGGCGGCGACTCAGCTTTCCGGTCTTGCGGGGGAGATCAAAACCTTTTTAGCCGGAGAGGAACGTCTCCTCGAGGAGACGGCGGGCTATTTTTCCACGACCGACCTGGAATTGATCAACAGCAGGCTCGTGGTAATGAGGGATATCGTCTGGGGAATAGAGAAGGATATTCTCGAGAATATCGGCAGGATTGTGACATTGGCGGGGGGAAGCGCGGCTGGTGATCTTTCTCCGGCGGCATTCACAAAATACCATAAGATGAATTTCCTCCTGAACTGTCTCGACCGTCTGGAGGTCCGGGGCAGAGATTCCGCGGGGCTCCAGATGACCTTTACGCTCAGAGACGCCGGTGCGCTGGAGAACGTCATAATGGAACTGAAGGCAAAAGGACTCCATGATAATTTTCTGGAACGAGTGCAGGGGGGCGACCTGATTTCCGGTTCCATCAATTGTTCCGCACCGGCGGCATTGGGGGATGTTGCAACCGGCACGGCGCTTTCCTTCACCTATAAAACGTCCTCGGTGGTCGGCGAGCTGGGACGAAATGTAAGCAATCTGCGGCAGACGATAGCCGAAGACCGTGTTTTCCAGGAGTTTGCGCGGCAGGCGGCGGCGTTTGAATCTTCTCTTGCCCATACGCGCTGGGCCTCCGTGGGATCCATCACCGATGAAAACTGCCACCCCGTGAGCAATTTCACCCTTCAGGGCCGGGAGTTAACGGACTATCCCCGCTACGGCAGGGGGAACTGGCTGATTAGCGCGGTGCTCAACGGCGATATAGATAATTATCAATCGCTGCGGGACGCCCTGGAAGAAGAGGGCGGACGTTTCGCGCCCGAGGTGACCACGGATACCAAGATCATTCCCCTGATCGTAGAAAAGTATCTCCGCCGGGGGCACGATCTTGCCGAGGCCTTTCGGTTGGCGGTGAACGATTTCGAGGGGTCACACGCCATTGCGCTGAGTTGCAATGTGGAGCCCGGCAAGATATTCCTTGCCTTAAAGGGCAGCGGGCAGGCCGTTTATGTAGGGATCGCAGCCGACCGGTACCTCTTTTCTTCTGAGCTCTATGGGTTGGTGGAAGGTACGCCCTTTTTCATCAAGATGGACGGGGAGAAGCCGAGTCCGTCGGGGTCTTCGGAGACTGCGGGCCAGATATTTATCGTAAACCAGGAGTCCCCCGGCGGTGTCAAGGGCATCAATGCCTGCTGGTATGATGGGACCCCGATCACGCTGGATGGGGAAAACATTAAACGGGCCGAAATCACCACCCGTGACATTGACCGCGGCGCCTATCCCCATTATTTCCTGAAGGAGATCACCGAATCGGCCCTTTCGGTGACGAAGACACTGCGCGGCAAGTACCGCATTTCCGGCAACGAGCAGGAAGGCAGGCGGGTGATCTTCAACCTCGCGCAGGATATCCTGCCGGACAGGTTCAGAAACTCCTTGACGAAGGGGAAGATAGGACGCATTATTCTCACCGGCCACGGCACGGCGGCTGTAGCGGGAAACGCCATCGCCGATTCCCTGGAACGGTACCTGAAGGGCAGCCACATCAGGGTTGAAACACGGGTCGCTTCCGAGCTGAGCGGTTTCTGCCTGGAAGAGGATCTGAAGGATATGCTGGTAATTCCCGTGACGCAGTCCGGCACGACGACGGATACCAATCGCGCCGTGGCCATGGTTGCTGAGCGCGGAGCCACGGTCATCGCCATCGTCAACCGGAGACAGTCCGATATCACCACGAAGGCCGACGGCGTTTTTTACACGAGTGACGGCAGGGATATTGAGATGTCCGTGGCCTCCACCAAAGCCTTCTACTCCCAGATCGTGGCCGGCCATATCCTGGGGCTTTGCCTTGCCCAGATGCTGAAAACCCTTTCCGATGATTTCATCGCCGGGGAGCTGCTCACGCTGGAAAAGATGCCGGCCATGATGAAGCGGGTCCTGGACAAGCAGGATGAAATCAGGGATTCCGTGGGAAAGCTGGCCCGTCATAAAAAGTACTGGGCGGTGGTGGGGAGCGGGCCGAACAAGGCTGCCGCCGACGAGATACGCATCAAGCTCAGTGAACTGTGCTACAAGACCATATCGTCCGATGTGGTGGAAAACAAAAAACACATTGATCTGTCCGCGGAGCCGCTCATCATCGTCTGTGCGGCGGGAAGCCCTGAAACGGTGATGGGGGATATCGTCAAGGACGTGGCTATTTTCAAGGCCCATAAGGCGGCGGTCGTGGTCTTTGCCGATGAGGGTGATGAGCGATTCAACCGCATTGCCGATACGGTGATCGCCATACCGAAGGCGCCTCCGCCCTTGCCCGTGATTCTCAATACCGTGGCGGGGCATCTCTGGGGCTATTACGCCGCCCGCAGCATTGACGACGATGCCCTTTTCCTTCGGGAATTCCGGGCGCGCCTCGATAGGAGCATGCTGGAACATGAAAAGAAGAAAAATTCCCTCTATGAAACGATCACCGACCGCCGATCGCGGCGGATGATCATGGATTTTGCCGCCCGTTTCCACGAGCGCCACAGCCAGGGATGTTTTACCCCGACCGGCAACAGGATCATTTCCGATATGGTGCTCCTTCTCAAGTATGTCACCGGCAAGTTGCCCCTCGAGGATTTCTGGCAGGATTTCCGGGAGGGGAACGGTTTTTCCTCCCCCCTCGCCCTGCTGGACGTTACGCTGGGACATGCCGTGGATGAGCTTTCCCGTCCCATAGACGCCATCAGGCACCAGGCGAAAACCGTTACCGTGGGAACAAGCCGCAAGGAGCAGCCCCTGCGGGGGATCATTTTCGATGTTCTCAAGGATCTGGAATTCTCGATAAAATCCCTGACAAGCAAGAATATCCTCGCCATCGGGAGGATACAGCCGGCGATCGTGGCAATAAAGGGATACACCCTCTATGCGATAAACAACCTTGATGCGGAAGGAAACCCCGGCGATGCCTCAACTATTTCCATCAGCAAACGGGGGGGCGTTTCCCTTACGATGAAATCGAGGACGGAAAAGAAAGGCGTCCTGATGGGGACGAAGAAGACTATTGTCAGTATGGGCCAGATGTACATCGGCTACGGAAGGTCGGATGGGGCTTCCATTGTCATTATCCCGCTTCGGGGTGAACAGGCCGACATCAGGAGCCTGCTGCTCATCCACGTTGATTTTAACGAGGCTCTTCCCCTGCGCGAGAAGAAGGAAGCGCTTGGCTATCGGTACAATGATATACGCAATCTGGTGAATGAATACAATCTCTCCTGGGATGACCGGTATCTGGAAACCATCCCCTTGGGAACGCTGCTGGGGGAACCGGTCGAGGTTATCGTGGGACAAATACGGGCGATGGCAGGCAGCGAGGAGCGAACATGAAAACAAAATTCATTTTTGTAACCGGCGGGGTTCTTTCTTCTCTCGGCAAAGGGCTGGCGGCGGCTTCCATCGCCGCGCTTCTCGAGTGCCGGGGACTGAAGGTGACGAATCAGAAGCTGGATCCATACATCAACGTGGATCCGGGTACCATGAGTCCTTTCCAGCACGGCGAGGTTTTTGTCACCGATGACGGCGCCGAAACCGACCTTGACCTGGGACATTACGAGCGGTTTTCCAGCACCCGCATGGGAAAGTGCAACAACCTGACCACCGGCCAGGTCTACTTTTCCGTGATTTCCAAGGAGCGGCGGGGCGATTACCTGGGGAAGACCGTCCAGGTCATTCCCCATATCACCAACGAGATAAAGGATTACATCCGGAAAACGGCGGATGGATTCGACGTCGCCATCGTGGAGATTGGCGGCACAGTGGGCGACATCGAGAGTCTCCCTTTCCTGGAGGCCATCAGACAGTTCCGCAACGAAGCGGGAAAACAGAACGCCATTTTCATTCACTTAACCTGGGTGCCCTTCATCAAGACCGCCGGCGAGGTGAAGACGAAACCGACCCAGCACAGCGTCAAGGCCCTGCGGGAAATCGGCATCCAGCCGGACATCCTCCTGTGCCGTACCGAGAATTTTCTTCCCGAGGACATCAAGGCCAAGATTGCCCTCTTCTGCAACGTGGAAGTGGCGGCGGTTTTCACGGCCAAGGACGTGGAGTGCATCTACGAGGTTCCCCTCGTTTTTCACCGAGAAGGGCTGGACGGCAAGATCGTGGATCTCTTGAACATCTGGACGGGACAGCCCCACCTGTCGGCGTGGGAACATGTGGTGGGCAAGGTGAAGCAGCCGGCGGCGGATGTCTGCATCGCCATCGTGGGAAAATACGTGAACCTCACCGATTCCTACAAGAGCCTCAACGAGGCGCTGGTGCACGGCGGCATCGCCAACGATTGCCGGGTGAACCTCCGTTTTGTGGATGCGGAGAAAATCGAGAAGGAAGGGATAGCGAAGCATCTGGAGGGGGCGGACGGCATCCTCGTGCCGGGCGGATTTGGGTCCCGCGGCATCGAGGGGATGATCACCGCAATCGGGCACGCCCGCGAGAAGGGGATCCCCTTTTTCGGCATCTGCCTCGGGATGCAGATGGCCGTGGTTGAGTATGCCCGGCATGTCTGCCGTCTCGTGCGGGCGAACAGTTCCGAATTCGACGTGGAAACCCCCTATCCCGTCATAGATCTTCTTCCCGAACAGAAAAAGGTGACGGAAAAAGGCGCGTCCATGCGTTTAGGGGCCTATCCCTGCATTCTGGAGAAGGATTCCTTTGCCCTTGACGCCTACGGCTGCGGGGAGATCAACGAACGGCACCGGCACCGGTATGAATTCAACAACGACTTCAAGGATAAGGTGACGACGGCCGGATTATCCATTACCGGAAAATCGCCTGATGGGCGCTTGGCGGAGATCGTGGAGATCAAGGACCATCCCTGGTTTCTTGGCTGCCAATTTCACCCCGAGTTCAAGTCACGGCCCACAGCCCCCCATCCCCTCTTCCGCAGGTTTATCGGTGCGGCGCTGAAACGCAAGCAGGGGAAATAAGTACCCGACCTGTTCAAGGGGAAAGCCGTCTTCGCGGAAAGTGGAAACGGAATCCATCTCCTTTCCTTCATGACACGCTATATCAAACGATTTGTTATGCCGGACTTGATCCGGCATCCAGTGTTTTCCTTGATTCCGGCTTCCGCAGGAGTGACAGTATGTGCAATAAATTAAATATCCGTTTCCTTATCTTTATCAGACCGCAAAGGCAGAGTCCAAACGGCCCACTTTCTTGTTTCTGAATCCACTATCTTATTTAATTCCTTGTCAAGGGGTATTAAACATGGATGTAAGCGAGTGGCAGCAAAGGCTATCAGATAATTTTTCAAGGAATGATGTAGTAGGATACAGGCTCCTGAAAATTATAGAGCAGGAAGAAATGTGCGGATTTCATTTCATCAAAAGCTATAAGGGGCAAGATACGTTGATGAATGCGTTTCAGGATTTCTTTATTGAAACCATAGAAAAATGTTTCGATTGGGTAAGCAAAAACAATTGGCCAATGAAAGCCGAAAACTATGCACCTATTCTTCTGTTCTATATAATCATTTTCCGTCGTTTGAGAGCATGCGAAAACCTCATGTTAAAAGGTTATCCACTCGATGGATATGCTTTGCTTAGGGATCTGAAAGATCGGTCACTTATGATGACTGGAATAGCACACAATATGGCAACCTTTGCTCAATTCTTTAGTCTAAAAGGTCCCGTCACGCATGATAACTGGGCAAAGACGACGGGGGAAAGAAGATCCGAAGAACTAAAAATGAAAGAACGGCTAATCGGTAATAAAAGTGGCTTACCTGCTCATGTAATAACTGAATTGAAAAGATGGGATCAATTATTTCACAATGAAGTACACGGTGCAAAATTTTCTTTTTTCTTGGAGCTTGGAGATTGGAAGCAAAAGAAAAAACTTCCGAATTTAGGGCCAGAACCAAGCGAAAGATGCGCGATGTACATGAACCGAGCATGTGAAATCGCTTGGTTAATTCTTCGCATCCTTCCATATATACAACCTGAAGCAAATGCATTTGGGACTGAATGGAACCGAAAGAAGGAAATCCTGGATAATTCACATTCCTTTATATGCAGAATGCATTGAGTGAATTAGGAAAGGAAATCGGCAGGGCATTTGTGATATTCATAAATGAAAAGCTCATCTTCAAATCAGAGTTTCACTATTTTGAGACTGATGGTTCAAATTAGCAGAACCGTGTAAATCTTTATCAGGACGTAGATATATTCCGCAATGACACTTTCAAGGATCACCGCTCGGGCAATGCCTGTTCTTCCCTGATCAAAGAAAAATTTGGCTTTTGCATACAGAACAGGATCATCGTCGACCAGATACCGTATGATCGTATTGGTATCAGGAAGACTTTTTGCCGGAGGAATAATCCATTCTTCCCGGAACTCAAATTATGTCATTGAGATTGCGGGAGCCGTGAACTACGCGATGGATTTCAACCGTTTTGCCACGGACGATATAGAATGCAAGGTAGGATTCGATGACAAGAACACGATAGCCGGCATTCTTGAGCTTTTCGTCGCGGGGAATGCGGCCGAGAAGCGGGTGGGTTTGAAGGCTGCCGAGGCGTCGGTCGATTTTATCAATAAAGACCCCGGCATTCGCCGGACTGTTGTTTGCTATCCAGTCAAAAATGGAGACAAGATCGTCAACGGCCACAGGAAGATAACGGAGCACGTACTTATTTGCCATGGGTGCGTTGCCTGAGTTTCTTTATTACCTGAGCATGGGTGAATCCCTTTTCTCCTGCCGCTGCCTGAGCCTGCGCAACGGCGAGCTTCCCGAAGAGCTCGACCCGGGCGTTGAGCCGTTCATAGTGATCGATGCTCATGACGACGAGATCGCCCTCGCCGTTCGTCGTCAGGTAAACGGGTTCATCCTGCTTGTGGCACAACGAAGCGATGTTGCGCGTTTGATTGCGCAGACTCGATATGGGTTTGATGATCGGCATGATCCCTCCTTACAGGGTGGTTTAGATAACGTATATCACCTAATTTTGATAAAATAAAGAGTAAATATTCGAACGTTGGAACTATGAGCTGGTGGTGCTGAGAAGGAAATAAATATCTTCTCCTGCGAACGGGAGATATCCGCTGACCTGGAGAGAAGAATCCTGTTGACTTGTGAGTTCCCTTCCTCTATGTTTTTTGAAGCAGGGCAATTCTGAGGAATATAGCAGTTTGTCAGTTGCAGCACCGGTAAAACAGAGACGAGGAACCGGCCGATGAAAACCGAAGCCCTGGTGGAATTTTTCAAAAAAGGTCATGGGGAAGCGCGGGACCTCGATGCCCTGGTGCTTGATTACCTTGACGCCCTTGCGGTTATTGAAGATGATCATATTCAAAAAAGTCTTTTAGGGGAACTCGTTGATAAATACGTCACGCTGGAGAAACGCGTTGATGCGCTCTTAAAAAACACCCTGCCGGCAGAGGTGGCCGACACCATCAAGTATGAGGGCAGATTTGTTCCTCGATCGTATGTTTGCACGATCATGTTTTCGGACATAGCCGGTTTTACTTCTCTTGCGGAAAAAATTCCCGGCGACGTGCTAATCGGACTCCTGGACAGGCTTTTCAGCGGATTTGATGATGTTGTGGGAAGTCGCGGGGGGACAAAAATCAAGACAATCGGCGATGCGTACATGGCGGTTTTCGGCGCGCCGCTTCCCGGCGAGGACCACGCAGTTAAGGCCGTCAGAACGGGGCTGGCCTTATTACGGCATATAGAGTCTTTTAATCGGGAAAACGATCAAAACCTGGAAATGCGCATAGGCATTCATACCGGCAAGGTCATGGCGGGCGTGGTGGGAAAGGAGCGTATGCAATTTGACGTTTTCGGCGATAACGTCAACATTGCTTCGCGGTTTGAATCCTCCGGACGGAAGGGGAGGCTCAATGTATCCCACGAGACCTATCTTATGACGAAAGATTCCTTTCTCTTTGAAGCGCGGGGAGAGATCGCCCTGAAACACAAGGGAAACATGAAGGCCTATTTTGTCCTGGGGGAACGGGAGGTGGAGGGATGAACGACGCCCGACAGTACGACAGACCGATTGCGATTGCCGACGGCATTTACTGGGTCGGCTTTTATGAAGAGGACTCGAACTTCCACTGCAACCCCTATCTCATTATCGAGGGCGACGAGGCGGTGCTGATTGATGGAGGAAGTCGGCCCGACTTTGCCGTGGTTATGATGAAAATTCTGCAGACGGGGATCAGGCCGGAACAGATTGTCGCTTTGATTTATCAGCATCCCGACCCGGATCTGTGCGGATCCATGCCCAACATGATTGATCTGTGCGCCAACCGGGAGCTTTCGATTGTCTCCGATCCGATGAATCATATATTTATCAATTACTATATCGGCAAGCACAGGCACCATTTATTGAAGTCCATTTCCGCCGCAGAGTATACCTTGACCGTAAACGGCAGGACGCTGCAATTTTACAAAACGCCCTTTGTCCATAGTTCCGGCAGTTTCGTCACCTATGATCCGAAAACCAAGACGCTGTTCAGCAGCGATCTCTTCGGCAGCTTCTCCCGGGAATGGGAACTCTTCGTGCAGTTTGCCGGTGAATGCCCGGCTTGCACCGATTATGAACACTGTGTCAACAACCGAAAGTATTGTCCGCTGTCGGATATCGAGTCGTTTCACCGCACGATCATGCCGTGTGGCAAAGCGCTGGCCTTTGCCATGGGGATTATCAAGGCCCTTGATGTCCAGATCCTGGCGCCGCAGCACGGGAGTGTTTTTACCCAGAAGCGGGATATTGATTTTCTGATTAAAAAGCTGGAATCACTGGATGGTGTGGGGATTGACGGCGTTCTCTGAATTCGGTTATGCGGATCCCCCGTTGGCAATCTTTCCCTGAATCATATTTTTATGCATCCCGGTCTGGGTCAAAATATCGCTCAGCAGCGTTTGATATTCCAGGTCGTTGGTCGTGACTATTTCCGCATACTTTGATTCCAGGAGCGATTGTTCGATGTCGCGGGCAAGAAAGAGCGCCTTTGCCTGATTGAGTTCTCCGGCCTTTAAGCGGCGGATATTCTCTTTGATGCCGGCAATGGCGGTGTTGAGCGCGACCAAATTGAAAGGGCGTCCGAGGCTGAAATAGGGAAACTTTTTCTGCAGTATTGCAATCATGCGTCGTATATTCTCCCGGTGCGTTTTTTCCGCCTCAGCAAGTTCAAGCCAGAACGAACCTTCCTCACTCCAGGTTTCGGCGCAGGCCGCATAGAAATCAGCGAGGATTGATTCGTGCTGTTCCATCGTTTCCAAGATCATGGTGACCTTTGGCACGTCGGTTGGGATCATTGCGCTGACCTTGCAAAGGTTGATTACGTTACGGGAACCCGGTCTTTCGCACGCCGTTTGCCGCTTTTTTTAAAAGGGCAGGCTCGCGTTTCTTTCCGGTGAGTGTAAGAAAAAAGGGGAGGGGAGTCAAGAGAAATGACCGTATCCAATCGGTAATCCGGTGGCATCGCGCTGATGCTGAAGGGGACAAAAAACAGCCCCGGAGGGATGCAAGGCCTGTCCGGGGCTTTATAATTTTCTTCCTGCTTCATCTGTTACTTCAACAGGTAGCCGAATTTCTTCAGTGCCTTTTTCGCAACATCCGGGGTTGGCATGTTTACCCGGGGGAACTTGTCGCGCCAGTGGAAGGGACGGCAGGCGTCAATAATGGCGCGCGAGTTCGTGAAATCCCGGTCCTCGCGTTGCTGCGGGGTTACGGAGGGATCGAGCGGCGTGCTCCAGGAATTCCGCACGATGTCAATGGACCGCTCCGGGTCGCAGCGCGTGGAAACCGCCCACATGACGTCGTCAAGATTGGTGACGTCAATATCATCGTCCACGACCACCACGAATTTCCCGGCATAAGCGCCCACGCGGCACTGCGAGGCGATAAGCCCGGCCTGCTTGGCATGGCCGCCGTAGCGCTGTTTGATGGAGATGGCGGTGAACATGCGCGAGCCGCCGCACTCGTGCGTCCAGACGGCCTGAATATCAGGCACGCCGGCATCGGTTACCTGATCCCACAAAAGCGCCGAGCGCATCACCGCGCGGTAGCGCGACTGTTCTTCCGGCGGACGCTGGGGAGGACAGCCGAGGATGATGGGATCGTCCCGGTGGTAAATGGCCTTGATGTCCAGCACCGGTTCGTCCCGCACGTCGCTGCCGTAGTAGCCGGTCCATTCGCCGAAGGGTCCCTCGGGCTTCATGTTTCCCGGCTCCACGAATCCTTCGAGCACGATCTCCGCATTGGCGGGGAAGGGAAGCCCGGTGACCTTGCCCTTCACGACCTGCATGGGCTTGCCGCGGAGCGCCCCGGCGATGTCGTATTCGCAGAGTCCGTAAGGTATCTCCGTGCTGGTCATGAGGAACAGCAGGGGATCGCCGCCGATGACGATGCAGACCGGCATGGGTTTCCCCATCGCCATGTACTTGTCGCGGTGGACGCGTCCGTGCTTGCCCGGGGAGATGTAAAAGCCGACGCTCTTTTTATCGTGTAGCATGACGCGGTAAGTCCCCGCGTTGACCCAGCCTTCATCAGGATCGCGGGTAACGTTGAAGGAACCGGTGCCGATGTAGCGCCCGCCGTCGGCCTCATGCCAGCGCGGGGTGGGGAATTTCGTGGCGTCCACGTCGTTTCCCATCATAATGTTCTGCAGCACGGGGCCTTTGTCTACGACCTGGTGGGGAATCGGTTTGTCCGCGCACTCGCGGTACCGCTCCAGGAAGGAGCGACTGAGTTCAAACTTGCTTAAGTTTATGGGAAAACCGAGCGTCATGTTCATACGCTTGCCGCCGAAAAAATTCACCAGCACCCGGTGGCCTTTGGGCACCCCCGGAATCTTGTCGAAAAGCGCGGTGGGCGCCTTTTCGTCGTGCTGCAGGAGCTCGGTGGCCAGGCCGATGTCTTCCTGCCACGTGGCGCCGTCCACCCTGCGCAGTTCTTTGAGCTTGTCCGCTTCCTTGATCCACTCCCGCAGGTCTCCGTACGGTACATGGTGTTTGATCTTGTTCTTTGAAGATTTTGCCATCTGGTATTCCTCCTTTCCGTCTCTTGGCATACTTGCTGTTTAATATGCAATCGGTGGCAAAATTGCAATCACTTTATAACGTGAAGCTCCCCGCCCTTGAGGGCGGGCTTCCCGGCACGGGATTTTATTTTCAGCGCGTCCGGAAACCGCGCAGAAATGTCTGTTGACAAAATCGGACACATGGAGATAAGAAACAGGAAAGATATCTTTCCTTTGCCCCACATATCGAAAGCCGCCCGCGGTGGGGCGAGGTTCATTTGCAGACGGTTGTGTGAAATAGTTATGAGGAATGAGCATGCACCTTCCCAAGTTTGATTATGAGCGGCTGACTTCCGCGGAAGAGGCCGGACGGCTCCTCGGCCGTTACGGCGGTGATGCCCGGCTGGTGGCAGGCGGGACCGACCTTTTCCCGCGCATGAAGTACGGCCTGCTCCGGCCACGGGTAATACTGGATATGAAGGGCTTGTCCGTAAAATCGCCGGAGGTGAACGGGGACGGGAATCTGCGCCTGGGTGCCATGACGTCCCTTGCCGGACTGGCCCGCGACCCCCTCGTGCGGGAGAAGGCGCCGCTCCTGGCCGAGGCGGCCCTCGGTGTAGGTTCTGTCCAGGTCCGCGAGCGGGCAACCCTCGGCGGGAATATCTGTCTCGAAACCCGCTGCCTCTATTACAACCAGTCCCACACCTTCCAGTTTACCCAAGCCTGTTTCAAACGCGGGGGCGATCTCTGTTACCTCGTCCCCGGGGGGAAGAAGTGTCTGGCCGTATTTTGCGCCGATACCGTTCCTGCTCTCATTTCCCTGGGAGCATCTATCGGCATCGGTGGTCCCGGCGGCGTCCGCCGCATCCTTCTGGAAAAATTCTACACGGGCGATGCCGTGCAGCCGCTCGCGATCTCGCCCACGGAACTGGTGACGGAGGTGATCATTCCCGCCCGGCCCAGGATCGGCGGTGAGGCCTTTGCCAAGTTCAGCGTTCGGGGCGGCGTGGAATTTGCGGCGGTTACGGCGGCGGTAGCCCTGCGGATGGAAAGCGACGGGGCTACTTGTTCCGCAGCCGTGATTACGGTCGGAGCCGTTTCTCCGGCGCCGCGGCGCGCCCGGAAAGCCGAAGAGGCCCTGCAGGGGAAACGCCTGTCCCCGGAATTGTTCGGGGAGTCGGCCAGGATCGCAGCGGGGGAAATTTCGCCTTTACCGCACCACGGTTTCTCCGCTCCCTACCTGCGGGAATGCCTGGAAGTCCAGATCCGGCGCGCACTGGAAGCCGTAGCCAAGCGGGTACGTAGCTGATAGAAATTACGAAACACCGTAGGAGGTATTTTAAAGACCAGCAAGGTGTCTCTGAATTTCCCGGGAGTGTTTCAAAACAATTGAAAGCGGAAGAAACACCGTTCAAGGACATTCTATTTGATGAAGGCTTTTTTGTTCCCTCAATAGAGCATGGAGAAAGTGATTAGGGAAGAAAATGGAAAATATTCTTAAATAAGAAAGGAGAATTCAATAATATATGGCGAAAAAAATATTCTTCTTGACGGTATTAGTTTTATTTTTTGGAGGATTCTTCAATTTTAATATATTTGCCGAAGAAAAGAAGGAATCAAAGATTATAGAATCTTATGTGACATTGATTGATGTTGTTTCTGGTGAATTTGTAGTATCGACTGAAGGATTGAAAAATACCAACTATAAAGTTGTTAATACTATTCCTTTCTCATATTCAAAAGACGGATTCAAGTTTGGTGATCAGAGAACAACAGTAACAAGGGTTAAGTATATTCAAACAAAAGAGATGGAATCTAAGAATGAAATATTGGTGGATACAACGGAAGCAGGATACTCTATAGAATTTGTTGTTGTTATTGATCCAAGAACCCGCCAGGTAGTAAAAAGGACGGGAATGATAGGGGTACATGGATGTACTGAAGAGTATCATGGACGCATAAACTATGGCAATGGTTTCATTATCGAAAGTTTAGAGGGTGACCCATTAGTTTTTGAGACTGATCGTAACATAGGTTTTGTTTACAAGAAAGGATCGGGTGTCTTAAAATTTCCTGACGGGAAAAGCTTCACATTTCCTCCTTTAAAAAAAATAAATGATAAGAAAGAAAAGTAATTGATGTATGAAAATTACGATCTCGGAATCTGGAATCTGGGGACACCTTACTGGTTTCCTAAATAGGGGAAATCAATGATAAGTTTAGCATGTTGCTGAAAAAGTCGTTTTTGTAGGCTGCTCAAAAATGCTCGGATGCGAGGGATGGGGTAGGAGCATCTTCGAGGTGAAGGGTGAAACGTCTGATTGAACTTACGGTCAATGGTGAGTTGCACGAACTGGCGGTGGAGCCGCAGGCCACGTTGCTCGATGTCTTGCGGGAGCAGCTGGGGCTCACGGGCACGAAGGAGGGCTGCGGCACGGGCGAGTGCGGCTCCTGCACCGTCCTGCTCGCCGGACGGCCCGTCCTGTCCTGTCTTGTCCTGGCGATGGAATGCCAAGGGCAGGAGGTAACGACCATCGAGGGTCTCTCCGTTGACGGGCGGCTCACGCCGGTGCAGCAGGCCTTTCAGGATCGCGGCGCCGTTCAGTGCGGTTTCTGTACCCCCGGCATGGTGCTCGCGGCCACGGCCCTGCTCACGGAAAATCCCCGGCCTTCCGAGGCGGAAATCAAGAAAGGCCTGGAGGGGAACCTTTGCCGCTGCACGGGATACAACAAGATTATAGAAGCGGTTAAGTTGGCTGCGGAGAGCTTCAATCAGAAATAGGCAGGTTTATGGAAGATACCCTGGATTATGTAGGCAAGCCTGTTCCGCGCAAAGACGGCCCGGAAAAGGTTACGGGACGCGCCCGGTACACGGTGGACATCCGGCTGCCGGGCATGCTCGTGGGCGGCATACTGCGCAGTCCCCATCCCCATGCCCGCATCCTGAACATTGATACGTCGCAGGCGAGGCGTCTGCCGGGGGTAAAGGCCGTGATTACCGCCGCCGACACGGCCGGGGTGAAGCACGGCTTCGTGGAGACGCCGCGCTATCCCGCCGACCAGGACCCGCTGGCGACAGATCGGGTGCGTTTTGTCGGGGAAGAAGTGGCGGCAGTGGCGGCCACGGATCCCTATGTCCTGGCGGAGGCGCTCGACCTGATCCGGGTGGACTACGAGCCCCTTCCCGCCGTCTTCGATCCCGAAGAGGCCATGCAGCCGGAAGCACCGGAGATCCATCCATCCCACCCCCTGGTGAAGGAACCCTTCTCCAATATCGCCGGCAAGACGGAGACCCAGTGGGGCGACGTGGAACTGGCTTTCGAGATGTCCGATTACGTCCGCCAGGACCGCTTCGAGAGCCATTTGCGGACACACGGATATCTGGAACCGCAGGCGACGGTGGCAAGCTTTGAGCCCGGCGGTAAACTGCGCGTCTGGACCTCGTCCCAAGGGCCCTTCATCAAGCGGGCAAAGCTGGCACGGACGCTGGGCCTGCCGTACTCCGCCGTGCGGGTCAGCAAGGCCTGGGTGGGCGGGGCTTTCGGCGGCAAGATAGATCTTTTTTCCCATGAATTCTGCGCGGCCCTCCTGTCCATGAAGGCCGGACGTCCCGTCCGGATCGAGGCGTCCCGCGAGGAGATATTTACCGCGTACCGTCACGGTCAGCCCCTGATCCTGGAAATAAAAACGGGAGTGAAAAAAGACGGCACCATCATGGCCCAGAAGATCAGGACCGTGAATAATTGCGGCGCCAACCGCGGCAGCGGGGTGGTGGTTATCTTTCTGGCCTGGGGTTTTGTCATGCTGCCCTACCGTCTGCCCAATCTGAAGTACGAGGGGTACGCCGTGTATACGAACAATCCGATCCGCACCCCGCAACGCGGTCACGGCGCGCCGCAGGTGCGGTTTGCCGTGGAATCGCAGTTGGACATGATTGCCGAAGAGCTGGAAATTGATCCCGTGGAGATCAGGCTCAAGAACGCTCGCCAATCCGGAGAAAGGCTCCCGAACGGCGACAATGTGCATAACTGCGGTCTTACGCAGTGCATTGAGAAAGCGGCGGAGCATACCCGTTTTCGCGAAAAGTATGGGGAGAAATACGGCCGTGGTCGCTCTCAACCCCCGCAGACGAACGAGCAGACGCCAAGCGGTTCCATCCGCAGGGGCATCGGCATGGGGGTGAGCGCCTATTTCGGCGGATCCCTTATCTATCCCAACAGTTCTTCCTGCGTGGTAAAGATGGGGGAGGAGGGCGGGGCCACCTTGCTGACCGGCGCCATAGATATCGGCCAGGGGGCGGAGACCATCCTGTCCCAGATCGTGGCCGAGGAACTGAAGATACCCGTGGACGAAATTCAGGTTATTGCCGCGGATACGGAAACGACCCCCGTGGACATCGGGGCATGGATCAGCGGCAGTGCCTATGTTTCAGGGAATGCCGCCCGCGTGGCGGCGACCCAGGTCCGCAGGAAGCTGATGCATCTTGCTGCTGAGGAACTGGGTGTCCCGGTAGAAGAACTGGATATGGCCCAAAAAAGCGTGTATATGGTCCGTTCGCCGGAAAAGAGGCTGTCGTACCGGCAGATTGTGGAGGCCAGCATCCGCAAGCGCCGCGGCGACTCGATTATCGGTGAGGGCCACTGGCGCACCATGCGCGATGAGCCCACGCATCCCAGTTTGGCCAGCACGAAGGGACGCTGGAGCGAGAATTACGCCTTCGACGTTCAGGTTGCGGAAGTGGAAGTGGATATCCAAACCGGTCACGCCCGTCTGATCAGGGCGGTAACGGCGCACGACTGCGGCTTTCCCATCAATCCCCTGCTGGTCGAAGGCCAGATTGACGGCCAGGTCTCCATGGCCCTGGGACACGCCTTCATGGAGGAGCTCCTGATGAAGGACGGCCGGACATTGAACCCGAGTTGGCTTGATTACCGGATGCCCACCGCGCACAATACGGCCATCTCCGAGTATATCGATGTCATCACGGAAGCGTACAAGAAAGATGCCCCGTACCGCACCAAGGAGGTGGGGGAAGGGTATGTTTCCGCCATCCTGGGCGCCATTGCCAACGCGATCTACGACGCCGTGGGGGTGAGGCTCGTGAGCACGCCGTTTACGCCGGAGAAGATACTCCGGGGACTGGGGAAATTAACATAACCAATCCTTTTGCCTTTCCCCGAAACCGGCGGTTTCAACCATACCGGTTTCCCTCTTTTCCCCCAGGATACTATAGTCTTTTGCCTGAGTTTTCTTTACCCTGAGAGGGGAAAACGGCGCCGAGCGAAAAGGTGGCGCGTGCAGTCGCCACCGAATGCGAGAGGTCGGGATGATTCCTTTTATTCTTATCGTTTTTGTTATCTACGGTGGTTTCCACCTCTATGCCTTCCGAAAAATAGAAGGGGCGTTGCACCTTGCCCCGGCGACCCAGGTCTGGCTTATCGTCTTTCTTGCGCTCATGCTTCTTGCCCCCTTTCTTGTCCGACTCGGGGAGCGTTACGGCTTTCCCATCCTGAGCCGGATTTTGGCCTACGCCGGTTATTCCTGGATGGGGGTTTTGTTTCTGTTTGTTTGTCTCTCCCTGTTGCTTGATTTCTGCCGCTTGCTTTTCGCCGTGTCCGGTTTCTTCGCCCAGCGCGATTTTACGCGCCTTTTCCTTTCTGTCGGCCACACGTTCGCGATTTCCCTTGTCCTTTCATTCGGTATCGCCGTCTACGGCTGGTTCGAGGCGCAAAACATCCGTCAGGAGACTATTGCTATCAGAAGCAGCAGCATCCCTGCCGCGCCCGGCAAGATCAGGATTGTCCAGATTTCCGATGTCCACCTCGGGGTCATGGCGGGGGAAAAACGCCTGGAGAAAATAACGGCGATCATCCGGGATGCGGCCCCCGACATCCTCATATCCACCGGTGATCTGATAGATGGACAGGGCGACGATTTTTCGCGTTATATGGAATCCTTCAGGAAGATTGAACCCCGTTACGGTAAATTCGCCATTACGGGAAACCACGAATTCTATGCCGGCCTTGACCAGTCTTTGTCTTTGCTTTCGAGCGCCGGGTTTAAAGTGCTCAGAGGTGAAGGCGTAACGGTTGCCGGACTGATCAACATCGCCGGTGTGGATGATCAGGTAAGCCAAGGTCCTCCTCCCTACCGGGAAAACCGCGAAGAAACGGCGTTTTCCGGTCTTCCCCGAGGGTATTTTACGGTTTTCCTCAAACACCGGCCCCTGGTGAACAAGGAAACGCTCGATAAATTTGATGTGCAACTGTCCGGTCACACCCATAAAGGTCAGATTTTTCCTTTCTGTTTTGTGACGGGGCTGTTTTTCCCCAAGCAGGCGGGATTCTATCGCCTTTCCGTCCACTCCTCCCTCTATGTAAGCAGAGGCACCGGCACCTGGGGCCCCCCCATGCGATTTCTTTCGCCTCCCGAGGTGACGATAATTGACCTGTTGCATGCTGAGGAGACGGACAAAGTGATGCCCCCTCGCCCATAGAGCGGGGCTTCGCGGTAAAGAATAGGTATTTTGAAGCCCTCCGTGGCTTGCCACGGGGAATGCGCTCGCTACTGAATTCATCACCCCCTGGTCAATTCAGTCCCGCCCGAGGAAAAATTCACGACAGACATTTAATATTTATTCCTGAAACGCCGATAACGGTACTGATATACTGTCAATTAAGCGTTATCTCTCGGGTAGATGTTCTGCCTTTAACAGGCGGGCATTGTTACGCATTTTGCTGTTTTTTAAAGGGGTAAAATATGACGAGAATACTAACGGTTGATGATGATGAACAAAACCGGGAACTCTTGCGGCTGCTCATGGAACGGTTTGGTTATGAGGTGGTGACCGCAGTCAACGGCGCCGAAGCTCTGAGGGAGGCCAGACGCGCCGTTCCGGATATGATCATTTCCGACATTCTCATGCCCGTGATGGATGGCTATACGTTGTGCCGCGAGTGTAAGAGTGACGATCTGCTGAAATCAATTCCTTTTATCTTCTATACGGGCACTTACACCGATTCGGAGGCTGAGGCATTGGCCATAAAAATTGGGGCGGAGCGGTTCCTCAAGAAACCCACTAATTCGGAAGTGCTGCGGACGACGGTGGAAGAGGTCCTTGATAATCGTCAAGCGGGTCGGTCGTCGGCGGGCCCAGCCGTGCAGACCGTGCGAGAAGTGGATATTCTGCACGAGTACACGGGAGTTCTTTACACGAAACTCGAAGAGAAGATAACGGAACTGGAGCGTGCCAATCAACAATTGGAACGTTCCGAGCAGCGTTTTCGCACTATCCTGGAAATATCGGTGGATGCGATTGTATCCGCGGACCCCCAGCGAAGGATCACTGTCTGGAGCAGCGGAGCGGAACATATGTTCGGCTTTACGAGAGAAGAGATTATCGGCCGGCCGGTGGAGTTTATGATCCCCGACCATGAGCGGGCGGCAACGGCAAAAATGGTGGAAGAGGTGCTGCAGAAGGGTTTTGTGCGCGGGTATGAAACCCATCGGCTCACCAAGGATGGGCATCCGCTGGAAGTGGAAATGACCGTGACCAATCTGGGCGTCGAGATAGGCACGGTCGCCATTGTTCGTGACATATCCAAGAGCAAACAGGCGGAGAAGGAACGCCAGCGCAATTTTGAAACCCTGCAGAAAGCCTTCGAGGGCACGATCCAGGCTATGGCGTTGACCGTGGATAGGAGGGACCCCTACACGGCCGGTCATCAGCGGAGGGTGGCTGATTTGGCTACCGCCATCGGACGGGAAATGGGGCTGGAGAGCGGTGTTCTTGCGGGAATAGGAATGGCGGGCGCCATACACGATTTGGGCAAAATATCCATACCCGCAGAGATACTGAGCAAGCCCACGAAATTGTCGGAAATAGAGATTAACCTGATTAGGACTCATCCCCAGACCGGGTATGATATTCTCAAGGAAGTGGAGTTCCCCTGGCCGGTTGCCCAGATTGTTCTCCAGCACCACGAACGGGTAAACGGATCCGGTTATCCGCAGGGTTTGTCGGGCAATGATATTCTTCCGGAGGCAAGGACCGTGGCCGTGGCAGACGTGGTGGAAGCCATAGCATCGTATCGGCCCTATCGCCCGGCCTTTGGAATAGTTACGGCTCTCGATGAGATATCGAAAAACATCGGTGTTCTTTATGATGAGGGGGCCTCGGAGGCGTGCCTCAGACTTTTCAATGAAAAAGGCTTTGAGTTAAAAAAATGAAGCTCCTCCCCCCGGGCGGGACTTCCCGTAAACGGGGGACGGGGGTTACAAGTCCTTAATGTCTCTCGTCAGCTGTATTGTGCCTTCCTTCATCATGATGGCCTTACAATTCTCCATCCACGATTTCATCATTTCGTTTCTGCCCATTTCTGTGAGGAAGTTTTTCAGCGCTGTTTTCTTTGCCGCAAAGTCCCCGCCATCAGCCTTTTTCCGTTCCTTGAATCTGATGATGGTGAAGCTGCCGCCCGTATCCAGCACCGCGTCCGGGTAGGGGTTTTTCTCCGATATCTGGAAAAGAACGGAGTTCAGAGCCGGGGAGAATTCTAGTTTCGGCACAGAGGAACCGGGGAGGAACATGCCCGTCTCGTTGATCTTCAGCCCCTTTTCCGCTGCTATCTTTTCCAGGGTTTCGCCTTTTCTCAGACGTTCGAGCGCAGCTTTGGCGGCCTTTTCGGCGAGGCGTGCCGCTTCTTTTTCACGGTAACGCCGCTCGACTTCCGGGACGATTTCCTTCAGTGTCGGCGTGTATGAGGCTTTCCTCGCCGCAAGCTTGACAAGATAGTATGTCCCCTCGCCCTTCAGTATGCCGCTCACCTCGTTGTTTTTGAGGGAGAAGACGCTTTCGGCAAAGTCGCTGATCTGCCTGAATTCCTGCGGCGGATTCTTTGCGGTGAAGAAATCTGTGGTGCGGACCTTCAATTTGTTTTTTGTCGCGTATCCTTCAAAATTTTCCTCTTGGTAGATGGTGTCGTGGGCGCTCTTCGCCAGTTCGAAAGCCTTTCGCATACTGCTTGTCTGTTTCAGTTCTGCAACGATCTTGTCTTTTGCCTCGGAAAGCGGCGTGGTTTTCCCCCCTTTTGTCCATCGCTCTTTGCCGCGCTCATAATAATCCCTGATGTCTTCGTCCGTTACTTTCATGGTGGAGGAAAAATCGTCGGCCGAAAAGGTGAGGTAATGGATGCGAACCTGCTCCGGCACGCGAAACTCAGCGCTTCGCTCTTTCAGGTATGCATCGAGATCCCCGGTGGAGGAGGTTACGTTTCCCCGGAAATTGGCCGCGGGAAACTGCAGGAAGGAAACGTTCATCTGCTCGCTTTGAAGCCGATAAAGGTCGTACGCCTCCTGGTCGGAAACCTTGACGGCATCCTGGATCAGGAACCCTATCTTTGCCGCCGTTATCGTCTGCTTCTGGTCGGCTTCGAACGCTTCCGGGGTAATCTTGTTTAATTGCAGCGTCTGGCGGTAGAGTCGTTCGTCAAAGGCGCCATTTCTCTGGAAAGCGGGGTAGGACAGGATGGTCCCCTTGATCTCCTCCTCGGTTACCTCCACAGCAAGCTCGGCCGCTTTCTGCATGAGGATTTCAGTGTTGATCATGTTGTCCCGGGCCTGCTGTTTCAAGTTCAATTCCTTGAGGACTTCCGGCGGCAGGGCACCTCCGAACTTCTGACGATACAACTCGACGAGATTCTCATAGTTCTTCTGGAAGTCGGCATAACTGAAGGACTTGTCGCCCACAATGGCAACGGTTTCCGCCTTTTGCCTTCCGCTGGTGGAACCGAAATAGAATATGAAAACGACAATGATGATGCCCAGCAGGACTTTCATCAGCCAGTTTCTGGCATGTTTTCTCATCAGATTGAGCATGGTATTTTCCCTTTCCCGTTTTAGGAATTCATCACCGTTCTTATTCGGCGGAAGAGGCATCTTTACGGAGGCATCTTTACGAATGAATTCTAATAGTATAGTATCCTCCCAAATGCAATTTTTTTTTGAATTCGGCAGCGAGCGCATTCCCCGTAGCTTGGCTTTGGGGTAAGCGAGCGAATGATGAACGATACTGTTCCTTAGGAATCGAAGATTCTCCGCAGCGTGCTCAAGGAGAGCTTCAAAAATGCATTGATTAGTATCGGGAAATACGGTATAGAAAACAACTTGCCGGTGATACCTGTCGTGCCGGTTGAAGGCAAAAACGCCAATCACTTTATAAGTTAAGGAGGAATGACCTTGCTTTTTGATTTTATCTTGGGGAAATTTTCCAACGATCTGGCGATAGATCTGGGGACGGCAAACACGCTGGTTTATGTGAAGGGGAAAGGAATAGTCCTGAACGAGCCGTCGGTTGTCGCTGTCCACAAAGATTCGCGGGGCATGAAAAAGGTTCTGGCCGTGGGAACGGAAGCAAAGAAGATGCTGGGCAGAACCCCCGGAAACATTGTGGCCATAAGGCCCATGCGGGACGGCGTAATTGCGGATTTCGACATCACAGAAGCAATGCTCAGGCATTTTATCCTGAGCGTCCACAATCGCCGGGCGCTGGTGCGTCCCAGGATAATCGTTTCCGTACCATCGGGAATTACGCAGGTTGAACGCCGGGCGGTCCGCGAAACCGTGGAATCGGCGGGCGCCCGGGAAATATATCTCATCGAAGAGCCGATGGCTGCTGCCATCGGGGCCGGGTTGCCCATATCGGAACCTATCAGCTCCATGGTTGTGGATATCGGGGGAGGAACAACGGAGGTTGCGGTCATATCTCTGGCCGGCGTCGTCTACGCAAAATCCGTCCGGATTGCCGGTGACAAGATTGACGAGGAGATTGTGCAGTACATGAAGAGAAAATACAGCCTCCTCATCGGAGAGCGATCTGCCGAAATCATAAAGACAACCATCGGCTGCGCCTATCCCGACACCGAGCTGAGGACGGTGGATGTGCGGGGGAGAGACCTTATCTCAGGGATCCCGAAGATCATTGAGATCAATTCCGAAGAAGTGCGTGAAGCCATTACGGAGCCGGTGAGCCTTATCGTGGATGCCATCAAGGATGCCCTGGAGAATGCGCCGCCCGAGCTGGCAGGCGACATTGTGGACAGGGGGATTGTGCTGACGGGGGGCGGGGCCTTGCTGAGGAATATCGATATTCTCATCAGAGAGGAAACGGGTCTGCCGATTACCATAGCAGACGATCCGCTCTCAACCGTGGCCAGGGGGGCCGGGATGGCGTTGGATCAGCTCGATGTGTTAAAAGAGGTTACTTTCCAGGTATAATAATTGGATCCCTGATTCGCCCCGGGAGTGAATCCGGCAGCGAACGTATCTCCCGCAACGAATCGCGGGGTATGCGAACGAATGCCGAACGGTGCTGTTCCGTAAAGGATTGAGGATTCTCCGCAGTTTACCCGCAGGAGAGCTTCAGTGTTTTCATGGCGCAGCTGCCGCTTCCCCACATGGGAACAGTATCCCCCAGATTATGACCCAGAGGGGCGAGAAATGTTGCTTCCCAAAAAATATCAGATAATTATACTAGCATCCATTCTCGTTATTCTTTCCCTTGTCATGGTCTCCTATAGCGTGAAGCACCCTGAAAAATCCGGTTTTTTTCGGAGATTGGTGCTGGCGACAGTGGCTCCCCTGGAAGGGATGGTGAATGCGTCAATTAAAGAATTGGGCGATCTCTGGACCAGGTATATTTTTCTTATCGGTCTCGAGGAGGAAAACAGAAACTTAAAGAAGAGAAACGACCAATTGCGGGGACGCGTCATCCAGTACCAGGAAGGGTACCTGGAAGCGCAACGTTTACGGAAAATCCTTGAGCTGAAGGAACAGATAAAATATCGCACTGCCGTGGCTAACGTGCTGGGAAGGAACCAGTTCTTATCATCCAGGACAATCGTGATTAATAAAGGGACCAGCCAGGGTATCCTCGTCGGAATGCCTGTCGTCTCCACCCAAGCGGTTGTGGGCAGGATCATCGAGACTTCATGGAACGTCTCCAAGGTGTTGCTTATTATTGACGAGAACAGCAACATTGATGCCATCGTGCAGGGCAACAGGGCTCAGGGTATCCTTCAGGGGAACGGCCCGAGAGGCTGCAACCTCAAATACGTGCACAAAATGGATGATGTGAGAAAGGGTGATGCCGTTATTTCCTCCGGTATGGGGGGAATTTTCCCCAAGGGATTGCTCCTCGGGGTCGTAACGGGAGTGAGCAAAAAGGATGCCGATCTATTCCAGAAGATTGAAGTGACTCCGTCTGTTGATTTTGCCAAACTTGAAGAAGTGATGGTTTTCCTGATAGGGAAGGAGGCGGATAGGTGATGCGCTATTTTTTTCCCCTCCTGCTCGCCTTGCTGCTGGTTGTTTTCCAAATAACCGTGCCGGATATCATTTTCTCCGGGAAAATCGGCGTGGAGTTGTCGCTCGTGCTCGTTATCTACGCCGGATTTTATTTGGGGTTTATTGAAGGCGCCATTCTCAGCTTTATCCTGGGCTTTTTTCTCGACTGCCTTACGGGCACTATTTCCGGTCTCTTTACCCTGCTCTACGGCATGACATTTATTGTGGCGGCGCTTTTTTCTTTACGGGTCTATGCGGAGGAGTTTTCTCTTATAGCCGTTTTCACGTTTGCCTGTTCGCTTATGGAGAGCGTCTTGATCATTTTCTTTTACCGACTTATCTACGGCGTGAATATGGTGCATGATATCGTAAGCGTCTTCATACCACAGGCGCTGCTGGTGGGTATTTTGAGCCCCGCGCTTTTCAAAATTTTCCACACCATAGAGGTTTTGCTGAATGCTGGATATACAAAATCCGCTGAACGGTTTTAATCCTGCCGAGTTCAGACAGAGATTTAAGGTGCTGTTTGTAATCGTCGTTGTTGCCATGTCTCTGTTGGTGGCGCGGCTGTGGTATCTCCAGGTCGTCAAGGGGGAGGAGCTCAGGCTGCGCTCAGAAAACAACAGCGTTCGTCTGCGCAAGATAAAACCCCTGCGGGGACTGATCATGGATACGGGGGGTGCTGTTCTGGTGGATAACCAGCCTTCATTCGACGTTCTGTTTATGCCGAGCCGGAATCAGGACATCACCGATGTGATAGCAAAAATGAAACAATTGTCGGAAACGATAGTGCCTTTTTCCACTGATCTTGCTCTTTTGGAGAGGAGCAGACCCTTCGTTCCGATCAAACTCGAGAAAAACGTGAGTTGGGAAAAACTCGCTGCCGTCGAGACCCATGCCCTGGACTTGCCCGGCGTAAACGTGGAAGTGGTTCCCGTCCGGAAATATCTCTGTGCGGACATGATGGCTCAGGTCATCGGGTATACGGGGGAGATCAGCAGGGAAGAACTGGAAAAGGACGATAACGGATTCTATACTCCCGGCGACATGGTGGGCAAGTACGGCATAGAAAAATACCTGGATGAGTATGTGCGAGGGAAAAGCGGTTTCGAACAGGTGGAAGTCAATGTCGTGGGCAAGAGGGTCAGGGTGCTCGGCAAGATAGATCCTGTCTCCGGTTATAATGTGGTGCTTACGCTGGATTTGCTTTTGCAGAAAACCGCCTGGGAGGCCCTGGGCGGACGGCCCGGTTCCGTGGTGGTCATGAATCCCCGGGATGGCTCTGTTCTCGCCCTGGTGAGTTCTCCTTCGTTTGATCCCAACCTGTTCAACGGCGGTATTACTTCTGAAAACTGGGCAAAACTTTCCACCGACCCGTACCATCCGCTCGAGAACAGGGCCATCTCCGGACAGTACCCGCCCGGGTCCACGTACAAACTGGTCGTAGCCGCGGCGGCGTTTCAGGAGGGGTTGGTTACGCCCGATACCAAGTTTTTATGCAATGGGTTGTTCGATCTCGGCACCAGGACGTACCGTTGCTGGCAGAAAAAGGGGCATGGGTATATAAGCCTTCACCGCGCTATCGTTGAGTCCTGCGACGTCTATTTCTATAACCTGGGGAGGCTGCTGGGGCCCGATAAAATTGCCTCATATGCCCACGCATTCGGTTTCGGCATGCCTACGGGCATAGACTTGCCCCGCGAGAAAAACGGACTTGTCCCCACGAAGAAATGGAAGGTCGAGCGGTTCCGGGAGGCATGGCAGGTGGGGGAGAGCATTTCCACCGCCATCGGACAGGGGTTTAATCTGGTTACACCGCTGCAACTGGCAAATGCCTATTCTACGTTGGCCAATGGAGGGACATTGTATCGCCCGCGCCTGATAAAGCGTATTGAAACGATGGAGGGCGCGATTATAAAAAAGTTTGATCCTGAAGTAAAAGGGAAGCTCCCCCTAAGTCAAGAGACGATGGAAGTGCTTACGCGCGGCCTATGGGGTGTGGTGAATGAACGAGGCGGCACCGGACACGCCCTGCACCGGAAGGAGGAGGACGTCTGCGGTAAAACAGGTACAGCCCAGGTCATCGGCCTGCCTGATGATGAAAAGGCGCGCCGGGCAAAACGCATACCTTCCCAGTTCAGGGATCATGCCCTTTTCGTGTGTTTTGCTCCCGTGAGGGATCCGGAGATCGCGGTGTCGGTTATCATGGAAAATGCAGGACATGGGGGATCAGCAGCCGCTCCCGTTGCCAGAAAGGTCATTGACGCCTACTTCGGGCGGAAAAATGTGCCGGGCCGCAGTAAATCCCAGGTAGCGTTGCTTCCCGGGAGCGGGTCGGTGAGACAGTGAGGCAGTGAGAACGTGAAATTCGACCGGCGGTTAATTTTTAACTTTGACTGGATACTCCTGATACTGGTGCTTGTCATCAGTACGGTGGGTCTTCTAAATATTTACAGTACCGGTTTCAGCATGATGGATGCAACCCAGAACAATCTCTACGTAAAGCAGGTGCAGTGGGTGCTCGTGGGACTCGCTCTCATGGCGGTTACGTTCTGTATGGACTACCGCTTTATCAGCCGGCACGCTTACGTAATCTACGCCTTGTCCGTGCTTCTTCTCGTGGTGGTATTTCTGTATGGTTACGCAACCCGTGGCTCCCAGCGCTGGATCGCGGTCGCCGGATTCTCATTCCAGCCCTCGGAGGTGGTGAAACTCACCATGATTCTGGCAGTGTCCAAATACTTTGATGAACACCGGGTGAGCGGCGGATACAGCCTGCGTGAACTCCTGGCGCCCGCTCTGTTTTTGCTGGTTCCTTTCCTGCTCATACTGAAGCAGCCTGATCTCGGTACGGCGCTGATCTTGTTCATTGTTTTTATCTCCCTGGTGTTCGTTGTAGGTGTTAAGTGGAAGTCCATGATTATCGTCTTGAGCGGTTGTCTTGTGCTGATTCCCCTGGGCTGGTATGTTCTTAAGGATTATCAGAAAGAGAGGATCATGACCTTTTTCAATCCCGAGCATGATCCCCTCGGTTCCGGATATCACATCATCCAGTCCATAATTGCCGTGGGGTCCGGCGGAATCATCGGGAAAGGATTCCTGCGGGGCACTCAGACGCAGCTTAAGTTCCTGCCCGAGCAGCAGACGGATTTTGTTTTCTCCGTTTTTGCCGAAGAATGGGGTTTTGTGGGGGGACTGATCCTAATCACCATGTTTCTCGCGCTTATCCTGTGGGGATTGAAGATTGCTCTGAACTCCAAGGATTTGCTGGGAAAGTTGATAGCCTCGGGCATTACGATACTCATCTTCTGGGAGATATTCATCAATATCGGCATGGTCCTGGGCATTCTCCCCGTGGTGGGAATCCCTCTGCCGTTCCTGAGCTATGGAGGATCGGCGATGGTAGTGTTGATGACGGCTATGGGGTTGTTGCTGAATGTACGCATGCGGCGGTTTATCCTTCAGCCGTGACGACTTCGTAAAACGCTCAGATGCTGTGTTGCGCTGCATCATTCGTCATTGCGACGTATGCTCAATGTACGTCTCATTGCTCGTGATTCGCGCGCCTTGCCTCTGGCGCTTTTTAGTAAGTTAGAAATTATTTTCTGCGTTTTTTCTGGCAGAAAATAATTTCGTTAACGCACTTATCCCGTTTATCGGGGTTACGAAGCCGTCCTGTGCAACTGACGGTTTTATGAATCCATCGGCAGCAACGTTAGTATACGGCGAGCTTTATGACGGGTGGCATCAAGAAGAGATGGGAGGGATGGGCAATGTTGGGTAAAAAACGGGATGAAGAGATCAATGCATTTCTAGGCAAGGGGGCGGAATTCAGCGGCAAGTTGTTTTTTAACGGCTCCGTCAGGATTGATGGCGATTTCCACGGGGAGATACTGGGGGGGGGGACCCTGGTGGTGGGGGAGGGCGCCCGCGTCCGGGCGAATATAAACATTGACAGCGTCCTGATAAGCGGCGGGGTGCATGGGCACGTGGATGTCAAGGAACGGTTGGAGATATTTTCTACGGGGAAGCTTGTGGGGAACGTGAAAACCCCCATCTTCGTCATTAAAGAGGGGGGCATTTTTGAGGGAACGTCCCGAATGGGCAGCAGTGAAAGCGAGACGGGATCTGCCGATATCGCGGCAGTCGGCGGCGTCCGCTAAGAGCGGCTTCGCGCCGTATGGCTTCCCGGTGTGCGGGAAGCTCCCCGTTCCCCCTGAAGGGACGCGCACAGAGGGTAGGCGATCCGGCGGAAAGTTTCCCGCGGAAAGTTTCTTGACAAGCGGTAAGAGTTGTGATTAATAAAACGCGCTTTGCGGTAAAGAGTGAGATATGCGCTCATAGTCCGGAAGGCGGAAAGGCAGATGGGCAAGGAAGATGCGTTCCTTCCCAGATATAGGTAAGTTACCGAACGAGGAAAAGCAGTGATCAGTCTTGATTATACGTTGGGGTTTCAGATTATCAATTTTCTCCTGCTCATCTTTATCCTGAACATTCTCTTGTACAAGCCAATCATGGGTATCATTGAGAAAAGGGAAAATCGTCTGGGAGACGCTGATGCCGAGGTCAGGCGCTTGCGCGAAGAAATAGAACGGAAGCTCGCTGAATATGAGGAGAAGGCGCGGCTGGCACGGCGGGAAGCCGCTGAGCAGGCGAAGGTATCCATCCGGGAAGGTTCCGAAGAGGCAAAGAAAATCGTCGAGGTTGCCCGGGGAGAGATTGCGTCCCTTATGGATGATTTTTCTATCCGTATGGACGGTGAAATCGCTGAAGCGCGAAAAATCCTCAGTGCCCAGTCCCGCACGATATCCCTCGAGATTGTCGGAAAAGTATTGGGGAGGGCCATCCAATGAGGGGACGTTTCCAGGAATATTGGAGCAGAAGGCCGTTTCAGTTCAAGAGCGCTTTCCCCGGCGGTGCGTCGTGGAGGATGTTCTCTGTCCCGGCGATTTGCCTTGCGCAACTCTTTCTCTTTCAGGCGATAGGTGCCGCCTCTGAGGGGGCGGAAGGAGGAGAAGGCGGAAGGAACTGGGCTGACTTCGGCTGGCGTTTTTTTAATTTTATTGTCCTGGCCGGTTTCTTCTACTGGCTCTTGGCAAAAAAAACGAAGGATTTCTTCTCCGGCCGGCGCGACAGTCTGCAGACGGCTCTTGCAGAGGCGGTGGTCGCGAAAGATGAGGCCGCAAAAAAGCTCCGGGAATCCGTCGAACGGCTGGAACAGGCGGCCGGAGAGATCAGCGATGCAACGGATTCGATACGGACACAGGGCCTTAAGGAAAAGGAACGAATCATAGCCGATGCCCGGAAGACGGCCGAGAAGATGAAGGACGACGCCCGGAAACGGTTGGAGCAGGAATTCCGGAAGGCAAGCAACCTCCTGAAGGCGGAGGCGGTTGATCTCTCCCTGAAGATGTCGGAAGAAATCCTGAAGAAAAACATCGGTGCGCAGGACCATAACGCCATGGTCAAAGACTATATAGACAAGGTTCTTGCAGAAGGTCGGTCACCGAAGCAGTAAATTCGGACGGCTTTGCAAAACACGCCCTCGGCGAGGGCCGGGGAACGGTGGAGCGTAACGTGAGCATCTGAACGTTTTCCGAAATTGCAGGCCGGCTTCGTAAAAAGCGCCGGAGGAAAGACGCGTGGATTATGAGGAATGAGGCGTACTGAAGCGTACGCCGCAATGACGAATAATGAAACGCAACACAGTATCCGGGTTTTTTAGGAAGCCGGCGAGAAAGTGGTGGAAAGACAGTGAGTACAGGCACAATCGCACGGCGTTATGCACGGGCGTTTTTCGAAGTAGCCCGGGAAGATAACTGTTACAAGGAATACTACGAGGAACTGCAAAATTTTTCCGCACTTCTTGACGAGAGCAAGAATCTTCGGGAGTTTCTGGCGAATCCAGTTTTTGATCGAGCAGACAAAAAAGCGGTTACCGACTCAATCCTGGGAAAGATAAAAATGTCGGGGATGACGGCTTCGTTCCTCCGGTTGCTGGTGGACAAGCGGAGGATGGGGATACTGTCCGAGATAACCGACCGTTATCGGGAACTTATGGACGCCGCCCTTGGCAGGGCGCGGGTTCATGTGAAAACAGCGTTCCCCCTGACCGGGGAACTGTCGGCCGGCCTCCAAAAGGGACTGGAAACTATGACCGGTAAAAAAATAGAAATAACGATGGAAGAAGACGCAGCGCTTTTGGGCGGCGTCGTGGTCCGTATCGGGGATACGCTGTATGATGGAAGCATCAGGACGCAACTGAACAACATGAGGAATCTCTTAGTGGAGGAGATATAGGACATGGATACAATCAGGGCAGAGGAAATCAGTCAAATCATTTCCAAACAGATCAGGGACTACGAGAAGAAGCTCGATGTGAGTGAAACGGGAACGGTCCTGTCTGTGGGGGACGGCATTGCCAGGATCTATGGCGTGGAAAATGTGATGGCCATGGAACTCGTAGAGTTTCCCGGCGGCATACTCGGCATGGTTCTGAATCTGGAGACGGATAATGTGGGTGTGGCTGTCCTGGGAGATGTGATGCACATAAAAGAGGGGGATATCGTCAAAAGGACGGGAAAAATCGCCCAGGTGCCCGTGGGCGAAGCCCTGCTGGGTCGGGTTATTGATCCGACGGGCGCGCCGCTCGACGGGAAGGGACCCATCGAAACGAAGGAATTCAGAAGGATTGAGATGATCGCCCCCGGCGTTATCCAGCGGCAGCCGGTCAACCAGCCCATGTACACGGGACTCAAGGCCATTGACGCCATGACTCCCATCGGCAGGGGTCAGCGGGAACTGATCATCGGCGACCGGCAGATCGGCAAAACCGCCATCGGCGTTGACGCCATCATCCGCCAGAAGGATACGGGGATCAAATGCATCTACGTCGCCATCGGCCAGAAGAAGTCCACCGTAGCCCAGGTGGTGGAGAACCTCAGGAAGCATGATGCCATGTCCTATACCTGCGTTGTTTCTGCTTGCGCCAGCGATCCGGCCACGATGCAGTACATCGCGGCCTACGCCGGATGCAGCATCGGCGAGTACTTCCGTGACAAGGGACAGGACGCGCTGATTATCTACGACGATCTTTCCAAACAGGCCGTGGCCTACCGCCAGATTTCGCTGCTTTTGAGGAGACCGCCGGGACGCGAGGCCTTCCCCGGCGACATCTTCTATAACCATTCGCGATTGCTGGAACGGGCCGCCCGTGTGAGCAAAGAGTTGGGCGGGGGATCCCTGACGGCGTTGCCGCTTATCGAAACCCAGGCCGGAGACGTTTCCGCCTACATCCCCACTAACGTTATTTCCATCACCGACGGCCAGGTCTATCTGGAGCCGAACCTGTTCTTCTCCGGCATCCGCCCGGCCATCAACGTGGGCCTCTCGGTCTCGCGCGTGGGCGGCGCTGCCCAGGTGAAGGCCATGAAACAGGTGGCGGGCACGCTGAAGCTCGATCTGGCCCAGTACCGGGAACTGGCCGCATTTGCCCAGTTCGGAAGCGACCTGGACAAGGCGACCCAGGCCCAGTTGGACCGCGGCGTCCGGCTCGTGGAGATATTGAAACAACCCCAGTTCCAGCCCATGTCGCTCGCGAAGCAGGTCATGATTCTCTTTGCCGGCACGAGGGGATTCCTCGACAAGCACGCCGTCGAATTGCTAAAGGAATACGAACCAAAAATGCTCAGCTTTGTGGAAGGCAAGTATCCCGAGATCTTGAAGGAAATTGACGATCAAAAGATCATCAGCCCCGATCTGGAAAAGAAGATGAAGGAAGTGCTGACTGAGTTTGACGCGGTGTTTACCGCGGGCTAGACAGGCTGTTGAAAAACGCCCATCTGCGGCTCTGTTCCTTCGCCATTCAACGTACGGACCAGTACGCCTCATGGCGAAGCATTTCGGGGGCCTTGCATCCGGGCATTTTTGAACAGCCTGCCTGGGATAGATAGAAAGATGGTGTGTGATTCATAAGGAGAAAAAGCCGTAATGGCCGCACTAAAGGACATTAAAAGAAAAGTTTCCGCAGTTCAGAAGACCAAGCAGATCACCAGGGCCATGAACATGGTGGCTGCCTCAAAATTTAAGAATGCCCTGCACCGGATGGAAAATTTCCGTCCCTACGCCGGCAAGTTTCTCGACGTGATCAACAGCCTGGCGCTTCGGGTGGAGCCGGGAGTGCATCCGCTTCTCACCGTGCGGGACGGCGGAAAAATAACCGCGATCTGCATGACCTCCGACCGGGGCTTGTGCGGCGGATTCAATTCAAACCTGATCAAATACGTGGAGCGATTTATCCGGGAGAAGACACGCGAAGGCAAGGAAGTGAAGCTGATTACCGTCGGCAGGAAGGGCAGGGACTACTTCCGGAGAAAAGCGGAACTGAAGGACGAATACGTGGACGTATTCGGAAGATTCACTATGGATCTGGCCGGAGAGATCGCCGCCGGCGTCATTGATTCCTTCCTCGCCGGCGATTGCGACGAGCTGTACCTCATTAATAACCAGTTTCTGAACGTGTCTGTCCAGAAAGCGGCACTGGTTCGGATTCTCCCCGTTCCCTCTCTGGGAACCACCGAAGCGCTGGACCATGACCGGACGGTGGAATACCTTTACGAACCCTCGGCCCCGGCGCTGCTGGAACAGCTGCTTCCCCGGTATGTGCGAGTGCTGATTTACCGGGCGCTCCTGGAGACTTCGGCCGGGGAAAACGGCGCCCGGATGGTCGCCATGGACAATGCCACCAGGAATTGCGAGGAAATGATACAAAGCCTGACGCTGAAATACAACAAGGCGCGACAGGCGGCGATAACCGCCGAGCTGATGGATATCGTGGGGGGGACGGAAGCCCTCGCCAAAGGCTAACGGCACTAAATTTATTTGCAGCTTATTACGGGATTACCAATATTCTAAGGAGACGGGGTATGAACATAGGAAAGGTTGTACAGGTAATAGGACCGGTCATTGACGTGGCGTTCGAGGAGGGGAACCTTCCGCAGATATTGAACGCCATCACGATCACCAATCCTACTATTAATGACCAGGAAGACAACCTGATTGTCGAGGTTGCCCAGCATCTTGGAGACAATGTCGTCCGCTGCGTGGCGATGGATATAACGGATGGTCTGGTCCGGGGCATGCAGGCCAAGGATACGGGAAAACCGATTACGGTGCCGGCGGGGCCGGAGTGCTTGGGCCGGATACTGAACGTGGTAGGCCGTCCCGTGGATGGTCTGGGGCCCGTCGTGGCCAAGAATTATGCCCCTATCCATCGTGAGGCCCCCAGCTTTCTGGAGCAGGATACCTCGGTCAACGTTCTGGAGACGGGCATCAAGGTTATTGACCTCCTGGTTCCCTTCCCGCGGGGCGGCAAGATGGGGCTTTTCGGCGGCGCGGGCGTGGGAAAGACGGTCGTCATGATGGAAATGATCCACAACATCGCCATGCACCACGGCGGCATTTCCGTGTTCGGCGGCGTCGGCGAACGGACGAGGGAGGGAAACGACCTCTACCTGGAAATGAAGGAATCGGGCGTTATCAAGCAGGCCGCCCTGATCTACGGGCAGATGACCGAACCGCCGGGAGCGAGGGCGCGGGTGGCGCTCACAGCCCTGGCGGTGGCGGAGTACTTCCGTGACTCGGAAGGGCAGGACGTGCTCCTCTTCATTGACAATATTTTCCGGTTTACCCAGGCGGGTTCCGAGGTGTCGGCGCTCTTGGGCAGAATGCCCTCGGCGGTGGGTTACCAGCCGACCCTGGCCACGGACTTGGGAGAACTGCAGGAGCGGATCACCTCCACCAACAAGGGTTCCATCACGGCGGTGCAGTGCGTGTACGTCCCCGCCGACGACCTTACCGACCCGGCGCCGGCAACGACATTTGCCCACCTCGACGGCACGGTTGTTCTCTCGCGACCCCTCTCGGAGCTGGGCATCTATCCGGCGGTGGATCCCCTCGATTCCACGTCCCGGATCCTCGATCCCAATATCCTGGGTGCGGAGCATTACCGGGTTGCCCGAGCGGTGCAGGTAACGCTGCAGAAGTACAAGGACCTGCAGGACATCATCGCTATTCTGGGTATGGACGAACTGTCGGAAGAGGACAAGCTGACCGTGAGCAGGGCCCGTAAGATACAGCGGTTCCTGTCCCAGCCCTTCTTCGTGGCTGCCCAGTTTACCGGTACGGAAGGCAAGTTTTCAACCGTTGCCGACACCGTGAGGGGTTTCAAGGAAATTCTGGACGGCAAGCACGATGAGCTGCCCGAGCAGGCCTTCTACATGGTGGGCGGAATCGAGGAAGCCGTGGAAAAGGCGAAGAGGCTCGCGGAGTAGCCGGGAGGAAGTCGGATGGCCCAGGAACTGATGTTAGATATTGTTACGCCCGAGAAGAGAGTTTTCGAGGGCCAGGTGGATGAGGTTACGGTGCCCGGCGCCGAAGGGCAGTTCGGCGTGCTCAAGGGGCACACGGCTTTTTTGAGTTCCGTGGGGATCGGCGAACTCAGCTTCACGCAGGAAGGGAAGAAGACCTTCTTCGCCGTGAACACCGGTTACGCTGAGGTTGCCTCAGGCAGGGTGACGATTCTCGTGGAGACCGCGGAGCGCTCGGACATGATTGATACAGAGCGGGCGCGGAAGGCGAAGGAACGCGCCGAAATCCGTATGGCGAAATCGGCGAGGGAAGAGGAGCTCGATTACGAACGAATGCGGTTATCCCTGATAAGGGCTCTGACTAGGTTGAAGGTCGCCGAAAAGTCCTGATCGCCAGCCCTTTCATTGCTACAATTTCAAAAACCCGCTTCAGGAAGAGGAAGCGGGTTTTTCATTATTCTGCCCCGACGGAAATATCCACAACCTCGAATTCCCTCGCCCCGCCCGGCGTCTGAACATTGATAAGGTCGCCGACGCACTTGCCGATGAGCGCTTTCCCGATGGGGGAGGTCACGGAAATTTTGTTTACGTTGATATCCGATTCGAAGGGCCCCACCAGTTGGTACTTAATATCCTTGCCCGTACTGGTGTCTTCTATGCAGACGAGGCAGCCGAAGACAACCTTTTCCACATTCATATCCTTCAGGTCAATAATGTCGGACAGGGCAAGGTTGTTCTCCAGTTCTTTTATCCTGCCATGAATGAAGGACTGCCGTTCTTTGGCGGCGGAATACTCGGCGTTTTCAGACAAATCCCCGTGACCTCTCGCTACTTCAATATCCTTTATATTTTCCGGCAGGGAAACCGTTCTTAAGGTTTCCAGTTCTTTTTTCAGTTTTTCAAAGCCCGTTCTGGTAATTGGTATTCTCGTCATGTACCTTCTCCCGATACCCGTGCGTTTCTCTGCTCTCCGGCGTGAGCGCGGCAGTCGCGCCCTTTCTCAATAATCAGCGGCTCAACCTTTAATAGAGAAATCGGTCAGTGTCAAGGAAGATTTAGGTTTTTCCCCCATCCTTGCCACGCGGGGAAAAGTGTGTTAGAAAATTCCCCGAGGCACATTGAATATGATTGACGGGTATAATAGGAATATCAGTTATCTCAGGGTGTCGGTTACGGATCGCTGCAATCTCCGTTGCCGGTACTGCATGCCGAAAGAGGGATTGTCCCTGACGGGGCATGACGACATCCTGCGGTATGAGGAAATACTGAGGATTATCGGCGTTGCCGTGAAGATGGGGGTTGCCAAGGTCAGGATAACCGGCGGCGAGCCCCTGGTCAGGCACGGCGTGGTGGATTTTATTGCCCGGTTGAACGATATCGAGGGCCTGCGGGACATCAGTCTTACCACGAACGGCATCCTGCTGGAGAACTTTGCCGCCGGACTTTTCACGGCAGGGGTAAAACGCATCAACGTGAGTCTCGATTCCCTCAATCCGGAACGGTATGCCCACATCACCCGTGGGGGAAATCTGAGCGAAGTCATCCGGGGCATTGATGCGGTGCACCACATCGGTTTTTCACCTATCAAAATTAACGTGGTTGTCATAAAGGGGGTTAACGACGACGAGGTGCTGGATTTCGCCGGGCTTACCCTCGACAAACCCTACCAGGTGCGATTCATAGAGCTGATGCCCTTCGGCTCCGGCAATAACAGCAGATACCTGTCCAACGAAGTGGTCAAGGAGCGGATCGGCGGGGTGTATCCCCTTGAGTCCCCCCTGCGAACGGGTGCAGGAACCGAAGGACCCGCCCAGGTATACCGGATAGGGGGCGGCAGGGGAGAGATCGGGTTCATCAGTCCTGTCAGTCACAGTTTCTGCAGTTCCTGCAACCGCCTGCGTCTTACGGCTGACGGTCATCTGCGTGCCTGTCTCCTTATGGACGAGGAGATTGATCTCAAGGCCCCGCTCCGGGCGGGGTGCAGCGACGAAGAGATAGAACGTCTCATCGGCGGTGCGGTGAGCAAAAAATCTGCGCAGCATGAAAGGGTTTGCAGCGACAACAATCTCAGGAAGTGCGCGAAACAGATGTTTTCCATCGGCGGTTGAAGCCGGGAACCACGGCCGGCGAGTCAAGAAAATCTTTTGTCTGCAGCGGCAAGGGATCATTACCGGAGAGGAACCGTTTATGATTTTCAATGAGGAGATGGCCCGCACGTACGATGAGTGGCTGCGGACGCCTGCCGGGCGGTACGTGGATGAGCAGGAGAAGCGGCTGATCACAGACCTCCTTGTGCCCCGAGAACGGGAGACGGTCCTGGACGTGGGGTGTGGCACGGGCGAACACCTCCTCCTGTTCCGGAGCAAGGGCTGCGATGTGACGGGGATTGACCCCTCCGCCCCGATGCTGGCAATTGCCGGAGACAAGCTGGGACAGCGTGCAACGCTCCACCAGGGGAAGGCGGAGGATCTTCCCTTCGACGACAACGAATTCGATATTGTCACCCTCATTACCGCTTTGGAATTTACCGACGACCCCCGGAAGGCGATCCGGGAGGCCATCCGGGTATGCCGGGGCCGCGTTTTTCTGGGTGTTCTGAACAGGTATTCCCTGACGGCGACCTGGCGCCGGTTCAAGGGACTGTTTGCACCGACCATCTATGATCATGCCCGCTTTTTCCATATCGGGGAACTGACGGCCATAATCCGTTCCGAGATGCCTGCTGCTGCCGTCAGTTGGGGGAGCGTGATTTTCCTGCCCTGCGGCGCGAACGAGTTTGCCCGGAGCATTGACGAGGCGATACCGGTAATGAAGAATCCCCTTGGCGCCTTTCTGGGCCTGTCGTTTCCGGTCACCTTCAGATACCGAACGGTCCAGAATATCATCACCGATCCCTTCAGCATAAAGTCCGAAAGCGGCCAGCCGGCTCGAGGGATGGTGCGGGAGATTCAAAAATGACAGATCGGGAGGCGCTGCTGTATGAAAAAAAAGACGGGGGAGATGTGGAATGTCGCCTCTGTGCGCACACATGCCGGATCAAGCCGTCAAAGCGGGGCCTGTGCGGCGTCCGGGAAAACCGAAAGGGCGCGCTCTATACCCTCGTTTACGGCGTATTGATTGCCCGGAACGCGGACCCCATCGAAAAAAAACCGCTTTTCCACCTGTACCCTGGCTCCCGATCCTATTCCGTAGCGACTGTGGGCTGCAATTTTCGCTGCACCTTCTGCCAGAACCACGATATTTCCCAGTTTCCGCGGGAGCGGGGAGACATTGCCGGTCGGGAGGTGACGCCGGCCCAGATCGTGGAAGATGCCGTAAACTCCGGGTGCAGGACTATTTCCTATACCTATACGGAACCTACGATCTACTTCGAATACGCCTATGACACTGCCGTGCTGGCGAGGGAAAAGGGGCTCGGAAACGTGTTTGTGACCAATGGTTACATGACAAAAGAGGCGCTCACGATGATCGCGCCATACCTGGACGCGGCCAATGTAGATCTGAAGTCCTTCCAGGATGATTTTTACCGAAAGATGTGCGGCGCCCGTCTCCAGCCCGTGCTGGACAGCCTGCGCACGATGAAAGACTTGGGCATCTGGGTGGAGGTGACGACCCTCTTGATTCCGTCTCTTAACGATGAAGAGGATGAGCTACGCCATATCGCAGGGTTTATTCGTTCCCTCGGGGCGGAAACGCCCTGGCACGTGAGCCGCTTTCATCCGCAGTACAAGATGACCGATTTGCCCTTGACGCCTGCCCGCACGGTGCAAAAGGCCGTGCAGATCGGCAAGGAAAGCGGCTTAAAGTATGTTTACAGCGGCAACATCCCCGGAGACGATGGCGAAAAAACGTTCTGTTCGCATTGCGGGGAGATGCTCATTGACCGTTACGGTTTTTCCATCAGAAAGCAGAATATCAGCGGTGCCGCTTGTCCTCGCTGTAGAACACCACTGGAAGGCATCTTCTGATAGGCTGTTCAAAAACGCCCATCTGCGGTGTTTCCCTCCTCCTGCGCCGTTCGACGTACGAGAAAGTACGCCTCACGCCTCAGGATGTCGGGAGCCTTGCATCTGGGTATTTTTGAACAGCCTATAAAAGTTATAGGTTATCATAATATTTTCAATATCTTATATTGTTTTATCCGCCGTTTTCCTTGCCTCATCTCTCCGTAAAAGGGTGGTGAAGAAGGCGCCTCACTGGGGTGGTCGGGAAAGGGCGGGCAGGGCCTGTCGCCGGGGGTGGGGGCGTACCCCCCGGCGGGGCCTCTAAATACCATATATAGTGGTCATTTTTTTTTTAGGTACATTTTCTTGTATTTTTCCTTTACAAACGGTTTTTCTTTTGTTACTATTTTCCCCAAATTTTGAGGGGACGGGTTTTAGACAATCAATGAGATTGAAAAGAATCGAAATTGAGGGATTTAAGTCTTTCCGGGATCGGATCGTCCTTGACTTTCCCGTGGGCATTTGCGGCGTCATCGGCCCCAACGGGTGCGGCAAGAGCAATATCGTGGACGCGATCCGTTGGGTGATGGGGGAACAGCGCGTTAAGGCCCTTCGGGGAAAGAAGATGGACGACGTCATCTTCAACGGGTCGGAGGGGAGCTCTCCGTTGGGAATGGCGGAAGTGACCATGACCTTCGAAAATGACGGCCAGCCGTTCACCGGCGCCTACGCCGACTGCGCCGAACTTGCGGTAACGAGAAAGATCTTTCGGGAGGGCGAGAGCGAGTATTACCTAAACAGGGTTCCCTGCCGTTTGCTCGACGTGAAGGAATTCTTTATGGGCACGGGCATCGGCACGAGAACCTATTCCCTCGTGGAGCAGAACAGCGTATCCACGCTCGTAGAGGCCAAGCCGGAAGATCGGCGGCATTTCATTGAGGAAGCGGCGGGCATATCGAAGTACAAGAGCAGGAAAGAGGCGGCCACGCGCAAGATGGAAGCCACGAGCCAGAACATCCTCCGGCTGAACGACATTCTCCGGGAAGTGAAAAGTCGCTTGAATGCCGTGTCGCGGCAGGCCAGACGTGCTGAGCAATACAAGGAACTGAAGAAAAACATCCGAGAGGCGGAGCTCACGGTCGCCCTCCAGGGCTATGGAGACCTGGCGGAGGAAAAGAGAACCTTCGCGCGACGGCAGGAAGAGCTGAAGGAACGGGAAACGCAGCTCCGGACAAACCTGAGGGAACTGGCGGCGGCGCTGGAGGAAGCAAAGGTTTCCGTCCTGGAGAACGAACGATTGGTTGCCGAGAGCCAGGAGAAACTCTACACCGTACGGAACACGATCAGCATCAAGGAACAGGGCATCGAATTTTCCCGGGGAAAGATCGCCGATATGGGCGCAACCCGGCAGCGGGATCTGGCGGAGATCGCGGCGCTCGAGAAGAGGGCCCAGGATATTGAACGGGAGATCGAGGCCCTGAAGGCGGCGGCGGTCGAGTCGGAAGGCAAGATCGGTGAGGTGCGGGCGTCCGTCCTCGCGCTCCAGTCAGAGGTGGAAGAACTCCGGCAAACGGACAAGGCCCTGGAGCAGGAACTGGAGGAAAAGAAGGTCGTCTATTTCGACGTGGTCACACAAAAGGCGAATTTGAAGAACATGGCGGCCAGCCTCATGCGGAACGTCGAGTACCTCAAGGGCAGGGAAGAGAAGGACACGAAAGAGACGGAGGAGCACCGGAGGAGGTGCGATGCCCTCGGTCAGACACTGGCGGAGGTCGCCCGGGGTCTGGAAGCCGATGAGGAACGCTCCGTCGAGTTGAAGGACAGGAAAGAGGATGTGGCCGGCGAACTGGAACGGACCATGGCCGACCTGCGCGATATTGACGACGAGATCAGCGGGCTCAAGGAAGAAACGGGGAAAAAAACGGCGCGCTTTCATTCCCTGCAGGAGTTCCACAAGGGCTACGGCTGGTGCAGCGACGGAGTAAAATCCCTCATGACCGCCCACGGGGGAGACGGCGCCGAGATTCCGGCTCGCGACCTCTTTGTGGGTCTTGTGGCCGATCACCTCCGCGTACCGCAGGAATACGAAATCGCCGTGGAGTCGGTACTGGGGGAGAAACTCCGGTATGTGGTGGTCAAGAGCCAGGAAGACGGGGTACGGGCGATTGATTATCTGAAACGCTCGTCTCTCGGGCGGGGAACCTTCGTGCCGCTGGCGGTGAGAACTCATGCCCAGGAGATTGCCGCTATGCCGCACCTGCAGGAAACGGTACGGCTCATTGACAAGGTGCACGTGGACGAGGATTACCGCGCCATTGCGGAGTACCTTCTGGGCGATGTCCTCCTGATCCCCTCATTGCCGAACGGCATCTCCCTATGGCAGCAGAACGGTTTTAGGGGCACCTTCGTTACGCCGGAGGGTGACATCATCAGTCCCCACGGGGTACTGACGGGCGGCAGCACCCAGAACGGGGAAGGGAACCTCCTGCGCAGCAAGAGGGAGACCGCCGAGCTGGAAGGGGAACTGGGCCGTCTTGCCGAGAGACTGAAGGAGGCCTCGAACAGGAGAAAGAATGCCGCAGGCCTGATTGTCCAGTGGCAGGAGGAACTGCAGCAGTTGAGCGCGGATATCCATCGCCTGGAGATACAGACCACGGGCAAGCGGAAGGACATCGAACGTTTTGAGGACGAAAGAAGGCGCATCGGGCAGCGGATTAGCGTGCTTGATTTGAACCGCGAAAATCTGCTTTCGGAAGCGAAAGACGTCGAGGATAAAACAGGGAAGATTGGAGAAGACATTGCCGCCTGCGAAGGCAGGGAAAAAACCATTAGCGACGAGATGACCCTGCTCCAGGAAAGGCGCAGGGCGCTGAGTGCCGACTTGGAAGGGCGGGAGGCGCGCCTCACGGGCGAGAAGGTTCTCCTGGCCTCTCTCGATGAGAGGAGAGGCGCCGATCTTAAAACCCGTGAGCGTCTGGAAAATGACGGAGCGGGCATTTCCCGCGAGACCGCCGCGCGACAGGAAAACATTGCGGCTTGCGATCGTCAGGTCGAGGAGTTGTCGCAGCAGATGGCAGCGGAGAAAGAACAGCTCGGCCTTCTCTATGCCGATTACCAGACCAGGGAAGCGGCGCTTGTGGAGCAAAAGGCCCTGCAGGAAGAGGGCGTGGCGAAGTGCCGCGCCATAGAGGACAGGGAGCAGGAGGCGAGAAAGCATGTTGAACAAGCAGTGCGGGAAGTCAATGACGGAGAAATATCCTGCCGCCAGGTAGGCTTCCAGATGGATAACGTGCGGACGGGCATCCAGGAAAAATACCATCTGGACCTGGAGCCTCTGAGCGCGGAATTCCAACGGCTGGAAGACGGGGCCATCCAGGAGCTGATCGCTCGGCTTGAAGCGAACAGGCAGTCCCTGGAGACGTTTGGCGAGGTAAATCTCCTTGCCCTCGAGGAGCACGACCAGCTCAAGGAGCGTCTTGATTTTCTCACGAAGCAGGTGACCGATCTCAATACCTCGCTTGCCGCCCTGGAAAGGACAATAGCCCGGATAAACCGGATTTCCCGAAAGCGCTTTGCCGAGACCTTTGAGGCCGTAAGCCTGTCGTTTCGGGAGATGTTCGCCCGCATCTTCCCCGGCGGCAGGGGCGAGCTCAGGCTGACGGATGAAAATGATCTGCTGGAGACCGGTGTGGACATTGACATTCAGATCCCCGGCAAACGGGCGCAGAACGTGAGCCTCCTCTCGGGCGGCGAAAAATCCCTCGCTGCGATTGCGCTCATCTTTTCCATCCTTGCCTACCGGCCGAGCCCCTTCCTCGTTCTTGACGAAGTGGACGCGGCGCTCGACGACGCCAATATCTCGCTGTTCAACGGTATTCTGAAAGACATTTCCGCGAACTCGCAGATCATCATGGTTACCCACAACAAGCGGAGCATGGAGGTTGCCGGGAGCCTGTTCGGCATTACGATGCAGGAGCATGGCGTTTCCACTATGGTTGCGGTGAACCTCAACTGATCCCTTCCGTTCAACAGGCTGTTGAAAAATGCCCATCTGCTGCTCTGTTCCTTCGCCATTGACGTCTCCGCACCGGCGTGCGGAGGACGCCGATTCCCAAGGAAGCGATGGTTATCATTCGCTCGCTTACGCCGCAGTACACTGCGGGATGCGCTCGCTGCCGAATTCGACATACGGGGAAGTGCGCCTCATGGCAAAGAAACCGGAAGCGCATCACTGAATCCCCCGATGGGATGAAGTGGCGCAACAGGAATCTGTCTTTTCCTTACCGGGAATCCCAGCCTGCTGGCGGGATTCAATTCGGGAGCTTTGCATCTGGGTATTTTTGAACAGCCTGTAAAGGTGACTGGGGGTGCTCCCCGCAAACCCTGCCTGCTGCAGGGTAACAACCAAAAGCATATTCCCCGTTCTCTATCGGGGTGTCAGAGGTTTTGTGCATGGCCAGTAGTGTTGAAGGAGGCGGTTTTTTCGAGAGGTTGAAAGCGGGGCTTGCCAAGACGAGCAAGAGCCTGCTCGACAACATTGACGGTATCATCCTGGGGAAAAAGGTTATTGATCAGGCGCTCTTCGACGATCTTGAGGAAGTCCTGATCATGGCCGATGTGGGAGCGGCATTTGCCCACGACCTGATCGAAAAAATGAGGGAACAGGTGGGGAGGCGGGAGCTGGATAAACCGGAACACCTTCGCAGAGTCCTGCGCGACACCATGGCGGAGATACTGGAGAAGAACGAGGCCCCCTTCGCCATCCCCGCTGAGGGGATATACACCGTCATGGTGGTGGGGGTGAACGGCACGGGCAAAACCACGACCATCGGGAAATTGGCCCGGCTCCTGAAGGGAGAGGGGCGGCAGGTCCTGCTTGCCGCCGCCGATACCTTCCGGGCTGCCGCCGCCGAACAACTCGACGTGTGGGCCCAGAGGGTGGGCATCCCGCTGGTGAGGCAGGAGGCCGGAGCCGATCCCACGGCGGTGGTCTTCGATGCCGTCAACGCGGCAAAGTCCGGCCGGGCCCAAGTCGTCATCGTGGATACGGCGGGCAGACTGCACACGAAAGTGAACCTCATGGAGGAACTCAAGAAGATGAAGCGGATCATGGGGCGGGAACTTCCCGGCGCCCCCCATGAAGTCCTCCTGGTGCTGGATGCCACGACGGGACAGAATGCCGTTTCCCAGGCACGGCTGTTCCGGGACGAGATCGGCGTAACGGGTCTTGTCCTTACGAAGCTGGACGGGACGGCGAAGGGCGGGGTGGTGGTCAGGATCGCCGCCGAGCTCGGCATCCCCATCCGCTACATCGGCATCGGAGAGAAGCTGGACGACCTGAGGAAATTCAACAGCCGGGAATTCGTGGATGCCATTTTCAAAACCGCGGCAACGTGAACGGAAACGAATAGAAGGGGCTGGCAGCAGTGCCGGACAGGCGCGCCCCCTGTTTGCCGTTCTTTAACGAAACGTTGTTTTGATAGAGTGTCGGCAGACAGCACATGAAGAAGATATTTGCCATAGGCGACGTTCACGGCTGTATCGCTAAGCTCCAGGACCTCGTGTCCGCGCTTCCCTTCGATACAGAGCAGGACACCCTCCTGTTTCTGGGCGATTACATAGACCGGGGGCCCGACTCGAAAGGGGTGATTGATTACCTCCTCGATCTGAGAAGAAAGATCGGCAACGTCGTCTTCCTCTCCGGGAACCACGAACAGATGTTCCTTAACTATTACCGCCGCAACGAGGGGAAACAGCTGTTTCTGATGAATGGCGGCGAAAGCACAATTATCTCCTATGGCCGTGCAGGTCTCAAAGACGGCCGGAAAATGAATGTTCCCGAGAGTCATCTGGAGTTCTTCGACAGCCTTCGCACCTCTTACGAAACGGATAGGTACATCTTTGTGCATGCCGGATTGAAACCGGGCATTCCCTGGGAGATGCAGACTCCCGAGGACATGCTATGGATCAGGCACGAGTTTATAGGATCAACCGCTGATTTCGGCAAGACCGTGGTGTTCGGGCATACGTCCCTGGATGAGCCGCTCGTGGGAAAAAACAAGATCGGCATTGATACCGGAGCGGTCTATGGAGGAAAGCTGACCTGCGTGGAACTTCCGTCGCTTGCGATATACCAGGTCTGACGAGGCGTCGGGGAGAAGGCTTGTTCTGGAAGCCCAACGGGATCGGAACGAGCCCCCTCTCCGGAATGAGGCAATCTTGACACCGGTTAAAATCCATGTTACATCGCCCGCGTTCTCTTACCCATAGCCCCCGTAGCTCAGAAGGATAGAGCAACGGATTCCTAATCCGTGTGCCGCGCGTTCGACTCGCGCCGGGGGCACCACAAAATCAACGAATTCGACAGCGAGCGCATCCCCCGCTGCTTGCTCAGGGGTAGGCGAGCGAATGCGTAACCGGACTATTCCCTGAGGATCGAAGATTCCCCACAGCTTGCTCAAGGAGCGCTTCAAATTACCGAGGAAACGTCAGAAAGGGTAAATAGGATGTTGCAGCAGGTTGGGGCGTTTGACCCCGTCAGTAAAGAGGAGATTGCCGGAAGGATCGAGGGACTCAAGACGATGATGGCGGCGCAGGGGATAGATTTTGCCGTCATTATGCAGAACGTTGACATGTTCTACTTCACGGGAACAATCCAGAAGGGCCTGCTCGTTATCGCCGTTGATCGCGAGCCCCTTCTTTTTATTGAGAAAAGCCTCACGCGGGCACGGTTGGATACGCCCCTCGACATTATTCCCATAGACCGGGACCGCGACATTCGTAAAACTCTTGAGGAGAAGGGCATTTTGCGGGGGACCGGCGGAATGGAACTCGATGTGCTTCCCGTGAGAGTCTACGAGCGCCTCAAGAGTATTCTTGGTCACGAAAGTTTTGTTGATGTGTCGCCCCTGATTAAGGAATTGCGGATGGTCAAGAGTTCCTATGAGCTTATGCAGTTGAAGAAATCGGGGGCCATTGTTTCCCGCGTTTTCAAGCGGGCGGCGGAAGTGATTCGGGAAGGCGTCAGTGAGATAGAGATTGATGCGCTTCTCGTCGCCGAGGGAAGAATGCGTGGTCATCAGGGATTCCTGAGAATGAGGGGCTTTAACCAGGAGATGATGAACATCTGCGTTTTTTCCGGGCGCACGGGCGGCATGCCTTCCTATGCGGACGTTCCCATCGCCGGCGTCGGCGTTACTCCCGCCATTGCCCAAGGATCGTCTTTTTTCACGGTGGAGCAAGGCGTTCCCGTCATCGTGGACTACGGCGGCGGCTATAACGGCTATATCACCGATGAGTCGCGGCTGTTCGTGGCCGGTGCGCTCAAGGATATTTTCCGGAAACCGTACGAGATTGCGAAGGAGATCGTGGAGGATGTTGCCGGCTTCGGCAGGGTCGGGATCAATGCAACGGAGCTTTTCCTCAGGGTGTACCAGCGGGTAAAAAAGGCGGGACTTAAGGAGCACTTCATGGGACACGGAGAGGGGCAGGTGTCCTTTATCGGCCATGGCCTGGGGCTTGAGATCAACGAACTGCCCGTCATCACCGCGCGGCACAGCCGCATTCTCGAGGAAGGCATGGTCTTTGCCTTTGAGCCCAAGTTTGTCTTTCCCGATGTGGGGGCCATAGGCATCGAGGTTGATTTCATCGTGCGAAAGAACCGCCTTGAGAGGGTTACGGATTCGCCAATTGACATTGTTTCTGTTTGAGCGCGGTGCGCCTCCGTGAACACGGCGGTTGCAGGAGGCGGTTACCACTTTTTGGAGAAAAGAATATTTCTCCGTGCACTATTGCAGGATAGCCCTTACTCCCGTGTAAATCGAAGTAACGCCGCTTACAATGAGTATCAGGAGTGCAATCTGCCGGAAGAGCTTTTCATCAACCCGATGGACGAGTTTCATCCCGCCCACGATTCCCAGGGTCATGGGGATTAAAAGGAAAAGGAAATATTTCATAACTTCGCCGGTAATAAGATTGCCTTGCAGGTATCCGAAGAAGCTGAACACCCCCAGCAAGATGTAATACAAGGTCAGATTGGCCCGGAATGTGGATTTATCGCAATCCTGATTGATGAAGAATAAAATCACGGGCACCCCGCCCAGGGAAGTGCTTCCGGCGATGATGCCGCTTACCAGTCCCAAAAGCAAGAACGCCGGCATTTCATTTTTAATTTCTTTCCGATAACCGCTGGCAAAAAGCAGGGCAAATACGGTAATCACCAGGCCGATCAGGATCTTTAATATTTCCGCTTTTAATATCACCAGCCAGAATACGCCAAACGGTATCCCGACCACAGCGCCGATGAGTAAGGGAAGGATCCTTCTAATTTCAACGTATTTCATTAAGCCGAAAAGCATGTAGAGTGAGCTTGTCACGCTGAGCAGGGTAATAACGGGTACAAGCAGTTTAGGGGATAAAAAGAATATCAGCGCGGAAACCGCGATAAGGTTAAAACCGAAGGCGGTAATGCCTTTAATAAGACTTGCCAAGAAAACACTGATGCCCGCAAATAGTATCATTCGTTAGTTACGCATCCTTTCATCTTTGCCGAGCAATGTTCTTATGTGCTTTTCTTTTTTTCCGGGGTAGCTTTTAGCACGTTTACCGCACGTTGGTCAAAGAGTCTCTTGCAAAAAACGGAAACCTCTCAAACAAGGCGCATCCCACAAGTACTGAACCGCTCCGGGATTGTCGGAGGCTCCATTCTGTGAGAGGATGGAGACATGAAAGAACAGAGCAGGTATTCACGAGAAGTTAGGGAGCGGGCGGTGAGGATGGTCTTCGAGCACGCGGGGGAGTATGACTCGCAGTGGT